>CAWKDK010000018.1:0-951669 GCA_963848375.1 Terriglobia bacterium
GCGATCTCTGGAGTGACGGGCAGCGGGTTCCTGGCGGTGCTGCAATTTACAGCGTTTGCTCCGGGAGCGAGTGCAGTGGACCTCAGCAACCTTATCTTTCTCGACTCCAACTTCTCGTGGATTCTTCCAACGACCAGTCCGGCTGATGTGACTGTTACAAGCACCGTTCCGGAGCCTTCAAGTCTGCTGTTGTTGGGCACAGGCATGGTCGGTGTCATTGGGGCCTTGAAGAGATGGTTATTGCAATAAGCACGAATGCGAGCTCGTTGTGCAGTTTTCCTGTCTAGAACTAATTCGCGCCCGGAGTGACAGAACTCCCGGCCATAGCGACTGGTAATGTGGAATTTGCGCTTGATTGGATCGGCGAGATGTTAATGACAAACTCTGGTTGACCTAGCGACAGTTTCTCATCAGCTTTCAGCGGGAACGAAGTGCCAGTAAGCCAACAACCGACTCTGCTGGCAAAGATTTCTGAAGGGTCCAAGGCGCTTAAACGGATCGGAGGGGGACTGTGAAACCCAGCACACGCTTGTCTAAAGAACGAACGCTATTTGTTGCTTCACAGTCGACTTCTCTTACTTGGACTTTCCGATTGCTACTTTTGAGCCTAATAGTTGTGACTGCTTCGCGAAACGTCTCGGCCCAAGGGTCCTATTGTTCAGTTACGACAGGAGCGCCCTACTCAAGCAATGGCGGTGTCTTCGTTGACGTGATAGGAAACTTCACGTACGGCAATGATGGAGTATCGCCAATCGCTTGCTATTTCAATGGACCAGATCCTGCGTCGGGGACGTAGCAGGATGTCCAAATGCGCTTGGATACCTACTTTCATCTTTAAAGGTTACAAATACTGGGGCAAACACCTACCAAATGACGGAGACACTTGCCTTCCGTCCAACCCAGTGCAACGTTGCTTACACTTTTGTCAACCTCATGGGTGGGCCCATAAGCTTTACGATACCAGGCTTCAATCCCAGCGGAACGGACTGCACCCCGCCCCCGCCGCCGCCCCCAAAGTGTGAAAAAGCCGACAAGTCTTACCCAGTCCATCCGTTCTACCAAACCGATGATCCTTGGTCTTCCAAGTGCTACAACAACTATTCCGGCGATTGCTCAATTGTCGACCCGTCAACAAATAAGGATAAGACGATCGGAGATTGGGGTTGCAATATGTCAGCCCTCGCAATGCTTCTCAACTACGCCAACTTTCCGAACATTGATCCTGGCCTGCTAAATGATTTTATGAAGAGTCCGAATACCCTCTTCGTTGGTCACGACGTTAATGTCCCCGCAACGGTGAATGCACTTCGCAGGAGTGGCCGGAAAACAACGGGGAGTCTGCAGTATGTGCCGATTCGGGGACCAGGAGATTCCACACTGTCCACACCTGATGAGCTCGCCAGCGCGCTTGACAACGGTCCAGTCATGGTCGCCATTGCCTCACGCGGTCAGGCACAAGGGCATTTCGTGGTGGTAACTGGTCGTCAGTGCCAGTCTGGTGGCAGCTATAAGTTCTCCATGATCGACCCTGGAAGCACGAAAGTCACTCTGGGCGCAACCTACATTGTTCGAGGTTACGTAAAGGATCCTTCTGATCTCAGTGAACTGATCGTCGGCTTTTCGGGTCCAAACGGTTTCATAACCTATGATCAGCACAACGCTGCTACCGGGTTAGATTCGTCGGGGCAGATCGTTCAGAATATTGAAATGCTTTTATACCGGCGACTATATCGCCAGCCCAGATACTGATGAACCACTCTCGGCACCAAGCTATTTCTTGGACGTGAAGCAGCCCACAGATAGCAAGTACCGAGTCGTTGTGCATGGTACTCAGAACGCAAGCTACACCTTCTCCATCCGTGGGTATGACACCGACGGGAACGGGGGATCCGACATCCGTCTTACGGGCACGACTGCCGAGGGTTCGAGCCAGACTTACGTGATTAACTACTCGAAAGTGCCTGGATCTGATACTTCTGCAGCGCTCGTCGTTGGCGACACAACGGGTGATGGTGTAGTTGATTGCAGCGATTTAGCAATAGTGAAGGCTTCCTTCGGCACGAAGACAGGACAAGCAGGTTTTGATCCGCGCGCTGATCTGAACGGCGATGGTGTAGTGAACGTGATTGACTTAGCGACCGTGTCCAAGCAGCTTCCAGCGGGAACGAAGTGCCAGTAAACGAGCGTTAACTTAATCCGGCAGGGACTTCGCCGTTGCGGCACTTCTCGGACAGGGATTTATCGGGACAGAATCAGACACAGCCTTTTTCGCAAAACGTGAGAGGCTCAACTGATCACGACTCTGGGCCAGAACGCATGTTCTGGTACGACTGAATATAGGAATCGAATCTCATGAGAGTTTGCCGATCCACTTCGAAGTGGTGGCTGCTTGGTTCAGTGCTTGCGGTATCGTTGGTGATAAACCCAAACATTCATGCGGGTTGCACTTGGACTCCTCCCTCCCAACCCACACTAGACCTGGGCTGGTCTGGAGGACATGCCTATACACCTATCTTCGCATATGCCGCAGACTCAAGTGGTCCTTGTTTGGTCACATACAGTTCGTCAGGTGGATGGATTAGTCTCGACCCGAATGACGTTCCGTATTCTGTCTCCACAAGCGGAAATAATGTAGCCGGCTTCTCGTTCGCTGAGAACACATCCGGCTCATCAAGAACAGGTACCATCAGCGTCGGCTCGATTACATTTACCCTCGTTCAAGAGCCACTTATTCCTTCAACTTGTACTTTCACTCCGCCGAGCGCAAGTCTGACTGCAGCCGGTGGAACTGTTTCCGTAGTTGCAACCTGGAATCAAGGGAACGATAACGTCCAACCAGCCGGATGCTATTTGCATACTCCAATTTCTTGTGTGGGAGACGGTCCTGGTTGTCCTCATTATCTTGGTGGCTCCGCCCCAACGTTCACCACGACGGGAGCAACTGTTCAGGTTGCGTTCAGCCTTGGGCCATTCAATGCGAATACCACATCTTCAGCAATGAAATTCGTTTTCCAAGCCTTCACGGGTGATCAGTTCGTTGTTGATCTCGCAAGTGTACCGCCTCCCTGCCATGTGGATGTTAGCCCGGAGTTTCACCAGAGCGATTTTTCGTCGATAACATACGATCACACGAACAGCACGATACAGAAGTTAGGCTGTGCATTGACCGCGCTATCGATGGCTCTGCGATTCGCCTGTCCTGAGGAGAGCGGAAAGGGAATAGCTCCCACCTTTGCAATGCTCGAATATAGATCCTGGAACGCTGAACGACTTCATGGATACCCATTTCGACTACACCCAGTCGTCGAGTTCACAGCAGAATGGGAATGTTCTCTTTCCGCAGACGGTACTTGACGTTTCTGGGGGTACTCTGCGGCTAGACAATCTGCATTCAAATGCGAGTCACAGCGGACCTACCCAGGAGATAGATGATGCGCTGTGCGGCAACAATGGGCAGGCCCCTCACCCGGTCATCGTGCAGGTCCATGGTATTAGCAATCCAGCCTCGTTGGGACACTACGTGCTTGTTACTGGCAAGACCGGAAATACGTATTCGATCATCGACCCAGGCTGCAGCCAAGCGAGCGATCTCTCATCCGCTTTCAGTTGCCCGAGCGTCGCTCATCCAACCAGGACAGTAAGCTACGGGAACTCTTACGTGATCGTTGGAACTGTGAAAAATCCCCCGGACAGAAGTGAAGTAGACGTGTCAATCCCTGGAAACGCCGCCCTACAGGTTGTTGATCCCAACGGATTGCAAACCGCCTTCGATCCAGCGACCTTTCAGACAAGTAATCAAATTCCAAATTCCGCGTATTCCCTGTATGCACTCGACGATGATGAAGAAGTCTCCCTCTCATCGGCCCGGCCCACTATGTTCAGATTCCTACACCGATGCAGGGCATATACAGGGTCGTGGTCAGGGGTTTGGCCACCGGGAACTTTGCTCTGAATATCTCTGCTTATGACCGACTAGGCCAGAATGAAGGGCCGCTGTCTTTCAGTGGAAGTGCTCAACCAGGTTCAACAGCGACTTTTCTCGTGACGGTATCCACTACTCCAGGCTCGGCCGGCTCTGTTTCTTCACTTCCTGGTGACCGCAATGGAGATGGTGTCGTTGACTGTTCTGATCTCGCCATCGTGAAAGCCTCATTCGGCAAGAAATCAGGACAAGCGGGGTTTGATCCCCGAGCAGACGTTAACGGTGACGGAGTGGTGAATCTGGTTGACTTGGCGACAGTGTCTCGCCAGCTTCCGGCGGGAACGAAGTGCCAGTGAGGACATGAAACTAGTGTGTCGGTTTCACTCCTGATGAGCGAGCGTTTGGGTTGGCTCTCCAATACAACGGTGCCGAGATCGCTGAATACGCGATCGCAAAGACGCACAAGAAATTCGAGCGAACCCCTGACATGGATCGAGACTCCCTCGTCAGGTACTTCAAGGCTACAGCGCGCAACGAGAGAGAACGCAGAGATAGGCGGGATAGACGTAGGATGCAGTTCACTTCTGCCAGCACACTCACCGCAGACCCGGCCACACACAGCGGTCGCGGCTCGTACTAACCAAACCTACTAGGGCAGCGCCAGTACGTTGCCCTAGCCAATTTCAAAAGGACATTCCAATGGAAACCGAAGATCAGAAGAAAACAGAACCACGCAAACGCAAACGCGGCAAGCTGACCGACGCCGACAAACTGATAAGGGACTTGAACGCCGGGTTCAAAGCCAACCGCAAGCTGCTCGAACAATCCCTTGCGCAGTGCAGTCCCGGCACTAACTCATACCTTGCGCATATCAAAGCTCTCGACGATCAGTTCTTAAAGTACTCCGAGTTCCGGCGTGAGATCGGCGTACTGCCGAAGAACGTGGGCACCATAACTGAGAAGGAGTTCATCTTCAAGGCGCACGCCAGCAAAGGCGGTGCCGTGAATACGACGCGCATCTCTACGCCTGCGCAGATGCAAGAGATTGAGCGCGCAGAGGCCAAGGAAATCAAGAAGGGTCAATATTTATCCGCCGAAGACGAGGCCATACGCGCAGGATTCGACGAGCAATTCTCTGTTGGCGCGGCCCAGTCGGAAGGTGAATAACGAGATGCCAGCCGGATTTCCGCCGGTTCCGGCGCGATTCCATCAGGATGTCCACCATCCTGATCTCAGCACCTTGACCCACTCCCGACAGAGCTGTGCGTCTTGTAGTAGGCGGTTTACGTTCGGCACCTGTTCGGCGAGTGCCTTTTCTTCAAGGTCACGTGCCTGCTTCTCAAGCGCCGTCACTGTTGCATCTGCTGGAACAAACTGGCGAGTCATGCTGTACGAAGATACGCAAGATTCTCCCGGTAGGTTCACATGACTCTGGCTGCTGGGTGTGGATCGGCCCAATGCAGGGAAATGGCAGAGTCAGGGCACATTGGGCGGGAGGGAAAAATGGGGTCGCTCGCAGATATAGTTGGACCGAAAAAAAAGGACAACCAGCAGAGCACTGGCCTCGCCAACCCCGCTTCACATCTAATTTTCCGAAAGTGTGCAAAATTGAACATCCTGAGTTTCTGGTTGGCTGGTAAAAACCAGAGATGAGTGAATCTAGGTGTCTCGGCTATCTATGCATTTGCGGGACACGCATTGCCGTGTACCGCTTTACTCTTAACGGCAACGGTTGGAAAACTGAGCAAAAGATCATGGATACTCCTGTCCTATGTCCGAAGTGTGAGGCGGTAGAGCTAATTCCTGCGACGCAAATCCAAAGCCTTCAGCGCTGGACCGAATCGGCGGACTAGTCAAGCATCGCCCCCGGACCGGGCCAGGTTCATCGAGACTCGGGATGGCTAATAGTGCTAGCATTTAGATGAGGCCAGCTGCAATGTCTACTCCTAAAACCTTGGCCTTCAATCCTGCCAGTTTTCTCGCTGAGGCGGGCTTGGGTAGAAAAATCGTCGAATTCAAGAACAAGCAGACGATCTTCTCGCAGGGCGATCTGGCCGATTCCGTCTTCTATATCCAACAGGGCAGGGTCAAACTCACCGTGCTCTCGGCGCGCGGCAAAGAGGCGACCCTGGCTTTACTCAACCCCGGTGAATTTCTTGGCGAGGACTCGATGCCAGTACCGAATACTCTCAGGGTGGCAACGGCTACCGCCATAACTCCGTGTACGGTCCTCAAGATCGGCAGGAAGGAGATGATTCGGGTCATTCATGAGGAACACGCATTCTCGGATGTGTTCGTCAGCTTCCTGCTAGCCCGCAGTACGCGAATTCAGGAAGATCTGGTAGATCAACTCTTCAACTCCAGCGAAAAACGGCTTGCCCGAATTCTTCTACTGCTGGCGCAGTTCGGCAAACCCGGCAAGCCCGAAACCACCATTCCAAAGATTAGTCAGGAAGCGCTGGCCGAGATGATTGGCACCACGCGTTCCCGCGTCAGCTTCTTCATGAATCGCTTTCGGAAACTCGGGTTCATTCGCTACAACGGGGATATTCAGGTACACCGTTCTCTCTTGAACATAATCCTGCACGACTAATTCCTCACTTTGGCGTCCGATCTTCCGTTGGCGGGAGCCACATCGCCGCGTATCGATTTACGTTGAACGGCGCGATGTGGAAGACGGAGCAGGAACTCCGAGACACCAATGCGAGTCCCGCTCTCAAACGATAGCTGTTGATAACGGAGATTATCACTCACTATCTCAATCTGAGATAGATGGTGGTAACGCGATCTGTCGTCGGAGTGCCGTAAAAAATGGGGAACTAAGTGCAACCTGGCGTGATTATGCGCCGATCAGCAGAAAGCACCAGGCTTTTGCTGGGATCGGTCTTTTGCGATCAATCGGCGGTCGAGATGCGAAGTGGTGCGCGGTTGGCCAGTGTTGAGTTCACACTTCTCTCCCCTAGCGGCCCCACAAGTCGGACATCGGACGGCGAGTATTTGTTTTGGGCTGAGTTCTTTTGTCACACAAACCTCCACATACAAAGAGTCGTCGATTAGACCAATTCCCTTTGGACGGTGTTGGCCCTCCTGACAACGGACATAGGCCGATTTTGCAGAAAGGCGCTGATGAGTGCGCTATTTATTTGCAAGCCGCCGTTGTAATGGACGAAGCCTTTCTTCTTGAACGCATTCATAAATTTGCTCACCCTTCCGCGGGTGGTACCAACCATCTCCGCGAGGGTTGCTTGGCTCACCTTCAGGGGGTTCTCTGGCTTTGATTCCTTGGTTATTTGCCCAAACAGCAACAGAACCCGTGCCAGTCGCTTTTCGCTGAAATTGAAGAATTGATCTGCAAGGTCTTCCTCGACTCGAATACGTTCGTGTCTATTTACAGACAGCCGCCCTCCAAACCGATGTGGATCAATTGAGGCAGCAGAAGCAAGCTGTTAGGGATGACACGCAAGTCGATGTGTTAATTTGCCGCACGCATCTGGCGGCATTCTTTTGGCAGCTCGATCACGTTTTTGAAGCCCTGCGGATTGCCATTAAACGTGGGAAAAAGGAACACCCCAATCTGGGATACTTTTGGAGTTTCGAAAAGCGGTTGCAGGAAATTGAGCAGACTCCAATTTATCGAGAAATAAACGCCTACCGTAACAAGGCGCACGAAATCCCCGCAATTATCGGGTGTGCATGGGACAAGGATCGCAAATTTCTTCATCATTTCTTGCCATCGATTCTTGGACACGAAAAGAAAGAAGACGTCGATATGAACACGAAGCTGCAACGGTATTTTGAATTTGTTGCCAACGTGTGGCTGTCTTTCGCCCCGGGTGATTTCAAAGACACGTTTCCGCGCAGTTTCAAGTTCCCTGTGACGATTCCATATTCTTTTCTTGGAGAACTTCCGATCGAACTTGAACACGTTCCGCAATTAGAAGTGTTGATTGAGGCGTATGACGCAGCGAATGAGAGTACGGAGACGGGGAAGGATGCGAACTGAGCTTTGCGCTCATTGACCCGTATTGGTGAAATCTCTTGATTACAGCAGCAATCACACGCCAGGTATCGCAGGAAAAGTCGCGGCGTAATTAGAACTATGCACTCATCTCATGTTCGGCTGTACGCGATCCTCGCTCGGAACGCTCCCTTCGGAGTGGTGTTTCGTCGCGGTCCCAGCAGGAATGTTCTGCTTATAGGATGGAACACATCTGATGACACATTCCAACGTGGCCAGTGGTTGAAGGGAAGGATATACGAGCGCCGCTGTGACCTTTCTCCTGAAGGCGATCTACTGCTGTACTTCGCTGCCAGCTATCGCAAACCGTACTACTCGTGGTCTGCGATAAGCCGACCGCCATTTCTCACTGCGTTGGCGATGTGGCCGAAAGGCGACGGGTGGGGAGGGGGCGGTCACTTCTTATCACCGACTCGAATGGCTTTGAACCACCGCGACAATGAGTTCAAACTGGCCGAGGGATTCTCCGTTCCGCGGTGGTTACAGATCAAACAGTTTGGAGAACGTCCGGGCTGGGGTGAAGACGATCCGGTTTGGTCCGAACGGCTGAAGCGAGACGGATGGAAGTTGGTGGGCTATCCGACCAAGACGAAGGACGACTTCGGAGCGAAGGTCTGGATGGAGTTTTCGCCTCCGATCCGATGGCGAAAGGTCAATCCGAAATGGCCGAAACGTTATTCTCTTGATATGTCAGTCGGGGGAATTAAAGAAACAGATGGGCCGTGGTACTTGATCGAACACTCTGTCGGTCGCAATGAGCATGAAGCCGACAACATCGGAAGGAGCGACTGGGCCGACTGGTCACAATCCGGCGACCTACTATTCACGATGGATGGGTGTCTCTATCGGTTGCCTTGCAGAGATGGTGTTCTTGCGCCTTTGGAAGATGCTATTGAAATTGCTGATTTCTCAAGTTTGCAGTTTGAAGCCCGCGAGGCCTCTGTCGAAGCTCTTCGTTGGCCAGTTAGATAAACTTGCCCTGCTAGCACGGATGAGAGAAGGCCCTTGTTCAGTAAGCTGTTGTAATATCCCCATCTCCCAACGATGAGCCGATCTTGCACCTGCCATTCACCTGCCGTTCGAACTGCTTTCCATGTACTAATATCGACAAACTGCAGTCCGTTGCGTTGTATGTTGTTGAACCTAGTTTGCTGGTCATTTTCGGACGCCGGAACGTTCACCAATGGAATGAGAGCGGCGTACACTTGTGCTATGACAGCAAGAGAACAGCTAAAGGAAGAGGTTCAACGCTTGCGCAACGCTGCTACCGTCCAGCAGGTGAAGCAACCGCAAATAGCAGAGCAGTGGAGACGAAAGGCCAGCCAATTTCAGCACATCGCAGAATGGAGTACCGAAGACCAGTGTGCGAAGACTCTGCTAGAAGCACTGACGCTTAATTACTCAGCTGGCTCTGTCTCCAGAGGCTAAGAGCAGGGTTGTTTGTAAGCGTCGCGGAACGCACCGTACCTGCCATTCACCTGCCATTGTCACTGCTTTACATGTACTAATATCGCTTAAAACGCCGTCCGCTGTTCTCTATGTTGTTGTAGTTACGTTGTCATGCGGACAGTAGGTTGAAGGTTCGATTCCTTCCGCGCTCACCATCATCAATACTTTCGACAGCCTCCCATGCCCTTTAACGCAAGGTCAACGATCTTCGCGTGCGCTTCTGCCATTCCTGACGTGGACGCAGCACAACACCGCATTGGGGCACGGCCCAAACACACATGCACTCGGTTTGCTCCTGGGGCAATATCCTTCACGGTGAGTTTGTCGGTGGCGCGAAGGCGTGCAATTGCGGGCTGAGTTTCTCGACTTCCCCATGGCTTGGGCTGAGACAGATTTTGAACCTGCTGAATCTCTTAGTCTGGTATAGCATCCACTGCACGAGGTTTCTGATGACGACGAACGCAACCTCCGTGCCAAGTGACTCAACTACAGTAGCCCACGAGGCTCAAGCAGCAAACGGTCTGGCAATCGTGCGAGTGACGATTGGCGCGATGTTCGTGTGGGTTTTTTTCGAGAACATGGGGAAAGGCCTCTACACACCTGCCGGCTATGCAGGATTGATCAAATACTACATCGAGCACAGTCACTCGCCGGCTGCGTGGAAAGCGGTGATGGCTCTGGCGGCAAGTCATGCCGCGATGGCGGCTCCTCTTCAGGCGATGACCGAGATCTCGCTCGGCATCCTGCTCATCATCGGTCTGCTTACCCGACCCGCTGCTTTTGTCGCGTTCCTGTATCTCGGCAGCCTTTGGGTCTCGGAGTGGGGCACCTCATGGATTTGGGAACTGCTGGTTCCGGTGCTCGCATCGCTCGGGCTCGCTCTCGGACGCGCAGGCCGGAGATGGGGCGTGGATGCGGTGCTGGCACGGCGTCGTCCATCGGCTCCGTGGTGGTGATGAGCGATCTGCGTGCGAGTGTCCGTCATCATCCCCACACATAATGAGGCGCAGGCGATTGAGCGCGTCTTAGCGGATATTCCATCCGATCTCGCGACCGAGGTCATCGTCGTCGACAGCAACTCGACTGACGGTACGCCTGAGATCGCCGCAAGAATGGGAGCCCGTGTCATTCAGGAACCGCGCCGTGGCTACGGGCGAGCATGCCTCACCGGTTTAGCCGCAGCAAATTCTCCTGACGTGGTTGTGTTCCTCGATGGCGACTATAGCGATCGGCCCTCTGAACTGCCGATTCTATTGGCGCCAATCATTGAAGGTCGTGCGGACATCACGCTCGGTTCCCGCCTGCAAGGGCAGCGTTCTGCTGGAGCATTGCCTTGGCATCAGGTGTTTGGGAATCGTCTCGCCGCCGGCCTGATCAGGCTTTTCTATGGACTCGACATCAGTGATCTCGGCCCGTTTCGCGCCGGTCGAGCTGATGTACTGCGCGCGCTCTCGTTGGAGGAGACCACCTATGGTTGGGCGGTTGAGATGATTCTCAAGGGCGCCCTGGCTGGATTTCGTGTGGTTGAAGTTCCGGTGAGCTACTATCCGCGCATCGGAAAATCGAAGATCAGCGGTACGGTGAAGGGAACCGTCGGTGCCGGTTGGTTCATTCTCAGTTTGATAGTGCGCTATTATTTCCGGCGCCGAAGAGCCGGGACACCACGGCCGGCGTAGGTCGGCGTCAAAACTACTTTAGGAAATCCGCGAGGGAGACGGTAGTGCATTCGTCAGGTCGTGAGCGTGTGCTGGTAATCATGGCGAAAGCACCGAGACCGGGAGCCGTGAAGACGCGGCTCGCGCCTAGCATTTCGCCAATGGCTATCACCGCTTTCTATTGCTGTCTTCTGGACGACACGCTGGCGTTGGCGCGGTCATTAGGCGATGTGGAAGTTGCCATCATGTGCCCGGACGCCGATGTCAACGAGTTGGCACAATTGGCGGGCAGTGAGGTGAGCGTAGTTGCCCAGAAAGGTGAGGGCCTGGCCGCAGGACTCACTTCGGTGTTTGCTCACTTTACGGAAGGCCACCCACAACGCACGATTGCCTTCAACAGCGACAGCCCGCACTTGCCGCGTTCCGTTCTCGAAGACGCATTCGATACGCTGGCTGCACATGACGTGGTGGTGGGGCCAACGCACGACGGTGGATACTATCTTGTTGGCGCAAAGGCTTCGCATCCTGCGCTGTTCGCAAACGACGGAATGGGCACCAGCAGTGCGCTGGAGAGACTGTTGTCGAGCGCACGAAGTCTTAAGCTATCCGTAGGTTTCGCAGATCCTTTTTACGACATCGATGTGGCTGACGACCTAACGCGCCTGGCAGCGGAGTTGCGTTTGGCTCCGACACGGGCTCCGCGTACGGCGAAGTGGCTTACAGAGTGGGAGCGTGCGGCGGCACAATTACGAAGCGGCACGGCTAAACCGTGAAGGTCACCCGTGAGTGGAGAATGTACGTCTTCGGCACAGCGTTGCTTGTGGCGCTGACGATCTGCTCCCGCAACTTCGGCGATCGGGGCGGACCGTACTTCATGGCCGCTTTGGCGCTTGCGGGAGTCGCGTATCTCTTGGCGATCCACGAGTTGTTCGCGACGCCGCTGTTTTCTCGGCGCGTAGTGGTAATTGGGTTAGTCCTGGCTGCGGTTTGGCACATTGCATTTCTTCGAGTGCCCCCGGGCACCGATGACGATATTCATCGATATGTTTGGGACGGCCGTCTGCAACGGCTTGGTTACAACCCATATCTCGTCGTTCCCAGCGACCCTGCCGTTCAGGGGCTGCATACCGCGGAAACCCGCAACTTGAACAATCCGGATCTGCCGAGCCCGTATCCGCCAGGTGCGCAGCTTTTCTTCCGTGCTGTGACCGCGATTCGCGAATCCACCTTCGCTCTGAAAGCAGCATTTGTGCTTTGCGAAGTGCTGATTGTGTTTCTGTTGCTCGACGTCTTGCGCAGTAGTGGGCAGCGAGTACACCTGGTTCTGGCGTTCGCCTGGAATCCGTTGTTGGCGATTGAGGTGGCGGGAAGCGGTCACATTGATATTGTGGGAGCGCTATTGTTAGTGGTCTCCGCCGCAGCGGTAGCGAGGCGATGGCGGGCGACTGCGGCCGTCGCACTTGGACTCGCGATCGCGGTGAAATTTCTGCCGATCGTACTCTTGCCTCTCTACTGGAAGCGGGTTCGCATTCGCGATGCCGCGCTGGCTGCCGCGGTGGTCGGAATCCTCTACTTGCCATTTCTTAATCACGGTCGCATTCCAATCGGCTCGCTCGGTACGTATGTGCACAGTTTCCGCTTCAATGGTCCGGTATTTGCGATACTCGATCGCTTCGCACCGCCTCAGTTGTTGGCTGCGCTGGCAGTGCTCGTCGGATTAGTGACCGCGGTCTGGCTACGAAGGGCAGCGCCCGAGTTCTCGCCAGACGTCTTTGCGTGGCCGATGGCAGCAACGCTTCTATGCGCACCTGTCGTATTCCCCTGGTACCTGCTCTCCCTTTTGCCATTTCTGACATCAGCCTCGACGGTGCCGATCATCATTTGGACGGTAAGCATTTATCCCACTTACATGATGTGGCACTGGCGCATGCTGGGCCGTCCGTGGGGGGCGCTTCCTGGTTGGGTAATGCTGCTGGAATACGGATGCGTAGCGATAGCTGTCGCAATGATCACACTGCGCAGGATGCCGCGATTGGTTGCATTGCAACGCTCAACCGACTAGCCGATTGGAGTCTGGCTGCGCGCCAGTTTGAAACATTGAGGCTATGGAGTGGGGAGATCGAATGGCGCGCCTGCCGCGATCCAAGCTTCAGCTTCTTCTCGTGTCCAGAATGGCGCGATCGTGCACATATTCCCACACCACATTCCGGCCATCCTGATCAGCCCAAAAGCAACCTGCGTTGCGACGACGAACGCTGTCGGGCCGATATCATTCGTCTCGCCCAAACTGTGCAATAGCCAAACCAAGGCGCGTACCTCCCCAGCAGTAACGGAAGGAGTGGCGGCGCGTGCGTCTATGATCTCCGGCCAACTGAGGCCGCAAGCTTTTCGTTCGGCGACCAGATGGGTGGAAATATCCTCATACGTTACGACCCCTTCCACCTCGGTTAACACGAGGCTTTTTTCACGATCAAACCTGAACGTAATACCCATTGCGAACACCTGGAGCGACGTCTCGAGGGCATTCAGATGCAGACGCGAATTCTGGGGATGAACAGGATGCGATGGTGGTCAAAACGAATTCGCATCAGCAGCTTTTACCAGCGTGAGATATTGCGCGGCGAACCCACTACGCGCTGCCAACATCCATTGAATCCTGTAGGAATCCGGTGAATCGAAGACGAGAAGCTAGATATGCAGAAGACAGGCGTCGTTACCGGAGCTTCCCAGGGAATAGGCGCGGGAGTCGTGGAAGCGTTTTTGAAGCTTGGCTACAGCGTTGTTGCGAATTCGCGAAACATCACCGATGCAAGTCCATTCCCGACCTCCCCGAATCTGGTACTCGTCGACGGAGATATCGGTGACCCGAATACGGCCACGAAGATCGTGGAGACTGCCATATCCAAGTTTGGGCGTGTCGATGCGCTAGTGAACAACGCCGGCATTTATTTCTCAAAGCCCTTCACCGATTACACTCGCGATGATCTGCGCTCTCTCATTTCAGTCAATATCGAAGGGTTTGTTTTCGTTACCCAGCTGGCGATCAAGCAGATGTTGGCGCAGAAAAGCGGCGGAAGCATCATCAACATCTCGACAGCACAGGTGAACCATCCGATCGCCGGCGTGAACTCTGCGGTTCCGATGATTACGAAAGGCGGCCTTGAAGCGGTCACGCGTAGCCTGGCGATGGAATATGCGAAAGAGGGGATACGCGTGAACGCCGTCGCGCCGGGCGTTGTCGATACCCCGATGCACAAGGATGCGCCCAAAGACCTGCTCAAGATGCAGCAACCCATGGGACAAATCGCGCAAGTCAAAGACATTGTGGACGCGATCATTTATCTGACGGAAGCAGGTCAGGTGACCGGAGAAGTGCTGCACGTCGACGGCGGCGCGCATGTCGGCAAGTGGTGATCCCGCGGAATGCTTGATGGGTTCAAACAACTAACTCCCGGACAAACTCAGCGAACAACAAAGGAGACGAAATGAAAATCCTGATGGTGCTCACGTCGCATGATCAACTCGGCAACACGGGTCTGAAAACCGGTTTTTGGCTGGAAGAGGGTGCGGCTCCCTATTTCGTTTTCAGAGACGCCGGTGTTGAACTCACGCTGGCGTCGCCGAAAGGGGGCCAGCCGCCGATCGATCCGAAAAGCGATCTACCCGAAAATCAAACGCCGGCCCAGGTGCGATTCAAAAAGGATGAGACCGCGCAAAAGGCGTTCGCTAACACCCGCCGGTTGGCAGATGTAAAAGCGGAAGATTTCGACACGGTCTTCTATCCGGGCGGGCACGGCCCCATGTGGGATCTCGCCGAAGACCCCGTTTCTATCACCCTGCTTGAGTCTTTTTACAACTCCGGTAAGCCGATAGCGTTGGTCTGCCATTCTCCCGGTGTGCTCCGTCATGTCAAATACCAGGGCGAGCCTCTGGTAAAGGGGAAGCATGTAAGTGGCTTTACGAATGGCGAGGAAGAAGAGATGAAGCTCACCAAGGTTGTGCCGTTTCTTGTCGAGGATGAGCTGATGCGCCTTGGGGCCATTTTTGAAAAAGTGCGCGACTGGCAGCCTTTTTCCATTGTGGATGGCCGCCTGATTACTGGACAGAATCCCGCGTCATCGACAATCACGGCACAAAATCTGCTGAAGGTCCTCGCTCGGGGGACAGAAGCGGCGGCTTAGTCGTCTTTCTCATCGCGAGCGCGTTGGCTCACCTCATTTGACATCGGCCAGGGTAACTGCCGTGGCCGTGCGTATTGATTTGATCGCTCCATCGGGAGAAACAGAAATGAACGGCAAATCCCAAGTAGCGGCCACCGGGGACGCTCAAATAGCCAGCGCCGAGCAGCGGTTGAAAGAACTGGACATCAAGCTTCCCGCGCCACCGGAACCGTTTGGCACGTATGCGGAAGCCGTGCAAACGGGGAATCTGCTCTTTCTGACTGGAATGCTTCCGACGGAAGGACGCAGCGCGAAGTTTGTTGGGCGTCTGGGGGAAGAGCTTGATGTGCAGGCGTCGCGCGAGGCCGCCGAACTCGCAGCTCTTAACATTCTGGCCGCGGCACGCCAGTATCTCGGCTCGCTAGACAGAATAACGCGCGTTGTCCGGCTCGGCGTGTCGATCGCTACCGTCGGAGATGTTCGTGACCAGCCGAAGGTCGCCGATGGCGCGTCCGAACTGCTGCAAAGCGTCTTCGGGAGAGAGAGAAATCCTTGCCGATTGGTCTATGGTGTTGCCAGCCTTCCGCTCGGCACACCAGTCGAACTTGAAGTCATCTTCGAGGTAATGGTATAGGCGCGTCTTTCCAGTCGCCCCCTGAGAGAACCTTGCTTTGCGGAGATGAGTCATGCAGATTTTCAGGACAGCTGGTTGGAACTAGCCGCGTCAAACAGGATTTATGTATCCGGGAGCGTTTGTGGCTCATCCAAAACCACGTTTCGTTAGCTGAGGAGGACCATCATGATGAAGTTGGGCCGTTCAACGACAATCGGGTGCCTGTTTATTTGGGTCCTGGTCCTTGCTGCAACTTCCGGGGCGCAGGCGCGTCCAGCCATCGCCGAACAGATTGCCAAGACGTATGGCCTCGATTCGTGGGACCAGATCGAAGCGATCCGTTATACGTGGAACGCACAGTTCCCCGGAGTCAACGTTTCTCGAACATGGACCTGGGAACCCAAAACTGGCCGGGTCACCTTCGAGGGAAAAGACAAAGACGGTAAGCCGGTGAAGGTGAGCTATCTCCAGTCCGAGCTCAACAGTGCACCTGCCAGCGTGAAGGAAATTGAGCCGAATTTCATCAACGACCAGTATTGGCTCGTTTTCCCTTTGCATGTTTACTGGGATAGCAGCGCCGATGTGAAAGACATGGGTACGCAAAAACTGCCGATCGGGCAGGGAACTGCGAAACAGGTGGTAGTGAAATATCCGGCGGAGGCCGGCGGTTTCACGCCGGGAGATACGTGGGAACTTTTCCTCGGGCCGAATGGCCGTGTCGAGCAGTTCGTCTATCGTCGCGGTGGTGCCCAGAAACCGAGCGTCGTGATCGCAAGCTGGACGGGCTACAAGAAGGCTGGTCCCCTGTTGATCTCAACGGAGCACCGCGGCACAGCCGACGGCAACCCGCTGCACCTTTTCATTTCGAACATTGCGGTTAAGTTGACGGGCTCCGATAAGTGGATAGCCGCGCAATAAGAAATGGCGGGCTCTGCCGGAACGTCCGTAGAGTTTAACGAATCAGTCCCGGGCAATCACGACGGTGGTGCAGGAGCTGCCGACTTTGGGCAGATCGCGATTTGCGGCCAGGCGGATCTCGATGCGGGGACGCTCGCCCCGAATGATCGGACAATAAAAATCGGGTTGCGATAGAGCCCCTTGCAGACGCCGTCGCCCGGCACATCCTCCGTGACATGCGTCTCGGAACTCGCAGGGCTGGCACGCCTCGGGAAGTGTACGAGCCTGTTCAAAGGGCGCAGAGTTCAGAATTTCCTGTCCTTGCGCGATCAGATCCGATAAAGGCTCACCTGATCCCGGCCAATAGACGCACGGCTGTGTAGTGGCTCGCGGCGTAACTCGCACCGTGCTGACGCCACATCCCCCTGGGAGAGGCGGAAGGCCCGCCATCGCACGCACCAACGGTTCGCCAATCGCGATCACGTCGGTTTCCGCAAAGAGGCGCCGGAATCCTTCCCAGTATTCTTCGTAGGACAATGCGTAAATGTCGGATCGCACGGCCTGGTAGACATTCACTCGCAAAGGAGCGTCAAATCGTTTCGCGACTCTCGCCACATCTGCCAGACGCAGGTAGTTCGACTTCATCATGACGGCGATGATCGTTACCGGAATATGCAGCCTTAGACATCGTTCCGCCTGTTGCTGGATCAGTTCCCAATTGCCCTGCCCGCGTTGTGCATCCTGTTCGGCCTGAGTGGCGTAATCGAGAGAGAACTCGATGTCGTGGAAAGCGTGTAACTCGTCCTCATTCAGCACGGCTACGCTGTGACCGTTGGAAGTGATGGTGAGCTTCACCGGTCTCGTTCGCAGGTAGGCCAGTATTGCCTTGAAGTCGGGATGCATGCCGTTCTCACCGGTGCCAAGATTAACTGACCTCACGGGCAAGCGTTCCATGACTGCCTTCACTTGATCCAGGGAAAGACGATCCGTCCGAGCTGGATCGCGGTAGCAAAAGGAACAAGTGAGATTACATTCGTTGGTCAGACCTAGCCCGAGCGATATACCGGCATAAGGTGTCACGCCAGATGGGGACGACGAAGACTGGGCCGTGATGTTGTTCATGCACTTTTCTCATTCGACGCACATGCGCGGTGAGCTATGCACTGCGCGTAGCGGGCAACTGGGGCAAACTCTGGACGGCTGCCCAGCTTGCGCTCCAGCGCGAAAATCCGGTCATATTCAGCGCTACGCGAAACTTGTGGCGGCAAGTAATCGGCGACGATTCGCACACCTCGTTCCGCGATCATTGCGAGCCTGGCCTCTTTCAGCATGGCTCGCAGGCTCTCTGGCCTGAAGAGCCGCACTCTGCCTCCATACAAAGATTCAACACCCCATTCAGCAGTGAGATTCTCCTCGGCCGCCGCCAAGTCTCCATCTCGAATTGCCGCCTTAAGTACGTCACCCGCCTGATTGCGCACCAATATTGAGATGATGCTAGAGCCGTCTCGCAGCACGCGAGCCGCGTCGCGCAACACGGAATCCGGATCTTCGACGAACTCCAATATATTGTGGCAAATAATTAGATCAAACGATTTCGCGGGGAACAAGTTCGCGAGTTGGGCGGCGTCGCCATGTTGCAGTGCAATCTGCTCGGAAAGACCCGATTCCCTTGCGGCGTGATCAGCGAGATTCAACATCTCAGCAGAGGAATCGAGCAGCGTAACGTGAATGCCCAGTCGCGCTAGGCGCATAGCGTTGGCGCCTGTACCGCCCCCAATGTCTAGAGCCTGCAAAGATCGTGTGTTCAGCGGGAGAAAGTCCCTCAAATTGGCGAAGGCGAGGTCGAGGCGCAATTGACCTTCAGGCATTTCGAGGTAGGCAGCGTACTTCGCTGCGCCGGTCCGGAACCGTTCGGAGTCGTCAGTTGCGGTCATTTTCATTCATGCGCCGCTCAGCAAGAGGTCTTGCTGCAATCGCAGGTCTGTGTGGCAGAGGGTATATCGAAAGGATTCGAAACGACAAGTCTCGGATCGACCCGCTCCCATTCGACGCTTTGCAAGAATGTCTGCCTCGCCTTTTGAGTTACGGCGATGCAATCTCGAATCGCAACACGGATTGTGCGACGCGGTATTGGTACTTCGCTGCCGCGAATTGAATTTGCGCTTCCGTTTGCTGTAGCTGCGCCTGGCTCAACTCGACAATGGAACTCAGTCCGAGTTTGTAGCGCGCCTGTGAAAGGTCGAGCGCAAGATTTGTCTGGTTGACAAACTGTTGGCTTACGCTGATCCGGTTAAACGCCGTGATGGCGTTCAGCCAACTGGTGCGGACATCGTTGGCAATGCGATCTTTCAGATCACGCAACTGTTCTTGCGAGGCCTGAGCGCGCAGCGCCGCTTCTTTTGACCGCGCTGGATAGAGAAATCCGTTGAAGATCGGAATATTGATGTTCACGCCGGCGGCGCCGTACCAACTGGTGAACGGATTGACGCCGTTGATATCAGTAGCAAAGGGTGCCTTGCCGACAACTCCCAGTGCCTCGACGCTGGGGAGCAGAAGGTCACGCTCGGCCTTCTGGAAATGCTGGGCGGCACGAAATTCGTAATCTTGCGCGGCGATTTCCGGACGATTTCCAAACGCCTGGTCTACCAGTTGATTCACGGATTCGGAGGGTGCAGTCAGGGTAGTATCGCTCTCGATCAGTTCGAAGCGCTGCTGCGTGGGAAATCCGAGAACCTGCGACAACTGCGAGAGCGCCGCTTGATAGTTATTTTGCGCGTCGAGGAGTAGAAGCTTGGCCTGCGCAAGGTTCGCGTCCGCAAAGCTGACGTCCAGTTCCGAACGCAGTTTGTTCTGATAGAGCGTGCTCACCTGGTCGGAAACTGCCTGGCGCGCGGCGACGGTTTGCTCCGCAACCTTCTCCTCGGCAAAACTCTGCAAAGCCGTGTAGAAGGCCTGATCTACGGCGAGCCGTATTTGGTCGGCGCTCGCAATGGAATTCATATCCGCTGCCTTGGCACGAAGGGCGGATGCAGCGACGAGATTACTAGTACGTCCGAAATCGGTGATCAATTGGGAGAGCGTGAGTCCGCCGGCTGCCCTTTGATAAACGATCGGGTTATTCAAATTTCCGGCAGCGATGCGGCTGCCCTCATTCGCGGCGACGCCGGTCAAACTGCCATAAATATTTGGGTAGTATGCCGCCTTTTGCTCCCGCGTGACTTGCGCCGAAGCCAGCGCGAGTAAGCGGTACACAGAAATCTGCGGATTGTTCCTCAGCGCCAGCGCTTCCGCATCCTGGAGAGTCAACCGTCGTGCGGCGGGCGGAGCGGGCAGTTGCGGTTGCTGTTGCGCTGGCGGCGGCGTCGGCGCAGACGGCTGCAGTTGGCCCTGATTGTCGACGTTAACGGCCGGCGGAGTTACAGGAGTGCCCTGCGTCTGTGCGACGGCAGGCGCACACATCAGCACACCTGCCACTACGAGTCCAAAGAACTTGCGTTTCAAGCTTGCACCTCTGAGGACGGAGTTTCTTCTCGTCGATGGATCACGAGGTATGCGGCGGGCACGACGAATACAGTGAGAATCACTGACACCGTCAGGCCTCCGATGATGGCTCGCGCCAATGGGGCATATTGTTCGCTACCCGCTTCCAGCGCCATCGCCATTGGGATCAGGCCGAGGATCGTGGCAAGGGAAGTCATGAGAATAGGGCGCAAACGTACGCGGCAAGCCAGCGACACCGCTTCGCGGATCGGCATCCCTTCACGGCGATAATTGCGAGTGACATCGACGATCAAAATGCTGTTGGACACGACGATGCCTGTCATCATCACCAGGCCCATCAGCGACATCACGTTCAGCGTGGTATGCGTCATCAGCAGGAAAACGATGACGCCGGTGATGCCGGATGGTATCGCCAGCAAGATAATGAACGGGTCGATGAACGACGCGAACTGCGCCATCAGGATCAGGTAGACGAGGACGATTGCCAGTAACAATCCGATGCCGAAGCTCTTGAACGATTGACGCATTGACACGAGCGAGCCGCGAAGCTCGATGCGCACGTTTGGTGGAAGTTTGGTTTGCTTAATGATGTTGTCGACCTTGCTGCCCAGCGCGCCCAGATCCTCACCCTTTGGCGAGACGTAAACGTCGATCACGCGGAAGAGCTGATAGTGGTCGACTTCGGTTGGAGTATTGATCATCTTGATGTCGGCCACGTTTTCCAACATCGTGGGATTCGCATTGTTGGGAGCATGCAAGGGAATCTGCTTGAAGTCTTCCATCGTCATGGAATCGATCTCGTGATTCCCATACTGCACGGTGAGGAAATAGTTGTTGCCACTGTGCGGATCGACCCAGTAGCTGGGAGCGATCATTCCATTCGAGGTCAGCGCCGTTACGACGTTGTTCACTACGTCGCTCGCTGTCAGTCCAAGACGCGCTGCCATTTCGCGACGGACATTCAGTTCCAGGCCGGGATAGTCGAGATCCTGCGGAATGAGTACATCGCTTACGTCCGGCATAGAACGCAGCTTTGTCGCCAGCTGACTGGCGACCTCGTAAGCAGAATGCTGATCGTTGCCGGTGACCTGAATATCGATGGGTGCGGGCATGCCCTGGTTCACGACAGAGTCCACCAGTCCGCCTGTCTGGAAATAAGTAGAGACCTCAGGAAGATCCGACGCCAGTTTACGTCGCACGCGATCCATGTAGGTGAAGGTGCTGAGCTTATGTTCAGACTTCAGGCTGATTTGCACGAACGCGGTGTGCTGTCCGGAATTGCTGGTGTAGATCGAAGAGAGATCGGGCGTGAGTCCAATGTTGGAAACGATCATCTGGAGATCGTCTGAAGGAATGACGTCTCGTATGTCATTTTCGATTCGACCGACGTATTGGTTTGTCATCTCCAGACGCGAACCGGTGGGAGCTTTGATATTAATGACGAACTGCCCGGGATCTGTACGCGGGAAGAATGCCAGGCCGAGCAACGGATACAAAGCCAGGCTGACAACGAAGCTGCCTATGATGACGAGGATCGTCATCCCCGGACGCGCAAGCGCCTTGTCCACGGCGCGATCGTAACGCATCAATAGCTGATCGTATTTGCGATTGAAGGCGGTAACGAATTTTCCAAAGACAGATTTCGTTTGATGACCGCCGTGACCATGTGCCGTCTTCAGGAAGCGAGCGCAGAACAGCGGTACAACCGTCATGGCAACGAGGTAAGACGCGGCCAGGGCGAGCACGACGCCAAGCGCTAAGGCGATGAAGAGGTATCGACTGACGCCATACAGAAACACCACCGGGAAGAAAACAATGGCGGTGGTGAACGTGGCCGCCAGCACTGCGAGTTGAACTTCCTGGCCTCCGCGTTCTGCAGCCGTTACGGAATCCTCTCCGTTTTCAATGTGGCGGAAAATGTTCTCCAAAACTACTACGGAGTTATCGATCAGGCGTGAGAGCACCAGCGCCAAACCGCCTAAGACCATCGTGTTGATCGTGCTGCCAGTGGCATTCAAAAGAAGGAAAGCCGCGAGGCAGGAGATCGGAATCGAGAGCAAGACGGAAATCGTGCCCCGCAAAGATCCAAGGAAGACGAGAATCATCAGTGCGGTGAGCACCAGACCAATGCCGCCTTCACGCAACACGTTCGCTACAGCTGTCTTCACGTATTGCGATTGGTCGAAGACGACACTCGCGACCAGGTTCTTGGGCACATCGAGCAGGTGCTGGACACGATCGCGCACGCCGTCCACGATCTGAATGGTGTTACTGTTGCCGCCCTGTTTCAGAATCGGCAGATAGACGGATTTCTGTCCATCGACACGAACAATGTTGTACTGGATGGCGGACGAGTCTTCGGCATGCCCGATATCGCCGAAACGCAAAACGCCGTTGCCGATCGCCTTGAGGGGGACATCGTTCATCTCGGCAACATTTGGCAACTGGCTGTTACTGTAGATGTTGTAGTCTCGTGGACCGATACGAACATCACCGGCTGGAAGAATCTTGTTCGCGTCATTCACCGTGCGCACCACGTCCATCGGACTGAGTTGCGCTGCCTCCAGCTTTACGGGATCGATGTAAAACTGGATCTGCCGATACTTTCCGCCGAAGGGCTGCGGGAACGGATGCGCCCGGCACATTCGCAATCTGATTACGGACCGTGAACTGGCCTTCATCATGCAGCTGCGTTTCATTCAGCCCCTGACCCTTCAGGGTGACGAGGCAAACGGGCAGACTCGAGGCGTCGAATTTCAGTACGACGGGCGGCAGCGTTCCTTGCGGCAGTCGCCGCAAATCGGCCATCGCGAGATTCGCAATCTCGCTGACCGCGGCGTCCGGATCTGTCCCTGGCTGGAAGTAAACCTTGATGAGGCTCACGCCCGTTAGCGAGCGCGACTCGATGTGATCGATATTACTTCCCAGGGTAAAGAAGCGTTCGAACGTGTCGGTGATGTCGGCTTCGATCTGTTGCGGCGGCATGCCACTGTAAAAGGTGGCGACGACGACGACAGGAATTTGTATTTGCGGAAATAAGTCGACTGGCATGCGGGCGACCGTGGTTACTCCGACCACGACGATCGCCAGACATAGCATCAAAATGAAGAAGGGATATTTGATTGCAAAGCTTGACATAGAATCGTTGCCTCAGCGGCTACTCCGCCCTTCCCGCGCCATCAGAGGCCGTGAATACTGCTTGCTTTGGTTGGACCAGTTCACCGGGTTGATACGCGCCCAAATTGCCGACGACAACTTGTTCTCCCTGGGTCAATCCCGATAGGATTTCCACGTTGTTCGAGCTCTCGACGCCGATCTGAATGGCGCGAGACTCTACGCGATTCTGCGCATCGACAACCAGCACGCTCGCGCCATCTTCGCTGCGCTTCACCGCTTGAATCGGAATGGTTAACGCATTTGGAATGCTGTTAGCGCTTAGATGTACTTCCGCATACATTCCCGGTTGAAGGTGGTAGTGAGGATTTGGAACGTCGATCTCCACCTGCATCGTTCGCGTGGAAGAATCGAGAGAATCCGTGAAGCGAGTCACCTTACCGGTGAAATGCTCCCCGGTTGCCTGCACACGAACGTCCGCGCTGTCGCCAATTCGCACCTTCGACGTCAACGACTCCGGAACCGGGATGCGCAAGCGCAGCACATCGATTTGTGCCAGCGTGACGACGGGAAGACCGCTGTTGGTAGATGTTCCCGCTTGCACGAGAGAGCCCGTATCCGAAAATCGCCATGTGACAACGCCGTCATAAGGCGCGGTGATTTTCGCGTAATCGCTGAGCGCGGAGTAGTGCTGCTGGTTTGCCTGGGCCACTGCAAGCTGCTGTTTCGCCGCTGCCAGGGCGGACTTCGCGGCATCGACTTGCGCCTGCGATGCGCGGTCCTTGGCGGTGGCATCATCAAGTTCCTGCTCTGCAATTAACCCGGGACGCGCTTTCGCCGTGTTGATCAGCCGATCGGCATTCGCGTGCAGAGCCACACTGTCAGCTTCTGCACGAGATACGTCGCTGTGTGCGCGCTGAATTTCTTCTTCGGCATGGTGAACGGACGCCTGCGCCTCATCGACCTCGGCGACAAGTTCGGGGATTTCCAATACCGCTAAAACCTGTCCCTTGTGAACATGATCGCCAATGTCGACATTGATGGTGCGAATGTAGCCCGCAACCTTGGCATGCAGGTCAACGTTCTGGTACGGGATGAATTGGCCAGCAATCGAAAGAGAGTTTGCAATCGTCTCCCGCTTAACCGGAGCTACCGCGACATATGGCAGACGGGCTGCGTCGGGATGAACCAATCCTGCTTTGGCGGATGAGCCTGCCCGCGCGCGCCATACAGCCAATAGCGAAAAGAGCAGACACAATGCGAGTGCTGCAGCGATAACAAACTTGCGGGAGCGAACTTCTACAAGCTCCACAAGCCTGTGTCGATCATGAGCTTCCATGGATTCCTCGTTTCGGTAATGCAGTAAGTGCTACGAGCGGGATCCTGTCAGAATTAGGTCGTTAACAGATAGGGCCGGGCGCAGCGCAAACAGATGAAAACGGACCGAAGAGGTATTACTTCTGGACAGGCGGAGGGCGCAGAAATCGATGCAGGTACCGTAAAGGAAGATTGCTGTGAGCTGCGACTAGAGGCGAGGTGCGTTCAAGGCGCTCACGCTGGACGAAAAGAATGAACGAACAGAGAACGGCCATCCAGAAAAGGAGACCGGTGTTGGATTCAAGCGAATGAGTTGGGGTTTTTTGGCCGCCAAGCCACAACTTGGAAGAGGTGGACGGAGTCACATTCACTCCGGAGCCGTTGTACACCGAAGTCTTGGCATGCAGAGCAAAGAAGAACACGAGTGCGCAGACCAGCACTGCCAGAGTGCGCCAAACCATCTCTTTTTGCACGATTCCAAGACGCATGTTGGGGGAAGCCCTGCTTAAGATTACTACATATTGAGGAGAGAACACCAAGGTTGGGAATAAGTTGTCTGTACCGTGAGTGGTGACTTCGCGCTCAACCGTGGCTGCCGAGTATTAATGAGTTGCCCACGGGAATCGAGACGCGTCCAAGCCGGACCGTGTCGCTCGCGAGAGTCCCGAGGTCTTTCGGACGCCTTTAGTCCATAGATGCGGGTTCGGAACGTTACAGACAGAAAACACGTCGGCCAAGTTCAGCTGGATAAGGATCGTCAGGCAAAAGCAGGACTGATTCCTGTATCCAATATCCAGTGACATAAAAGGTGCCCTCCGGCAAGCTTCCCGGTCCGGGGGAGAGGAGACTTATGCTGAGAACAGCAACCAAAATCGTACTTGTACTTGCATTGGGTGTAACTCCCGTGCTGATCGCCCCGCGGTCTGCACAAGCGCAAACGAGTGCAGAGCAGCGGGCATACCAGGCTGGATTTCAGAATGGCGTGAACGATCGCAATCAAAATAAGCCGTTGAACCTGAAGACCGACAACTGGAAAGGGCAGAACCTCACCGCTTATCAGCGCGGATATGAAGACGGGTACCGTCATCGAGGAAATGGACAATACGGCAACAACAATGGATATGGTCACGACGGCGATCACGATCGCGACGACCAGGCGCGAGCCGGTTGGAATGGAAATGGCGGGTATGTAGGTGCTCCGGCGGGTTACACAACCGATGCGGAACGGCGGGCTTATCAGGCAGGATTCCAGAACGGTCAGAACGACCGCCGGCAGAACAAATCTTTGAACCTGAAAACCGACAACTGGAAGGGGCAAAACCTCACCGCTTACCAGCGCGGATATGAAGAGGGATATCGTCGCTAGTGTGCGTCCGCGCGATCAGGTGGAATGACTGCCATCGACATCCTAAGTCTTGAGGAAGTCTATGGCAGTCTCTCTCATCCGCAGTGGATTGGGATTCATACAGGAACAGATATGCGCCGCGTAGGATCACCTGACCAGATACGCCAATGCTTCCTCACGCGTCGCGAAGATCGGTAGCTCGCGTCCGGAAAATGTCTTGATCGATTCGTAAAGCACTGGCGGCAGGTTCGCGGTAAGAACCCAGGCAGACCGCTTGAGATGTGGGCGGTCGAAAACAGTTGCCACCTTCAGCCGTTCCACGACATCGCGATTGAATTCAGCGTTACTGAAATCCCCTAAAAGCAGCACCGACTCGCGCGGATATTTGCGCACATGATTCGGTACCTCGTCGATGAGAGCAAACATCTCCGCAGCAGCACACCCGCTGCAATCGACCAACAGGATGTCCTTGTGTTCGTGCGCGATAAGGCGGATGCGATCCACGTGCTGCCTCCACCGGTTACAGGGCTTGAGAGCAAGCCAATTCAGGATCGGCGAAGTGTACAGCAGGAGGGAAGGATTTCCAAGCCAGCCGCCTTCAGCGCGTCTGATTCTTGTCACATAACCATGACGAAAACTTCACAATCATGAACCTTGAGTGTGAATTCTGCCCTCTGTACATTGATTGAAGTTCTGTCAATTTGACGTGGAGCAAGTTATGTTCTGCCAGTTCGAAGTTCGCGTGAAGTTTTCCCTGTTGCTTGCGGCTGCCCTGATCATAGTCTCCGGTGCGCCAGTATTTGCTCAGGAGCCCGGATGGACGAAGCACGTATCTGAAGCCGATAAAGGGCGTCCGAATCCGGTGGCGTCCGATCCCGCTGCGGTGAGCGCCGGACAGAAGCTCTACGCCGATAAATGCGCGCATTGCCACGGAGCCAACGGAGAAGGCAAAGGACATTCTCCCTCGCTGCAAACGGATACGGTTCATGCACTTACGCCAGGCCAGTTGGAATGGGTGATTGCGCACGGCTTCAGCCTCCACCGCATGCCGTCGTTCGAATCGTTGTCCCAAGACCAGCGCTGGCAGATCGTGGCGTATGTGCAATCGTTGCCGAAGGCTTCGAAGTAGCACGGGAGTCCATTAGTCCTGTGGTGCTGGCGGCTGCAGCTTCATTATCTGGATGGGCTTCTCATCGACGACCTTGTAATCGTTCGGAACAGTGAATAGCGATGGATCGGGCTCGGTGTTGCTGACGTTTGTGAGTTGCGTCTTCAACTCTCCTGCCCAGGGATCGGTGTGCTTGGTCATCACCGTGGCTTTCAGTTCGGGTGAAGACCAGGTTTCCGATTGCACGAGTATGGGTTGCTCATTGCCCATGCTGCCAGCAGGGATCGTGGTTGTTACGCGCGTACCGGTCGCATGAATTCCATTGATTGTCTGGTCGCCCAGGTTCTCGAGGTTGGGCGGATTCTGAGCCGGCTCTGCATTCTTCCCCATCGTTGTCGTCGAGTAATAAATGACATTTCCAGGGGCGCCCGCCGCGTTCACTGCGTCGCCTTTCACGACGACGGCCATCCGTCCCGAAGTTCGAACGCCAGCGCCCGTTTCCGGAGACAGCGCGAATGGCTCAATAGGCGTTTTGCGCGCGATCTTCATATTGCTGTCGAGCATGTACCGGACGCCAGCCACGGGATCGATGATGGTCACAATCTTCGGAAGATCCTTTTGCGGAGGAGCACCGAGCAAATTGATTTCCGCTTCACGACGGATGCGTCCCTGACTGTCGCGGCAGAGTGTGGAATTCTCCGTCGTGTGAATTCGATTCCCATCGGCAAATGCCTGGGTGTGTTCACTGGTGATCGTGCCGCAGAATGGGTTTCCCTTCACTGGAGAGGCGTCCATGTTATCGATATGCAGTCCCATGGTAGAGACCTTCATCTGCATCGGCATGCCGGGCGAAGCCACTGTGGCTATCGCATCACCGGGCCCGGGAGGTAGAGGTGGTAGTTGAGCCGATGCAACGCCGAGAAGGAGGATGGCGAGTGCAAGTGACAGGCCTAGGACAACGAAGCTACCTTTGCGATTCATAATGTGACCTCCGATGCAATTCAGTTCAAGATACGGATTGCGCGAGCAACGCCGTCTGGGCCGACCACCACATCAGCCGCCACGACATTACTCGTGCGTGAAGGTGATGACATGCCCAAAGCCGAAGCCGGCAGATTCATGCGAATCACTTCCATCGCTCCAGAACAGCTGATCTGATCGCAGTACATCAAATTTCGAAAATCAGGCGGCAGGGGATTTGTGGTGGCTTCTGCAGAAGTGTTTTCTGTTTTCTTAATGGTCGTTCTGTGATGTACGCGGGGCGTAACAACTTTCACGTCCGCGATTGTCTTCGGCGTCTCGCTTTTGGCCTGATTCTCAGGCTGTGCACTCGCTCCGTTGGGCATGGGTTGTACTTTGGCGGTTGCCTGCGGCGAAGGTGCTTTGCGGTTTCCAAAAAGGATGATCGCGCCCACCAGCAACACAGCTGCGATAGCCGCTCGCCAAACCAGAGTCGACATGGGCCGCATTGGTTTCGTAGCCGTCGAAAAGCTCGACACAGCCTGGAATTGCGCGCGATATCCTTTCAAAATGCTTTCATCGAGTGTTGCAGGAATCACGGGAGCGTTGTCACGGAGCAGATGCAGCTGATTGCTCAGTTGCTCCTCTATCTCGATCCACTGACGGCATGCGGAACAATGTTCGATGTGAGCGGCGACATCTGCGCTAAGCCCGCCCTCAGTCAGGAAACGCAAAGGACTTGATTCGACGTGATCGTGCAGTTCGTTGCAAGTCATATCAGGCACCCTTCGGTACCGGTGTTGCGGAATGCAGCCTGTCTCTCGCGCTGCAGCTTGAGCTTTTCGGCGAGCAATTTATGCCCGCGATTGAGACGTGACCGCACGGTACCGACAGCACATCCCAGCCGCGTCGCCGCGTCTGCGTAGGACATCTCACAAAGATCGCAAAGCACAACTACCTGCCTATAGTGTTCCGGTAAAGAGGCAACGGCCGCTCGAACGTTGCCGATCAGCTGATCTTGAACAACCTGGTTGGGCGACTCGGGCGCGGGCCCTACGAGTCGGGCAATGACTTCGGCATCGTCGGGCAGCGGCTCAAATGGACGCTCACGCCGATCGATCTTTCGCACCAGGTTGCGCGCGATTCCGAAAACGAATGCGCCCAGTTCACCTTGCTTTGGATCGAATCGAGCTCGGTTCTGAAGCAAGGTGAGAAAGACCTCCTGGGTAACCTCTTCGGCTGCGAATTTCGAACCGGTCATGTAATAGGCATAGCGGAAAATGCCAGCCTTGAGTCGCTCATAAAGAGCGAGGAACGCGTGCTCGTTTCCGGAAACGGCCAGCCCCAACAACTCGACATCCGATCTGCTTTCGGTCGACGGCATACGCTCTGGCAGCATCTCCGGATTGACGGTCAACACTTTCACTAGGTATTCCCACCAGGAACAAAAAGGTTCCAAAACTTTCGCGCGAGAGTTCGGCTCGGTATGGCAAACTCAAAGAATATGAAGATTACTCCTCGGGCAGAAGATTTTTCCGCGTGGTATCAGGATGTGGTGTTGCAGGGCGACATGGCCGAGCCTGCCGAAGTGGTGAAGGGCTGCATGGTCATCAAGCCGAACGGGTATGCAGTCTGGGAACTGTTGCAGGGCGAGTTGGACCGCCGCTTCAAGGCCACCGGTCATAAAAACGCGTATTTCCCGCTGTTTATCCCCGAGAGTTTTCTGCGCCGCGAAGCCGAACACGTGGAAGGATTTTCACCGGAGTTGGCCGTGGTGACCATCGCGGGCGGCAAGAAACTGGAAGAACCGTACGTGGTTCGGCCAACATCGGAGACCATCATCGGGCATTTCTTCTCGAAGTGGATCAAGAGCTATCGCGACCTGCCGCTGCTGCTGAATCAGTGGGCGAATGTGGTGCGGTGGGAGTTACGCACGCGTATGTTCCTGCGGACGACGGAGTTCTTATGGCAGGAAGGACATACGGCGCATGCCTCCCAAGAGGAAGCGCACGAAGAGGCGGTGCGGATTCTGCATCTCTACGCGGACGTCGCCGAGCAAGTGATGGCGATGCCGGTGATTCGTGGAGTGAAATCTCGCGCCGAAAAGTTCGCAGGCGCTGATCGGTCCTTTGCGATCGAAGCCATGATGCAGAACGGTTTGGCGTTGCAGGCGGGAACCAGTCACGAACTGGGGCAGAACTTCGGCAAAGCCTTCAATGTTCAATTCCAAAGCAAAGAAGGCAAGCTCGAATACGTGTGGCAGACCAGTTGGGGCGTGAGCACTCGGCTGATCGGCGGTCTGATCATGACGCACTCGGACGATAAGGGCCTGGTGCTGCCTCCGAAGCTGGCGCCGACAAAGGTGGCGATCGTGCCTATCTTCCGCAAAGAAGGCGAGAAGGCCACGGTGCTCGAAGAGGTGGGTAAGATCGCTGAATCGCTCAGGACGGCTGGTATCTCAGTGGAAGTCGATGCTCGGGAAGAACTCAGCCCGGGAGCAAAGTTCTTCTACTGGGAGCAACTGGGCGTGCCCGTGACCATCGAAATTGGTCCGCGAGACGTGGCGGCAGGTACGGTGGTGGTTAAACGGCGCGACCTGGGAACGAAAGATCCGCAGAAGCGGGAGGGGCTTGTCGCGTATGTGCAAGGTTTGCTGGAACGCATGCAAGCGGAATTGCTTGAGACTGCGCGGAAGCGCATGAAAGAAAACACGCTAATCGCGAACAGCCTGGACGAAGTCGCGCAGATCCTTGGCAACACTACCGCCGAAAAAGGCGGCGGCAAGTTCCTGATGGCCCATATAAAGGATGATCCAGCCTGTGATGCGCGAATCAAGGAATTGAAGGCGAGCGTGCGTTGCATTCCGTTGGTAGACGAGTACGACGGTCCGGGGAAGTGCATCGTGACGGGCGAGACGGTGGAGCACCGCTCGGTGATCGCGAAGGCTTACTGATTTGGTGGATCGCGGGCAGTCGATTACTCGGCTGCCGCCGATCGTGAGAAGACTTACGCCACTGCCGGCCTCTTGAATGCAGCCACGACCTCAGGCTGAAGCATGTACCAGATAATCACGCCATTGATAGCGAGGCGTACCAACCGAAAGATTACTCCGACCGGATGGATGAACGCTAAAGCGAACATCCCCAGGATGCCTAGAGCTAAGAAGATGCCGTTGAAGATGATGGTCAGGATGCGTGCCCACTCCTGCAGCGTCCACAAGCCCCAGGCGACGATGGCGGTTACGAGTGCCATGAGGAGGAAAAATGCTCCCCCTATTACTCCGGCAAATGCCGCTATGGGGCCGAACTGATGGCCTACCATGGCGGCAATGAACGATGATCCCAGGAGCAGCGCCAACCCCGGTATCAACAAAAATGCGGCGCAGATCCAGGAAAGGATCGCGAGAATCACAACACCGGTTGGCTTTTGCATATGCCGCTCCGCTTGTTTGGCTTGCGAAAGGTGTACCGCAAAAGCGTGATGTCGGCAATAGACAAATCGTTGACATCGCCTGAGTGTGCAGCCGCTTAGCTGCACGTATAATCAATGATTACTTCGAATGTCAGCGAAACTAGACCAGATCGTGGCCGCGACCCGGCGCGTGGTGGCTTCCGCCAAGGCCAGTGCCGACTTTGCGCAACTGGAGCGTTACGCCCGCGAACATACTCCTCGCGAGTTTGCGCATTCATTGCGCCAAGCTGCCAGGAACGGTGGCGTGGCCGTGATTGCGGAGTTGAAGAAGGCTTCGCCGTCGCGGGGGGTGATCCGCGCGAGCTTCCATCCCCAGGCCCTGGCAACTGAGTTGGAGCAAAATGGCGCCACTGCGCTTTCTGTCCTGACGAACGAAGAGTTCTTTCACGGATCGCTTGATTACCTGCGCGAAGCATCGGCCGCAGTACATATTCCGTGCCTGCGGAAAGACTTCATCGTTGACGAGTTCCAGTTGCTGGAAGCGCGAGCCAATGGCGCGGATGCGGTGCTGCTCATTGTGGCGGCTTTGAGCGATGGCGAATTGCGGGATCTGCACACAAAATCCAAAACGTATGGGCTGGACGTGCTCTGCGAAGTGCATGATGCACAGGAGTTGAAGCGGGCGGAAGACCTCGGATTCCAAGTGATTGGCGTGAACAACCGCAATCTGCGCACGTTTGAGGTTGACCTGAACACATCGCTGGAACTCAGCTCCAAGTTTCCACCGAATGTGACCCGGGTAGCGGAGAGTGGAATCCATACGGGCATGGATCTGCACATTCTGCGCGAAGCCGGCTATCACGCATTTCTGATCGGCGAATCGTTAATGAAGCGCGACCATCCTGGTGAAGAGCTGGCGCGATTGCTGGCGGAAGTGCAGCGGGCGTCGGTGGGGCGCGCATGACCTGGGTGAAGATTTGCGGCACCACTAGCGTGGAAGACGCGCTAACCGCCGTAGAAGCTGGTGCCGATGCTTTGGGATTTGTCTTCGCCACCAGTCCGCGGAGAGTGACGGCCGAACAGGTGCGTGCGATTGTTGCCGAACTTCCAGCGTCAGTCGAGAAGGTTGGCGTCTTCGTAAATGAAAGCGCAGAGCGTATTCGCGAGATCGTGAAGGGCACAGGACTGACGAGCGTCCAACTACATGGTGAAGAAAGCGACCGGTTGCTGGCCGAAGTAAATGCCATGCAGACGGCTGACGGCCGGAAACCGAAGCTCTATCGCGCGATGCATTTGCCCGAACACTTCGCGGTTGAATTGAATCAGGGATTCAGCTGGCCGGAAGATGCAGCCAAGCCGGACGCGATCCTGCTCGACGCAGGTCACGGCCAGGTACGCGGGGGCAGTGGAAAGAAGTTCGACTGGCAGGCCGCTGTGCCGCTGGTGGAAGCCATCGAGACACAGATTCCGGTGATCGTCGCCGGAGGGCTTGATCCGGAAAATGTTGCCGAGGCGATTCGCCTCTTCCAGCCGTATGGCGTCGACGTGGTTTCGGGAGTCGAAGCAAGTCCGGGGAAGAAAGATCCTGCAGAAAGTCCGCGAGTTTGTTCGCGCAGCGCGGCGCGCGAGTGTGATGGTTTAGCTATGGCGATTGTTCAGAGGCGAGCACCGGGTTCAGTGGCGGCCGGGCGTTTTGGTCCGTATGGCGGACGCTACGTTCCGGAAACGCTGATGGCGGCATTACAGGAATTGGAGTCGGCGTACGAAAAGGCGAAAACGGATCCGGAGTTTCAGAGAGAGCTCGACGATCTGCTGAAGAATTTCGCCGGACGTCCCACACCGTTGTTCTTCGCGAAGCGGTTGACCGAGCATCTGGGCGGCGCGCGCATTTATCTGAAGCGCGAAGACCTGCTGCACACAGGCGCGCACAAGATCAATAACTGCTTGGGCCAGGCGTTGCTTACGCGACGCATGGGCAAGCAGCGCGTGATTGCCGAGACCGGCGCCGGTCAGCATGGTGTGGCAACGGCTACGGTTTGCGCGCTCATGGGATTCGACTGCGTGGTTTACATGGGCTCGGAAGACATGCGGCGGCAGGAGCTGAACGTCTTCCGCATGCGATTGCTTGGGGCGGAAGTGCGCGGCGTGGATGCGGGGCAGCGTACGTTAAAAGACGCAATCAACGAAGCCATGCGCGATTGGGTGACGAATGTGCGGACCACCCATTATTTGCTGGGCAGTGTGCTGGGGCCGCATCCGTATCCGACGATGGTGCGCGATTTTCATCGCGTCATCAGCCGCGAAGCACGCGAGCAGATCATGAAGGCTGAGGGCCGGACGCCCGATGCGGTAATCGCGTGCGTCGGCGGCGGTTCCAACGCAATTGGCGCGTTTTACGAATTCATCCAGGACAAGAAGACGCAACTGATTGGCGTAGAGGCCGGTGGTTATGGCAACAAACTCGGCGAGCATGCCGCGCGTTTTCATGGCGGATCGCCCGGCGTGTTGCAAGGGACATTTTCATACGTGCTGCAGGATGAAGCGGGGCAGATCGCGAACACGCACTCGGTTTCGGCGGGATTGGATTATCCCGGCGTAGGTCCAGAGCACGGCTGGTTGAAGGATACGGGGCGCGCGATCTACACATCGGCGACCGACGATGAGGCACTGGCGGCTTGCCAGACGCTTTCGCGGTTGGAAGGAATCATTCCGGCGCTGGAGTCGTCGCACGCGGTGGCGGAGTGCATCAAGCGCGCGCCGAAAATGCAGAAGTCAGAAGTCGTGATCGTCAATATCTCGGGCCGCGGGGACAAAGATATCGGCATTTTGCGCGAGAACCTGAAGGGAATTTCTGGCTAAGCGATGCCGATAACTTTCCAACATAAGCCGGGCCTGGTCGCTTATATCACGTGTGGTGATCCCGATCTGGAGACTTCGCGCGAAGTGGCCCTAGCCGCGATTGCTGCGGGCGCGGATGTGCTCGAACTTGGTGTGCCGTTCAGCGATCCCGTTGCCGATGGTCCGGTGATCCAGGCTGCCAGTGATCGCGCGCTGAAGAACGACGTGAAACTCGGGGACGTGCTGAAGCTTGCGGCGGATATTCGCAAGCAAGCTCCGAAGGCCGGGCTGATTGTGTTCTCGTATTTCAATCCGATTCTGCGCTATGGGTTGGAGCGATTTTGCGAAGACGCGGCGCAAGCCGGAGTAGATGGCGCACTCGTGACGGATCTGCCAGTGGAAGAAGCCGATGACTACATTCAGCTGATGCGCAGCCACAGTCTGGCAACAGTTTTTCTCGCGGCTCCCACCAGCACGGACGAGAGATTGAAGTCGGTTTGCGATGCTTCTACCGGGTTCGTTTATGCTGTTTCGCGAACCGGAGTTACCGGGGTGCGGCAACAACTCGCGACCGATGCGGGCGCGCTCGTCGGGCGTCTGCGGCAGTTCACGCAGTTGCCAATCGCGGTCGGCTTCGGAGTATCCAATCCACAGCAGTTCGCGGAAGTTGGAGCGTTCGCTGACGCGGCTGTTGTCGGCACGGCGATTGTGCAATTGATCGAGCGTTCTGGACAAGGAAGCAAAGCGGCTAACGCCGTGGCAGAATTCGTCGGCGGATTACGCGCCGGCACTTCGGCAGCAGTCAAAGCCTGATTGGAAGAAGACGAGAGCCTGGCTCATGGATATCAGCGACTGGCGTAAGAAAATTGACGATCTCGACTCGATGCTGGTCGATTTACTGAATCAGCGCGCGAATGCGGCCCAGGAAATTGGCCGGCTGAAGCGCCAGTCCGGCATGCCGATCTACGAGCCCAAGCGCGAGCAGGAGATCTTCGAAAACGTAAGCCGGATGAGCCGCGGTCCGCTGAAGGGGCGCCACCTGGTGCAGATTTATGAACGCGTGATTGACGTAATGCGCAATCTGCAGAAAGAAGAGATGGGCGTGCCCGATCATTCCGGCGAGGACGGCAAGACGGAATTTGATGCTGAGGTCAACGACTAGTTGTTAGTTGTCAGTTGGCAGTTGTCAGAGTAGGAACGCTCGATGACAACCATTGCTGGTGAACGCCAACTTGATATCTCAAGGCCCTGTCTGACAACTGACAACTGATAGCTGAGAACTAAAGATGATTATCGCAATGCAACCTGAAGCGTCGGAAAAGCAGATCCAGTCGGTGATCGATCACTTGGTGGCGATTGGCTTCGACGTTCATCGCAGTACTGGAGTCACGCAAACGGTGCTTGGCGCTGTAGGTGCGCGGGTCGATTTCGACCTGCGCGAACTGGAGTTGCTCGACGGCGTGCAACTGGTCCATCGCATCAGTGCGCCCTACAAATTGGCAGCGCGAAACTTTCGGCCAGAGGGAACTGTCGTCAACCTTCCCAACGGCGTCACCGTGGGTGGCGAGCAGGTCGTCGTGATGGCGGGTCCGTGTTCCGTCGAATCGCGCGAGCAGTTGTTCACTACCGCGGAGATCGTTTCCAAAGCCGGAGCCAAGGTTTTGCGCGGAGGCGCTTTCAAGCCGCGATCTTCGCCGTATTCGTTCCAGGGTATGGGCGAAGACGGGCTGAAATTACTGCGCGAAGCGGGCGACAAATATGGGCTGCTGGTGATCAGCGAAGTGATGGAGATCTCCCAGATCGAGCTGATGATGCCGTATGTCGACATCCTGCAGATTGGCGCGCGCAACATGCAAAACTTCAACCTGTTGCGCGAACTCGGCAAGGTTCGCAAGCCTGTGCTGCTGAAGCGTGGCATCGCGGCGACGATCGAAGAGATGTTGCTTTCGGCGGAGTACGTGATGTCCGGCGGCAATTATGACGTGATCCTGTGCGAGCGCGGCATTCGCACCTTCGAGACCTATACGCGCAACACCATGGATATTTCCGCGATCCCGGTTTCTAAGAAACTTTCGCACCTGCCGATAACTGCGGATCCTTCGCATGGCACCGGGCGCCGCGACAAAGTTGCGCCAATGGCGCGAGCTTCTGTTGCTGCGGGCGCTGATGCGCTGTTGATCGAAGTGCATCATGATCCGGAGAAGGCGCTGTCGGACGGCGCACAGTCGCTCTTTCCTGCGCAGTTTGAAAAATTGATGCAGGAGCTGAGGATCATTGCGTCGGCAGTTGGGCGCACCATCGCGTAAAGACGTTTCGTGTGCGACGATCGGATCAGAGGGCGCACCGTTTTCATTGACGATTGTTGTTTGTGAAACTCGAAACGTGAAACGGCATTTATGAAGCAGATCACCATCATCGGAACCGGCCTGATCGGCGGATCACTCGCGCTCGCGCTCAAGAAACATGCGCCAGGCGTGCGCATCGTCGGGTGCGACCGCGAGCCGGTATTGAAACAGGCGCTTAAGTTAGGCGCCATCGATGATGGATCTTCCGTTCCCGAGCAGGCGGTACGTGACAGTGATCTCATCGTGCTCGCCACGCCAGTGGGCAGCATCATTGATCTGATCGAGCGCGTGGGTCCGCTCGCGCCGGCGCATGCGCTGATCACCGACGTTGGATCGACGAAGGTCGAGATCATGGCGCGCGCCAAGGACGTCTTCGGTGGCGACGTGGCCCAGCGTTTTCTGCCCGGACATCCGATGGCGGGGAAAGAGAATAGCGGTATCGAGCATGCGGACGCCGAACTGTTCGCCGGTGCAGTCTGGCTGGTAACTCCCTATCCGGGTGAAGATCTCAGCACCGGAGCGACCGGCGAGTATTTACAGTTGCTTGGTCAGATCGGCGCAAGAGTACTGCCGGTTGATTCCGTGCAGCATGATCGCATTTGCGGATGGGTGAGCCATCTGCCGCAGATGCTGTCCACGGCGCTGGCCTCGACGCTGGTGGAAGAGCTGGCAGACGATTCAGAGGCCGATGCCATCGGCGGCCGTGCTTTGCGTGAGATGACGCGTATTGCGCAGAGTCCGTACTCGATGTGGCGGGATGTAGCGCTGACGAACACGAAGAACATTCAGGCTGCCCTACTACGGCTGGAACAGAAGCTGGCGCACATTCGTGAGAACTTGCGCACGCGCGAACTCGAAGAAGAGTTTGAGCGCGCGAATCAGTTTCGGAAGAATTAGCGAAACATCGATGTGGCTCGACCAGCGATATAATCGCCACTTCTTTATTCATGGCATCTTCCGCCATCTCGAAATTGGTCGTTGCATTCACGCTGGTTAATCTGCGTGCATGAGCGACACATACGCTACGAAATCGTCTCCAGCCTGATCAGTCCCACTCCACCTTCCACATTCACATGCAAAGTCACCGGCGATTTTCCGTACTCGCTGTTGACGTAGTTGTCGCCGTCTTTGGTGAGGCCGTCTGCCTGCACCGAACCGAGTCCTCCCTTTGCCCGAACGACCACACCTACGTTGCTCGGGAGGCGAATGGTGGCGTTTCCCGCACCGCCGTGAAAAGTGGCGTCCACATCTTGCTTCCAGTTTCCGGTAAAGTCCGCAATCAGCAGCCCCGCGCCCATGTTCACGTCGATGCGGGTCAGGTCCAGGCCTCCGAGCTGCAGGTTATTTCGTCCTGCACCCATATTCACGCGCATTTGCATGGGGATGTCGTGAGCCAAGTGCAGATTCCACGTGTTGTGACTCGGACCAAACTGAATGTGAGGCTGATGTTCCTGCTGCGACAGGCGCAGTTCTCCTTCGGTGCCATTCACGCTGTACGTCACCTCGGGACGGGGCATTGGAGACTGATATTCAAAATTAGCCTCCAGCAGTTTGCTTCCGTTACTGTCGATGTTCAGATTTCCGGCTGGCATCTCCACAGTCACATTGACCGATTCGGCGGCCCCGCGGTCAACGGTCTGTGCCCACTCGGCGTGATGATGACGACCGAGTCCCCCCAAGCTCAAGGTAGCGAAGAAGAGTACCAGCAGCACGAGGAATGCGATCTCGCCGCCCGTGAACCAGCGTCCGCCGCGAGCTCCCGGGTCTTGTCGGAAGCGGTAATAATCCCAAAGCTTGCCCACTCCAATGAAGACGAGCAGCAGTGGCCAATACTGCGATACTAGTGGCCACGGGTCAAAACCCGGGCGCAGGTTGCTGTAGAGAAACAGCGCGCCAATCACAATCAGAATCAGCGCACCGACAATCGAATGCCGGCGATAGGTTGGCATACCAAGTACCCTCAATGGGCCAGGGCAGACGGAAAACAGCCTAGAACCCGCCCCTCATGATCGGAAGTACGGCGGGAGCTACGTCGTAAGTTCCACAAAAGCATGTTTTCGCGAAATGGGAACATTAATCTCATCCCTTTGAGCTAAATCGGCCATCTATTCACCCAACCTACAAGTTCGGGGAGTATCGTTGACTTCTGCGGCAAGGACTCCCTGGTCAATCCAGTCACCTTGACTCATATCACCTGAGTACCAGGAGGAATCATGGCCACCATCACGATGAACCAGGACCAGAGCACTGTGAGCGGCAATCCGTTATCCCCCGAAGAACTGCGGAAGATGAATGCCTATTGGCGAGCAGCAAATTATCTTTCTGTGGGACAGATCTATCTTATGCAGAATCCGCTGTTGCGTGAGCCGTTGCAGCTGGAACACGTGAAGCCGCGCCTGCTTGGGCATTGGGGTACGACGCCTGGCTTGAACTTCGTTTATGTGCACTTCAACCGGCTGATCAAGCGTGACGATTTGAACGTGATCTACATCATTGGCCCGGGTCACGGTGGACCAGGAATTGTGGCCAACACTTACCTGGAAGGCACTTATAGCGAGATTTATCCGAACATTTCGCAGAGCGTGGAAGGGATGCAGCGGCTGTTCAAGCAGTTCTCCTTCCCAGGTGGAATTCCCAGCCATGTGGCGCCGGAAACTCCAGGCTCGATTCACGAAGGCGGCGAACTCGGATACTCCCTGTCTCACGCACATGGCGCAGCATTCGACAATCCTGATCTCCTGGTGTGTTGTGTTGTGGGCGATGGCGAAGCCGAAACCGGGCCGCTTGCTACGAGCTGGCATGCGAACAAGTTCCTGAATCCAACGCGTGATGGAGCGGTGTTGCCCATCCTGCACCTGAATGGATACAAGATCGCCAATCCTACGGTGATGGGACGCATGAGCGACGACGAGCTCGCGCAGTTTTTCACCGGATGTGGCTATAAGCCCTATTTCGTCGAAGGTCATGAGCCGGAAGAAATGCACCAGCTGATGGCTGCGACACTGGACCGGATCGTCGACGAAATCCACGACATACAGAGCCGCTATCGCCGCGGCGAAGCCAGCGGGATGCCGGTGTGGCCGATGATCGTGATGCGCACTCCCAAGGGTTGGACCGGACCGAAAATGGTGGACGGCAAGCCGGTGGAGAATACGTGGCGCGCGCACCAGGTACCGCTGTCGGAATTGGCTTCACGACCCGATCATCTGCGGCAGCTCGAAGAGTGGATGAAGAGCTACCGTCCCGAAGAACTGTTCACTGAAGAAGGGAAGTTGCTTCCGGAGCTGGCGGAGCTGGCGCCTAAGGGCAATCGGCGCATGGGAGCGAATCCACATGCGAATGGCGGCGTGTTGCTGAAAGATCTGGCGATGCCGGACTTCCGCGACTATCGCCTCGCGGTGCCAAAGCCCGGGACCGAGTTTGCCGAAGCCACTCGCGTGCTCGGTTACTTCCTGCGCGATGTGATGAAACAGAACGAGAAGAGCAAGAACTTTCGCGTGTTTGGTCCGGACGAAACCGCGTCCAACCGGCTCGAAGCGATCTATCAAGTTACAGATAAAGAGTGGATGGAGCCGCTGCTCCCCGTCGACGAGCACCTTTCCCCGAACGGCCGCGTCTTGGAAATGCTGAGCGAGCATATGTGCCAGGGCTGGCTTGAGGGTTATCTGCTCACCGGACGGCATGGCTTCTTCTCGTGCTACGAGGCATTCATTCACATTGTTGATTCGATGTTCAACCAGCACGCGAAGTGGTTGAAGGTGACGCACGATATTCCGTGGCGCCGGCCGATTGCTTCACTGAACTATCTGCTGACGTCGCACGTGTGGCGGCAGGACCACAATGGCTTCACGCACCAGGATCCGGGCTTCATCGATCACGTGGTGAACAAGAAAGCGGATGTGGTTCGCGTCTATCTGCCGCCGGATGCCAACACGCTGCTCTCCGTGGCGGATCATTGCCTGCGCAGCCGCCACTACGTCAATGTGATCGTTGCCGGCAAACAGCCCGCACTGCAATGGCTCGACATGGATTCGGCAATCAAGCACTGTACGACTGGGATCGGCATATGGGATTGGGCCAGCACCGACGAAAATGCTGAGCCGGAAGTCGTAATGGCGTGTGCCGGCGATGTTCCAACATTGGAGACGCTGGCGGCTGTCGATCTATTGCGACAGCATTTCCCGGATCTTCGTATTCGCGTGGTAAATGTCGTCGACCTGATGACGATTCAACCGTCAAGCGAACATCCACATGGGTTGACGGATCGCGATTTCGATTCACTTTTCACCACGGACAAGCCAGTCATTTTCGCGTATCACGGATATCCATGGTTGATTCACCGCTTGACGTATCGACGGACGAATCATGACAACATACACGTTCGCGGCTACAAAGAAGAGGGCACGACTACGACGCCGTTCGATATGACGGTGTTAAACGATCTGGACCGCTTCCATCTGGCGAGCGATGTGGTGGATCGCGTGCCGCGCCTGCAACGCATCGGCGCGCACTTCAAGCAGCACCTGCGTGACCGACTGGTGGAGCACAAGAATTACATCGTGAAGTATGGCGACGATATGCCGGAAATCAAGAACTGGAAGTGGCCTTACTAAGCGATGAAGATTCTCGTGCTGAATTCAGGGTCGAGCAGCCAGAAGAGCTTTTTGTACGAGCTCGGCGACACGCTTCCGCCGGAAGCTCCTGAACCGCTTTGGGCGGCGATGATCGAGTGGGATGGCGATTCGGCCGAAGTTAAAGTCGAGAAGCCGGGCGGGAATGTGATTCGTGCGCGGGCGAAAATCTCCTCGCGCAAAGCGGCGATCCAATACCTGCTGAGCACACTGTGGTCGGGCAAGTCGCGACTGGTGGAGAAGCCCACTGCCATCGATGTTGTCGGACACCGCGTGGTGCATGGAGGCCCGCACTACAAGCATCCAGTGCGCGTGGATACAGAGGTGAAGACCGCGATCGCCGGAGTCTCGGTGTTTGCGCCGCTGCACAACCGCGCCGAACTCGAGGGCATGGAGATCGTGGAGCAGGTGCTCGGGCCAGTTCCACAAGTCGCGGTGTTTGACACTGGTTTCCATAGCCAGATGCCGCTGCACGCGACGGTTTATCCCGGACCCTATGAGTGGTTCGAGCAGGGAATCCGGCGCTACGGGTTCCATGGGATCAACCATGAGTACGTTGCCGGACGCGCTGCGCAGATGTTGGGCAAGCCACTCGAATCATTGAAGCTGGTGACTTGTCATCTCGGCAACGGCTGTTCTCTGGCCGCAATCCGCGACGGGCACAGCATCGACACAACGATGGGTTTCACGCCGCTCGAAGGCCTGATGATGGGTACGCGCTGCGGTTCGATCGATCCGGGCGTGCTCACCTACCTGATGCGCTCGACGCATGTAACTGGCGAACAACTCGACGATATTCTGAATAAGCGCTCAGGACTTCGCGGTATCTCCGGGACATCCTCCGACATGCGTGAGATCCAGGACGAAATGGCACGAGGCAATGAATTGGCACAACTGGCGTTTGACATGTTCGTGCACCGGCTGCGGTCGGGAATTGGTTCGATGGCAGCGGTGCTCGGTGGCATGGATGCGCTGATTTTCACGGGCGGCATCGGCGAGCACTCTGTCGAAGTCCGCGAAAAGACCTGCGCAAACATGGAATTTCTGGGAGTGCAGCTGGACGTGAGCAAGAACATTCATCCAAAGCTCGACGCCGATGTGGCCGAAACTGGCTCTCGTGTTCGCGTGCTGGTGATTGCCGCGCAGGAAGATTGGGCGATCGCGCGGGAATGCTGGAAAGTGCTGAATCGCGCAGACTAGCCGTGCTGAGTTTCCATCGTGCGCAGATTCGGGCTGACTATCAACGTGGGTTGGGTTGCGCGCTGCACATCTTCAACGGTCAGGCCGGGGCCGATCTCTTCCAGCACTAAACCAGATTGCGTGACTCGCAGGTAGGCCATTTCCGTCACAATTGTGTCGATAACACGCACACCCGTGAGCGGAAGCGTGCACTTGTGCAGGATCTTGGGAAGACCTTCGCGAGTGGTGTGCTCCATGGCGACAATGACGCGTTTCGCTCCGGCGACCAGATCCATCGCGCCGCCCATACCCTTCACCATTTTGCCGGGAATCATCCAGTTGGCGATGCTGCCGTCTTCGTCGACTTCCATTGCGCCCAGCACGGTGAGGTCGATGTGGCCGCCGCGGATCATCGCGAACGATTCGGCACTGGAGAAAAATGACGTGCCGGGAATCTCGGAGACTGTTTCCTTGCCCGCATTGATCAGGTCAGGATCTTCTTCACCCTCGATCGGATACGGTCCTACGCCCAGCATTCCGTTTTCGCTTTGCAGGATGACTTCAACACCTTTCGGAACAAAATTCGCGACCAGTGTTGGCAAGCCAATGCCAAGATTGACGTAGAATCCGTCGCGCAATTCCAACGCAATGCGACGCGCGATCCGTTCGCGCTTCTCCATGTCCAACTGTTTGCCGACTTTGGATGGACTATTCACAAATCAGTCCCAGGCCGCCTCGGCTCTGCGAAACGCAGTAAGGCTACGCTCGAGATCGTCGTACGAGGTCATCGCATTGCCCTTGGATTCGGAGCGATACTTATACGCAGTTGCAAGTAAATCTCCCCAATGGTCCTGGATTCCACCGACCGCGTAATCGTAGGCCGGAGCCATCACGGCGAGTTCAGCGGCGAGATCGCCGAGCGTAAGATTGCCCTCTTCGTACATGCGTATGTACTTCAGCACGCTGGCGCGCACTTCTTCGATAGTGCTGTCCGGTGCTGGCATCAGGCTGTGGCCTTTCGCACCGTGCGGCGCTCGATGCGTTTATCGCACGGCAATTCGAGGATGCGATGCACGTAAATGCCGGACGTATGAATCTCGTCGGGCTTTAGTTCACCGACTTCGACTAGGTGTTCGACTTCTGCGATGGTGATCTTCGCGGCCGTTGCCATCATTGGATTAAAGTTTCGTGCCGTCTTTCGGTAAATGAGATTCCCCCAGCGATCACCCTTCCACGCCTTGACGAGCGCGAAAGTCAGCGGTGAGCGCGTGTTCCATTACGTAAGCTTTGCCGTTGAACTCACGCGTTTCTTTTCCTTCGGCAACAACAGTTCCGTATCCAGTGCGCGTAAAGAACGCAGGAATGCCGGCGCCTCCGGCACGGATGCGCTCAGCGAGCGTGCCCTGCGGATTCAATTCCAGGTCGAGCTCGCCGGACAGCACCAGTTGTTCGAACAGTCGATTCTCGCCTACATAACTGCCAATGTGCTTCCGGATCTGACGACTCTCGAGCAGCAACCCCAACCCGAAGCCGTCAACCCCTGCGTTGTTGCTGATGGTAAGCAGGTTGCGGGCGCCTTTACGATGCAGAGCATTGATGAGGTTCTCAGGAATCCCGCATAGGCCGAAGCCGCCCACCATGACAGTGGCACCGTCGGAAATATCGCGAATGGCTTCGTCAGCGCTGGTACGAACCTTGTTCACGGACCCCACCCCAGAACGGCAGATTCTACTAGGCGCAGCGAGCAGGCGCAAACGCCGCGGGCGCAACCTGGAAATGCTCCAGCAGCGCCACTTTCCCCAAAAGACACGTCGCGCACCAACCGTAACTATGGCGGGGAAAATAGTCCTTCTTAGCGGGCCGCTTCATGCGATAGTTTACGCGCATGAGCACTCCACAAGATGAGTTGGAGTCACTGCGCAGCCAGTTGGCAGCGCTTACGGCCCGTGTTTACCAGCTGGAACATAGTGTAGGCATCGCCGCAGCGGCGCCAGCCAGCGGTGAGGTTTCAACTCACGAAGCAAAGACAGTTTCATCGGAACAAGATGTGTCGGTACGGTCCGAACCGGTTCCCCCACCACCGCTATTTGCCAAGCGACCCCAAGAGATCGCCGTGGAGAACGAAGCCGCTGATCTGGAAGACAAGATTGGCAAAGTCTGGTTCAACCGTATTGGAATTCTCGCACTTCTCATCGGTGTCTCTTACTTCATCAAGTACGCCTTCGACAGCGGGTGGATTGGCCCCGCGGGACGAATCGCCGTAGGGCTCGTGGCCGGCATCGGACTGGTCCTCTGGAGCGAGCGCTTCCGCAGCAAAGGATTCACGGCCTTTTCCTATTCACTGAAAGCCGTCGGCATTGGCACGCTCTATCTTTCTTTATGGGGCGCATTTCAGGTCTACCATCTTGTTCCTTCAGCAGCAGCCTTCGTCGCGATGGTTGCGGTCACGGCGTCGACGATAGTTCTGGCCCTGACGCAGGACGCGGAAATCCTTGCGGCCTTTGCGCTGATCGGCGGCTTCAGCACTCCCATTCTGCTCTCCACGGGTGAGAACCACGAGGTCGTGCTCTTTTCTTACGTCGCGCTTCTGGATCTGGCCGTATTGGCGATGATCAAGTTCAAGCCCTGGTACCGATTGCTCATCGGCGCCTTCATCGGGACTTTGATCTTGTACATGGGGTGGGGCGACTCGTACTACACGGACGCGCAGCGTGGCTTAACGGTCTTTTACGTAGTGTTGTTCGCCGCCATCTTCGCGGTTTCCCCACTGCTGGTTCCGCTCGACAAATCGCGATGGCGCTCCGGTTTTTCAATCACCTTCATGCTGCTGCCGCTTGCGAATGCAGCCGCATTGTTCCTTGCGCTGTTTGGCATGTACAACAACGAACGGGTCACTCTGACTTGGTACGCCCTGGCACTGGCGGCTATCTATCTCGCGCTTAGCAGCCTGTTCAAACGACGGGCTGGCAGCGATCCCGAAGTAGTAAAGATCATCAATCTGCTGCATATTGCAATCGCCATAGCGTTCGTCACCATCGCGATCCCGCTGAAGCTGAGCGCACATTGGATCACGATTGGCTGGATGGTGGAATCAGCGGTGCTGCTGTTCATTGGCGTGCGGACGCGGACGGATTTCCTTCGCTACTTCGCCGCGACCACTCTGATCCTCGGAGTGGTACGCCTTTTATTTCTCGACAACTTTCAGGTTGATACGCTTCTTTTCAATCCCCGCTTTGGGACCTACCTGGTGGCGCTTGCGATTCTCGGCGGCATCGTTGCGTGGGGCGCGCGGTCTGCCAATGTTCAGGAAGCGCCGTTCGTAAAACTCGCAGGCGTCCTGTTCAACGTTCTTGCGTTGGTCGCACTGACACTGGAGGCTTCCGACTACTTCGGCCGCCAGATTACGCAATGGCATCAGGACCGCCAGATCGGGTTTCTGCCGCTGCAGCAGATCGAGTTCTCGCGACACTTCAGCTACTCGGCCATATGGCTCGTCTTATGGCGCCTGCCTGATGGCCTTCGGATTCTGGAGGCGCTCGGCCTTCGTGCGCTGGCAAGCATTAGCGTTGATCGCATTCACGATCGGCAAGGTATTTTTGTTCGACGTGTCCGCGCTGCAGCAAGGATACCGGGTGCTGAGTTTTATCGGATTAGGCGTCGTGCTGATGGCGATTTCCTATGTCTACCATCGCGGGTGGCTCAATCTCTCGCCAGAGTCCCGCGATCATCGAGGACAAAGGACGTCAGCATGAGATCGCTCACCGCACTGATCGGTCTAGTCCTGTTCGCCGTATCACCAGTTTCCTACGTGAGATATGAGCGACCGGTCCATCTTTCCACTTCTGGTGTGCAGCAGTACATCATCGTCGATGAAGCAATCTGGAAGCATGCGCGCCCTGATCTCGGAGACCTGCGGCTTTACGCGGGAGATGCCGAAATCCCTTATTCCCTGGTGATCGAGCGGGACAGCCTGCAACGCGAGCGCACCGTCGTGCCCGTTTTGCAGCAGTCGACCGTCGCGGGAAAGACGCAGTTTCTAATCGATATGTCTGCGCTCGCCGAATACGACCACGTAGACCTGGACCTGGCGACGAGAAACTTTGTCGCTCACGCTCGCGTCGAAGGTGAAAATGAGCCTCAAAGCCGAACGTGGGCCGCTCTAGGCGACAGCATTCTTTACGATCTCTCTTCCGATGGTCTCGGCAGCAATCACATGCTGCGTTTGCCGAGAACGAGATACAAATATCTGCGGGTCACGATAGATGGTCCGGTAAAACCCAAAGAAGTTCGCGGTGGGTCTTCCGAAACGACTGACGAACGGACTGCTCGGTGGCGGGATGCCGCGGTTTCAGGCAAACGGGAAGAACAGGGCAAGGAGACGATCTTCACCTTCACGGTTCCGGACGCTTCGCCGGTGGACAGGGCACTGTTCACGGTGGATCCTGCGCAGCCGAATTTCTGGCGCAAGGTGGAAATACAGAACAGCGCTGGAGCCCCGCTGGCTGCAGGAGAAATCGAGCGCATTCATATGGTGCGCGCAGGGCGAAAGCTCGATTCGGAAGAAGAGGCAGTCCAGTTTGCTGGCGCGCCATTGCCCGGCCAGCCTACGATCAAAGTGATTGTGCACAACGGTGATGATCCGCCGCTTCGGATCACTGATGTGCGCCTGCAGCAGTTCGAAAGGCGTGTCTATTTCGAGACGCCGGGTAGAGGACAACTCGCGCTGTACTACGGCGACGAAAAACTCGGACCGCCTGTCTACGAGTACGCCCGACTATTTCAGCTCGACAAAGCAGCTACGCTCGCTTCGTTGGCGCCAGAAGTTTCGAACGATGCGTACACGGGACGTCCGGATGATCGTCCCTGGTCGGAGCGCCATCCAGTCGTGCTATGGATCACGATCATTGGGGCCGTCGTTATATTAGGTGGAATCGCGTTGCGCTCGCTGCGCGTGAGCTGAAACGTCCTCCTTGAGGGTTATGGGCAAAACAAAAGGGCGACCGAAGTCGCCCCTGTTCTTTGCCGCAAACGCACGTTACAGAATCTGAACGCCCTCTGCCTGCATGCCTTTTGGTCCTTTCACGACGTTGAACTGGACCGCTTGCCCTTCTTGCAACGAGCGAAAACCGTTCGACTGGATGGCGGAGAAATGTACGAATACATCTTCGCCGCTCTGACGCGTGATAAAACCAAATCCCTTGGCATCGTTAAACCACTTCACTGTTCCTTGTTCCACTTTGATGTTCCTTAATCTGAAAATATTGAGCTGAAAGAATCGGTGTAGCTTTTGGGCAGGAGATGCGTCAGGCAGTGATGCGTGGGCAGGACGTGCTCAGAACAAAACCAAAACTCAATCGGCTATAGACAACTATACACGGTTTCGCGGAGGTAAGTAGGAAATGCAGAGACATCGGAAATCGATAGTTCAACAATGCGCACGTCGAAACAAAGTAGAGACAGCCATCCATCTCCGCGTAGGCAGTGCCTCCCTGCTCATGATCGTCTTCCAACAAAACTCGCCTGTCAGCTTTGCATACTTCATCTAGGACTTTTGCTAGTTGGACGGAGTTCTCCGTGTAACTAGCCTGCGACTATCTTGCGCCCGGCATGACTTGATAGGGCGCCGCGAACTGGCGAATAGATGGCGGCGTCGTCTAGTGCTGTGCCATTACGACTCTGAAATCAGCATGGAGCGGGGAAGAATACGATGGATTCAATTCGCCACCGAGCTTTTGTTTCTCTGGGATCGATTGCCTTAACGTTTTTGCTCACTCTTGCTAGCGCAGCCCAGAATCCACACCAAGGGACTGGCACGGCGCCGCCTGCGAACAGTTCTGCTGCCAACGATGATGGCTGGCACTTCGGAGTTACTCCATACCTATGGTTTGCCAGCGCGAATGGAACAATAGGTGCGCTCGGACGCGATGCCAGCGTCAATGCATCCTTTGGCGACATCATTCTCCAAATTCAATATTGGATTGATGGGGGTTTTCGAAGCTCGCAAGAAACGCTTGATACTGAATACGGATTTCATGTGGCTGAAGCTGTCCGACGACTCAGCACTCCCCATCAACGAAATTGGCGTTCAATCGATCAAAGCCAAAGCGACCCAGGTTATCCTCACCCCGAAGGTAGCCTATCGGGTTGTCGATCAAAAGAAGGTCAAACTCGACGGGACGTTCGGGATACGTTACTGGCACCTGAGCAACGAGCTGACTCTTGAGCCCCAGATTGCAAACGGAATATCGGATTCTGCGAATTGGGTCGACGTTGTGGCGGGCGCCAGGATCCAGGTGCCGCTATCTTCCAAAGCGCTGGTCACGGTGTTAGGCGACGCTGGCGCTGGCGGCGCGAACTCGGATTACCAGGTGGCCGGGTTATTCGGTTACAAGTTCAAAGAGAAGTTCGTGCTTCCAGGGAGGTTGGCGATATCTCACTGTGAACTATCGGCCGAGTGGCAAGGGGATTTCATTTACGACATGGGGATGAATGGTCCAATCATCGGTGTGACGATCAATTTCAAATGATCCGCTGCGGCCGTGGTTTAGGGACGCCGACACAGCAGGCAGAATGGATATGTCGCCGAGGGATGCAGAAGCGGATTTTCGCGATAGAGAAATAGTTTTGTGAGGTTCTTCGTTACATCACTCGCCCTCGTGTCGTCGCTGGAATGGCTGCGCACACATGCGGAGTCTCTGCCGCTCCTCGCAAAATTTGCGGTGGGGATCGCGGTGATCGTGATTGTTCCTCAGATCTCCCGACGTATCCGGCTCCCGTCAGTAGTGGGATTGTTGTTATGCGGCGTGCTGTTCGGACCTTACGGTCTGCAGCTCATTGGGAAGAACAGGCCCGTCGCGGATTTCCTGGCCGAACTGGGCAAGCTGATGCTGATGTTCATAGCTGGGCTGGAAATCAACCTTAGGTTGTTTCGTCAGGTGCAGCGAAGGTCAATGACATTTGGGTTTATCACCACCTCAATTCCATTGATCCTCGGAACCTCAGTTGGGCTTCTGTATGGCTACCAGGCCGTTGCGGCAGTTGTCATCGGATCACTGCTCGCATCCCACACACTGCTCGCCTCGCCAATCATTGCGCGGCTCGGGGAAAACAGGCTAGAGCCGATCACTGTCACGTATGGGGCGACGATGCTCTCCGACACGCTTTCGCTGATTGTGTTTGCAATCTGCGTCTCGACATTTGAGCGTGGCTTCTCGGTCTCCAGCCTGGCGCTGCAACTTCTGGAGATCGCTATTTTTGTGCCGGTGGTCCTCCTTGGCCTGAGCCGGTTGGGTGGTTACTTTCTGAAGAAGGTCCGGAACGATGAGAGCGCATATTTCGCGGTGATGCTGGGAGTCGTTGTTGTGGCGAGTCTCCTCGCGGAGATCATCCACCTTCCGGGCATTGTGGGGGCATTTCTTTCGGGACTCGCACTCAATGCAGCGGTGCAGCAGAACGCAGCAAAAAAAGATCTGGAATTTATCGGCAATACTCTTTTTATTCCAATCTTTTTCATAGCAACCGGCTTTCTGATCAACCCTCGGGCCCTTGCGCACACTGTCCGTAGCGAGTTTGTGCTGGTGTTGGCAATCATCGGCGCACTGGTTATTGGAAAATATGCGGCAGCCACAATCGCCGGGCGCGCATTCGGCTACAGTCAGGACGCACGCATGACAGTGTGGTCGCTCACCCTGCCGCAAGTAGCTGCGACGCTTGCAGCTGCACTGGTCGCCTACAACACGTTTGACCCCACCGGCAAGCGGCTGCTCGATGATCGAATGTTAAATGTGGTTCTCGTGTTGATGCTATTCACATCCATTGTTGGACCGATTCTGACGGAGCATTACGCACCTCGCTTGGTAGAGCCTGAAGCGAGGAAGGTCTCTGCGACTGATCGCGCAGCGTAGTCCAAGTGGAGATGCTCGAGTGCCGATGATCCGTCAATGCTCGCGGGCTGAGCTCGGCAACCTACACGTGAGTTTCACTAGCCAACTGTATTTCCTGCTGTTTGTCTTCTGGTTCGCAATTGAAGGGAGCCCGTTCGCGAGGGCCCAGGCTGCACAATTCGAATTCCTTCCACAGATCGACGCATACAAACATTTCACAGAGAAGATCCAGGGGGAGTTCGTAATCTCGCGTACCGGCGACGCAGACACATTCAATTCTATTCAGGTAGGCCCAAACCTCAACATCTCATTGCGGCCACTTCTGCGCAGCAAGCTGCTGCGCACCAATGAGACCAGCTACAAGCTCCTGACCCTCGGAGTGGGATATCGGTATATCGCGAATATCGATAAACCGGTGGAGAATCGCGGAATTGTCGAGTTTACCGCACGCTTCCCACTGCCGGGAAAACTGCAGCTTAGCGATCGCAACCGAGCAGACCTGCGGGTAATACAGGGGCAGTTCTCCTGGAGATATCGAAATCGCATTACTCTGGAGAGGAGCTTCGCAATTCACAAATATCCCATCACGCCATACGGTCAAGCCGAGTTCTACTACAACAGCCAGTCGGATAGTTGGGACAAGAAGATTTACCAAGTCGGGCTCAACTTTCCAGTTCACCATCGTGCAGAACTGAATCCTTACTTTGAACGTCAGAACAACACCTCGAAACCGAATCACGTGAATGCCTTTGGCTTCACCGTATCTCTCTATTTTTAAGCTTCATTTCCAATCGTCTGCTTGGAAGGATTTCGTGTCGCTCGCGAGAGACAAACAAATACGTAGTCTGCCCTAAAAGAATTGGCAGTTGGAGCGATCCCAACGTCGAAGCATAGTATCGAACCGAAAGTCCCGAAGGTGAGTCTCGGCTGCACTTCCGTAGTCACGACGCACGTTTCCGGCACGAAGGTGCGTCTCGCAATTTCGTGAGTACGCGCAATCGCTTTCTATGATGACAACATTCGCCTCATTGAATGAATCGGACAAAGTACTCCCGAGGTAACTGTACGCAGGTCGTACAGGTTGGGCCCAACACTCAAGCCGCCTCCATGCTTTTCCACATTCATGATGTGATCGGTTCCGTGGAGGCGAATCCAGCAGCCGCAGGAGACCTCAGATGAAACATAAAATCGCTGTCCCATCGTTCGCTCTGCTTGCCATCGCGATGTTTCTCATCAGCGGAAGAATTGGCGTACACGCGCAAGCTCCCAGCACAAAGAAGCCTAACATTCTCTTCATCATGGGAGACGACATCGGGTGGATGCAGGTCGGCGTGTACCACCGGGGAATAGGGCTTGGCGAAACACCCAACATCGACCGACTCGCCAAGGAAGGCGGGATGTTCACGACGTACTACGCCATGCAGAGCTGCACGTCGGGGCGAAACGTGTTTCTAACCGGTATGTACCCGCTGCGCACGGGCATGATTCCTCCGCAGCTCCCCGGAAGCCCGAGCTATTTGAGACCAGGTACTCCGTCGCTCGCGGTGTTTTTGCACGATCTGGGTTATTCGACGGGTCAGTTCGGGAAGAATCATTTGGGCGATCACACCGATGCCTTGCCCACAGCACACGGATTCCAGGAGTATTGGGGCTACCTGTATCACCTCGACGCGATGCAGCAGGTTAGCTTCCCCGATATAAACAAGTCTCCGACGGAGCAGGCCGTGTCACCGCCATGCAAGAACACGCCGATTCCCGGCCTCGCCGAGGTTCCCGGTGCTGTGGATCCCAAGACGACAACTTGTCTGACGCCTCCGCGCCCAGTGCTCTGGTGCAACTCCTCAGATGGGACTTCGAAGAATCAGACCTGCAAAGATGAAGGGCCGCTAACGCTCGAACGATCAAAAACCGTTGACGAAGAGATCTCGGCCAAAGTCGTGGACTTTCTGGATCGAAACGATCCGACGAAGACTGGCAAGCCATTCTTCGTCTGGTACAACCCTGCCCGCATGCACGTTACGACCGTGCTTTCGCCGAAATACATGGCTATGGTGGGAACGCCAGGCGGCAAAGATTGGGGTGTCAACGAAGCCGGCATGAAACAACTGGACGACAACATCGGCGTCGTGCTGGCGAAACTGGAGCAGATGGGCCAGTTGGATAACACCATCATCGTATTCACCACGGATAACGGCGCCGAAGCTATTTCTTATCCCGATGGGGGCGTGACGCCGTTCAAGGGCCAAAAGGGCGAAGCGTATGAGGGTGGCTATCGTGCTCCGTGCGTTATCCGCTGGCCCGGCATGATCAAGCCGGGAACTGTGTTCACGGAAATGTTCTCAGCGCTCGACTGGATGCCGACATTTGTTCAGGTCGCCGGTGGTCCAAGCGGGGACGGCCTGAAGAAAAAAATTGAGAGCGGAACATATCCAGGTATTACGAAAACTACGCTCGATGGCGTCAATCAAATCGCCTACCTGACTGGGCAGTCGAATCAGTCCGCGCGTGAGGTCTTCTACTACTTCTCGGGTGCGACTCCATCGGCGGTCCGTTACAAGAATTGGAAGATGTACTACACCATGTCGCAACCCGGGGCGGAGGGATGGATCCTTCCGCTTGTTCCCTTCCACTTCACACTGGTGGACGACATCAAGCGCGATCCATTTGAACAGGCAGTCGGACTTCAGCAGAAGAGTGCGATGAGCCTCGGTGGTGCACTGGCGGGTCCGGTGACAGCTTTCCAGTATGACTGGAACATGTTGCCGATCGGACAACAGCTGTGGATGCAATGGTTCGAAACACTCAAGGAGTTTCCGCCGATGCAGGCACCGGCAAGCTACAACCTCACACAGGTGATGGACGAGGTGAAGTCCTCCACCGGACATCCCAGCGATTAAATCGCGAGACGATGTATGCGGTGAGGCGGGCGCGGCAAAGACAAGAGCGCCCGCCAAACACCGTGGCGCAATGGCATATCAATCGAGCGGAGGACTGAAGCTTGTGTCTGAAATCTCCAAGGGCCGTTGCAATCAGAGATGCTTGATTTGTATTTGTGCGCTGTTCATGGCGCTGCAGATGAACGCGCAACAAAAAAAGCCAAACATCATCGTGATTTTTGGGGATGACATCGGTTACTGGAATATCAGTGCCTACAACCTGGGCATGATGCACTACAAGACCCCCAACATCGACCGACTGGCCCACGAAGGCGCGCTCTTCACCGACTATTATGCGCAACAAAGCTGCACAGCAGGACGCGCGGCATTCATCACCGGACAGAGTCCGATTCGCACGGGCCTGCTCAAGGTCGGTCTACCCGGTTCGCCGCTAGGACTACAAAAAGAAGACCCCACCATTGCCGAGATTCTCAAGCCGCTCGGCTACATGACTTTCCAGAATGGCAAGAACCATCTCGGCGATCGCAATGAATTTCTGCCGACGGTACACGGCTTCGATGAATTCTTCGGCAACCTATATCACCTGAATGCGGAAGAGGAACCAGAGAATATCGACTATCCGAAAGACCCGAGCTTCGCGGCGGAGTTCGGGCCCAGGGGTGTGTTCAAGTGCAAAGCCACTCCGACAGAGAATCCTGCGCCCCCCGATCCGCGGTTCGGGCCGTGGGGCAAGCAGACTTGTGAGGATACGGGGCCGCTGACCAAGAAAAGAATGGAGACGGCCGATCAGGAATTTCTGGCAGCAACGCTCGATGACATCGATCGGTCAGTTAAGGCGGGCAAGCCGTTCTTCATCTGGCACAACAGCACGCGCATGCACATCTGGACGCACCTGCAACCAAAATACATGGCAATGGTCAATAAGCTGGGCCTCTACGGCGCAGGCATGACGGAGCTTGATGACCACGTCGGCGTGATCCTCAAAAAGCTCGACGACCTCGGGATTGCAGACAACACCATCGTCATTTTCACCACTGACAACGGTGCCGAGGCGATGAGTTGGCCGGACGGCGGCACAACCCCATTTCGCGGCGAGAAGAACACAAGCTGGGAAGGTGGCTACCGTATCCCTTTTCTAATCCGTTGGCCGGGAGTGATCAAGCCGGAAACAGTTGTGAACGACATCTGTGCGCACGAGGATTGGCTCCCAACACTTGCAGCCGCCGCAGGCGTGCCTGATGTGAAGGAGAAGCTGCTGGCAGGTTATCAAGCGGGCGCAAACAGTTTCAAAGTCCATCTCGATGGTTACAATTTCATGCCGTATTTCAAAGGAGAGACGCAGGAGAGCCCTCGTCGCGAGTTCCTCTATTGGACGGATGATGGTGAGCTTGCCGCTTTGCGCTACAACCGCTGGAAACTCATGTTCCTGGAGCAGCGTGCCCACGGCTTTCAAGTGTGGGAGGAGCCTTTCGTCTCTTTGCGAGTTCCCAAGCTGTTCGACCTGCATGCTGATCCCTTTGAGCGCGCTGAGTATGAGGGAATCGACTATAGCCATTGGCGCATTGATCGCATTTTTCTGCTCGTCCCAGCACAGACATTCGTCGCGCAATGGCTGAGCAGCTTCAAGCAATTTCCTCCGCGCCAGAAGCCGGCAAGTTTCAATCTCAACCAGGTGATGGCGCAGCTAACTAACGCGGCGAACGGTGGGAATTGACGGAGGAAATGATGTTCTTTGGGCGTTCCGCACAGTTTTTCGCGGAGGCTCCATCAGGAACGAGTCACCACTCGCGAGACTAGGGCAATCATCAACTGGTGAAGGCTCATTCGCGTCTGCGGGGCGCGTCGGATCGAATTCGGAGAAGATATGCCGCCATCGAACAAAACGCATTTGGGCCCGCTGAAGAAACCTCTTCTGCTCGTAGTCTTCTTTGCAGTGATCGCACTTGTTCCTCAACTGCGCGCTGCCGACAATGATGACTTCGACACTTACAAGATCAAGTTCAATGCTTTCTGGTTCTACACGCAGCCTACGGGAACCTTCACCGGTACCGGCGGGAATGGCACTTTCGATTTTCAGAAAGATGTGTCGTTCCAGTCCTACTCTACGTTTTCCGGAGGCGTTGATTGGAAGTTCACCCGGAAAAATCATCTGCTCTTTACGGTTACTCCCTTCGATCGCACCAAGTCCTTCGTGGCCAGCAGAACGATCACATTTCAGGGGCAGACATTTAATGCTGGGCTGTCGGCGAATGCCAACTTGCAAGTGAACGCGTATGCTCCGGGTTATCAGTACGACATCATCCGCCGAAAACGAGGGCACCTCGGAATCAGAGTGCAGCTCGATCTCTTCGACGTGCAGGGGAGCCTGGATGCCTCGGCTCAGGTTTCAAATGGGTTGCCGGTGGTAGCCCACAGAGCACAAGGGAATCTCCGAGCTCCGTTGCCGGTTGCTGGACCGGACGTGCGCTTTTATCTGACCAAGAACTCCAACCGCGTATTTGTAACTGGAAACGTGTTTGGCATGTACTTCTTCGGGTACGGAAACTTCATTTCCACATTCGACACGATTGGGGTTAGCGCGACCAAGCACTTGAATATCCGCGCTGGTTATCAGCTTGGAACGCGACTGAACGTCAATAACAACGCCAGTACTCGTGTCGGGCTCAATTTGACGCAGAAGGGGCCAGTCGTTGGGATCGAGGTTCCGTTTTAACCGCTGAAGCTGAGCCGCTCATTGCGAAACGATCACTTGGAGGATGCCATGGCGAGGAGCACGAGAACGTCTTCAGCGCGAGCAGTTCAGCAGGTCTCGGAAGACAAGGTGATGGCATTTCCGTCTCGGCCTTCACGAGCCGAACGTGTTGCTAAAGGCGAAGAGTTGCGAGCGAAGGTCCCACGCAGCTCGCACGCCACTTGGAAGCCAGCTAATGGCCGCCCTGATCCGCTTCGGCTGATTAAGGAATCGGATAAGGGAAGGGTTCCAGAGCTGATTCCCATCCGGCATGGCCGAATGATGAAGTCGCCTTTTACGTTCTATCGCGGAGCGGCGCTCAACATGGCTGCGGATCTGGCGAACACACCCGCCAGCGGAATACGCGCGCAGGTTTGCGGTGACGCACACCTTCTGAACTTCGGAGTGTATGCTTCGCCCGAACGACGTCTGATCTTCGACGTCAACGACCTGGATGAGACTCTTCCAGCTCCCTGGGAGTGGGACGTGAAACGCCTGGCTACGAGCTTTGTCCTGGCGTGCCGGAGCAATGGTCTGAGCGAAGATGATGCGCACGATACAGCCTTAGCCTGTGCTCGTGCGTATCGTGAGCACATGGCCGAGTTCAGCCAAATGCGAGCGCTTGATGTCTGGTACGCAAGCCTGGACGTAGAAAAGATGTTGTCCCAAATAAAGGATGCCGCATCTCGCAAACGAGCTCACAAGCGAATCCTAAAAGCTCGAAAGCGCAGTGTGACTGAACACGAATTTCCCGTTCTCGCCGACACGGAAAATGAGGTGGTAACTATCAAGGATAACCCGCCCTTGATCTATCACTGGCACGGGATGGGTAAGGATGAGTATCTGAAGAACGTTAGACAAGGGTTCGCTGAGTATCGCAGTACCTTGCCGGATGAGCGGCGGGTGCTCCTCGACCGCTTTGAGATCAAAGATCTGGCGATCAAGGTGGTCGGAGTCGGGAGCGTTGGCACTTTTTGCGGGATCGTGCTGCTGATGGCGGCTGAGAACGATCCACTCTTCTTGCAAATCAAAGAGGCAGGCCCATCGGTTCTGGAAGCCTACGCCGGAAAGAGCATCTACCCCAACCATGGCGAAAGAGTCGTAAGAGGCTGCTTGCTGATGCAGTCTGCCAGCGATCTCTTTCTCGGATGGTCGGAAGGGAAACTCGGCAGGAACTTCTATGTGCGCCAGCTCAAGGACATGAAGATCAAGATCATGGTCGAGCTGTTCGGGCTGACCGACATGATGCAGTACGCCGATATTTGCGGCTTTACGTTAGCGCGGGCGCACGCTCGCTCAGGCGACGCTGCTTTGATCAGCGGTTATCTAGGCCAGAGCGATTCTTTCGATAAAGCCATTGCAACATTCTCAGTTGCATACGCCGATCAGAGTGAGAAAGATCACGCAGCTCTCATGAAAGCAGTACGCAATGGAGATCTTGATGTCGTAACGGAGCCGGAGTGATGAAAGGAGCCAACTGGTCGGCTCGGATAGAGTCTCCTTTTACGAGGGTAGGTGAATTTGAGTCCGCTTGCGATTAGCTTGATCGTATTTCTCTGCGTTTTCGGCGGTGCCATGCTGGGCATGTTCCTTCGTGGCTACTTGCCTGAGCATCACCAGAGTGCGGAATCGCAACGTATCGTTAACCTGGGCGCGGGAATTATTGGCACCATGGCTGCGCTGGTTCTGGGCTTACTGGTTGCTTCCGCTAAAGGTACGTACGACGCGCAAAATAACGAGTTGATCACGGTTGGCGCGAAGATCGTTTTCGCCGATCGCGCCCTGAGTTTTTACGGACCGGAAGCGAAGGATACGCGTGACCTATTGCGTGGCGCGGTCTCGGAAATGATCCGACATCTATGGCCGAACGAGCAACCGCCTACGATGGACCCAGCACATCCTCAATCTTTTACTCCCGTAGCGCTCTACGAATCAATTCAGGGACTCTCTCCTCAGAACGAGTCTCAACGGGCCATCAAGTCCCAGGTATTGGCGATTGTGACAGAGGTAGCGGAAACGCGTTGGCTGATGTTCGAGCAGCAGAGCGTGTCGATGTCTAAACCATTGTTGGTGATTATGGTCTTCTGGCTGACCGTTAATTTCTTCAGTTTCGGGCTCTTCGCTCCACGCAACGCAACCGTGATTGCGTACGCTGTTCCTTTGCGCGCTATCGGTGGCTGGCGCAATCTTCCTGATCAACGAACTGTACCAGCCCTTCGGCGGACTGATTCAAATCCCCAGCACGACCCTGCGCAACGCTCTCGCGCAATTGGGTCATTAGCTGACGGAAAGTTAAGGGAGGAGTCTCGAAGGTCGGCTACATGAGCGCATGAGGAGCTATTGGCTGAGACATAAATTTTCTTTAGGGCTCCGCTAGCACTTTTACGGGTTTCAACATCTCTTGGCGGAACTCAACATGCACAAGACGTCTGTAACCAGGTGGGCGCGTGCCGTCCCATATTGCAGCGAGGAACTTATGAAGAAGCTGTGCCGTTTTGTCCTCTATCCCACGTTAGTTCTGTTTAGCGTAGTTGTGCTTACAACTATCGCGATGGCGGACAAGAAGGGAACCGGCAAATACGCTTGTTCGGAGTCGAATCCAGCCAGCTTATGCAATGCGGAGAATACGTGTGGATCGGCTTCGGATCCCTGTACCGTGGACGTCAAGCGGACCGCCAATTCGGCCTCGGCGACAGCCAGTATTACGAAGCCAAAGAGCAACCTGCTCTTCTGTGTGAAGCAGGGCACTTCAGTGGTGTGGAAGTCCACCCAGAAGAACACCGGCTTTGTGATCGACTTCGGGCCGGCTTCGCCGTTCGAGCCGCAGGATACGATCATCGGAGGATCGAATCGCGATGTATCAGTCGCCGCGAAGGAACCCGGTTGCTACAAATATTCGATCGGAGCTTGTGTTTCAGGCTCTATTTACGGAATGTGTGGTTCAAGTAACGCCGAGGCTGTCGTTCTACCCGCATCAAAGTGATTTCATTTGCAGGAAACAAATAACTACCGGCAAAAAGTTTCGCAGGAGGATCCGATGTTGTTTCGCTTAAGACTGTGCATAGGCCTGCTGTGTGGCGTCGTCGCCTTAGCAATGTTGGCGACACCACAGAGCGCATCTGCGGAGGACCTTACCCACATGGTGTCCGGCGTCGTGAAGCACGTGGACAAAGACACGAAGACGATGGTGATAAAGACGAAGGACGGAACAGAACACACCATTAAATACACCGATAAGACAGCGATCGAGGGTGCGAAAGACGCCGGCGGCGACGTCAAGGAAGGCGCGCACGTGAGCGTGAAATACACCGAGGAAGGCGGGGAAAAAACCGCCGTGGGCGTTAAAGATCTCGGCAAAGAAGTAGACAAATGAAACTTTGACCCTGCTTGTCGGCATCCCCTCGCGACAGGTACAAGAGACGCCCAACATGGTAGGCATAACATCTATGCCTACCATCATTACCTCCGACCGGTGGGCTCGCTACCGGATCGAATTGGCACCCTTCGTCCAACTGCTACGTTGCCGCACGCTTTTTCCAAAAACCGCCCTTCTTCGCAGTTTTAAACCGATTCGTAACTTGCCTTTTGTAAGATGAAGCTGTATATACAGTCGCTTACCGTCGCGAAAAATGAGCACCTAGGCCGAGCAAATAATGGACAAAGTTGTCATCAGTCCTGATGAATTGGCGGAGATTCGTGTACAACCACAAGAGCTCCGCATGGAAGCAAAGCTGCCTTCTCCCATTCCAATATGGGCAAAGGTGGCAATGTCGGCCCTGGTTCTGGTTTTGCCGCTGCTCTGTCTGGTAGCGATTATTCTGAGAGTCGCGTTTCGAACTCAACCCCCGAGAACGCGATATGCGTGGACCGGCTTCCTTTGCACCCTGCTTGTGGTCAGCGGACTTATTACCTCGGTAGCCACCGCCTTCGTGCTGTCAGTGGGGCCGCTGCCCGCTATCATGAGCTCCGGTTTAAGCGAACTGGATGAGAAATCCGATTTTCCCGCTCTTCCGGCGAAGTCAAAAATGTCGGCCACTCAGGTTTCGGAGCAGCTGCGGCCACTGGTCGCGGTGATCACTCCTGCACATAGAAACTGGTTTTCCCATCAGGATGTTCCTTCAGCCGGCTTCGGTGCAGGCGTCCTGCTTAGAGCCAACTCTGCCGGGTATCTGTTCGCGACGGCCAAGCACGTAGCAGACTTCGGCGGAGACGGAAAATCGAGGAAAGTACTGGTTTCGATGGCGTCTGGCGTGTGGGCGAACGCAGAAGTAATCGCTCGCCACACGACGAAAGATCTCGCTCTGATATGGATGCCAAGACTCTCCGGGGAGGGCGAGTTTACGCAACCGATCTCCGAGCATGGCGACGTCGTACAGGGGGAATCGATCTACGTTATCGGCCATCCAGAAGGTCTGAAGTTCGCGTTGAGTTCAGGGATCGTCTCACGGGTGGACAACGATACATTGCAGATCTCGGCGCCAATCAGCCCCGGGAACAGCGGCGGCCCCGTGTACGATGACTCCGGCAAACTCGTTGGCATCGTCAGCTACACCATGGACAAAAGCATTAACCCGAACGCCGAGAATTTGAATTTTGCAGTGGGCGCCGGCGCATTTGTGCACGAGTCGGGCTGGGAATTTTTAGGCGATGGCCGCACGCGTTTACTTGAGTTCCAGAAAGCAAGTGTATCCAAAGATCAAATCAAAGGGTCGCAAGAGACGGGTTCAGTGCAGTCGACCAGTCACTAAAGCTTAAAGATGGCTAACATTAACGTCACAGTCTACGACTCAACGGAAAACAAAAGGGTGCCGGTGGAATTGCCGGACGATGCTCCATGCAACAAGATCATCGCGGTGCTGGTCCAGAAGCTGCGCCTTCCGACGAACGGCCCCGATGGAGCTCCGCTGAGTTACAAGTTTCACCACAAGAATTCCGGGCGACAAATCCAGGACACTCAAACTTTGAATGATGCCTCGGTTCGGGACGGCGACATTCTCCGCTTGCAGCCTGAGATAACGGCCGGCTAGGGAGCATGATCCCAAATCAAGTATCGGTCACAGGCGGTGAGCTGGTCGAAGATCGATTCAGCCGCTTACGCCTCATTCCCTGGTGGGATCAGGCGAAGATCGCGGAAACCCGCGTGCTCGTGGTTGGCGCCGGAGCACTCGGCAATGAGATTCTGAAGAACCTCGCATTGCTGGGATTCCAGAAAATCGTAGTTGTCGACCTGGATCGCATCGAGGAGTCGAATCTCTCACGCACGGTGCTTTTTCGGACGGAAAATATCGGCAGCTACAAGGCCGAAGTCGCAGCGAAGTCTCTCAGGTCCGTAGCTCCCGAAATTCAGGTACAGCCTCTCGTGGCCAATGTCCTTTACGGATGCGGCCTTGGACTGTTCGCCTGGAGCGACGTGATTCTCGCCGGACTTGATAATCGCGAGGCGAGATTGTGGATCAATCGCTCGGCGTGGAAAGTCAATCGCCCGTGGATTGACGGCGCAATTGAGGGAATCAATGGTCTCGCCCGGGTATTTTTGCCCGGCTCGCCCCCTTGCTATGAATGCACTCTGGGCGAAGTGGATTGGCAAATGTTGCAGAAGCGAATGTCCTGCAACCTGCTGGCCCACGAGAACAACACTGAGGGGAAGATTCCCACCACTCCGACGATTTCGTCCATCATCGCCGGGATTCAAGTGCAGGAAGCGGTCAAACTGATTCACGGGCTGGACACGCTTGCTGGCCGGTGCCTGATTTTCGAAGGACTGAACCACACTTCGTACGTGGTTGAGTACACCGAGAATCCCGAGTGCATGAGTCACTACACGGTAAGTGAGACCGTTGCGTTATCAGAGCGATCCAGCGAGATAACGCTTGAGGAACTACTGGCCCGGGCTCGGACCGCCCTGGATAGTCCCGAGGTGACCATCGAGTTCAGCCGCGACGTCATTCAGAAACTGTCTTGTCCTCATTGCGGAAGCGAGGAGGAGTGCTTTGTCCCCGTGGGTTCGGTGACTGTTGATGCGGGGCGGTGCCCGAAAGACGGCCAACTGCGGACGGTGATAACCGCACACAGTTACTCCGGAACTGAAGATTACGGAAGCCGCACCCTCGACGAACTTGGTCTGCCGCTATTCGATCTCTTCGTCGCTCGTTCGAGTGAGCGCGAGATTGCTTATCTGGTCTCCGGCGATCAGCCTGATGTGCTGGGCGTGCTTGCGAAAGGACGGGGATAATTGGGCAAGCACAAATCAAATTCGGGGCGACTGCAACTTAAGATCGACAGTGACGTCGTCCGGCAGATTCGGCAGCACGCTCGGTCCTGCAGCAAAACCGAAGTCTGCGGCGTCCTGATTGGCAATCCGTCCGAGCAAAGTATCGTAATTGAAGCCGCAATCCCTGGATTAAACGCCGCCCAGGCGGGAACTCATGTCACGTTCACCCAGGACACATGGGAGCATATTTATCGCACGAAGGATGCAGAGTTTCCGGATCAGCGAATTGCCGGATGGTATCACTCGCACCCTGGATTCGGCGTCTTCCTCTCGGATCACGACACCTTCATCCACAAGAATTTCTTTTCATCTCCTTTCCAGGTCGCGTGGGTATTCGATCCTGTGAGTGATGAGGAGGGGTGCTTCGGCTGGAACGGCGAGCGCCTCGAACGGCTCTCTCAAATAGAGATCTCCGACAAGCGCGGCGGCGAGGGTGCCGGAGAAACCGGTAAACCGGAGCCTGTCGGATTTCAAGACGGTTCTGAGATGGAGGAGAACGCAAAGCGGCCAGTTGCTGCAAGTTCGTACGCCCCGCCGCGGTGGATGAACTGGGCAGCGACGGTGTTGTCGCATCTGTCGGCCTTGTGTTTGGGACTGTTGATTGCATGGTACGTATTCCCGCGCATATTGGTCTTGCCGGTCGATCCGCAAACTGGACGGCCGCTTCTCGATCAGCCGATTGTGCTGCAAGACCCTTTTACATCCGCACCTCTAAGCAAGGGCGATACAGGCAAAACATCTGCGGGCCAACCGGCGACGGATCCAAGCACCACAAGAAAGGGAAAAGATGCCCACCAGCAATGACAACAAGGGAATCAAGATCACGCTCGACGACCTTGCTAACGTCGAAGTGAACTCGGCTGTCCCAGTAACCATTGCTGATAAGCCCGGCTCGGCGCAGAAAAGCTACGGCACTTTGACGGGCGAGCAAGAACCGCTTTTCAACGAGGAGCGCGGGAGCCTGCTGTTGCAAGGCTGGTTCTATCTGGGGGCAGGCGGGCTTTTGGGCGCATTGGCTGGCTGGGCAATCAGCGAGCCCGGTTTCGTGGACGGTCCGAACGCTCACAGGTGGGGCAATGTCTGGATACTGCCGCTGGTGATGACGTTCTTCTGTATTTCTTGCGGGGTTGCCGAGAGCATCGTCGAACGCTCGCCAATAAAAGCGTTGAAGCGTGCACTTCTAGCCTTGCCACTCGGCATTGCACTTGGCTTCGTCTTCATGTTCGCGGCCAATGTGATCTATGCCATCGGAACGCAGATTTGTTATGAGGCTGGGGTGCGGACGTTCAAGAATCCCGCCGTGTGGATCGCGCGAGGAGTGGCTTGGATCGCTTTCGGCGTCGGCGGCGGAGTCGTGTACGGCATCGTCGGCCAATCTTCCAAGAAGCTTCTTTATGGAATCGCGGGCGGCATGATTGGTGCTGGATTGGGAGGCATACTCTTCGATCCGGTTGCGTGGCTTACTCATGGCGGTGCTGCTAGCCGAGCATTGGGATTTGGCTTGTTCGGCCTCTCCACTGGCATTGCCATGGGCTTTGTTGAAAGCGCTTTGAAAGACCGCTGGCTGTATGTCACAGCTGGGCCGCTGGCCGGGAAACAGTTCATCCTTTACAAGGCACTCACGGTAATTGGTAGCCAACAGCAATCCGACATTTATCTGTTCAAGGACTCCAACATCCTTCCTCAACACGCTGTGATTGAAGTTGCCGGCGCGCGCGTGCAAGTCCGCGCGTTGGGGGACGTGTATGTAGGCGGGCAATCGGTAAAGCTGCAGGTCTTACAGAGTGGAACGATTTTGCAAATCGGCAGATATGCATTCCGTTACCAGGAGAAGCAGAAAAAGTGACGGCGATCTGCCCATATTGTCGAGGGGAAATCGATCCTGCTGACGGTGGAAACATCGACTGTCCTGGATGCGGCACTCCACATCATCAGGATTGCTACGCCGAGAATGGCGGATGTACCGTCTTTGGCTGCGCGCAGGCGCCGGTTGACGATCCGAAAATCAGTGTCTCGAATACTGAAATTTCAACCAGCCTGAGTGTGGCACCCAGCGTCCTGCCAGTTCCGCACGCGGTGATGTCAGCCAATTCGGTTCCTGTTCCCGCAGCCGAGACGACACCGGCCGCTCCACCTCCGTTTGTAGGCAGCAACACCCCGCCTCCGCCGGTTACAGGATCAGTCAGCTCGTCTGAGCCGAGTCTTGCTGAACTCTATTCGTCAGATAACAGGCCCCGAAGTCGCGTTAACTTTGTTCTACTGGGAGTCTTTTTTGGCATTTTCGGAGTTCACAATTTTTATGCAGGCTATGTGCGTAAGGGAGTTGGCCAGCTATTTTTGACGATCCTCACATGCTTTTACGGTGCAATTGTCAGCTGGATTTGGGCCCTGATTGAGATATGCCTGGTTAACAAAGACAACGATGGAGTCCAATTCACTTAATAACGAGGAACCCGTGAACTATTACATCAAACGTGACTTGAACGAATACGGACCATACAGCCTGGCTGATCTCCAGCGCTACGTGTCCGCTGGCAACATCCTTCTCACCGATATGACACGGAGTGAAGGAATGACCGATTGGGTGCCAGTCTCGCAGGTGATCGGAACAATTCCGGTCGCGGCTCCAGCCATACGTACCCAGCCCGCAGTTCCCGCGATCCTCTATCCGGAACCGCCGTCTTTACATTGGGGCATCGTGTTGGCGTTGGGCTTCATCACCTGCGGCTTGTTTGGATGGGTTTGGGCATTCGTCCAAGCCGGGTTCGTGAAGAAGATTGATCCGTCGAGTAAGGCCCTCCTTTACTACGCGCTCGGCGTCGCTGGCGTCGCATTGGCCATTGTGATGAGTATTTCGAGGCAATTCGTGCCGCTTGCCGGATTGATGCAGCTCACTGGAGGGATACTCTTCCTTGTGGGTGCTTTTAGCATGAAAGGCTCACTCGAGGAGCATTACAACTCTGCCGAGCCTATTGGACTGACTCTCAGCGGAGTAATGACATTTTTCTTCAACATTTATTACTTTCAGTACCATCTGACTCGGATCGCAGAAGCGAAGAAGGCCCAGCAACTGAGTATGGCAGCAGGAGCATGATTTCGATCCGCGCACAATTCGCATTGATCGTTGCAGCCGCAAGCGCCGCTCTGTCAATGCTGTATTTTTTCCCGCCCTCAGTTTTTCACATCTATCCGGCTTGTCCTTTTTACTCGCTGCTGCACATTGACTGTCCGGGATGCGGGGCGACCCGAGCCATGTCGGCGCTTCTGCATGGGGAGTTCTTGCAGGCAATCCGGTTCAATGCTCTTTTGATTTTGGCTTTGCCTCTCATGCTCGGCTATGCCGTTGAGACCTGTCGGAGGTCGTTGCGAGAAGATCTCTGGAGCTTTCCTCCGGTGCCAGGATGGGCAGCGCAATCGCTCGTGGCATTGACGCTTATCTTCATGGTGGCGAGAAACACAAGCCACCTGGTTTCAAGGTGAACGATGCTGTCTCCCAGAATTCGTCGACTAAAACTCGATTATGAAAGGCTGCTGGAACGGTTCAAGAACTGGCCGCTGATTCAGATAGCCGGGACTGCCGGACTACCGCCAGAGGTCTATCGCTTTACGTACTTCGTCAAGGGCCTGTTTGTGTCGTCCAGCGGCGAGATCCTGGAGCGGGACACGCACGTTCTGGAAATCAATCTCACCCTCGGATATCCGAGGCGAGCGCCTCAATGCCGTCTGTTGAATCCCATCTTTCATCCGAACTTTGATGAATCGACGGTCTGCATTGGAGATTTCTGGGCGGCCTCGGAAGGACTCGACGATCTGGTCGTCAGAATCGGTCGCATGATCGCTTACCAGGAGTACAACACGAAGAGTCCGCTGAACGGATTGGCGGCCAAGTGGGCGGCGCAACATGCGGAGTTGTTGCCGGTAGATCCTCGTAATATCGCGCCACCGGTAACAACGGGTACCTCGGCTGCTGACGTCAGCGCCGGGCCGGCTTCCCAACCAGAAATTTCCAACAGCCCTGACGCGGTTGCCGAAGAACCTTGGTCTCAGAAAATCTCAATCGAGTGAGGCTTAAGAAATACCCAACAAAGGCGGCGGGGCGGTAGCCCTTCCGCTATTCCTGCTCAACCGTTGCTTGCCGCCTGACGGCTCGCTTAAGTTGCAGATTGTGAATGGGATTTGGTGGGCGGTGCAGGACTCGAACCTGCGACCTCCTGCGTGTGAAGCAGGCGCTCTAACCAACTGAGCTAACCGCCCTAAAGGCAATTTTACACTACGCAAATTGCGAAAACGAGCTTACTTGGACTTCGATAGTGTCACAGTTTGCGAATCTCGTAGAAAAGATTGCAATAGTGAAAAGGATATCGCCGCCTGGTTGCAGGAGCATTATAGGCCAGTGATTCTGGTGGGCCCACGGCTCCGCTAACCTGCACTTCATCCTGTTGTAAAGATCTCCGGCTGGACAAGCTGCGCGCAACTTCCATCGCTCTGACATCAGGCGGATTTCCGTAGTCCTGCCAGAATTTCTCCCACTCTTCGCAGCAGTGCTTCTGGCGTGAATGGCTTGTCGATAAATGCGTGCCCGGGTGAAATCAATTCCTGGATATTCTCGACGTGTCCGGACATGAACAGCACTTTCGTTTCCGGATGAATCCTGATCAGCGCGCCCACCAATTCACGTCCGCCCATCTGCGGCATAACAACGTCCGTGATCAGCAGATCGATCCGGCCGTTATGCCCTTCGAGAATCGCCAGAGCCTCCTGTCCATTTTGCGCCGAGATAACGGTATAACCGTTGGCTCGCAGGATCACCGAAAGCAGGTTTCGAATTCCCTCCTGGTCCTCAACCAGCAGAATCGTCTCCGCCGAACCCCGCGCCGGCTTGGGCAGTTCAGTTGGTTGTTGGGTGCTGATCTGGCCTTCGGCCCACGGAAGATATACATGAAACGTAGTGCCGTGCCCTGGCTCGCTTTCAACTGCCACGTGTCCGTCTGCTTGCTTGACGATTCCGTAAACCGTCGCGAGTCCCAGTCCAGTTCCTTTGCCAAATTCTTTCGTTGTAAAAAAAGGCTCGAAGATATGAGACTTCACATCTGGGTTCATGCCCGAACCGGTATCACTCACGCTGAGGTGAACGTAGGCCGCGGGCTTTGCCTCGAGATGGCTTCGCACATACGTCTCGTCCAAAATCGCATTCTCGGTTGAGATCACCAATTTGCCGCCCTCCGGCATCGAGTCGCGCGCGTTGATCACCAGGTTCATGATGACCTGTTCGATCTGCCCGCTATCGGAGCGGATAGGATGAAGTGCGGGATCTCTCACAAAACTTAGCTCGATGTTTTCGCTCAAAACTCGGCGCAGTAACTTTTCCATTTGCTCGAGCACTTCGTTCAGGTTGAGGATTCTTGGCTTGAGCAACTGTCGTCGGCCGAATGCGAGCAACTGGCGGGTCAAGTCGTTCGCTTGCTGGGCAGCTTTCTGGATCTGATCCACTCGATCACGAAGGGCGGGATTCTTTTCGAGCGCTTCGTGGAGCAGAGCACCGTATCCGGTAACAATGGTCATCAGATTGTTGAAGTCGTGTGCAATACCTCCCGCGAGGCGTCCGATGGCTTCCATCTTCTGCGCCTCTCGAAGCTGTTCCTCTAGTCTCTTACGTTCGGCGATGTCGCTGACTACACCATCGAGGCGAATGCCGCTGCCATCGAGAGGTGTGGCCCGAATGCTATCGCGCACCCACTTCACCTGTCCGTCCGGAAGGATGATGCGGTACTCCTCCTCCTCTGAAGCCGACTTGCGATCAATCAAACGATCGAGAGCCGCCTGGAATCGCCCGCGGTCTTCAGGATGAACGGTATCCAGCCAGTGTTCCGGCGAGGATTGATAGAACCACGCTGCACGGCCCGAGATCTTCTCTACGACGGGCGAGAGATACCGGTAGACGAAATGTCCTTTCGAATCGATCTCTGCCGTCCACAGGTAATCGGAAATCGAAGTCAGGACTCGCTGCAGTTCGTTGGTCCGTTCGCTTAATGCCTCATAGCTTCGCCGGCGTTCGCGTTGCACCAGGATCAATCGTGAATAAGAAATGCCGAGCGACAGCAGCATCGCTGTCCCTGCCAACGCCAATCTGTTTTTCGCTACCTGAAGCGCCATCAGCAGAACCAGCACGGGTACAAGGAGCGGCAGAATCTGTGCAACCTGCAATTGTCGTTCCCGCCACTCCGATGCTTTTGAGGACGCGGGTACGATTGCTCCCCTCCAGCTGACCGCTGCGAACAATGGAATGACCCAGGTTGCGCTCCAAATAAGGTCGAACCACGTTCCGCGTCTCGCACCCGGTGAAGACACTAAGAAGTACGTGTCGGTGAGCAGCGCAACCAGGCGGAAAAGGCTGAACTGCAGGAAGAGATTTCTGATTTCTCGCACATCCGAAAAGAGGCCGCGCACCAGGAATCCCGCCGCGATGAGTCCATCCGTAATGGCAGCCAGGTGCCAAGCGCCGAAATCGGTTCCTCGAGGAGGAAGGATAGAAAGATAAATGTCGAGCAGTACGAATGCGAGCACCACCTGTGCGAAGTCGAGGAAACGCTCCGCGTCCAGGCGCTCCACTTCCGCTGCCGGATCGAGGAACAGGCACATCAGCAGTGGTGCAGGCCACGAATACAGAAAGACATTGATGACCGGAAAACTCAACGAGGGCTGATGGCGGATATTTCCGATGTAGGTGGCGAGGATCTGCCCGACGCACCAGAGAGCGATGCCGGACCCGACTAGCCGCCAAAATGCACGTCCGAACGAGCCAGATCGCTGCGCCGCTTGAAACGAGGCGAAGGTCACCACAACGCCCATCGCAAGCTGGATGAATCCAGAGATTAACGGGCCTGCCCCGTGCTCACCCCAAATGCCGATGTCAATGGCGTGGAAAGCCAGTATGAACAGAGCGACCCAAATAGCACCCCGATTTGGCCGCATTCGAAACCGCCCCGACTGCGCATGATGATACCTCAAACCGCAGCGTCGGAATCACGAATTGGTTCCGATTAACAAGAGAACGGAACACCAGTGTTCTTCTTTTTCCGAGGGCAACGGAGATGCTCAAATGCGCATCGCGCCACGCGACGTAATTCTCCGAGCTACATTGCGCCCGGTTTCGGCTGATCCGAGCTCGACGGAGGAGCACTCGGAGTAGCGGGAGTCTGGACCGGAGGTGTTGCTGGTATCTTCTGCAGATCAGGCACGATCGGTTCGGCGTGCACTTGCCCCATCACCGCATCGTCGAGCGCAATGTGATTGCGATCCAGGGTCTGCGCGAGCGTCTGGTCCATGGAGACGCGGTCCTTCGCATAAACCGTCGTCGCGGAAATCAAATTGTTTTCCGCCACCGTGAGATTGTTCTCTTGCGTCATCACGTTGTAGACGGTCGAGGCTCCAACGTTCAATCGCTTCTGCTCCGCATCCAGACTCTGCTGCGCATAAGTAAGTGCTTGTTGTGCGGCCTCCACGCGTGCGCGGTCTTGTTGCAACGCATACTGGATGTTTCGCACCTGGATGCGAATTTGATTCTCCAACTGCTCGAGGCGCAACTCGGCCTGATGATATTCAAGTTCGGCGCGGACCTGGTCTGCCTGCGCGGAGCGATTGCGGATCGGAATGAGAATGTTCACGCCCGCGCCCTTGTCGGGAACCGTATTGTTGAACACGTTTCCGAGTCCGTTCCAATAGCCGGTACTTGGCGCGCCAGCCGGAACGCAAAAGCTAGTCGTCGTGGGAGAGCAGACAGTCGCGTTGGGATTCGGCGGGCCGGCGAGATTTGCGCCACCGTAATACCCGTAGACGTCGATTATCGGCCGTAGCGAATTGATAGCGCCTTTGCGATTGATCTCGCGATTCTTCAAATCGATCTCTGCTTGCTCGATCTCCGGACGCTGCGACATCGCCTGCTTAACCAGATCTTCCAGTGGCGCACTTTCTTCCGGCGTTGCCGAAATGCTCACCGTATCAGTAGGAATCACCGGTGCGGCTTGTAGCGCTGCATCCTTAAGGCTACGGGAGATAGCATTCTTCATCAGCAGCTGCTGATACTGAAGGTTCGTACGCGCGATGATGAGGTTCTGGTTCGCGGTGGCAACCTGCGCCTGCGCATTCGTCACTTCTATCGGCGCCAGAGTTCCGATGCGAACCTGCCGTTCATTGTTCTTCACCAGTTCCTGCGCGACGGCCAAAGCCCTTTCCGCCGCGCGCAAGCTCTCGTACCCGCTTACCAGGTCCCAATAGATGTCTTCGATTTGCGAGACCGTAAAGATCACTTGCTGCCGAAACGAAGAATCAGTGATCTTGCGATTATTCTGCGCAAGAAGAATGAAGCGGCGGTTGACCTCCACTCCGAATCCCTGCAACAAGGGCTGCGTCACCTGGAACCGCACGCTCGTGGAGATCGACGGATTAAAAAAGTTGAGCGTGTTGTTGCTGGCTACGCGCGAGTTGTCGAAGGTTCCGGTGAACGTGGTTCCCGGGGAAAAGCCCTGTAGATACTGGAAATTTCCTGTCGTGGTGTGATTTGTCAGCAGAGGAGTTCCCGAGAAAGGGTTAGTCGCCTGGGTGGTCGACCGATCCAGCGTTAAGTTGCCGCTTAGTGTGGGATCAAACTGCGCGGGAGTCGGACCAACACCTGTGGTGGTTACCACGATGCCGCCAATACCGGCCGCCGATCCTCCAGCTCCGGCACTCGTTCCACCTGGGCCACCGCCAGCCGCACCTGTGACACCGCTGCCGCCGCCACCCGGAGTACCTGTAACCAGCCCAGTGCTGACGCCGCGAATCGTGTTGCCTGATTTCGATCGCAACAAATCCGTATCCGCGATGTCGAGGTTGTAGCGCGCGATCGCCAGGTCCAGGTTGTTTTCCAGGGCGAGCGCGATTGCATCGTCCAGACCAAGCATCAGATTTCCGTTTTGCAGCAGTTGATCGATACGAGGTGTATTCGTAAATGATGGTGACGGAGTGTTCTTGGCTTTATAGATCGAAAGCGTAATCGGAAAGAAGCCCTTCGACTGGCTGTAATTCGCGGAACTCGGCCGCAGGCCATAGCGCTCCGGTGCGACTGGCGCTTCCGGAGCGGGCGCAGATGGCAGATTCGCATTGTTCTGTTGCGCCGCGCCGCTTGCGTCGGTAAGCACGGCGTGAATGCGGTCCGAAATATCCTTCATGATCGCGTCTACGTTTTCGGGCTGGCCTGTGCTCGCGATTTCACGATTGTGAAGCGCAGCATCGAGTCTTTCGGACTGCTCGCGCAGCAGGTCGTCAACCTGTTGCTTCTGCGCAACTGTCAGGTGTTGCGCGGACGAATCCGCACTCGGACTAATGGTTTCCGCTGTAAGGCTTGCATTAGGAGCGGCTGCCTGCGCGAAGACCAGCACTCCAGCGAAGAGAACGTAGATTGTCAGCACAACACAAGAAACAGGTTTGAATCGCATAATTTCGTCCGGAATACAGGTTTGAATTTTGCGGTGCTCCGAGTCACGAAGGGAATCAAGAGTTGACTTTCACTTCGCGCTGCCGCGCCAGCTCCCATGACTTAGCGTATTTCCATGAAACATAACTGGCATGGTAGAGGTGCAACAGCAGACCCTCGCGGCCATCTAAGAAACCGCCGCGGATTACATAGTTATAAATAAATGTCCCGAGTGGGCGTAAAAGAATGTTAAGAAGAGTAAAGCTCGTTTGTCCTTTTTGTGCCGCCACTGCTGCGCCCAGCGATGAATACCTGTTCATGTGTTCGATATAGGAAGAAAGCGTGGGATACGCTTCGTGAAACATCGGCTCGGTCAGGTGACCGAGACTGCCTTCTATCTGCATCGTTTCGTGTACCGGACGCTCGAGGAATTGACCAGTTCCGCGCCGAAAAAGCCGCAATTTGGGATCCGGCCAGAATCCGCCATGGCGAATCCACCGCCCAAAGATATAGTTCATGCGCGGGATCCAGTAGCCATTGATATTGGGATCAGGCTCGGCGAGGACCCTCGCGATTTCGGCACGCGAATCTTCGGTTATAACTTCGTCGGCATCCAGGCTGAGTACCCAGTCGCAACTGGCTTTTGCGATGGCCGAATTCTTCTGCGCAGCAAAGCCCTTCCAATCCTCCAGAAAGACCTTCGCTCCCAAGGCTTCTGCGATACCAACGGTCCCATCGGTTGATCCGCAATCAACAACAATGATCTCGCCACCCGCTTGCGTGAGCGGTTGCACGCTGGCGATGGTGCGGCCAATGTTTACTTCTTCGTTGTGGGTGATGACGACAACCGAGAGCGTCACGTACACGATTTAATCACACCGTGTACTCAGACCTCCAGAATGGAGCACAGCCCTGAAAAGAGAAAGGCCCAGCACGTTGCCATGCTGGGCCGATTCGAACCGCTGAATGTTACTGCGGCTGCGTCGTTGCCGGCGGATTGGTTGTCGGACCGCTCTCGTTCGGATTGGGCTGCGGAGTCGTCGTATTTGGCTCCGGGCTCACTTCCTTGCGGGGCATTACGTTATCGATGGTCGGCGGAGTCTGAACCGTTCCTGCCTGTGCATCGGCGAGGTTGATATTCATTTTGGTCAGCGTCCGGCCGACTGCGCGATCGAGATCGACGCGTGCCTTCTCATATGCAGTCAGCGCACCAATAAGCACCGATTCTGACTGGGAAAGATCACGCTGTGCCTGCAACACCAGCGTGTTTGTCGAAGCTCCCAGATCATATTTCTTCTGCTCGGCATCCAGATTTTCGCGTGAGAAATCGACGCTTCTGCGCGCCGCCTCTACTCGCGCCCGGTTCTGCATCAGTGCAAACTGGGTTTGCCGGACATCGATTCTTACCTGGTTCTCTTCCTGCTGCAGCAGCATTTGCGCTTGACGATATTCCAGTTCCGAACGCACCTGGTCAGCTTGCGCGGCACGGTTGCGAATCGGAATGTTCAGCTGAACTCCCAGTCCTTTGTCCGGTGCACTGCTGTTAAACAGGTTGGTAAATGCGTCGCTATAGCCTGTCGTCGGAATAGTCGCCGCCGGTGGGCAGCCAAACTGTACGTTGGTGCAGTTCGGGTTCTGAACACCTGCCAAACCCGATGCGCCATAAAATCCGTAAGCATTGAGTTGTGGCAGAAGACCGTTTTTCACGCCCTTGTTGCTGATATCACGATTGGTGAGATTGATGCGCGCAACCGCCAGTTCGGGCCGCCGAGATAACGCCTCGTTCACAAGATCCTCGGTCGGGACCACCGGCTCCACAGCAGGGAGTGCGGTCGTATCTGTCGGAACAACGTGGGCTGAGGCCAGGACCTGATCGGTCAGGTTCCGGCTGACGGCGTTCTTCAGCAGTAGTTCCTGATATTGCAGATTGGTTTGCGAAATAATCAGGTCCTGATTGCTTTGTGCCACCTGTGACTGCGCGCGGACTACCTCGATTGGCGCCAGCGTTCCGATCTCAACCTGCTTCTGGTTGTCGTTGAACGTTTTTTGCGCGAGGGCCAGGGAACGCTCCTTCACCTTTACGTCTTCGTATGCGTTTACCAGGTCCCAATAGATATTCTGGATCTGCGTGACCGTAAAGATGATTTGCTGACGGAAAACAACATCCGTGATCTCGCGATCATTCTTGGCGATCTTGATGAACCGGTTGTTCACGCCCCATCCGAATCCACTGAGCAGATTCTGTGTCAAGCGTAAAGCGGAAATTCGAATTCAACTGGGGATTGATGGTCGATAACAGAGAGTTGTTGGTGATGCGATTGTTCTGAAATCCCACACTGATGTTCGTGCCGGTAGCAAATCCTTGGTTATAGGTGAAATTTGCGATGGTCGAGTTCTGTCCCAGTGTTGGAGCGCCAGCAAAAAGCGGCGTCGCTTGAGGCGTCTGAGCGCGCTCACCGTATAGATTCCCAGTAATCGATGGATCGAAAGAGTACGGCTGGGGGCCGGCTCCGAGCGTTGACTGGACAATACCTGCAGCGCCAGCTCCTGCGCCTCCAACGCCTACAGACGTTCCGACGATGCTGCCTGTTGCGGTGAACCCACTATTGCCACCAGGGGTTCCCTGAATCACGCCGGCATTTACACCGCGGAAGAACAAGCCGGATTTGGTGCGCAGAACATCAGTATCCGCGATCGGAATGTTATACCGCTGGATCGCAACGTCCAGATTGTTCTCGATCGCCAGCGCTACCGCGTCCTGCAACGACAGGTACATCGTGCCGTTCTTGAACACAGCGTCAATGCGCGGGCTGTTTGCATAGCTCGGCGCTTGCACATGACGGGAGGTGTACGGCGATAGCAGGTTATACCAGGGACCCTTCGGCTTCGAATAGTCGGGGAAAGGCTGCGCTGGTTTCGGCGTTTGAACTGCCGCGTTCACTGCAGCTTGTGGTGCGGGCGCAGCAGGTGTCGCGTTCTGGGCCAGACCCAAACCGGCGACCAGGACCACGAGGATGATTGCCAACAGACTGGCACGTAGTGAGTTATGACCCAAAGAACGCATCCGCTTGTCTCCAAAAAGTTAGTACTCTCAACAGACTGCCCGGACCCGAATTCGTCAACTGGGAATACGGAATACCCGGGTAAATAGTTCAAGAAATCTCTGCCGGCAGGCCGCAGGAGCTAGAGAGCTCCGCAACGCAGGGAATCAGAGAAGCAATCCTTTGACCAAAACAGGAACATTGAAGAACTTAAAGTATAGCTGAGTTGGGGAACGGAAAGACTCCTCGTGTGTAATGACGCGGCAAATCCGGAATCGTTAACGGCGCCTTCCTAAAAATGAGAATCTACATTCACATTTTGCTTGAGTCAGGGTATTTGTGGCAAGTACGAAATAGATGATGGAGCATTGCGCTCCGCTGCAACATTGTTGTTTCTGAACCGCGCTGTTAGCCTCGTCTCCGGTGTCGCGCAATATCAAACTCGTGCTCGCCTACGACGGTACTGACTTCGCCGGCTGGCAGGTGCAACCGGATCAGAACACCATCCAAGGCACGTTAGCGGCGGCGATCGAACGCATCACTGGTGAGCAGGTCTTGCCGCAAGGATCGGGCCGTACCGATGCCGGTGTGCACGCACTCGCACAGGTCGCGACCTTTCAAACCGATTCTCCGATTCCTCCAGCGAATCTGGTAATTGCGTTAAACGATACTCTGCCCGGGGCGATTCGCGTTCTTTCCGCGGAACAGGTCAACGCCGAGTTTCATCCGCGCGCCTCCGCGAAGGCGAAGACCTATCGCTATCGCATTCTTCGCGACGCCATCTGTTCGCCGTTTCTGGCGCGTTACGTCTGTCACCATCCATACCCATTAAATGAAACAGCGATGGCAGAAGCGGCAGCATTCGTTGTAGGTGAGCACGATTTCACTTCCTTCGCCGCCGCTGATCCCGATCGCACGCGGCGAATACAAGAAGCGAATGGCGAAGAAGACGGTCCGTCGAATATTCGAACCATCTTTACTTCCGAATTCCGTCGCGAGGGCGCTGAGTTGATTTACGAGGTCAGGGGTGGCGGCTTTCTCCATCACATGGTGCGCAACCTGGTGGGGACGTTTCTTCTCATCGGGAAGGAAAGTCTCAAGCCAGACGATATCGTTCCAATTCTGGAATCGCGAAACCGCTCTGCTGCCGGACCAACCGCGCCGGCGAGCGGCCTCTACTTGGTCAGCGTCGAATACGACTCTCTGTGAGAACAGGTTTGAGCGTAGGATACTGGGCGTCGGATGGCCACTGAATCCAAAGTCGCGCTTCAGGAGATCGTCTCTACTAACCCCGCCGACGGCTCGGTTGTGGGTCGCTTCCCGGTCGCGGATCCAGCACAAGTTCACGCTGTGGTGGAACGCGCACGAGCAGCGCAGCCCGCATGGAATCAGTTAGGCGTTCGCAAGCGCATCCAGATCCTGCGGCGCTTTCAGCGGCTGCTGCACGCGCATAAAACTCAGGTCTCGGAGTTAATCAGCCGCGAGGCCGGGAAGCCGGCTGTCGAGGCGTTGCTCACGGAAGTTCTGGTGGTGCTCGACGCTGTCCGCTTCCTGCGCAAGTATGCCTATCGCTCGCTCCGGCCGGAAGTTGTTCCGCACGGCAATCCCATTCTAAAGGCGAAACGTGGACGGCTTCTGCGCGAGCCCTATGGCGTGATCGCGATCATCTCGCCATGGAACTATCCATTTTCGATTCCCGCGACCGAAACCCTCGCCGCCCTGGCTGCCGGAAATGCTGTGGTGCTGAAACCCTCGGAATTCACGCCTGCGGTTGCCATGGAGTTGGCTCGGCTGCTGCATCAAGCCGGGGTTCCGGAAGATGCGTTTCAGGTCATCATCGGCGAGGGCCCGGCAGGAGCCGCTTTGCTCGAAGCACCCATCGACAAGGTGATCTTCACCGGCTCGGTCGCGACCGGGAAGCGCATCGCCCAGGCTGCGGCACAACGACTGCTTCCCGTAGTACTCGAACTCGGCGGCAAAGATCCCATGATTGTGCTCGCCGACGCCGACGTCGACGTTGCCTCGAGCGCTGCCGTCTGGGGAGCTTTCGTGAATGCCGGTCAGACCTGCCTTTCTGTGGAGCGCTGCTACGTCCACCGCAGCCTCTATGACAAATTCCTGGCAGCCTGTGTGGAGAAGACGCGCAAGCTGCGCGTCGGCAAGGGCACGGATCCGGACGTCGAAGTCGGTCCGATGATTCACCAACGCCAACTGCAAATCGTGGAAGCGCAGGTGAACGAAGCGAAAGCCGCAGGCGCAAGAGTGCTCTGTGGCGGAGAGCGGCAGTCGCGGCTTGGTCCCAATTTCTATGCGCCGACCGTGATCGCCGATGTGAACCACTCCATGCGGCTCCTGAAGGAAGAGACGTTCGGTCCCGTGTTGCCGATCATGCCCTTCGATACCGAGGACGAAGCCATCCGTCTAGCCAACGACTCTGAATTCGGACTCGCTGCCAGCGTCTGGACCCGCGATCGTCAGCGCGGTGAAGCCATCGCCAAACAGATCCATGCGGGAACAGTGATGGTGAACGACGTCATCTGCGGCTTCGGTATCAGTGAAGCGCCACATGGCGGCGTGAAAGTCAAGCGGACTCGGCCGTACTCACGGCAAACTCGGCCTGGAAGAAATGGTGCGGGTGAAGTACCTCGACAGCGATCTCATGCCGCGCATGAAGAAGCTCTGGTGGTATGGCTATAGCGGGAAACTCACGCACCAGATGGCCGATTTCACCGACATGCTCTTCGCGCCGGGACTCGGCAAGCGCATTCGCGGCGCTTTGGGCTCAACCGGAGCGCTAATCCGTAAACGGCTGTAGGCCAGGCACATCCAAAGTACCGTAGCCGCGCTTGCCAGCGTGATCTAGAATGGGCTCATTGATAGGCGAGGTCGCATTTGGTCAGTAACCCGATTCAGCCCGTTCCGCAGCCAGAGACTTCCACGGTTCCGCAGCTCCCCAATCACAAAGTAAAAGTCAAAATGAACCTGCAACGTTCTTGCAATGAGAAGGACGAAAAAGGGAAGCTGTGCGCAGGCCACCTGAAGCGCTGGTTTTACACAAGCGACATTCTGGAACAGGAATGCGGAGACGTCGAGAAGGCCTACGGCCGCGAGGCCGAGATTTATCGATGCGAGTATTGCAAGACGCTATACCTGCCGAATCCTGAATGATCCGCGGGACGGAACCGTGGCCGGAAGAGGCAAGGTTTCAGCGTCGGACCTGAGCGAGCCGCCCAAGAATGGGCAGTAGCGTCCACTAGCGGACGGCGCATCTGACAATATCGGTAACGCAGCGTGGGGCTGCGTCATCGAGTCGAGCGAGTGGGGCCGCGCATCTAACAGCGGGTGCGGGGGCGAGAGAGGATGGCATGCAACCAGGGCTGATCTACGACTGGAATAACATCCCCGGACCTGAGGTCAAACCACGAGGTCCGATTCTCCTCAACGACGAGTCCCTGCGCGACGGTCTACAGTCGCCTTCGGTCCGCGATCCCGCGATTCCCGAGAAGATAGAAATCCTCCATTTAATGGAATCGCTCGGGATCAATATGCTCGACATCGGGCTGCCCGGAGCTGGTCCGCGCGCGGTCGAACATAGCCTGGCGCTGGCTCGCGAGATCGCGAATCACCGCATGAAGATCAGGCCAAACTGCGCGGCTCGCACCCACGAGAACGATATCCGTCCGATTGCCGAGATTTCGCAGAAGGCTGGAATCCCGATCGAAGCGGCGACGTTTATCGGTTCCAGTCCGATACGCCGTTATACCGAAGGCTGGACCGACGATTTCCTGCTAAAGCAGACCGAGAAAGCTGTTTCGTATGCGCGCTCGCTCGGCCTCGATTCGATGTACGTCACCGAAGACACCACGCGCTGCGATCCGGATACTGTCAAGCGCCTGTATTCGGCGGCTATTGCTGCTGGAGCGCGCGCGATTGTGATCTGCGACACCTGCGGCTACGCGACTCCAATGGGCGTCATCAACCTCGTGCGCTTCGTGATAAAGGAAGTTGTGATTCCGTCTGGCGAGCAGATTCGCATCGACTGGCACGGCCATTGCGATCGCGGTATGGGACTGGCGAATGCGTTTCGCAGCAATCGTCGCGGGAGCGAATTGCGTTCATGCCAGCGGGCTTGGAATCGGCGAGCGCGTCGGCAACACACAGATGGATCAGATACTGGTGAACTTGAAGCTCATGAACATCGACCCTTGGGGAAACCAGGATCTCATGCGCTTGCGAGATTATTGCCAGGCGATTTCGAAAGCAACCGGCATCGCAATTCCGAAGAATTATCCGGTAGTTGGCGACGATGCCTACCGTACCGGAACCGGCGTACATGCAGCGGCCGTGATCAAGGCGTTCCGCAAGCACGATGTTGAACTGGCCGACAACGTCTATTCCGGCGTCCCTGCTTCTTATTTCGGCATGGAACAGATCATAGAAATCGGACCGATGAGCGGTAAGTCCAACGTACAGTACTGGCTGGAGCACCGCGGAATTTTCCCCGATCCGGACCTGGTCGAACGCATATACCAGCGCGCCAAGGAATCTGATCGCATCCTCACGGAGACCGAGATTCTCGAATGTTGTCAGGCTTCGGCGGCCGACTGATTGCCGGGTGCGCTGCTGCTCACCTCCCGTTACAATTCAGCGAGTGCGCAGGATCGTTAAATCCGTTGCGCGGAATCGAAAACGGCTTTGGTGTATCCGAAGGCCGCTCGTTGTAATATCGCTATTCCTGGTTATGGCCTTCTTTTCCTCAGCCGAAGCGTCTCCCACAGCCGATCTATATACGGCTGCTTCCATTCGCAAAGAAGTTGTCGAACTTGCGGCCGATTCGCAGGTGCACAGCGCGTTTTCGTGGTTCCGTGCCAATCAGCGGCAGCTCTCCGACTGGCAGCTGGAAGTGACCAATATTCCCGCTCCACCGTTTGGAGAAGGCCGTCGCGGTGAGTGGTTGCGTAAGCACTTCGTCTTTCTCGGGCTGAAAGATGTTCATGTCGATTCGCTGGGCAACGTGATTGGCGTGCGGCCCGGAGCCCGCGAAAACTCGAAATACATCGCTATTACCGCGCACATGGACACTGTGTTCCCCGCGGCGACGAAGATCGATGCTCGCCGCGAGGGCGACAAGCTTTACGGGCCCGGCATTTCCGACAATGGCGCCGGTCTCACGGCGATGCTGGCGCTGGTTTCCGCGCTGCAGGCTTCGAAGTTGCGCACCGAAGCGCCTTTGGTCTTTATTGCCAACGTAGGCGAGGAAGGCGAGGGCGATGTTCGCGGCATGCGACATCTTTTCTCTGAGTCTCCCTGGCGCGACAAGATTGGATACACCCTGGTGATTGATGGGGCCGGATCGGACAGCATCATCAACCAGGCGCTCGGAAGCCGCCGTTATCTGATCACGGTAACTGGGCCGGGCGGACATTCCTGGAGCGACTTTGGTACGCCCAATCCGATCATCGGACTGGCGAGAGCGATTGAGCAGTTCAGCCGAACTCCGGTTTCGACCAATCCCAAGACGACTTTCAACATTGGTTCGATCAGCGGCGGAACCTCGGTGAATTCCATCCCCGAATCCGCGAGCATGAAAGTGGATTTGCGCTCGACTTCGGCGGAAGAACTGGCGCGGCTGGAGCAGGCGTTGCGCGAGTCGCTGGAGTTTGCAGTGCACGGCGTGACGCGATCGCGCATGCGCGCTGACGATCTGGGACTCACTTACCAGATGGAGCTGATTGGCAACCGTCCAGCGGCGGAACTGGCTCCGGACGCGCGAATTCTCGGCGTGGTGCGAGCCGTGGACGATCACCTGGGCGTGAATTCCAAGCTGCAACGCGCTTCCACCGACGCGAACATCCCGCTTTCGCAAGGACGCGAGGCAATTGCGATGGGCGCTGGCGGAAGCGGTGGCGGCGCGCATACGATCCAGGAATGGTACGATCCGACGCAACGCGAACTCGGATTGAAGCGGATTCTGCTCTCGGTACTGACGTTGTCGGGATATCAATCCGACAAGCCGAAACGCGATAGTGCTCCCACGACCACAGGACGATAATGAAGGGCATCGCGACTCTCCTATTGTTGATGTCATCTTTCACCGCGTTTCCCGAATCTGCTAAGCCCCCACAAACTGTTGACCGCATCTTCGTCAATGGCGACGTTCTTCCCGGCGCAATCCTTCTGATTAGCAAAGATGGAAGCAATTCCGTCGTGAGAGGAATGTTCCTGCAGCGCGCCCAGGCAATTGCCGTGAGCGGCGACCGCATCGTTGCGGTTGGCACCAACGCAGACATTCAAAAGCTTAAGACTAAACACACCGAGGTAGTCGACCTCGGCGGGCATTTCGTGATGCCCGGATTCAACGACGCGCACATGCATCTCGCTTCCGGCGGCATGGAAAAGCTGAACGTCGACCTGGTCGGCGTGAAGTCGCTGGCGGAGATGCAGCAGCGCATCGCCGCGCGTTCCAAGACAACGCCTGCGGGCGAATGGATCGTGGGCGAAGGCTGGGATCACACCACATGGGCCGGTCAGAAGCTGCCAACACGGCAGGACCTGGATGCGGTTACCGGCAATCATCCTGCGGTTTTCGGGCGTGTCGACGGTCACATTTCTGTCGCGAACAGCGCCGCGTTGCAGAAAGCTGGCATCGCAAAAAACACTCCCGATCCAGCGGGTGGAAAGATTGATCGCGACGCGAGCGGCGATCCGACGGGCATTCTGCGCGAGAAGGCCAGAGATGCAGTCGATAAAGTGATTCCTCCTCCGACTCCGGCGAAGCGTCGCGAGGCGATCCAGTTGGCGCTGGCTGACGCCGCCCGGTATGGGCTTACGTCGATCCAGGACTATTCGCAGTGGGAGGACTTTCTCGTCTACGAAGATCTTGAGCGCGAAGGCAAACTGCCGGTGCGCATCAGCGAATGGCTGCCTTTCACCGATCCCGTGCCGGTTTTGCAGGAGCATCGCGCGCATCATCCGCAGACCGACACGATGCTGCGCACCGGAATGCTCAAGGGCTTCATGGACGGATCGCTGGGCTCGCGCACTGCCGCGTTGCTCGCGCCCTATACGGATGATCCGAAAAACTCGGGCTTGCCGCAGTTTGAACAGGCGCAACTGAACCAGATGACGCGCGAGCGCGTAGCCGCAGGATTCCAGATCGGCTTCCACGCCATCGGCGATCGCGGCGTGGAGATGGCGTTGCAAGCTTTCGCCGCGGCAACCAGCGAGATCCGCGAGAAGGAACTTCGCGCGGCGGCCAGTCCGGCGCAGGTAGACGATTTTCGTTTTCGCATTGAGCATGCGCAGGTAGTTGCTCCCGATCAATTTGCACGGTTCCACCAGTTGGGCGTCATTGCCTCGATGCAGCCCAATCATCTGCTCACGGACATGAACTGGGCAGAATCGCGCATCGGTCCAGACCGCGCCAAAACTTCCTATGCGTGGCAGCAATTTCTACAAAGCGAAGTGCGGGTGCCGTTTGGGACTGACTATCCGGTTGAGCCGCTCACTCCGTTTCGCGGTCTATATGCGGCGGTGACGCGCGAGAACGAAGCGGGTACGAAGACGTATTTCCCCGAACAAAAACTCACCATCGAAGAGGCCATTGAGTCTTACACCAACGAGCCAGCTTTCGCAGAGTTTGCCGAGCGCGACAAAGGCAGACTTCAGCCTGGGCTGCTTGCGGACTTCGTAGTGCTTGATCGCGACATCACGAAGGTTCCCGCACACGAGATTCTCGGGACCAAGGTTCTGCGCACGGTGGTCGGCGGTAAGACGGTGTACCAGGCACCGTAGCGGGTACTGGTTCTTCAGTTTTCCAGTTCTTCAGTACTTCAGTGCGACGGGTGCCCCGTGCTATCGTTTTCTTGGCGAAGGGACGTGTTCTTCAGTACTTCAGTGCGCGGGTGCCCCGTCCTATTCGCCTTCCGTTGGCGAAAGGGCGGGGTCAAGGCCAGCCGAACGCAAACGTCGTTGCTTAGCGCCGCCTTCGAGTTGTATTTTGACCTTCAGGCGATATGCTGAGACTTGCAAAAAAACAAGGATGGGAGCACTTCGCGTTCGGTCCACTAGCTCAGATATCGTAATTGTTGACGCAATCTAAGCCGTGACAAGGCGAACCAAGGAAGACTGGCTGCTGAAGGGCGGAAAGTACTTACGATGGGAATGCGAAGTAAAGTCCGAGCAAAAAGTGAAAGCCAAGCTCCGACAATTCCTGAAAAAATGAGGTGCTAGAACTGACGTTGGGGTGACTAATAGGTTCGCGTCCCGCTTTTGGACGCCAACCCAGATATTCCACCAGTCTCCGAATCCGTCACGATCTGGGTTTAAAATTCGTACTATTCTTCTAGATATTTGAAATATATATTGACATATCTTTAAGAAATAATTACCGTACTCTTTAACGCTGTGGCCCCTCGTGCGCCACAGCGTTTCGTCTCTTAGCACGACGTTTCGTTTCGGGAACTCGGGCCATAAGTCCTTTGTTATGCGGTAGAGAGGACTTAAGTCCTTTGTTATGCCCTATGTACAGCCCCACTACCTCGTAAGTCCTTTATTTGCCGCTAGGGAGGGGGGAGGGGTGGTGTTATCAACCAGTAAACAAATCGGACCGGTTCGGGAATCGGGATTCCTCACCCGCGAGAGAACCACGCCCGCTGGAGGGCCAGCGAGCTTCATCAATGCGAATCTGGCGAAGGAAGTAAAATCTTCCAAGTTGTATGACTCCCACTCGGATTACGTGGCAGGAGCGCGAACGCTCGCTGATGGTGGCAGCGCCGCTCGTGCTGCTGCCGGCTTTCGCGATCCTTCCCACGCTCGCAGTGCTGATCTACGTGCCGGCTTTTCCCTATGCACGCCTGCTCGGCTTGGCGTTACTTGCAATTTATGGAGCGGCGGAAGTGGTGGGAATCCGAAAGCTGGCAGACTGCGTCCAGTTGGATTTTGACGTGATCACGTTCTTCGCGTGGGGAACGATCTTCATTCTGATGGTGGTGGTTGCGTGTATTGGAGTGCTGATGGTGGGCCTGGTGTTTCGGGGATAAAGACGTATATCAGTACATCAGTATTTCAGTACGTAAGTAAGATCTTGTGAACTGAAGTGCTGATGGACTGAAGAACTGACTGATCGACTGATCGACATCGATAAAGAATGTCAGAGATTTTTTTCCGCTACGCGGTCCAGCCGCGTGTCTGGTACATCCTTACTCCCGAACACACGAAAATCGGTAACATTCTTCAGCGCGAAAGTTGGCACTCCTGTCCCTTGAGGCGCGCGAATGCTGAAGAAATCGGAGTCCTGCACGTCGTCGAGAACGAACTCAGGGCGACGATCTTCCTTCAGCGAACTGATTTCAACGTGACTCATTGCGATATTCCTGGCGTGGCGAATGAAAAAGCCTTGAGACGGTGTCCGCCCGAACATGTTCGGCTCAGGGTATTTCGCTTCCTGTTCGGGCGGATTTAGTTGCGCATCTTGAATCGTGCCGCCGCCGCGATGCTGAATATAAACATCGCGAATCTGAATATCCTCGATCGCATGACCGGAAATGCCGGCAAGAACCGAACTGAGCTCTGGATCGCAATCCGATGCCACGAGGTTGCTGATCAGAACACGGCGAAGCTTGCCCACAGCGACTCCCGCAGGACCGCGCATGCGGCTGCCTAGCCGCATAAAGATCGGCGCGACCACTTGGCGCATAGCGATGTTAGTGATCGTCACATCTTCGAGGAGTGCTCCATCGACCGTTTCGAGCGCCAGGCCGTAACAACCCTCGAATACGCAGTTCGAGATAGTGATGTTCCTAAAGCCGCCGTTGGATTCTGTACCGAACTTGATGCGCCCGTGACCGTAGGTTTTCTCTTTACGATCGAAACGCTTGAAGGTTCCATCGAGCAGTGTGCCGAGCTCATAGATGCCAGCAACGTAACAGTTGGTAATGGTGAGGTTTTCGGTGGCGCGGGCGTAGCCCAGCGCGAAGGAACTTTTGGGGCAGATAGCATCGTCCCACGGCGAATTCACGGCGCAGTTCGAGACGCGAACGTTACGGCAGCAATCGATGTCCATGCCATCGCGGTCGGTATCGATCTTCAGATTGTCGATGGTGAGATTGTCGACACCGGTCGCGAGAATGCCGAAATGCCCGCCTTTGAGAATCGAGAAATCGCGAAGTATGACGTTGCGGCAATTCTTGAGTGCGATGGCTTTATTGGCAACACCGGGTTGCTCAGCGATTGGGCCGGAGCCCCAGCCGCGGCTGAGACCGCGTCCCCATATCAGGCCTGGCCCAAGAATTGAGACGTTTTCCAGACCCTCTCCCCAGATGAGACTGTTGTGCCAGTGATTGTGTCCGAAGTCCTGGTAAGCGTCCCAAGCTGTTTTATCTTCTGCGAGGTCGTAACTGGATCCAGATGAAGCGGGATCGGCGGCGATGATGGTGGCTCCCTGATCCACATAGAGCGCAACATTGCTTCTGAGATGGATGGAGTAGCAGAGGTAGTTTCCGGCCGGGAAGTGAACCGTACCTCCTCCACCGTTGGCTGCGGCTTCAATTGCACGATTGATGGCAGGCGTGTCGATGGTCCTGCCATCGCCAGTTGCACCGAATGCTTTCGCGTCATAGATACCTGAAGTGGCGATCTGCGAGCTTGTCTGGGCTTGCGCCGCGCGAAGAGGAAGCGCGGCTCCGGCAAGGCCAGCACCGGAAAGGCGAAGAAAATCGCGACGGTGCGACGGATCGTTCATGCGGACTTCAGTCGATCAGTCTTTCAGTTCCTCAGTCAATCAGTTTCTTCGTCAAGACAAAGCCGCTAAATCAAAACGAAAGACCAGAAGGGAACTGGCAGACTGGTCGACTTGCGCTGGTACACTTCTTCCGTGTCCCGGTCGCTCAAAGCCCACATTCTGCTGGTGATGGTGACGTTCTTTTGGGGAGCGACGTTTGTCATCGTCAAGAACGCGCTCGAGGATATTTCTCCTCTGCTGTTCAACGCCGTGCGCATGGGGCTGGCGTCGGCGATCATGATTCCGCTGTCGTGGAGTGCGTTGCGCAAAGCCGGTGCGAAGACGTGGACTAGCAGGCGCACTCGTCGGATTCTTTCTGTTCCTCGGCTACTCGTTTCAAACTTCGGGATTGCGATTTACGACGCCGTCGAAATCAGCGTTTCTGACAGGATTGTCGGTAGTTCTGGTTCCGGTGATTCTCGCCATTGCATGGCGGAGAATTCCGAGTAGTTGGACGAGCGTAGGAGTTGTTTCCGCGTTAATCGGGCTCTATCTAATGACGATTCCTGCGGGCGACGGATTGAACCTGGCGAGCATGAATCGCGGCGACCTGCTGACGTTGGGTTGTGCGTGCTCGTTTGCGTTGCAAATCATCTTTACTGGGCGCGCGATGCGCAGCCATTCGTTCGCTGCGATTGCGACGATACAGGTGTTGACTGCGGCGATACTCATGTTCGCCACGGTCCCGCTACAACCGGTGCATGTGATTTGGTCACGACAGGTGTTGTGGGCGATACTACTAACAGGTACGCTGTGCACGGCGGCAGCGTTTACGATCCAGGCGTGGGCTCAACAGTTCACGCCGCCTTCGCACACGGCGTTAATTTTCGTGCTGGAGCCCGTATTCGCGGGACTGACGTCGTTTTTCATGATTCATGAGCGCTTGGGTGTGCGCGCCACGCTGGGTGCGTTGCTGATACTGGGAGGAATCCTGGTTTCGGAGCTGAAGGGAAGCACGCCGGAGTCGCAGCGAGAAATGGGCCCGGAAATACCGATTTCGTGAAGATTCCTTGGATAAACCGAAACACAAGGGGTGGTTTTCGCGTCTAAATGGAATGGGAATTCCACAAGTATTGCCAAGGATGCAAAGGACCTGCCTGCGTCCCTATAATAATCAATTCGCATTTGTAGCTGGAGGAACGACGATATGAACCCGCGCGTAAGCGCTTTTTGGGAACGCATGCGCTCCCAGCGACTAGGGTCGGTTGTAGCGATTCTTTTGACCCTGTCTGTCGGCATTCTGATTGGTACGGTTATCTCCTACGGCGTAAAGGGACAGAACGGGTCAAGTTCTTCCTCCGATGCGACGCCTTTACAGATTCCTGCTCCGAAGCAGCTTTCGAATGCTTTCACGCAGATCTCAAAACAGCTGGAACCGACGGTCGTAAATATCAATACGGAGTCTACGATCAAGAATCCGCACCGGCGCCGAGTACAACCGGGACCGCAGACTCCAGATCAAGGACCGGGCGGCGGTGACGATGAAGAAAATCCGTTCCAGGACTTCTTCGATAAGTTTTTTGGCGGACAAGGTGGACAGGGCGCCGGGCCGGAAGGCATGCGTCAGCGTTCGCTGGGTTCCGGTGTCATTGTCGACTCCAAGGGATACATCATTACCAACCGGCACGTGGTGAATAAAGCTGATCGCGTTCGCGTGAAGCTGAAGGACGATCCGCCGGGCGTGCAGCACGATGCCAAGGTGATCGGCACGGACGAAGAGACGGATCTGGCGGTGATCAAGATCGAAGTGAACCGCCCGCTACCCGTAGCGAAGCTGGGCAACTCTGACGGTACCGAGGTAGGTGATTGGGTGCTCGCGATGGGCAGCCCGTTCGGTCTCGAGCAAACCGTGACGGCCGGCATCATCTCGGCCAAGGCGCGCAGCAACGTGGTCGCGGGCAGGCAGTTCCAGTCGTTCCTGCAGACGGATGCGGCCATCAACCCGGGCAACTCGGGTGGACCGCTGGTCGACATGGCCGGGCAGGTAATCGGAATCAATACAGCGATTCTGACTGAAGGCCAGGGCTATGAAGGTGTGGGCTTTGCGTTACCGGGTAATACGGTGATCAAGGTTTACAACGATCTGATCGGGCCTGAACACCGTGTGATTCGCGGATCGATTGGCGTGGAATTCGCTGCCGAACCGAATCCGGCGGTGGCACGCGTCTATGGATCAGGATCCGGAGTGACTGTTTCGAATGTAGTGCCGAACAGTCCAGCGGCAGCAGCTGGGTTGAAGACAGGTGACACGATCACCAGCATCGGCGGGAAATCGGTGAAGACCGGAGACGAACTGGTCGACCTGATTGCCAACACCAAGCCAGGAACCAAGGTGCAGGTGGGTTACATCCGCAACGGCCAGAAGGGCGAGACCAGCGTGACCGTGGCTAGCCGCTCCAAGCTGTTCGGCAAGCAGCTGGGTCTGGAAGACGGCGAGCAGGGCGACGAGTCGCAACCACAGCAGAGCAAACTGGGCATCACTGTGGACAACCTGACGCCTGACATTGCGCAGAAGCTGCAAGTGCCATCGGGCAAGGGCGTTGTGGTGACCGATGTAAAGCCGGGATCCTTCGCGGACGATGTGAATCTGTCGCGCGGCGACGTGATCCTGGAAATCAACAAGCAGCCGGTGAACAGCACGGATGATTTTGCTAAGGCAACGCAAAATCTGAAGAGCGGTCAGGATGTGGTGTTCCTGGTAAGGCCAGCCCGGGCGGGAGCTAATGCCGGGACGGTTTTCCTGGGCGGTACCCTTCCGTAACCTGCTGTTTACACGATAGATACTGGCGCCGAGGGCTGATTTTATGGCATGCTCGGCGCCATTCGTTTAGGATGAAGCAAACCGGAGAAGCCGGTTTCGATTCTAAGTCGTTGCACTCATTGAGCTCAGCCGAGTTGGCGGGTTTAATGTTCTGAGCGGTCGAGGTGGCTATTTGAGTCATTCTGGATGGCGGGTTACAGGGACAGTGATTCTCGCGATGTCGCTTGCTTTGGCGGCGACGGCCACCACCACGAGCAAGAAGAAGACCGTCCACAAAAGTTCGACTGTTTCCCAAGAGCACACCACTAAGTCACACGCCAAAGCAGCTTCCAAGGTGGGATCTGCCGCGCATACAAAGTCTGCGAGCAACAGCCACGGATCGAAGTCCCGGCATGGCAAGAAGGTCGTGAAGAGCTCGTGGAAGTCGCACGGCCAGCATGGGATTGATTCCGACCGCACACGTCAGATACAGGAAGCGCTGATCCGCCAGAATTACCTGAGCGGTGAGGCCGATGGGAACTGGGACAGTCGCACGCAGGACGCAATGCGCCGCTACCAGGGAGATCATGGATGGCAGTCAAAAGTGCTGCCAGATTCGCGCGCACTGATCAAGCTGGGATTAGGACCCGATCACAGCGGCGTGCTGAATCCTGAGACGGCAGCGGTGAGTCCGTATGCCACAGGTACGCCGGCGGCAACTCCAGCCGCAGTGACAACGACCGGGCCGGTCGCCACGTCGGTACGAGATCAGAACTAAAACCCCGAAAAATCAGGTAAGGCCAGCCCGTCCACAATAGCGCGTGGATTGTCGTCCACGAGCGCCGTTGCTTTTTCCATTCCTACAATTTCAGCCGCTGCATTTCTGCCGGATGACAGGACGGGCGTGCGATCGTCGGTGCCGTGCGCGTCGGTTGCGAGGACGTGGACTGCGTCGCGCTCGAGTAGCCACTCGGCGACGGCGCGTGCGCGGCGTCCCCAACGTCCGGTAAGAGCCGAGCCGGTGACCTGCGCCAGACAGCCCAGGGAAACCCAGTCCACGACCGTTTGTGGCGTTTGCTGAAGCAGCGGGTTGCGCTCTGGATGCGTGAGGATCGGCGTCAACCCTTCATGGATCAGCGCTGAAAGATTCTCGCCGGTAGTCGGAGGGATGGAGAAGTTGCTGAACTCCACCAGAAGGTAGTTGGTATCGGCGATGGTGAAGCGACGCGGATCGCGAAGCGCTTCCTGAATATTTTCGTAGCTGAAATGGAAATCGCAGCCAAGGCTGAGCGCGATGCGAGTGCCAACGCGGCGCTGCAACTCGTCAAGAACCGATTGGAGGTAGGCGCGGTCGTACGCGTATTCGGAGTTGGCGTGGGGCGTGGCAACGATGTGCTCGATGCCATCGTCGGCAGCCATTGCGCACATCTGGATGGCGATGTCCCAGGAACGGGCGCCATCGTCAACGTCAGGCAGGATGTGGCAGTGGATGTCGATCATGCAATCGGGTAATCGGAAAATAAAACTCAGGCCGATTGTGAAGGATGTGGCGCGGAGAAAGCAAATTGGAGGAACAGGTAATAGAAATTTGTAATTTGTAATTGAAAGGCGAAACGCGGGCGAGAGCCTGCGCCACATTGAATGCAGGTTCCCTCCGCGGACTGTCAACGCAAGGTCTCTCACTCGGGAGCGGTTTGTATCCGCTCCCTCGCTCGAAATGACAGCAATAAGAACACGGGCGAGGACGCCTGCACCGCTGAGAACCACTGATTACTCGTACCGCAAAGCTTCGATGGGATCGAGGTTCGCGGCGCGCACGGCGGGGAACATGCCGCTTATCAGGCCAACCAGTCCCAGGATAATCGTGGAGATGACCAATACTTTCGGGGCCACAATCAATCGTATGTCGCCTGCTTCGGCATGCGATGCCATTGCGCTATAGAACGTCAGGCGTCCGACCGAAAGCGAAACGGCATACGACAGCAAAATCCCGAGGGCACCGCCAACGGCAGTGATCACCATGGCTTCCGCCAAGAACTGAAAGAGGATGTCGCGGCGGCGGGCACCCAGCGCTTTCTCTACGCCAATCTCGCGAGTCCTCTGAGTAACCGAAACCAGCATGATATTGGCGAGGCCAACGCCGCCGATTCCGAGGGTGACAGTTCCGATGAACGCTAACAGGATTTTCAAGCCCAACGTGATAATGCTGAACTGTTCCAGTTGCTTCTGAGCGTCAAAAATAAAGACCGCGCGCTCGTCGTCAGGTTTGAAATTGTGCGTGATGGCCAGGGAGTCGCGGATCGTCTGGGTGAGCTTTTCATGCTGCATGCCCTGGAAGTCCAGCCATATGCCGCCGATGTAGAACGTGTCCTGGAGCACGCTCATGGTGTTGTAAGGGATGTAGGTGCTGCGGTTCTCGTCGCTATCGGCTTCTTGCATTCGCGGCGCAAGTACACCCACGATCTGGAAGGTGACACCGTTCAGGCGGATTTGCTCTCCGAGCGCAGGCATGCCCCCAAAGAGCTTTTCTTTCGCCTCGGAGCCGAGGACAGCAAAGTGCCCGTGTTCGATATTGTCCTCGTCGTTCAGGAAACGGCCCGACTGCATCTGCAAATTCCAAATATCTTGAATCGAGGGATCGGTTCCGTAGACCGGAAAGGTAAATGAGCGTTCGCCGGCTTGCACCGAGACTTGCTTATCGGAGACGCGGGAGACGTGGCGAATGAGCGGAGCCACATTACGAATTAATTCCACATCTGCCTGGGTGAGCCGGACCTGTACGCCGGCTTTGTTCCCGCCTGCTTGTTGAGAGGTGCGACCGGGATAAATGCCGACCGCCTTCGCTCCGAAGCTTTCAAAGATGTTCTGGATAGCTCGCCCAAAGCCCTCCCCGTAGGCGAGCAGAAGAACAACCGTGGCGATACCCCATGCCATGCCCAGCATGGTGAGAACGGTCTTACGCAGATCGTGGCGCATCGCGCCGTATGCCTGTTGCAGGAGGTCGCGTTTCATTCTTTTCGCAGAGCCTCAACTGGTTGCAAGGAGGCTGCTCGCCTGGCCGGATATAAACCGGCGACCACGCCTGCGATGGAGAGCGACCCGATGGCCAGCACTGCCGTAGAGGCGACCAACTTGGGCGGATCGAAGCCGGGCGGTGATGGAATCAAGCCTAAAAGAGCCATCAGGGCCGCGGCAGCGCCCATGCCGATTCCGCCGCTAAGAACGGTCAAGAAGGCTCCTTCGATAAAGAACTGAAACATGATGCTGCCATTGGTTGCGCCGACTGCTTTCCGCAAACCGATCTCGCGCGTGCGATCGGCTACGGCTACCAGCATGATGTTGATAATCCCGATCGCTCCCAGTGCGAGTGTTACTAACCCGACGCTGCCGAGAAACACGTTCATGGCGTCAAAGATTTTTCCAACCTGGTCGGCGGTGCGAATGCTGTCCCATTCATCGAACGCGTCGGGATCGCGATAATCGAATCCATGATTGCGCGCGATGATTTTGTGGACCTCGAGTCTCGCTTGTTCATGCGACTCGCGCGTTCTGGGCTGATAGTTGATGAACGAGATCGGATTGAAAGCGTCCTTCACTTCGGTGGGCGGGAAGTATCGCTGCATCGTGGTGAACGGCACAAAGATGCGCAGGTTTAAGGTGTTGTTGTCTCCGTGACCGATCCGCTTCAGAGTGCCAACCACCTGGAATTGCACGCCATTCAAAAGGATGGTGCTGCCTACCGAAGGCCGGCCCGGGAAAAGCAATTTGCGGGCTTCATCTCCCAGCACCACTACCAGGTGGTTTTGAGCGTCATCCATGGGATCGAGCCAACGGCCGTCGGCCACGGGCAAGTAACGAATCACGTTAAAACTCGCGGGAACCCCCATCAATTGTCCGCTGCTGGTGAAGTAGTCACTGACGGCCTTGATATCGCCGCGTGAGATTACCGGGGCGACGGCCTTGACGTCCGGGGCCTCTGCTTTGACGTCGAGATAATCCTGATAGGTAAGGTAGTACTGCCGCATGCTGGTGAAGCTGCCGCGAACCGCGGGTGTGCGGCCTCCGAAGATGAACATCACGTTCTCGCCCAGTTCATCGAACTGCTTACGATTGCCAGAGCGAAAACCTTCGCCGAGGCCTACGAGCAATAGCAGGGAACCAACTCCCCAGGCGATGCCGAACATGGTCAGAAACGAACGAAGCTTGTGAGCCCACAACGTGCGCAGGGTCTGACCGAAGATGTCGAAGATTAACCTCACCGGGGAAAGGATACCTGAGTTGGAGAGGATTGCCGTTGATGTGTTGTTTATGGGGAGTTATTTCGGAAAGAATTCCCGCAGGCGCGGCGCGTCGCGTCGCATCCGGCTGACGCCCACTCGAGCCAAAAGAAGGCTTGAATGGGGCACCGGCTTGAATAAGGCCGAAGGAGATGACGCAAGGTCTCTCGACTCGGGCGCGGTTTGTATCCGCGCCCTCGCTCGAAATGACAGGCGGACGGTCGATAGCCGATAGCCGAAGCGTTTTACCGGACGTCGATGTCCCCGGAGCCACTGCGCAGATCGAGGCTGAAGCCGCCTCCGCCTCGAACTTTGCCGCGAACTTCGTGCCGGTTCTGCGTACCTTCGACTGTCACAGGCACGCCAAGGTTGATGGAGCTGGAACTGGAGTGCGCGTAGAGATCGAAAGCGGCGTTCGAGGGAACGCGGACCGAGATCCCGCCGGAGCCGGTGCGGACTTCCCAAGTGCCGGAAGGCTCGCCGTCAGCCGAGATGTGTCCGCTGCCGCTCGAGGCGCGCAGACTGCCCTTGATGTTTTCCAGGCGAAGCGTGCCCGATCCGGCCTTAACCTCGACTTCACCACTGCCCGACTGCACCAGGGTGACATCGCCGCTGCCGGTGCTGACCTTGCATGAGCCACCGATATTGTGCGCGCGGATGTTGCCGCTGCCCGCACTGGCTTCTACGTTATGGCGGATGTTCTCCAGTTCGATGTTGCCGGAGCCGGAGCGGAAAGAGCCATCGGTGTCGATGTCAAAAGCGCGAATGTTGCCGGAGCCGGTCTGGGCCTGCACGGGGCCTTGGACGGCCTCGATGGATTGCGTTCCGGATCCGGTGCGCAGATCGGCGCGCGTTTCAGTCGGCGCAGTGATTTCGTAACTGATGGAGACGTTGTTGCGGAGGTCGGGATCTTCGATGCGGCCGATGCGAATGACGTTCCCAGTCTGCTCAACGGGAGGATTCGCGACAATACGCTTAATTTTTTCGTCGGCGTTTATCCCGCTGAACCATCCGGCAGCGGCGCGTACGCGCGCGTGGACGGTCACGATGCCGGCTGATCCCTTGCGAAGCGAGATGGATCCGGATCCCGTTTGCACGTCGAGCGAAACCGAGCCGTTGACCTTCAGAGTTCGGTCGAAAGAACCCTCGCCAACCATTTCAGCCGCGGCGGTGAGAGGGATTACGAGTGCGAGGATTACTGTATAGACATACCAAGAGCGTAGCTTCATCGGTGCTCTCCTTCTGTGCCCTATTCAGTAAGCAAAAAAGAAGGTCTCTGCGCTGGAGGGGCCACAGAGACCCTGTGCTGCTGCCCAAGGGGTGGGTTCTATTGCAGCACTACCTGATCGCCTTCCTTCAGTCCGCCCAGCACTTCTGCTTTGGCGCCATTGGAGATACCCAGGTTCACGGCGAGCTTCTTTTTGCCGTCCTTATCGTTGGGGCTGGGGATTTCCACGGAGGCTTTCTTGTCTTTGTCGTAGATCACCGCGTTTTCGGGGATCATCAGCACGCTCTTGTGCTCTTCCAGGATGATCTCAGCGTTCGCGGTCATGGCAGCCTTCAACTCGCCACCGGGATTGTTGATGGAGACGCGGACTTCGAAGGTGGTGACGTTATCTTTTTCCACACCCATGGGCGAAATCTTGGTTACTTTGCCGGTGAAGGTTTTGTCCTTGAACGACTCAACCTTGATGCGCGCCGGCTGGCCCAGATAAACCTTGCCGATATCGCTCTCGTCAACCTTGCCCTTTACATACACTTCGCTGGTGTCGCCGAGAGTCATGATCAGAGTGGCCGAAGATCCGAGGACGAGAATGGAGCTGACCGCGTCGCCTAGTTCAACATCACGCGAGAGCACCACGCCATCGAGCGGGGAAATAATTGTGGTGTAGGTGTATTGTTCTTCCAACTGCGCCAGGTTCGCTTTCGCGCTCTGAACCTGAGCTTGTGCCTGAGTAATCTTGGCTTTCAGTACGCCGACTTGCGCCTTCGCAACGTTCTGCTTGTTCACGGACATGATGTAGGCGCGCTGCGCATCATCGCGCGATGCGGTAGAGACTACGCCTTCCTTCTGCATCTTCTCGGCGCGGTGAAAGGCGCTTTCCAGCGTGGGAACGTCAACGCCTTCTGCGTCCACTTTGGCGCGCTCGTAATCCGCCTGAGTCGAAATGAGGCTGGCTTCGGCAGCTTGCAGGTTCGCGCGCTGTGAATTCACCTGGGCTTCGATTTCGTCTTTATCCAACTCGGCGAGGATCTGGCCCTTGTGAACCTTATCGCCGGCGTCGACATAAAGTTTCTTCACGATGCCGCTGGCTTTGGATTTCACTTCGACCTTAGTGATCGGCTCGATTTTGCCGGTTGCGACGACACTCTTGGCGAGATCGCCCTTTTCAACCTTAGCCAGTTTGGACGGATCGATCTTGGTGCCACCGTGCGTTGCGGCAACGAATACTCCAACCAAAATCAATACCAGTGCGATGGAACCGATGATGATGAAAAGGCGCTTTTTCTTTTTGTTCTTGCCGTTTCCGTTCGCCACAACAGCCTCCTGCGGTTTCTGCCTACTGATACGGGGGATATAGGAATTTTGTTCCGGGTATTCGGTTCGAATCTTGAAATCTGTGAACTGCCTAAATCAATGACGTACGTTTAGACCCGGCATTTCAAAAAAAGAAAGCAGGTCTACGGAATTTGTTAAATACCTCCTTGATTGTAGCTGCTGGTGAGGCAGTTGAACGGTTCTAAGCCTAAGATTCCTATATGTGTAACAGCCCGATTCGGACCTTAGATCTACCGCTTCGGGTGCTAAAATCGGCGCAATGTTCGCCTCGGTGCTGCTGCGGTTGCTGGCCGTGTTGTTGTTGGTAGCGGCGAATGCATTCTTCGTGGCGGCTGAGTTCTCTCTGGTAAGCGTACGTGACACACGGCTGCAGCAGTTGCTGGCTGCGGGCCGAGTAGGCGCGCGTACTGTCCAGAAATTACACGCCCGTCTGGATGAAGTCCTGAATGCGGTCCAATTTGGGATCACGCTCGCCAGTTTGGCACTGGGCTGGGTGGGCGAACCTGCCATTGCGCGAATCTTCCAGACCTGGATGGGCGAGGGCCTGTCGGGAAAAGTCTATGCCCACAGCATCGCAATCGCGCTCTCCTTCTTCTTGATTACCTGCCTGCACGTGATTTTGGGAGAGGTGGTTCCGAAATCCGTGGCGCTGCAGAAAGCGGAGAACGTCGCGCTGGCGGTTGCCGGTCCCATGGACGTCTTTATGACGCTGTCGCGTCCATTTGTGGCGTTCATGAACCAATCGTCCCGGCTGGTGCTGAAGGTGCTGGGGGTACGTCCGGCGCGCGAAGGTGGAGTGCATTCCCCGGAAGAGTTGAAGTTGATTGTCACGGCGGCTCGGCGGACAGGAACGATGCCGTTATACCAGGAAGAACTGATCCTGCGTTCGCTGGAACTGGGAAATCTGAGCGTGAACCAGATTATGGTTCCGCGCACGCAGATCGTGTCGTTGCCCGACAATATGTTGCTGCGCGACGCGGTGGTGTCGGTGGTGGAGGAGCAGCATTCACGCGTTCCCGTCTACGATGCCACGCGCGGGCCAGAGAACCTCGTGGGAATTCTCTACAGCAAGGACGTATCGCGCTGGGCGCGGCTAAGGCTGGCGTACACGTCGGGCGAATGGGCGGCGCGGCTCGATCGCATGAAAGTGGGCGACATTGCACGCGAGATGCTGGTGATTCCGGAGACCAAGCCGGTTTCAGATCTGCTGGAAGAATTCAAACGCGCCAAACAGCACCTTGCGGTGGTGGTCGACGAGTTCGGCTCGACCGTGGGCCTGGTCACAGTGGAAGATGTGATCGAGCAGGTAGTCGGCGAAATCGAGGATGAGTTCGATGTGGCGCCTCCGCAACTGGCTCCGGGCGCGACGACCATGGAGTTGGATGGGTCGGTGAATATCCGCGATATGGAGACGCTCTATCATGTGCCATTGCCGCATGACGAGGGATTCGAAACACTAGCGGGATTCATCATGGCGCATCTGCAACGCGTGCCCCAAACCGGCGACAACTTCGAGTTCGGTGGACGGCGTTTTACTGTAGTGCGCATGCAGGGACATCGGATAGCGAGAGTGAAGATTGAGGAAGAAAAGCAAGTGGCTAGTGGCTAGTTGTGGTGGGGGGCGACCAACTACAAGCTACGCAAAGATCACTAACCACTACCCACTATTCACTAGCCACTAAGAAAATGCTTCGCGCACTCACATCCCGATTGCTGTACGCGATTCCGGTGCTGTGGCTGGTGGTCACCGTCGTGTTCTTGCTGATCCACCTGGTGCCGGGGGATCCGATCCAGGCGATGCTGGGCGAAGGCGCGGCTGCGGGAGATTTGCAGGCGGCGCGGCATGCGTATGAACTCGATCTGCCGTTGCGGACGCAGTACCTTCACTACTGGCGCAATGTGCTGCATGGGGATCTGGGACAGTCGATTCGCCTGAATCAAAGCGTGGCGAAGGTGATTCGCGAGCGCTATCCGTACACGTTGCAGTTGACGCTGTCGTCATTGATCGTCGCGCTGGTGCTGGCGATTCCTGCGGGGGTGCGCTCGGCGCGACGGCGAAACCGCTGGGACGATCGCGTGCTGGGATTTGTCAGTCTGCTGGGGTTGTCGTTTCCTAATTTCGCGCTCGGGCCGATCCTTATCTTGTTTTTTGCGATCAAACTGGGATGGCTGCCGGTGTCGGGATCGGGCGCGTTCGCAAACCTGGTGCTGCCGGCGGTCACGATGGGCGGCGCGCTCGCTGCCATTCTCACGAGAATGGTGCGCACGTCGATGCTCGAGGAGTTGGGCCAGGACTACGTGCGGACGGCTCGCGCGAAAGGTCTGCCAGAGCGAACGGTTGTGTATAAGCACGCGCTACGGAATGCGATGATCCCGGTGGTCACGGTGATTGGGTTGCAGTTCGGAGCCTTGCTGGCGGGAGCCATTGTCACTGAGACCATCTTTTCATGGCCCGGCATCGGTCGGCTCACGATACAGGCCATTTCGAATCGCGACTATTACCTGGTGCAGGGATGCATCCTGGCGATTGGGCTGACGTATGTTGCCGTGAATTTCCTGACGGACTTGGTGTATACGGTGGTGAATCCGAGGATAAGGCAATAAACAAGTGATTAGTGATTAGTGGCTAGAAAACACCCCGTTTCTCCTAGATGTTTAATCACTAATGACTAACCACTAGCCACTCCGAAACTAAGGTTCTGACCCGATTCCAGCTCTGCTCGCGAGCAGCTAGACTGCTATCAATTTCAGGTTCTGCTTCAATCTGTAGTCTTTGCGCCCGCCTCGTCGATGAGAGTGTTTCTGCCAGCGCGGCACGCACTCCGGACAAATTCAGAGAAGATTCGATCCTCTCAAACCTTTTGGAGACCGTAATGAATTACCGCAAGAGTTTTGTTTTCACTTTCCTGAGCTGCATGGTGCTGTTGGCGGGTGCTGCTTACGCTGAGAACCAGGTGCTGGGCGAAGTTGAAATCAACGGGGCCAGCAAGGTGGAGAAGACTTCAGGAGTGTGGGTCGACGGGCAATATGTCGGCTACGTAAAGGAACTGAAGGGCGATCGGAAACTGCTGCTACTGCCGGGCGAGCATTCCATCGTAGTGCGGCAGTCCGGATATGAGGACTTCAAGCAGCCCGTGGTAGTTGAGCCGGGGACGAAGAAGGTCCTCGCGGTGAAGATGGAGAAGGATCCGCGCACGCATGCGCCGCAAGTTACCTCACAGGTGAAGCTTGACGTAAATCCGGAGCGGGCGGCGGTGTTCCTCGATAACGCCTTTGTAGGGCACGTGAGTGAGTTTTCTGGGCTGGGCAGGGCGATGCTGCTGAACCCGGGCACTCATCGGATCAAGATCGAATTGCCCGGATACCAGGCGTTCGAGACTGAGATCAACCTGCTGCCGAACCAGAAGTACACGGTAAAGACGGACCTGGCGCGGGGAAGCATCGCACAGGCCGATGCGCTGATCAAGCGGGATTGAAGTTCTTTCGCTTTGGCGTGGGGAATAATCGTCGAAGTCAAGGTTGTGTGTCACTCAGCTCACCGCAACTTCCGCGTGTAAAATAGGTTTGTAAGTGCGGGCGTAAGTCCGCTAGGAGGAATTGTGTTTGGTGAGCTAGGTTTGCCCGAGCTGCTGGTGATTCTGGGAATCGCGCTGCTGATTTTCGGGCCAAAAAAGATTGGGGAACTCGGTAAGGGATTGGGCGACGGAATACGTGGTTTCCGCAGCGCCATGAAGGGCGAGGACGAAAAGAAGTCGGCCGAGCCGGTGGTCGAGTCCCCGCAGAAGTAGTGCCGCGGGCACACTCGCATGTGCCCGTTGATAGCCTTGCCTTTCTACTCGCGTCCGCGAGCTTTGAAGTGGCTGCAGCTGTCCCCGACTGAAACCGAAAAAATCGAGCAGAAATGCCTCGGGTCTGAAGTCGGGCGCAGCATGATGAAATCCAACCCGTCAGTTGAATTCCCGCCGATCTGAAGCGAATCTTGTCTCACTGCGCCAGCAGTGTAGCGCGTGCTAGAATCCGACCGCTCAACAGACATATTGCGTAAATAAGCTGTGAGGCGGCACAACGGTGAATTGCGACAAACGGAGATTCCAGATGCGAATGAGGCTCGGCGTATCGGTTGCATTGCTATCACTCTGTAGCTTGGCGAGCGGCTGCGGCGGCGGTGGCAGCAGTAATAGTAGTAGCAGCGGCAACGGGTCGGGCGGATCGACAACAACATCTACGGCCTCAGCGCCGACGGTCACTACCACGCAGGCACAGAATGGCGCCGTGATCGTAAGCCTCGCCGATTCGACGAGCGGCGCAACGATTTACTACACGCTCGACGGCACAATACCGAGCACTTCTTCCCAGCAGTATCAAGGCGCTTTTCTGGTCGCCTCAAATCTGTCCGTCAAGGCCCTGGCGGTGGCTTCCGGATTCAACAACAGTCCGGTGACTTCGCAGGACTTTGCGCCGACTATTCCCTCGGGCACGCTGGTGTGGAGCGATGAGTTCGCGAACTCCGGGACTTCGACTGTGTCGCCCGACAGCAAGTCGTGGACGTACGACACCGGCTATCGGTGTTGCGGCAACAACGAACTGGAGACCTATTGCGCAGCCGGTTCGTCTACTTCACCATGCGACCCGAACAATCCCAACACTTACATCGACACAACCGGCATTTTGCATATCGTGGGCCGGAACCTCTCCGGCGCTACCTATACTTCCGGCCGCATGAAGACCCAGGGACTGTTCAGCTTCATGTACGGGCGCATCGAAGCGCGCATGAGGTTGCCGGAGAGCCAAAGCATGTGGCCCGCTTTCTGGCTGTTGGGCAATAACATTAAGACGTTGAACTGGCCTGCCTGTGGAGAACTCGACGTGATGGAGCACATTGACGGCAGCAATCCGCCTCCTTACCAGGGAGCCGCCGCGCCTGGCTATGACTGGATCGCCGGTTCGGTGCATGGCGGCACAACCAGCTCAGAGGCTAACGGCAGCGAAAACTATCATCCTACCGGCTTCTCCGCGGCCGACTGGCACACCTATGGAATGATCTGGAGCAAGCAGCAGGTCGAGTACTACGTGGATAGTCCCACCAATATTTATGCGACCTTCACGCCCTCGAACTTTCCCGGAACCTGGCCCTTCGACCAGGGGCCGCAGTTCATCATTCTGAATCTGGCTATCGGCGGCGACTGGCCCGGGAATCCGGACTCGACAACGGTGTTTCCTGGCGACATGCAGGTGGATTACGTGAGGATTTACACGAACTAACAGGGACGTGGGTCGAAATTTTAAAGCCTGCGGCTTCGGCTGCAGGCTTTTGTAATTTGGTGAGGAAGCAGGTGAGCGGCGTTGAAAAGCTCAGTCCAGAGCGCGTTATCGCGCAGCGACAACTTAGGTCAGGGAGCGCTTCCTTGTGTTGAGGGGGATCCAGTCATTCGCGCCGCTCTGGGGTTGGGATAGATGCACTTCAACCGGACGCTCGCCCGGAGTGTGAATCAGCCACAGGTCGGGGTGGTATAGCTCGCGTTTCGGGTGAGGATTGCGGGCAACGACGGTGAGATTCTGCGACATACGGATATTTCCTTATCCTGCTAAGTTGTTGCGGTTGCTGCCGCTACGGCTTCCGTGGCAGCCGTCTGATGGGAACCATCCACGCCATGCTTGCGCAGCACGCCGTAGGTGATGTCTCCCAAGAGTTCCAAAATTCCATCCCGAAGGTGCTGGCGTCTGTCGGTGTCGAGTGCCTGGGCCATTGAGCGCCTCCTGCCCGCGAACTCCAATTAGTGGGGAGAACGGCGGACACGCCTTCATATAGAGCAATGGGCGTGCCATTTCAGATGTGGAGAGAAAAGGGTTCGGAGAGGGGCAGGTCGCTGGTGAGCGATATTCGTTTCCAGGCGGGAGTTAGTTGCGCGCGGAACCTAGCTGATGCGGCCTTCGCCAGGAATGAAGTCTTCGGTCCCGTAGTGGTGAGAGTCATGGCAGTGCGGGCATTCGAAGGCGCCGACGTCGGGGTTGGAAGCGAGCGCATCCGTGCTCTTGCCGGATACACTCTCACGCCGCAGTACGGGAAAGCGTTGCAAACAGGTTTTGCATTCTACGAGCCAGACCAGAGCCATCGATCAGCTAACCTCATCGACAGGATATTTCAATTCGCATCCAGCGCGTGAGAGTTATTGGAGAATTGCGTCCGAACAGTTTTGCCTCGGTAGCCCGGTGCGTGTCCAAGCCGACGGATACAATTCCAGAGTCATTGAGACACCACAGCGATGACTTAGGAGTCGCTAAGCAAAACGCTTGACGCCGCTTTCGGCGGTGGTAGAGTGTTCGCCCATGAAAAACGATGCAAACAAAACGCTAATACACCGCTGGTTCCAGGAAGTATGGAACGAAGGTCGTGAATCGACGATTGACGAACTGCATGCAGCCGATGGAGTGAGTTTCGGCCTCGGAGGCGCCAGCACCGAAGTGCGCGGTCCGGAACAATTCAAAGTATTTTTCCGCAATCTGCGCAGCGCTCTTCCAGATACGCATGTCACCGTTATCGAAACAATCGCGGAAGGCGATATGGTCGCTGTCCGATTCGAGGTGCAGGCAACGCACACCGGGATCGGATTGCCGTACGAACCGACGGGGCGTTCGGTGAAATTTATGGGTATATCGATGCTCGAAGTGGAAGATGGCAAGCTGAAGAGAGCGTGGAATAGCTGGGATCAGCTGGGCATGCTCATCCAACTCGGCGTGGTTTCTGACGGCGCAACCGCGGACAAAATGCTCGAGCCCTCAACGGGAGAGCAGGCCAAGGAATCAGCAGCATAGTTGCCGCAGGCGCAAAAGAAAAGGGGCGGGAGGAAACCCCCGCCCTATCCCTCAACTGGAAATCAGTCTATGTGCCCGACTTCTGCACTTCCGCAGACTGCTTGCTCTTCCCCAACATTTTCACGTCGTCGACGCTGATGGTCTTGTTGGCCGTGTCAAAGGTCGCCTTCAGTTCGACGTGATGTCCGTTGTGCTCCTTCAGCACATCAGGATTCGACACATTCCAGGTCTGCTTGTCCTTGTCATTCACGAAGACGGTTTTGCCGGCTTTCGTCTTGACCCAACCGGTCACGGTCGTTGCTTTGCCCTGGGCGGATGCATCGGCTTCCTGCTTCTCAGCTTGGCCATTGGGGCTGTTGGCGGGATCTTGGGCAAACGCCCCAAGCGAACACGTCAGGACAAACGCGAACATCCATAGCATCAGTTTTTTCATCGGTTCTCCCTCACACCTACGAATTGGACAAAAAGTCCCATTACATAGGGATGGATGCAGACGCACAGATGCGTTCTGGCCGGGAGGTCAGGAAAACAGCGCTAAGGCACTTTTTGTGACGAAATGGATAGCCGATTACCCACAACGCGAACGAGCAGTGAATTGATCAGGATGGAAATGAGGGAGGCCATGAGGGTGGCGTTGTAGATCGTGTCCGGCACCAATTGTGCGCTCTTTGCTTCCTGGACCAGGACGTAGGAGAACTCGCCGATCTGCGTGAGTCCGACTCCGACGAGCACAGCCGTTTTCCAGTCGAAGCGAAAGAGTCGCACAATGCCTGTCCAAATCACGAATTTGCCGACCACGATTAGTGCGATCAGGATGAGCAACAAGCCAGGATGTGACAGCAGCACGCGTGGATTTACCAGCGCACCCACGGTCACGAAGAAGAGTGCGACAAAAATGTCGCGCAGGGGAAGCAACTGGGAGAGGATTTCGTGTGTGTAGTCGGAGCCGCTGATCAGCATGCCAGCGAGAAACGCGCCGAGAGCCAGCGAGAGTCCGAGTGCTTCGGTAAGATACGCAGTCGCAAAGCCGAGAGCGACGCTGACCAGCACGAATAGTTCCTTGCTCTTCATGCCCGCTACTTTCGCGAGGAAGCGAGGAACGAAACGCACGGCAAGGAATCCGATGGGAATCAGGAGAAGAAGGGCCTTGCCGAGGGATTTACCAAGATCGAGAAAGCGGTCGCCAGAAGGAGAGCTCAGGCTGGGCATCAACACGGTGAGGATGACGACGGCGACGTCCTCGAAGAGAGTGATGCCGATCATGACTTTGCCATGAGCCGAGAGCAACTCGCCTCGATCGATCAACAAGCGCGACAAGACCATGGTGCTGGCGACGCTGACGATTGCCCCGATGGCAAAACCTTGAGGCAGCGGCCAGCCGAGTCCGTATGCCAGCGCGAGACCGAGACCGATGGAGAAGAGGATGCCCAACGCACCTCCGCCGACGGCTACCCATTTCACTTCGAGAAGATCGCGCGGATGGAACTCGATTCCGATGGAGTACATCAGCAAGATGACGCCGATCTCGGCGAGCACTTCGAGCGCATGCGTATCTGCCAGCGTCGGGCCAGGCGTGAATGGACCGATCAGGATCCCCGCGACAACGTAGCCGAGAATCAGGGGCTGGCGCAGGGCACGCGCCGTCAGTCCGCCGAGGACGGCAGCGACGAAGACGTAGGCAAGGTCGTGATAGAGATTTGCGCCAGCATGCATCGGCGTTGTCCCCACTGCCTTACTGCAAGGTTGAACAACCTTAACAAATGATCACGTGCCGGCGAATTATTGTTTTGCCACCTCGGCAGGTTCCGTAACCAGCTGAATGTTCGGTGTTCCCGTTCCTACCAGCTTCAATCTCGGTGGGCGTTGTATGGCTTCGAGGAGAGCGCGCGTTATCTTGTCGTCAATCTCCGCAGCCTTGTCGAGTTCAAGCGGATAACGAATGGAGACTTCCAAGCCCAGCCTGGGTGAGATGGAAGTGACTGGTCGGATGCAGCGAGAAGTCGCTGACGATGCTGAGCGAGTGTTGCATCCGGCGTCGTTGCTGCTCCAACGATTCTTTGTATTCCTGGAAGACCGAATCGACCGCGCCCATCAGCCGGCGTTTCGATTTCCGCGTAGTTGCCTTCGGGCGCAAGGATGAGCGTGATCTGATGCCAGACGAAATTCGTGCCGGGAATCTGCTTATAAAGTCCGGCAGTGGGCTGGAAGACAACGGAGTTGGAGAAGACGACGACGCGTCCGGTGGGTTGAGCATCGGTTCCCGTGGTCGCGAGTTCCATGAGGTGCAGGCGCACGAGGCCGATGTCGACGACCTCTCCGGTGACGCCGGAAATCTGGACGCGATCTCCGACGCGTACGCCATATTTGCCGATCAGATAGAAGTAACCGGCCACGGAAAGAATCACGTTCTGCAATGCGACAGCGATCCCGGCGGTCATCAAGCCCGCGAAGGTCGCGAGCGAGCCGAGTTCACTGGCGAATGCGAAAGCGATTACGATGGCGATCAGGAACCACATCCCCACCCTGCGCAATAGCATGAACTGGTAACGGCGGCGGACATCATGCACGTAGCGGAAGATCGCTCTGCGCCAGATCTCGCCCAGGCCCACAATCACGGCCAACATGAATACCAGCACACCGAGGCGGATCAGCAGGTTTCGTAATATCGTGCTGTAGTCGGACTTTACCGAATCACGCCAACTCCCCAAACTGCGTTTGTAAAGATCGAGGAGAATCGACTGCTTGCTCAACGGAATGACGATGCCAGAAACCTGCTTGAACTGGGCGGTCATGGTGTCGAGCTGCTGCTTTTGCTGCGCCAGGACTGCCGGGTCTGTTGAATCCGGCTGCTGGACAATATCGTTGCTGTTCTTCAGCAGATCTTTCATCCTGGCCGAGAACGGCGCACGGATCTGACTCGAAGCTTGCTGTAGTGCGTTGGCCTGCTGGATTCTGGAATCGATCGTGCGAAGCTTCTTCGAGATTGAAATTAGGTCGGTAATCAGACCCAGTATCCCGGTAGCCTCGGATCTGCGGCTGGAAGCACTCGAGGGATTTGCATTTGCACCTTGATTGTTGTTCTCGGCAGGGATGGACTTTTCCAGCTCTTCCAGTTCAGCGCGCAGACTGCCGCCGCTACCATTCACTCCGCTGACGAATTGGAGGATGTTGCGAAGGGTGTCCCGGCGGGTCTCCGCGAGTTCCAACTCACTTTGCACTTCTGCGATCTGCGATTCGATTTGCTTGTGCTTGCGCAGAGGCGCGGTATCCAGCTGGCGGCGCAGGCCCTCGATCTCAGCCTGTGTCTGCTTTGCCTGCTGGTCGGCACTGTCGGCAACGCGAAGAAGCGATTGATATCTGTCTTCGGCGGCACCGCCCTGTTGCTGTTGAGATCGCGGCGACAACGAAGGAGTATTCGCGTAAGCCATCGCGAAATCAAAGGAGAGGCGAACCACTCGCGTCGCGAGCTGGCGATTGTCGTTTACGAAGACAACGTCTTCCGGTTCGGTGGCGACCTGCTGCTCCATGGAGACATTTCGGAACCAGGAGATGTTCTTATTGATGAAGGAAAGAACATTCTGGTGCGGTTGGAAGGGGGTCGGTGTTTTGGCTCGGAGTTCCCTGCGCAGGCAACCAGACGAACGACGTCAAGAGCAGCAGAAGTACCAATAGTACGGACGCGCCTTTCTGAATAACGCGAGTCCGTGCGGAATAGAGACCTGACGACGAATTGAGTAAGTGTTCGGTTCTTCATGTTCAACGTTTAGGACTGGAAGGGGCGCGAGGTGATTGGATGCAGATCCGAATCGTCAAGCAGTCAATATGGCGCACCCGACAGGACTCGAACCTGTAACCCTCAGCTCCGGAGGCTGATGCTCTATCCATTGAGCCACGGGTGCGCTGACGAACGCTTGCTCACCCGATTATAGCAATCTAACTTGCCTGTTGCTGCGTTCGAGCTTTGGTCTCCGGCTCCACGGAAGAGTTGTCTTCGGTTGCGGCCGAGGCTGAACCTACCGGCAGGAAGACCTCGAAAAGGCTTCCATGACCATCGCCGGTGCGACTTCGGAAGCGCAACACCCCACCGTACTTGCGAACAATCCCACCCGAGACCCACAGGCCCAGTCCCGTACCTTTTTCGCCCTTCGTTGTGTAGAAAGCTTCGCTGATACGTTGTCGGTCTGCTTGCGAGATTCCCGCACCGGTGTCGGAGACAGTGACTCGCACGCCCTGACGATCGACGCTTGTCCAGTCACGCGAAGGGCGCACATGAAGAGTGAGACAGCCACTTGGTCCCATGGCGTCCAGTGCGTTGCCGATTAAGTTCGAAAAAACCTGCCGGAGTTCGCCGGGGAAGGCGCGCACTTCCATAACATCTTCGTATCGCTTACTCACCTGGATCTGCGATGCGGTCAGGCGCGCCTGATAGAGCACGAGAACGTTATCGAGTAGGTCGCACAGCTTGACCGGAACCGGGACTCGCGATTCGCGGCTGAAAGTGAGCATCTGCTCGGAGATATTGGTGACGCGATTCAGTTCTTCGCTAGCCAGCCGCACATGCTCACGCGAGGCTTCATCGAGTTGCTTGCTGTGATCGAGCAGGTAGAGCAGATTCGCGATTGCATCCAGCGGATTGTGGATTTCGTGGGCGACGCTGGCGGCGAGGCGTCCCATGCTTGCGAGCTTGTCGGTTGAGCGCAGGACTGCTTCCGATCTGCGTTGGTCTGTAAGATCGCGAAGAACCAGCACCATGCCGATGGTTCGGCCAGAGTCATTGAGAAGCGGTGAACTGGTTTGGGTGACAGGCAATTCGAGGCCGTCACGGCGGCGCAGCAACAGGCGATCAGAATTTGTGCCTCCCTGGTCGATGCCGGGAGAGAATTCGCGTATGGGTTCGCGCGTGACCTCGTTCATGACCTGAACGACTTCAACCAACTGAGCTCCCCTAGCTTCCTCGATGTCCCAGCCGGTGAGCTTTTGTGCGACGCCGTTCATGAACGAAACTGCGCCGTCTGCTTCAGTCGCGATGACGCCGTCGGTGATGCTGCCGAGAATTGTTTCCAGCCTGCGCCGGCTGCTTTCAGTTTCCTCAGCACGGTTCTCGGCGATGGTCAGTGACGCTGCGTAGCTGTCGGCCACTGCATGCAGTTCGCGCCGGGTGAAAGTAGAAAAAAGAAATCCGAGAACCAGGGAGAGGAGGCCAGCGCTGGCACCGAGCATCCACATGGCGCGATGCACGGCGCCGACTCGTCCCGCAAGGCGGGCTTCTTCATCTCCCAGGACCTGGTCCCAGGTTGAGCGGAACAATTCCATCAACGATCTGCCTTCGGCGTTTAACGCTACCGATTGATAGTCGCCGTGATTCTGGCGCAGATCGATCATCTGGCGCATGTAGGCGTGCAGATCGTCATATTGCTGCTCGAGACGAAGTATCCGGCTCTCCTGTGGCAGATTGCCAGCGGCCGAGCGCCGCATTTGTACAAATGTGCCAGACACATAATCCTCAGCGGCGTAATAAGGACCCATAAAACGGTAGTCGCCGGTGAGCAGATAGCCGCGAAGGCCGGTCTCCATATCGAGCACGCGCTTGAGAACTGATCTCGTATGGTTGATCGACTGGTAACTATCCTGGACGGATCGATTTGTGGACCACAGAAAGTACATTTCCAGCAGGAAAGTTGCCGCCAAAACTGCCGCCATCAGGAGGGGTACGTAGAGGGCTCTCCGCAGGTGAAGACGGAAGGTTTTGAGGCGGTCATCCATCGTGGCAGGGGAGTTTACTCTTTCTTCCTATGAGAACACCACACAAGCCGAAGGGATGCGTTATCCACTTGAAAACAGGCATGTAAAGCGAGCGGTCAAGGCTGGTAGGCCAAGGTAAATCCACAAGTGAACCAGTCCAGTACACGCACCTTCGTGTGAAGAGCAGGGCGAATTCACGGCATCAACAACAACACCACAAGCTATAGTAGGCCGCTCTCAAGGGAAGCCCCGAGAATGGTATGACGGAGACCAAAAAAACTAAAGTACAAGCACTAGAGAAACCGGAGAATCACGGGCAAAACCCGAAGTTCTCCTTGACGCTACATACGTTAACCCTGATATAACCATCTCGAATTTCTCCCCCCTGAGACTTCGACCGAGGACGAATTCCTCGAAGCTCCTTAAACAGGAGCAACGACTCTCCCCGCCCCTACGGGCAGTAACTCTGTGGAAAGGGCTTTAGCGATGGCCGAAGCACCTGAAGTGATGAATATTCGCCAGGCGTCCGAGTACCTGGGCGTAAGCCCTGACACGCTCTACAAGTACGTGTACGAGGAAAAGATCCCGGCGTTCAAGTTGGGTAACCGTTGGAAGTTCAAAAAGACCATCCTGGATTCATGGATGGAGCGAAAGAGCAGCGTAGGCGAAGGCAAGATCAAGAAACGGCCACGCGCGGCACGGGCTGTAGCGGGTCGATAGAAAAGGCGGACGGCGTCTATGTTCGGATTCGGTGGTTCCAAAGCGATTGTCGGGCTCGATATCGGTTCCAGCAGTATCAAAGCCGTGGAACTGAAACGCACGCGTGCCGGCCTGGAGCTTTCCCATGTAGGGATTGAGCCGCTGGCGAACGATGTAGTAGTGGACTCCATGATTATGGACAGTCCGAGCGTGGCAACTGCGATCAGCAAGCTGTTCGCGGATTCGGCGATCAAGTCGAAGGCAGTAGCTACGTCGGTGAGCGGACACTCCGTGATCGTGAAGCGCATCAGCGTGCCGACGATGACGGAAGATGAGCTGGCGCAAACCATCAACAATGAAGCGGCGCAGCATATCCCGTTCGATATCGCGGACGTGAATCTCGACTACCAGATTCTTTCAGAGGATCTGAGCGGTCCGCAGATGGACGTTCTGCTGGTGGCCGTAAAGAAAGACAAGATTCTCAATTACACGAACGTGCTTTCCATGTCGGGCAAGGCGCCGGCAGTGGTGGACGTCGACGTGTTCGCGCTGCAGAACTGCTACGAGTTCAACTACGACCCGGCTCCGGGTTCGACGGTAGCGCTGCTCAACCTGGGCGCCAGCGTGATGAACATCAACATTGTGAAGGGCAATACCTGGCTGTTCTCACGCGACGTCAGTGTGGGCGGACACCAGTACACGGACGCTCTGCAGAAAGAGCTCGATCTGAGCTTCGACGACGCGGAGTCTCTCAAACTGGGAGAGAAGGTTGGCACAGTCAGTGAAGATGCGAAGCTGCCCATCCTGCAGCAGGTGACGGAAATCATCGTCCTGGAAATTCAAAAGACGTTCGACTTTTTCCGTGCGACTGCAGCGGGCGAACACATCGAGCGGATCTACCTGGCAGGAGGATCTGCCAGAGTCCCCGGATTGATGGAAGCGCTTCGCCAGGAATTCTCGTTGCCGGTGGAAATACTGAATCCTTTTGCGCGCATTGACTACACCGGTGGCTCGGAGATCGTACAGAACAATGCCGGTCAGCTCGCGGTTGCAGTTGGTTTGGCGTTAAGGAGCTTCGAAGACCTATGATCCGGATCAACCTGCTCGGTATTCCGAAAACTAAGAAGATGAAGCGGCCGACGATCACGCTCGGCGGCGCCCCGAACATGGGCGTCATCATCGCTGCCGTGGCCGCGCTCGCAATTGGCGGAAATTACTTTTATTACTGGTCGCTGAACAACAAGGCAGTTGCGCTGCAACACAACCTCGACGCAGCCAACGCAGAAAACAAGAAACTGGCTGCCGTCAAGGCGCGTTACCTGGAGCGGCAAAAGCAGTTTGATGCCTACGACCACCGCGTAAAAGTGATTCACCAGTTGCAAGCGGGTCAACAGGGACCGTTGACGTTGCTTGACACGATCAGCAGCACCGTGAATTCCACTGATGCAGTTTGGCTTACTTCAATGACGGAGGACGCCAACAATATCAATCTGGAAGGTACGGCATTGAGTGCGAATTCCGTGGCGAATCTGATCACGGCACTCAAGAAATCGAACTACTTCAAATCGGTGGAAATGAAAGAGTCGATCCAGGACGATAGAGCCCAGGATATGCAGGCCTTCCAATTCACACTAATTTGCGAAAAGCCGAAATCCTAGGGGGCGAGGAATCATGGCCAAATGGAGTGAAATGCCGGTACTAAGCAAGCTCGGGATCGTACTGGGCGCGGCTATTGTTGCGACGGCTGCCTGCTACTTCCTGGTATTCAGTGACCTCATCACTACCAACAAGCAGAATGAGGACAAACTGAAGGCGGTTCAGGCGGACAACGATAGTCTGCGTCCGTTCCAGGGAAAGCTGGCGGATCTTGATCATCAGATCGAGAACCTGAAGCAGCAGCTCGAAATCCAGAAGAGGATCGTTCCCGACGAGAAGCAGACAGACGAGTTCATTCACATGGTGGAGAGCTCGGCGAGCGCGGCTGGAATCGAAGTACGTCGTTTCACGAGCAAGACGACGAGCAGCCACGAGTTTTACACCGAAGCGCCGTACGAGCTTGATATCGACGGGCCTTATTACTCGGTGCTGAATTTCTTCGACAAAGTGTCAAAGCTCGAGCGGATTATCAATATCAGTGGACTGCAGATGGCTTCGGTGCTGGAACCCACCGCGGCGAAGACCAAGAAGAAGTACAAATACGCGCCGACAGAAACAGTGGTAGCCACCTGTGTTGCTACAAGCTATTACACGCAGGATGCGCCTCCGGTTGCACCAGCAGCTCGGGAACGCAACTGTCAAGCCAGTATCTGCGCCAGCAAAGTAACAGGGAAGAGACTATGAAAAGAATTGCGATTCCGATGATTACATTGATGGCGGGCGGCATTCTGGCGGCACAGATCACGCCACAGGCTGCGCAGAATATTCAGTCGCAAGCCCGGACGTCCGCTAAGTCTGCCGAGTCGTCTCCTGCTTCACCTAGTCCGGCCAAGAAGTTCGACGCCGGCTGCTGTGAAGCCTGTCCCTTCCACCAAGACTTCGACCACGGTGGCGAATAAGCCGACAGCGCAAAGTGCTGCTCCGGCCAAGCCGAGCGCGATCGCTCCGGCCGCTGGCAAGCCCGTTACGACTGCTGCCCAGAGCAAAAAAGCTCCGCTGCCTGCTTCGCCAGTCAAGGTGACGCCCGCCGCCGCGACTGTTAAGGCGGCAGCTCCTAAGGGTGCCACTCATGTAGCGGCTGCGAAGCCAGCGGTGCAGAAAGCTGTGAAGGCGGAGCAACCGAAGGTAAAGGAAGCGATGGTGAAGACAGAATCGCCTGCTCCTGAGCCGAAGCCGGTTATCAATCTCGCGAGCCGTCGCGATCCATTTACCAGTCCGGTAACCCGCGCGTTAGCGGTTAATCAAGGTCCGGGTTGCAGCACTGGCAAGCGATGCCTGGCAGTTGACCAGATGATTCTGCGTGGCATCGTGCGATCTCCGAATGGAATGATCGCGGTCGTCGAGAACGGCGCGAAGCGCGCGTATTTCCTGAGGGAAAATGATCCGGTGTGGCACGGAATGGTGGAAAAGATCAACGGTGATTCGGTGGTTTTCCGTGAAGAATCGGTGGATACAAAAACCGGAAAATCGTCCACGCATGAAGTTGTGAAACGCGTGAACGCGCCGGTTGTTTAGCGTCGCCACAGTAGTTCAGCGACGGCAGTAACGCTGAAGTAAATTGAATTTCGAAGTATTAATGTCGGTAGCACTTATTCAATCGGCGAAAATCGCCGACACGCGAAAGTAAAGAGGTACGCGTGGGGAGAAACGTGATGAGGCTGAAACAACTGTTGAGCTCTGTAGGTATGTTGCTCATCCTGAGCACAGTGGCTTTTGCTGCGAATACACAGAGCGCTGCTGCTCCGGCGATTGCTGCTTCCCAGTCCGCGGCCGCGAACAAACCAGCGGCCACGGCGACCGCAAGCGCTAAGCCGGCAGCTACACCGACCAGTTCTTCGGTTGCGACTCCTGCGCCGGTCGTGGTCAGGAACGTATCCGTCGTTCAGGGTGAGGGCACCATCAACGTGGAAATCGCCACGAATGGCCCAATCACTCCGAAGGCGACTCGTCTGTCTGCACCTGCGCGAATCGTTCTGGATTTTCCGAACTCGATTCCTGCTGGCCGCAACCAGGTAGTCCCGGTCGAGTCGGGAGACGTGAAAGAAGTTCGTCTGGCGCAGTTCCAGGCGGACCCGCCGGTCGTTCGCGTCGTCATCGACATGGCCTCTGCTCGTCCTTACGATATGAGCTCGTCGGGTAACAAGATCACGTTGAAATTTCGAAGCTCCGAGGCGCATGCTTCGTCGGTTGTGAAAGCAGCCGTACCGGCTGCCCTGAAGACCGAAGCTCCGAAAGCGGAAGCGAAAACCGAACCGAAGACAGAAAGCGCCCCTGCGACGGTTGTGCCGGCGATTCAGCCCGCGGCTGCTCCCGTAAAGACGCCAGCTCCGAAGCATAGCGCTCCAGCGCAACCGGTGGACGCACAGGATGTCGTTGCCAAAGCGCAGGCTCCGAAGCAGGAACAAACGCTGGCCGCGACTGTGAAGCCAGCAGTTACTCCTGACAATAAGCCGGCCGACTTTCTCGTCGTAAGTCCTACGTACGCTCCTAAGACGGAAGAGGCGGTTCAGCAAACTCCCGCCAGGAATCCAAGAGAAGATGCAGATGCTGCCGCGCGCGTGATCGCCACAGCAGCGAAGGCTTTCCCCGGACAGCCAGTTTCAAATTTGGCTTCTCCGGTTACGGCCGCGATGCCGGCACCAGCACCTGCCGGACAGCAGAACGGCCAAGGGCCGAAGCGCTATACCGGTGAGCCGATTTCGGTGAACCTGAAAGATGTCGATCTGAAAGACTTCTTCCGTCTGGTTCACGAGATCAGCGGATTGAATATCGTTCTCGATCCCAACGTACATGGCACACTGACCTTGGTTCTCGACGACGTGCCGTGGGACCAGGCTCTTGACATCGTGCTCGAGAACAATGGGCTGGATCGCGTTCTCGAAGGAAATGTACTTCGGATCGCAACAATCGATACTCTCCGCAAGGAAGCCGACGCTACGCGGCAGAAGAACGAAGCAGAAGCGCTATCCGTTCCAAAGGTTTCGGTTACGCACTTCCTGAGCTATGCACGTGCAGCTGACGTCGTTCCCGTAGTAAAGAAGTTCCTCTCACAGCGTGGAGATGTAATCGCTGACACGCGTACGAATTCGGTGATCGTGTCGGATATTCCGGCAGTCATTCCTGAAATCCAACGCCTGATGACGCAACTCGATCGCAAGACAGAAGAAGTCGAGATCGAAGCGCGTGTCATCGCAGCTACCCGCAACTTCGCGCGTGACATCGGCGTGCAACTCGGATTCGGCTATGGCAACAGTGTCACGGCAGTAGGTGGCGCCGGTTCAGTCGGAAACAGTCCGTTAACCCTCGGATATACTGCTCCGCCACCATATTTCACTACTCCAACAGTTCCGCTTCCAACTGGCACGACAACTACGGCGACAGCGGCTGCTATTCCGCTGTTTTCGAACCTGGGAGTAGTTAATCCGACCAGCGGCATATCGCTCTTGAATGCGGTCGGCAGCTACCGTTTGGACGCAGTTCTGACAATGGCGGAGTCGCGCGGCTTGCTCAAGATCCTGTCGCGTCCGCGTGTAGTGACTCAGAACAACGTTCAGGCAGTCGTTCGACAAGGTCTGCGCGTACCAGTTGTTACGCAGGCTCAGTTAGGTGGCCCGCCGACGACGACGTACGTTGAAGCATTCCTCCGCTTAACGGTGACACCGCAAATCACGATTGAGCATACGATCTTCATGAACATCGACGTCGAGAACACGACGCCTGACTTCAGCCGCGAAGTGCAGGGCAACCCGACATTGATCACGCAACAGGCAACCACTTCCGTTCTGGTGAACGATGGAGGAACGGTAGTGATCGGTGGTGTGATCCAGACGCAGAACTCGATCAACGTGGCGCAGGTCCCGTTGCTCGGAGATCTACCGGTGCTGGGCAACCTGTTCAAGCACCGTACAGTTTCGACGTCGACGCAGGAACTGCTCTTCTTCGTGACGCCGAAGATCATTCAGACATAGTCTGCTGTTCGATTCAAAAGGCTCCCGGCAACGGGAGCCTTTTTTATTAACCGGGACACAGTTTCGCTTAGTCGTGTGCGCTCCAGCACCAGTTACAATTCTCTTCGATGGACTATCGCTTCCGCCGGAAAAAACTGCGTGATCAGCTTCCAGCGAATATGGACGCGCTGCTCGTCACGCACCTCCCGAATATTCGCTACCTGAGCGGATTTACGGGCAGCGCAGGGGTGTTGGTAGTAGCCGGGGGAAACTCCATCCTGTTTACAGACGGCCGCTATCGTCAGCAGGCGAAGGATGAAGCAAGCACTAGCAAGGTGGTAATCGCCAATAGTTCAGCCCTTGCAGCCGCAGCGAAATGGATCACGGATCGCAAAGTGCGCGTGATCGGCATTGAAGCTGATCACATGACGGTCGGCATGCGGTCTGCATTCAGGCGAATGCTTCCTGCTGGCACACGGTTGCGAGAGACGCGAAGCGAAGTTGAGTCTATCCGCATGGTGAAGGACGAGGAAGAACTTCAGCGCATTCGCGAAGCGGCGCGATTGGGATCGAGTCTCGTCGATACCGCTCTCCAGGCGATCCGGCCGGGAGTGAGTGAAATCGAGGTTGCGGCCGAGATGGAATATGATGCGCGGCAGAAAGGCGCAGAGGCGATGTCGTTCGACACCATTGTTGCGTCTGGTGCGCGCTCCGCGTTACCACACGGTCGCGCTAGCGCCGCTACCATTCGGAACGGGTTCGTCGTCCTCGATTTCGGTGTTATACTCGCTGGTTATTGTTCTGACAAAACCCGCACTGTATATGTAGGCAAGCCGACTGCGCGGGATCGCCGGACGTATGAAGCGGTGCGGGAAGCGCAACAAGCAGCAATCGATACCGTGAGGGCCGGCATTACCGCCGGAGAGGTAGATAGTGCGGCGCGTTCCGTTTTAAGACGCGCCAAATTGGATAAGCACTTCACTCATTCTACCGGTCACGGTGTTGGGCTAGAGATCCATGAACCGCCACGCATCGGAAGCAATCAGACGGAACCTCTGCGTGCGGGAATGGTGATTACCATCGAGCCGGGCGTCTATGTAGCCGGCGAAGGTGGCGTGCGAATCGAAGACATGGTGATTGTCACCGAGCAAGGTTGCGAAGTACTCTGGCCAGCTACAAAGGACTTGATAACGCTTTGAGATTCCGCGGAAAGAGTATCTGAAGTCATAGCCGACTCATGAACCAGAAAGAAATCAAAGAACTCATAGATTTTCTGATCGAGAAGGACATTGCCGAATTTGAGTTGGAACGCGGCGATGTCAAACTGCGGGTAAAGCGGGGCGGCGCAACTGCCGTTCCGTCGAGCATTGCGGCTCCTATCTCTGTTGCCGCACCCTCCCCGGCTCCGGCGGTTGTTCCGGCAGCGGCTTCCCACGCGGGAACACCCCCAGCAGCAGCGGCAGCGGCAACAACTGCTTCGGCGGCTCCTGCTGAGGATGAGTCATCATGGCAGATTGTGCGTTCTCCCATTGTCGGTACCTTTTATGAATCGCCTTCTCCGGGGGCACCCGCCTTCGTCAAACCTGGCGACTCCATCGCCGTTGGCCAGGTGATCTGCATTGTAGAAGCGATGAAATTGATGAACGAAATCGAATCGGACTACGCCGGCGTCATCGTAAAGAGCTATCTTTCTAATGGACAGCCGGTAGAGTATGGGCAGTCCCTGTTTGCGATTCGCCCCAGCTGAACACGCACGGCCGAACGAGGAAGCATCGAAATTCACTAATCTCGTAAAGGATCCAGGCCGCTAATGTCGCGGAATCACAGCGGCGTGCGTGCCCTATAAAGAATGTTTCGGAAGATTCTGATTGCGAACCGGGGCGAGATCGCCCTGCGCGTGATTTGCGCCTGCAAAGAGCTCGGTATAAAGACGGTCGCCATCTACAGCGAAGCCGACCGGAATTCGCTGCACGTGCGTTTCGCCGACGAAGCCATCTGCATTGGTCCACCACGCGTCAGCGAGAGTTATCTCAACATTCCCGCAGTTATCAGCGCCGCCGAAATCGCGAATGTCGATGCGGTTCATCCCGGCTATGGCCTGCTGAGCGAGAACGCGAACTTCGCGGAAGTAGTGGAAACGTGCGGTCTGAAATTCATAGGTCCACCGCCCGAAATCATTCGCCTGATGGGCGAAAAAGAGAAGGCACGCGCGGCCATGAAGGCTGCCGGAGTTCCCATTCTGCCCGGCTCCGATGGGCTACTCGGAAGCGAAGGCGAGGCAATGGAATGGGCCAACCAGATTGGTTTTCCGGTGATCGTGAAAGCCGCTGCCGGTGGTGGCGGACGCGGCATGCGCATCATTCGTAACGCGGAAGAACTCCCAAACTTGTTTAACGCGGCGCAGAGCGAGGCTTCGGCAGCGTTTGGGAACGGCGATCTCTACATGGAGAAGTTCGTGGAGCGCCCGCGCCACATCGAGTTCCAGGTGCTGGCCGACGCTCACGGGAATGTGGTCAGCCTGGGCGAACGCGAGTGCAGCATTCAGCGGCGGCATCAAAAGCTGCTGGAAGAATCGCCTTCGGTCGTGGTTACTGCGGAGATGCGCAAGCGCATCGGCGATCTGCTCTCCACCACGCTGAGCAAGATCGGATACGTAAATGCCGGCACCATCGAATTCCTGATGGATGAAACCGGCAACCTCTTCTTCATCGAGATGAACACGCGCATACAGGTGGAGCATCCGGTTACGGAGATGGTGACCGACGTCGACCTGGTGAAGAGCCAGATCATGATTGCCCTCGGCGAGAAAATGGAAACCGTTCTGCATGGTCCCATTGTTCATCGCGGGCATGCGATCGAATGCCGTATCAATGCGGAACATCCGGAGAAATTCACGCCGTCAGCGGGCAAGATCACGACATTCAATCCGCCGGGAGGAACCGGCGTTCGGGTCGATACGGCCGTCTATTCGGAAGCGGTGATTCCTCCTTATTACGATTCACTGGTTGCCAAGCTGATCGTACGCGGGAAGGACCGGTCGGAAGCGATTTCGCGCATGTCGCGTGCGCTGGAAATGTTCATCATCGAAGGGATCCATACTTCGATTCCGTTGCATCGCCGCATTCTCGCCGATCCAGAATTTCGCGCCGGTAACCTGGACACGAAATTCATGGAGCGCCTGCTCGGCAACGGCGACAAGTCCACCACGAAAGCGTGAGTACTGAAGCCGCCATACCGTTGCGAAAGACATTTCGGCTGCCTCGGCTCTATCCCATTCTCGATTTTTCCTGTTTCGCGGGCGCTGCCGATCCTACAAAAGCCATCGTTGAGTTTGCGAAAGCAATACGAGCCGCCGGGGTGAACTGGCTCCAGTATCGCAATAAGTCCGGGAGCTCACGGGAGATGCTCGCGCATGCCCGCGAACTCCGGCGGGCGCTTGGAGAAGAAGTCACGCTGATCATGAACGATCGCGCAGATCTGGCTCTGGCAGCCGGTTTTGATGGAGTCCACGTCGGGCAGGATGATCTGCCCGTCGACGCGGTTCGCAGGATCGTCGGGCCGGCCATGATCATCGGCACATCGACGCACAATCCCGAGCAGCTTCGCGTGGCCGATCAGACCGACGCAGACTATCTGGCGATAGGCCCGGTCTTCGCCACCGCCAGCAAGGAGAATCCCGACCCAGTCGTCGGACTCGAGGGCGTGCGCTCGGCTCGATCACTTACGACGAAGCCGCTGGTTGCGATCGGGGGCATTACGCGCGCGAACTGCCTCTCGGTCCTCAATGCCGGCGCCGATTCGGTGGCAGTCATCTCCGACTTAGTAAACAATCCCCGCGCCTCGGCAGAGGAATTTCTTCGCATATTGTTGTAAAGTTCCCGCAACAGTTCCCCTCGATACCTGCAAAAGTGCGGGTAAGGCTATGACCCTAGGGCATGTAGATCCACGACAGGCTCCTGGCGTACTCATACCAACACAAAGGGGAGTTCCTGTCCTACACTGGTGAATAGGTGAATCCAAGTCAAACGACTACAGCCGCCCCTGCCGGGCGCCAGACTCTGCCGGATGACCAGCAGTTCGTAAAAGGCCTCGGGCTTACCAGCTCCACAGCGCTGGTGATCGGCTCCATGATCGGCTCCGGCATCTTTATTGTGTCGGCTGACATTGCCCGTATGACGAATTCCCCGGCCTTGCTGATCGCCGCCTGGGCCGTCACCGGCTTCATGACCATCACAGCCGCACTTTCTTATGGTGAACTGGCTGCCATGATGCCGCACGCCGGTGGACAGTATGTGTATCTGCGCGAATCGCTTGGGCCGCTTTGGGGATTCCTCTATGGCTGGACCTTATTCTTAGTCATTCAGACGGGAACCATTGCCGCGGTCGGTGTGGGCTTCGGAAAGTTCCTAGGAGTATTTTTTCCCTCGATCTCGTCCAGTCATTGGCTGATTCACCTATGGAAAGTGCCGCCGATCCACATCGGTCCCATGACGCTCGGCAACATGGATGTGGGGTTGAACACGCAGAACCTGGTCGGCGTTCTCATGATCTTGTTCCTGACTGTCGTTAATGTGTTCGGCGTGAAGACCGGGGCGATTATCCAGAACATTTTTACGATCAGCAAGGTTGCAGCCCTATTGGGACTGGTGGTTTTCGGCCTGCTGCTGGCGCGTAATCCTGTGGCAGTCGCTGCGAATTTCCATGATTTCTGGCGGAACGCGGGGTCGAGTGCGCCGGTGTTCTCGCAGATCGGCATTGGCGGCCTGCTTGGCACCATCATGATTATCGGCGTCGCGCAGGTTGGATCGCTCTTCTCCGCTGACGCCTGGAACAACGTGACCTTCACCGCCGGGGAAGTGAAGAATCCCAGCCGCAATCTGCCGCTATCACTGGCGATTGGAACCGGCACTGTAATCCTCATTTATATTGCCGCGAACTTCGTTTACCTGAGCGCGCTGCCCCTGGCGGGCGATCCGCATGGGACGACAGTACTGGCTCGCGGTATCCAGTACGCCTCCGAAGATCGTGTAGCAACCGCCGTCATGCAGGTGATGCTCGGGCCAACGGGCGCATACGTAATGGCGCTGGCCATCCTGGTCTCGACTTTCGGCTGCAATAATGGATTGATCCTGGCGGGAGCGCGTGTCTACTACGCCATGGCGCTTGACGGCCTCTTCTTTCGCAAAGCAGGACACCTGCATCCCAAATATCGAACGCCGGTCGCGTCGCTTATCGTGCAGGCGATCTGGACTTCCATCCTTTGTCTGTCGGGCAGCTATGGACAGCTTCTCGACTACATCGTTTTTGCTGTGCTGGTGTTTTATATCCTGACGATCGTGGGATTGTTTGTTTTGCGCCGCACCCAGCCAGATACGCCGCGCCCCTATCGCGCTTTCGGTTATCCTGTACTTCCCGCGATTTATATCGCCATGGCAGTTGGAATCGATTTGGTGTTATTGAGGTACAAACCTCAGTACACGTGGCCGGGACTGATCATTGTGCTGTGCGGCATTCCAGTGTATTTTTTGTGGTCTCGCCGAAGTGAGAAGGCACGTACTGCGTTAAGCGCGTAGTTGCAGGCAGAACCCGAGCTGCAGGAGATTTACTTTAAAGCCCTTATGTCCAAACTATTAGCTACCAAACCAATGAGCGTGCTTCTTTCGGAAGCCGAAGAGCACGGATCGCATAGCCTGAAACGTACCCTGGGTGTGTTCCAACTCACTGCACTCGGCGTGGGCGCCGTCATCGGCGCCGGCATCTTCGTTCTTTCCGGATTGGGCGCACACTACGCCGGCCCCGGACTGATGCTCTCCTTCGTGCTTTCGGGCCTGGGCTGCGCATTTGCCGCGCTCTGCTACGCAGAATTTGCTGCGATGATTCCCCTCGCAGGCAGCGCCTATACCTATGCGTACGCGACGCTCGGCGAAATTTTCGCGTGGATCATTGGCTGGGATCTGACCCTCGAATACGCCATGGGCGCCAGCACGGTTTCTTCTGGCTGGTCGAATCACTTCATTGAATTACTCGACATCTTTCACATCAAAATGCCGCTCTGGCTGGCCTACGATCATTGGACGGCGATAGCCCAGGCTCAGAAAATCATTGCTCGCCAAATGGCGCAGGCCGCCGATCCATCGCTGGTTCCGGGAACGCAGCCCTTCCTGGATAAGGCCATGCAGATTCTTTCGGCGCACTCTCCGGAACTGGTGCAGCGCGCACACGATCTAGTGAATGCACCCCACATCTTCGGAGTGGAAATCGGCTTCAACTTGCCGGCGTTCGTCATTGCTCTCGTCATCACCGCGATCCTGACAATCGGAATCAGGGAGAGCGCACGTTTCAATTCCACCATCGTAGTGATCAAGGTCTCCGTGGTGTTGTTCGTGATCGGCCTGGGTCTCCACTATGTGAACACCGCCAATTGGGGAACGAGCTGGTCAAGCTTCGCGCCCTTTGGCTTCTCGGGAATTGGCGCCGGCGCAGCTTACATCTTTTTCGCCTACATCGGATTCGACGCGGTTTCGACTACCGCGCAGGAAGCTAAGAATCCGCAACGAGACTTGCCAATCGGCATCATCGCCTCGCTGCTAGTCTGTACCGTTCTCTATATTCTTAGTGGCTGGCGTTCTCACCGGCATGGTGCCCTGGGGCGACGTGAATATCGAAGCTCCGATTGCACGTGCCTTCCTCGATCGAGGACTTACCGGTGCCTCGCACATCATTACTCTCGGAGCGCTCGCCGGACTCACCAGCGTGATGCTGGTGATGTTGCTCGGCCAGACGCGCGTTCTCTACTCCATGGCGAACGACGGCCTGCTCCCCAAGAAGTTCTTCGCGGACATCCACCCGAAATTCCGTACGCCCTGGAAGAACACGATGCTGGTGGGCCTGATCGCCGCTATCGTGGGCAGCGTTACTCCAATCGACGACATCGGCAAGATGGTGAACATCGGCACGCTGCTGGCATTCGTCATCGTGTGCATCGCCATCATGGTGCTGCGTCACACCAACCCTGCCCAGCCGCGTCCATTCCGGACTCCGTGGGTGCCGGTGGTACCAATCCTGGGAATAGGCTTCAACGGCTACATGATGTACAAGTTGGGCTGGGTCAACTGGGCACGCTTGATCGTTTGGCTGGTCATAGGGCTGGTGATTTATTTCACCTACAGCCGCCATCACAGTCGAGTGCAGAATGCGCTCGAAAGTGAGAACTCGCCAAAGCCTGGTCCGGTGATGGCCGATTAGTTAATCGAGGAAGAGAACTTGACGCAGAAAGATCAGCGCCGTAATCCACGCTTTCGTTGTGAAGGTATCGCGCAGATGACCAAGCCTGGGGACAAGTTTGCGATGCGCGCGCCCCTCACCGATGTGAGCGCCGGCGGATTCTATGTCGAAACGATGACGCCTTTGCCGGTGGGCACCGAGGTGCAGGTCTCTCTCGAGATTGGCAGAGTCGAGCTGTACGGTAATGGGGTGGTGGAAACCTGCCATCAGGCAATAGGTAATGGCATTGCGTTTACCAAGATGACGCCGCAGAACGAGAAAGCCCTGCTATCCGTCATCGACGGAATTACAAATGCGAGTGCGGCGCAATTGCCTGACCCACAACACTCCTTTGCTCCCGAGTTTGAAGCGCTGCTCGCGTTGTTGGAGCGCAAATCGCTCCTAAAGCGCGAAGAACTCATTACCGAGTTGAAGGCTATCGCTGCCAGGCGATAGGGCCTGTCCAACACTGGGTGCGTGGGCAGTCGACCTCGGCTGCCGATTCCGCACTGAATCTCGCGCCACTTCTGAATTACAATCCGCCAGACGATGCGAGGTCTCCGCAATCTCCGGGTCATTCTGCTGCTGATCGCGCTGCAGGTCGCTCTTGCGACCAGCGGCTTCCACTTTCTCGAGGGCTGGTCGTGGTTCGACTCTTTCTACATGGTGCTGACCACGATCACCACCATCGGCTACAGCGAGTTTCAAGCCCTCGACTTTGGCGGAAGAATTCTCAATGTATTTGTAATCATCACCGGAGTTGGGTTGGTGTTCCTTGCCATCGGGGCACTCGCTTCGACTTTGCTAGAATTCGAACTTCGCAAGTTCTTCGGAAGGCGGCGCATGGAGCGCGAAATCAGCCGTCTCAAGGATCACTACATTATCTGCGGTGCGGGCCGCGTGGGCCGCAGCGTCGCGCGCGAGCTCATGCTCGAGCCGGCGCCATTCGTCATCATCGAAAGCAGCGCCGAAAAGGCGGCTCGCTTCCACGAAGCGTGGCTGATGATGATCGGCGATGCGAGCAAGGAATCAACTCTACATGAGGCTCAGATTGACCATGCCAAGGGATTGATTGCTGCCGCGAGCACCGACGCCATCAACGTCTACATTATCTTGACGGCGCGCAGCTTGAATCCCAAGCTCAAGATCATCGCGCGCGCCAGCGAAGAAGATGCGGAGAAACATCTGCTTACGGCTGGTGCCGATAGTGTGATCTCCCCGTATAACTTTGCCGGGCGCAGAATCGCGCAATCGTTTCTGCGACCGCACGTTTTGGATTTCCTGGATATCGCCACTGCGCGTGAGAGCCGTCTGGGGCTGGAGATCGAAGAAGTGCTGATTGGCGAAGACTCTCCGTTCGCGGGGAAGACGATTGAGACCTCACGAATCCGGCAAGAACTGGGCGTAATCGTGCTCGCGATCAAGGGGCCCGGGCGGACCATGTTCAATCCATCGCCGGAGGATCGCATCGAGGCCGGCGATCATCTGATCGCCATGGGCGAACCATCGCGGCTTGCGCGTGTTGGAGAGCAGCGCGGCAGCGAAGAGGTGAAGCGGGTGGTTGGTCGAGAGTCGTTAGTCGTTCAGTCGCCATCGCGTGTTTCTGAAGTTTTCAGGTTCAGGTGTTTTATTCCGAATTTGATTTTGCTTTTCTCCGTGTCTCTGTGTCTCCGTGGTGAAATGGTTTTATGAAGATTACGTCCGCAGCTGAGATGCGTGAGATCGACCGTGTCACCACCGAGAAGTTCGGAGTGCCGTCACTCGACCTGATGGAGCATGCAGGAACGGCGGTAGCTGATTTCGCGCTGCAGCATTATCCGAAGGCAGAAAAGCATCGGCGTGGTGTGTGGCAAAGGCAACAACGGCGGTGATGGATTTGTCGCTGCGCGCAAACTGCGTGCGGCTGGTAGGCAGGTTCGCGTGCTGCTGCTGGCTGATCCTACGGAGTTGCGCGGGGACGCCGCCGAGATGTTTCGGCGCATGCAGATCGAACCAATCGTCGCTTTGAATGCGGAAGAACTACGCGAGCGCGGACGAGAGGTGTTCGGCAGCGATCTCCTGCTCGATGCAATTCTTGGCACCGGCTTTCGTCCGCCAGTGAGCGGTTTGTATGCCGACGCGATTGCGGCGATGAATTCTAGTGGTGCTCCGATCATCGCGGTAGATATACCGTCCGGCGCGGATGCCGATGCCATGACGCCGGATACCGCTTCTTTGCGGGCGCGCGCCAATGGAGTTGTGACCTTCACCGCGCCGCGGCCTGCGCATGTACTTGCCGAACTCACCATTGGCGAAACGGAAGTTGCGCCGATTGGGTCGCCGAATGAGGCGATCGTCTCCAGCTTGGGGCTGAACCTGATCACGCCGCGCGACTTCGCCGATTTTCTGGCGCCGCGCGAACCGGAAGGGCAGAAGGGAATTTACGGACACGCACTCATCGTTGGAGGTTCTTTCGGCAAATCGGGAGCTGCGGCCATGGCCGGAGTGGCGTGTCTGCGCTCGGGCGTGGGGCTGGCAACTGTGGCGACGCCCCGATCCGTGTTGCCGACCGTTGCGAGCTATGCGCCGGAATTGATGACCGAGCCTGTCGCCGAATCCGACTCAGGGACGATCACCGCCGAAGCCGTTGCCCAGCTGGATCCGCTTCTGAAAGCCATGAACGTTGTGGCCGTCGGACCGGGCATCTCGCGCAATCCGGAGACAGTGTCGTTTGTTCAGCAGTTCGTGCCGCAGTGCCCGAAGTCGCTCGTCATCGACGCCGACGGGCTCAATGCTTTCGCGGGGAATACGGCCGCGCTGAACGGGAGCAAGCGCTTCCTGGTGCTTACGCCGCATCCGGGGGAGATGGCGCGGCTGACCGGCAAGACTGTCAAAGAAGTGCAAGCCGATCGCATCGAAATTGCGCGGGCTTTTGCGAAGCAGCATCAGTGTGTGCTCGTGCTGAAAGGGCATCGGACGCTGGTCGCAACTCCGGATGGAACCGTTTGGGTCAATGTCACCGGAAATCCGGGCATGGCTACGGGCGGCGCAGGCGATGTTCTCACCGGCATGACCGCAGGACTCCTCGCGCAGGCGCATGCGATGAAGCCGCCAGATGCGTCCGTAAAGGCTGTGATCGCTGCCGTCTACCTGCACGGTCTGGCTGGCGACGTGGCACGCGAGCGCATGGGTGAAGCCTCTCTGATCGCGACGGACATCATTGCTGGTCTGCCAGAGGCGTTCCGTCGCGCGCAGCAGCAACTCACAGATCCTGCATTTTCCTTTCACGGATGAACCTTTTTGGTTGTCATCACGAGCGGACGTTAGTCCGCGAGGGATCTGCAGGTCGTTCGCGTTTCCGCCTGGAGCCTCACCTTCTGCAAAGTCATGCTGAGCGTAGCGAAGCATCTATGCGTTTCTGATTACCAGAACATGTACGCGCGAAAGCGATGACGCGCGTTTATCATGTCTGCGGATGGTCACAACAGACTTCATCACCCGTTCCCCAGAAGAGACGATCGAACTCGGGCGCAAACTCGCCAGCGAATTGCGTCCGCCGCGACTGGTGCTTTTGCGCGGCGATCTCGGCGCAGGCAAAACCACGATCACGAAGGGAATCGCCGAGGCCTTCGACGCCGCTGAACAAGACGATGTAACCAGCCCGACTTTCACTCTGATTCACGAATATCGTGGACCGGAATTCTCGGTGTATCACATCGATCTATACCGCCTCGACACGCAGCGCGAGCTAGAGACGCTTGGGCTGGAAGAGATCATTGCCGATGAGCGCAATTTGGTTCTGATCGAGTGGGGGGAGAAATTCCCGAGCCTCATGCAGCAGTTTCAGGTGGAGATTGCGATCGAGAGAGTTGGGCCGGAAGAAAGAAAGATCAAGTTCAACAACGCCACGGATAAAACCAATCACCACGGATAAATCAAAACTCGGTAAAAACCTTCTCTAGAACTATCCGTGAGAATCCGTAAAATCCGTGGCTAGGTTTTAGAACCCCATCACGTTGTATCCACAGTCCACATAAATCGTGTCGCCTGTGATTGCGCGGCTCATATCCGACGCCAAAAACAATCCGGTCGATCCAACTTCATCCTGCTCCACATTGCGCTTCAGAGGAGCGCGTTCCGCATGAGCCTTGAGCATATCGCTTAAGCCGCCAATGCCGCGTGCCGCCAGCGTCTTGATTGGCCCGGCTGAAATGGCGTTCACGCGGATGCCCTGCTTGCCGAGGTCCCCGGCGAGATAGCGTACAGCCGCTTCAAGGGCAGCCTTCGCCACTCCCATGACGTTGTAGTTGGGAACGACTTTCTCCGCGCCGTAGTACGTCATGGTCATCACCGAGCCGCCCTCGGTCATCAGCGGAGCAGCGGCGCGCGCGACTGCGACCAGCGAGTAGCAGCTCACGTCGAGCGCAATGCGAAATCCTTCGCGCGAGGTCTGGAGGAATTCGCCGCGCAGTTCATTCGCCGGCGCGAATGCCACGCTATGCACCACCGTGTGCAGCGTGCCGTACTTCTCCTTCAGCTGAGCAAATAGATGATCGATCTCTTCGTCGCGCGAGACGTCGCACTGGAAGCTCTCGGCGCCCGGCAGGTCGGCAATCAGGTCCGCAGCTTCCTGTGCCAGTCGCTCGTTCTGGTAGGTGATAGCCAGGCGCATACCCGCGCCATGCAGTTGTTTGGCAATGGCCCAGGCAATACTGCGCTTGTTGGCAACACCGAAAACGACCGCGGCTTTTCCGTCGAGACCTAATGACATCTGAGTGCTTCGCCTCCTCACAAGGGAAACAAAGAGAATAACAGTCACGTGAGTGGAGTGACCAGCGGTAGTTGAATGGGGTAGCTCGGGTAGCTGGTAGCTATCGAAAGAAGCTCTTCGAGACGAGATACGAGCTTAGTCTCCCGCCGCCTCGTTAAGCGCGAGGGCGTCCACATCTATCTTCTTGGTTTCGCCGGAAGCGAACGAACTCAGGCAAGCCAGCAGATACATGCCCGCGATGATGGCGAACGCGTAGCTCAGTCCAACACGGTGCGCAACGACTCCGACAAGCAGTCCGAACGCCAACTGCAGGCCTGTACCTGCGAAGTAGATGCAGTTCTGCACGCGTCCCATGAAGTGCTTGGGAACCGATTCCATTAGATTCGTCGATAGGGCAATGCCGCTTACGCCACGCGCTGATCCGCCTGCGGCATAGAGCGACACCGCCAGCACCAGCAGCGGCGAGAACGGACACAAGAAGAATGCCGCCGTCAGTACGGCGAACGAAATCACCACTGCGCGACGCGCTGTCAGACGGCCGATCAGCCTAGGCGCATAGAACGCGCTCAGAGAGGCGCCGACGGCCCACCCAGCGTTCAGCCATCCGTAACCAACTGCTCCTGCATGCAGGATGCGTTCGCTTAGCGGCGCGCTAACAATGCCTCCGGTCAGCATGGCGCCGACGAAGAATGCCCATGCCACTCCCAGCAGCAATAGCGAGCGGTCGCCGCGCAGAAACGCAAAGCCTTCGCGCATCTCGTGCACGTAACGCGTAAATCCCGTGGCAGCGTTCTCCACCGCCTCAGCTGCCTTGTCCACCGCCGGCATCACTACGTGCCGTCCCTTTCGTACGAAGAGGTAGCAACTGAACGACACCAGGTAGGTGCTGAAGTCGATGAGCAGTACGCCGCCAAGGCCGATGTGGTTGTAGACGAAGCCGACGAGCGCGCCCGCCATGAGCCACCCACCCTGAATTCCTGCCATCAGAAAGCTATTGGAGTGGACGAACTCCGACTCCGGCGTCAGCTCCTGTATCAGCGCGGTGATCGTGGGCCAGAAGATCCAGAAGCCTAGCGCTACGAGGATGTTCATCAGGTAGAGCTGCCATATGTGGACGCGATGCAGGAATGCCAGGATCGCGACGGTCAGAATGATGATGCCGCGCACGGCATCGAGCACCATGACCAGGCGGCGGCGATCCCCGCGGTCGATGAGCACGCCGGTAAAGGGCAACAGAAGCATCGCAGGCAAGGTCTGCAGGACCATCAGCCAGCCGAGCGAGACTTCGCTGTGCGTCGCCTGCAATATGTACCAGGTGACCGCGGCACTGTTCATTCCGCTGCCGAGCATGGAAATGACATTGGCGGCGAAGACGAAGCGCAGTCCGCGATGGCGAAGGATGTCCCGCATATGGCTTAGATTCCAGACTAACGGCTGCCGGTGCGGTTTTCCAATGGCGTGCGGGTTGCTGTCTAAGCTACACAGGGACAGGTACTTCGGTCATAGTGTCCGCTGATGGCAGCGCGCGTATAATCTGCCGATCTTTGGTTGGGGAAGACTTTCTGCAAAAGGTGCGGCACAACTCGGGGAAGATTGCCTGCGCGCTGTTGCTCGCCGGAGCCGCGCTCGCCGCGGAGCGAGCGATCGTGCAGCCTGCGGTCGGGCATCCGGCGCAGAAGCCCGCAGGACAGGTCTTCTACAACGGCAAGCTGGTGCGCTTCGAGATCCAGACGCCTGGCGTCGGTGAGCGCAAGCTGGTTGTCGGACCTTGGCAGATGGGGCCGAAGATCTCGTCTGGAAAGCCATCCGATCATCGCCCGAACCTGTACTTCGTTTCGCCCGGCAAACAGGATCACGTTGAAGGCTGGAACGATTACGATCACAACGAGATCATCAGCGGCATTCCAAAAGATCAGCCGACGAACTGGGACGTTTACCTGGCCATCGTGCTTGATCCCGCATTGCAGAAAGATTTTCAGAATGAGAGCGAACTGTTGACCGAAGCGCAGCAGTCGTTCCGTCCGAACGATCTGTTCGAGTTCGAGGACATTCCGGGCGCGGGCTTCCTGCGCAGCTTCCTGAAGATCGATTCGGTGCATGGACTCGATCGCTTCCGCCACAAGAACGGACAGCTGCCGCGGCTGATTATCGTGCCCTCGGGATTCGTGGTGCGAGCCACGGCCGTCGATCCCAACCCCGCTGGGAATCCCTAGTCCGGCGCGGAAATCCAACCACAAATTGTGATTCTCATCCTTGCGAATGACGCCTGCTCGCCGTAACATGCCCGCGTGAATACAACGGAGGAATTTGCCATGAAATCCTGGCGAAGCCTGGTTTTGTTGACGGTGATAGTGCTCGCGAGTGTGGCATTGCTCGCACAAACCAAGATCTCGATTCCGGCGGGAACGCCGGAAGACAAGGCGCTGAACGCGGTCTCCGGCGAGACTGACGCGCAAAAGAAGATTTCGATGCTGGAAGACTTTGTCCAGACCTACAGCAGTAACCCCGCGGCGGTCGCGTACGGCAACTGGCAGCTGGCGCAGCAATACGCGGCCAGCGATCCCGCAAAGGCTATGTCGTATAACGACAAAGCGCTGACTGCGATGCCCGATGTGCTCGACATCATTCAGTCGCAGGTCGAACTGTCGCAGCAGTTGAAGGACACAACCAAAGTCGTGGACTACGCTGTGCGCGGCGCCAAAATCATCAATGGACTGCAAGGCGCGGATAAAGATGCCGCTCAGACGACCTACGGGTTCCTCGACGCGTCCGCTTATAACGCCGTTGTAGGCGATCCGGATCCCAAGCACCGGATGGCCCAGATCGCAATCTATTCGAAGGCTTTTGCCGGCAGTCCCAACGCCAAGAATGCAAACCTCGTGGCGGTCGAGTCCCTCGCCGAAATGAATGACACGGCCAAGCTCTCGGAATTCGGCGAAAAGGCGCTGGCCGCCGATCCGAATAACATTGGACTGCTCACGCTTCTGGCGAACGCCTACGTGGAAGATCCCAAGCCTACCTATGTCGCCAAGGGCGCCGCCTACGCGCGCAAACTGATCGAACTGGCGAAGGCGGATACCAGCCCGAATGCGAGAGTCACCGAAGGATTTGGGCACGAGATCCTCGGCTACTCGTTGCTGCGCGAAGACAAGACGTCGCAGGCGATCGCCGAATTGAAGATCGCGGCAACCATGGTGAAAAGCGATCCGGTGAAGTCTTCGATCACGCTCTACCGTTTGGGCTACGCGTATGCCAAGTCCAACCAGATGGCGCAGGCGAAAGAAATCCTGACGGAAGCGGCGAGCGTGGAAGGGCCGTTCCAGCAATCGTCGAAAGACTTGCTGCTCAAGGTGGGCAAGCCGAGAGCAGCGAAGTAGCTCGTCAGTCGATAGTATCGCCGTCAATCCGTTCATCATTTCAAGTCTTAAGCCTGGGTTAAAAGCCCAGGCTTTTTTATCCCCAGTTAATCCTGCATCTCTGCGATGATCGCCGCTTGCAACTCAGCTTTCGCTGGGGCCTCGTGTTGAGCTTCTCTGCCCTAGTGGAACACGATACTTTGGCCCTAAGGAGGAATCCGATACATTCTCCAGCTCGCGATTCTTCCTCAATTTCGTGAGCGGCGTCACATAAATGTTCGGCTCGAGCCGATAGGTTGAGCATAACGGCCCTATACTTCATTGAAGCGATTTACTTATGCCCGCAAAGATACTGACGATGAACCATGAATACCGAAGCGTGGCTCAGGAGATCCTTCAGTTGGAGACTCTCATCACGAACATCGAGTATCTGCTCATGATGCAGGGAGTCTCCGATGAACAGAGGCGACGACTGCGTCCACTGCTGATGCAAGCGCATGCGGAGTTGATGTCGAAGTACGACATCTTTGAACTCCCGTATAGCGCCTGAACGGAATTTCTGTTCTCGCCTGGGCTCTGCCTGCGAAGTTCGAGTAACATCTTGTAATCTCAACTTGCGAGGCGCCCACATGGCCAAGGGGTACTGGATTTCTTTTTACCGTTCGGTTTCAAATGCAACTGCTCTCGGCGAATATGCCAAACTGGCTGGCCCAGCGATCGAGGCCGGTGGAGGCCGCTTCCTGGCGCGCGGCGTGGCGGTAAAGGCCTACGAGGCGGGCGTGAAAGACCGGTCGGTGGTGATCGAGTTCGACTCGGTCGAGAAGGCGATCGCCACGTACGAGAGTCCGGAATACCAGGCCGCAAAGAAACTGCTGGAAGGCGCCGTCGAGCGGGACGTGCGCTTCCTGCAGGGCGCCTGACGGGCGCCAAAGTTTACTGATCGATAACCCCTCCCCTCCCCCCTGCTTGCTGCAATGACAGCTACTTACGAGGTAGTGCGTCCGTACATCCGGCATAACAAAGGACTTAAGACCTCTCTCCGGCAAAACAAAGGAGTTAGGGGTGAAAACCGCTCTCGGCGCTTGCGTCGGCTCTCAGCTATTGGGAAAGGCATAGTGGGGCTCTCTGTGGCATAGCTAATAAGTATTCATAGTTTACAGCAAATTTGCAAATAGATAACACACAAAAGCGTCCGAATTGAAGGCGGAGTGCAGGAATGGGAATCGTGGTGGGGAAAGAGCTCTGCGGAATCAATGACAAGTGCGACGCACTGTCGCAGTCCTGATTTATACTGCTTACAAGGAGGGCTCGCGCCAGCAGGTTCATGATGGCGATTACTGCGCTACGGTAGCTCCGAGATCGGATCGGGATTGTAGCAAAAGCGCCACGAGTGATGTACTGTATCATTCTCATGTTTTGCAGATCCGTTCTGGCCCGGATGCCAAGGTATTGCTTCACCTACGCGGCGGCCAGCCTCGATTCCCGATGACCAGATGATGCTGTGCAGACGCTCAAAAACCGCACCGACGGGGCCGACGCTGGAAGACGGCATTTCAATCAAGCTTCGGATTTCGCAGAAGGTCGTCGTCGGTTGATGCACACGTCGGACAGACCGAAGATTTCGAAGTCCTGGAAGAGGTGAAGGTCAACGAGCTTGGTAGGATGGTTCCGCAAGGGCGGAGTGGCTTGGGCGACCGTGACGGTAGCTGAGTCGAGGAAGAGAAGGGACAGGGCGGAAAGCTCGACATGAATATTGACTCAGTCCGCCTGGTTGACGGAGAGAAGGTTTGTTTCTCAGTCCTCCTCTGCGGCGACTGCAGGGAGGGCAACGGTTCTCGAGGCGGACATGAGGGCGCGATAGACAGGCGAAATGGACGCGATGGGATCGTGATATTTCTCGGCGGTGCCGAACTGTTAGCTTTTCAGCAGATGCAGGCGAAGACATCGGAGCCATCCCGAACAGGGACTGAGATCACGGCATTCGATAAATGGAGACGATGCCGTCTCAAGGGATTTGCCGCGAAAGAATTCCAGGAAACACACGGATATGGGAGTTCCCAGTTGTTGCCTCCGCAGTTGGCGGCCATAGGATCGACACCGGAGTTCAGCTGCGACATCCCGGGATCACGAGCGGCGGACCAGTCGAGGTGGGTATGGTCAGTTTCGTCTCTGAATACTGAGGACGAACACGCCAAGGCGTCGTTCGTTTATTGACGCGGATGGCGATGTGATTTGGACGAGCACCCAGGAGAGCAACGGCGCGAAGTACAAAGGTGCAAGTGCCGATGTTGCCAAAAGGTAGGGAAGCAATGAAGACGAGACATGGAAAAAACGTAAAGGTGGTTGCGGATCTGGAGCAGAGAAACGGAGGCAGGCGTGAAGCCGACAGGTGAGTGGCTGAGCGGAGTGGATAGGGATTATCTCGAATGGGCGCGGGCGAGGGCGCCCGCGCCACCAATTCTCTATTCATTTCATGCTACGCAGCATCGTCGCTCATCCCACCCAACGCAAAAGACGCGTAGGGTGGGGCACCCGCAGTTTCTCACTTCCGCGAAAATCAAATGCAGAGATGGATTCCGCTTCCCCTTCACTACATTCAGGGTCAGCGTCACCATGACTCGCGGATGAAGGACGCGATTGCGGCGGTGCGGTGCTTGCCCCAGCAGATCATGGGCCCGAGAATGTGAAGCGCTCGGGTGCGACCGGCGGCCGCGGGGTGTTTCGACTCGGCCGTTCGGCCTCGCTCAACATGACAATCGTGAAGGGGTGTGACCCGTTTATCCCACCCAACGCAAAAGACGCTCGGGCTGGGCACGCGCAGTTTCTCTCTTCGAAGCAAGAACAGATCCAAAGCTCTAGATGACTCGGATACAATTCCAGAGTTTTCGATCATCAAGTTTCCGAGTCAGCAAGTTTTCGATCACAATCGTGCAGGTCCATATGGCTCATAAATTCAAAACCAAGTTGTTTGGCGAGGCTGGTTCCGAAGTCGCCGCATTCAAGCCGCCGTTTTATGTCCCGGCGACGCTTGGGAGGAAAGGGCGGATACCGGTGAAGGGCACGATCAACGGATTTCCGTTCCGATCGTCGCTGATGAACATGGGCGACGGCCACATGATGGTGGTGAACGCGCAGCTCCGCGCGGGCGCGCAGTGCAAAGCCGGCGACATGGTCGAGGTCGTTCTCGAACTGGACGAGGAGCCGCGCACGGTGACTGTACCCGCGTATCTGAAGAAGATCATCCATGCGGATGAGAAGACGAAAGCGGCGTGGGCGAAGCTGAGCTTCACTCATCAGAAGGAATATGTCGGCGAGATCGAAGAGGCGAAGCGTCCGGAGACGCGCGAAAAGCGCATTGCACAGATGATGGAGAATCTGAGGACGGGGACGAGGAAGAAATAGGGAATATGGTAATTGGTTATTCGAAAGGCAAGCAGATCTTCTCGCTACGTAAAATTCAAATACAGAGATGGATTCCGCTTCGCGAAGCGAAGCGTCACCATGACCCTCGAAGGCAGGAAGCCGTTGTGGTGCTGCGGTGCTTTGCCCACGCGGATCACGGGCCTGAGAGGCTGAAGCGCCTGCAACGTAGAAGCAGCGATTGCGGGGTGTTTCGACTCGGCCGTTCGGTCCTTCGACTTCGCTCAGGATTTCGGCAGAGGGCTCACGCCCTCGAAGCGCCTCAACCTTGCTCAACATGACAAGTGAAAATAAGGATGTTCGCGTCGGCGCTTTAGGCGTGCTTCGCACGCGCGCCGGTCACTCACCCAGATCCTTCGCTCGCCATACCGCCGCTCGCTCGAGGATGACAACGCGTAGATGTGATATCAGCGCGAGGCGGGTGCGGCGAGTTCCAGCAGTTCTTGCTCGGTGTTTGCAGGCGGCGCAACTACTGTCGGTACATGCGAGTCGGGAGTCATGCGCGGGAGTTTCACGTCCCAGGCGAGGCCAAGTGCCTGCAGAACGCGGATGCCGTACCAGTTCATGTCGATCTCGTACCAGGCGAGTCCGTGACGCGCCGACACCGGATGCGCATGATGGTTGTTATGCCAGCCTTCGCCGAAGGTGAGCATCGCGATCCAGAAATTGTTGGTGGAGTTGTCGCTGGTGACGAATCGCCGCGATCCCCACATGTGCGTGCCGGAGTTCACAAGGTAGGTGGCATGCAGTCCGAAAACGGTGCGGAAGCAGATGCACCAGAGCACGTAGGGCCATCCGCCGAGAACCAGCAGCACGACGGCGAGTGTTGCGAGCGGAACCCAGTGCCATTCGCTGATCCATTTGTGAAAACGATCTTTGCGGAGCTCGGGCACATAGGGCAGCAGTTCGACGGAGCGATTGTGATTGGCGTCGCCGGTGATGATCCATCCAACGTGCGCCCAGAATCCGCCATCGTGCGGTGAATGCGGATCGCCTTCCTTGTCCGACCGCTGATGATGGATGCGATGGGTGGCCACCCACCCGATCGGTCCGCCTTGCAATGCGAGACTGGCGCAGATGGTTAGGAAATATTCGATCCATTTGTGCGTCTTGTATCCGCGGTGCGTGAGCAGGCGGTGATAGCCCATGCCGATGCCCAGTGAGCCGACAATCCACCAAAGCAGAATGCTCAAGGCCACGGCTTTCCAGCTGAAAAAGAAAAGCGCGACGACGGCTCCAACATGAAGGATCGCTAGAAAAAAGAAGATGACCGGATTAACGGGCTGAGTAAAAGTGCGGTCGCGTCGAAAAAAGTTCACCAGAGGCTTTCTAGAACAACAGACAACATTCGAACACAGGCCGTCGCTGGCGTTTGTAATAGCTGTGTAATAGGTAATTGGTAATCGAAAACCAAAGAACCGGAAAACCGAAGAACTGAAAGCTGAAAGACTGGTCTTAGTGCTTGATCAATTCGTCGGAGAGGAGGCGAGCTTTGTAGGCGAGATTGTAAGCACGCTCGAAGTCTTTTTCATCGAGTGCGGTGCGCGACTGCTGCATGTAGCTGCGGATGTGCTGGATCATGGCCTGTTCGTCGGTGTTGAGCGAACGATTCAGCGTCTTCAGGTTGTTCTCCGTTGTATCGAGCAACTGAGTGGTATTGAGCTGTTGATGGAGAGCTTCCTGGGGATTATTGGTTGCCGTGAGCTGCGTGTCCTCGGAAGGACGTTGTTGTGGCGCCGGTTGCGATGGTGTCGTTTGAGCCGTGGTGGGGGGCTGCTGCGGCTTCTTGGCAACATGCGTATGTTTCTTCACCGGAGGCTTTTCTTCGGTGGTGGGAAGGTTCGCAGGTTGCGGGCGATTCGGTTCAGGTGTTGCGGTTGGCGGCGGGAGGGGTTCCGGAAGCGGGAGAATAATGCTGGGGACCTGAGCCTGTGGCGGCGGCAGCACGGGTTTCTTCTTCTTGCAGGCGGAAAGTCCGCCTAGCGTGACCAGAAGGAGGAGAAACGAGATAAAAGGCCGAATTCGCACGCTCAATTTGTAGTTCATTGCAGAATTAAGTTCAACTTCCTAACCTAACTTTGCCCTTCTGCCGTTTGGACATTGGCCGCAAGATTCACTTGGGAGATCTCGGCACTTCCCGCTATAGGCAAGCGAAGATGAAAAGTTGTGCCGCTCCCGTTGCGGGATTCGAAATCGATAGATCCGTTGTGTAACTGCATCACCCGGTAGGTCATGGCGAGGCCGATGCCGCTGCCACCCTTTTTCGTGGTGAAGTACAGATTAAAGATTTTATCGCGAATGTCAGGTGGAACGCCTTGTCCCTGGTCCTGGACGCTTACTTCGATGGCATCGCCGTCGCGTCCGGCAACTACCTTGAGCTGGCCGCCGTTGGGCATGGATTGCACGCCATTGATGACGACGTTGAGCAAGGCCTGCTTGATGAGATCGGAGTCGATGCGAACGGTAAGCTGCTCGGGCGCGATCTGACGAATGATTTGCACGCCGTGCTGCGATGCGTCGGGGATGGCGAGCAAGACAACATCTTCGAGCGTGCGGCGCAGATCGGTTTCGGCGAGACGCAGTTCGACGGGACGAGTGAAGTCGACGAGCGTCTGCACGACGCGATCGAGGCGCTTGATCTCGCTGGCGATGACGTCGAGATGGCGGAGCGAGTCGGGCTCGAGCATGGGCAGTTTTTCGCGCAGCACTTCGAGGTGAAGCACGATAGCGTTGATCGGATTCTTCACCTCGTGGGCGACGCCGGAGGTGAGTCGTCCGATGGCGGCGAGGCGGCGCGAGAGCTCGATCTCGTTTTCGATCTTACGAACGGATTCGGTGTCGCGCATGGTGAGCAGCGCGCCGATGCGTTCACCGCGCTCCTCGATGAAATCGAGTGACACCTGAATGCGGCGGCCAGTGTCGGTTTCCACTTCGAGCTGGTCCATGGGCTCGTGATATTGGAAGCAGTGGAGAACGAGCTGGCCGAGACGCGAGGAGCGGTTGAAGATCTCGTTGACCTGATGGCCGAGGATGTCGGCGCGCGCCTGTCCGACAAAGCGCTCGGCGGAGGCGCTGACGAGAACGACACGCCAGTCGCGAGTGAAGAGCATCAGGCCGTCTTCGAGGTTGGCCATGATCTGATCGAGGTTCTCTTTCAGGGCCGAGAAGACTTCCTTCACGTCGCGCATCTGCCGGCCGAGGCGATCGATCTTGTTGGTAACGACGCCGTATTCGTCGGTACGTTGCTGTTCTGGAGCGATCTCGGCGGGGACCTCGATCTCGCCGGCGGTCATGCGGTCGAGGCGAGCGCCGATGGCTTGCAACGGGCGGAGAGCGAGATTCGATAGGGAAGCCGCGAGTAAGAACGAGATAGGAATCGCGATGGCGGCAAGAGTGAACGAGCGATTGAGCAGCGTCTGCAGCTCGCTCTTCAGGAAGACGGTGGAAACGCCGACGCGAATCTGACCAAAAGGCTGGCCACCGCGTTCAAGCGGGAGATGCACGTCGTAAACGCGCGGGCGTCCATAAACGACGCCAAGCTGGCGCCAGAAGCCACCGTAGCGGACGGTGAGGAAATCGACACGTCCCTTCAATGGCTTGCCCTGGAAATCAGGATCGGAGTGTGCCACGGCGACGCCGTGAAGGTCGACGATGGAGACATCGTAGATGGTGGGCGAATAGCCGACGACGGATTGCAGCAGCGACTTCAATCCGGGATCCGATTGCAGGCTATTGGAGATGAGCTTCTGCGGGTCATCAGCAACTGGTGGAAGCAGCTGGTTGGCGGGGTTGCTGGGGTCGCGCAGTGCGTTGCTCGCGAAGAGGTAGACCTGGTGAGCGATGAAGTCGCCGTCCTGATAAGCCTCGGTCATCCCCTGCTTGAGCACCTGGGCAACGTAGACGTAAGAAAGAAAGGTAACCAGGGCCAGCACCAAAGCACTGATGGCGAGCACGAGCTTGGTCTTTAGCTGAAACCTTGGTTGCATGAGTTGATTCGGAAGGGCTCCGTACCATGATACGCGAATCAGAACTGGAAATTCGCGCTCGCAGCCGAATGCGCCCTTATGTTTTCATCCCACAGTTGCGCGGACCCCACCCGGCGAGAGCCGGTATCAGAGCCAGATGGTTATTCTCCGGCGACGCCCACTTGTGTTCCATATTCCTTAAGCTTGTTGTGAAGCGTCTTCAGGCTGATCCCGAGGATCTCCGCGGCTCGCGTCTTGTTGTTATTCGTCGATTCCAGCGTTTTCAGGATCAGAAGCTTTTCGGCCTCGCCTACGGTGGTGCCCACGCCCAGCCTGACCGCATTGGCCTCAAGCACCGGCGGACGCGTTATCACCTGTCCGAAACCCGGGGGAAGATGTTTGGTTTCGATCATCGAGCCTTCGCAGACGATAATTGCGCGCTCCAGCACGTTGCGGAGCTCGCGCACATTGCCCGGCCACGAATAGTTGCTGAAAACGTTCATCACCGCTTCGCTAATCATGGAGACGTTGCGGCTGTGCTTCTCGTTGATATCAGACATCAGCGATTTCACGAGATCGCCGAGGTCTTCCTTATGATCGCGAAGAGGTGGGATCAAAATGTTGAAGACGTTGAGCCGGTAATAGAGATCGCCACGCAATTCGCCCTTGGCGACTGCTTCTTCGGGAATTTTGTTGGTGGCGGCGACGACGCGTACGTCTACCGAAGTTTCCACTTTACTGCCGAGACGGCGTAGCTTGCGATCTTCCAACACGCGTAGCAGTTTGGCCTGCGTGCCGACAGGCATTTCGCCGATTTCGTCGAGAAGGAGCGTGCCTCCCTCGGCGAGTTCGAAGCAACCGACGCGGCGCTCGAGCGCGCCGGTGAAAGCGCCTTTTTCGTGACCGAAGATTTCACTTTCGATCAGTGTTTCGGGGATGGCGGCGCAGTTGATCGCGACGAAGGGACGCAGCTTGCGCGGGCTGTATTCGTGAATGGTGCGCGCGACTAACTCCTTTCCGGTACCGCTCTCTCCGGTGATGAGGACGGAGGCGGTGCTGGGCGCGACCATTTCGATGAGATGAAAGATCTCCTGCATTTTTCTGGAGGCGCCAACCATGGGTCCCAGATAGCCGGTGTCGCGCAACTTGCGGCGAGTGGCTTCGAGCTCGACTTCCGTCCCACGCTGGCGAGTCGCGTTCTGCAGGATGGTGCGAAGACGGGTGGTATTAACGGGCTTCTCGACGAAATCGTAGGCGCCAATTTTCATCGCCTGCACAGCGGAATCAACACTGCCCTGAGCGGTCATCACGACGACAGCTATGGATTGGGGCTGCTCGGCAATGTGCTGCAGCAATTCCATACCGTCCATGCGGGGCATCTTGAGGTCCGTGACCACGACCAGAGGAGAGAAGGCGACGATCTTCTCCAGGGCTTCCATGCCATCGCATGCGGTTTCGGTTCGGTACCCCCAGGCAGAAACCAGCTCTGCCATGCCGGAGCGTTCGTTTTCTTCGTCTTCGACGATAAGGATTTTCTCTTGCGCCATGTGCGTTCCATCCCATTGTCGTGGTTCTCTCGGTGTACCGCAACCGGGTGAAGAGCTGAAAGTGCGAATGTTGCGGGATATTCGCGAAAGATTATTCGGTTGATCCCAACCCGCCAGCATCTTGCGCATCGAATTGTTTGTTCCTTGCGGATTGCGAGGCAACCTAAGGCTGGATTTTTCTAGGGACCAAAATGGGATTTTTCTAGGTTGAAGCGCTGAAATCAGTAAGTAGGCTGCGGCAGAATAGCTTGCTGTCCAATTCGGAACAGTTAAATGGCTTAAAAATCATTCATTTGGGAGCATGTTTGCGCTACAATCGCCATGATCTGCGAGAGTGGACTCCCAATCTCTCGCGCATTTCAAAATAGTAGTTGCAGTTAGTCCTGTTGGTCTTTGAATTCCGGAGGATTTACATGTCACTACGTAAGAAAACTTTCGGCCTGTTTGGGTCGGTGCTGGCGATTGGACTTTTAACGTCCTCCGCTGCGCTGGCGCAAGAAAACACGCCCAAGGTGGATATTTTCACCGGGTATTCGTGGTACTCGCCCGGCGCGACGATTACTGGAATCAATCTCAACTCCAACGATAAAGGTGGAGTTGGTAGTTTCGCTTACAACTTCTCTAAGTACGTAGCCGCCGAAGTGTCTGGTGGAGCGCATACCGATAACAACAACGATTCATACTTCATCGGCGCTGGACCACGGTTGACCCTGCGGAATCCCCAGTTTCAGCCATTCCTGCACGGCCTTGTTGGCATGCAGAATTTGAGTTTCAATCCTTTGGGGCAGAGCAATAAAGGCGTCGCGATCAAAGTCGGTGGCGGCTTCGACATGCCCCTATGGAAGCACGTGGGCATTCGCCTGATCGAAGCGGACTACGTCTACTCGCATCAGAATTTCTTTCCGAATGGAACCGTGAACCCGAGTGGCGCGGAAATCTCGGGCGGCTTAATGTGGTATTTCGGCGGCGCGCCGCCGCTACCGCCAATGGCAGCCTCATGCTCAGTGCAGCCGACGGCAGTGCTGGCCGGCGAGCCCGTTACCGCGAATGCCAATGTCACGAACATTCCTCCGAAGCACAGCGTGACGTATGACTGGAAGACGACTGGTGGAAAGCTTGCGCCGAAAGACGCCGCAGCAACCATCGATACGACTGGCATGGCTCCCGGGCAGTACACAGTGACGGCGACCGCGACGGATACGAAGCCGAAGAAGAACTCGGTACCGGCAACGTGCAATGCACAGTTCACCATCAACGAACCTCCGAAGCATCCGCCGACGCTGAGCTGCTCGGCAAATCCGGCGACGGTGAAGTCGGGTGAACCGGCGACGATTACGTCGACGGGCGAAAATCCGGACAATCGTCCTCTGACGTACAGCTATACAGCGACGGCAGGGCGTGTCTCCGGTACAGGAACGACGGCCACGCTGGACACCGCAGGTGCACCGGCTGGACCGATCACGGTTAACTGCACAGTGACGGACGATCGCGGCTTGTCCGCGAGCTCCTCCACGTCAGTGAACGTGGAAGTTCCGCCACCACCACCGCAGGCGAGCAAGATCGGCGAATGCGACTTCCCGAACACCAAGAAGCCGTGGCGCGTCGACAACACCTGCAAGGCCGTACTGGATGACGTAGCTCTACAACTGCAGCGCGATCCGAACGCAACGCTGGTAATCATTGGTCAACAGGCACCCGAAGAGAAAAAGCCCACGCTATCAGCCGAGCGCGCGGTGAACTCGAAGGCGTACCTGTCGAGCGGCGAAGCCAAGCAGGCGATCGACGCTTCCCGTATGCAAACTCGTACGGGGGCTGAAGGCACGACCAAGGTTGATTTCTACATCGTGCCTCAGGGCGCCACATTCGCGGGCGAGGGAACGCAGCCTGTGGATGAGTCGCAGATCAAGGCCCAGGGACGGGCACCAGCACCGGCTCCGAAGAAGCACAAGAAGCCGGCAGCAGCTGCTCCTCCGCAGTAACGTTTTCAACTAGTTAACCTTTGGCCGATCGGTCATGACCGATCGGCCTTTGTTTTTTTGGTTCGGGACGATCAGAATCTCTGCCGACGGTTTAAAGTGCATCAGAAGGGATGAACCCAGATTGCTGCTTTCCCCGGCAGCCCAAAGGGATCCCTGGGAGGATTGATCTACCGTGTTAAGGGGCAAACTGGAACGCTGGCTACGGATCTTCGTAGTGATTCTTGGGGTAGTCGCGCTGACGCAGGCGGCTATGGCTCAGCAACAATGGATACCGCTCGGGCCCGATGGTGGTGATGCCCGCAGCCTGACGCATGATCCTGCGAATCCGGATCGCATCTTTCTCGGAACCAGTTCTGGATGGTTGTATCTTTCGACCAATAGCGGCGCTTCGTGGTCGCGGTTCGCGCACCTGGGAACCGGAGAATACGTCCTCGATCACGTTGCGATCGATCCTAGCAATTCACAGACGATGTACGCAGCTGCCTGGAGCGCTGAAAAAGTAGGCGGCGATCTCTTCAAGACGACCGATGGCGGCAAGACCTGGAACGCACTCCAGGGAATGCATGGCAAGTCGATTCGCGCGATGGCACTGGCGCCTTCCGATCCGAAAGTGATCGTAGCCGGCGCCCTGGATGGTGTTTTCCGCAGCGACGATGGCGGTAATTCGTGGCGGCAGATTTCTCCTCCGAATCACGCAGAAATCAAGAACATCGAGTCCATCGCTGTCGATCCGCAGAACCCGGATGTGGTTTACGCGGGCACGTGGCATTTGCCCTGGAAGACTCCGGATGGCGGCAAGAACTGGGAGCACATTAAGAATGGCGTGATCGATGATTCCGATGTGTTCTCGATCATTGTCGATCCGAAAGCTCCGTCCGTTGTTTATGCCAGCGCTTGCTCGGGTATCTACAAGAGCGAGAACGGTGGCGATCTGTTCAAGAAGGCGCAGGGAATTCCGTTCTCGGCGCGCCGCACTCGCGTATTGCATCAGGATCCTGTGAACAGCAACATCGTGTACGCAGGAACCACCGAAGGCTTGTGGCGTACGACTGATTCCGGCAAGAGCTGGAAGCAGATCACGGGACCGGAAGTGGTTGTGAACGACGTTCTGATCGATCCGCGCAACGATGCGAAAATCATGGTTGCTACCGATCGCATGGGCGTTCTGGTGAGCAGCAACAATGGCAGCAGCTTCGAAGCGACGAATCGTGGATTCTCGCACCGCAAAGTAAGCTCGGTAGTAGCAGATCGATTCGATCCTTCCACGCTGTATGTGGGCCTGATCAACAACCAGGAGTTCGGTGGCGTGTTTGTTTCGCACGACAGCGGACGTAACTGGGAGTCGTTGAGCAAGGGTCTGCAGGGACGCGACGTGTTCTGGCTCGAACAGCCGGAGACGGGTGCACTGGTTGCCGGAACGAATCGCGGAATCTTCCGCATGGCCAAAGGCGAGCACGAGTGGGAGCCGATCAACGTGGCTCTCGAAGAGAAGACTGTCCGCGTGAAGGTGGTACCGACGCCTGGCGCGAAAGTGAAACGCACGTCGACTGGCGGTACCTACGTCGATAAACAAGAGTGGGTACGGTCAGAAATCGGCGGACGTGTTTCGCAGTTGAAACTCGAAGGCAAGCATTGGTATGCAGCCACGGCAAGCGGTCTGTACCGGAGCATTGACAAAGGCCACAGCTGGACGGGTGGTCCGGTGCTCGGGTTCAAAGACTTCCTCGCGGTGGACGCAATCGATAACAACGTAATCGCAGCTGACCTGGATCACGTCGTGATCTCCAGTGATGCCGGTAATACGTGGAACTCGGCGAAGGTACCGCAATTCAGCGGAGCCATCACACGAGTTGCTATCGAGCCGAACAACACTTACTGGATCCTCACTCGAATTGGCGCATTCCGCAGCAAGGACAGCGGCAATTCCTGGGAGCACGTGATGGTTGGCACACCCGCGGCGAACGTCACGTACATCAGTTACGATCGCGACAGCAAACAACTGCTGGCAGTGGGAAATCCGCGCACGCTGGTCTACACCAGCACCGATGGCGGAGACAACTGGAAGCAGGCGCCGCAATCGATGTGGCCGGTTCGCCACGTGGCTATGATTCATGGCCGCCTGGTAGGACTGACTGACTTCGACGGAGTAATTGCTGAGTCGGCTTTCGACGGCAGCGCAAAGACGACGAACGCCGGCGGTGGGGTTAACTAGTCAGCTTTTACGACTGAACTGAAACGGAGGCCTGCGGGCCTCCGTTTTCTTTTGCAAAAAAGAGGACTGTCGGGGCGTGTGAACTCTTCTTCGAAGCCGATTATTCACGTCTTAGAGCGATGTTCCGTTTTGAAACTGAGATTCTCGGAATGAAAGAAGAATAGTGATCCCACACGGCGAGACTGTGGTAGCTCATCGGCTTTAACAATCGATACACATTTCAGCGCGAAATATCGCGGGTTTGAGATTCGCAAAGACGTGTGCTGGCCGTCGATTTGCGTGTATTCCTGAATTTGGAACAATGCAAGAGCTCCGAGCGCGTGCTGGAGTTTTTCCATGAGAATAGCGGGCAATATGCAAAAAAGCACCGCGCGCGCCAATTCACCTCAGGAGTCCGACGTCTGGGACCTGCAAGACATCTTGACGATGGCACTAGAGAGTTCGCCCCATGCAGTCATGGTGGAGAGCGAAGGCCACGTGACCCATGCAAATCAGGCCTATAAAAAACTGATGCATGCAGCTTCGATGTCGGAAATCATAGGGTCCAAAAATTGTGCATTCTGTGATGGAGAAGCCTGCAAGCACGGCCCCGTATTTCATCCGCGAACCGGCAGGTATTACCAGCATAAGCTGGTCGAATCGCGGACTCACGGTAGAAACGTGCGTATCCACCTGGCATTCGACGTGAGCGAGCGGCGCAGCCTCGAAAAAGAATTGTCCGATACCAGGAAATTGCAGTCATTCGGATTACTGGTGAGCGGAATTGCGCACGACTTCAATAACGTATTGACCGCTGTGACTCTGCACGCCGGATTGCTCTCTGCGCAATTGGAGAAGGGGACTCGGGCGTGGCGGCAAGCGGATAGCATCCGCGGCGCCGCGGAGCGCGGGACTTCCCTGGTCGGACAATTGCTCGCGTACTTGCGGGAGCAATCACCCGATCCGGAAGAAGTGAATATAGACCACGTGGTGCGACAGATGGAGACGATTCTGCGTCCGCTGATTGGGGAACAGATCGAATTCGTAGTCTCGCCTCACGGTGGAAAAGCAACGGTCGTAATGGTTCCGAGCCAGTTGCAGCAGATCGTAATGAACCTGGTGATCAACGCCCGTGACGCTCTGGACGGCTCGGGCCGGATTGTTCTCGAAAGCGGTGCTTGCGAATTGCGCGCCCAAAATGAATTCAATCTACCAGCCGGACCCTACGTGCAATTGACGGTTGCAGACACCGGCAAAGGCATGGACGCGGCTACGAAGTCCAGAATCTTCGAGGCGTTCTACTCGACCAAGAAGTCCAATAATGGAACCGGCTTGGGTCTCTTCACGGTGCATAGCATTGTGCGCAAGAGCGGTGGCACAATTAACGTGATCAGCGAACCTGGACAAGGCGCCCGGTTGGAAGTCTTTCTGCCGAAAGCACCGGTATTACCCTCCTAAGTCTCCCGGAACCAGCCTTTTATGCGGTTTTGGACTGTGGCGTACGTCACAGCGCTCGATTCCCATTTTGATGTAACTTTCCTCGACGGTTCTCCCAAAGAGATTTTTGCTACAGCAAGATCCAGGAGAGGCGGCGGAATTGCGTTCGCTGGGAAGGCTTGGCAGCGGGCATGGTCGAGAGGGGCGTTGAGATGCAAAGTCAGGTCACGCTTGGAGCCCGCGAGGTTTCCGGAGCAAGTGTTCTTAATGTCTTAATCATAGACGACGAATCAGCGGTTCGAGAGAGCTGCAGAGAAGCGGCTGAGTTGCTGGGCTTTCATTCGTATGCGGTGGATGCGGCCGAGCAGGCGTACAAAATCCTGGAAAATCAGAGCATCGATATCGTGCTGCTCGACTTGCGACTTCCGGGTGCCAGCGGAATCGAAGCTCTGCGCGAAGTGAAAGCGCGCCGTCCCGACTCTGTGGTGGCGATCATCACCGGATATGCGACGGTCCCTTCTGCCGTGCAGGCAATGAAACAGGGCGCGTTCGATTACATCACCAAGCCCTTTAATCTGGATGAATTGCGTAATCTTCTGGAGCGTGCCACTGCCGAACTGAAGAATACCGCGCAACGTCGCGCCTTGCGCGAAACGATGCGATCCAAACAAGGATTCTCTTCCCTCGTCGGGAAGTCTCCGGAGATGGAACGGCTGTACCGGATCATCTCGAAGGCGGCGCAGAGCACGCATCCGGTATTGATTGTTGGCGAGAGCGGAACCGGAAAAGAACTGGTCGCACGTTGCATTCATTTCACTGGCCCCAATAGAGACAAGCCGTTCATCCCAGTGGATTGTGGTTCGCTGGTTCCGACGCTGATTGAAAGCGAGCTGTTCGGCTATGTGAAGGGCGCATTCACGGGCGCCACACGCAATAAAGATGGGCTGCTCTGGATTGCCAATGGTGGCACGGTGTTTCTGGATGAGATCGGAGAGCTGCCGATCGATTTGCAAGCGAAACTGCTGAGAGCGATCCAAGAGAGAGAGATAAGGCCGGTCGGCAGCACGAAATCATTGTCGATCGATGTACGAATTCTCGCGGCTACGAATCGCGATTTGGAAGCGGCGGTTGCGGAAGGTGATTTCCGCAGAGACCTCTACTTCCGTTTGAATGTTCTGGCATTAAAAATTCCGCCATTACGCGATCGCAGGCAAGACATACCGTTCCTGGTAGAGCACTTTCTGGAGCGACTGTCGCGCACCAGTGGGGCGCGGCGTTCGCTGAGTGAAGACGCTTTGCATGCGCTGCTCGAATACGAGTGGCCAGGCAACGTGAGGGAATTGGAAAACTGTATCGAAAGGGCGTGGGCAATGAGTTCGAATTCAAATCTGAACGTTACGGATCTGCCAACTTACATTCGCAATGCGATGGCTCCAGCGAAACAAGGGACCAGCGATGGGCCAAAGATCGTCCCACTGGCGGACCTGGAGAAGACAGCGATCCTGGGAGCGATCGAGCAATTGAAGGGCGACAAACTGCTGGCGGCCAAGATGCTGGGGATCGGAAAGACTACGCTGTATCGGAAGCTGAAAGAGTACGCGGCCCAGATTTGAACTGCATTCCCGGAGTGAAGTTCCGATTCTGGATTCCGACGGATTTACAGCGGCAGTAAGTGGTTTAGTTTCTATCCTGCATAGGTGGCGAGGGAATTGCACCTATGCAGGACATGATCTTAATCGTTACACCTTCCTCTAGCGGTCCTCAATGTGCAGAGCTGATTGGTAAGGCTCTGAACCGACAAGCCAATCTGGTAACCACGATCAGGCAGGCGATCTCGTCTGTACGCAGCGCAGAGTATCGCGTGATTGTGATGGACGAAGATCTGTTCGAAGCGAATCCGGCAGCCGCAGCCGGAGTTGGCGAACTCGCCGACGGCGCTCTCACCGTATTCTTGAATTTTGGAATCGCGAATTCTGATCGGGTGATCCGCGAAGTGAAAGCGGCACTACGAAGAAGAGAGCGCGATGAAGCGACAGCCCGGCACAGCGCAAACCTCCAACTCCAGGGAGAATTGAGCAACGATCTGACTGGAATTCTCGTGAGCGCACAGACCGCAATGAGTACTCCTGATTTGCCCCGTCCGGTGCAAGAACGGCTTTCGAATCTCTACGAAATTGCCAGGAAGCTGCAGTTGCGCTTGCAGGCGACCTAAGAGTGAGCCAGTTCACTTGAGAGACCCACGCATCCGACACGGGATGTGTGGGGGAGCTGGGATCCCGAGATCCGTGTCAGAGCGGCCCGATGTCGATGGCAGTAGCGGTAGAAGCCCGAACAATGCGCGCCAAGTTGCGCCAATCTTGGTGCAGAGTTTACGCGCAATTGTTTGAATCGAAGCTGGTTGCGGGAGGAAAGTAGGCATCCCAAGTAGGTAAGCCATCTTCTAACCGAGCACACGGGAGAGATCTCCCCGTGCCGAATCTGATGGCACCTCAACTGCAACAGGCAAGCGAATCTGAAGTAACCCCTTCGGCCACGTCCTCGGCTGCACCGGTTCTGGACCGGGATGGGCTAACACAACGGATCGAGCAACTCGGGGAGTGGTTTCATAACCTCGATCTGCACGGTGTCAAGACGGCACCGAACCACTTTCTGGGCGACTTTCCCAACATCAAGTGGAGGTATATCTCTCCGGAGATCCCTGCGGATCTAACGGGGGCGACTGTCCTTGATATTGGGTGCAATGGCGGATTCTATTGCCTTCAGATGAAGCAGCGCGGAGCAGAGCGAGTGCTGGGCATCGACGTCGACGACCGGTACCTCAATCAAGCGCGGTTTGCGGCTGAGCAGCTGAATCTGCAGATTGATTTTCAGAAGCTTTCCGTCTACGACGTAGACAAAATTGCGGGGCAGTTCGATTTCGTCCTCTTCATGGGCGTGTTTTACCACCTGCGGTATCCCTTGTACGCGCTCGACAAGATCATCCAGAAGGTTCGCGGCCGGATGATATTTCAGACCATGATCCGCGGCTCCGAAACGCCCAAACGGTGGGACAGTAATTATCACTTCTGGAACAAGGACATCTTCGAACAGCGCGACTTTCCTTGCATGTATTTCGTCGAGCACCGCTATGCCGACGATCCCACCAATTGGTGGCTGCCCAACGCCAGCGCCGCCGAAGCGATGCTGAGAAGTTCGGGACTGGAGATAGTGGCCCATCCGGAGACGGAAACATGGATTTGCGTTCCGCGAACTGTGATGCGCGACGGCAGATACATCCTGGAAATGGAACTCGACGGAACACTCTGAGCAGAAGATCTCTGAAAGGCAGCGAACGTATCCATGGTTGAAGCGGTAATGCTCTGGAACGAACCGAACAATCTTTCACATTGGGATTTCAAAGCTGATCCGGAGTGGAAGCGGTTCGCGGAGATGACGATCGCGGGCGCCAAGGCGGCGAGGCGCGCCAATCCAGAATTGCCAATCGTGCTTGGCGGAATTTCTCCGATCGATCCGAACTTCATGCAGTTGATGGGATCGCACGGCGTGCTCGACCACGTCGACATTGTGGCCGTGCACGGATTCCCGCTCGACTGGAATCACTGGTCCATCCACGAATGGCCGCAGAAGATCGCAGAGATTCGCGCCGTTACCAACAAGCCAATCTGGGTTTCCGAGGCAGGCGCTTCTTCCTTCGGTGCGGAAGAAGTGCAGGTCTTTGGATTGCAAAAAACGGCTGAACTGCTGCTGCCGATTATTGAGAGAGTGCACTGGTATAGCCTGTTCGACCTTCCCGCGACCTGGACTGCGACGACCCGGCATAAAGAATCAGAGGGCAGCGCGTATTACCGCCATTACTACATGGGCCTGGTGCGCGAAGACATGACGCCGAAGCAGGCTGCAGCCAACTTCCCCGAGGGGCTGGGAATCTGCCAATGGTTCCATTTCGAAGATCCGCGTCTGGATGCGGGAGTGGAGTGGCTGCAGCGGTTGGGTGTGCGCTACCTGCGTACCGGCGTGAGTTGGGCTGACTGGTTCCGACCGAACTCGGAAGCTTGGTTCGACCGGCAAATGGAAGCGCTCTCGCCATTCCAGACGACGCTGACGCTCTGCTTTACGCCGGAGCACCTGGGGATGGAACGGCACTACACGAGTCCTCCGCGAAATGAAGAAGACTTTGCGGACTTCGTGGGTTGGGCAGTGGGACGTTACGCGCCACAGAAGAAGATCTCCGTTGGCGACGAGCGATAGCGAGCGAACCAAGGCGGTGGGGGCTGAGAAGTAATGGCAAAGAAGATTCTGATCACGGGTGGCGCAGGTTTCGTGGGATCGCATCTGGCGGATGCGCTGCTCGATGCCGGTCATGAGGTTCGGGTCTACGACAATCTGACAGCACAGGTACATTCCAGCCGAATGCCGGAGTATCTCGCGAGAGAGATCCATTTTGTTGAAGGCGACCTGCGCGATCTCGATCAAGTGCGTGAAGCCGTACGTGGGGTTGACGTCATTTTCCATCTGGGTGCGGCAGTCGGAGTTGGGCAATCGATGTATGAGATTGCTCACTACATGGGATCGAACACACAGGGCACAGCGAACCTGCTGCAGGCGCTGCTGGACACGGACGTCAAGCTGGAGAAACTGATTGTCGCGTCGTCCATGTCGATCTACGGCGAGGGAAAGTATCTCTGCGTGCAATGTGGAAGCGTTGCACCCCGCGAGCGCAGCGCGAAGCAGTTGAAGGAAAAAAGATGGGAGCCGGAGTGTCCGGCGTGTGGACGCGAACTTACACCTATTCCGACAGACGAGTCGAAGCCGCTGCAATGCAGTTCTTTCTATGCGCTTTCGAAGAAGGATCAGGAGGAGATGGTCCTTCTGTTCGGGAAGACGTATGACCTGCCGGTAGTCGCGCTTCGTTACTTCAACATTTACGGCGTGCGCCAGTCGCTTTCGAATCCATACACCGGCGTCGCGGCGATCTTCGCATCACGATTACTGAATGGCCGCGCACCACTGGTATTTGAGGATGGCATGCAGATGCGGGATTTCGTCAGTGTGCATGATGTGGTTCGCGCGAATCTACTGGCGATGGAAAAGGCCGACGCCAACGGAATGGCGCTGAACATCGGATCGGGCGAGCCGATTTCGATTCGAGAGGTCGCGGGCATCATGGGAGCGGCGCTGGGGATCGACATCGAACCGGAGATCACGGGGAAGTATCGTGCCGGGGATATCCGCCACTGCTTTGGAGATATCAGCGCGGCGAATCGTGTGCTGGGCTATCAACCCGAGGTTCGTTTTGCCGAAGGCATGCAGGAATATGCGAATTGGCTGCGCGAGCAGCATGCGGAAGATCGCGCGGCAGAGATGGTACAGAAGCTGCACGAATACCGATTGACAGCTTGATGCAAGAGAAGCTTGGGAATCCGATGAAAACCATTGCACAGCGACGAAATGTTCTGATCTTCGGCGGAGCTGGATTCATCGGGTCCAACTGGGCCCATTGGCTTCTACGAAACACGGACGCAAACATCCACATTTTTGACAATCTCTCGCGGCCGGGAGTGCCGTACAACCTCGAAACCCTGAGAGCGGAAGCAAACAAATCAGGGCGGCTGCAAGTAACCATCGGCGACGTTCGCGACGCGGCTGCGGTGGAGAAAGCCGTACGGCCGGCCACAGAGATTTATCACTTTGCCGCGCAGGTGGCGGTTACAACTTCGCTGCATGATCCGAAGCTCGATTTCGAAATCAATCTGGGAGGCACCTTCAACGTCCTGGAAGCGGCGCGCAAAGGCGGTAATCAGCCGTTCCTGCTGTTCACGTCGACGAACAAGGTCTATGGCGAACTGGGTATGCACCCGCTGGTGGGAGAGAAGTCGCGGTACCGCTACAAGCACATTCGCGGTGTGACAGAGGATCAGCCGCTGGACTTTCACTCGCCGTACGGATGCTCGAAGGGAGCGGCAGACCAGTACGTTCACGATTATGCGCGGATGTTCGGCATTCCGGCGGTGGTGTTTCGCATGTCGTGCATAGCCGGACCCAGACAGTTTGGTAACGAGGACCAGGGGTGGGTTGCGCATTTTCTGTATTCCGCGATGCAGCAGATTCCGCTGGTCATCTATGGCGATGGCCGGCAGGTGCGGGATGTGCTTTGTGTGGACGACCTGGTGCGCGCATTCGATGCCGTGCGGAGCCACATTTCGGTGACTCGCGGGCAGGTCTACAACGTGGGCGGCGGAATCGAGAACACTACTTCACTTCTGGAATTGATGGACGAGATCGAGCGGCTTATGGGAGGGCGGGTGCAATACGTTCTCGACGAGTCGCGCCCCGGAGACCAGTTGGTGTACGTGACCGACTACTCCAAATTGCGTCGCGATACCGGGTGGAAGCCAAAACTGAATGTGCGTCAGACATTGGCACGAATTGAAGGCTGGTGGAAAGAACATCAGGGATTAGTGCCGGACGAACTGCGCGAACCGCTTGCAGGTGCCGCGCTCGAGAACATTCCAGGTGCCGCATGAAGTATGCGTTGGTCAATCCGAACTGGGATTTCAAAGGGTCGACCTATTTCGGCTGCCAGGATTCGCACTATCCGCTGGAGTTGTTGTTCGCATTCGACAAGATCGAAGAAGCTGGACACCAAGCATTGCTCATCGACGCACAGAGCGATGGGTTGAATACTACGGAAGCGAAGGCCCACGTCGATGCGTTTGGGCCGGACTTTCTGGTCATCCCCACAGCGCCGTCGTATTTGTTTTGGCGGTGCCCGCCTCCAGAAGTGAGAATCCCGAAGCAGTGGTTCGCGGAGTTGGGTGGTAAGGCCGTGAAGGTTGCGATTGGGCCGCATACTTCGGCGACTCCTGCGGCGGCCATGCGAAAGATGCAATGCGATGTTGGGATGCGAGGCGAACCCGACCAGACGCTGCCCCTGCTCGCGACCAAGCCGTGGAGCGAGATTGAGGGATGCTGCTGGCGTGACGATGAGGGCATGCACCTGAGTTCGTCGCTTGGCATAACGGACATGAAGTTGCTGCGCGCGCTGGATTTTCGCAACTACAACGTGGAGCGGCACAAGCATCGCCATCATGTGTTTTTCGGCGAAGGGCACGGAGCGGAGTTGGAGTTCGCGCGTGGATGCCCGTGGGCATGCACCTTCTGCAACAAGACTCTGTTTCGCAATAAATTCCGCGAGCGCGACGTAAGCGAGGTGCTGGCGAGAAGTAGATCGGGTGATTGCTCGCGGAGTGGACTACATCTACTTCATCGATGAGATCTTCGGCGTCGGAAAGAGCGTGCATACACTGCTCGAAGGAATTGCCGAGCGCAATGTGAAGATCGGATTCCAGACGCGCATCGATCTGTGGAACGAGGAGACGCTGGATCTGCTGGGGCGCGCGCAGTGTATTTCGCTGGAGTGCGGCATCGAGTCGATTACAGAAGAAGGGCGCGAGGAACTGAACAAGAATTGCCGGATCGGCACGGATCGCATTAGCGAATTGCTGATCTACGCGAAGCAGCGGATCCCGTGGGTGCAGGCAAATCTGATCCTTACGGATCACGACAACAAAGATGACATCCGGCGCTGGCAGGAGCATTTGAAGGCGCACGGCGTCTGGGTGAGCGAACCCGTGCCGATGTTTCCGTTTCCTGGGACCCCCCTGTACGTGCAGTTGTTCGGGCCACCGGATGACGAGGCGTGGGAACGCGCGCACCACTACTACACGGCCACATTCGCTGACAAAGGCTTTAGCGATATACAGGAGCAGCAACCGGCCAAGATCGAGGATCTGGAATGCACGTGTTAGTCACCGCCGATACCGTGGGCGGGGTCTGGACGTACACACGAGAACTGGTAACTGGCTTAGCGCAGCGTGGAATTCGGGTCACGCTGGTGAGCTTTGGGGAAATCCCTGCCGCCAAGCAAACCGAGTGGTTGAACGCGCTGGGCACCGTAGATTTCTATCCCACAGCATTTCGCCTGGAATGGATGCAGGACGCTGAGGACGACCTGAAAGCGTCGTCAGATTACTTGCTTCGAATCATCGAAGAGAAGAAGCCGGATCTGCTGCACTTTAGCCAGTATGCGTATGGGGCGCTTCCGGTGGATGTGCCGAAGGTAGTGGTGGGGCACAGCGACGTAATCAGCTGGTGGGTGGCCGTGCATGGTCACGAACCGGAGAGCAATTCTTGGATTGACGGATACCGCCGAATTATTGCACGCGGGCTCGCAGGAGCCGACGTGGTCGTTACGCCGAGTCGCTGGATGCTGCAAGCGCTGGAGCAGCACTACGGGAAAGCTGACGCGGGGAGGGTGATCTATAACGGCAGGAATCCAGGGTTGTTCAATGCGCATACCACGAAAGAGGATTTGGTTGTTGGCGTGGGACGCGCGTGGGACGCGGGCAAGCAGTTGCAGTTGCTGTCGATGATTCAATCTCCGTGGCCGGTGGTGGTTGCGGGGTCAGACGAACATCCAGATCCGGCTTATCCAAGCCGCAAGATTTGCAGTGAGCGGCCAGCTGTTGTTTCGCGGAGAGTTGAGCGAAGCCGAACTGCGACATCTGTATACACGCGCATCGATCTTTGTTGGAACATCACGATACGAGCCATTTGGACTTATCGCCGCTGGAAGCGGCGTTGTCGCGCTGCGCGCTGGTCCTGAACGATATTCCCAGTTACCGTGAGATCTGGGGCGAGAGTGCCTGCTACTTCCGCACAAATGACGCCGGCGATCTAGAGCGCACGCTGGCGAGACTTTGCGAAGACCGGCAATTGAGGCTCACCTACGCGAATCTGGCTTACCGCCGTGCAGCGAGCCTGTATACCGCGCATCGCATGGTCGATCAGTATATCCAGCTATACGATGCCCTGGTCCCGGCGAAGATGGTGGCGGCATGAGCAAGGTCAACATCCACATCTTTGCGCATTCGTGGATTTCGGACTGGAATCACGGAAACGCTCATTTTCTGCGCGGACTTGCGCAGGCGCTCGTCAATGCGGGACACAAGGTGTGTTGCTACGAGCCGCTGGGAGCATGGTCGCTAACGAATCTGGTTCGCGAAGAGGGCCCGCTGGCTACAACCGCTATTGATGAGTTTCGTTGCGCCTATCCCGACCTGGATGTGCAGTTTTATCAGCCGGGCGAGCGCTTCGAGGAATTTGCGACCAGGCGATTGAAGGACGCCGACCTGGTGCTGATCCATGAATGGAATGAACCGCAGGTCGTAAATACGATCCTGAGCTTAAAGGACAAGCTGGGCTTCCGAGCGCTGTTTCACGATACGCATCACCGAGCTTATACGAATGCAGGCGAAATTCTTCGATTCCGGCTTGATCTGTTCGATGGAGTGCTGGCGTTTGGGGAGGCGATTCGAAAAATATACGTAGATGGGTTTGGAATCGCGCGGGCGTGGACCTTCCACGAGGCGGCAGACATCGACAAATTTATGCGTCTGCCGGCGCACAAAGAAATGCAGCTCGTGTGGGTGGGGAACTGGGGCGACGAAGAGCGCACACGTGAACTGCAGGAGTTCTTGATTGAGCCCGCATCGAAGTTGATTGCCTCCGGCGGGAGGGTGGCAGTCCATGGCGTGCGCTATCCCGAGAGGCGCGATGAAAGAGTTGGAACAGGCGGGAATCGAGTTCCGTGGATATCTACCAAACCTCGAGGCGCCCCGCGTGTATGCGACGAGCGCTCTGACCATCCATGTGCCGCGGCGTCAATATGCCAACGGACTGAGCGGCGTGCCTACTATCCGCGTGTTTGAGGCCCTCGCCTGCGGCGTTCCCCTGGTATGTTCGCCGTGGGAGGATGCGGAGCAGTTATTCCGGCCGGGACAGGATTTCCTCAGCGTTGCAAATGGGGACGCCATGTATGCAGAGATTCAGCATCTACTAAGAGATAAAGCTGCGCGAGAGCAGTTATCGGCCAGCGGGTTGGAGACTATTCTTCAGCGGCACACATGCCGTCACCGCGCAGAGCAGTTGCTGGGAATCTTCGAGGAGCTAAAAGGGTGAAGATATTCGTCTTCGGATCGAGCCTGACGTCGTCGTACTGGAACGGCGCGGCCACCTATTACCGCGGCATTTATAAGTACCTGCACGAATTAGGACACGAGATCACATTTGCCGAACCTGATATTTACGACCGGCAGAAGAATCGCGATGCCGGAGAGATCGATTACGCGAAGGTGATCGTGTATCAAACTCCGGGAGATCTGGATGAGCTCTTATCGCGCGCAGCAGATTGCGATCTGGTAATCAAACATAGCGGAGTTGGCGCTGAAGACGAACTGCTGGAGCGCGCGGTGCTGGACTGTACTTCGACAGGAACGCGTGTGGCGTTTTGGGATGTGGATGCTCCGGCTACGCTCGCGCGCGTTGAGCAGAATGGGAGCGACCCATTTCGCGTGCTAATCCCGAAGTATGACTTCATCTTTACCTACGGCGGCGGATCGCCGGTGATCGAGCACTATCGTAAGCTCGGGGCAGCGAATTGCCATCCGGTGTACAACGGACTCGATCCCAATTGCCACTTCCCGGTGAAAGCGGATCCAAAGCTGAAGTGTGATCTGGCGTTCGTGGGGCATCGCCTGCCGGATCGAGAGAAGCGCGTGGAACAGTATTTCCTGCGTGCTGCAGAACTGGCGCCGGAGATGTCGTTTGTCCTCGGCGGCGAAGGCTGGGGCGGGAAGAAGTTACCAGCAAACGTGCGCTGGATCGGGCACGTCGGCACCGGTCAGCACAACGCTGTGAACTGTTCGGCACGAATGGTGCTGAACCTGAATCGCGATTCGATGGCGAAAGTTGGATTCTCGCCGCCTACCCGGGTTTTTGAAGCAGCAGGAGCCGGAGCTTGCCTGATTACAGACGAATGGCCCGGAATCAGTAATTTCTTCGAGCCGTGGTACGAGATTCTCGTAGCATCTTCGGCTGACAGCATCGTGCACTGGCTACGCAGCGTGAGCGCGGAACGCGCGCGGGAGATCGGCGCCGCCATGCGCGAGCGTGCTCTTGCCGAGCACACCTACGAACTTCGAGTGAAAGATGTGGAGCGCGTTCTCGCCGGCTCGGAAACGCCGCAAGAGCAGCCAACGCCAATGGCTGCAGCGTAGGAGAGTGGATTGAAGCTGGTGATCTTTGGATTATCGATCACTTCCTCGTGGGGAAATGGCCACGCGACCACCTTCCGCGCTTTATGCAAGGCCCTGCACGAGCGCGGCCACGAGATCGTGTTCTATGAGCACGACCTGGAGTGGTATGCCTCGAATCGCGATATGCCTGAACCGCCTTTTTGCCGCGTGAGACTGTTTGACGAATGGTCGAATGTAAGAGGCGAGGTAAAGAAAGAACTGAGCGAGGCAGATGTCGCGGTGGTCGGGTCGTACTTCCCGGATGGACTGGCAGCGGTCGAAGAAGTTGCGAACAGCAACGTTCCGGTGAAGGCTTTCTACGACATCGATACTCCCATCACGGTGGCGCAGCTGCGAGAGCACGGCGGCAGCGACTACCTGAGGGCCGAGCAGATTCCGGAGTTCGACCTGTACTTCAGCTTTACCGGCGGACCCATGCTCAACGAATTGGAGCAGCGGTTCGGCGCCCGCAAAGCCGTACCGCTCTACTGTTCGTTCGATCCCAAGGAGTACCGGCGGTTTGGAGTGAATCAACGTTTTGCCTGCGACCTGAGCTACATGGGGACGTATGCTCCTGATCGTCAGCCAAAAATCGACGAACTGCTCTGCGAGCCGGCCCGGCGATTGCCGCAACGTAAATTCCTGGTGGCGGGGCCGCAATATCCGAAGACCGTAAAGTGGCCCTCGAACGTTCGGCGGATCACTCATCTGAATCCGCGGTGGCACGCGCGATTCTATTCCTCGTCGCGGCTTACCCTGAACGTCACCCGGCGTGACATGGTCCGCGCGGGATTTTCGCCGTCGGTGCGTCTTTTCGAAGCAGCAGCTTGCGGGAGCACGCTGATTTCGGATAACTGGCCGGGCCTGGACTCTTTCTTTCAACCGGGACGAGAGATCCTGCTTCCGGTTTGTGCCGAGGACGTCGCGCGTTATCTCACTGACATGGATGATGCGGAGTTACAAAAAATTGGCCGCAATGCGCAGCAGCGCGTGCTCGCGGAACACACCAGCGAAATTCGCGCGAGGCAATTCGAAGAATATGTAAGCGCGGCGGCAGCACAGATGTCACGATCGAATACAAAGGTACTCACCTCGCTCTCCGCATGAGCACAATCCGCTCAACTTCGCGCAGAGGATGACTGCGGCTGGTAGATCGTGCCAACCGCGTCGGCCGACGATGCATCTTAGTACATTACTACTTAGTAAAGTTCGTCGGCGTGTCCCGTTCTCGCAGTAATTAGGAGTCCAATGAGAGTTGCGCTGATCGTTCCTCCCTTCATTCCTGTTCCTCCCCGGCTCTATGGCGGGACTGAATTATTTGCTGCACACTTGGCTGAAGGATTGACAAATTTAGGCATCGATGTGGTGCTCTACACGAACGGAGAATCTACTCTCCCCGTCGAGCGCAGATGGCTTTATCCAAAAGGCCAATGGCCCTTGGAAGGCGAGATCTTTGAGAACCTGAGCGACATTAATCACGGGGCATGGTCAGTGAAAGACGCGTCGGATTCGTGCGATGTGATTCACGTGAGCAATGCTCCAGCAATCGTGCACTCGCGATTCGTCAATGTGCCATTCGTCTATACGATTCATCATCCGCACAGCAAGAATCTAAGCGACTTTTACCGGCAGTATCCCGATGTGAGTTACGTGGCCATCAGCGATGCCCAGAGGCGAAGAGAGTGCATGCCGCGCTTGCGTACCATCCATCACGGGATTGATACGCGGATGTATACGGCGCCGCGTGGCAAGCGCAGTCACCTGACGTTCCTGGGAAGGATCGCGCCGGTGAAAGGCACGCACATAGCGATTGAAGTCGCCAAGCGGGCAGGAATTCCGCTCAAGATAGCGGGCGAAATTCAACCGATGTTCCGTGACTACTACGAAACACGAGTGAAGCCTCACGTCGACGGCAACTTCATCGAGTACGTGGGCGAGGCTGATCTTGCCGCGAAGAATGAGCTGCTGGGGAACTCGCTTGCGCTGCTTTTTCCGATCGAGTGGGAGGAGCCTTTCGGGCTCGTGATGATCGAAGCGATGGCGTGCGGCGCCCCGGTCCTGGCGTTTGCAAATGGATCGGCTCCCGAGATTGTCAGGGACGGAGTGTCGGGCTATCTCTGCAATTCGATGGAGCAGATGGCGAAACGCGCGCAGCTGTGCGCGAAGTTCAATGCCAGCGAAGTGCGATCGTACGTGGCCACCAACTTTTCCCTGCAGAAAATGGTGGCTCAGTATGCGGAACTCTACTCTGAGCTGTTGGATACGGACCTGGATGCACCTGATGCCTTAGCCGCGGGAGAGCCAACGGCAGCATGAGCAGCACCATCTTCGTGCCAGAGCAGCAGCTTGTTCCCATTCCGTTTCCGTACTCCGAGCCAAAGCTGGAGTTCCGGACGCTAGGTTCGCCGCGCACCGAAAACCTGACGCTGATTGCGGGAAAGACATTCCTGTCAACTCGCATGCTCGGGGATATCACGCCGCCGGGTGCTCCCGACGTCGGCTTCTTCCACGACGATACTCGTTTTCTAAGCTTCATGGAGATGCGAGTGGGCGGAGAGGCTCCGGTCCTGCTCTCGTCGCATTCGGAAAACCTGCTGCTCTCGCAAATCGAACTGACCACCAGCAATATTCATCTGCGTGAAACGTTCGACCTGCCGGAAAACACGATTCACATTCATCGGGAACAAGTCCTCAGCAAGGGCGCGTTGCTGGAGAGGATCACGTTTGAGAATTTCAATCTGCAAACAGTGAAGTTTCGGGTAGAGATCCAATACGACGCGGATTTTGTGGACGTATTCGAAGTGCGCGGTATGCACCGAAACGAGCACGGACAGTATTACCAGGGGATTGCCGGCGAGCGCACGCTGACATTCCTCTATCGAGGGCTCGATGGGGTGTTGCGCCAAACGCTGATCTCCTGGTCGCCAGCGCCGAAGGAGATCGTGAACCAGACCGCGGTTTGGGAACTCGAGCTTCCTTCAATGGGGCAGGTAGAGTTCCGTGTGAGCGTCACGCCGAGCGTGGACGGGGAGAGAACGACGCCCGTTCATCGCGACTTCAATGCCTTAATTGCGAAGCGACGCGAGTCAGTGTCTTCATGGCGCGAGCAAACCACCGCTTTTGAAAGCAGCAACAGCGTGTTCACGGAGACGATGAACACCGCGGCAAGCGATTTCCACGCATTGCAGATCCCAGACGAACACGGGCGCGTAATTGCCGCCGGCATTCCGTGGTTCGCGACGATGTTTGGCCGCGATTCGATTATTGCCGCCTATCAATCGTTGTCGCTGAATCCATCGCTGGCGAAAGATACACTGCGCACTTTGGCAAAGCTTCAGGGCACGGAATACAACGACTGGAAAGATGAAGAGCCCGGCAAAATTCTTCACGAATATCGCCAGGGAGAGATGACGCGTTCGGGCGAGATGCCATTTGGCCCATACTTCGGCACTATCGACGCGACGCCGCTCTTTCTGATTCTGCTCTCGGAGACGTACAACTGGACCGCCGACGAAGATCTCGTGCGAGAACTACTTCCCGCGGCCTACAAGGCACTGGACTGGATCGACAAGTATGGCGATCTGGATGGCGACGGCCTGGTGGAATATCTGCGCCGTTCGAAGCGTGGTCTCGCGAACCAGGGTTGGAAGGATTCGTGGGACGCGAATGTTTTTCGCGACGGCAACACCGCGCAGCCTCCGATCGCGTTGGTGGAGGTGCAGGGTTATGTCTACGACGCGAAGTATCGCATGGCATCGCTTTTGCGCGCGTTTGGAGACGCGGCTCGCGGCGAGAAGTGCCGACGCGAGGCTCTGGAGATGGCCAAGCGCCTCGAGAAAGCCTTCTGGATGCCACAGCGCGGCTTTTATGCGATGGCGCTCGACAAAGATAAAGCGCAACTCGAGGTGATCTCCTCGAATCCAGGTCACCTGCTGTTTTCGCGTGCGATTGGGCGGGAGCGAGCGCGTGCCGTAGTCAACCGCTTGATGCGTGCGGACATGTTCTCGGGGTGGGGATTGCGCACGCTTTCGAATGAAGAGAGAGTCTTCAATCCGCTGAGCTATCACCGTGGATCGGTATGGCCGCACGACAATTCGTTGATCGTGCACGGAATGGCACTCTATGAGTTTCGAGCGCCGGTGATCCGCATCTTCACCACGCTGTTCGAGGCGGCGCTTTCGTTCCGCGACTACCGGTTGCCGGAATTGTTCTGCGGAGTTCAGCGCTCGGAGAATGGTGTTCCGGTGCACTATCCAGTGTCATGCTCGCCGCAGGCGTGGGCATCGGGTTCGCTGTTTCTAATGCTGATCTCGATTCTCGGCATCAGGCCGAGCGCGCCGAAGAAAGAGCTCAATATCATCAATCCGCAATTGCCGGAGTGGCTCGATCATCTTCATCTGCGCGATCTCCGCGTAGGCAAGAGCCGCGTCGGACTCGACTTCACGCGCCGCGGAGAACGCACCTTCTGCAACGTGGTCGATATCGAAGGCGACAAGCTGCTGGTGAATGTGATCACGAAGAAGTAGCTGCGAACGCTTCAGGTTGATTCCTGCCCGAGTGATACACTGCATTCCAATATTCTTATCAACGAGGGGTGAGTCGTGGCGCAAGTGAAGATTACGATCAGAAAAAATGGGCCGTATCGGGTGGAAGATCCGGAGGGCTTGATTGAGTTAGTGGATGCGGACGGGAATAAGTACGACCTGACCGGCAAGCCCGCGTATTCGCTGTGCCGCTGCGGCGCCTCGGTGAATAAGCCTTTCTGTGATGGAACGCATTCGAAGGTTGGCTTCCAGGCCGCTGAGGCGGCGGTGAAAGCGGAGGGTGGCGGGTCGTTGCCGCCGTCGCCGAGCAGTCCGGCGAAGGGCTAGCGGCGCCGGGGACCTCTACTTTTTCAGTGAATGGTTTTCGTCTTCCGCGACATGTAATCCATCAGCAGGTACTGGCCGAGCGTGTAGGGCGTAGTGAAATACGCCTTGCCGCGGCACATCTCCGTGACTTTCTGCACGAACTGAACCAGCCCATAGTCGGATGCAAGCATGAAGGTGTTGATCATCACACCGGCGCGCTTGCACTTTGAAACTTCCTCGAGCGTTTGCGTAACTACCAGGGGATCAAGTCCGAAAGCGTTTTTGTAAATGCGGCCGTCTTCGAGCGTCAGGGCTGATGGTTTGCCGTCGGTGATCATGACAATCTGCTTCATGTCCTTCCGCTGGCGTTGGAGAATGCGCTGCGCCAGGCGCAGGCCTTCGCGCGTGTTCGTGTAGTACGGACCGACTTTCACGCGCGCTAGCTGAGAGAGCGGAATCTCTTCGGCGGAGTCGTGGAACAGGATCAGCGAAAGCGAGTCGCCCGGATACTGCGTGCGAATCAGGTGCGAGAGCGCCATCGCGACTTTCTTGGCGGGCGTAAAGCGGTCTTCGCCGTAGAGAATCATCGAGTGCGAGCAGTCGAGCATCAGTACGGTCGCGCATGAAGATTGGTACTCGCACTGATGCACCTGCAAATCTTTGTAGTCGATGTTCAACGGCAGCGAGAGGCCTTCGCGCTGGATCGCGCTGGAAAGCGTAGCAGTGATGTCGAGATTCAGCGTGTCGCCGAATTCGTATGTTTTCGAGGCGCCGCTGGCTTCAATTCCGGTAGCAAGATCGCGCGTGTCGTGGCGTCCGAAGCTGGATTTCCCGAGTGAGCCGAGCAGGTCGCGCAGCGTGCGGTAGCCGAGGAAGTCGAGGCTTTTGTCGGTGATCTCGAACTTGGCTTGCGTCTGATTCTCCCCAACCTGGCCGCCCACACTCGATTGCTGCGAAGGATCGTGTGGCGAGTCGATGGAGATGTAGTCTTCCTGCTGCATGCGCTGGATCAGTTGCTCGATGAGTTGATCGAGCGTGCCGTCCATCTGCATTTGCTGAAGTTGCTCGCGCATCTGGTCGAGCGCGTCGCTGTTCATCAGCGCCTGTTCGATCGCCTGCCGCAATTCGTCGAGCGACTGCTCGCCATCCTGCAGATCGTAGAAGCCGTACGAATTCTGAAACCCGCTCTGCAGCAGATAGTCGGAGAGCGCCGCGAGCAAATCTTCCATGCTCATCTCGGAGGCGGGATCGGGAACGTACTTGGAATACTTAATGCGCTTCATCGCGGTCCCTAGTTGAAAGGCCTCCGATTGCGGAAGGGCGGCTCTTCGTCACGCTCGCGAACGCGAGTCTCAGTTCGCTTCGGCTGACGTTCGCCGGCGCTGAAGACGCGCTCTTCGCTGCGTCCGATGCGCTTATGGGCGTACAGGCCTTCGAGGATGAACTCGGCGGCCGAGACCTGCAGTTCGACGGGATCCTCCGCAGTCACATTGAGAGCGCCAATGCGGTCCATCAGTCCCTGAATGCCTTCGAGAGTCGGAACAAGTTCGGCAGCTGCGGCGGAATCCTGAAGCTGGATGTTGCCGCCAAGGTCGAACCATTGCACGATCTGCTGAAGGTTCACGCCCTGGTAGGTCGTGTCGAAGGTGCTGGCGATGGCGCTGCGGATGATCTCCCGAACCACATTGTCGGCGCCCTTCACTTCGCCTTCGTACTCGAGTTCGAGCTTGCCGGTCACGGCGGGAATGGCCGCGTAAATGTCGCCGATGCGGGGAACAACGAGTTCTTCATTATTGTGGATGGCACGGCGCTCAGCGTTGGAGATGACGTTTTCCATCACGCTAATCGGCAGACGCTGGCTGACGCCGGAGCGCTTGTCGACGCGCTTGTCTTCGCGCGCAACGAACGCCACGCGCTCGACGACTTCCTGTACGAAGGTGGGAACGCGCAGTTCGTAGCCATTGCGCTGCACCCATGCTTCCTGCGAGGTGATGGCGATGCCTTCTTCCACGGTGGCTGGATAATGCGTGCGGATTTCCGATCCGATGCGATCTTTGAGCGGAGTAACGATTTTCCCGCGCGCGGTGTAATCCTCTGGATTGGCACTGAATACGAGCGCCACATCGAGCGGCAGGCGAACTGGGTAACCCTTAATCTGGACATCGCCTTCCTGCATGATGTTGAAGAGGCCGACTTGGATTTTGCCGGCAAGATCGGGCAATTCGTTGATCGCGAATATGCCGCGATTCGCGCGAGGAAGAAGTCCGTAGTGCATGGTGAATTCGCTGCCGAGTTCGTGACCGCCGCGGGCGGCTTTGATCGGATCGATGTCACCGATCAGATCGGCAATCGTCACATCTGGCGTAGCAAGTTTTTCGACGTAGCGATTTTCCGGCGAAAGATACGTCGATCTTCGTGGCGTCGCCGCATTTGTCGATCAGGTCGCGACACGCGCGGCAGAGCGGCGCGTAGGGATTGTCGTGGATCTCGCATCCTGCGACATAGGGCAGCTCAGGATCGAGCAGACCAGTGAGCGCTCGCAGAATGCGGCTCTTTGCCTGACCGCGCAATCCGAGCAGGATGAAATTGTGCCGCGAAAGCACGGCATTGACGATCTGCGGAACCACGGTGTCTTCGTAGCCTACGATTCCGGGGAACACCGCTTCTTCTCCGCTGCGCAGACGCGCGATCAGGTTCTCGCGCAGTTCATCTTTCACACGACGGGTACGCAGACGAGACTCAGAATAGGGGCTTCGGCGTAGTTCACCGAGAGTTTGAGGAAGATTCATAAGGGCCGGGACCTCACTCCACCAAACGATTGCTGGCGATTATACGGCCTTCACCAAGGGTTGTGATTGTCGCACTTTTCCGCCGGTCTTATTGGATGCACCGGAGTGCAGGAATCGAGGCAAAATCTTGCGGCGACAAGCGTTTGCTTGACGTGAGCATCCCAAGCGTTTAAAAGCACCTACATGCGACTGGAAGGGAAAGTTGCCGTGATCACGGGCGCCTCGATGGGTATCGGCGAGGCAATGGCGAAGCTGTTCGTCGACGAAGGCGCGCTGGTAGTACTTAGTTCGCGCGATGAGAAACGGATTGAAGAAGCGCGCGCCCGCATTGGACGGCCGGAGAGAACGCTGGGTATCTTTTGCGACGTACGTAATCGCGAAGACCTGGATCGTCTCCTTGGACTGACTCTGCATAACTTTGGACGCGTAGATATATGGGTGAACAACGCCGGGTTTGGCCTACGTGACACGATCGCTGACATGCCCATGCGCGACTGCCGCAACATGTTCGAGACCAACCTGTTCGGCGCGATCGAAGGCATTCAGGTAGTTGCACCGGTGATGGTGAAGCAAGGCAGTGGGACCATCATCAATGTTTCCAGTGTTGCCGGGCACATTCCGGTGCCAGGCATGGGCGCCTACTGTGCAACCAAGTTCGCGCTCAACGCGATTGCCAAGACGGCGCGCATGGAGCTAGCGAGCACGGGCGTGAAAGTGATGACGGTATGCCCGGGGTACATCGAGACGAACTTCTCGAAGAATGTGGTGCGCGGATCACAGGCGAACAAGTTCGATCCCGGGGCGCGCAAGGGAGGCACCGCGGAACAGGTCGCGCGTGCGACGCTCGAAGGCTATCTCAAAGGGAAACGCGAAGTCGTGGTGCCGTGGTTTTACCGGATCGCGATTAAGTTCTACCAGCTGATTCCCGGAGTCGTAGAAGGGTTCATGAGCAAGCGGCTGGCGACAGGGAAGTAAGTTGCTGCGGCAGAATCGCTCAGGGCACGTGCTGTGCCCTGAGCTAATTTCCCCGGGGACTTACTCTTTCACTGCGGTAAAAGTGTCAGTGGTTCCCGAAAGCTTATTGTTGGCCACGATCTTCATGGATTTGCCGTCGGGGTTGAGCGCCATCCGTGATATGTACACGATCTTCCCGTCACGCTTATCGATTTCTTCGATGGTATTTGCATCGACTTTCTTAAGAACAACAGAAGTTGTCCCCGGATCACCTTTGTAGGGATAGTCCTTACCGTCGAACTTGGCGTCATACGACGAACCCGTAGGTGAGCTCATGGCAATGCCGTCATCAGTGGCCTTATAAGTAAAAACAAGCCCGTTGTCTGAAAAGCTGTTGAACTTAGTGATCCGCCAGGAACCCGAAATTGCGTGTGCGCTGGCAGAAGCTTTGGCCACACGTGTCAAAGTCTGCTCACCCTTCACGGGTTCGCTACTGTTTTGTGGTTGGAATTCAAACTTGGTGGTAAGAGTGTTTCCATCCTGCGAGACCGTGTCAGTTTCGTTGAAAACCACCTTTCCATTCTTCTGCCCGGTTTGCTGGATGGTGTGATCGTCCACGACCTTTACCGCAAGCGTGTCTGTATACGGATCGTCGGTGACCTTCTGGTCTTGACCATCGGCCTTCACATTGACTTTGGGGGTGCAGGTCGAACAGGAGTACATGCCGTCCTTCAGCAGAAAAACCTGAGGCTTGGTACTGAGTTGAGCGTTATCGAGTTGCACCTTCCAGGTGCCGTCAAATTTGGATTGCGCGAACGTGAGCAGTGGATAGAGAGCGAGCAGGAGTACGATGAGCTTTTTCATAGGCGATTCTCTCCTCATGAACCGAATGGGACGCACAGCAGCCGCGATGGCTAGCGCCGATCAGTCAATTGGGTTCGATAACCGCCTAGGGAGGAGCCGGACTGTTGTCGGCTGAGGCCGGGATAACTTCCATCGACAGTGCCGACCGTCAGCTGAAAATCCAGTGGAGGTTGCTACATAAATCTTGCCCAGCATCTTAAAAACCTTGCCCAGGGGCTTTCGGATTGGCTTCAAGTACCAATAGTGCCTCTGAATTAGTCTCGTAATAGCTTCCGCTGCCAAGTGTCCGCCACATCCTCTTTTCGCGATGTTCCGGAGCCACTGTTCGATGTATGTGATGTCCGATTTCATGAAAGAGCACTCGCCCATATACAGCATCGCGCAACAAACCGAGCCAACGATAGCGCCCGATACCCCGTTCGATCTTGTCGACATAGAGCTCTATCCATGGCTTGTTTCCAGCGTGAGCGGGATGATATCGCCCTATGGTGAATCTTTGAGAACGCCTTCTTCCTCGCGAAGTGACTTTGCCCAGACGATCACGACGAGGGAGTCCTGATTGATTGGTCAAGACAGGTTGCGTCGAGGCTCGTCAGATACTTTTGGGGCATAGAGTCCAGTAGCCGTCTAACGGTTTTCAAAGTGTGTCGCGGAGGAGAGAAGTTGTTGTAGAACTCGCGAATCGGGACCGAGTTAGCTCCATTGGAGCTTATCCGCCGAGTTCGTCCAGCATCGCCTGCATTTCTGATTCAGCGTGGCGATCACTCGTGCGCCGAGCAGTGCTGATTCCATCACGCAGTAGTTGCTTCGCTTCATCGTTGCGGCCTGCGCGCGATAAGGTTTGCGCGGCCATGAAATAGCCTGCGGTGTAGTCGGGATTGGTCTTGATGAGCGTATGGAACTCGACGAGAGCGTTGTCGGTCTCGCCGCGGTGAGAGAGCTCCATGGCAAGTCCATAACGCGCGAAGGCGTTGCTGGGATCTTGCGTCAGGATGTCTTTAAGAGATTGCAGTCGGTCCATGGGGTTCTCGGAGATTGTACCGCGACGCCGAGTTTTTCAGTCGATCAGTCTTATTCGCCGTCAGTATATCAGTACGTCAGCTGTCGGCCTGGTTCCGCCTGAGTACGAGTACTGAGATACTGACAACTTACTGAAAGACTGATGAACTGATCGACTATTCCAAAGACTGACAGACTGATCGACTCAAAGCCATTTACAATTGCTTCTCTCCCAGGAGATTGCGAGTGGCGTGTCCTTACTTCTTACCTGAACAGGAGCTGGTGGAGCTTGGCTTTCCGCATCCGCAGCGTCTGCCGCTTGGAACCGCCTGGCGCGGGACGTGCAGTGTTCCTGGTCAAAGCGGCATCGCTCCCAGTGAAGATGAGCTGAAGAATGGGTGCAACCTGGGATACGCGCGGGGTTGCAAGCGTCTGCCGCAGGAACGAACCGCCGATGCTGTGCGCTTTGCGATCGTTCGCGAGCGCGGCAGCGAGATTGAGGTCCGATACGCCTACGAGCGCAATTATGAGCCGGGCGATCATGGCAGCCTGCAATTCAAGCTGGCCGATGGCGCGTGGACCGCATCCAGTGCAGAGACGCAGCTGGCGCGCATGGCACAATGTTTCCTGCAGTCCTATTTACGCCGCCGCGAAGGAAGACTGAAAGAAGACGACGATGGCCGACCAGGAAATTCTTAACCGCGAAGAGAGCCTTACTCCGAAGACCGTACGCGACTCGGCGTCGGAGATGATCGAGCTTGTTCTCCCGAACGATGCCAACCCTTTAGGCAATCTGCTTGGCGGCCGACTGATGCACTGGATCGATCTAGCAGGCGCGCTGGCGGCCCACCGGCACTCACGCGCGTACGCGGTCACGGCCTCGATCGACCATCTCGATTTCGTTACGCCGGTACATGTCGGCGATATGGTGATCCTGCAGTCGTCGGTGAATCGCGCCTTCCATACTTCGATGGAAGTGGGTGTGAGGGCGATCGTCGAGAACTACATCAGCGGCACCCACCGCCATGTCAGTTCGGCCTATCTAACGTTCGTTGCAGTTGATAAATCAGGACGGCGCCTGCCGGTTCCGCCACTGGTTCCTGAAACCGAAGAAGAGAAGCGACGTTACGAAGATGCTGGCCACCGCCGCGAACACCGCAAGGCTGAGCGTGAGCGCAAGAAACGAAACTCAACTGCAGATGGTATTTAGGGCGCACTGACGCCCGAAGAGCGCACCGAAACGTGTTTTCCTGTGATGCTCATCACAGCGAGTTGTCTATCGGGCCCGAATAATCTCTGGGTTACTCGCCAGCCTGCGGAGCCTGGCGCGAAACGCAGGCCCGACCTCTCCGGCCTGCCACATTGATTGAGCAAACCTCTCGCTTCACACTGGTTGCGATTGCGAGAAGTTTGGAGAAAAAATTTCTATGGAAAGCGCCCTCCTCGTACATCGGTTGCACTTTGCCTTTACGATCACGTACCACTACCTGTTTCCGCAGCTCACGATGGGTCTCGCCCCATTGATCGTAGTGCTGAAAACATTGGCGATCTGGAAGAAAGACGAACGCTACAACAACGCGGCCCGCTTCTGGGCCAGGATTTTCGGCATCAACTTCGTGCTCGGCGTGGTTACTGGAATTCCCATGGAATTTCAGTTCGGCACCAACTGGTCGCACTTCTCGCGGTTTGCCGGTGGGGTGATCGGTCAGACGCTGGCGATGGAAGGCTTGTTTGCTTTCTTCCTGGAATCGACGTTCCTCGGACTGTTCCTTTACGGCGAGAAGCGCTTGAGTCCGAAACAGCACTGGTTTGCGGCCTTCATGGTATTTGCGGGGGCATGGCTTTCGGGTTATTTCATCATTGCGACCGATGCATGGATGCAGCACCCGGTCGGTTACGAAAAACTGCCGAACGGCACAGCCATGGTGAACAGTTTCTGGGGGCTGCTCCTGAACCCTTGGGCGCTCTGGCAGTACGCGCATAACATGAGCGGCGCGGTTGTTACCGGCTCCTTCGTGATGACAGCGATTGGCGCGTACTACCTGCTTAGCAGGAAACACATCGACCAGGGACAGATCTTCGTACGGACCGGAATCATTGCCGGCCTGATCTTTAGTTGTCTGCAGCTATTTCCCACGGGCGACGGGCAGGGCCGAATGGTCGCGCAACATCAACCGGTGACGCTGGCAGCGATGGAGGCACTCTACAACACCCAACCTGGCGCACCACTAGTGATCATTGGGCAGCCAGACACACGAACCCAGAGCATCGACAACCCACTGACGGTTCCCAAGATGTTGAGCTTTCTGACCTATAAGCGCTGGGAGGCTGAGGTTAAGGGGCTAAACGCATTTCCAAAGGAAGATTGGCCGGACAATATCCCGCTGCTCTATTTCTCGTATCACATCATGGTGGGACTGGGGACGATGTTCATCGCCGTAATGGTGGTGTCTGCGTTTCTGTTGTGGAGAAAGAAACTGTTCGACGCGCGCTGGATGCTGTGGATCCTGATGCTTTCGGCGCCGTTCCCCTACATCGCGAATATCGCCGGATGGATGACCGCCGAGATAGGACGCCAACCATGGCTGGTTTACGGTGTGATGCGCACAGCCGAGGGCTACTCGAAGATGGTGAGCGCCGGTAACGGCTGGTTCACGCTGCTGGGCTTCATGGGAATGTACACGGTTCTGTCGATTCTCTTCCTCTTCCTTATCTATCGAGAGATTGAACATGGACCTGTGGGCCTGCCTAGCGGCGACAAATTGACAAAGGAGCCAGCGGTCGTAACCGCGAACTAAATATGCCAACTCTATGGTTCTTGATCGTTGCCCTGATGCTGGTTGCCTATGTCGTGCTGGACGGTTTTGACCTGGGCGCTGGCTCGATCCATCTCTTTGTCGGTCGAACGGATGAAGAGCGCGCGACCGTAATACGGACGATTGGTCCGGTGTGGGACGGAAATGAAGTCTGGCTGCTGGCGGCAGGCGGGGCGCTGTACTTTGCGTTTCCGCTGCTGTACGCGTCGGCTTTCAGCGGATTCTATCTTCCGCTCATGATGGTGTTATGGCTGCTGATGCTGCGCGCGATCGGCATCGAATTTCGCATTCACAGCACCAGTGCAGTTTGGAGAGGCTTCTTCGACACCATCTTTTCGGCCGGGAGCGTTTTGCTGGCGATCTTTTACGGGGCAGCACTCGGCAACGTGGTGCGTGGAGTGCCGCTCAACGCCGATGGGTACTTCTTTCTGCCACTGTGGACGAACTGGCGCGTGGGCGCGAACCCGGGCATTCTCGACTGGTACACCGTACTCTCTGGCGTACTGGCGCTGGTGGCGCTCACAGTGCACGGCGGTCTGTATGTGACGTCGAAGACCGAGGGCGCACTGAACGAGCGGGTTCACAAGACCGTGAGCCTGCTCTGGCCTGCGCTTGGATTGCTCACCGTGCTCAGCCTGATCGCAACCATCGTAATTCGTCCGATAGTGTTGACGAACTTCAAGGCACATCCAGTGGGATACCTCATCCCGCTGGTGGTATTTGGATCGCTGATCGCGCTGTTCTTCTATCACTCGAAGGGCCGTGAGAAATCCGCATTCATCTGCTCGTGCCTGTACCTGGCAGGCATGCTTGGCGGGGCCGCGTTTGCGGTGTATCCGAACGTGCTGATGGCGTCCGGCGATTCGGCGAACAATCTAACTATCGCGAATACGATTACGGGCAGCTATGGCCTGCAGATCGCAATTCGCTGGTGGACGATCGGCATGGTTTTCGCAATCGCATACTTCGTGGTTCTGTACCGCATGTTCCGCGGCAAGCTGACCACCGAGGGAGGAGATAGCCACGGGTACTAGGATCGGTTGATCGGGAGAAGTTAGATCGGGTGATCGGATGAAGGTCCGGTTGCCCGATTTTGTTTGCGCGCCTGAAATGCGGCGTTTCAGCGACTCCGCGTCCCACCGTCTATAATCGAATATTCGGATTCATGGTTCGTTCGCACAAGGAGCACTCGTGGCCCACCAGCATGCACAACCGCAGGGACCTCAGCCCATTCCGGGCGTCGACGCAGTTATTGCCGTAGGCAGCGGAAAGGGCGGCGTCGGCAAAACCACGCTGGCCGTGAACCTCGCATTGGCACTGGCGAAAATGGGGCACAAAGTCGGATTGCTCGATGCCGACGTATATGGCCCGAACGTGCCGCTGATGCTGGGATCGAGCACCACTCCCCAGTTGAACGAGAAGAATCTGATCGTTCCCCCAGTCCGCTATGGACTGAAGGTAATCTCCGTTGGTCTGCTGAATCCCGGAGACAAGCCACTGATCTGGCGCGGGCCGATGCTCCACCAGATGGTTCGCGAGTTCGTGCAGCGCGTGGACTGGGGGCAACTGGATTATCTGATCGTCGACCTGCCGCCCGGAACCGGCGACGTAGCGCTCTCACTGATTCAAACTGTGTCGCTCACGGGAGCCGTGGTCGTTTCGACCCCTTCCGATGTTTCGCTGCAGGATGCGCGCAAAGCGATCGAAATGTTCCGGCAGGTTAAGGTCGATCTCTTGGGACTGGTCGAGAACATGAGCTACTTCGTGTGCCCGCATTGCAATCACGAGATCGACATCTTCTCCAAAGGCGGAGGGGAACGCACAGCGACTCAGTTCAGTATTCCGTTCCTGGGAAGCATCGAACTTGATCCCGACATTCGCAAAGGCGGCGACACCGGGAATCCCGTGGCTCTTCAGGGGGAAGACGCGGCCCACGCGAAATCCATCTACGCCTTTGCGAGGAAAGTCGCCGAGCGGACGAAAGAGATCAGGGAAAGTTCGCCGGAGAACGTGATTCAGATCCAGTAGATTGCAGATTCCACTCGCGTTAGCAGGCTTGGCACTCGGATTACTGGAGTGCCAACCTTGACACTCCCCGTCCAGCTTCCTACAATCTTTACTGGACATCCATAGGAATCCATGGCTAAGTTTCTGCATCTAATGTACTTAGGTGTGGCTTAGTGAATTTGTATCAAGGTATGCCAAACCAATCTCAATTCGGTCCGCGGGAACGGGAAGTACTTACGGCGATTGTCGAGACCTACATTATTAGTGGGGAACCGATCGGATCGCGCACTCTGGCGCGGGCCAACAGCGAAGGTCTCAGTCCGGCGAGTATTCGCAATGTCATGTCGGACCTGACCGACGCCGGCTTTCTGGAACAGCCGCATACCTCGGCCGGACGCGTACCCACTTCGGCCGCGTTCGAGTATTACGTGCAACAGCTTGCGCCGGGACATCAGATCTCGCTGGACGATAGAGGGCGTATCGATCAGGGCCTGCATGGCATCAACGACGTGCAGAACTTCATGGAGAAGACGTCCCACATTCTCTCGACAATCTCGCAGAACCTGGCCGTGGCGGTAGCCGGCAGTCCGAAAGAAGTGCTGGAGCATATTCACTTCAGCGCCCTGGGGGACAAAAAAGTTCTCGCGGTGGTGATTACCAAGTCGGGCGTGGTCCGCGACAAGATGTTGCGCATGCCGGTTGAGCTTTCACAAGCAGACTTGGAACTCGCGGCACGTTATCTCAATGAGAATTTCCGCGGTTGGTCACTGGAAGCGCTGCGCGGCGAAATTCAGAAGAAGATCGAGCAGGAACGCAGCGAGTACGACCGGCTGATGAGGTCGATTGAGGCACTTTATCGCGAGGGCGCGCTGGTAGCTGACGTAAATACTCCAGAGGTATACCTGGAGGGCGCGGCTAATCTGATTGGCAATGCGAACCAGGAGAAGCTGCGGGAATTGTTCCGCCGCCTGGAAGAGAAACAACGCATCGTAGAACTGTTGTCGGCGTATTTGTCGGCGCAGCAGGAAAGTGTTCGCGTGGTATTCGGCCTCCAGGAATTGGAGCCGCAGCTACGCGACTTCGTGCTGATCGGTGCTCCCGCCATATCCGGCGGAGAGATTGTTGGGTCACTGGCGGTAATTGGACCGATGCGAATCGATTATCAGCACACCATGACCGCAGTTTCGTATATCTCGCAACTATTCGAGAAATTAACAACGCAGGAATCGTAGAACTCCATGACAGCAGTAAAGATAAACAGAGAAGACCAGGACAAGGCACTGGATCTGGATCACGAGTTGCCTTCCGGTGAGAGCGAGAGCGCTGTCGCCGAAACGCAGGCTGCGCGTGACAACGAATTGGCCCAGTTGAAGACCGAGCGTGACACGCTATATGACCGTCTGGCGCGGTTGCAGGCCGAGTTCGACAATTTTCGCAAGCGGCAGGTTCGTGAGCAGCAGGATTTCCGCGACTTCGCACTGGCGGATGCGGTGAAGATGCTGTTGCCGATCGTCGACAGTTTCGATCGCGCGTTGCAGGCGCCGGAAGGTCCGGAGTTTCGCAAAGGCGTCGAGCTGATCAACCGGCAATTCCACGACGCGCTGACCAAACTTGGCGTGGAACCGCTGGACGCTGCGGGTCAGCCTTTCGATCCGAACTTTCATCAGGCAGTGCAGATGGTGGAGACGGAAGACGCTGAGCACAACCACGTGGTCGACGAGCTGCAACGCGGATATAAGTTGAAAGATCGTTTGCTGCGTCCCGCGATGGTGCGCGTGGCCCAGAATCCAAAGAAATCGTAACCGGGCTTGCCCGGAGTTCAGGGCTTGCGCATGGCGCAGGTCTGTTAAAGCAGGTACATGTCTACGGCAACAAACGTAAAACGCGATTACTACGAAGTGCTTGGTGTGGTCCGCACCTCTTCCGAGCAGGAGATTAAGACCGCTTACCGCAAGCTTGCGATGCAACATCACCCGGACCGCAATCCGGACGATCCTCACGCGGAGGAGAAGTTCAAGGAATGCTCCGAGGCATACTCGGTTCTCGCTGATCCGCAGAAGCGCGCCGCCTACGACCGTTACGGTCATGCGGGTGTTGGAACAGCTGGCGGTGGCGGCGGAGTTGATTTCAACTCGGTCATCTTCCAGGACTTCAGCGACGTCTTCAGCGATCTATTTGGCTTTGGTGATCTCTTCGGCGGAGGCCGTGGACGAGGCCGTTCGCGCGCGCAACGCGGCGCCGATCTGCGTGAAGACATCGATCTCGACTTCGAAGAAGCCGTATTCGGTGTGACCCGCGAAGTTGAGGTCCGCAAGCACGAAGCATGCGAGCAATGTGATGGCTCAGGAATCGCACCGGGGAAGTCGGCGCAAACCTGCCGGACCTGCGGAGGGCGCGGGCAGATTCGCTATCAGCAAGGATTCTTCAGCATCGCGCGCACCTGCACTGCCTGCGAGGGCTCAGGGCAGGTGGTCACCGATCCTTGCCAGACGTGCCGAGGCGAAGGGCGCGTGCTCAAGACGAAGAAGCTCGAAGTGAAGGTTCCGGCTGGCGTGGAAGACGGGACACGCATGCGTTACACCGGTCAGGGCGAGCCAGGGGTATACGGCGGACCTACCGGCGATCTGTACATGATTCTGCATGTGAAGGAACACGCGTTCTTCGAGCGCGATGGACGTGATCTGCACTGCCGCATCCCGATTTCATTTTCGCAAGCCGCCCTGGGCGCCGAGATCGAAGTTCCCACCATGGACGGAACGCACACGCTCAAGATCCCCGAAGGAACGCAGAGCGGGACCATCTTCAAGATTCGCGGCAAGGGCGTGCCGTCGGTGAATAGCCACGGCAAGGGCGATCTGCTGGTAGAGACCAAGGTCCTCACCCCGGCGAAACTGAACAAGCGCCAGCGCGAATTGCTGCTGGAGTTAGGCGCCCTCGGGCACGTGGAGAACAAGCCGGAGAACAAGACGCTCTTCAGCAAAGTGAAGGACATGTTTAGTTAATGGTTAGTGATTAGTGGCTAGCGGTTAGTTTCTTCAGTGCCATTTCCGAAGCCGTGCTAAGAAGCGCGGCTTTCCTTTTTTGTATCCTCTACAATCGTTGTGATGGTCTCGGCTAACGACCATCGACAACGACTAACCACTAATCACTAACCACTGAAATGACTCGCCGCCGATGGATTGCCGATGAAGTGCATGCCGACCGCGCCTTGCTGCTTGGTCAGAACGCGCAGCATCTGGTGCGCGTACTGCGCGCGCAAGTGGGGCAGGAGTTCGATGTCGCCGCCGACGGCCAGGTCAGAGTGGGGAAGATTGTCAGTATCGATGACAGCCGTGTGGAGTTTGAGTTGAGCGAAGCGGTGGCCGCTGGGCCAGCGCTCGATCTCACGCTGCTGATATCGGTCTTCAAATTCGATCGCATGGAGTGGGCGATCGAGAAAGCGACAGAACTCGGAGTCGCAAAGATCGTACCCATCATCGCGCGACGAACGGATGCTCATCTGGCGAAAGCGGCTGACAAACGCGCCGACCGCTGGCGGCGCATCGCAAAAGAGGCTGCGCAGCAATCCCGCAGACCGGATGTACCGGAGATAGCTGATCCTGCAAAGCTCGCAGAAGTCATCCACAAGATCAGCGGGGCCAAGATTCTCCTCGCCGAAACCGAGCAGGAGAAAACCCTCAAGTCCCAGCTCCAGAATGTATCGCAACCCGTGACTTTGGCCTTCGGCCCCGAAGGCGGCTGGACGGAAGACGAGATTCGCCAGTTCGAAGCTGCGGGTTGGGCCGCAGCCACACTGGGTTTCACAATCCTTCGCGCAGAAACCGCCATCATCGCCGCTGTGGCCGTTGCAGTTTCAGAACTAAGCTCAACGACCTAAGGCGATTTCCAAGTTGCCGCACCCCCGCCTTTTGTCCATAATGGACTTTCGCTTTTTCTGCGCCATGAAACATACGCCCCAGGGACAGCTCGCCATCGATTTCGCCGCCGCTCCGGCGCCCGTGCGCGCGCAGCATGTTCCCGAATTTTCCCCCGACCAGCGTCAGGCGATCGAGCACGTGCACGGTCCCATGTTGGTGGTTGCCGGTGCGGGTACAGGCAAAACGACAGTGCTGGTGCGCCGAATCGTGAACCTGATTCGCAACGGCCACGCCCGGCCTGACGAGATTCTCGCCGTCACCTACAGTGAGAACGCCGCCGAAGAACTACGGACGCGTGTAGCAGCGGAACTGGGCAGAGACGTTGCTCTTCGCGCCTCGACCTTCCATGCCTATGCGTTCGGGTTGCTGAAGAATGCGGAACGAAGCTTCGAAGTAGTCGATAATTTCGACCTGTTCGTCTACCTGCGACGCCGCTTGCACGAACTGCCGCTGAAGCTCTTCATCAAGGCGGCTACACCGGGAAAATTCCTGAATGACCTTGGCACTTTCTTCGCGCGTTGCGAAGACGAACTCGTCGACGTCGATCAGTACGAGCGTTATGTAGAGCAAGTAGTGGCCGGCAAGATTTCGCCGCCGCGCACCGCGAAGTCGAAAGATGCGGAAGAGCTGCCCATGTCGGAGCTGGTAGCGCGATGCCAGGAGATCGCTGCTGTGTTCCGACGCGTCACCGGCATGCTCGCCGAGAACAATCTCGGCACCTTTGGGCAAATGATCAGCGGCGCCGTTCGCCTGCTGGAAACCGATCCGGCCGCACTCATTCAGGCCCGCAAAAATGCGCGATTCATCCTGATCGACGAGTTCCAGGACTCCAACGTCGCGCAGATTCGCCTGGCGAAGTTGCTGGGCGGAGAAGAACAGAATGTCTTCGCTGTTGGCGACCCCGATCAGGCGATCTATCGTTTCCGTGGCGCGACCGCTGGTGCCTTCGAGCACTTCCAGCGACATTTCGCGGCAGTGAAGCACGTTACTCTCAGCGAAAATCGCCGATCGCTTTCGCCAATCCTGCGCTGCGCCTTTCGGGTGATCGATCAAAATCCCGCCGTCGCTCTCTCGAAGGATGTACAAACCAAACGCCAGGCTCTGACCTCCGCGCGCGAGGCCGAAGCGAAAGCCGCTGGCAAGAAGATGACGATCGCACCGGTCGAGATCGTCACCGCCGCCGAAAACTGCAATCTGGCGGAAGCTACCGACATCGTTGCGCAGATCCATGCGATCCGAGCACGCTGTCCCGGCCACGAGGTCGCTGGGCAGATGCGACCATGCCGCTGGTCAGACTTCGCCGTGCTCTATCGCCAGCACACGCATCGTGAGGAACTGGTACAGGAATGCCTGGCACGGCAGATCCCGGTCAGCGTAAAAGGCGTGAACGTCCTCGATATCTCCGAGGTCCGCGACGCATTCGCCGGCTTGCGCGTTCTGCAGAACTCTTCCGACGGCATCAGCCTGGTTCGGCTCGCGGCGCTCGAGCGCTTCGGGATCGACGGAGGGGAACTCCAGGCTGCCCTCAATGACGCGAAAGAAAATAAAGACATCCTACCCGCGTTACTGAAGATTCGCGGCGGACCAGAGCTTTTGAAAGCCGCGGAATTCGCGCGCGAAGCTGCCCACAAGAAAGATATGGACGCGCTCGCTTGCCTGCGGCTTGTGGTTGACGCGTTCGGTATCCCGAAGAGCCCGCCCATTCAAGCGCTCATTGACTTCGTCGAGCGGTGGATGAAGAAGCCGATCACCGAGACCAGTCAGCTCACGGAGTTTCTGGAGTACCTGGATTTCTATCTCGAGGGTGGCGGTTCGATCTGTCTCGACCACGTCGATGCCGGCGCCGAGGACGCGGTCGAGTTCATGTCGGCGCACGGCGCGAAGGGACTCGAATACCCGCACGTCTTCATCGTCCGCGCGACCACAGGATCGTTCCCCACGCATTTCAAGGAGCCGTTGTTCGAGTTTCCGCAGGAATTGCGCGATCCGCTGACGGCGGCCGAAGGCGATCCCAAGGAATTGCATAACGAAGAAGAGCGCCGTCTGTTCTACGTAGCGATGACGCGAGCGCGCGATACGCTGGCGCTCTATGCCAAGCAGGGGCGCGGCAAGAAGGATCCAACGCCTCCCGGCTACCTCCGCGAGTTGCTGCAAGAGAAGAGCATCCAGGATGTGGTTCAACCGCGAAGCGCCGAGTTCCGTGCTGATATTGACGCGGCGACCGCTCCAACATCGACGCTGGGTGCGTGGTTTGCGCTTCCGCCGAGAGTTCCTGAGCAGAAACTTACCCTCAGCGCCACTCGCCTGGAGACCTACAACACCTGCCCGCTGAAATTCAAGATCCAGAGCGAGTGGAACATCCCTGACGAACCGGTTCCCGCGATGCAGTTCGGAAATGCGGTGCACACAGCGCTGAAAGGCTACTACGACGCGGTTCGCGCCGAGCGGCCGATCACGCGGGATGCATTATTGGCAGTATTCCTGGAGCAGTTATCGATTTCGCGCTTCGAAGATCCGCTGCAGCTTGAGCTCTATCGAAAACAAGGGCTGCAACAGCTCGGGGACTTCTTCGATCTGCGCGCAGCCGAGGCAGTGCCGCAGGTTCTCGCCACTGAAAAGTTCTTCCAGTTCGACGTTGCCGGAGTTCGCGTGATCGGACGAATGGATCGGGTAGATCAGAACGGTGACGCCCTCATCGTTACCGACTACAAGACCGGTTCGCCGCGATCGGAAGAGGACGCCGAGAAAAGTTTGCAGCTCTCAATCTATGCAGCGGCGGCAAAAAGGGAGTGGGATTCACTTCCTTCGAGCCTGAGCTTCTACAACCTGGAGACCAATGAAGCTGCAACGACCGTTCGCACCGACGAACAGATTCGCGAGACCGAGGCGCTGATCTGTGAAGCCGCCGAATCGATTCGGGCGGGTCACTTCAATGCGAAGCCAGGGTTCCATTGCAGGTGGTGCGGCTTCCGCACGCTGTGTCCTGCGACGGAAGAGCGGCTTTACTCGATTGCGCTGAGTAGCGCGAAAGCCGCGAATTAAGCGGGTCCGGACGATGTGGGAACTTTTACGGAGCGAAGTGATGAGGATCCGAAAAACATCCGCACAAAAGTTTAGGGGACGCTTTCCGCGTCCCCCAGTTACTTCTTAGCGTGAGACCTAGCTTACTTTTTCTTGCTGGTCTTCTTCGCTGACTTCTTCGTCGCCTTCTTGGTTGCCATTAGATCTATTCTCCCTTCTGAGTTTCAACAGTCGCAACGATGATCTGTTGCAATTGCTTGAATGTATAGAGTCATTCAAAAACGAAGTCAAGAGAAAAATCGGAAGTGATCAAGAGGTTCATGCCCATCGATGGGTACCAACGTCACCTTCCACGATCCTCTTTCGCACTCGCATCGCAGAGAACATCTTCGCATGCACGCGCGGACATGCATGATCAGTGGATGAAACGCGCACCGATGCCAGCGATACTGTCTTGCATGAAGTGCGCCATCATTCCGGGACGCAAACTCTTCCTCCAGTATGCGAGAACTCCGAACATACATCCGTAGACGGCGATGAGCACCATGCGCTGTGGTCCTTCATAGCCGTGCGATGCGCCGAAGATGATTCCTTGCGCAACGATGCCCAGCCAAATGCTTCCCGCGATCGCTCCGATCTGCTTTTGCAGGTATCCGCGATAGATCACTTCCTCGCAGAAACCCGCAGTGGCAGCGACGATCAGCCAGATAATCGTCTCGAGTGTGCTGTGCGGTATGAGGAAGTCGATCTGTTTCTTCATCTCGGTAATCTTTGATGGGTTCGCCAATCCCATCAGATACGAAAGTCCCACCAGCACGGCGGCGGAGACAATCCAGAAGCCTACTGCGGTGGCGATATCGAGCAGAGCCGCTTCCGGCGTGCTCCAGCGTCCGCCGATCAGCTCGCTCAGACGTAGTTTGCGACGCCGCTGCAAGCCCCACGCGATGTATGCGACCACGATCCATTCGAATGCCATGGTCACGAGATAGAAATAGGCCAGACCCGCATGTTTAGCTGCCGTGTGCTGGCCCTTAGCGCCTCCGAGGGAGAACACGATCAGGAATACGACGAGGGCGATCGTATGCCAAAGAGGTGCAATCAGCTCGCGCTCTTGCCGTTCAGACTGTGGAACAGGAGTGGTCGTATCCAATCGTCCTCCGGTAACTCCGAAAGCATCCGATGTCTTCGGAGCACATCCAACTTAGTTAGGGGAGCGCAAGATCAGCGCTCGCTTGCTCGCCATCTTATAATGTCGGGTCTTCTAATCGTGTGAGGTGTTTTCAAAATGTACAACCCTGATGACGTAGTGATCATTTCCGGAGTGCGAACTCCCATCGGCAAATTCCAGGGTTCTCTCTCAGAAGTGAGCGCGCCGAAGCTAGGAGCCATCGTGGTGCGCGAGGCAGTGAAGCGTGCGGGCATTTCGGATCTGAACCAGGTCAACGAATGCATCATGGGAAACGTAGTCTCCGCGGGCCTTGGGACAAAATCCCGCGCGGCAGGCTGCGATCTACGGTGGACTTCCACCGCAAGTAGGCGCCATGACCATCAACAAGGTTTGCGGATCAGGTCTGAAGGCGGTCGCTCTCGGCGCACAGGCCATTCAAACTGGAAACAGCGAAGTCGTAGTGGCGGGCGGGATGGAGTCGATGACGAACGCGCCCTACTTACTTCCGCAGGCGCGCAAAGGCTATCGGCTCGGCAACGCGCAGATCGTGGACTCGGTCGTGCACGATGGCCTCTGGGATATTTACAACGACTACCACATGGGCAACACCGGGGAGAACGTAGCGGAGAAATACCACATCACGCGCGAGGATCAGGACGAGTATGCGCTGAACTCGCATCGCAAGGCAGTGGCAGCGATCCGGCAATGTCATTTCAAGGCGCAGATTATTCCGGTCGAGGTACCCGGAAGGAAGAAGGGCGAAACTATTCTCTTCGATAAGGACGAATCGCCGCGCGAAGACACGACCATCGAGGCGTTGCGCGCACTGAAGCCCGCATTCAAGAAAGATGGCACGGTCACGGCGGGCAATGCGCCTGGAGTAAACGATGGTGCGGCCGCGGTGGTGGTTACCAGCTTCCGCAAAGCCCAGGAACTTGGTGCGAAGCCGATGGCGCGGATCGTTGCGCAGGCAACGAGCGGAGTTGAGCCCAAGTGGGTGATGATGGCGCCCGTCGATGCCGTCCGCCAGATCTGGCGCAAGACCGGCTGGAAGAATGAAGAAGTCGATCTCTACGAATTGAACGAGGCGTTTTCTGTGCAGGCGATTGCAGTCGCGCGCGAGCTGGGACTCGATCCCGAAAAGTTGAACGTGAATGGCGGAGCGGTGGCCCTGGGCCATCCGATCGGTGCCAGCGGTGCGCGCGTGCTGGTGACGCTGCTTTACGAGATGATTCGGCGCGACGTGCATAAAGGTATCGCCGCACTATGCCTGGGCGGCGGCAACGCGGTAGCGATGGCAATCGAACGGTGAGCGGTGACGCGTGCGTCTGAAAGTCCCGCGCGCTGCATCTCATTCACAGGAGGTTGCTTTGGAACTGCTTAGACATCAGGCGTCATTGGGAGAGTCGGACGGAGTATTCATCTGCAGTCGCTGTGGATTGATCAATCCTTCGGAAGATCAACCCTGCATTCCTGCCAACGTTGAGCCCTCAAGTGACCCTTACGGTCGCGACGAAGAAGAAGCGGCTTAATTTACGGAGTGCCCGATGGTGCGCACGAGCGGGAGGGTGATGGTGAACGCTGCGCCTCCACCGGGGGCAGGAGCGAATTCGATCTTGCCTTCGCAACTCTTCACAATGGCCATAGCGACGCTCAGTCCCATTCCCACTCCGCGTCCCGGTCGCTTGGTGCTGTAGAACGGATCAAAAATCTTCGGCACCGAGTCAGAACTGATTCCCGGCCCGTCGTCCTGGAAAGTGACACTCACCTGATTATCGCTGTGGCCGATCCTGATGCGAATCGTGCCTCGGTCGCGGACGTCCCGGATGGCCTGTTCCGCATTCACGATAAGGTTCAGAAATACCTGCATCAACTGGTTGGCATCCGCTTCCATGGTTGGAGTCGCGGGATCCGGGATGAAGTCCACCGAGATATTGTTCAGCCGCAGCGAATACTGGTGAAGCATCAGCGTGCGCTGGATGAGATCGTTGATGTTCACGCGGGTCTTGCCGGGAGCGGGCGGGCGTGAGAAGAAGAGCAGGTTTTGTACGATCTCCGCGGCGCGTCGAACCTGCTGTTTCAGCAGTTGGAGATGACGCGATGAGGCTTCATCGAGCCGCTTGGCATCGAGCAGTTCTACTCCGCCCATGATTGCCGTGAGCGGATTGTTGAGCTCGTGTGCGAAGCCATCGACCATTTGACCCATGGCAGCTAGCCGCTCCGAATGGAGGAGTTGCTGCTCCATCTGCTGCGCCTCGGTGACGTCGCGCAAAGACGCGACCACGCCAACCAGCTCATTCTTGGAATCCAACAATTGGCTGGCGCTACAGCGCAACCAGCGCCAAACGCCATCGCGTCGCTGCATTTCAAACTCAGTCGTGCCGGCCACCAGGGTTCCTGAGAGGGCATCGCGCAGCAGCTTCACCAGGGCTTCGCTGTGTGCGTTCGTGTTGAACACCTTGCCCACCAATTCTTCCGGAGCAAAGCCCAGCATTTCACGCACTCGCGGACTGGCAAACGTGCAGCGGTATTCGTGGTCGAGCGCGAGGATGGCGTCGGGAAAGCATTCAATGAGACGGCGGTTGAACTCCTCCTGCTGTTGCAGGCGATTCTCGATTTGCCGGCGGCTGGAAATGTCGACCAGCGTTCCCTGGAAGCGAACTATATTTCCTTCCGCGTCACAGATTGCGCTCGAAGACTCAAGACAAACGACCGGCGTACCGTCTCGCCTTCGCAATAGCACTTCGCGGTCGCGAAGCGTGTTCATCTGTTCCAGGTCATGGACAAAAGATTGGCGATCTTGCTGATGCAAATAGTGATCCGCGGCGTTGGAGGCCAGTAATGCCGCCTTGTTCTCATATCCGAGCATGCGCACCATGGCCTGATTCGCGTCCAACACCCGTCCTTCCGGCGTAGTGAAGTAGACGGCTTCATGAAGGCTTTCGAACAGCTCGGTAAAGCGCGACTCGCGCTCGCGCTGGTGAGTCACGTCGCGGCCTAGTAGGCTCAGGCCCTCGATCCGGCCATCTTTCAGAATGGTGTGGACGGAGCACTCAAAATAACGGAGCTCCTTTTGCGCTTTGAGACGCACTTCCACCACGCCTTCCCAATGCTGGCGCTCGAGGATCCGCGGAAGGATTTGTGCTGCCTGTTTCGCTTCAGGCTTATCGAGGAATTCGTCGAGACGATGGCCGACAAAATCCGGAAACGATTGCTGCAATAGATTCGCGCATGCCCGGTTCGCGGCGCGTATGGTGCCATCGAGGCTGATGCCCAGGGCCACGTCTTCAATACTGTCGATCAGATCGCGGAAGCCACGCTGCGATCTCTGAATCACCTGCGCAAGTTGGTCGAGTTGATACTCCGTCGCAGGCGCCGCTGCCGCTTGCTGTATGCCGCGAACTTCGCCCTGTAGCTTGGCAATCTCGTTGCGCTTGGTTGCGGCAAAGGCCGCAAAGGCGAATACGAGCAACACAACGATTACGGGAACGATCTTCAGAAGGGAAATAGCAGAATCGAAACGCTCCCAGGAGACGGCCCCAACCGCTGTCGCCAGTAACGCCAGGAAGAGCAGCACGTATCGCCAGAGCTTGCGTTCTTCGCGCTCTAACTGTTCCAGTCGGCGATTTGGGTCGGGCTGACTGCTGGGCTGTGGGTCCATCGGCCAATCTCGTAGGCAAAACCGGCGAGTCGGTACGGCTGACGCATAGTATGTTCCAACACAGACGGAATCAAGTACAAGGAACGCGGGAACAGCGCACCGGGGTACATGTCACACATCACCGTCAGGAGATCACTGAAATTGGCCTCCTATTCTTGCTATACTCGCGCGCTTTTAGCCCTCTGGATCAGGGATTTCGCAGGATGCTCTATAAAACCCGCAGCGCTGCCGTTTATGGGATTGATGCCAATGTGGTCGACGTGGAAGTCGATATCTCCGGGATCAAGACAAATGACGAACGTTTCACCACCGTTGGCCTTCCCGATGCTGCCGTTCGCGAGAGCCGCGACCGGGTGAAAGCGGCGCTGAAGAATTGCGGATACGACATTCCGCCCACGCATATCACCATCAACCTCGCCCCGGCTGATATCAAGAAAGAAGGATCGGGTTTCGATCTACCGATGGCGCTCGGCATCCTCGGCGCTTACGGCGGACTCACCGTGAAGTCGGTTGACGAGTACGTGCTGGTCGGTGAACTCTCGCTCGACGGCGGTATTCGCCCGGTCCGGGGAGTGCTGCCCATTGCCGTGGCGACGCGAGCGAACAAGATCAAGAACCTGCTGGTTCCGGAAGCCAATGCCAACGAAGCTGCGGTGGTCACGGGAGTCAGCGTATATCCAGTGAAGTCGCTGATGGATGTCGTGCACTTTCTGAATTCTGGAAACGGTATTCAGCCGGTGAAGGTAGACAGCGTTGCCCTACTCAACCAGGCGCAGCAGTTTTCTGTGGATTTCAAAGATGTGCGTGGACAACTGACTGCAAAGCGCGCCTTGGAGGTCTCCTGCGCGGGCGGACACAACATCCTGATGATCGGGCCTCCCGGATCAGGCAAGACGATGCTGGCGAAGCGTATTCCGACCATCCTTCCGCCGCTGACGTTCGAGGAAGCGCTGGAGACCACGAAGATCCATAGCGTCGCCGGCATTCTCGATTCCGGTAACGGGCTGGTCGGTGTGCGTCCCTATCGCGCGCCCCACCACACCATCTCCGACGCTGGGCTGATTGGCGGCGGAGCAGTGCCGCGGCCGGGAGAGGTCTCGCTCGCGCATAACGGCGTTCTCTTCCTGGACGAATTGCCGGAGTTCCCACGCAACGTCCTGGAGGTCATGCGCCAGCCGCTGGAAGATGGAACCGTATGCATTGCGCGTGCGGCTATGTCGTTGACCTTCCCGGCGCGCTTCATGCTGGCATCGGCGATGAATCCGTGCCCTTGTGGCTATTCCAACGATCGTTCGCGTGAATGCCACTGCACGCCGGCGATGATTCAGCGCTACATGGCGAAAATTTCCGGACCTCTGCTCGACCGTATCGACATACACATCGACGTTCCCGCCGTGAACTACAAGGAACTTCGGGGCGGCGCTTCGCCGGAAGGCTCCGAGCAGATCCGCGATCGCGTCGTCAAGGCACGCGAGATTCAGCTCAACCGTTTTGCGCAAGCGAAAGAACGGATCTACAGCAACGCGCAGATGAGTTCCCGCCAGATTCGCGCCTATTGCGATCTTATCCACCGATTGCGAACGCCTGCTGGAACGTGCAATCACGCAACAGGGGCTGAGTGCCCGTGCTCACGATCGCATCCTGAAAGTTTCCCGCACCATCGCCGACCTAGAGTCTGCGCCGCACATCGAGGCAAAGCACATCGCGGAGGCCATTCAGTACCGGACATTGGACCGCACCTACTGGGCGTGAACAAGGATCGCGAATCCATAACTTCGTGTCGCTAGCTCTGCGCTTCATCCTTCCGCCAGTATTGAACGCCGTGAAAAATCACATCCCGCGGCCTGCTCAGAACGAAAAACCTGAACACCGTCACTCTTACAAGATGCCGCCCGCGCAACTTAATGTGATCTTTTCAGCTGGAACTCACATCTCACGGCAGGTATGAAGCACAAACACCTTTTGATCCTTTTTTCCTTGGCCAGTTGTTTGGCCTTTGCCGACCAGATCCAGTTGAAGAACGGGGACAAGTTCACGGGCAAGATTACCAAGCTGGATTCCGGCAAAGTGACGATTCAGACCGACTTCGCCGATGAAATCTCAGTCAAATGGGACAAGATCGCAAAACTCACGTCCGACACGCCGATCTATCTGCCGGGTGCCAATCAGAAGACACTTACCGTAAACAGCATTGAGCGTACCGATGGCGAAGTTGTTGTCTCGGGCGCGAATACCCCAGAGACGCGCATCGCCGCTGCCGACGTCACGTTCTTTCGGAGCGCAGACGATCAGAAAGCATACGAGCATTCTCTACATCCGGGACTGCTGGAGGAATGGAGCGGCGGCCTCACTTTCGGATTGGCTCTAGCCAGAGGCAACAGCGAGACGACCAACATTTCATCGGGATTGGCGATTGCTCGAACCACTCTTAACGACAAGATCACCTTATATCTGACGTCGGTTTATGCGACTGATGCGATTCTCAACACAACCACTTCTGATGCGATCAACGCCGGAGCACGCTACGATCGCAATTTGACGAAGCGCTTATTTGCTTATGGCAGTGGTGACTTCAGCTATGACCAACTTCAGGGCCTCGACCTGGGTTCGATTATCGGCGGCGGTCTCGGCATTCACGTCATCAATCGTCCGAACACAACGCTGGATGTTCTTGGTGGTCTTTCATGGACTCGCCAGGCTTATATCGGGAACGTCACCAAAAGCTTTCCATCAGCCCAGATCGGTGAGACCTTTACCAAGCACCTGTTCGGGAATACCGACTTCAAGCAGAGAGGCTTCTTCTACCCGGATCTGACGAACTCCTCGCAATACAATGCCGCGCTCGACGCCGGTCTTAGCACGAAGGTCTACAAGCGCCTGAGTTGGCAGCTCGCCTTCAGCGACCGTTACACCAGTTATCCGTTACCCGGGAAGAAGAGCAACGACCTGCTGTTCAGCACTGGTGTGGGAATATCCGTGGGGAGTGCAGCTAAGTAAACCGCGATTCGCATCACACTAGTCCATCGGGCCCAATCGACTCTAAAGCTGCTGGAGGGATGCATGTTCCATTTTCTGTGGGTCTTGATTATTGGTCTCGTGGTGGGAGCGCTGGCCAAGTTGATCATGCCGGGCAAAGATCCCGGCGGGATCATCGTTACCATGCTGCTGGGCATTGCCGGAGCTTTTCTGGGTGGCTGGATCGGCCGCGCGGTAGGCCTCTACCAGGAAGGACAAGGCGCCGGGTTCATCATGTCGCTGATCGGCGCCATCATTCTGCTCGCGATCTACCGCTTGATAATAGGTAGGCGCAGGGTGGCTTGAAGGGAGTTCCGGCACAGTCGAGCCGTGCCGGGAATCTCAGACTAATCTCTGGATCACCATCAGCGTTTCATCGTCAAACGCCGGTACCCCGTTGCGGAATATGGCGAGGTCCTCGACACACCTGGCCAGGAGTTCCGACGATGCTGCCTCGCGGCACTTGAGGATCAGGTCGGCTAGACGCTCGAGTCCGTATTCTTGATTCTCGGGATTGAGCGCTTCGGAGACGCCATCCGTGTAAAGCAGAACGGCGTCGCCCTTCGACAACCTCGATTTCGCTGAGACGAATTCCTGATCGGCGAACATTCCCACCGGCATCGCCGAGGATTCAACTACCTGCACAGAATCTCCTGCGAAAACGAGTGCTGGGTTGTGTCCGGCATTCACCAGTTCAAGGCCGCCATCCGGCGAAACTTTCCCGGAAATCAACGTAGCGAATTGCATTGGTAGAGTGCTCTCAGAGAACACTCGATTCGCGCGTTCCACCATCTGCGGCAAAGGCATTCCCAGCGGAACCAGCGTCCGAAAAGTGGCACTCAGGTTCGCCATCAGCATCGACGACGCCACTCCCTTGCCGGATACATCGCCGAGCAGGAAGTACAGGGTCTCGTCCGGACCGGGAATCAGGTCGCAGTAGTCTCCGCTCACAATTCCGAACGGACGATAGTGATAGGCCACGTTCCAGCCATCCACGCGCATGTCGCGTTTCGGCAGCAGCCGGGTCTGGATTTGCGCCGCCAATTCGAGATCGCGCTCCAGCAGTCGCTGTTGTTCGGGAGGCAGACAATCGAGGCAGAACCGCACCAGGGGATTGGTAATCAATTCCTGGTCTTCGACTGCATCGTGGCAGTGTTCACATACCCCAAAGGTACCCTCTTCAATCCGCTCCAGCGCAGCATCCACTTCTTTCATTAGCTGGACGAGTTGTGTGGTCTGCAGGTCGGGACGCGCCTGTTGCAACTGTTCGCGCCGGCGCAGGAGCTGGGTTCGAACTACTCGCCGCAAACTCGATGGCGCTTCGAAATCATTGGGAAGCTGGCCTGGTTGATTGATCTTGGGTGCCGTTGCCATAAACATCTCCTGCCGAGGACGATAAAGAATGTCCAGACATGCAGTCTATCTTCTAATTGATGGCAAACTGGCAGCTTCGTCGCATCTTTTCTGGGGTACCAATACCGCTTCGGGAAGCGATCGACAGAGCGAAGAGTCCAACTATTTGATTGCAATGCAAAGACTTACGCGTTAACATACGAAATTGAAATTTAGCAACTTCAGATCGGTCATGGGCATCTATCTCTTGTCGATCGACCTGCATACCCTGGGACATTTTCCAATCCAATGCACGGCGTGAGAGTGTCGTTTTGAGGCGTACCGCGTCTTTTATGGCAGGTTTGGGTTCTATTTACTAACGCCTACTTCGCCCAAAATGACCAGATATATAAGGAGACATTTTGAAGACCATGCGCTCTGATCTCGTATTCGATGCTTTACATACCATGAGAAACCGGTATATGCTTTGCCAGCTAGCCTCCAAAGCTACCCGTCGATTCCATCGTCCCAATACCCGTATCCAGCAAACTATGAACGAGGTGTTGGAGAAGATTGCCGTTACGCCTAGTGAAGACGTAATGCGGATCCCCGAAGAAGCTCCCGAGGCGCAGAAGCGGGCTGCCTAATCAGCGCTTTTCCAAGCGCGCCTCCTACCCGCATTGGCGCGCTTCAAGAGTCAGTCTAAAAAGACCCCCCTTGAAACACATTCCCCGTAGGTGATCATGACCATAGCAGAACTGAAAGAAAAGAACATAACCGAGCTAACCCGCATAGCTCGTTCGCTGGACCTCCCCGGAGCCAGCGGTCTGCGCAAGCAAGACCTTATTTTTAAGATCCTTCAAGCACAGAGCGAAAAAGAGGGCCACATTTTTGCGGAAGGCGTATTGGAAATCCTGCCCGATGGCTACGGATTCCTTCGCTCTCCCGATTACAACTACTTGCCCGGTCCGGACGACATTTATGTGTCGCCTTCGCAGATCCGCAAATTCGATCTCAAGACCGGCGACACCATCAGCGGTCAGGTGCGTCCCCCACATGAGGGCGAAAAATACTTCGCGCTGGTGAAGATCGAAGCCGTTAACTTCGAGTCTCCCGAAGAAGCGCGCAACAAGATTCTCTTCGACAACCTGACTCCGCTTTATCCGCAGGAGCGGCTGAAGCTGGAAGTCACGCGCGAAAATTCCAGCGCCCGTGTAATGGATCTGCTGACGCCCGTGGGCAAAGGCCAGCGCGGCCTGATCGTTGCCCCTCCGCGTACCGGCAAGACCATGCTGCTGCAGAACCTGGCGAACTCCATCACCACCAATCATCCGGAAGTTGTGCTCATCGTGCTGCTCATCGACGAGCGCCCGGAAGAAGTGACGGACATGCAGCGTTCGGTGAAGGGCGAAGTGATTTCGTCCACGTTCGATGAGCCCGCAGCTCGGCACGTTCAGGTCGCCGAAATGGTGATCGAAAAGGCCAAGCGCCTCGTCGAGCACAAGCGCGACGTGGTCATCCTGCTCGACTCGATCACGCGTCTGGCGCGTGCGTATAACACCATTGTTCCGCCCTCGGGCAAAGTGCTCTCCGGCGGCGTGGACTCCAACGCGCTCCAGCGTCCGAAGCGTTTCTTCGGCGCGGCTCGCAATATCGAAGAAGGCGGCTCGTTGACCATCATCGCCACCGCGCTGATCGATACCGGATCGCGTATGGACGACGTGATCTTCGAAGAGTTCAAGGGCACGGGCAACATGGAAATCATTCTCGACCGCAAGCTGGTCGACAAGCGCGTGTTCCCGGCCATCGACATTCAGCGCTCCGGCACCCGTAAGGAAGAGTTGTTGATCCCGCGCGAGGACCTGGCTCGTATATGGGTACTCCGCAAGGTGCTCAACCCGCTCTCGCCGACCGAAGCGATGGAGTTGCTCATCGACAAGCTCAGCAAGACGAAGAGCAATGGCGAGTTCCTGTCGAATATGAGCAGCTTATAAGTTCGTTTTCGAACTGACGTTTAGTTCGGATCGAAGGTGATCAAGAAGCCCAGGTGAAGAGCCTGGGCTTTTTGTTTTGGATTTTGCTTGTGTGGGGCGGACATTCCTGTCCGCCCGGTTTTGATTTGTAACTTTGATGGCGCGAGGTCGCAAGACTCCACGATCCTGTCATCCCCATTCTTACCAGATTCGTGTCAAGTCCCCAAAAACGCGAAATTCCCGCTAACTCCCTCATTCCATTCCAAAAATAAACTTCGCGAAAGTGTCCAGTAGGTGCCACGCTGAATTTGTCACAATAGAACTAGCATCGTAAAACGATCGACTGGAAGGTGGGAACGGCACTTCATCCGACGGATCATCCGTCGCATATCCGACGGACGATCCGAGCCAGATCCGTCGGATAAATTTGCCGTCCGACGGATACTTGCTTTGTTTTCAACGAAAGACTGCGGAGGACCCCCTCCCCCTGCGGAATCCGACAGATTCGTAGGCCGGAGCGTCGCTTATTCGCCCATGACTTTGATCACCAGCCGCTTCGGACGCTGCCCGTCAAACTCGGCATAGAACACGCGTTGCCATGGGCCAAGATCGAGCTTGCCGTCAGTAATCGGCAGGATCACTTGATGGTGTACGAGCAGCGCTTTCAAATGCGAATCGCCATTGGTCTCGCCGGTATCGTGATGGTGATAGTCCTCGCGAAAAGGCGCGAGCTCTTCCAGCCACTTGTCGATGTCCTCGATCAGCCCGGACTCGTTATCGTTCACGTAGACGCCGGCGGTGATGTGCATGGCCGAAACCAGCACCATGCCTTCTTTGACGCCGCTCTTCTTGACCGCGGCTTCCACTTGCGGAGTGATGTGAATGTATTCGCGATGCTTCTTGGTATTGAAGGTCAGATGTTCGGTGAGGAAACGCATGATTCAGTATCTCAGTACGTCGGTATTTCAGTATCCCGCGAAGAGTGCGAGCGCGCATCACGCGCCACCAGAGCTGCTGACGACCACAAATGTCATTGGACCACGACGTCATGGTGACGCTGACCCTGAGCATCGCGAAGGGAAAGCGGAATCCATCTATGCATTTTTCAGCAAGACGGATGTGCTGAATGACCTGATCTGCTGAATTACTGACGTACTGAAGAACCGGCATCGTCCTTAACCGTGCCTTCGTATTTTTACAATCACGACGCACGCGCTTCCGTTATATTGGTTCGACTTAATGGGAGAGGATTTTCAATGCACAAAAGAAATTTGCAGTGTCGAATCCTGCTGTTAGCCACGCTTCTGATCGGCGTGGGAGTGCAGGCGCAAACGCTTTCCGCTGCCGACAAAGAGAAAGCGATCAAGTACCTGGAGAGTACCAAACAGGGCGTAACCGACGCTACCAAGGGTCTGACGCCAGAGCAGTGGAACTTCAAAGCCGGTCCGGATCGCTGGTCGATCGCGCAGTGCGCGGAGCACATCGCTGCAGCCGAAGATCTGCTTTTCGGCATGATCACCAATCAGGTCATGAAAGCTCCTGCGCGCACGAAGCCAGAAGACCTTGTGCTGCTGGACGAAATGGTGATCACACGCGTTCCCGATCGCAGCCATAAGGCCCAGGCTCCGGAACCGCTGAAGCCGACCAATCGTTTCGGATCTCCGGAAGCCGCAGTGAAGCATTTCGATGACAGCCGTGCAGAGACCATTGCCTTCCTCGAGAAGACTCCTGATCTGCGCGCTCATGCAACCGACAGTCCGCTGGGAAAACAACTGGATGCCTACGAGTGGGTCTTATTCATTGCGGCGCACAGCAAGCGGCATACCGAGCAAATCCTGGAAGTGAAAGCCGATCCGAACTTCCCGAAGGGAACAGCAGCGGGCTTTTAGCTGCTAGCTCTTAGCACTTAGCTTTTAGCTCTTAGCCACAAACGTTCGGGGGCTAAATGCTAACTGCTGATTGCTAAGAGCTTCTTTACCGCATCGACTCTTCTACTTCGCTCAGCCAGTCCGGACGTTTCAGGATTTCGCGCGGCTTGGGACCATCCGCTGGACCGACTATTCCGTCGCGCTCCATCAGATCGATGAGATGAGCGGCGCGCCCATAACCGATTCGCAAACGGCGCTGCAGCAGGGAAGTGGACGCCTTGCCGAACTCGAGGACCAGCTTCACAGCATCCTGGAAGAGTTCGTCATTGTCGTTCTCGTCGCCCAAATCTCCGCCTTCGGAGCGGCCATTCTCATCCTTGGGAGCTTCAAGGAAAGCCTGCTGATACTGCGCGGCGCCTTGCGATTTCCAGAACTCGACCACTGCAGCGATTTCTTTTTCAGTCGTGTACGGCGCGTGCAGCCGATGCAGTCGAGAAGAGCCTGAGGGCAGATACAGCATGTCGCCGCGTCCAAGCAGAGCCTCTGAACCGTTCGCATCGAGGATCGTTCGGGAATCGACTTTCGTCGCCACGCGGAACGAGATGCGTGCCGGGAAGTTCGCCTTGATCAGTCCAGTGATCACATCGACCGACGGGCGCTGTGTCGCCAGAATCATGTGAATGCCGACAGCGCGCGCCATCTGCGCCAGGCGCGTGATCGACTCTTCCACGTTCGACTGATCGAGCATCATCAGGTCAGCCAACTCGTCGATGATGATGACGATGTACGGGATCGGCCCTTCCTGCTGCTCTTCGCCGAATAGGCTGGGCGTCTTCTCTTCCTCGAACAGGTGGTTATATTGCGCGATATTGCGTACGCCGCGGCTGGCCAGCAGCTTCAAGCGTCGTTCCATTTCGCGCACTGCGTTGCGGAGAGCATAGGCAGCCAACTTCGGCTCGGTGATGATCGGCGTATAAAGGTGCGGGACGCCATCGTAAACGCCAAGTTCCACGCGCTTCGGATCCACCATGATCATGCGCACCTGGTCGGGCGTGGCCTTGTACAGGATCGACGCGATCATGGCGTTGATGGCCACGCTCTTGCCTGATCCGGTAGAGCCGGCGATGAGCAAGTGAGGCATGGTCGCCAAATCGGCGACGTTGATGCGGCCGTTGATGTCTTTGCCGAGCGCCAACGTGAGCTTTGACTTGGTTGCGTTGAACTCCGTGGACTCAACCATCTCACGGAGCCAGATGGTTTCGCGCTCGCGGTTCGGAACCTGTATGCCGACGGTCGACTTACCGGCCATGCGCTCGATCAGGATGCTCTCGGCACGCAGCGCCAGGCAGAGATCGTCGCACAGGCCGGTGATGCGGCTGTACTTGATGCCGGCCTCGGGCTTCATCTCAAACGTGGTGACCACCGGGCCAGGGTTGATCTGCGTGATCTGACCGCGCACGTCGAACTCGGCGCATTTCTCGGTCAGCACGCGCGCCAGGCTTTTCAGTTCATCTTCATCGACGGCGAACTGCTCAGCCGGACGATTCAGCAGTGCGCTGGAAGGCAGCTTGTAACCAGCATGCATCTTGGGCATGGTGGTCTTGTTCTTCAGATCTTCGTCAGCGCGATTGGTGACCTCCGGAACGATCGCTTCCGGAGTGCTGTTCGGTGCCGGTCCGGCGGCGGAGCGTGGCAGTGGGCCGCGATCTTCTTCCAGCATGCGCTCGATGCCGGTCTTCTTAGTAGCTGCTGGACTGACGGTGATCGGCGGAATGGGCGGCTGATCCTGAAGCCGCTTCTGTACCAGTTGCGTCGCGACTACCGGCTTAGCAGCGCGACGCTTCTCCAACTCCTTGGCGGCCTGTGCCTTCTCTCGCGCACGCTTCCAGTCTTCGATCCGATCCCAAGCCGCGTATAAGAACGAGAATCGAGCAGGGAACCATACCTGGATCGACGTGAACGAGAACGCGGTGCAGAGATACAGCGCAACGGCGATCGCCGCGATCGAGACGATGTAAGCGCCGGCGAGGTTCAAGTAATGAACGAGAACGTCGGAGCTAATCCGGCCGAGCAGACCTTCAGCGGGAATCGCACGCGCCCAGCGGAAGTGCCAGGGCAAAGCGCCAGTAGCGCTGACGAAAACAGGACGAGGGAAATCGATCCAAAGGTTTTCGCCAGGGGCGAAGTCACGGCACGCGAGCGGAACCAACGCTGCGCCAGAAACCCGAGGCAAACGGGAATCAGGAACGCGGAGACTCCGAACAGTTGGAATACGAGGTCGCTGCCATAGGCACCGACCGGCCCGATCCAATTCTGTGCGGGACGCGAAGGCAGGCGCAGGCCCGCGGTGTTGAACGACGAGTCGAGGGGCGAATAGGTGATGAGCGCAAGGAAAAGGAGGAGCGCGGAGACGAACAGGAGAAAGCCCACCAGCTCATTGAGCCGGCGGTTCCTGGTCGGCGTGAAGATCCGAGAAAAAAACTTCATGAAGGCGTGTTCGTGCTTCACGGGGACACCGCTATTCGAAATCAGAGCTGCTTAAATAAGGACGCGAACTCCCGGCACAGTCCCAACGAAGCCGCACGAAGTACACCAGAGCAGGAGTCATTATGCCAAGAAATCGGCCCGACGTTGGGGAAAAAGAAGTACAGGGGTGACGGCTGGGGTGCATTGTCCTTGTGGACAAGCCTAAGTCTTTCCGTATCTGGGACTTGGTATCGCTTTGGAATGGCATGCATGAGGCTCGCATACATCCCTCTTTCGCCCGCCATGGCGTCCCAATCACAATGGCATGCATGTTGACTCTAGCTACTCTGCAAAAGCTGATCAGTGAGGAATCGAGTCGCCGCGAGCAGATCCGGCAACATCTTGAAGCCGCACTTGAACTATTGATGACGCCGTCCGTCGCGTCCGGATCCGCAGCGGTCGCCGCTCCTGAAGTCAGGTCGGAGCCCAAGGCCGAAGCGCAACCCGCGCCTCCGCGCACACCCGAGCGCCGTCACTATATGGAAAAGATCGTCGCGCTGTTGATTGCCGCGAATCGTCCCATGAGTCCCGCCGAATTGCGCGATGAGATCCGGAAAGAGATACCGACTACCACGCGCGAGGCACTCGAACGAGCGATCTGGCTCGAACTGCGCAAAGACAAGCCGCGGCTCGCACGGTTGGGCGAGGGTAAGTATGGCTTGCCCGAGTGGCGCTATCGCTGGATTACGGATGGGGCGGTGGCGAAGTGAAAAACTACCTTTCCCACCTCGCCAAAGCGGGCGAGATGGGGCACCCGCAAGGTGGTTCTCCTACCGCGGATCGCGGCTGATCCACTTCTCTTCGGTGGCGACCGGTGCGCTCAAAATCATGTTCAGCAGTTCCTCGGGATCGGCGGAGCAGCGAATCAGCTTGCGGTTGGATGCCTTCAAGAATTGTTCCGCCACAGCGTGGTCCAGGAACTGAAGCAGCGAATCATAGAAACCCTCGACATTCAGCAGGCCGCAGGGCTTTGGATGCAATTGAAGCTGCGCCCAGGTGACGATCTCGCAGAACTCTTCCAGTGTTCCGTAGCCACCGGGCAGAGCAATGAAACCGTCCGATAAATCGGCCATCAGCGCCTTGCGCTCGTGCATGGACTCCACGATGCGCAAATCTTTCAGGTGCTGGTGAGCAACTTCCTTGTGAACCAGAAAGCGCGGGATCACGCCGATGACATCGCCGCCGTGCTCGAGCACCGAGTCGGCGATCAGACCCATGAGTCCGACGTTGCCTCCGCCGTAGACGAGGCCAATCTGCCGCTTGGCAAGAATCTTCCCCAACTTCACTGCGGTTCTGGCATAACTCGGGCGCGCACCGGTGCTCGAGCCGCAGAAGACGCAGACGCGTTTCACGCAGCCGCTCCGCGCAGAGCCCAGATCAAGACCGCCGTTCCTACGATGATCCGGTAGATGGCGAAAGGGACGAATCCGCGCGTGCGCACCCAGCGCATGAACCACGCAACCACGATGTACGCAACGATGAACGAGACCACGAATCCGATGGCGAGCGTAATCCATTCATGCGGATTCGACGGAGCTGCGCCAATGGGTAACCCGGTGGTCTTCGAGGGCCGCATGGATTTCAGCAGGTCGTAGCAGGTGGCAGCGACCATGGTTGGAATTGAAACGAAGAAAGAGAATTCGAGCGCTGCCGATCGCGACATGCCCGCCAGTTGCCCAGCGGCGATCGTTGACATCGAACGCGACGTGCCGGGGAAAACAGCCGAGGTGATCTGGCACAATCCGATCCAGACGGCTTGCCCCACGCTCATGTCCTGAACATCAGTCGTGCGCAGCGGAATCACTTTACGTTCGTAGAGAGCATCGACGATCCACATCACGATGCCGCCGACCACAAGCGAAGTGCCCATGATGATGAGGCTCTCGAGATGTTTGCCGATGACCTTGGTCAGCAGGAATGCGGGAACGGCGGTGCAGACGAAGGCGATGAGGGTCAACGTGAGCGGGTGATCCCAAACAGATTTGTCGCCGCGCGGACCATGCGGAAACGTCGAAACAAAATCGACAATTCGCTTGCGAAAGTAGATCGGCAGACACAAGATGGCGCCAAGCTGGATGACGATAGAGAACATCTTCCAATAGCCGTTGCCCAGGTCCATGCCGAGCAATGCTTCGGAGATGCGCAGGTGCGCGGTGGAGCTGACAGGAAGAAATTCGGTTAAGCCTTCAATAATGCCCAGCAGAAGTGCGAGCAGGTAATCGGTCAAACGTCCTCCACCACTTTCTCGTTCCCGCCTCGCCGAAAGAAGGCGAGATGGGGCACCCGCAGAATGCAATCACTGAACCGCGTTTCCATACACGGCCATTTTCTGATCCACCATGTATATCAGAGTCTGCGCGCGATACGCCCAGTCGCTCTGTGGATTCTTGTCGATGGCGCGCTGCGCAAATTGCTTGGCGTTCGCAGTTGCGGCGTCGATTAATTTCTGCTCAGCATTGTTGGTTTTGTATAACTCGACCAACGCAGCCTGGCGATACGCCGCGTCGTACATCGCCTCGGAATAGGCAGGCGAGTCGGGATGATCGCTTGCGTATTTCAGGTAGACCTGGGTTTCTTTCTCCGGACATTCCGGCAATCCCTGCCAGTCTCCGCACAACTTGTTCTGGAGAAGATGGAACGCCGCTAATTCGGACCACTTGGTGTGTGCGAATTTCTTCATCACCTGGCGCATCGCATCCTCGGGGATATCCGGCACCATCGTTGGATCGCGGTCTTTCGCAGAAGGGCGACTGCGGTAGTCCTCCACATCGAGTTGCCAGCGGATATCGGCTGCTCGATAGAGGGCTTCGCCCGCTAACGGCGAGTTGGGGAAATATTCCTGGGTGCGCGCGTACATGCGCATCGCATCCTGGGCAGCGCCGTTGCGCCCGCCACGACGGCTGGCTTCGTGCTCGCTATCGGAAGCGGCACCAAAGAGGATCTGATCGCCATTCGGAGTAGACGCGGTTACTGCGCCTTTGTCGAGAATCCATCCAGTCACGTCGCGCTCAGGACTGATGGAGGCGAGCACATGCAGCCAGTTCGGAGTTCGATCGAGAATCGCAACCTCGCGCCCGCGCGTGATGTCGGCGATCCTGGTGGAAGTCTCGTCGGGATTGAGATAAATGTGCGCAACGCGGATCATGATGCCGTGATCGGCGGCGCTCGCCGAAAGAATGCAGCTCAGTAAAATGAAAGTAGTCCACAGCGGCACACGTAGAGATTTCAATGTCTTCCTCCAAACAGGCTGAGCATTCCAACACAAATGCATACCAGCAGTTTCGAACAGATATTCAGTCTCGACAAGGGTTAAGCTGGATCTTCGCGAATGATCTCGGCGAGCAACTCCGGCGCAATGTTTCCGCCGCTGATCACGATGACATAGTTCCCGGAAGAGGGCAGTTGATCCGCATGGAAGAGGAATCCGGCAAAAGTTACGGCGCCGCTGGGTTCGACAACCAGCTTAGCTTCCAACGCAAGCTTGCGAACCGCCGTGCGAATTTCGTCTTCCGAGACAGTGATGATGTTATCGACGTATTGCGAAATGTGCTGAAAGTTGATCTCGCCGACCGACTGCGTGCGGAGCCCGTCCGCCAGCGTGCGACTCACCTGTTCAGCTGGGAGTTCCACAACGTGGCCCGCACGAAGACTCTGCTGCGCATCATTCGCGAGCTCTGGTTCGACGCCGATAACATTGATCTTCGGATTCGAAAGCTTCAGGCCTGCCGCGACGCCGCTGATCAATCCGCCTCCGCCAACGGGACAGAGAACCGTCTCGACGTCCGGCAGATCTTCGAGAATCTCCAGGGCGATGGTGCCTTGGCCAGCGATGATCTTTTCGTCGTTGTAGGGAGGAATGATCTGATAGTGGTGTCGCTGCGCGAGTTCTTCGGCTTTGGCTTTGCGTTCGTCACTGGCCGGCCCAACGAAAACGATCTCGGCCCCATACGCGCGCGTGGCCGCGACCTTAATCTTCGGAGCATTTTCCGGCATAACGATGACTGCTTTAGCGCCGAGTTCGCGGGCCGCGTATGCAACCCCCTGGGCATGATTGCCGCTGGAGTAGCTGATCACGCCGTGACTGCGCTGCTCCACAGTCAGGGATGCGATCTTGTTGAACGCGCCACGAATCTTGAATGCGCCGATTGGCTGGAAGTTTTCTGGCTTGAGGTAAAGCGTTCGTCCTTCGAAGCGGCTGCGGATATTTCAGAAGCGGCGTGCGTGCGGCTACGCCCTGGATTCGGGATTGCGCTGCTTTGATGTCGGCCAGGCTAACGATGGCTCAGATCTCCAGAATCACCGGCATGATCAGCGGACGCCGCGAAGTGTTCTTGGCGATGTAGCGCTTCAGGTCCTGGCGGATCTTTTCCTTGATCAGCCCGTAGTCGGCCTTCTCTTCGGCGCTTGAGAGTTCCAACGTGTTGACTACGACGTTGCGTGCTTCATCCATGAATCCATTTTCGCCAATCGCAGCGAAACCGCGAGTCACGATCTCTGGCGGAGTCTCAACGCGGCCAGTCAGCTTGTTGATGGCAATGATGGGCAGCACGATGCCGTCTTCGCTGATGTGGCGCCGGTCGCGAATAATCAACTCTTCCACCACATCGCCCTGAGAGTTGGAATCGATGCAGCGGCGTCCGACGGCGACTTTTCCGGCCTTCCGTGCGCCGAGTTCGTCGAACTCGAGCACGTCGCCGCTTTCGATCATCAGCACCTGTCCGACAGCTCCGTGCATACTCTGCGCCAGTTCGGCATGACGCTTCAGCTGGCGGTATTCGCCGTGAATCGGAATGAAATAGCGCGGCTTCACCAGGTTAATGACGAGCTTGAGTTCTTCCTGGCTGGCGTGGCCGCTGACGTGTATCGGAGGATTCGAGCCGTCGTCATAAATGACGTGCGCTTCGCGGCGGAAGAGATGATCGATCATCCTGTAGATGGCTTTTTCATTGCCAGGGATGATGCGCGAGGAAAGCACGACCGTATCGCCTGTCTCAATCTTCGCGTGCTTGTGATTATCGACGGCAGCGCGCGAGAGCGCCGACATGGGCTCGCCCTGCGTGCCGGAGATCATAACGCAGACGCGTTCCGGCGCGTATTTCTTGATGTCACCTGGATGTATGAGAAGTCCGTCGGGGACGTCGATATAGCCGAGATCCTGCGCGATTTCCGTCGATTCGTTCATCGAGCGGCCTACAAGCGCAACCTTGCGACCATGCTCCATCGCCATTTCGATGGCCAACTTAATGCGATGAATTGACGACGAGAAACAGGAGATAAACAGGCGGCGTTCGGTACGCGCGAAGACCTCGTCGAACTTGCGGCGCACGGCGCGTTCGCTGGGCGTGTAGCCAGGGCGCTCAACGTTAGTCGAATCCTGGAACAGCGCGAGTACACCTTCTTTGCCGTACTCGGCGAAGCTGTGGAGGTCGAAGAGGCGATTGTCCGTCGGAGTCGGGTCGACCTTGAAATCGCCCGTATGAATAATGATGCCGATGGGCGTATGGATCGCCAGTGCAACGCAATCGACCAGAGAGTGCGTAACCTGGATCGGGTGAACTGTGAACGGCCCGATCTTGACGCGGTCCCCGGGACGAATCTCGATCAACTTGGCGTCATCGAGCAGCCCGTGCTCTTCGAGTTTGCCCTCCACATAGGCGAGCGTGAATTCGGTGCCGTAGACCGGAACGTTCAGTTCGGCAAGGATCGAGGGCAGTCCGCCAATGTGATCTTCGTGGCCATGCGTGAGGACGATGGCACGAACATGATCACGGTTCTCGAGCAGATAGGTGATGTCGGGAACGACGATATCGACGCCCAGGAGTTCGGCTTCGGGGAACATCAGTCCGGCGTCGATGACGATAATGTCATCGGCCCAGCGGACGGCCATGCAGTTCATCCCGAACTCGCCCAGGCCGCCGAGAGGAACGATATGGAGTTTTCCGGTAGGCATCAAAACACTTGATGCTAGCACATGCAACTGCCTCCTTGCCCTCAGGCGCAGCATCTAATCAGTAGTTCTGGCGTAAACTGGGAAACCAATGGCTCTGCTGAATAAAACGTGGCTGCGCGTTAGGGTCGAGAATGCCCTGAAGAAGGGGCTGACGCAGGCATATGAGACCGTGAAAGTCGATCCGCAACATTACTTGCTGCACCTGCAGGTCGCCCACGGTCTGCCGGTCACGACCTTTCGCGGTATCTACTCCGTTCCGATCGCGCAGATCGACGACATCGCTGCGCAAACCGTGCGCGCAGGCATGAAGATGGCAATGGTCGAAGGCGCGGGACTAGGGATCGGTGGAATGCTGACCGTGGTCCCAGATCTGAGCTTTCTGGCCGTGATTACGTTGCGCACGATCCAGAAGTTGAGCCTGCTATATGGATTCGAATACAACACCGACGAAGAGATGGCCGATTTGTGGGTGGCGGCCGCGAGCGCAGCCGGCGTCGACATCAGTCGCGAACTGATGGAAAAGCAGGTGGTCAGCAAATTTGTGCCGCGGGTGATCCAGGCGATGGCCGCTCAGGCCAGCAAGGAAGCAGTGGAGAAGTGGGCTGGTCGCGTGATTCCAGTCCTAAGCTCGGTCATCGGGGCGGGATTGAATTATTTCTTCGTGCGCGCGTGGAGTGAGCGTGCGATCAAGCACTTTCGCGAGAGACACATCGCGGTTCGCGACAAAATGGCCGGTGGCGAGATTCCGTTCGTCGGAGCGCCCCATGAACTTAGTTCCGGAAGCTGACCGCTTTCCGCAGGAGGTCGCGTGGAAATCCAAAAATATATCGAGTCGATTCCCTCGAGCCTGGCTAACACCGCTCACGTAAAAACAATTTTCGGCGAACCGGTGGAAGCGCACGGAAGAACAATTATTCCCGTTGCCCGCGTGCAGTACGGATTTGGCGGAGGTTCGGGCGGCGGCTCGATGGGCGCTCGCGCAGAAAGCGAAAGGCAGCGACAGGGAGAGGGTGGAGGCGGTGGCGGGGGCGTGTTGTGTCTGCCCCTGGGAGTTATCGAAATTTCTGCGACCGAGACTCGATTCTTGCCGATTCGGCGCGGCAGCCGCAGGCGACTAGCCGGAGCCGCGTTTGCCGGATTCATGCTGGCCTGGTTGTTCTTCCGCAAGTAATCAGAACAGGCCCAACTGAACGGCCTGTGGTTCGGACGGCGGTTGCGCTTCGACTGGAGTTGTCTCAGGCGTGATCGTCTTCCTCATTCGGGGATCTCGCCCCTCTGCCTCGAGCGCATACCGATCATACGTTCTGCGATTGTCGATGTTTCGCGTGAAACCATACTTCTCGCGCAGGCGTGTCATGAGCTGTCCGATGCGCTTTCGATAAGCAGAGGCGACGAACGCACTGTTGGCGAAACGCTGTCGATAGTTTTCTAACAATTCCGGAAACTCCTTTTCAAGGAACGGCAGAAATACCGCTGCCGAGCAGGGCTTCAGAAATACCGGGTTGGCGAAAATGTAGCTGGCTCCTGCTTGCTTCGCGGCGCGAACCAGGGCTTCCATATCCGCAGGCTTGTCCGTAATGCCAGGGAGAATCGGAGCCATGCTTACGCCGGTACGAATGCCGGCGCGGGCGAGTGCGGCGATCGCCTCCAGTCGCAGGTCAGGACGCGGCGCACGCGGCTCGGTAAGACGCGCCAGTTGCGTGTTCAGCGTAGTGATCGTCAGAGTGACGCTGATCTGATTATGCTCGGCGATGCGGCGCAGGAGCATCGTGTCGCGCAGAACCAGGTTGGATTTGCTGATGATGCCGATCTCCAGCCCACGATGATTCGCCATTTCGTCCAGAATCGAGCGCGTGACTTCATAGCGCCGTTCGGCGGGTTGATAGGGATCAGTCGCAGTGCCGATGGCGATCTCTTCGCCCGGCTTTACCTTCTTCAGATCGCGCCGTAATTGCGATTGCACGTGCTGCTTCACATAGATCCGCCGCTCGAAGGAGAGGGGATCGCGCAACTCCATGAACTCGTGCGTGTACCGCGCATAGCAATATTTGCAGGCGAACTCGCATCCGCGATACGGGTTTACGGTCCAGGTAAACGGCATGCGCGGCACATTGCAGCGATTCAGGATGGATCGTGTCTCAATGGTGAAGTACTCGACATCGTGACCTTCGCGGATGGACTCACCGGCAGCCGCGAGACGCGCTATTCCGACGAGCTGCGGGCCGGGCGCATTTTGACGCTGATCGTCCCGCTCAAGTTGAAGAAGAGGTAGAGATGCCATCGTATTTCCTATGATTTGATGCGAGTCCCCACGAATCGCTGCTACTTACTTTCGCTTTATGTTCGCCTACTATAGATGCGGAAAAGGGGAGCGTCAAGGGGCGGAAGGGTTAGGGGATAGCAGCCGCGAAAGTTGCACCCCCTCTTTGATCCTTAGGAAAAGAACTTCACAAAAGAAAAATCCTAGTCAGGAGACTGCCCGATGATTGGAGTCAGCGTGACTATGAGGGATTTCTCCGTTATGGAATAGAAATTAGAATTCGTCAGCACTACACTTGATCCCTCGCTTTACGCCGCCAGCTAGCTCATTGGCTTTAGCTCTGATACGGTTCGGGTCGGCGCACACAGCGTTTTCATCGAGCCCTTTGAAACTCGCTCTTCTAGAACGGATCAACTTGTGCAGCTCATCACTACAGTGCGCACGTAGCCGGTCCGGATCGACATTGCGTAGATCTGATTCAATCGCCGGACCAGCGTTTAAGACATAACACTGGAAGTCCTCGGAAACCGAACCGTCCAACCGGTAGGCAAGTAAGTTCGTCAGGGCGGATCGAGACTCTGGTGTTGGTCGTGCGCCAATCAGAGCAAGTCCCAACTCTGATTTGTCCGGTCCGACACATGCAATTTCATTTCCGAGACATAGGCTCTTTCCCGCCGGACTTTGCGATACTGCCAACGATGCAAGGATCGCCTGGTCCGCCATTCTCAACTCTCGTTCCTGTCGAGAGTTGGACTGTCCCGCCGCAATGATCACGAGAATCATTGCTAGTATGACAACAGCCGACGCGTACGCTTTGGTTTTGTTCATTTAGTCTGTCACCTTCAGAGTGCTGCCGGGCTCGGCATCGATGAGTGTGTTTAGCTTCTTCATGTCCTTCGGGAATCCAGTAATGCACCCTTTAGAGCAGAACTTTGGACCGAGCGAAGGACCAAATGGAGCTGGGCAACTATGGGATCTGATGTCTTTACGGTTTGTTTCAAAAAGCGGCTGTAGCACACGTCCGTCCTCTTTCGACGTGTAGTCATCCGTCCAATGCCAGTCACCCTGAGGAATCGGCCCTCTATCCTGGATATTCGTGCATTTGGGATTGTTTTTGCATTTGAGGCCGGGCTGGTCTTCAACAGGCCCGTTATTGCCTGAAGCCAGGATTATGTCGACGGGAGCATGACCCGGCTTGTCGGGTGTGCAATGCAAGTGCCCGGTACTGATCGAGTATGTACATTTCGCTAGACCAGTTGGATCATCATTGTTGATAGGGTTGTTTTCGACATATGAGTAAAAGTTGGGACCATCGGCACCAAACCCTAGGGGGTCCTCACTCAGGAAGCGGCCTGTGCTGGGATCGTAGTATCTGGCTCGGTAATAATACAGGGCTGTCTCCGAGTCCCACTCTCTAGCGGTATAACGAAAGGGATTCGTCAGCGTTCCTGCAGAACTCAGCGACTTGCCATAAGAATCCCTTGTGTAGGCTGCTAGCGCAGACCCTGAGCTATCGGTTACCGATGTGATCGAGCCCAGCCCATCCGCATGGTAGTAAGCAATCGCGCCGCCTCGTGACATGGCCAGTGGTTCGTCAACACCTGCCCCTTGCGCGTACCTCGCTACGACATTTCCGGTGCTGTCATATTCGGCGGTGATGCTCGCGCCGTCGTAGGCGAATGCTGTCACCCCAGACCCGCTGCTCTTCTGAACGCGACGCCCAAATGGATCGTATCGGAAACTGACAGTTCCTCCCGTTCCGGGCAGCACGACTGAAGCCAGCCGGTTCTCGAAATCCCAGGTGTAGCCAGTGGTTGCCGCATTCGCATCGGTCTTGCTGGTCATGTTGCCGTTATTGTCGTATGCGTAAGTGAACGCCGCATCTGACGTTAGTTCATTCGAGCTGTTGTACTGATTTACCGCTGAAGTAACCGACGACAGCCTGTTACCGACTTTGTCGTATGTGTAACTTTCGGTTGTGCTCCCGCCCTGCTGCACTCCCATGAGTTGGTAGATCGCGTCGTAGGAGTAGCCCTCGGTCACGCCATTCATCATGTTCTGCTTTGACGTTCGATTACCGGCGTTGTCCAGAACATAGGACGAGCCATCAATCGTCGTCGCCCCCGTCTGGTGCAGCACGCTCAGCAACCGTGACAAAGAATCGTAGCCGTAACTCGTATTCACGCCATGAGTAGTCTGCAAGGGCAATTATATGAAGGAGAACGTATGCACCAAGATGAAAGTGTGCTGGCAGTCAGCATCGCCGAAGCCGCCAGACGGCTGGGACTCTCGACTCGGACCGTGGCCACGCTGGTAGCCCGTCGTGAGTTACTCAGTCGAAAAGTGGGCCGTAGAACCATCATTCCGATCTCGGCACTGAAAGCATTCGTAAGCCGAAATTCGGACACAGCCAACCTAAAGGATGCGAGATGAAGAAGAAACTGAAGCTCAAGAAGAAGTCTTCGACGGGCAAATCGAGGAAGCCGGCAACACCACGGTCCAAACAGAAACAGACCACCAAAGCAGTTCCATCTCGCAAGCCGAGAAAGTTGAAGATCAGAAAAGGGCCTCGGACATCAGGCGAATTCTTTGCACTGCCTGCAGCGGAACAGGACACGCTCAATCGCGTTGCGCAGATAGTTCAAGACGTCAGAAAGAAAGGCATTTCGGTCACCAAAGCCGCGAAGCAATATTTCCTTGAACCGAAGAATGTCATCGAAACTGCCGGCCCTGCGCTCCACAAAAAGAAGAACGGCAGGTATGTAGCCAAGAAATTTGATCGGCTGCTGCGTGTGCTCAATATCCCGGCAGAGGGTGGAACGCGGGAAGTAGCAGTTCGTGATTCTCGCACAGCCTCAAAGCTGGGCGAATACGACAATGCTGTGGGCGTATTCCTTCTGACAGGTGATGAATCGATCCTGAAAAAATTCCGCCGCCTGCGCCTCACTGATGCAGAAGGCAACCGTATCAAACTGCTGACGGACGCGAAAGAGCTGATTCGGCTTGGTTCGGCTGGGGCGATCTCGTTCGAATCTCTCTATGCGAGGGTAGCCTAATGCCTAGGAAGAATTACGAGCCAGACCCAATCCTGGCCGCTAAGCGGCAGAACATCGCGGCTAGACGGGTGGGGGTGGGAGCTGCCTGTACATGCGGTGAAACTAAGCCATTTGCACTCGTCACAGGAAGTAATCCGGTCATCTGCGAAGAGTGCCAGCGACGCACAGAAGGACGTAGCACATTCGACGACCATCACGTTGCAGGGGAAGCAAACGACCCACTCACAGTTCCGGTACCGGCGAACGATCATCGCGCCGTACTGAACGTCAAGCAATACGATTGGCCACAGCGCACCCTTGAAAACCGGGATGGCAGTCCGCTTTTAGCTGCTGCTGCGTTTATTCGCGGTTTTTGCGACACTGTAATTCTCTTCATAGAAAGACTGTTGAGCCGTATTCCTAAACTGTTGGAGACGGTAGACAGTTTCCTTACCCAAACTCTCGGCCCGAGATATTGGACAAATACCAATTTCGCAAATTTCATACAAAGGAATGCATAAATGTCTCGCAAAAAGAAAATAGATTCGGTACCTCTTGCGGTTCGAATTTTTCCCGAGCCGAAACTCGAAACCAGGGAAAAATCCCAACCCGCAAAACAATGGCACCTTCCCGAGAGCATGTTTGTGTTCGACACCGAGACCACCACCGATCCGACACAAAGACTACTTTTTGGCTGTTATCGCTTTCTCTATGACAGGGACTGTTTGGAAGAAGGATTGGTCTACGCTGATCAGCTTTCGACTGAACAAATGAATCTTCTGCGGCAATATGTGACCGATCACAGGGCAGACACGTCTGAAAGAGGTCGTAGAAATCTGGCGCTTCTCAGCCGCAGCGAGTTTCTGAAGAAGCTGTACAAGGCAACTTACAAGGGCCGTGCTTTGCTCGTCGGCTTCAATCTACCGTTCGATTTATCTAGGATGGCATTTGACGTTAAGCGTGCGAGACGTGCATTTGGGGGCGGATTCTCTCTGGGTGTATGGACGTACAAAGACGACAACGGGTGTCAATTCCCTGACCGTAATAGACCGCGCATTACCATCAAGCACCTGGACAGCAAGCGGGCGCTGATGAGCTTCACTTCTCGGATGGAGACTGACGAAGTGGACCGGATTCCGGAGGGCTCAGAGGACGGCAAACCTCAGGATGGCTATAACTTCAGGGGTCATTTTCTGGATCTTCGTACTGTCGCATTTGCTCTCACAGATCGCTCGCATTCACTGGAATCGGCCTGTGAAGCCTTCGGGGTTGAGAGCGGCAAGATCAAAGTTTCCGAGCACGGAAACATCACCGAGGAATACATCCACTACAACCGTCGCGATGTGAAAGCGACTGCGGAATTGGCGGAAAAACTCTTCCAAGAATATGAGTGTTACGAAATAAACCTCGCGCCTACGAAGGCCTTTTCAGCAGCAACGATTGGCAAGGCACATTTACGGAAAATGGGAATACCGCCAGCGTTGGAGCGGCAACCAAACTTTAGTCGCACCCACATTGGATTCGCACAAACCGCATATTTCGGTGGCCGGACGAGCGCTCACATCCGCAACATTACCGTGCCTGTTGTATATACCGATTTCCTTTCGATGTACCCGACGGTCAATAGCCTCATGGATCTATGGCGTTTCGTCATCGCGCGGGAAATCAAGGTGGTGAGCAACTGCGCTAACGAAATCGCCGACTTTCTGCAGGGGATAACTGCGGATCGTCTATTCAGTCCTGACACGTGGAAGCGTCTAGCTGGTTTCGCGAAGGTTGTTCCCGATGGTGACATCCTGCCGAATCGTGGCAAATACAACATCGTGAGCAACGACTGGCAGGTTGCGTTGAACTATCTGTACGGGAATGACCCTGACAACGCATTGTGGTTTTCATTGCCGGATTTGGTCGCCGCAGTAATTCTGACTGGCAAAGTGCCTCGGATTATTGATGCATTTCGGATAGAGGCTTCCGAACCACTGCAGGGGCTAAAGCCAATTAGATTCCGGGGTCTAATTTCCATCGATCCTGCGAAACAAGATTTCTTCAAGCCGTAATTGAAGAACGAAAACGGTGTAGATTCCCGTAAAGATCTATCAGAAGTTGAAAAACCAGAACGAGAAAGGTCTGAAGATGACTCGCGAATTCCACCAGCTATGGAATTTATGGCCAGATGGATCGTCGCGAGAGTGAAGAAAAACAATACGTAGTCTGCCACGGCATCGACGAGACGCCCTACACCTGCAGGGTCCCAGTCCCTGAGGAGCCTGGAGATTATTGTTTCCCGCCCGTCGCTTCGCTCATTACGGGTGCTGCCCGGCTGATGCTGGCATTGCTCGAAAAAAGCGTCGCAAAACTGGGCGGAACCTATGCGATGGAAGACACCGATTCGATGGCCATCGTTGCCACTGAAACGGGCGGCTCTGATTCCATGCGCTGGTGGACAACTCAGAATGCCGTATGGCGCACCGGCGATTAAAGCCTTGAGTTGGGCACAGGTTGCGGAAATCGCTAAGCGCTTCGAAGCATTAAATCCGTATGATCGCAGTGCTGTTCCGGGTTCTATTCTGAAAATTGAAGAAGATAATTTCGACCCCGTCACGAAAGAACAGCGGCAGGTTTGGTGCCTCGCGATTTCCGCCAAGCGCTATGCGTTGTTTCTAATGGATGAATCTGGCCAACCTGCATTACTGCGGAAAGGGAAAAACAGCAAGGATAATCATTGGTCGGAACACGGCCTCGGGCATTTGCTAAATCCTGTGAATTTCGAAGATGAGGATCGCAACTGGATTGCGCAAATCTGGGAAACAATTATTCAGAAATCTTTAGGTCTTCCCACGGAGAAGCTTAAATTCGAGGGAACTCCCGCAATTGGCCGAGTGACAATCACCAGCCCTGGCATTCTAGATGCCTTCCAAAATCTGAATTCAGGAAAAGAATATTCCGAACAAATCAAGCCATTCAATTTCTTGCTGAGTTGCCATGTGAAACCCTTCGGGCACCCGGCAGGAGTTAGACCAGAGAAATTTCATTTAATTGCTCCATTCGAGACAAATCCAAAAAAATGGCTAGAAATGAACTGGATCGACCAACATTCGGAAAATGGAAATACCTACAAAATAACTACAGAGAATTACAGCAGCAGAATTAGAGCCCGCGTGAAAACTTATGGCGATGTTTTTGCCGAATATCAATTCCATCCTGAATCGAAATGCGCCGACGAAAATGGAGACGCCTGTAATCAGCAGACAATTGGATTGCTGTATCGTCGCCATATTCGGATCAATGAAATTATTTCAATTGGAAAAGAATCGAACAGTCTCGAAGAAGTCGATGCAGGGTTAATCCACTCCGCAGAAAACGTATATACCGTTTATTCGGATTCCCGACGTGACGCGTGGGAAAAGGTAATTCGGCCTAAATTGTCGAAGATTTCGCTGTCACGTTTGATTGAGAAAACCGGACTCTCGCGCAGGGCCCTTATAGACGCGCGGACCGGAAGAAGACGACCTCACCCGAGAAATCGACGAATAATCCTTGCGGTGCTGCAGACGCTGAATGTTCTTTGAAATGAGAATACTAGCCCGTCAGAGATGGAGGGCTTTTTACGCAATAAGTTCTCCGAATGTCTTTTGATTCTATTCGCTCCGGGCTAATGGTTCAGTCGCCACCTGCTGGCAAAGGTTTCGATGCCAGATGAGAGACAAGCTTTTTTGCAGCATTATCGGTAAAGCTGGACGTGATACCCCGAGAGAACCGGCTGCTGTAAACGGTGTCGCTCCAAAGCACAGCCCCATCCTTTGCCACTAAGCGTAAAGCGCCTTGCATGCGGAGTTTGCAGTTGTAGCAATTTTCTATTAGCCAGGACCCCGTTAGAACGGCATCAACCTTCGTATCGTCTTCAAGGGCCTGCTCTGTCACGACACAAAGGTCGTTACACTCTCTGGACAGTGAACTGATTAGCTTCGAGCGAACTAATTCCTCTTCCTTCGCGGCGGGGCTGTAATCATGTTCCGCAACGAATCCACCGACCATGATCCTGTAAGGGTGATTGGTGGCTTGCTGTTGCGCTGATAATTGGAGCGCGATTCCCAACGCCAGAATCATCAAAACGAGTTTCACTAGATTGTCCTCCAAGCCAGTAACTATTATGAGAACTAACGCTTAATAGACAAGATTACTTCGGTGTTGCGTAAACACGATTTGTAGTAATTAAGCAACACGCGATGATTCGGGCTCATGCCCGACGATCTGCTTATCCGGCTGGGAACTCGTATTAGCAAGCTACGCTTGCGACGTGGCTGGACTCAGGTCGTAATGGCCGAGAAGGTAGGAATTGACCGAAGCTTTCTGGCAGACGTAGAACGCGGGAAACGGAACATCTCGATAGTCAATCTCGACCTAATCGCGAAGGGTTTGGAAGTATCGCTGTCTAGATTGTTGTCCGGAATTTGATCTTGAATTGCTGCCTTTTATATTTTGGCCAGGGACCAACAGCGGGGGTGCAACTTTCGCGGCTGCTAACCCCCTACCCGTCAAGGGGCGGAAGGGATAGGGGTTAGCAGCCGCGAAAGTTGCACCCCCCTGCCCACACTGTTTCAGTTTGAGATAGAGATAATCTCCGTTCGCAAACGTTGCCGCAAAATTGGAAGATCGATTTGGGGAAAAGTGATTTGGCGATGACTGGCTAGTTAATTCGGCTTCGAAACTCCAGCCATAAGACTTGAATAGGGCGCGTCGAGCGTGCCTTTGCCGCAATTCTGCAAATATCGCGCGTTTCCGTTGTCGATGCTGACCGCAGAATCGGGGTTTGACTTTGCTGTACTATATGTCATAGTACACATGTGATCGCCTTTCGTGTCGCCTTCCAGCCCGGCGTGCCCATTTACCTGCAGGTCGTCTACTCCGCCAAGAAGGCGCTCATCTCCGGCCAGATTCGTCCAGGCGATCGTTTCCCGTCCGTCCGCGCTCTCAGTCGGGAACTGAAGATCAATCCCAATACCGCACACAAGGTGATCTCGCAACTCGTCGCCGAGGGACTGCTCGAGGTTCATCCCGGTCTTGGCACCGTCGCTGCAAACCTGCCCGCTTCCACTGCAAAGGAGCGAAGTCAGTTGCTTCGCGGGGAGTTGGAGGCACTAGTCGTTGACGCAATGAAGCTGCAACTCAATTTCGACGACCTGAAAGATGCGCTCAGCGATCACTGGGAACGTCTCACTCCGACGCTGCCACACCGCCCATCTTCCTCCAAGGGGGAAAAAATATGAACTACGCGATCCAAACCGCAGGATTGACCAAGAGATTTGGCTCCTGCGAAGCAGTTCACGACTTGACGCTCGTCGTCCCTGAAGGCGCCATCTTCGCCTTCCTTGGCCCGAACGGAGCGGGGAAAACGACCACAATCAAGTTGCTCGTGAATATCGTGCGTGCGGCTCGCGGATCGGCAACCGTGCTGGGAGTGGATTCCCGCCACCTCGCCCCTGTCGATTTCACCCAGATCGGCTACGTTTCAGAGAATCAGGAGATGCCGGAGTGGATGACCGTCCGGACTTTTCTCGAATACTGCCGCGCTTTTTATCCTGCGTGGGATCAGGCGTTGTGCGACAAGCTGGTTCGCCAGTTCGAACTTCCACCTAAGAGCAAACTCGAGAATCTTTCGCGCGGCATGAAGATGAAAGCGGCGCTCGCGTCGTCCATCGCCTACCGACCAAAGCTCCTCATCCTCGACGAGCCCTTTAGCGGACTCGATCCTCTGGTGCGCGACGAACTGATCGAGGGCATCCTCGAAATCTCCGCCGAACATCAGTGGACCGTCTTTGTCAGCTCTCACGATCTCGGCGAGATCGAAAACCTCGCCAGCCACATCGGCTATATCGACCACGGACGTCTGCAATTCTCGGAAGAACTAGCGTCGGTCGTGTCGCGCTTCCGGGAAGTTGAAGTCACACTCGCGAATGCGGGAACGCTCCCAACGCCGTGGCCCGCGGGATGGATGAAACCGGAGAGTTCCGGCCCGGTCGTGCGCTTCGTCGTCAGTCAGTTCAGCGACGATGTCAGCCCTCGGCAGATTCAGGAACAATTCCCCGGCTGCACCAACTGGAGCGCGCAGCCCCTTCCTCTGCGTTCGATTTTTACTGCATTAGCGAAGTCGGGCCGTTGATTGATTTTGGGGAGTCGCATATGAAACAGGCTGTGCACATCTTCCGCAAAGACATACGCCACCACTGGCTGCTGATCCTGACCGTGCAGGCTCTGATTGCGCTGCACGCGCGACAAGCGATGTTTGGCCAGGCGTCGGTTGCCGTCAGCGCTTCCGTGTCGCCGATTGGTCTCTTCTATCTGCTGGTTGGACTCAGCACAGTGCTGATGCCCCTGGCCCTCATCTTCGCAATCGCCGCTCTGATTCAAGAGGAAGCTCTGGTGGGGACGAATCAGTTCTGGCTGACGCGCCCGTACAGCCGACTAAGCCTGGTCACCGCCAAAGGCGCATTCTTTGTCGCGTTTCTATTTCTGCCGTTGCTTGCCCATCATCTATTTTTGATTTTGCATTTCCATTTCCCCATCTCGGCGGCGATCCCATCGTTGTTATTGACCTTTGGCCAACTCGTGTCCCTTCTCGTTTTATTCGTAAGTATTGCTACTCTCACGTCGACGCTTCCCCGCTTTGTGCTGGCCAGCATCCTCAGTGTCGCCCTGACTTCGATCGCGTTGGTCTACATTTCTGGTGCGAGTATGGGGACCTGGGATCCACTGAGCGACATTCGTTCAGGAGTGGCTTACCTGGTTGTGCTGATTGCCGGGATCGTCATCAGCAGCTATCAATACGCAACCCGCCGAACCACTTGGACTCGCGTTGCCGCTGTCGCAGCTCTCTGCGCTGTCGTCGTCATTTTTGGTTCGATCTCCCTCGGCATGGAATGGAAAATCTACAGCCGGTTTCGCCCCACAGATTCACGTTTCGCCTCGGCACGCCTGGATTCAAGTATGAACCCCGAAGGCCTCGCCTATACGCAATCGCCCGCCAATGCGTGGGCCGAGCAGAACCTGCGCACTCTGTCTTATCCATTCCAGGTCACCGGCCTGCCCAGCCACCTCGAGTTGCACGCATTTCGTTTGGCAGGACGCTTGGAGTCCCCAGCGAAAACACAAACTATCTTCGAGCCCCTGAATTTTCTGTTTGAACCCGACAATTCTCCACGTCTCTCGCTTGCATTTGTACCGTCGCCTCCGACGCAGCAGATCCCTTCGAAACAGCTTGTCCCTTTACTTACCGTCCCGCGGCAGTCCTTCGACGGTTGGAAGAATACAGAGGCGACGATCTCCGGCACGATGTATTTCCAAGCACATTCTATGGAAGAGAAACGCGTTGCGATCGGTCGCGACCACACCTTGCAATTGGGAAAGACCGAAACGTGCGACGTTATCGTTCCCCCGCTTTACCAAGACAGTGTCAGCGTGTCGCTCATATGCACCGACCTCGAGCCCGGCAGTATCTCGGGTCAAGTGTCGGCATCAGCAGCCCTGACGGATGGAACCAACGTTTGGCCGTCGCAAGGAAATTCAAGCGGGCAACCTGGCGGTTCTGATCTGCTGCCGGCGCTCTTCACTCCGATCCGAGCGACCAGCTATACCTTCGACTTCCGCTCTCCCCTGCACAATCGAGAGATGCAGCCCGCCAAGATTGTTCCCGGCTGGCTCGACGGCAAGGAGTTCGTCATCGTCGCTGCGCGCCGCAACGGCGTCCTTAAATTGCCATTTCACATCGATCACGTCATCCCTGGCGAGATCGACACACAGGCATGGGAGGCACGCCGCGCTGTTTTGCAGAAACACTAGTTGGGTTTGGTTTCACACCAACCCGAGTCTCTTTAGAGCTGCAACAATCAGTGATTGATTGCGACGATTAGGCCTCCCGGGCCCATTTCTTGCGTACTGGAGCGTCCTCAGCGACAAGCCAGTTTCCCTTTTCAGGACCGCATTTGTGATTTTCTTTAATGCTGGCCTAATCGTTCGTTCCCAATTGTCTGTTCGTGGGTCGGAATAAACCGTATATACGATCAAACTGTGAAATGTCTAGGTGAACGCTTATGGTGGTTGTGTGCGGATTGCCGTAGAAGTCTTTGAAATAGAGTCTTGCTTCGGAGATTTTTCGTTCTTTATCCGAGTTGGATTTTTCTCGAACGAAATTGCGATCCTTCTCGAAGACTACCCCAGTATTCTCTTGGACGAAGTCACAAACCTTGTTCAATTCCTTCGTAAGCCGAGCTTCGTCGATAAACGCGTTGCTGGAAAAATCTAGATCGTTGGAGAATCGCGTGTGGGAAAAATAGGCTTTTCGGAAGCAATTTCCTCCCTTGAGGACCAGTGAATTCGCAAGTGTGCTTTCCCGATACAGACCCGCTAGTAGCCAGCCAAAAACGTAGTCTCGCTGTATGTTCGCGGCGTGGAGCCCAAACTCCTCGGCCTTGTCTTGAATTTCAGTCCTGGTGATCAAGTCACACCAGTGTAGCTCCTTCATCTCGGGCTGCAACATCTGTTGGCGATGTTTTCTGAATTCCGGAATCGCAACTCGTCTCAAATTGGGATTACTAGTGGTATAACACTAGCCGTTTGAGGTTCTGTACCGCGGCTGCCAAGTAGAACTGTTCGCGTACGAACTCGATTCTGCGTAGCCGCAGACGACGCAACCCGATCTGGTTCTTCAGTTCCGAAAAGAGCGCTTCCACTTTTCGTCGCTTCCGTAAGGCCTCCGCGAACGGCGGTGTTTTCGCTACCTCGTAGGCGTGCTGTCGCGCTGCCTCGCAGGTGTGGATGGAGAGGACGCGATATTTTCCACGCGTGCATTGCGGCTTCTGCGAACAACCCCGACAGCGCTTCAGGGTGGAATGGTAAGGTATGATGCGGTTCAGCTTGTTGATGCCAACGTACTTCAGGGGCTTACCTTCGGGACAGATGTAAGAGTTTTCTTCCGGCAGATAAGTAAACTTCTCGATCCCGTACAGATCGCGTCTTGGCATCGGACTTTCTTTGACGCGGATATAAGGTGTGATCCCGCGATCGACGAGCCAGTGCAGCAGTTCGCCATTGCCGTAGGTGTTATCGCCGCCAGACTCTGCGGCAATCGGCCGTACCGTTCTTGATAACGATCGATCATGTCACGAGCGGCTGCGCTTTCCTGACTCAAACGCGCAGCGGTCGCTTGCACGCCTACGATTACACAGCTGGCATTATCGATCAGATAGTTGTCGAAATAGCCCAGCCGCGCCGCGCGCTTGCCCTTGCTCAAGTAGGTGGCATCCGGATCGGTGGTGGAAACCTTATCTTGCTGGTGCACCGGCTCGCCATCGCCGTTCTCCTGCTCGAGTTCGGCTAGGTACTTACGCACCCCGTAGTTTACCTTTGCTACTCCGCTAACTGTTCACGAGGAATGCGACTGTGGTTATTCGCGTTGGCTTGTATGAAGCTGCCATCGACTGACATGTGCGCGCCCTGACCAGCCCCGCCAGTATACACTGATCGACGATGCGCTCGAACAACTCCTGAAACAGATTCGACTCCTGGAAGCGTCCGTGCCGGTTCTTGGAAAAAGTCGAGTGATGGGGAATCTCCTGGTCGAAGCCCAAGCCGGTGAACCAGCGCCAAGCCAAGTGCATGCGCAGCTCTTCCAACAACTTCCGCTCGCTGGTGATGCCGTACAAATAACCGAGCAGCAGAATACGCAGCAGCACTTCAGGATCAATCGAAGGTCGGCCGGTGTCGCTGTAGGAGTGCGCGCAGCTTCTCGTGGACAAAATCGAAACTGACGTGACGATCGATGAGGCGCAACAGATGGTTTTCGGGAACCTGATCTTCAATGCGGAAGTAGTAGAACAGCGACTCCGAGCGGTTGTGTTGTCCCATCATGAGCGACGAGCCTCCGAGAATGACGATCCTGTACAGCATCAGGAACTCTCGATCTGCTTATACGTTCCTGCACTCGCACTCACAAGCATCAACTCGGTGACTTTTTCAACAGAACGAGATTTCACAACAGTAATCGCAGAATATCCCGGCAGCAGTGAGATAATCCGGCTCGTGCCTATCCGCTTCGGTCTAGCAGTTGTGGGCCATCCCGAGAACCAAAGGCTAGTGGAATCTTTAACTCCAAAAGGCGGACCGTGGGCTAACAATCCAAGTTCATCACCGAAGGACTTGGAGAATCCATACACATCACTGCGAGTTGGCCTAAGCGTTTGCGATCTACTGTGGAAGGACATTCCGGCAGAAGTACCTGAAGCAAAACGATGGGTGATATATGGATGCCCTGTTCTGGTAAACCCTGACTCGAACGTGATCTTTGCATTCGGTGTCGGCTTGAGGCACGCTCTTCGCTTGCCTGAACCAGCTTTCCGGCAAGGCGTTGAGCAGGGCGCCAACCTAGTCATCCGAATGCATGGCTTCTCGATTGATCTTGCAAAGATCGGGACCGGGTGGCTCCAGCCCCACAAATATGACAACCGCCATTTATGGATAAGCGCGTATCAGTACGCTGACCATCCTTAGTTCGATTACGAGTGATAAAGAGATTTCCCGACACCTATTTGCTAGGAACCGGCTTTACAACACTTTGCGGTATCATTCCATTCTGGCAGGTGCGTCATGGTGAATCGCTGCGCCATGCTTTTCCTGATTGCAACGCTGACCTCTTCGACGATTTACAGTCAACAACGCGACGGTGGGCAATCGCTGGCCGTCCCGATGAACGACCACCCTGAGATAGTAGTTAAGCAGAAATCAAACGTAGTGCCTCTTGATACGCCACTAGACAAAGAGATTGCAAGACGACTCGCTGTTGCGAATTTCCATTTCGCACAAGGCAACTACAAGGCTTCTGCGGCACTCTTTAACAACGTTCTAGAATCCAGACCGAACAGTGCCGAAGCCATGTTTGGCCTTGCCGAATCTCAGGAAAAACTGGGGAAGATGGACGAGGCTAAACGCCAGTACGAGGCTTGTTCGAAGGTTGCACCGAACAGTCCCTACGGCGGACTATCAAGAATCGCGATCAAAAGGCTAGAAGGGCAGTCTACAAGATAGCTCCAACCCCACATACAACGAGTGAAACGCTGTTTCGCCCAACGACCGTTGCGATTGTTGGCGATAACGGAGATTATCACTCACTATCTCGATGAGGTGGGGACCTGTTGCTTTTGTTTAAGTGATCGTTAGGACCAGGGCGTGGCTGGTTCCGCCACTCGTGCAGCCAACATCGCCCGAGTTCCCGCTCGGCGTGTTGACCGTCACGTTTGCCGTCCCCGGGCCGGAGATCAACGCACTCGTGATCGTGACTTGCAACTGCTGACTACTGACTACCATCGTGCTGACTGTCGCCCCGTTGATGACCACGACAGAAGACGAAACAAACTGACTCCCATTTACGGTGAGAGAGAAGCCCTGTTGTACTTCAGCAAACGTTATCGTGTTCGGTGAAAGGGACCCGATGACTGGGGATGGTCGAGCGCTTCCGCACAAGGGATTGAGTGCGTTGCAACCTTGGAAGACCAGTAAGGCAAGGAGGAGAGCGCTGAATGGTCCCAAGAAGGCGCTAATTTGTTTCATACAAAATCGTACACCAAGGCTGCACTCCGAAGACGGCAGATGGTAAATACGAACAACCAGTGTCGGGAACGGAGATTATCACGCATTATGAAGGGGCGCCCCGATGCGGTAGGTTGTGAGCCTCACAACTCTGCCTACGCAAGGAGCACCCTTTCATGAAGAGCGTGAAGTATATCGGTCTGGACGTTCATCAAGCAACGATCTCGATTGCCGTACTGGATGCGAACGGCAAACTCGTGATGCAGTCCGTGATTGCCACCCAGGCATCCACCATCCTGGACTTCATCCAAGGCGTGCGAGGTGAACTGCACGTTGCTTTGGAAGAAGGCATTTCAGCGGATTGGTTATACGGAGTGCTGAAGCCGCATGTGCACAGCATGATGGTTTGTGATGCGCGGAAAAGCGCACTGATGAATGCGGGCAACAAGAGTGATCGCATCGAGGCGCGCAAACTGGCGGAACTGTTGCGAGCCGGGCAGTTGTCAGCTGTCTTTCACGAGGATGTCGGAGTGCGTACTCTGCGCGAGTTAGCGCGCAGCTATCTGACCCTGACACAAGATGTGACCCGGGTGATGAACCGCATCAAAGGCGTGTATCGCAGCCAGGCGATTGCTTGTGCGGGTAAGCGAGTGTATACGACGCGACACCGGCCGCAATGGCTCGAGCAGCTCGAACAACCGGGACAACGACGGCGCGCCGAGCGACTCTATGCACAGCTCGATCTGCTGCAGCCCTTGCGGCAACAGGCGCGGCGAGAACTGCTGGCAGAAAGTCATAAGTATCCAGTCCGGCATATTCTGCAACAGATCCCGGTCGTCGGTCCCATCCGTGCCGCGCTGCTGATCGCCTTGATTCAAACTCCACACCGTTTCCGTACGAAGCGACTGCTTTGGACCTACAGCGGACTGGGCGTGAAGACAGAGAGCAGCGCAGATTATGTCTATCAGAACGGCGAGCTACGACAGTCGAAGAAGAACTTCGCAACTCGCGGGCTCAAGCAAAATCACAACCATGATCTGAAGTACCTGTTTAAGAGCATGGCGCAGGCCGCCAGCGTGACCGCAGGTCCGCTACAGGACTACTACCAGGGATTGCTGATGAAAGGGATTCGGCCGGCGATGGCGCGCCTTACTCTTGCGCGCAAACTGGCGGCGATTGTTTTAATCCTTTGGAAGAAGGGAGCGAGCTTCGATCCGACAAAACTGAAAACGCAAGCAGCTTGAGAGCCTTGAGCAGTTCCGAGCGTTGTTGATCAAGCAGCGTTCGCTCTGACCTCTGAGGCTCCACGGTTGAGGGTGAGTATCTTATAGCGAGTTTGGCCAGCGTGCTTCGGCACCCAGCCTCCGTTATCACCGTATGCCCCCTCGGATAACCAAAGAAAGCTGTCGGCCACGAGCCTCCGATAGAACCATCGGGTTGCCATGACAACCAATCTGCTTGCGCGGCCTCAGTGTCGGACGATGTTGTAGCTGCTGATGATGACAAACCGAACTCATCCGGCTTGGACTAAACAAAAGTCCACATCTCAATGTCACGCCTATTCGCAATCGGGCTGGACGCCACGAAATCACATCGTGTTCCGGTCACCGGGAGAAAAATGTTCGTTGACATCCCCCTTCATAGAACTCTCTATCTCAACCTGAGATACAGAGTGGTATCGAGATTTCGCAACAGTTATCTAGTGCGATTCGTTGAAGCTCATCCAGAGTGCGATGTCGGTTTCATTTTTCAGGATGGTGGGACTCTCATCACTTTGAGGCTGCTGAAATGTTCTCAAGTGGTCCGCCAATACGGCTGGGGTAAGCGAGCGGCGAGTACCTGAGGACACGTTCCGATACACCCTTGAACGTACCTCGTCTGCTTCTACTTGGACGTAGACAATTTCCGCTAAATAACCGTGCTCTCCCGCGAACTCTCTGTATCTGTCACGAAGCCAACGGAAGCACGCGGTGTCATCAAGCACGATGTCCTCTTCCGTCGTCATAAGCTTCGCGATGCGCTCTTGTGCAATTGAATGAGTGCGTTCCCATTCTGCGCCGGGGATACCCTCGCCGCCGTACAAGCCTCGCTCTTCATTGATCTCATCGAGGCTGATGTAATTGCATTGCAGCCGCTCGACAATCTGCTTTGCAATAGTTGTCTTCCCGGAGAATGCGGTGCCACACATTATGAAAAGCCGCTTCACTAGAGTATCTCCTCCTCAACGAATGATCGCACTCATTCCGGTGTGGCAGAAGTCATTCTGGCCTCGAAATGTGAACGACAAATATTTGGGAGTTGGCATAGTTGGCGATAACGGAGATTATCACTTCCTATCTCAACCTGAGATACGGAGTGGTATGGAGATTTCTCGCCATCAATACGCGTATCATCTCGCCCACGATGGACAATTGAACGTGTCAGTTGTTTTCGCCTTCTTGTCTACCACTTCAAATTGCACATCTTTCAGCCAGACAATGGCGCCACCAGACATTCCCGCGGTCCGTTCAGCGTCTTTTCTGGAGTTGGGTCCGAGGGGCGCCAATAAGAGGCCGTAATAGATTTGTTTCGCGTCACGAGGAACATTGAGCACGATTGAGTACTGCAACCAATCCGTGGTGCCGAGAATAGGACGATGACACATGTTGTCGAAGTTAAGGGGAACCCTGTTAGCCCCGTCAACTCGCATCCACATTCCCGCCCATCCGGTGACGTCCTTGGTTTTGATCCACGCGCTCAAGCGTACCCGTGTGCCAAGGTAATCGTCGGCCTCAATCGCTTGGATCAATGTACCGAAACGACCAGACTCCGGTTTGACTGCCATCAGATAAGCCGCAGCAGGCCAACGTCCGGGGTGTTCCCGTGCTGCCGCTTCGTCTTCTCCGATTTCATAGCCCTGCGGATCGGTGCCATACTTTTTCCAGTCGTAAGGATGTTGTGCCAACAGTACAGATGCCTGAATTAAGCAAGTAAACAAAAGTACAATGTCACGGGCGTATTTCATGAGGTTGTTGTGAAGCTTCGCTACTGCACGATCAATTCTGCCAAGGAAGCTGGATACTAGGAAGGGTTTTGTCGCTCAGGTTCCCGAAACGGGATAGTTGGTGGTATCGAGATTTATCGCCAATTATCCTCACGGACCGAACCAGCTATCAACCTATTCAGATGTTGATCGAGGCGCCGTATGCCCATCGTCCACGAGAACCAAAGGAACCAAACTCCATGAAGGACTGTCCATCCGTGCGACTGAACAAACCGCTCTGCCGAGGTGATCGTTCCAAATGGATTCTCCTCGCTCTTGCACGCGATCAGGGTGCACGGTTGACCGCCTTTATACTCCCCGATAACGCTGTCGAAAATGAGGATCGTCACTCCGTTTGTGTTTCCTTCAATTACGTTCCAGACTTGTCTGATTCGCACTCCGCAAGGGGTAAAACGGGAAATCCAATTCGGGAGAGGGGGACGAATTTTGAGGTGCGAGGGGTTCCACCACCATTGCGGAGGAGCAGGGGGGCCTAATGTATTCGAAGCCCCATCTGGCAGAGAAAGCGCGCATCGCACGACCCCGAAATATGTGCATGATTCGGACCAGACCAAGGATTAGCGACACCACGGCAACTACAAGAAGGAAATTGTGTAGTGGCATACCAGTTATTCTGTTAAACGAGGCTCGAGTAGCTGCTCGAATGATTCAAACGGACGGCTCATAAGCGAGCGCGAATCATATCACTGTGGAGCAAAAGAAAAATAGATGTCGTGAACGGAGAATACCACCACCTATCTCAGTTTGAGATAGTGAGTGGTATAGAGATTTCGCGACAGTTATCAAGTTTATAGACCCTAATGGGCACCGTGCAGTTTGTGGAACTCTAGAAAGAAACCCGCTAAGAACAGGATCAAGAGTCCAATTAACACTGTCGGGCTGAGAAGAAGCGATACGTGAAATGAGATCGCGTCGGTGTGGAACCGCAACCTTACAAAGACTGCCAGTGCGACTATGCCCAATATAGCTCCACACAGAGCAATGAGAATGCCGACCCCGATACTCTTTAAGTAAGTCATGGTATTCACCTTTCGCGGCGTGGTTCGCATTATCGATCACATATGCTAGGTTCCGGTAGATGTTGCGAACGAATTATCACTCTCAACCTCAGAGAAGATGCTTGTACGCACTGTCCCATCAAGGGACAAAGCGGGCGGGTTCGTTTGGGTCCTCTGAAGAAATCGTCATATCTTCATCCATCCGCTTGATCCTCTCGGCTTCTTCATTGTTTGGCTTTCGCAATGCGGCGATGAAAGCTAAGACGACAAGAACGATTCCGCCAGTAAGCGCGGCGATGAGCAAGAGAGATGTGCGCATTCGTAAGGAATTTAGGCTGCAATGTCACCTATTTCAAGATGACTGTCGTGAACGTCTCTAACGAAGGCGGCCCTGTCAATCCTTATTCAGAAGGGTTTTTGATTTTTTGTTGCACACAACTCCACTTGCGCCGAAGCACTCGTAAATTGGCCATCGTTGTTCATCTGCTTCTACCCGTTTTGCAGCTCGGCCCGTTTCCGTTTCATCGTTCGGTGTTGCCCACCAGACATCTCTTCGGTCACTGCTGACCATGATGAGTTGTTCGGACTCCCCGTGCCCAACGGGGAGGCGGATTGCCTATTCAGAGGTACGGTCACCGCTTACGCTGGACCACGTTCTCGACCAGGCCTCTCCGCATGGGCTTCCCCGCACTGCCGTCCGCGACGGCAGAACTCGTCGTAATCAATCTCATCGCGCAGCATGATCCACAACCGGATCCCCAGCTTGCGGCCGGCTGCTACGGTCGCTTTCCCCAATCCTTTTTGTGCCAGTTTGCGTGTATAGAACCGCTTCAGCTCGGCATCGTGCCGCACGGCATGTCGGGCCGCTTCGCACCACAGGAAGCGCAGCATCGTATTGCCTTGCTTGGTTAACTTCCCCAGCCGCCACTTCTTGCCGCTCGACTTTTCCTCAGGAATCATCCCCACATAGCTGCCCACGGCTTTGCCATCGGCGAACCGCGTCGGATCTCCCAGATAGACCTCCGTGGCCAACGCTGTGTTCGGACCGACTCCGGGATGCGTCATCAACAAGCGTGATAACGGTCGCTCCTCCGCAGTCTCGGCTACCATTCGATCCAGAGTCTCGATGTCGGCATCCAGTTGCCGATACAACGCCATCAGCTCGTTGCGACGTGCCTCGGTGTGCTCGGGCAGCGACAATGCCAACAGTGAAAGTTGTCCGTCCTTGCTCCACAACCCCGATCCGCGTCGCAACCCGTGACCCAATGCGATCGATTGCAATGCATTCTGAATCCGCACGCGAATCCGCACCCATTGATGTCGATGCATGAGCAGCGCCCGCACATCTCGCTGTTCGACCGACGGTACCCAGATTCGGGGAAAGATGTCGTGCGTAAGCAGAGGCACAGCAGCCGCGCATCGCGCAGATCATTCTTTTGCTTGCGTGGCTCGTAGGCACGGATCTTCGCCGGGTGCCCAACCCAACATTCGACTCCCAGCTCTTCCATCAACTGCAGGAACCACTGCGTCGCACAACTAGCTTCAATCCCAACCCGCACCGGACCTGGCAGCCCGGCGTAAAACTCACGTACTTCCTCGCCCTCGTGCCCGAGAACGTGCTCTTCCACTTCTCCCGTCTCCGCGTCCAGCATCGACAACGTCTGCTGTCGCGCATGCAAATCGCAGCCTATAATGCGCATCTCGGCCTCCTTCGATCCGAGCTACTGTTACGCGTAGAAGCCGCAACAGTCTACCCGCACCGCTTGCGAGGCCGACTTCGTTATCTCATCAGAGATTATCACTCACTATCTCAAACTGACACAGTGTGGGAGGGGGGTGCAACTTTCGCGGCTCCTAACCCCTATCCCGTCAAGGGGCGGAAGCATGGAGAGTTCCAGGTCGTTCAGTCCAGACGAGCATCAAGTTTCTTCGCGAGTCAAGAGCGGCTCGACACTGTGGAAATCCGATTGGTCCACTGGCGCCTGAGCTTTTTTTGTATATGCATTGACGAGTATATGCTTGTTGGAGTATATTAAGAGCGTGGAAACAGTTTTTGAAATCATTGCCGAACCCAACCGCCGCGCGATATTGAGCCTCTTGGTCTCGTCACAACAGTCAGTCGGAGAGATCGAACGCCAACTTCGCATGTCGCAGCCGACAGTATCAAAGCACCTGCGAGTACTGCGTGACGCCGGTTTCGTGGAATCTGCCGTGGACGCACAGCGGCGTCTCTACCGGCTGAGGCCTGAACCATTTCAGCAGATGGATGCATGGCTGGCTCCGTTCCGCCGTTTCTGGTCCACTCACCTGGATGCGCTCGAACGCCACCTCGACCGGATGCATAGTGATCAGTCAGCACCAACGAAAAAGAAGGCAAGCAGAAAACGACGCGGCCCAATCCGCAAAAACAACAAAGGAGATACGAAATGAAGATCAAAGTGACCACCCTATACGTGGATGACCAGGACAACGCTCTGCGCTTCTATACCGAAGTGCTGGGTTTCGTGAAGAAGACCGATTTCAGCCAGGGGCCTTATCGATGGCTAACCGTGGCGCCCGCAGAGGACCCGGACGGTACAGAGCTGCAACTGGCGTTGAACAACAACCCGGCGGCCAAAACGTATCAGCAGGCGATCTTTGAACAGAGCCAGCCAGCGATCATGTTCTTCACGGATGACATCAAGGGCGACTATGAGCGCATCAAAGCCCGCGGCGCCGAGTTCACGATGCCGCCCACCGACGTAACCGGTTCAACCATTGCGATGCTGAAGGACACGTGCGGCAACCTTATTCAGCTCACTCAGCTGATGCGCTGGTAGGAGACGAGGGTGATCAATCGCGAGCAATACACACCAGGACCGGCCAACGTTGCGCGGGTCCAAAAAGATGGAGAGAAGTGGACGCTCATTCTCGTCCGCGAACTGCATCACGCACCGGAAAAAGTCTGGCAGGCGATTACCGATCCCGTGCATCTGCGTGAGTGGGCGCCCTTCGATGCCGATCGAAGCCTGGATACAGTGGGAACGACGGTGAAGCTCACCACGGTGGGAGCGCCCGTGCCGCGGGTTAGCGAAACAACCGTGACGCGAGCCGACGCTCCCAAGCTGCTTGAGTACAAATGGGGTGACTTCAATATGAGGTGGGAACTCGAAGCCCTCGGCGGCGGCACGCGCCTGACGCTCTGGACCAACATTGGTCACCGCTTCATCGCAATGGGTGCTGCGGGGTGGCACATTTGCTTCGATGTTCTGGATCACCTTCTCAGTGGGACTCCGCTCGGACGCATGGTCGGCCCCGAGGCGATGAAGTTCGGTGGATGGCAGCGATTGAACGCCGAGTACTCAAAGCAGTTCGGTATTGAAGCGCCAAACTGGCCGCCGAAACCTTGAAGCCTCGAAGGTCGCGCACAAGTACTCTCAATAGCATCACGTATGAAGGCAGAGATATGAACAACATGAGTCGCAGTAAAAAAGAGTTGTCAGCAAAACAGCGTGAAGAACTACTCAGCACATTGAAAGTTCGTTTTGCGAAGAATATGAACCGCCATAAAGGTCTTGAGTGGACCGAGGTACAAGCGAAGCTGGAATCGAACGCTGACAAACTCTGGTCACTGAGCGAAATGGAAAGAACTGGCGGCGAACCCGATGTGGTTGGTCACGATAAGAAGTCGGGCGAATACATTGTTTATGACTGTTCAGCGGAAAGTCCAAAAGACCGCAGAAGCGCTTGTTACGACCGTGAAGCGCTCGACTCAAGAAAAGAAAATAAACCAAAAAACAACGCCATCGATATGGCGGCTGCGATGGGCGTTGAACTTCTGACCGAAGAACAATATCGAGAGCTGCAGAAGCTTGGCAACTTCGATACGAAAACGTCGAGCTGGGTGAAAACACCTTCTGCGATCAGAAAACTTGGCGGCGCCCTCTTTTGTGATCGCCGCTACGACACTGTCTTCGTGTATCACAACGGAGCGGAATCTTATTATGCCGCTCGTGGGTTCCGCGGTTGGCTAAAGGTCTAGATTTCGACTTTGAATTTACCTGGGCCACCTGTCTATCTGGGCCACCCGTCTCGCTCTGAGGTCGTCAAATTATTTAGCCCGGTAATTCCCATAAAATAATGCAGAGTGTGTTCTGCATTCACCCACAACTCCCAGCAACAACCTGGCTTTCACTGGCTCGATTACGGGCCACCATCTGGAGGTAGAAGATGAAGATCGTAGTGATTGGCGGAAGCGGTCTTATCGGAAGCAAACTCGTGAAGATACTTCGTGAACGCGGCAACGAAGTAGTGCCTGCATCACCAGCGACAGGCGTAGACACACTCACCGGCAAGGGCCTCGATGAAGCTCTGAATGGCGCGCAGGTTGTGGTTGATGTCTCGGACTCACCCTCGTTTGAAGACGCGGCGGTAATGAAGTTCTTCGAAACCTCAACTCGTAATCTCCTGGCCGCAGAAAAAAATGCAGGCGTAAAACATCACGTTGCTCTGTCGATCGTTGGTGCGGACCGCAATCCCGACAGCGGTTACTTACGCGCGAAGGTGGCGCAGGAGAAATTGATCAAGGCCTCGACCATACCCTACACGATTCTCCGCGCGACCCAGTTCTTCGAATTCACTGGCGGCATCGCCGATGGGAGTACCGAGGGCAACACGATTCGTCTGACGTCCGCCAAACTGCAACCCATTGCGGCCGATGATGTCGCTGCCGCACTCGCCCCGATCGTATTGGCTGAACCGATCAATGGCACGACCGAAGTAGCAGGGCCCGAGCCACTTCCTCTCGCGGAAATTGTGCAACGTTGGCTTACAGCAAAACACGACAAACGAAAAGTAGTCGTAGACCCCAAGGCTCGCTACTTTGGCGCAGAGTTGAACGATCGATCTCTTACCCCGGGCGAGAACCCGCGCATCGGGAAAATTCGCTTCGAGGAATGGCTCAACCGTACCGCGGCCTAGACCTTCACCAGAGCGCGCAACGAAAATTGGCGCTTCATCTGACCCCGCCCTTTCGCCAACGAACGGCGAATAGGACGGGGCACCCTTGAGCCTTACCAGATCCACCCGCATTCTCACCTGGTGGAGGCGGAGTACGACAACTCAACGAATCCGTTCTTATACGCAACCACGTTCTTCAAATCCCACGTCTGCTCCGTCAGCGAGCCGAATAGCCGCAGCCCGTCGCCCAATAGGACAGGAGCCACGGTCAACCTGATTTCGTCCACCAATCCGAGCTCGAGAAAACGCTGGGATAACATCGCCCCGCCTACAAGCCATATATTTCTATATCGCGGAGAGAGTTTCTCGTGAACGAGGGCCTTGAGATCGCCCGAATAGAACTCGACGCTGTTCCTGGTCGACGTCAATTTCCGTCCCGTCACCACTACGGTCGGAGTGTCGCCGTAGACCCAGCCGAGTTCGAGCGCGTGTTCATAGGTGCGAGAACCGAGCACGTAACAATCGATGGACTTAATGAAGTCCGCGATTTCTTCCTGCGAAATGGAAACTCCGGCTTGGTAGACGCTTCCATTGCCATCCAGCCAGGAGATGCTGTTGTCCTTCCTCGCGATGAACCCATCGAGGCTTGCAACGACGTGCAAGGTCACTCTTGATCCGGTTGCGCTTCCTTCGCTCGACATGATTCCTCCTGGCGCTCTGGCCGACATCGGATTTTACAGTCCAGGGAACACATCCGGCGTCCCTTGTCATCGGGGAGTGAGCTAAGCGCGCGAGGGAACTCGATTCCCGAACCGGTCCGATTTGTTTACTGATGGATAACCCCTCCCCCTCCCCCCTGCTTCCGGATAATAAAGGACTTACGAGGCAGTGCAGCTGTACATAGTGCATTCGAAAGGACTTAGGCTTCTTATAGCGCATAACAAAGGACTTAGCAGCGTGATTTCCCGAAACGAAACATGGTGCTAAGACACGAAAAGCCGCGGCAAATGACGCGGCCACAGCTTTCAAGAGCATAGTAGTGGTATCTAAAAGATATGTCAATGTTAAATATAAATATCTTTAAGCAAATATGAGACTAGCGGTTGGTCAGGGCCGGTGGGTTGGAAATGCGAAACACGGAGGACACAGAGGCTTGCAAAGTTCAAAGATGAGTCATCCCACTTCGCCAAAAGAGGGGGAGATGGGGCACCATGCTGACTCGCAGGTGAAAGGTGTTTACGGCGTATCCTTGTTCCTGTGAGATGCGGCTGCACATTATCGACTGGTGGACTTGTTGTAGGGCTTCCGAAACAGCTCAGACCACGATTGTTATCAGGATTGTCGAAGGCGGAACTCAACGCCGTTTTGTCCCGCGCGAAACATCGGCGCTTCACCCCGTCATCTGTAGTGCTCGATCAAGGGGACCCTGCGGAACGATTGTTCTTGCTCACCAGCGGTCAAGGCAGACACTTCGTGACAACGGATGAAGGGAGAAAAATACCACTACACTGGTTGACTGCTGGACAGATATTTGGTGGGGCGGCGTTGCTGGCTAACTCCATCCCTTACCTTGCCAGCACCGAACTGCTATCCGACGGTTGCGCATTGGTTTGGGATCGACCGACTATCCGCGCATTGATCTCTCGCTGTCCCGAACTATTGGACAATGCGTTGTCAATATCAGTTACAGAGCATATTGCCTGGATGGTTGCTTCTCAGGTCTCATTAACTTCCGACGATGCGCGTGGACGCATTGCTCACTACTTATTAAGTCTTGCGTGCGGGATAGGCGTGGTCTCTCCTGATGGAATTGAACTCCAGATCAAGAACGAAGACCTGGCGGCTGGAGCGAATGTGACGCAATTCACGGCCAGTCGAACTCTGAGTCAGTGGCAACGCGCTGGTGTGTTGACGAAGCGTCGCGGCAAGGTAGTGCTGCGGAAGCCAGAACTCTTGTTGGTCTCGCAAGATCACCGAGATCGCTCCTGACGGTAGTCCCACCATAGGGCCATGGATCGCTGCTATAGGTCCTCTGCTGCCGGATCGCGACGAAATTTCCGTACCCGTTGGCTTACATATTTCTCGCCCGACATAACCGTGTTGACGGCGGGTAGTAGCTCCCGGCCATCCCGCTTCGCCACGAAACCACGGGCACCTAGGTCGAAAGCTGCTGCGACGAACTCCGCGGAAACGTGCTCAGTGAAGAATATGATCTGAGCCTCCGGCGCAACCTCTCGCATCTTCTGGGCAACAACCATGCCACTCCAACCAGGTAAGTTGATGTCCACGAGGATCACATCAGGTCTCAGAGTTTGACTTTGCTCAATTGCTCCCGGACCGTCTGATGCGAAGCCAACGACCTTGTATCTGGGATCACTCTCTAGGGCTGCGGCAACGAAATGATGCCACGGTTTGAAATCATCAACTACCAGGACCCGTATCAGATGCTCCTCCGTCAATGAAATCTCGGACAGATAGCCGCGGCGTGGCGGCATTTCACAAACGGACAGGATCACAAAAGCTGAGTAGGTTGTCGTTGCTCTGGAGCAATGTTGGGGCAAAGATTCGCGTAACGTGGTGGCTACAAGCGACTAAAAATTGTTTTCATTTCAAAGCTTCTTAGCCGGTCCTGATGGAAGCGCAACTCGAGTTACCAATGGCGACAAGGTGAAGATCTCCGGCCTAATCACCCGCGGCACCCCGATCTATTTGTTGCCGATTGTTTAATGTTGAGTAAGCATCGGAATCACCTTGCGCTGCCGTGCATTGCGACCGGCATTGATCTCAGCGTGTTCAACTCGCCGACGACTTCACGCCATGCCTCTGGATTGCGCTTCGTTGCAAACGGTTTTTTGAGATCGGCGTAGTACCAGAGCAGTTCCCGTCGCAGTTCGTCTGATATGGCTTGTCCGCTCGTCTTCCCGAGCAGCTTGGCGTAGGTGTCGTCAGCGAGTTTATAGCTAGCGGGTACGGTTGGCCCTCCCGTGTCGAGATTGTCGTTGGGCAGTTGCAGGTTCCCCGCCTGCTGTGCAAGAAGCAGCTCTCGATATCGGTCCAGGGTTGTGTTGAAGCTGTTCATGTACAACTGCTCTACATCGTGTGGGGGTGGATGAAATGCGAGGCCGCTCAAGGGACCGACCTTTGGCAGCGGGCGGACAATAAGCGCCTTGAGGCGAGCAAAAAAGCCGGGTTTCTGGTACTCATTGCCCCACTCCTTGCGGTAATCCGAATTGGAAATGTTAGAGATGTATGTCGCCTTCACCGGTGTCTGCTGGCTTTGCTTCATTTCCTTCTTCTCGAGGTGCCACGCTACTTTGGTCGTGCGTGGAATAACCGTTGAAACCGCATGCCGATAACTGCCGAGCGTTAGATCTACCCGGCCAAATAAAGTAGACATATCGAGCGAGTAGGTCTTCTTGAACGCCGTTTCAAGGAGCGACTTTGAAACCTCGAAGCCAACGAAGTCGTGATACGCCTTGGGCGCATAGTTTCCCTCAGCGACCTGGTCCACATCAAAACCAAACTCCACCTTGAGGTGTGCAGATGGTTTGTCCTCGTAGGGAACAATTGCGCCATACTCTTTGGCCAGCTTGGGATACATGATTGCAACCGCTCGGTTCGTGGCGAGCTGATGACCCGACGTGTCGGCCACGTAATGCGACAATGCGCCCAGCGCGAATGCATATTCGTTTAGATCTCTGGATTCCTCCAGCAGGGCGAGAACAAAATCACCGCTGCGCACGTAGTGGGTGAGATCAGTGAAGAATTGATTGCCGAACGGGTAATAGCCCAAGTCTTGAATGATCGCTCCGCCATAGGCATAGGCCTGGGCGTGAAGGAGCTCTTGAGGGGTGGCGTGCGGAAATCGCTTCTGGAGGACCGGCACAATACTGTCCTTCCACGCCGCATCGATAATAGCCTCATGTGAAAGAACGGAATACGCCAGCGACTCGGAAGAACATATCACTAGCAACAACGCTCCGATACTTAGGTTGCGTAACACTGAAGAGCGCATAAAAGCTCGCTGTCTGACACAGCGTATGGGGAGGGCCTCAGGTCGGTCTTTCGTACCACGCAGATAAATATTCCGGCCTGTGTGGTCTCCCGTGCTGAGGACCGACACATCCGAATCGTTTCACGAGCTCGTCGCTTTGCGAACTAGCAGTTTCTATAGATAAGTTCCGAAAGAGAGTGCTCCGGCCACTCACTATGTTTAGAGTACGCACGAGTTTCCGACGCGGAGAGACTTACCATCTAACGCCAAACCACTTTCTGTGTGGGCTCTGGCCCATTCCGACTCATAGAAAAGCCACTGTAAGGCTTCATCGCGGTCTTGGAATGCCTTCAACTCCTCCTCGCCAGACGCTTTGCGGAAGGCAATAAACATGCGGCACATCCCGTAAGCCAGTAAGTTTGAACCCGCGAAAAAGGCGCGGCGAGACTTGCCAGAGAATAAGTCGACGTCAGACAACTCCATCACTGTCGGAAGGTCTATGTTTATCTTCGTGACGCGGGTAAAGTCCAACAGTTGATAGAAATCCGGGTTGAAGTCACGATCACTCCGAAGCCGGCGCTGATGTTCCAGCACTTGATCACCATCGATCTCATCCCATGCGGTAGTGATCACTAGACGATGCTCTTTGTCGATTTGGTAGTTCCACGACATAATCTCCACCACAAGATAGAGAACTAAGGCGCGCACTAAGGGTTGTCAGACGCAAGCTGTATGGGGGACCCGGCAAGCTGCTACGCACTAAGTTTGTTCTCTTGATCGTCCCTCAAGACAGCAAGTTCCGCCTGCAATTCACCCTGGATCCGCTCGAACTGCATTCTCGTGGATGGAGAGATAATCCTGCTTTCCAGCAGCGCCGTTACAGCCAGAAGTGTTTGAGCGAGATAATCGATTCTGCTACTCACTGCAGCCCCGTGTGAACTGCCCGATACTACCCCATATTCGGATGTTTTTGTTGTTACGAATTGTCACATCCGCCAAATGAAAAGGGCCGGCTAATCTGGCATTGCCAGCCCAGTAATGTTCGCTGATTGGTTGTGTGTTGAATCTCCGAAAAAGAGGTGCGGGCTGGTGAGTCTATGCCGCTAGTTTTTGACCCAGAAATTCCTTAGCTTTCGCAATCTCTGCGTCCCACTTACTTAACTGTTCCGGACTAAGGAAATTAACCAACCGCGCCCTAAGACCCTCGCGATTGGCCTGAACCTTTTGGACTATGTCCGCCCTGGAGGCGTTAGGATTATCGTGCAAGTACACCTGCACCTTCTCTCGAGCTTCGAGCATGAACGCTTGCAGTTTCTCTTTCTGTTCATCCGAGAGATTTAACGAGGAACCGAATCTCTTCAGTTCGTCTCCTACCTGGGTACGTTGTTCTGGAGTTAGAGGCATTCTTTGTAATCTCTCCTTGGCATTGATGTAGGGTGTTGGAGAGATTGATTCATTGCCGTCCTAGGAAGTTGGCTTTCGCGTTAAGCAGCATGCCTGGGCTGATCCGCTGCTGCCCTGGGATGTTGCTCCATTGACCCTGCCTGAATTTCCTAGTTCCACACCGAAGACACACGGTGATCGCTGCGCACAGAATGGGCCACCCGGCTTGAAGAAACTCGGGACACGGGCCTCGCGCCGATGAACGCAGGGTCTCTCGACTCGGTGGTTTTTCCTGCGAAGTTGGGAATAGAAGCACACTTCATCTCCCCGCCCTTTCGCCGACGGAACGCGAATCGGACGGGCACTCGGCCCCGCTCCGAATCGATACGGCGTCATCGTCGAGATCGCGTCAACGATCACCCGCTTTGCTTAGTGCATGCTCAATGCGCCGATCGGGAACCAGCCAGATCAGTGCGACGACTACATAAATGATCTGCGCGATCCACGCGTTCCATATCGTGGTGATGATCGCCAGCATGTAGAGGGTCGGAGAGAGCTTCCCCTTCCAATCCTTGCCAATAGCTTTCTTAAGCACGGATTCAGAGCCTTCGTGCTTGATGATCGTCTGCTGCAGGATCCAGTAAGCTGTTCCCGCCAGAAAGAGTACGGCGCCATAAACGGCGGAGGGAGCACTGGCGAAATGGTTCTCGCCCATCCATCCCGTGACGAAGGGAAAGAGCGACAACCAGAACAGCAAATGAAGGTTTGCCCAGAGCATCGAGCCAGTCACGCGGCTGGTCGCGTGCAGCATGTGATGATGGTTGTTCCAGTAAATGCCTACGTAGACGAAGCTCAGCACATAGCTGAGGAACGTGGGCAGCAGAGGACGCAGCGCGCTCAACTGCTCTCCGTGCGGCACCTTCAGTTCGAGAACCATGATGGTGATGATGATGGCAATCACGCCGTCGCTGAACGCTTCGAGTCTCCCCTTATTCATGGAAGCCCCTTTTTGGATTGATTATCGCCGGAGCCAATTGTATCGGCACGCATCATCGGCATTTCCCGCAGCCGGCTGAAGCCGCGCCCCTCAAAGCTGTTTTTGGAAGATGCGATGGCGCGTGAAGTTCGGCGTCTATGTTTATTGGAGACGGCGCTACCTTCAGACCATGTGCGATTGAAAAGCTTCCACGCAATCGGCTAGAATCGCCCCCCGCAGCAGCAACGAATGGAACGCGCCTATCGCAATCTCGGCTACGTCTTGATTGTTCTGGTGCCGATCTTCATCGCTGGTTTCTGGATTCCCTATCTATCTGAGATCCCACACTTCGACGAGTCGATTACGGCCGCTGTCCACATACATGCCGTTCTGCTGTTTTGCTTTCTTGGCTTGCTGATCGTTCAGCCGCTGGCGATACGCTACCGGGCATTTTCCACGCATCGCGCTCTGGGGAAGCTGTCGAACATCTTGATCCCGATTGCTCTCGTGTTCTCGGTGATGATGTTGTTCAAGGAATATCGCGAGCATCTGAGCGCGGGCGCAACGATGCACATGGCTCGCAACTCCGAGTTTCTATCGGCGGCTCAGCTTGTTCTTTTTGCGAGTCTCTACGCGGTATCGATCCGGGCGATTCGCATGCGCAATGTCGCGACACATATGCGAGCCATGATTTGCATTGTGTTGATCCTGTTGCCGGCGGGTATGGCAAGGACGCTAGGCTACTGGTTCGACATGCGGCAATCCGCGTCGCAGATGGTCTGCCTTGCGCTGATCGATGCGTTCCTGGTTTCCCTTATTGTGTTCGACCGGCGACGCCAGTCCTCCGCTCATCCTTACATCATGGTGCTCGGGGCGTACATCGCGATCGAGGCCATCTGGATCATGCTCGGGCGTCCAGTCTGATTTAGCATCCTAGCGCGGCGGTACAAATAGCCTGGTCTATGGTCAGACGATAGCTTGCGTGGGGGTTGCGCACTCAGGAAACAAGTCTACGAACGCGCCTCGCCGTCGGGACTCGCGATGACGACCACGTAACCGTCCGGGTCACGCAGCCACATCTCCCGGTGTTGCGGGTTGGGATTCACATGTGGCTCCAGGATCACCTCGGCCTGTAATGCTCGGGATCGGTCAACGACCACGTCAAAATTGCTCACCTCAAACCAGAGAAGGACTCCATGACCTGATGGTGCTTCGCCGGGGTTGGTGAGATTTGGGTGATCCTCCTTATCCCAGGCGTGGACTTGAAGAATGATTTGACCCGCAAGTTGCACCCGGTCGTAGAAATCACGATGGCTATGGTCCGGGAGGGAATCCGCCCCAAGCAATTGGCTATACCAGCGACTGCTTGCCCTTACATCCCTGACGGCAATTAATGGCTGAGCGCGGATAAATGTACTTTCCACCATGGATTTCTTGTTCCTCGGGCTTTGGCCGTATCACTTCGGCGTATATTTTCGGCGCATATTAAACATACGTGTTGGTGATCCGACAGGAAAGAGGTTAGAGCGCTTTCACCAATATCCTTTGAAGAAGAGATAGCACGGCAGCGAGGAGCGACCCTGTGCCGCCGATCGAGTGGCGCAGACGAAGGTGCGGCAGTCATGAAAGATGGGAATGTAGGGGCCTACGAACTTCTGGTGGCGCACGTGCTGCACGAGAGACTCGGCCTGAGCCATCGTCAGCGCGATGGGCTTGCCGATTAGCCGCCCTTCTCCCGGGCTGCGCGCATAGCGATAATTCAGCGGTGGCAGCCCGAGTGGAGGCACTGGATACATGCCGGAGATCCGCTCGATGTTGCCCCATGTATCTTGAAGCGAGACTTGTCCCGCGTCGATAAAGGGCAAGGTTGCGGGCCCGTAGCCGATGGTTACTTTGCCCGCCGAAGTTTCCGTCTCGAGCCAATGATGGGCGAAAGGTCCGCGGTGCAAGGTTCGCAATTCGAGGAAGACGACGCGAGTTTGATCGCCGGCGCTGGGGCGCGGCTCGAGTCTGGAAACCGGTTTCGCCTTCGGGGCTGTGTGCGCGGGTTCGAAGCAGTTGGCAACCCCGATGCGACACGGGCGCGCACTGCTCTGCAGGAAAGCGTTGGAGCGAAGCGGAGCCATGTGATGTTCAAGAAACTTTACCGCTTCTGAAAATGTAACTGCTCTGGCTTGAGGGGCTGCGCTCTGCAATATGAGCAGGAGCACGCAACTGAGGAGAATGGTCAGCCTGTTTGCCTCCGGCGTTTTCCGGCGGCGCGGTAAAAGCGTGCTGCGCGTTCTCCCCATTTCTCGTTTTCAGCCGTAGTGGCTGCAATTCGCGATCTGGCGCGGAAAAGCGGGCCAAAGTGTGGGACGCCCAGGGCGGAGAGGGCGTTGTATTCCGGATAGCGGTGGCGAGGAACTCGAGAGCTGAGGTGCGCTGCGGCCGATGACTTCCGGATTGATTTGTTATCCGGCGACCAGGGCGCGAATGTCGGGAGGTTCAAGAACTCGTTTCGGATAGCCGAGTCGCACCGCATTCAGCATGGCGCGACCAATGTCCTGGGTCGTCAGCACCTGGTTCGGAAAAGTCCAGCGGAGCAGCGGGAACAGGGGCCGGCCAAGCGCATAGAGAACTCGATACATGGTTGTCCTCGAGCGGATACCGTTTCTGGCCTCGATGAAACCGGGTCGAAACATGTAGGCAGCTTTGAATAAACGCAACAGGGAGTTTTCTGTCCGACCTTTTACACGTGCCCACATAGTTCGTCCGTGTTCCGAGCTGTCGGTTCCAACGCCGGAGACGTAAATGAAAGTCAGTTGAGGATTGAGACGTGAGAGCGTTTCCGCGGCGGCCATAGTCAGGCGTGTAGGTGATTCGCGTGTAGTCCGCCTCTTTCATCCGGAACGAGGTGACGCCCAGGCAGAAGAAGCAAGCGTCGAATCCTGAGAGCTGGTTCTCGATGGAAGAGTAATCGAACAAGTCGGGATGAACGATTTCGCGAAGCTTCGGATTCTGCTGACCCGTCGCCGTACGACCGATCGTCACAACCAGATCCACGTCGGAAGCCTGCAGACATTCGCGCAGAACCCCCTGACCCACCATCCCGGTTGCGCCGAAGATAAGGACTTTCATCTGCTTCACTGCCGACACTCATTGTAAAACCTGCAATCAAGCGGTTGTTTCCCACACAACCAAACGACGATTGTGTGGGGCACCCTATCTATATCTTTAGTGCAGACCTTCGACGAGATACAAGTCGGAGAGAAGGCGGCGATAGCCGTAGGCGTAGCTCTTCCCATTGGCCGCGGGCAAGCACTGGGCCAACGTATTCCACTCCCGCCGGATCGGGAGGCATCAACTGATGCCACAGGTTTCGATGTCCGGTGGCCAAGTCGAGCAAATAGACTTTGGCCGGCAGATCGCCTCCGCGGTAAATGTAGAGCGAATGACCATCAGCACTCCATCCGACGGGAACCTCTCCGGTCTCCAATCCGGCGATGGGCTTCGACTCGCCCGGTGTCGTCGGGAACAGATATCCCTTTTGGTCAGGACCAGCGGCAGCCGCGAATTGGCCATCCGGTGACAGTGCGAACGCGAGATCGTTGATTCCTTCAGGACTGATGGCGTCTACTTTATTGCTGGCAATATCCTGGACGTATAGCCGCGGTCCCTGATTGGGGGCGGTTCCGGCGAAGAGAATCTTTTGACTATCTGGAAACCACATCGCGTGGGTATGGACAATTCCGTGTCCATCCAGTTGTCTGGGTTCACCCGCGCCCGTCGGCAGTAGAAACAGTTCGGTTTGATTGCCGCCGCGGGTCGAGAGCGCCCACTTGCCATCCGGAGAAAGAGCCAGGGATGCGCCATCGCCTAAGCGGACCGCCGGCGAACCATCCGTCTTGCGAAGATACACGGCATAACTCGGACCACCTGCTTCTCCTTCCTCGCGGAAGAGAAGCGTTTTGCCGTCGGCTGAAAGCGAAACTGGATAGGACCAATCCAACCATGTGAAATCGCGTTCTTCCGAATCCTTCTCGGATCGGACAATGAGACCGCGCCGCCAATTGTCGCGAGCGAGAAGAACACGACCGTCGGCTAGCACATCCTGCAAGGTGAGATCGGCGGGGACGCGTGCGACAAGCCTCTTCTTCTGCGCCAAAGTTACGGCGTAGAGTGCGCGATCAATTCCCAACTGAACAGCGGTGAACCAGATCTCATCGCCATTGGGCGACCAGGCGAGGCCGATGGCTCCGCCTCCGTAAGGCTCGGTAAGGGCTGTCTTCTTGCCCGTAAGATCGACGACGGAAACTCCGGCGATGGAATCGCCCTGCACGGGATGATCGAGAAAAGCGATGGAATCGCCCTTGCGGGAAATGCGCGGATGGCTGATCCAGCCGCCGGTCTCGTAGAGCACTTTTCCAATCGGATACTCAAGGCGATCGCGTCCGCCCACGTCGCGCACGATGGCAAGCTGGCTGCCATCTGGAGACCAATCGGCCCATTCGACGTTCTCCAGCACTTCGCGTGGTGCGCCGCCGACCAACGGCATCCGCGCCAGTGTTCCGCTGTAAGCCTGGGAGCGCACTTGCTGGCTATTCAGCAAGAGCGCCATTTCTCCGGTGGAAGAAATCGCCATGATCTCGGCGCCAGCAACTCCGACAGGAAGGGCTTCCGGCGTACCAACGCGCGTGGAGAAAACTTCGACGGGTCGTCCCTCCCAAGCTGCGCTGTAAACGACGGTCTGTCCGTCGGGCACAAAGCGAGCCATACGAATTGTGCCGCGTCGATACGTAAGCAAGTGATACGCGGGAAGCGACGCCGGACCGCTCGCGCGCACCAGGAAAAATGCCATCAGGATGGTCGCGGCAACTGCAGCAGCGGCGACGGCGATTGGCCAGTTGCGTCGGGGCGGAGTGGGTGTCGCGGGCTGGACGACCGTCGTCTTGCGCGAGCCTGATTTCTTCTGCTTTGTTTCCGGCTCTGGTTCGTCCACCACGGTGGAGATGCGCGACGACTCGAGTTCACGCGTGAGGCGTTTGAGATCGCCACGAATATCGGCAGCGCTCTGATAGCGCAAGTCGATGTCTTTCTCCAACGACTTGGTGATGATGCGTTCGAGTTCGGATGGCAGATCGGGATTCAGGCGTACGGGCGCAGTAGGAGCGCGATTCAAAATTGCTTCCGTAATTACTCCCGAAGTCTCTCCGCGGAACGGCATTTTTCCCGTCGCCATCTCGTAGAGGACCACGCCGAAAGAGAAGAGATCTGTGCGGGCGTCCAACTCCTGGCCGCGCACCTGCTCGGGGGACATGTATGCCACGGTCCCCAAAGCTGTCCCGGGACTGGTCAATTGGTGCGGTGAAACATCGGCAACGGTACGGGAATCGCCGCTTGGAGCAGCGGAATTGTCCGTGATTTTGGCCAATCCGAAATCGAGGATCTTGGCGTGACCGCGCTTGGTGACGAAGATGTTGGCAGGCTTGATATCGCGATGAACGATGCCCTTAGCGTGCGCGGCGTCGAGTCCATCGGTGACCTGGATCGATATGGCGAGCAGGCGCTGAATATCAAGCGGATCAGGATCGATGAGGTGCTTGAGAGTGAGGCCCTCAAGGTATTCCATCACAATGAACGACTGATCGCCCTGCCGACCAATTTCATAAATCGTGCAAATGCCCGGATGATTCAAGGCAGAAGCAGCGCGCGCTTCGCGGCGAAAGCGTTCCAGGACCTGGGCGTCTGGAACCATTTCGTGTGGAAGAAACTTGAGCGCAACGAAGCGGCCGAGCTCAGTGTCCTCCGCTTTGTACACCACACCCATTCCACCGCCTCCCAGTTTTTCCAGGATGCGGTAGTGAGAAATTGTCTGGCCTATCATCGGGAGCGGTCATGTTAGGCGGGAGTGGAGATGAAGTCAACAGTTGCGGCGGTTGCGATACAACGGCAGGAGAGCGGGACGAATCCCAATATTATCGAGATTAGCTGAAGGAGATCAGATGCGAACGTTAACCCTGGTTGGGATCATTGTTCTGGTGCTGGGAATCGCGGCATTCCTTGTGCCGCTACCACAGAGTGAGCACCACGGCGTAAAAATTGGTGACTCGCAAGTTGGGATCACAACCCAGCATAGTGAGAAGATACCTCCTGTTGCTGCCGGACTGGTATGTGTGGTGGGAGCGGTGTTGCTGTTGGCAGGCACGAGAAAGTAACGGTTGGCGCGGTGACTGGCCGCGCCCCGATTTCCATTTCCCCGAGTTTCGATTCTTCTCCCTGTCACATCGTGGGCTGGCATTCTCTGCCATCAAGGTAGACGCAGGATGCGTCCGTTTATGCGCTGAATCCGGCGCGCAGATGCTAGCATTTCAGCATACGTTTTATAGAACGTCTGCCAATTGGGGAACATGCCAGAGCATCCTGACAACAAGCTGATTTCTGTGCGTCCAATTTCACCACAAGATGCGGAGGCGGCAGCAGAATTGAGCGGCCAACTGGGATACAAGGCGTCCGCCGAGACCATGCGCAATCGGATCGAAAAGCTACTGTGCAACAACAAGAGTCAGGCTGCTTTTGTGGCTTGTGTCGGCGCAGACGTTGTGGCGTGGATCGAAATCGCGATCGTGCAGCATTTGCAATCTGAGCCGCACACGGTTGTAGGCGGACTTGTGGTGCGGGACGGCATGCGCAGTCGCGGCATTGGGAGCAGACTGCTGTCTGAGGCCGAAGATTGGAGCCGGAAGCAAGGGATTCCCGTGGTCAGGGTGCGATCGCAGGCGGCGAGACAAGATGCCCACAGGTTTTATTTACGCGAGGGATATCGGCAGGTGAAAACGTCGGCGGTGTTTGAGAAGAGTGTTTAGAGTCGCGCGGCAGGACAGTGCCTTGCCAGTGCGCGATAACAACAGCGATCATCTCTTCGTAAAGACTTTCAAGCTCCAGCGGATTTTGATTGCGACCCGACAAGTTCGTTTACCGCGCGATACGCCTGATCGATGGCTGAGTCGGTGTAGGCATAGGCGCCGGCATCGGAGTTGGCGATCGCGATGCGTCCGAAGGGTCGGCGTGCGATTTCGCAGGGCGTTGTGCCGCCGTCGAGCCAGAAGTTATCCCACAGCGAGTTGTATTCGTAAGCGTATCCATGTGGCCAGCGATTGATGGTGATCGCGGCAATGTCGCGCGCGGGATCGAATCCGCCGGGCGCGAGCATGCGCGCAAGTTGGTCGCGAGTATTGCGCTCGAGGGTCTCGAAGGAAGTGCCGTAGAGTTCGTAGCGTCCCATGCGATGCTGCACACGTGCGGGCTGTCCGGGGCTGCATGGCGTGCGCATCATGTGCACGACAATGGGATCTTCAGGCGATTGCGGAAAGTGATAGTCACCGAGACTGACCGGAAGATCGAGCGATACTCCTGAATAGTAGCTGCCAGGCGCATAGAAATAGTTCACTCCCATTTTTTGCCAGGCATGCCAGTTCTTCAAAACCACGTTGGTGTAAATGAGAGGCACTTTCACGGCGTAGGCGAGAGCGTCCTGCTGCTCCTTGGGAAGTTCGGGGCAGATGTAAGGGATCATCACGTGCCAGCAGGCGAGCACGCAATTGGCGGCATGGGCGCGGTAGAGCTTGCCTCCGGTGAAGTAGCTGATCTCAACCTTCTTCGGGTTTGATCCGGCGACGTGCGCAACTTTCACGACAGTGCTGTTCAGGCGCAGGCGGACCGGCGATGCGGGATCATCGAGACGTGAATAATTGGCGCGAGCGGTAACGATATCGAGATCGGTTGCCCCAGAAATTGCGGAAGGAATCAGTTTGCGCACAAGCAGGCGGGCGATGGTGGCGTTGCCGTCAGGGAAGTGGAAGAAATATTTTTCCGCTTCTTCATTGGGAATGGCGTCGCGATTCATTCCACGGCCGGGCGCGGGATCGAGCTTCATTCCGGAGAAGCCCGGCAGCCCAAGTCCCCACGCATCCTGAGCGGAGACGGCGTCAATGCCAATTCCAAAAAGTCCGTGTGGTCCCGCCTGAAAAAGCTTCACAATTTGCGGATCGACCTTCACCAGATCGGTGAGAAATGCGGCATAACTCATCTTCGCGAGGCGCAGCTTCTTTTCAGTGGAGCTGAGGCCGGGAAGGTAGTCGGCCTTGTCATGGAGAAGACGAACGTAATCGTCCTTCGCTTTCTGTGAGAGTGGCGCGTTCGCGAGAAAGCGGGTCAACGCGGATTTGGCGATGTCATCATCTTCGCCCTCGCCATTAGCGATCGAGCGCGGATCAACCACGGCCTTATCGGCACCGAAGGTTTCCTTATCGAAGAAGACGTGCCGCGCGAGGCCTAGGGAAGGGTAAAGCTTCTTGTCGAAATACTGCGAGTAGCTTGAGACGTCGATACCGAGGTCGCGAATCAACGCCTGAGCCTGCGGGCTGTAGGGTTCAGGGCTCTCGATGGAGTACGTGCCGCCATAGCCGAGCAGCATGCGGCCATTCACCTGAAACTCGTTGCGGCGCGCGTGTCCGCCGAAGTCGTCGTGATTCTCCAGAATGAGGATGCGGGCTGATGGGCCAGCGGCTTGACGGAAATAGTGGGCTGCGGCGAGGCCGCTGATTCCACCGCCAACGACGATCAGATCAAATTCTTCGCCAGTATCGATGGGCTTGGGAGCGTGCTGCCAGAAAGAGTCGTCGCGAAGCTGATGCGCGGCTTGGAAGCTCGCGTCGGTGCTACCGCGGAGCCCGGTGAGCGCGGGAGGATAGTAGCCGGGTGTATTTTGTGCGAGTGCAGGACCGTCGAGGATAGATCCGAGAGCATCCGGTACGATGGCCGCTCCAACTACGAGTGCCGCGCCGTTCAGAAAATCGCGGCGAGTGATGCTAGCTTTCATTCCGAGTTCGCGGTCGCGCGGGTCGTCCATGGAGCCTCCGGGAGCCTAGCTTTCCTGCGTGGCAGCGAGAACCAGGTCTGCTGCCTCAGGGGCCTGCGAACTGCGCATGCGCAGGCGATACCAGAACACAATCATTGCGAGTGAAAACAGAAAGATGATGGTGGAGATGGCATTGATTTCCGGCGTCATACCGCGGCGCAAGCGGGACCAGATTTCGAGTGGCAGCGTGTTGTCGCGCCCAGTGAGAAAAAAGGTGACGGCAATCTCGTCCATCGAGAGCGTGAACATCAGGAGCGCCGCGCCGATGATCGGGAGCTTCAGATTTGGCAGCGTGACGCGAAAGAGCGTCTGAAAATAATTGGCACCAAGGTCGAGCGATGCCTCTTCCTGCGCGCGATCGAACTTCTGCAATCCCGCGAAGATTTCCGTGGTGGCGACAGAGATGAGCGCCGTGCCATGGCCGAATGCGATCGACCAGAGGCTGAGTTTCATACCGACCGCTACCCAGAGCATGAGCAGCGAGAGTCCGGTGATGATGCCGGGGAGAATGAGTGGGAGAAGCACGAGCCGGCGAAAGAGCGCTTTGCCGGGAAACGATACGCGATCGAGCGCAAGCGCCGCGGGCGTTCCGATGAGCAATCCGATTAGCACGGCACAAGCAGCGACAATGAGACTGTTGAGAACAGCGTCCCACATGGCGGAGTCGGAAAAGAGCTCACGGTACCAATTGAGAGTGAGTCCGGTGGGAGGAAAGCCGCCGACAGCTGGGCCATTGAAGGAGTAGAGAATCAGAATGGCGATAGGGAGATAGAGGAACGCAAATACCGCGGCCATGTGCAACTTGAGCCACGAAGGCGACGAGTTGAGAGAGCGCGTGTTCTTCGTCGTCATGTGAAGCTCCAGCGTTTTTCGAGGCGCTCGGTGATGAACAACAGGCCGACGACGAGCACCATCATGCAGAAAGAAATAGCGGCGCCCAGCGGCCAGTTGTAAGCGGCTCCAAAGAGGCTGACGACGATGTTGGAGATCATGACGCCGCTGGGTCCGCCGAGCAGCAGCGGAGCAAGGAAGTCACCGAGGCTGAGCACGAAGGCGAAGGTCGCACCGGCGAAGACACCTGGCAGTGAAAGCGGAAGGACGACGCGCCAGAATGTTTTCAACGGCGACGCGCCGAGGTCCTGTGAAGCTTCGAGCAGCGGACGGGGGATGTGCTCCATAGCCGCGTAGACCGGCAGGAACACGAACGGCGTGTAGATGTGCGTGAGCGTGATGATGACGGCGAACGGGCTGTACAGCAGAAACGAGATGGGGCCGTGGGTAATGTGCAGGTATTGCAACGAAGTGTTCAGGACGCCGTCGCTGCCGAGGATCGTCTTCCACGCATACGCGCGAACCAGATAGCTAACCCACAGTGGGATGATGACGAGCTGATAAAGAAGATGCTTGTGCTTCGCGTAAAACGACAGGTAATACGCAAGAGGATAGGCGAGGAGCAGCGAGAGTACGGTTACGGCCGCGGCGATGCGCATGGAGCGCAGCAGCACTTCGAAGTAAACGGGCACGCGGAAGAGTTCACGGTAGTTGTCGAGATTCCAGTTGCGTTGAATGGTTTGGAACGACGACACACTCCAGAAGCTGTGACAAAAGAGAATTGCATACGGCAGCAGCAGAAAGGCCAGAACCCAGAAAACAGGGGGCAGTGCGACAGCAAGTCGGTAGGCGCGTGAGAACATCAGCGGGCCTCCGAATTGCGGACGGGGACAGCGTCGGCTGGATCGAACGAAAATCTCTTCTTCCTCGCCGAGAGCGGACTGTCCGGAGAGGCGCGCGTTCAAACTGAGTCCAGAAGCGCATTGCAGCTGAACTGAATTAGTCGCGCCGAGAAAGGACTGGTTGAGAACGGTGGCTGTGAAACGAACGCGATCAGAAAGAGACGCTACACGGATCGCTTCGGGCCGGAGCGAGAATACGGCTTTGCCGTCAGGTGCTGAGCAGGGAAATACGATCGGCGCGCATGCGGCAATCCCACTGCGCACTTCGCAGGTCAGAAGATTGCTCTGGCCGAGGAAGCCGGCAACGTAAGAAGTCGCAGGGTGAGAATAGATTTCTCGCGGCGGCGCGACCTGTTCCAGCAGACCGTTCCGCAGGAGCGCGATGCGATCAGACATTGCCATGGCTTCCTGCTGATCGTGCGTTACAAAGATAAAGGTGATGCCAACTTCGCGCTGAAGCGCTTTCAGTTCGACCTGCATTTGGGTGCGCAGATTGGCATCGAGCGCGGAGAGCGGCTCATCGAGCAATAACAGGCGCGGTCGATTCACCAACGCGCGTGCGAGCGCGATCCGCTGTTGCTGGCCGCCGCTGATCTTCGCTGGGCGAGCGGAGGCGAATGTATCCATCTTCACCATGGCAAGCGCTTCAGTCACGCGCTGCGTGATCTCAGCTTCGGCGACGCGTGCGATGCGCAGACCGTAGGCTACGTTTTCGAAAACAGAAAGATGTGGAAACAGTGCGTACTGCTGGAAGACAGTGTTCACACGTCGGCGGAACGGTGGAAGCACATCGAGACGTTCGCCCGCCATCCAGAGCTCGCCTTCGTCAGGAAGTTCGAATCCGGCGATCAGGCGCAGCAGAGTGGTCTTGCCCGATCCACTCTCACCGAGAATGGTAAGGAACTCGCCCTCGGCGATGTTGAGCGAGAAATTGCGCAGAACGGTGTTGTTGCCGAAGCGCTTGGTGACCGAGCGAACCTCGAGCAGCGGCGTAGCCACGGCGGAGGGTGCGGCGATCGCGGGTTGAGCGTCGGTAGCCATTGGGCTTACTGGGCGGCCTTCACTTCGTTCCAGATCTCGTTGTACTTCGCGCGGCGCGGAACGTTCTGCCAGAAGTAAATGCGCTTCTGGTAGGCGTCGACATCGTCGAGATGCAGGCTCTGCTTCTCGGCGGCAGTCATAAACTGCGCAGCGCCCGGATTCGCAGGCGCGTAGCCCGTCACGTCGGTAACCTTCTTTTGCGTCTGCGCCTGAATCATGAATTCGAGGAATTGCAGCGCCAGTTCCTTATTGTCGCTGGCGGAGGTGATCATCAGGTGGTCGATCCAGCCGGTCGTGTTTTCCTTGGGAATTACTTCGCCGATGGGGAAGTTCTGTTTTCGCAACTGGTTGGTCATCAGAGGCCATCCCATGGCCGCGACGACTTCGCGGTTCTGGAACAGGTTGGTGAGTTCGCCGCCGGTGGTCCACATCTTGCGGATGTTCGGCTTCAGTTCAAGCAACTTCGCTTTCACATTCGCGAGTTGCGCGTCGCTGAGATTGTAGAGGTGCGCAGGATCGGGCTGGTCGTAGCCGAGCAACTGCGCGGCCATGTAAACGGTGGAGAGATCGTCCCAGACAGAGATCTTGCCACGATACTTCGGGTCCCATAGAACGCTCCAGCTATCGGGCGGCGTGGTGAAGACGCTCGCATCATAGAGGAGCGGATTCGGTCCCCACATGAAGGGGACGCCATAGGTCTTGCCGCCAAATCTCACCACGGTGAGCGAAGTGAGAGCAGGCGAGAGCTGACTGTACGACGGTATCTTCGACAGATCGAGAGGTGCGGCCAGGCCAGCAGTGGCGATCGAAGTAGCGACATCGCTCGATGGCGAGATGACGTCGTAGTTGCTCGCGCTGCCGCCGCGCAGCTTGGCAACCAGTTCGTCGCTCGATCCCATGTAGGAGGCAGAGACCTTGCAGTGGTACTTCTGTTCGAACTCGTGAACAAAAGATGGGTCAGCGTAACCTTCCCAGACGAGCAGGCTAAGCGTCGGCGTTTTCTTGGCACAGCTACAGAGCGTTCCCAGCAGAAACAGAAACGCCACAGCTTTGATGAGCGCAAGTCTCATGGGTGAACCTCGGTGGCTGCTGTCTGAGCCCTGAACTCGTTTGATTCGTACACCGGCTTGCCTCCGACCACTGTCATCAGCACCTTTGTGTCACGGAGTTGATGAGGATCGACCTTGAACAGATCCTGCGAAACGATGATGAAGTCGGCGAGTTTGCCCGGTTCAATCGAACCTTCTGTCTTTTCGCGATGGCCGGCATAAGCGGCGTCGAGTGTATAGGCGCGAATCGCGGCCGCAAGCGAAATACGTTGTTCCGGTAGCCAGCCACCGGCAGGAGTTCGGTCGACAGTTTCGCGCGTGAGAGCGTTCTGCAATCCGTACCAGGGATTGATTGTCACCACGGGCCAATCGCTGCCGAAGGCGAGCACGCCGCCAGTGGATGAGATGCTCTTCCAGACCCAGGCGCGCGACGCGCGATCAGGACCGGCGTTCACCGCCCAAACTTTCAGCGTGTCGTCATCGGGATACGCGTGCAGCGGCTGAAAGCTGGCAATCACGTGTTCTTTTCCAAAGCGTGGAATGTCAGCGGCGGTGATGGTCTCGATGTGTTCGACACGATCGCGAGCGTCGGTAGTTTTGTTGGTGCGCTCGGCTTCAGCATAGGTATCGAGGGCGAGATGCACCGCGCGGTCGCCAATTGCGTGCGTGAAGACCTGATACCCGCGACGATCGAGTTCCAGGACGGCAGCCTTGTATTTGTCGGGATTCCAAAAAAGTGTGCCGCTGGTGCTGGGATCATCCGAGTAGGGCGTAAACATCGCGGCCGTGTGCGATTCGACTACGCCGTCGAGCATAGTCTTCACTACACCGCCTGAGATCCACTCGTCGTCATACGTGCGACGCGCATTTTCGATGATCTGCATCTTCTCCGGTGTGAGTTCCGGCGGATCGAGAAAGTAAGCGACGTAGAAACGAAGCGTGAGATCGCCGCGCTTGCGTAACTCGGAATACAGATCGAGATATTCGAAGTCCTGGCCAGCACTGTGGACGCGCGTCAGTCCCAACTGATTTGCATGACGGATACCTTGCGCCAACGCGGCGAGTCGTTGTTCGCGAGTAGGCGGTGGAACTTTATTCGCAACAAGGTCACCCGCATCTTCCTTCAGAGCGCCAGTGGGCTCACCTTTGGCGTCGCGAACGATGATGCCATTCGCGGGATTGCGCGTGTTGCGATCGATGCCCGCGAGCGCGAGAGCCTTGCTGTTCGCCCAGAAAGTGTGCCCGTCGTAGCCTTCAATGAATGCGGGGCGATCGGGGATAACGGCGTCGAGCATTTCTTTCGTCGGGAGGCCGCCGGTATTGGGGAAGTGAGCATATGACCAGCCGCGACCGAGAACCCATGCATCATTCGGATGAGCAGCAGCGAATTGCTTGATCATTCGCTGAACGTCCGCGAGATCCTTCGCGTCTTCAACATTGACTCTCTGCAAACTTAAAGACCCGTCCATGAAGTGGACATGGCAGTCGGTGAACCCAGGCAGCAGCAGCCGATCCTGCGCATCAATGATGCGTGTGTTGGGGCCGGAGAGCGATTTGATCGCAGTCGTCGATCCGACGGCGAGAATCTTGCCGTCTCGAACTGCCATCGCTTCCGCCCATGGCTGCTTCTCGTTCACGGTATAGATCCGGGCATTGACCACAATCAGGTCGGCAGAGTTCAGTTCATCGGCTGTCGCAATCCACGACACAAAGCAGAACAGGATTGGACAAAGGAAACGGAAACCAATTCCAAGCATGCGGCCCATATACCTGGTTTGCTCCCCTACATCTCAGAAAAACAAAGCGCCGCTAGAAGGTAGGCGGCGTATTGATCCACATCACTACGGTCTGACGCTTGCCGGGATTATGCCACTCATGGGGCGTGCCGCTATCGAAATAAAGACTGTCGCCTGGAGTGAGCGTGTACTTCTGTCCCGCAATGGAAATTTCCAATTGACCCTGCAGCACATGGAGGAATTCTTCTCCATTATGTGAGTAGGCACTGCCGCTGCCTGCGCCCGGAGCGATGCGAAAAATGTGAGGCTCCATGGTGGTGTTGCCCCACGCGAGCAATTCCATCTGAACACCGGGACCAGCGCCGAGTTTCTTGCGATCCTTGGGACGAACCAAATAAGGATTTGTTTGCGATGGTTGGAACAGATCGAGAACGTTGATCTTGTAAAAGTGCGCGAGCTTGCGGAGTGTGCCCACCGACGCGCTCATCTGCGAGCGCTCCAACGCGCTGAGAAATCCTGTCGATATTCCAATGGCAGAGGCGGCTTGCTGCAAGGAAAGTTTGCGTTCACTGCGGACTCGACGGAGTAGCGATCCGAGGCCGGTTCCATTCGAAGGGGCCGGAGACGATTCCACGAATGGAAGGCTACCTCCGCGTTTTAATAGCTCCGCGATGGCAAGGGCGTTGAGTCCTCGCTGCTTCCGCAGAAAGCGCGCGCGTTTTAATGTGCGCACGTCTTCGGAGCTATAGAGGCGGTATTTGCTGTTAGTGCGCTTGGGACGAATTACGCCCAGCCGCTCCCATGACCGGATCACCGTGGCCGAGATACCGACCAGGCGTGCGACATCACCGATCTTCAGGTAAGTCGTTTTCTGCCCGACTTGAAACTTCTCGGAGTCGCTCAAGTGCGAATTTCCTTGACACCTAAAACTCTGTTCTCTAACCTTGCGCGATTATAGCAAGGTTTGTTGTTGTCTCGGCAAGCCGTTTTCCAAGGTGGTGGGGACCGCCGGGTACTTCGTCAGAAAGCATCTGGTCGTTGGGGAATATGGAGCTGCGCATGGGACGTAACTTCCGTTTCTTTTTCGCCTGCACGTTGTTTGCTGTCTTCTTTTCCGCGGCGTCGCTCGCCGACACAACCGGTCGCGTGCTTGGTCGCGTGACCGATCCTTCCGGCGCGATTGTTCCGAACGCCAAAGTCACGCTTGTCAACGAAGATACTGGTCAGTCGCGAACTGCTCAGACTGACGACAGTGGAGACTACAACTTCATCCAGGTCCCCGTGGGGAACTATCGTCTGGAGACGGAGCTGACTGGCTTCAAGAAAAGCATTCAGCGCGGCATCGTCCTGCAACTGAACCAGGTGTTGACGCTCAACGTGACGCTCGCGCTAGGCGCGGCTCAAGAAGTCGTCGATGTGAGTTCGGAAGCGCCACAGGTAGACACCACCAGCACGCAACTGGGCGCAGTGGTGAATGATCGCGCTGTCTCGGAATTGCCGCTCAACGCGCGCGATACCTACCAGTTTCTGCAATTGCAGCCTGGAGTGCAATCGCAACTCGGCAGTAGCGGCAGCACTTTTTATGGCAGCGATAAGGCTGGTTCGGTGTCCGTGAATGGCGGCCGTGGTCGCGCGAATGACTTCAACGTAAATGGCGGCGATGCGAACGATCAGTTCGTGAACCTGCCGACCGTGCAGCCAAGTCCCGACACGATCGAAGAATTCAAGGTGATCACCAACACGTTTGACGCGGAGTATGGGCGGAATTCCGGCTCAGTCGTTAACGTCGTGACCAAGTCGGGGACTAACAACTTTCATGGCAACGTGTACGAGTATTTCCGCAATACCGACCTGAATGCCCAGGGGTACTTCAATACGGTCAAGCCGCAGTCGAACCAAAACCAGTTCGGCGGAACACTGGGCGGTCCGATCAAGAAAGACCGCGCATTCTTCTTTGGATCGTATGAAGGGCGCAGGGTGCGGCAGGGTGTTTCCGGTCAGAACGTGCCGGTGCCAGATGCGAATGAGCGGCAGGGAGATTTCTCGGCTGGCAGCACATTTGGGGGAACCCTGACCGATCCATTCCTCGCGGATGTAATCAATGCGCGCGGCAACGGGGCTTGCGGCACGGCAATAGCGACGGCCACGGGATCGCAAGCGGCTGCCGGGGAGAATTGGTCGGATATCTTTCCGAACAATGTGATTCCCACTTCCTGTATGGATCCGGTCGCGGCGAACCTGATGAACAATTACATCCCGATGGCGAATCGCGCAGGAGGGTACTACCAGGCGGTTCCGGTCAGCCGAGATACTCAGGATCAGTTCACGACGCGCTTTGATTACCGCATCAACAAGGATCAGAACTTCTCCGCTTATTACTACTTCACCGACGACAATAATTTCCAGCCATTCAACAATTTCCAGGCTGGAGGAGCGACAGTCCCGGGATTCGGTGGGCTTGTCGACTCCCGCTTTCAGCAAATCAACTTAAGTCACACGTGGACGCTGAGCAATTCGTTGGTGAACGAAGGGCGCTTCACTTACATGCGTGAAGGGCAGGGGACATTCCAACACCCGGAAACCACGGGCGCGATTCCGAGCTTCTGTTCGAGCGATACACAGGCGGTGTGCTTCACAGGGACCACGGACGTGCCCACGGCGTTCACCGCGAATGGCCTTGATGCGGCCAATCCGAAGTATGGAATCACGCCGGGACTGCCTGCGAGCCACACCAGCTTGCCGTTTATTTCAATCGGCGGCGGAGCAGTCATCGGCAACAACTTCGAGGGTGAACTTCCGCAGGTCGGGAACACCTTCACCTGGGCAGACAATCTGAGTTGGGTGAAAGGAAATCACACGCTCAAATTTGGCGCGGATGTGCAGCGCTCGCTCTTTGATCAGACCCTCTACTACAACGTGAACGGCTGGTACACCTTCGACAGCACTGGATACAATGCGCTGAGTTACGACAGCAATTATCCTGGGTTCCTGCTCGGATTGGCCGACGCGTACTCGCAGGGGTCGGCACAGACGGAACATGTTCGAACCACGGGACTCTCATTGTTCGCGCAAGATAGCTGGAAGATGAAGCCAAACTTGACGTTGAACTACGGTCTGCGCTGGGAATTAACAACTCCACTGACCGATGCTCTGGGACACGTGCAGACATTCCGTCCGGGCGAGAACAGCACCAAGTATCCATGTACCAATACTCCGATCGAAAATTGTCCGACGGGGCTGGTTGTGCCCGGAGATCCAGGAGTGCCCGCTGGATTGACGTCGACCTACTACAAGGCGTTCGCACCGCGAATTGGTCTTGCTTACAGTCCTGATTTCAACGACGGCTTCTTCGCGAAACTGTTTGGCCGCCAGGGAACGACCAGCATCCGCACTGGTTGGGGCATGTTCTATAACCCGATGGAGCAGTTAGTGCTCGAGCAATTCGGCGCGGAGCCGCCATTCGGCAGCAGCCCAGGTTTCAACAACACGCTGTTCAACACGCCGTTCATTCAGCAGGACGGCACACAGATTCCGAACGGCTTTAATGGCATTCTGACTCCGCCAGCCGGACAGGATCCGGGGTGGAGCAACTACAAGCCGATTCTGATGTACGGCGATTTTCAGCCGCATCTGCGTACGCAGTATTCCGTGCAGTACAACTTCACTGTCCAGCGTGAACTGGCGCGAGATGTGATGTTACAGATCGGCTACGTGGGCTCGCAGGGGCATCGTCTGCTTGCTTCCCACGACATCAATCCGTCCAATCCGCAAACGTGTTTGGACATCATAAGCATCGCGAACGCCGACCCGAAAGCGGTGACGGATGGGTCTCCCAATGTGCCCGGTAATCCGCCCGGCAACCAGACCACGTGCGGACCCTATTCTCAAGATGCGCCGTTTCTCGTTAATGTACCGAACGGAATGAACTTCCATTTGCCAAACGGCCAGACAGTCACGGGTTCGGGCCAGACGCTGCACTTTGTCGGATTGCGACCCTATTCGTCGCCGAATTGCAACTGGAACAGCGGGGCCGGTTGTCCGACCGATGGAACGCCGATTTTCACGAACATCTTTGCCGAAGATACAATCGCGAATTCGGCTTATAACGCGCTACAGGTGATGTTGGAAAAGCGCTTCTCGCATGGTCTGCAATTGCAGGCAGCTTACACATGGAGCAAATCGCTGGATTGGGCGTCCAGCTTTGAAGAGACTCTGAATCCGTACAACTTCAAAGCAAGCCGGGCGCTTTCCCTGTTCAACGCCCCGCAGCGTTTCGTCATCAATTACTACTGGGAACTTCCCACCGGCAAGCACGACGGCTGGGTAGGGAAGGTCGTCGACAACTGGGCGATCTCTGGTATCACGCAGTTCCAGAGCGGATTTCCGATTCGCCTGCAGACGCAGGATGACAACGAACTGATCAGCAGCTTGTTCTTCATCGGGACGGGCGCGCCCCAGATGACAGGCACGAAGATGACGGTCCTCAATCCAAAGAAGTCGGATACTCACCTGTATCTGGATCCGACGCAATTCAACGATCCGGCGCTGGGAACATTTGCGACGACGCCGCGTTCGCTTTGCTGCGGTCCGGGCACGAATCAGTGGGATATGTCGTTATCGAAGCGGCTGCCGATTACGGAATCGAAATACTTCCAATTCCGCACCGACATTTTCAACGTATTCAACAAAACCCAGTTCTTCAATCCGGACGGAAACTTCTCCAACTCCACGTTTGGACAAGTTCTGCAGGCGCGTGATCCGCGTGAAATCCAGTTCGCGTTGAAGTTCTATTTCTAACAGTTCGATTTGAGCGCGGGGGCATGACCTCCGCGCATTCTTCGCGATAAGAGACAGTAGTTGGAGGAATTGTGTACACCGCTCTGCAACGAGAGTTAGATACTTACGTGCGCCGCACGCCGAAATCTGCGGAAGCGCACAAACATAATCTGCAGCGGCTTCCGCTCGGGGTAGCCAGCAACTACCGGGCTTACGATCCGTATCCGATTTTTGCGAAAGAAGGGCAGGGGAGCAAACTTCGCGACGTTGATGGAAACGAGTACATCGATCACAACCTGACATTCGGTGCGCTCATGGCGGGGCATTGCCACCCCGCGGTGATGAAAGCTGTCGAAAAACGGCTGAGCACCGGAACGATGTTTGGCATGCCGCACGATATGGAGTGGGAGCTTGCGGAAGAAATCTGCGCGCGCTTTCCCATGGAGATGGTTCGCTTCGGATCAAGCGGCACCGAGGCCACGATGCACGCGGTTCGTCTTTCGCGCGCTGCTACAGGCCGCGACAAGATCATCAAGTTCGAAGGCGCATACCACGGCCTGCACGACAGCGCGCTGGTGAGCGTGAAGCCGAAGGCGAAGGAGTTCGGCGATATCAACTCGCCCACTCCGGTTCCGGGTGGACTTGGAGTCCCCAAGGGCACACTCGACAACGTGCTGATCGCCACGTTCAACGATCTCAACTCCGTTGAGCGCAAGTTCCGCGAATACCCGGGACAGATTGCTTCGATCATTCTCGAACCCATCATGATGAACGTGGGGCTCTGCATCCCGCAGAAAGGATTCCTCGAGGGCCTGCGCGAGATCTGCACGAGAGAAGGGGCGCTACTCATCTTCGACGAAGTGAAGACGGGAGCGAAACTGGGCTGGGGCGGCGCATCGGAATATTTCGGCGTGAAGCCCGACATGATCTGCCTGGCAAAGTCGATTGGCGGCGGCTTTCCGCTTGCTGCCTTCGGTACGCACAAGTGGGTGATGGATCTGATCTCCGATCACAAGGTCTTTCACGGCGGAACATACAACACGAATCCGGTTTCAATGGCCGCCGGGATTGCCACTTTCCGCGAGGTTCTCACCCGCGAGAACTATGCGCACGTCGATAAACTCAGCAAGAAACTTGCGGATGGCTATCGAAAGACGATCGCGAAGGTTGGTCTGCAGGCGTACATCGCGGCGGCCGGTGCCAACGGCGCTCTGATGCTGTATCCGCAGGAGATCCGCAATTATCGCGACTGGATCACAGTGGACGAAGATCTCTGGCGTCACTACTGGTTCGGCATGGTCAATCGCGGCGTGATGGCGCAGCCGTACTGGTGGGATGAGCAGTGGACGATCTCGGTTCAACATACCGAAGCGGACATCGACAAGCATCTGGCTGCATTCGACGATCTCTCGGCTGATCTGGCGAAAGCGCAGCAGGAGCGCGTAGGTGCGGTGGTAGCGGCTCATTAGCGAGGAAAATTTGTCATCGGGTCATGACAATCAATCCGGCGCTCCAGACCTGAAACGGGTACTGGGGCGCCGTGATTTAGTTCTGCTGTTCGTGGTGGCGGTGTTCAACCTGAACGTCGTCCCCTCGATTGCCGCGAATGGCGGAGTCACGGTCTGGTTGTGGATCATCTCGCTCGTACTTTTTTTCTGGCCGCAGGGAATCGCCGTGATCGAATTGTCGCACCGGTATCCCGGCGAGGGCGGCGTCTATTTGTGGGCGAAAGAAGTCTTCGGCGACTTCCACGGTTTTCTCTCCGGTTGGTGCTACTGGACTAACAACATGCTTTACGTGCCGACGGTGATGCTGTACTTCGTCGGCGTATCGGTGTTTGTGCTCGGTCCGAGCGCGCAACATCTCGCGGATAGCAGATTGTTCGCATTGGGCGCGTCGGCTGTGCTGCTGACATTGCTCGTCGTACTGAACGTGATTGGCCTCGGCGTTGGAAAGTGGATCAACAACATTGGCGCGATTGGAACGTTCATCGCAGCATTTACGCTGATCGGGCTTGGGGTGGTGATTTGGTTGCGGTTCGGAACGACAGTTACCGCCGCGGACTTTCGCATCCCGGCCGATCCAAGATTCGTGCTGAATTCGTTTGGGGTGATTTGCTTCGGGTTAGTGGGACTGGAACTCGCGTCGGTGATGGGCGACGAGATTCAAGACCCGCGGCGTACCCTCCCGGGCGCTGTAGCCTGGGGCGGCCTGTTTTCAGGGGCCCTTTACATTGGCGCGACCCTGACGTTGGTGCTTGCGGTGGGTAAGGGTGACATCAGCGTCCTGCAGGGGATTGTGCAGGCTGTAAGTCACATGGCGGGAAAGATCGGTGTGGGATGGATTGTCTCGCCATTTGCGCTGATGTTGAGCATCTCGATCGCCGGCATTGGATCAGCGTGGCTTGCGGGTTCGGCGCGTATCCCGTTCGTCGCTGGATTGGATTCGTATCTCCCCGAATGGCTGGGAAAGGTGCATCCAAAATATAAGACGCCGTATATGGCACTGATCGTTCACGCCGCGGTCTCGTTTGCGCTTTGTTTGATGTACTTCGCGCACGCGGGAGTGCAGGAAGCGTTTCAGACCATGTTGTCGCTCGCGGTGGTCCTGCAATTGGTGCCGTTCCTGTATATGTTCGCAGCTTTGCTGAAACTGGCTGCGAAGCCCGATGGAGAGGGACGCTACAGCCGTCCGGTGCTGCTGTTGGCAGGCATCAGCGGACTGGTGACGACGACCCTGGGTATCGTGCTGGTATTCTTTCCGGCGCAAACCATCGTTTCTATCTGGGCATATGAATTGAAGATGGTGGCCGGGACGGTGTTCTTCATCGGTATTGCGTGGTTCTTATTTTATGTCTACGGCGCACGCCGTAAGAGCAGGGCAGCCAGCGAGCTTGTTACCGGCGCATAGCCGGGCTGCCGGGTTTCGGAGGATTTATGCCAGGGGCGGTACAAACTGCAGCACGCACCTATCAGCTGTTCATTGGCGGGAAATTCGTCGAGAGCAAAGATCAGAAGACGTTTCCAGTCTATGACCCATCTACCGAAGAGGTGATCGCATACGCGCCTGAGGCTGGACCTGCGGATGTCGACGCGGCAGTGAAAGCAGCGAAAGAAGCGTTTGAAGGTTGGTCGCAGACGACGGCGCAGGAGCGCGGGCGAGTTTTGTTCAGGCTCGCCGAGCGAATCAGAAAAGAAGCAGAGTCGCTGGCGCAGCTGGAATCGCAAAACGGCGGCAAGCCGATCGTTGAGGCGGAGTTCGATATCGCCGATGTCGCCACGTGCTTCGAGTACTACGGCGGATTGGCGACGAAGATTACCGGGCATGTGAATCCGGTTCCGGATAATGCGCTCAGCCTCTCGCTGAAAGAGCCCGTGGGCGTTGCGGGACAGATCATCCCCTGGAATTATCCCTTGCTGATGGCCGCATGGAAGCTAGCGCCCGCGCTGGCCGCGGGTTGCACGTGCGTGTTGAAGCCGGCCGAACAGACGCCGCTCACGGCGCTCGAGATGGCCTCGTGGTTCGAAGATGTTGGCCTGCCGCCCGGAGTGGTGAACATCATCACCGGATTTGGCGAAACCGCTGGGGCACCGCTTGTATCGCATCCTGACGTAAACAAGATTGCGTTCACGGGCAGCGCCGAAGTCGGCAAAAGGATCATGAAAGCCGCGGCGGACTCGGTGAAGCGAGTGACGCTGGAGCTGGGCGGCAAGTCGCCGAACATCTTTTTCGCCGATGCAGATTTCGAGGCCGCCATCGATGGCGCTCTGTTCGGCGTTTTCATCAACCAGGGCGAGGTGTGTTCTGCAGGCAGTCGCGTGCTGGTCGAGAAGAAGATCTACAAGAATTTTGTCGACGCGATGACCGAGAAGGCCAAACGCATCAAGCTTGGACCTCCACTGGAGCGCGCTACCAAGATGGGTCCGTTGGTCAGCAAAGAACAATGGGAGCGCGTTCGGGGCTATCAGGAAGTCGGCAAGAAAGAGGCGAAAGTCGCGACCGGTGGCGGAGTGCCGAAGTCATTCCCGAAAGGCTATTACGTTGAGCCGACTATCTTTTATGATGTCGACAACAGCGCACGAATTGCTCGTGAGGAGATATTTGGCCCGGTTTGTGCCGTGATTCCCTTCGAAGACGAGAAGGACGCCATCCGCATCGCGAACGACTCGCCATATGGACTGGCCGCAGCCGTTTGGTCACGCGACATTTATAAGGCGCTACGCATGGTGAAGTCGTTGCGCGCCGGGATCGTGTGGGTCAATCACATGCAGCCCACGTATGTGGAAGCGCCGTGGGGCGGATACAAACAGTCCGGCTTCGGGCGCGAGTTGGGGCCGTGGGGCATTGAAGAATATCTCGAGACGAAGCAGGTCCACATCAACCTGAACGAACAACCGATCGGCTGGTACTGAGAAATGCCGAGCATTCAACTACGAACCACGATTCCGGGTCCGCGCTCGCAAGAGTTGATGGAGCGGCGTATAGAGGCCGTGCCGCGGGGCGTCTTCCATTCCACGCCGGTATTCGCCGCGCGAGCGGAAGGCGCGTTGCTGGAAGATGTCGATGGGAACACCTTCATTGATCTGGCCGGCGGGATCGGCTGCGTGAATACTGGGCATAGGGCTGAACCGGTACTTACAGCAATTCGTGATCAGATCGACCGCTATCTGCATACGTGCTTCAGCGTGTCGCCATACGAGGGATACGTCGAACTCGCCGAGCGGCTCAATCAGCTGACCCCGGGCAAGTTCGCAAAGAAGACGCTGATTCTGAATACGGGGTCCGAAGCGGTCGAGAATGCCGTGAAGATCGCTCGCGCCTACACCAAGCGCCCGGCGGTGATCTGCTTCGAGGACGCATTTCACGGACGTACGCTGCTTGCGCTTTCGCTGACCAGCAAAACGCATCCTTATAAAGCGGGATTCCAACCGTTTGTGTCGGATGTGTATCGGGTTTCCTATGGCTGCGATTTCGATCGGAGCGCTGATGTACGGGCCGATTGTGAACGTCACTTCGAACAAGTGTTCAAGCGCATCGTGGCCGCCGAGAGCGTGGCAGCGGTCATTGCCGAACCGGTGCTTGGAGAAGGCGGATTCATTGCGCCACCGCCTGAGTATTTCCGCACGCTGGCCGAGATCTGTCGTAAGCATGGCGTCTTGTTTATTGCTGATGAAGTTCAGACGGGAATTTGCCGCACCGGCTCGCTGTTCGCATGCGAGCAATATGAGGTTGAGCCGGACATGCTGCTTTCGGCGAAGTCGTTGGGCGGGGGCCTGCCGATCTCGGCGATCACCGGCCGCGCAGAGATCATGGACTCGACCGAGGTGGGCGGACTCGGAGGCACGTTCATTGGCAATCCAGTATCGTGCGCGGCGGCGCTCGCTGTGCTCGACATGGTTGAACGGGAAAAGTTGAGCGAACGCGCGCTGAAGCTGGGCGACCGATTTGTGGAACGAGCTACGCGTTGGAAGAATCAATATCCAGTAATTGAACAAATCCACGGAATCGGCGCCATGCGCGCCCTGGAGCTGGTGCGCGATCGAGACAGCCGAGAACCTGCCAGTGACGAGACGAAAGCGATTGTCCGTTATTGCTATGAGCACGGTGTGCTACTGATCTCGGCGGGAACATTCAGCAACATCATTCGGCTGCTGATGCCGCTGGTGATTACGGATGAGCAATTCGAAGAGGCGTTGTCCGTGCTCGAGTCGGCGCTCGAAAGTGTAAGTGGAGCGCCGGTAGCCGCCGGTGCGAATCGGAGCAGTTATGCCTAGCGAAGTCGCAGCCATCCCGCGAGGATGTCTGATCAACGGCAAATGGATCGCCCGCGGCGAGGTGAGTGAGGTGCGCTCGCCTTACGATGGCTCTGTGGTCGGAGCCGTGCATCTGGCGACAAAAGAAGATGTTGAGGCCGCAATCCAGGCGGCTGTGGCCGCGTTCGAGATCACGAAGAAGCTAGGCTCGTATCAGCGAAAAGAAGTTCTGCAAAAGATCAGCACGCGACTGGAAAATCGCCGCGAAGAGTTTGCGCGCAGCATTACTCTCGAGGCTGGCAAGCCGATCAAGACGTCGCGCGCGGAAGTCGATCGTGCGATTTTTACGTTTTCCGTTGCTGCTGAAGAAGCGACGCGAATTGGCGGGGAGTATCTGCCGCTCGATTGGCAGGAGTTCACCGCCGGACGCTGGGGTATCGAGAAGCGCTTTCCCCTTGGACCAATTGCGGCTATCACTCCATTCAATTTCCCTTTGAACCTCGTGGCGCACAAAGTTGCACCGGCGATTGCCGCCGGATGCACGATGGTTCTGAAACCAGCTCTGCAAACTCCGTTGACCGCACTGATGCTTGCGGAAGTCGTCGAAGAAGCCGGCTGGCCGGCTGGCGCGCTGAATGTGCTGCCAATGTCAAATGAAGAGGCGGCGCTGATTGTTTCCGATGACCGCCTGAAAATGTTGAGTTTCACCGGCAGCGCTGCCGTAGGGTGGCAGCTAAAAGCAAAGTCCGGCAAGAAGCGCGTTGTTCTGGAGTTGGGTGGCAATGCCGGTGTGATCATCCACTCCGACGCCGACGTCGATTACGCCATCGAGCGTTGCGTGACCGCAGGCTACAGCTATGCAGGGCAGAGCTGTATTTCGGTGCAGCGCATCTTGGTGCATCGTCCGGTGTACGAACGCTTCCTTGAGAGCTTCGTAGCGCGTGTGAAGAAGCTGAAGGCTGGCGATCCGCTGGACGAGTCGGTCGATGTCGGTCCACTGATTCGCGAGCAAGACGCGATTCGCGCGATCACATGGATCGAGCGCGCGGCGCAATCCGGCGCGAAGCTACTTACGGGCGGATCGCGCAAGGGACCTGTCGTCGAGCCGGCTGTTCTGACGAAGACCACGCCAACGATGGACGTCAACTGCGAAGAAGTGTTTGCGCCCGGTGAAGACCGTTGAACCGTATGACGATTTCAGCGCAGCCATCCGGCAGATCAATGATTCGCGTTACGGTTTGCAAGCCGGCGTCTTCACCAACGACGTGCGCCTGCTCTTCCAGGCATACAACGAACTGGAAGTTGGCGGCGTTGTTGCTGGCGACGTGCCCACTTTCCGCATCGACCACATGCCTTACGGAGGCGTGAAGGATTCGGGCCTGGGCCGCGAAGGTCTGCGTTACGCGATTGAAGAGATGACGGAGCCGAAGTTGCTCGTCATGAACCTGCGATAAAGATAAAAGATATGAGTATCCTGAGCGCAACCCAAGTAGATACGGTCAAGAACTACGTTGGCGGCGAGTGGAAGTCGTCTCAAAGCGCCGAGCTTATAAACGTTGTGAATCCGGCGACGCAAAAGATTCTGGCAGCGGTTCCGGCTTCTGATGCAGCCGAAGTAAACGCCGCAATTGCTGCTGCCAGCAAGGCTTTCCCTGCATGGAGGGCGACGCCTCCGGAAGATCGCATTCAATATCTGTTCAAGCTGAAGCAATTGCTGGAAGAGCATTTCGACGAAATTGCCCGTATCACCACGACCGAGAACGGCAAGACATTGACGGAAGCGCGTGCCGAACTGCGGCGCGGCATCGAGAACGTAGAGGTCGCCTGCGGGATTCCTACGCTAATGCAGGGCTACAACCTCGAAGACGTAGCGCGCGGGATTGACGAAATCATGATCCGCCAGCCGCTGGGAGTTGTGGCCGCGATCACGCCCTTCAATTTTCCGGCAATGATTCCGTTCTGGTTCCTGCCGTATGCGATTGCCTGCGGGAATACGTTCATCCTGAAGCCCTCTGAAAAAGTGCCGCTCACCATGCAGCGTGTTTTCGAGTTGGTCGACACTATCGGAATTCCCCCCGGCGTTCTGAACCTGGTGAATGGGACGAAGACGGCGGTGAACGTTCTGCTGGAACATCCAGACGTTCGCGCGATCAGCTTCGTGGGATCGACACCGGTAGCGCGCTACATCTACGCGCATTCGGCTGAGTACGGAAAGCGCGTGCAGTGCCAGGGCGGAGCGAAGAATCACGTGGTGGTGTTGCCAGACGCGGATATGGATATGTCTGCGCAGGTGATCTCCGAGAGCGCGTTCGGATGCGCAGGCCAGCGATGCCTGGCGGTGTCAGTAGCAGTCACAGTTGGCGACGCGCAAAAGAAGTTCCGCGACTCAGTTGTAGATCGTGCGCGTTCGTTGCGGGTTGGCTACGGGCTGGAAGATCGCATCGGAAATGGGGCCGGTGATTACCGCCGAAAGCAAACAGCGCATTGAGTCGCTGATTGGCGCCGGCGTGGCAGACGGTGCAAAAGCAATCGTTGACGGCCGCTCGCCGCAGATCCACGACTATGAGGACGGGAACTTTGTCAGTCCGACCATCCTTGATGGATTGCCGGCCGAGAGCAAGGTTGCTTCGACGGAAATCTTCGGGCCGGTGTTGAGCCTGGTGCACGCAGATACCGTTGACGAGGCAATTCAGTTCCTGTCGCGTACAGCCTACGGAAATGCGGCTTCGATCTTCACGACCAGCGGAGCGGCGGCACGCAAGTTCCGCTACGAGGCTCCCGCAGGGAATATCGGTGTGAACATCGGAGTTGCCGCTCCCATGGCCTATTTTCCGTTCAGTGGATGGGGCGACAGTTTCTTCGGAACGGTGCATGCGCAGGGTCGCGATGCGATCGAATTCTATACCGACAAGAAAGTTGTGATCGAGCGCTGGACGCAGAGTTTGAGCCGGAGGTTCTAGCCATGAACCCATTATCAGCCGTTGCCGAGGTCGGCGCGAAGACCACCGAAGAGAAATATCGCGAATATCTGATGACTGGCTTCGTGAAGGCCGTCACGCCGGTTGTGATCGATCATGCGGAAGGCGCGACCGTCACGGACGTAAACGGGCGAACGTATCTCGATTGCTTCGCCGGCATCTCCGTGGTGAATGCCGGGCATTGCAACCCGGAAGTGATAGCCGCGGCGAAAGCGCAGATCGATAAGCTGGTGCACTGCTGCTCCTACGTGTATCACGTGCCAGCGGTCGCCGACATGGCTGAGAAGATGGCGGAGATCACGCCCGGACGTCTGAAGAAAACGTTCTTCGCAAATAGCGGCGCTGAAGCTGTGGAAGGCGCGCTGAAGCTGGCGCGTCTCTACACGGGCAAGAAAGAAGTGATCTCGCTGGAAGCGAGCTTCCATGGCCGCACTTACGCAACGCTGAGCGTTACTGGCAATGCCGGGCGGAAGAAGCGCGGCGGACCCTATGCATCAGGTGTGGCTTTTGCACCGGCGCCGTACACGTACCGGTCGCAGTGGGAGAGCGATGAGCGCTGCGGCGAAGAATGCGCCAAGGCAGTCGAGAATGTCATTCGCTTCCACACTTCCGGCGATGTTGCTGCGTTTCTCGCGGAGCCAGTGATGGGCGAAGGCGGGATCATCGTTCCTCCGCGCAACTACTTCAAGGCGGTGAAGGAAGTGCTGGATCGGCACGGCATCCTCTTTATCGCCGACGAAGTTCAGTCGGGCTTCGGGCGTACCGGAGCGATGTTCGCCATTGAGCACTACGGTGTGGAGCCGGACATCATGGCAACCGCCAAGGGAATTGCCGATGGCTTCCCGCTGGGGGCGTTCACTTCGCGTGACGAAATCGCAGCAGCGTTCCAACCGGGTGATCACCTTTCCACCTTCGGCGGAAATCCGGTGAGCTGTGCCGCAGGTTTGGCGAATATCCAGTTCATGCAGAAGCACGATCTCCCAGGACAGGCGAAGCGCAAGGGCGAGTACGTGATTGGCAAGCTGAGGGCGATGCAATCGCAGCTGCCGATTATTGGCGATGTCCGTGGACTCGGACTGATGATCGGAATCGAGTTGGTCGAAGACGAAAAGAAAACTCCTGCGACTGCGAAGGCCGAAGCGGCGAAGGCCGCATGCCTGAAGAACGGCCTGCTGCTCGGCGTGGGTGGAGTCTACGGCAATGTTCTCCGGCTGCAGCCGCCGCTGGTGATTACGCAGGAGCAGTTGGATCGCGCGCTCGACATTCTCGAGAAGGCACTGCGCGAAGTCAGCGCCTGAGGTTGCGCGAGTAATTGCTGATATTCGGCGGCAGTGGAATTTCCGCAGCCAGTGCGGCATCGGGAATCGGGGCGACCTGGAACAAAATCGAGTGGCAGTACACCGGCCCATACAGGGAAGTTCATGTCTTCGGCATCGTCGATGGGAGGGCCAGTGCGAACTTTCGCGGAGCACTCAGCGAGTGACAGTCGAAGCGCTGAAGTCGCTTTCAGCTCCTGTTCGTTCGGTTGGCGCGCTTGTTCCCAGCGTCCGGGCAGGATGTGTTCGGACAGAGCGCGCAGAGCAGAGAGCTTTTCAGCGGGATCGTCGATCAGTTGCGCTTCGCCTAGAACGACGACGGAGCGATAGTTCATCGAATGATTGAACACAGAGCGTGCCAGCACGAGTCCATCGAGCAGCGTGACCGTTACGCAAACCGGCGTTGGCTGGCTGATCTGTCGCAGCATACGGCTTGCAGCCGACCCGTGAATATAAAGGTTGTCGCCATCGCGGCCGTAGCTGGTGGGAATGACGAAGGGCTGACCGTCAACGACGAAGCCCACGTGGCAGATGAAAGCTTCGTCAAGAATCTGGTTGATCGCGTCGCGGTCGTAAACGGCGCGTTGGGGTTCGCGGACTACGCGGGTGCGCGTGGAAGGCGCAGCAGATGACATTCCTGTTCCTTAGGGATCGCACGGGCGGCGTGATGCCGCACGATTAGTGTGACTTCTATATTGACGCATGAGTCCGTTCTTCGCAGCAACTTTGTGGGTGTCGGAATTTGCAGTTAGCACTCTGAACTTTTGTCGTCACAAAGCTAATGCCCGAAATCACTCTGAATGTAAATGGACAAGATCGTAATCTCGAGCTGCCCGCGGAAACGCCGCTGCTCTGGGCGCTCCGCGACACGCTGACTCTCACCGGAACGAAATACGGTTGCGGCGTCGGTCTTTGCGGAGCTTGCACTGTTCACCTGGATGGCAACGCCGTGCGCTCGTGCGTGACGCCAGTGTCCGCAGCCGCGGGCAAGAAGGTCGTTACGATCGAGGGACTGGCCAGCGGAAACTCACATCCGTTGCAAGTCGCATGGATCGCCGAAGACGTTCCGCAGTGCGGATACTGCCAGTCGGGCCAGATCATGACAGCGGCAGCGTTGCTGGCGAAGAATCCGAGTCCGTCGGATGAAGACATCACCAACGCCATGACCGGAAACTTGTGCCGCTGCGGAACCTATAACCGTATCCGCAAAGCGATTCATCGCGCGGCCAGCGGCGGAGGTGCGCGATGACAGTTACGCGTCGCGAGTTCCTGGCGGCCGGAGGCGCAGCGGGCGCTGGACTGGCTGTTTGGTTTTACCTTCGTCATGGCAATGAAGGCCACAACTCAGGCCAGGCGTTTGCTCCCAATGCCTATCTGCATCTCGCGCCCGATGGAAAAATCACGGTGGTAGTCCCGCGCTCGGAGATGGGGCAAGGCGTGCGTACTGCGTTGCCGATGATCCTCGCCGAAGAGTTGGAGGCCGACTGGTCGGAAATTGCAATCGAGCAGGCGGGAGCCAGCACTTTGTTCGGCGATCAGACCACCGGCGGGAGCGCCAGCGTTCGCACGACTTGGGATCCGATGCGGCGTGCGGGCGCCGCTGCGCGCGAGATGCTGATCGCGGCGGCCGCAAATGAGTGGGGCGTTCCGCTTTCGGAGTGCAGAGCCGAGAAGAGCAAGGTAATTCATGCGGCGTCGAATCGAAGCTTGAGCTACGGCGAATTGGCAGACCGTGCCGCGAAGCTGCCAGTGCCATCGGATCCGCCTCTGAAATCCGCGAAAGATTACAAGCTTGTCGGGAAGGCGCTTCCGCGCGTCGACACGCCTTCGAAGGTAAATGGCTCCGCCGAATTCGGCATCGATTTCCGCCTGCCCGGAATGAAGTATGCGTTCCTGTCGCGTTCGCCTGTGATCGGCGGGAAGGTGGTGACTTTCGACGACACCGAGTCGAAGAAAGTTTTGGGATTCGTGCAGTCGATGAAAGTCGGTGATTCTGCCGTCGCTGTAGTCGCCGACACGGTGTGGGGCGCGATGGAAGCGCGGCGCCAACTCAAGGTCAGTTGGGACGAAGGCGCTAATAGGGATCTCAATTCGGCAGCGCTAAGTGAGGAGCTGCGAAAAGCGGCGTCGGGCAAGTCGGTCACGCTCTATGAAGCTGGGAACGTGGCGAAGGTCAACGGGCGTCGCATCACCGCCGAATACACGCTGCCGTTCCTGGCGCACGCGCCCATGGAGCCGGGAAATACGACGGCGCAATTTCGCGATGGCAAATGTGAGCTCTGGTCTCCGACGCAGGTTCCGCAGGATTGCCGCGATTCCGTAGCTGCCGCGGTGGGTCTGAAGCCGGAAGACGTGAAGGTCAACGTCACGCTGCTGGGTGGTGGATTCGGGCGCCGGTTGGAACACGATTACGCGGTAGAGGCCGCGCAGGTGGCGAAAGCGGCGAATGCGCCGGTGAAGGTGATGTGGACGCGCGAAGACGACATGCGCTTTTCCACCTATCGGCCCAATAGCTTTCATCAACTGAGCGCCGTGCTTGACGCGCAGGGATGGCCGGTTTCGTTTTCCCATCGCATTGTCTCGCCATCGATCAGCCGGCAAAAGGGCCAGCCGGGAGATGGAGGCGTCGATCCCGATCTGAAAGACGAAGCTGGTTTCGTGTACTCGATTCCCAATGTGCGGATCGAGTATGTCGATCCTGATTCGCCGGTTCCACTCGGTTGGTTGCGGTCGGTATATGCATCGCCCGTGGCCTTTGCGAGTGAGTCGTTTCTCGATGAGATCGCGATTGCCACGCACCGCGATCCGCTGGAGTTGCGGCTGCACCTGTTGTCGAAGGATCAGGACGTAAAGTATTTCGACACCACCTGGCAGACAGCGCGCATGCGTGGAGTGCTGCAACTCGTCGCTGAGAAGGCGAATTGGAGCAAGCCCGTGGCGGCTGGTGTTCATCGCGGGATCGCAGCTTTCGCCTGCTTCAATACGTACGTTGCTGAAGTCGTCGAAGTTGCGATGGAAGGCAACGAGCCCAAGGTGAAGCGCGTGGTGGTCGCTGCCGACGTAGGCCAGAGAATCAATCCCAACATTCTGGAACAACAGGCACAGAGCGCGGTGATGTTTGGCCTGTCAGCTGCCTTGCGCGGAAAGATCACCATCGATAAGGGCCGGGTAGTGCAGAGCAACTTTGGCGACTATGAGCCCGTGCGCTTGTCGGAAGCTCCGATTGTGGAAGCCTACTTCGTCGACAGCAATGCTGCACCCAGTGGGATTGGCGAACCGCCTGTGCCTCCCTTGGCGCCGGCGTTGTGCAGTGCGATCTATTCGGCTACGAAGAGGCGCATTCGCGCGCTGCCGATACTGGGCTGACCATGAATATCCGCGAACGCAACTATTGGCTCGATACGATCACGATGCCCTCCGGTGTGCCCGGACCACTGCCGGAGACCGTCGACGTTGCGATCATCGGGGCCGGATTCACTGGTCTCTCGGCGGCCCGCACGCTTGCGAAGCACGGCGCCAGGGTCGCGGTTCTCGAAGCGGAGACTATCGGTTGGGGCGCCAGTTCGCGCAACGGCGGCATGGTACTGACCGGCATGAAGCTCAGCGCCGAGACACTAGCCTCTCGCTACGGCATGGAAGCTACCCGCGCCATGTATGCGGCTTCGCTTGCGTCGATCGATTGCGTCGAGCAGATCGTCGCCGAGGAACAGATCGATTGCGATTTCGCGCGCTGCGGTCATCTGGAGGTCGCGTGCAAGCAGTCGCACTTCGATGCCTATGCCCGCTCGGTAGAACTGATCGCCCGCGAATTCAAGCATGAGCTGCGCATTATTCCGCGCGCAGATCTTGCGGCAGAAATTGGATCAACAATTTACTTTGGCGGCATTGTCGACGAAGTCAGTGCCGGTGTAAATCCGGCGCGCTACGTTGCAGGACTGGCGCGGGCTGCGCAAAAAGCCGGCGCCTGCGTCTACGAGAATGCGCGCGTCAATCACATCAACCGCGTCACCAGATCCGGTATAGCCGGATTTCAGCTTACGACCGCGAAAGGGACGACCTTCGCGCAACACATACTGGTTGCAACCAGTGGCTACACGTCTGCGATTACGCCATCCCTGCAGAAGAAGATCATTCCAATTGGGTCGTTCATCATTGCGACGGAGCCGCTTCGGCAGGAGCTCGCGCACGAACTCAGCCCCCGCAATCGGATGATCTACGATTCCAAGCACTATCTTCATTATTACCGGCTTACGCCAGACGATCGCATGCTCTTCGGTGGCCGCGCTGCCTTCTTCCCAGAAACTGCGCAGACCATTCGCAAGAGCGCTGCGATCCTGCATCGCGAAATGCTCGAAGTCTATCCGCAGCTGAAGAACACCAAAATCGACTACGTCTGGGGTGGCACGCTCGACTTCACGTTTGACGTGATGCCGCATGCCGGCCAGATCGACGGCATGTACTTCGCGCTCGGCTATGCCGGTCACGGCGTCGCAATGGCGACATATCTCGGTCAGAAGATGGGTGAGGCGATCGCGACCGGCGAAGATCGCAATCCTTACAAAGATGTGCCGTTTCCAGGAGCGCCGCTCGGCGTCTACAACGGGAAGCCGTGGTTCCTGCCATTTGCGGGGGCGTATTACAAAGTTCTCGACTGGATCAGCTAGCACTCTTCGCGGCGTCTGACTTCGATTCCTTTCTGCGCAGAAACAGATAGGCAATCGGACCAACCAGCAATGCAACCGGCCCCCAACGCAGCGCAAAGCGATCGCTGCCGAGCAGTGCAACGCCGCTCATCAGGATGGGAGCAAGGACAGCGTAAGCTAATCCTTTCTTTCCCCACGGGACCAGGAACGGCCGTGGCATATCAGGGCGGGTGCGCCGCAACTTCCACGCCGAGAGCACGGTAAGAATCGACGTGGCAATACGCAGCCAGACGTAAACCGAGATCAGCTGAGTCAGCGACTTCCACGCCAGCAGCGCGTAGATCAACGCCGAAAAGATGATCGCGATCCACGGTGTGCCAAAGCGCGGATGGAGGCGCGTGAGCACCTCGGACATGTAACCATCTTCGGCCATCGCAAAGGGCATTCGCGTGGAAGTCAGCACTGTGGCGTTCAGGATCGAGACCATCATGATGGCGCCAGCGAGAGTCATGGCAAGTCCAAGCCAATGACCGCCGATCAACTGCGCGGCGTCGGAGAAGTAGCGTGTGTGCCAGTCCTGCCAGTTGCCGAGAGCGCCGAGTGCAAGGAAAGTAGGCAGAACATACGTCGCAATCGAGAGCGGGACGACGATCGCCAGAGCGAGCGGATAGTTGCGCTGCGGATTCTCGACTTCTTCAGCAACCGATGAAAGCTGTTCGTAGCCGGCGTAGAGCCATAATCCGATGGCGAGTCCGATGCCGAAGACCTGGAACACTGGTTGATGCGGCGGAATCAGCGGCGAAAACGGATTGTGGTGGAACTTGGGGATCGCGGCGATGCACATCGCAATCACAGGCAGGAAGATGATGATGGTCAAAATGGTGGCGACTCGACCGACCATCTGAATGCCGCGCACGTTGATGTAGGTGATCAACGCGATCAGCGAGACGGAGATCAAGTAGTGTTTCCAGCCAGTGATTCCCGGCACAACAAATCCCAGATAATCCGTGAACAGGACTGCGTAAGCGCCGCCCAAGAAGGAATGACGCGCTCCAGTTCCAGAAGCCTGCGAGGAATCCCCAGAAGTCACCGAATGCGGCGCGGCTCCAGCGATAGAAGCCGCCTTCGACGGGCATCGCGGTCGTCAACTCGGCTGCGATCAGCGAAATCGGAATGCACCATAACAGTGGAATGAAGAGGTCGTAGAGCAGCGTGAGTCCTGGACCTGAAGTCGTGACCTGATCTTCCAGACCGAATGGTCCGCCTGTCGTGTACGAATACATGACGAAGACGAAGTAGAACAAGCTGGCCTTCGCCTTGATTGAGGTAGGAGATTTGCTCACGTGCGCCGGATTTTACCCGAGGCGGCTTCGGCGAACTAGCGGATTTATGCGGTAGTTTTCTGCTCAGCGGCTTGCGTCAGCCATCGTTCCATTACGTCGTGGCCAACAACTCCCGCCTGTTGAAAGACGAGATTGCCGTCGCGGAAGACGGCGAAGTTCGGGATGCCCTGGACTTTGTAGCGGGCGGCGAGTTCCGGGAATGTTTCAGTGTCGACTTTGATCACGACAGCGCGACCGGCGAGATCAGACGCAACGCGTGCGACTTCGGGAGCCGCCATTCGACATGGTCCGCACCACGCAGCCCAGAAGTCGACGAGCACCGGAACGCGAGCGCTCTTGATGATGTCGTCGAAAGACTCTCGGTCAACGGCGATTGGTTCTGAAGCAGGAGGAAGAGTTGCTTTGCAGGCGCCGCAACGTCCAGTGTCATTGAGATGATTGGCAGGAACGCGGTTCTTGGCGCCGCAACTCGGGCAAGCTCGAACGATGGCCATATAAGCTTCCTGGTGAAGAGATGCGAAACAGCCCAGCAATGGCGCAGGAAAATTGAAGTTACACAGAAGCCGAGTTCAGGAACTAATTCCGGCGCGCACGGGCGGAAGCAGCCGGTAACGAACAGACTGTCGCAAACGGCTCAGGAGGGTTCGAGGTACTCGCTCCGTGACGCTTGCAACTCCGAGCAATTCCGATTCGCGCACTGGCGGATCTTCAACTGGCAGCGCGTCGCCGCGAGTGACCAGTGTCGCAGCGCCGCTCGTCGTGTTGCGTATAACGCGGTGAATGAAAATGCGGTCGTCGCGGGTGAAGGCTGCGAGATCGCCAACCTTGATTTCACCGATCTGTGCGGAGCGAATCTCAACGGTATCGCCGGGCCAGAGCGCTGGCCACATGCTGGTGCCGGTCACGCGAAGCGAAGCGCAACCATACGAGCGAAGTGCCTGGATGAAGAGTTGGCATTTCCGGCGGTGATCGGCGTCTACGACAGTTTGCGGTTGAAGCGGCATTGCGCTTGAGTGACTTGAATTTTGCCGCAAGCGAGAGCCATGGTTTCAAAAACCTTCTCGTGCCGGAACGAAGGCTTTTCGTAAGGACGCTTCGCCGGAGTTACCGGCTTCTCGTCAGATTGATCGGAATCACCCATGAAATCTCAGACCGCGAAACCAGATTTTGCTTGCGTCAGTATATGCTAGACGGCTTTCCAACTCATGCAATTAGCGAGAGTGATTCTGGCTCAAAGCTGGATCTGCACTAATTGCGGTTGCGCCGGCAAAACGTCTATCTGTGCCAGGCCGGCTTTTATTTGCGATTTTTCGCAGTCTGCCGATGACGGCCCGCGCATGTCGCCTTCCATGTAGGCGAGTCCGGGGCAGCGCGTGCATCCCGAGAGATGATCGCATCCGGAACAGGTATGCAGATCTTTCACGCGAATGCTGCGCACGCGGTTCATCTGCTCGGAGTGGTACCAGATCTCATTCAGAGGCTGCTCGCGCACGTTGCCGCACGTGATGGGAAACTGCACGCAAGGGAAGACTTCGCCATAGGGGGATACGTAAACCGAAGTGTGTCCGGCGCTGCAGGGAACGCTCTCCAGAAGATCATCGGTCGTCGGTCCGGCAGGTTTGCAGAATTCGTGAACGTCGCCGACGAGGGTTGAATCCTGAAAGATCTGCGCAATTTCAGGCCGCGCGAGACGGTGCTGCACGATGGCCATGTCGCCATCGATCTTGGGCGTGATGGTCGGGTCCATGGTGAAGGCCACGCCGAGTTCTGCGGCTAACGCCTGAACCTCGGGATAGTCGGCGATGTTCGCTCGCATCAGCGGGCAGGCGATCACCGTAGTCAGTCCCTGGCTGCGTAGGAAGCGAATGGCATTCAGCGAACGCTCGAGGGAGCCGCGAACCTTGGTGATTCCATCATGCACCTCGGGCCGATGCGAATAGATGCTGATCTGCACTTCGCCAACGTGGAGTTCGCGAAGGCGTTGCGCCTGTTCCGCGCCGATGAGCAATCCGTTGGTCTTGATTTTTACCGAGAACATCAGCGAACGAGCATAGGCAAGGATGTCAAAGAAGTCCTTGCGCAGAAATGGTTCGCCGCCGCTGAGCGTCAGAATCAGGGTGCCCGCGGAAGCCGCCTGAAAGAGCACTCGCTTGATCTCATCGGTTGACATCTCGCCGTGATCATCGTGATCGAGATAGCAATGCACGCAACGCTCGTTGCAGCGATAGGTCACGTCAAGATGGAGGCTGAAGGGAATGCCGAGCGTGAGCGCGCGAGAGGTGACTTCATCCATCAAGCTCAAAGTTTGGCCTCCGGCGCGGGCAGTACTGCTTGCGGATTACGTGGCAGCGGCTGTTCGGAGACCAGCAAGATTCCGTGCTCCGAGCCTTCATTAACGAAGGTGGCTGCGTCTTCGAGCGCGGCGTCGAAAGGAACTTCGAATTCGGTGCAAACCTTGTCGCGAACAATCTGCTCGAGAGTGGTATCGCCGTCGGCGGAATTCCATATGCAACTGGCCACGGGATTCAAGGTGAAGAGCCCGGAGTCCTCAGGGCTGATCACGACGATTTCGCCGCCCATCATGCGAGCGGCAACTGCCTGGCTTCGTCCCACGTAGAGCGACTTCATGCGACTAGTTTCCATATCTCCGGGTCGGGAAGAAATTCCATCTGTTTAATCGGGACGCTGTCGACGAATCGAATTGCCGCGGCGAGCACCCGCTGAACCCACATTGGTTCTTTCGCGAAGAACAGAATATTACGCATCACGGCATGCAGTGCTTCGAAACGTGCGAGCGACGTAATTCGATTTTCAGGCGCGTGCCGGAGAATGTACATGGCTGCGAGTGGAGCCGAGATCGGTTCTCCGGGACGCGCAAGCTCTCCATAAAAAGGTGTGCCGAAAGCGCGATAGCCGTCGCCTTCAGGCAGCACGAAGGAAATCTCATCACTCAGCAGGTGAACGGAGTCCGACGCCAGTCGGCACATCGTGGTCTTGCCGGAACCGGAGGGACCTGCGAAGAGATACGCATTCGGGCCCGGCGATCGCGCTGGCGGAATGGAACAGGAAGCCTCCGCGCTCGACTAGCAGCAGCGAATAGACGATGCGCAGGACGGAATCAATCGCGTAAGGACTGGGTGCCTGATGGATCGTGCCGCGCCCGGTCGACATATTCCATTCGGCGCGAAAGTCGCCGCGGACCATATGGACCTCAGAGTCGGAGATGCGAACGGCGAGATCTTCGTCCGGATCTTGCGCAAGCGGTTGCAGCGTGATCTCAAATTCGGCTACGGGTTGGTCCGATTGCGATTCGAACCCTCGGTAACGCTCGCGCAGCAACTCCAGGAACCCGCGGTCGTCGACAGAAAGGCGAATCGGAACATTGCCGACGGCGATGGTAAAGCCCGATCGGCTAGAGGTTCTCGACGATTCGTGTTTCAGTTCTGATGAGGAATAGGTCATTGCGCGCGGTTGGTCGAAGGTTACCGAATTGAAAAAGAGCATGCAAAAGGAATATGGTCCGCGAATCCTCCGGGTACCCCCCTCCCCCTCCCCCCGGTCCCGCATTCTAAAGGGGTTACAGCCATGGGACGAGGCTTGTCCCGGCAAACAAAGGACTTAGTCCCATCGTCCCGCATAACAAAGGACTTAGCTGCAGTAGTTAGTAATTAGTAGTCAGTAGTTAGTAAAAGCAAAATCAAAGATATCTCGAACGCCAGTGCCTATCTCTATTGTGGCAAATTTGAGGGCAGCTACTAGACACTTTCGCGAAGTTTATTTTCGGCTTGGAATGAGAGAGTTGGATGGAAATTGCAAGAGTTGGGGGCTTGACATCTTTTTATGATGGCCGGCACGAAGAAGACCAGCCGGGCTCCGTTCAGAAGACTTCGTGCATCGCGTTAGAATCATACGGCTATGAACATCTATTTTTTGCGCCATGCGAGTGCGGGTTCACACAAGGCGAATCTGGCAGCAGATGAGCGGCGTCCCTTGGATCCAGATGGCATCCAGCAATGCGGAGTGATTGGGCGCGCGTTGGCGGAGCTTGAGGTGAAGCTCGACATCGTGATTTCCAGTCCGCTGAAGCGCGCGCAACAGACCGCTGAGCTCGTGGCGCGTGAAATCGGCTACGAGAACAGGATTGAGTTTTCCGATGCCCTTCGCCCGGAAGCGAATTACCGCGCGTTTGAGCAGTTGCTGCAAAGCTATGCCAAAAAAGACGAGATCATGGTGGTTGGGCACAATCCCACGCTGAGCGAGTTTCTCAGCCTGCTGATCAGCGGGGGCGCGAGCCATACGGCAGTGGAATTGAAAAAGGGCGCCATTGCCAAGGTTCCTATGGATGGGAACTCGTCTGCGTTGCAATGGTGCTTTACGCCGAAAGCGGCGCGCGCGATTCAGGAAGGTGGAAGTACCAAGTCGCGACCGAAGACTTCCCGGAAGTAAGGTGCTTCCTTCGAGAGACTCCAGAGTTCGAGTTCGGCGCCGCCACGTTTGGTCTCGAAAGTAAATAGCACGCTTCCATCCTTCAACTTCGCTTTCACTTTCTTTACGGCGCCACGCCGACCCTGATCGAGCGCACGTGCCATGCGCAGAATCGACACAGCTTGCGGAATCAGATTGCGTTGAGCAAGGGGAACTGCCCGCATCGCGCGATCACCCGGGGTAGGCCGCGTCTTTCCGAGATAGCGTGCGATGGCCGCGATCACGCGGCGTTGTTCGGAGCTGTAGCCAAAAATTTCCGAGTTGGCGATCAGGTAATAGGCGTGCCGATGGCGTCCCGTTCGATTCACGAACGACCCAACATCGCTGAGCAGAGCCGCCGCTGCGATCCATTCGCGATAGTCGGGCGGAAGGTGATGCACGCGCTTGAGTTCCTGAAAGAGTTGTACCGCGAGATCCTGAACATGCTCGGCGGCGGGGATCTGAACATCGTAGCGCGCAGCGGTATCGTGCAGCGCAGCAATGCGTTCTGATTCGATACGCCGATGAATGGAAGCGCGCCGATCGTACTCCGCTGCCATCTGCGCGAGCAATCCGTCGCGTAAGCCGAGTGGCGAATAGCGAAACCCAGGAAGGCTGAGACGCTCGATCAGTTCGCGATAAACGAATGCTCCCGCGAGGATGATTTCCGCACGTCGCGGTCCGAGGCCAGGAAGGCGTTTGCGTTGTTCGAGCGTGAGCTTTGCCAATCGGTCGGTGATTCTCGCGAGGGCCGCACGCGAGACGGTGACCGCCTGACCATGCTCCACGTCTTCACGTCCGGCTGCAATGCCAGCCAGTGCCGCGGCGGTGCCGGAGGTCGCAATGGTCATCTGCACGTCCTGCTTGCGCATGCGTCCATGCAGGCGATTTACTTCTTCCGCGATGAACTCTTCTAATCGGCCAAGCTGCTTCTTCTTCGGAGGATCGTCGGGAAGGAACTCTTGTGTAAGACGAACTGCGCCGAGCGGCAGGCTGATCATGGAACGAATCTGCCCATCGACGGAGACCGTTACTTCGCAACTGCCACCACCGAGATCAAAGAGCATGAGGCGCGATGCCGCGAAATGCGATCGCGAGAGGACGCCCAGGTGGATGAGACGGCCTTCTTCCAGTCCAGAGATGATCTCGACGCGCCATCCGGTGGCCGAGCGTACCCACTCGATGAAACTCGCGCCGTTTTGTGCGTCGCGAAGGGCGCTGGTGGCCACGACTTTCACCTGATCCGCATGAAAGGTCTGCGTAGCTTTGTGAAAGCGGCGCAGAACTTTTACGGTGGCGGCGATGGCCTGTGGATCGAGAATTCCGGTGGAGAAAACAGTGCGGCCCAGTCGCGTGACTTCGCGATCTTCGTGGACGACGTGGAGACGATGTGCGTCCAGCGTCGCGATCTTGAGACGAACCGAGTTGGCGCCGATATCAACCGCCGCAAAAGTTGGCATCGTTAGCTCGCTAGGCGAAGTCAACAGAGTGTGTTGCCGGGTGTTGCTGAGGTGCGGCTTTCAATGTTTCACGTTGAAGGGTCGGGTCGCAAGTCTGCGGTGGATAACGTGCAAAAAGGTTCATTTGCGGAAGGATTTTGACCAGGCTTTCACGATTCGTGCCCTGATTGGGATTTTTTATACTCGTCATTTCCCGGTAAGTAGTTGAGCCAAAGTGAGTTTGTGCCAATTGTTAACAGAATGTTAAATGTAGCCATGAGCGCCCGGTTTCATGGCAGTTTCCTTTACTTGGCTAGGGCCAGCGGTTTAACCTTCTAGTTGAAACCAAGCAGGAGCAAATTCTGTGAATGACCAGCAACAACGTGAACGCATCTGGATTTCTCCGCAGAAATTTTGGGCAGTTACAAAAAACATGTCGTCGGAAGAAACCGAAAAGCTAATGGATACGGTTACACAACTTGCGCAGGAAGATCGAATCGACCTTCTGAAGAAATTTGAATTTATTTCTGTTGGTGACCCTTACCATCGTCAAGCCTGCTAAGACAGGCAGAGATCCCTCGGCGGGCAGCTTCCTTCTTTTCTGTTCTATTCACTTGGGGAAAACAAAACGGTAGCCCGCGCCTCTAACGGTGCGCAGATACTTGGGCCGATTTGGGTCGTCTTCGATCTTGTCGCGTAACTTGCTGACATAGACGTCCACCGAACGAGGACTGACGAAGCGACTATTTCCCCATATTGCCTGCAGCAACCGGTCGCGGCTGAAGACAAGTCCGGGTGAGCGAGCGAGGAATTCGAGCAGACGGAATTCCAGCGTAGTTGTTTTTACTTCCTTATCTCCGACGCGCAGAACCATCGCGGAGAGATCCAGTTCAACATCTCCGAAGCGAATGACCGAACCAGGTACCCGGCCGCTGGTGCGGCGCAGCACAGCTTCTACGCGCGCCAGAACTTCCCGCGGACTAAAGGGCTTGGTGATGTAATCGTCCGCGCCACACTCCAGTCCAACTACGCGGTCGTCTTCACTGATGCGCGCGGTGATGAAGATGACGGGAACTGAAGCGAGATGCGCGGTGCTGCGGATTCGACGGCAGGCTTCCAGTCCATTCTCGCCAGGTAACATGATGTCCATCAAAAACAGCGATGGTGGTTCAGCTTGCGCACGCGTCAGAGCCGGCTCGACGCGCTCGAAAACAGACGCCTCATAACCAGAACTGTCCAGGTGGAACTTCAACAGTCTTGAGATGTCCGATTCATCTTCCACTATGAAAATGGACTGCTTCATGCGCTTCCTGACACAACGTGATCGTGACAGCACATTGAAGCTAGCTGGCGAGTGTGAATTCGAGGTTAATGCTGCGTGAAAACGCATTTACATGCGCGGTTTATCAGAGAGGTGCGGGGCGCGATTTTGAAGCGGGCTTCATCTTCTTTTAATGCGGCGTATGTATAAACGGAGACGATGGAGCCGGTTTTTGACACGCTTATCCTCTCGGATCTGCATCTTGGATCGGAGCTGAGCCGTGCAAGCGACGCCGTACGCATGCTAAAGCGCATGAGATTCCGGCGGCTGATCCTGTTGGGCGACATTTTCTCCGACCTGAATTTCCATCGCCTGAAAAAACAACACTGGCGATTCCTCTCCTACATACGGAAGTTGTCGAACCCGAAGCGTGGCGTAGAAGTTGTGTGGGTGGAAGGCAATCACGATCGTGGACTGGCGACGATGATGGCTCACCTGGTGGGCGTGCGCGTGTATCACGAATATTTCTGGCAATCGAATGGGCGGCTGTGTTTGGCGGTCCATGGACATCAGTTTGACGGTTCGTGAGCCGGAATGCCTTCCTGAGCAAGGCCGCGACTGTGTTCCATTTGAACGTGCAGAAGCTGGATCTAAGGAACAAATTCTTTTCACGGATGCTGGACAAGCTAAGTACGCGTTGGCTGCGATTGACGGAGAAGGTTGCCGAAGGCGCACTTCGTCATGCGAAGCTGAAAGGCGCCGAGCTGGTGTTTTGCGGGCATACGCATCACGCGCTCGAACTCGAGGCCGCGGGTGTGCATTACTTCAATACGGGATGCTGGACGAACGGACGGCCAACGTACGTCACCATCCTGAACGGTGAAGTACAGATTCGCGAATACGAGGCGCCAGCCATCGTTGAGCCCGATGTTGACGCCGATTCTCTCCTCGAAGAAGACGCCTTTCTCACGGGCGTAAGATCTCGCGCAATCCCCCCAATCTGCATGCTTGACTCCGGCGATTTAAGCCATCTCCGGCCTGGGGGCTCAGGTAGAATCGTCGGTTAATTCCATACGCCTTACGGAGAGACGGTGAACGTACTTGTGACCGGGGGAGCCGGTTATATCGGCAGCGTGGTTGCGCATGAACTGGTGAAGGCTGGGCACAAGGTGGTTGTCTATGACAACTTGAGCCATGGATATCGCGCCGCAGTCCCGAAAGAAGCGGAGTTCGTACAAGGGGAAGTAGGAGATGCGCGTGCCGTAACTGAGGTTCTGCGTAAACACCAGATCGAAGCTGTGATGCATTTCGCTGCGCTGATCGAAGTAGGCGAGTCGATGCGTGTGCCGGAGCGCTACTTCCAGAACAATACCGGCGCGACGTTAACGCTGCTCGAAGCGATGGTCGCCAATGGCGTGAGCAAGTTTGTATTTTCGTCGACTGCCGCGCTATATGGCGAACCTGAGAGTACACCGATCCCCGAGTCAGCTGCGCTTAGGCCGGCGAATGCATATGGCGAATCCAAGCTGCTGGTGGAGCGAATGCTCGATTGGCTGAATCGCATTCACGGATTTCGTTATGCAAGCCTGCGCTATTTCAATGCTGCCGGAGCTGCCGGGGAATTGGGCGAGGCGCACGAGCCGGAGTCTCACCTGATCCCATTGGTGCTGCAGGTGCCACTGGGGAAGAGACAATCGGTATCAATTTTTGGATCGGACTATTCCACGGCGGATGGAACTTGTGTGCGCGACTACGTTCATGTGCTTGACCTGGCGCAGGCGCATCTGTTGGCGGTCGAGGCGCTGGGTGAACAGACGAAGCTCATCTTCAACATTGGGAGCGGACACGGTTTCAGCGTCCGCGAAGTGATCGAAACGGCGCGCAGGATAACGGGGCATGCGATTCCGGCGATTGAATCGCCACGGCGTCCGGGGGATCCGGCGGTGCTGGTAGCAAGCTCGGAAAAGATTCGGTCAGAGCTGAAGTGGAAGCCGCAACACGCCGCGATTGGAGGATATTATCGGTAGCGCGTGGGAGTGGCACCGGAATCATCCGCGGGGATACCGCGGCTAGCCTCTCATTCTGCCCTTCGCGAGACCGGGCCCCCGCTGATTCGCTCTTAGCTCTTCACAAAGCACAAAAACATTCGCGCAATCGCGCTGCAACGAATCCAACCTGGCGGGGACGGATTGAATGGCCAACAGCTCATTGCGAACAACTTGTTGCATCGTCGGTGGCGGACCTGCGGGCGTGATGCTTGGCTATCTGCTCGCGCGCAAGGGCGTGGAAGTAACGGTTCTGGAGAAGCACAAAGATTTCTTTCGCGACTTTCGCGGCGACACGGTTCATCCGTCCACGCTGGAACTGATGTACGAGTTGGGACTATTGCAGCAATTCCTGCGCGTGCCTCACCAGGAGTTACAACACGTTGGTGGCGTTATCGGAGATTACAGATTCAAAGCGGCCGATTTTCGCCGTGTTCCGTCGCACTGCAAGTTCGTTGCGTTAATGCCGCAGTGGGACTTCCTCGACTTCCTCACTGCGCAGGCAAAGAAATTCAAAACCTTCGAGCTATTGATGGAGCACGAAGCCACTGATCTGGTTCGCGAAAACGGGCGTGTGCATGGAGTTTCGGTGCAAACGCCGCAAGGCACTCGCGAGATTCGCGCAGACCTGGTGGTTGCATGCGACGGGCGGCACTCCGACATGCGCCAGGCTGCCGAGCTTCCGTTGCGGGAGTTTGGCGTTCCGATTGATGTGTTGTGGTTTCGCATCACCCGCAGGCCTGGAGATCCCGAGCAGTTGCTGGGGAACGTCAACTATGGCCACGTGCTGATCCTTATTAACCGCGGCGAGTACTTCCAGGCGGGACTGTTGATTCGCAAAGGGTCGTTCAACGAGCTAAAAGCGGATGGACTGGACGCCTTTCGCAGCCGCATCACGCGGATCGCGCCATACTTGAGCGAACATGTGCAGGAGCTGCAGGATTGGGATCAGATCAAGCTGCTCACGGTGCAACTGAACCGTCTGGAGCGCTGGTACAGGCCGGGCTTGCTTTGTATTGGCGACGCGGCGCATGCGATGTCGCCAGCAGGCGGAGTGGGAATCAACCTGGCGATTCAGGATGCAGTTGCAACTGCGAATCTACTGTCCGATGCGCTGCTTGAAGGACGAGTCGGCGAAGAGTCGCTTGCGCAGGTACAACGGCGCCGCGAATTTCCTACCGTGGTGACACAGGCGCTGCAGGCGAATGCTCATAAACTTCTGAATCTGGTATTTAAAAATCCAGGACCTGTGAGCGCGCCGTGGCAACTGAAAGCGGTGGTCCGTATACCTGGGTTTACGCACCTCACGGCACGGGCGATCGGAATGGGAGTACGCCCTGAACACGTCAGAGAAGTGAAGCGCAAGGCTTGCAAAGGGACTCGGTTAGCGAAGATCGCTGTGGGTTTGGGCGTGGTCGCCGGATTCCTAAGCGTGTGGAGCATGAGACAGCAGCGGACCTAGGCCTTGCAGGCTAGAGTCGCGTGCCCATCAACGAGCAGAGCGTTTGCTGCTGGTCGTGCGTTTTTTGGTTTTATCGTTCTTATCTCTTCTGATTTTCCAGGCAGTCTGCAAAGCTCCGGCGAGCACGTCTTCGCTGGCCTCCGATAAGCGAATGTGCGTCGATCCCATACGGCCCCAACCCCCTGCAATCGGGAGGAATATGTGCGGAGCCTCGGCAACGAACTGCCCCTGAACTTCCGGGGTGAGCATCAGGTTCCCGTATCCCTGAGCTTGGGACGCCAGGGTTGCGAAGATTCGTCCGCCGACCCGAAAGTCAGCTGGCGCCCATATGCGAGCCTTCCTCGACTCCGTCCAGGCTGAGCGCAATTCGTCGAAAGTCTTGTGCATTCATGGTCGTTATTTCCTGAACGATTTCTACAGAGACCGGGTTGTTGCGGTCGCCGGGCGCAACACGAGTTGGTCGTTCGGTGAGAAGGCGCGTTTGCGCACCAATGTCGTACTCACCAAACACGTGATGGACGACGCCGAGAAGATCATCGCGATCACGACGAATTGATAGATCGCAGCGTAAATCGGGGGAGAACCGGAGAGCAGCATGCCGGCCATCAGGCCCGGAATCCAGACAATGCCAAGGGATTTGAGATTGTCGAGCGCCGGGATCAGGCTGGCGCGAAACGCATTCTGCACGTATGGATTCACAGTGTTGCCGGCGGAGGCACCGAGAGAGAGCGCAGCTTCGATCTGGCCGACATTGCCGGTGACCTCTGACCGGAAGCGCTCGAGCGCCAGCGAATTCGAGTTCATCGAGTTTGCGATCAGCATGCTGCCGACGGGGATCAGCGAGGTGATCGCCCAATCGATTACGCCTGCCAGCGTCATTAACGTAATTACGATTCCAGCTCCGGCGACGATTCCATATAGCGAAACTTCATACGCACCGGGAATGGCTTTCACGCGGCGCGAAGAGATGAAAGCGGCGGCGACCATCATGATCGAAAGCATGATGACCGCCGTCCACTGCGGGCCTTTCAACAGCAACACGAGGATGAAGCCCATGGCGGATATCTGGGTGATGCCACGCACGAGCGCAATAACGATTTCGGATTCGAGATGAATGTGGCGGCGACGCGCTAAGAAGAGGATCACGAGTGCCAGAGCAGCAGCAATGCCGGCCTGGGCGAATCCGAGAGCGATATGACTGCTGAAGACGTGCTTAAGCATGCGTGATCTCCTGCGCGGCGACGATTCGCTCGAGACGTCCGGCGCGCATCAGCATGGCGCGATCAGCAAGTCGAGCGGCTTGGGAAATGTCGTGCGTCACGATAAGGCAGGTGAGTTTGTTGGCGCGAACAACATCGACGATCACGGCTTCCACCGTGCGTTTGGCGGCGTCGTCAAGCGCGGATGTTGGCTCGTCGAGGAGAAGGATCTCGGGAGAATTGGCGAGTGTGCGCGCGACGGAAACGCGCTGGGCTTCGCCGCCCGAGAGCTCTGTGACCGGTCGCGAAGCAAAGCCAGGCAGACCAACTTGCAGGAGCAGGTGTGAGACGACGGTATCAAGTACCGTTTCGCCGCGCTGCTCGGGGCCGAAGCGTAAATTGTCGGCAACGGTTCCCGGAAACAAGAAAGGAGTTTGTAACACGAGGCCAATTTTGCGGCGGAGTTCACGCGGCGCGAGTTGCCGGTAATCCATGCCGTCGAGAAAGCAGGTGCCCGAGGTGGGTTCGTCGAGGCGATTAATTAACCGGAGAAAAGATGACTTGCCCGCGCCACTGGGACCGCAGATGGCCATAATTTCGCCACGAACGACGGAGACGCTTACGTCGTTGACCAGCGCAGCAGTTCCAACCATCCGAGTGAGATGCTCGGTGCGCAGAATCGCGGCGCCTGCGTGATTATCCCGTGAATCGGACATCCAACAGTTATACCCTTCTTAAGGAAATTGAAGCATCAGACGCGAGAGGTAACCGGGTATTAATTCAGTTTGAGTGAAGCACGAGCCGCGCTGACTATTTCTTCTTCGGCTTCATGGCCTCCCAGTCCGCATCGGAAAGAATCTGCCCGGCGTAGCTGAATTCGCCCGCGCCCTGAAGCCACTCACCTCCGTCCATCACGACGATGTCGCCGTTGATGTAAGTACAACCGTCGCTAACCAGGAAGGCGGCCAGATTCGCGAGTTCGGCCGGAGTTCCAAACCGGCGCAGAGGAACACGCCGGAGCGCGAACTTCTCCAACTCTGGAGAAGGCATCAGTCGCGAGAAGGCGCCTTCGGTCGGAATCGGCCCAGGCGCGATCCCATTCAGGCGGATACCGCGCGGTCCCCACTCAACGGCGAGGCTGGTAGTTAGAGCCATCACTCCGGCCTTCGCGACGGCGGAAGGAACTACGTACGCAGAGCCGGATCCGCTGGCCGCGTAGGTGGTAACGATGTTCAGTACTGTCCCGGGATGATTCGCCGCGAGCCAGCGCCGGCCGCATCCGAGGGTCATATGTACAGTTCCATTGAGGACGATCCCGATCACTGCGTCGAAAGCACGCGGCGAGAGTTCTTCGGTCTTGGCCAGGAAATTTCCGGCCGCATTGTTTACGAGAATATCGAGCGGACCGGCGGTCCATATGGAATCGAGCAGGCTTTCGACCGCGGCGACGTCGCGGACGTCACAAGTGGCCTGATGTATGCGGCCCGGACCAATCGATTCGAGCTCGAAGGTCGTGGTTTCCAGGACACCGGTGCGGCGGCCGCAGATGTAAACCGTTGCACCCAGTTGCAGAAAACGCTCCGCCATCGCGCGACCGAGCCCAGTGCCTCCTCCAGTAATCAACGCGCGCTTACCAGCAAGTAAGTCGGGTGTGAACATGTTTAGAACTCCGCAGGGGAGGGTAGCAGAACAGCCCGAAAAAGTAAGCTGAGGGAATGGTATTTCCGGAGAGAGTTTCTAATCAGAAACTGGCTGGCTGAATTTGATCCCAGGTACGGAGAAGCCGAGTGCGTATGTGAATATGAACTGTTCGGATGCAATCCCAACTCTGAAACGCATTTTCAGAAGACAACAAAAATCTTGTGCGCTCTGGAAGAGAGGAATCCGTTCTGCCGGAGCGCTCATCTAACGAAACCCAAGGTGAACACTATGCCGGACAATTTAACTCAGATCTTGCGCCGCGAATTGAACCATCTGGATTCACAGTTACAGGAACTATCGAAACGAAAAGAAGCGATAGTAAGTCTGCTAAACAGCTATTCGGAAGGTGGAGAGAAGAGTTCCAAAGTTCTGCACATGCCCGGACCGGCAAAGCAGAATGTACCTTCATCGACTCTGGACATGGCGCAACAAGTCCTCGAACGGCATGGGGAGATGAAAGCGGAAGAACTGATGGAGGCGATCCGTCAGGACTTCGGTGTTCGCCCGGCGCATACGTTGCCGCAGATGTTATATATCCGGGCTCGTGCGAAGAAGCGGTTCTATCGAACGGGGGACGGAAAGTTCGGAGTGATTGCCGCGAAGCGCCACGGGAAGAAAGCGGCGTAAAGTCAGTGGTTAGTGGCTAGTCGTTAGTGGGTAGCTAGTAGCTAGTCGCTAAACTCTGTTCGGGAAGACAGCGGTAGCTGCGGAAGACGGCGGCTTACAGATCAAAACACAATTGGCGCCTGTCCCGATTTCTAGGGACCACGAACACATGCACGCAGGACGACACGCGACCAGCGAACGTCCTGCGGAAAGCCGCGCGGACAAACTGGTCTTGCTTAGACTCCCGCGGCGCGCAGCCGTGCGAGGAGATCCGTTTCAGGCTTTCTACGGAAGATCCAGCGTGCTGCCAGAAGTCCCAGAGCAATGTAAATTGAACGCGTCACCATATCTTTTCCCCGGTCGGTCATAACGTCCTTCCCGCCCTGCGAAATTACGATCACCCCATTCGCTATGGGCGTTCCAGAAAACTCTTTCTGCCAATGACTCTATTGTCCGGAAGTACAGGGGTAAAGATGGCCGTAGTAACGCCAGCAGTAATGTTACTGGCAAGGCCGCGAGCAGAAAGAGCCCTGGATTCCTCTGTTTACATCGGAAAACCAGGGCTCAACTTGACGGCGTAAGGTGACGAAAGTTTTAGTCGGCGCTGACTCCCATTCGCTTTGGAGTGGCTACGGACGGCCATTCCAGCTCTTGCGCGTCGACTACCGCGAGCGCAGCCGCCTGGACCACTTCCTCCACTTCGCATCCTCTTGTTAGCAATTGCACGGGTTTGCTCATGCCCATCAGGATAGGGCCGATCGTCTGCGCGCCCCCGAGACGGATCAGCAGCTTGTAGGCGATGTTGGCGGAGGTGAGGTCGGGGAAGATGAGAACATTGGCGCCGCCGCGCAGGCTCGAGAAGGGGTACTCCTTGGTGATCATGTCGGGCATGACGGCGGTGTCCGCCATGATTTCGCCATCTACGATGAGCGTCGGATCAGCACGGCGAATGAGACGCACGGCCTGACGGACTTTTTCGCAAAGTGGATGCTTGGTGCTTCCGAAGCTAGAAAATGAAAGCATCGCCACACGAGGTATAACGTCGAAGCGGCGAGCCTCGGCAGCGGCGCAGAGAGCAATCTCGCAGAGCTCTTCGGCGGTCGGCTCGATGTTCACACTGGTATCTGCGAGGAAGTACATCTCATTCTGGGCGGTGATCAGCGTGTAGAGACCGGAGACACGGTGCAAGCCTTCACGCACGCGGATGACTTGCAGCGCGGGACGGATCGTATCGGGGAAATGCTGGTTGATACCGGAGACGAGCGCATCGGCATCGCCAACGTGGACCATCATAGAGGCGAAATAGTTGTGGTTCTTGATCAGGTCTTTCGCTTCGGAGACGGTGACGCCGTGCCGCTGACGAAGGCGGAACAGTTCTTCGATATAGAAATCGCGACGCAATGCATTGGCGGGAGAGATGATGTCGACGCCCTCGAGGGAGATTCCCAGCTCCTCGGCTGTTTTCGTGATGGTCTCAACCGATCCGAGCAGGATGGGACGCGCAATGGCTTCTTCGACGATCGCCTGTGAAGCGCGAATGATCTTCTCGTGCTCGCCTTCAGGAAATACCACACGCTTGGGTGCCGCTTTGGCGCGATGAATGAACCAGCGGGTAACCTCGTGAGCTTTCCCGAGCAGGCGCTCGAGCTGTTCGCGATATTCGTCCAAGTTGATGGGCTCTTGGGCGACACCGGAATCCATGGCAGCTTTGGCGACGGCTCGCGCTTCGCAAACCAGAACGCGCGGATCAAAAGGCTTGGGGATGAGGTAGTCAGCTCCAAAGCGCAGGCGGTCGACACCGTAAGCGCGACAGACTCTGTCCGGAACATCTTCCTTGGCGAGATCCGCCAGGGCATGAGTGGCGGCCAATTCCATCTCGTGGTTGATGGTGGTGGCGCGAACATCCAGGGCTCCGCGGAAGATGAAGGGGAATCCCAGAACATTGTTGACCTGGTTGGGATAGTCGGAGCGGCCAGTGGCGAGGATCACATCGGGGCGTGCTTGTTTGGCGTCTTCGAAACTGATCTCGGGGTCGGGATTCGCCATGGCAAAGACGATTGGATTCGGCGCCATGGAACGGACCATGTCCTTATTCACTGCGCCCTTCACGGAGCATCCGACGAAGACGTCCGCATCGCGCATCGCGTCGGCCAGGGTGCGAGCGTCGGTGTCGCGGGCGAAGTGATCTTTGTAGCGATTCATGCCTTCGCTGCGGCCTTTGTAGAGAACGCCCTTGGTATCGCAGAGAAGGAGGTTGTCGGGATGAACGCCGAGGCGAAGATAGTGCTCGGCGCAAGCAAGTCCAGAGGCGCCGGCGCCGTTGAAGACGACGCGGACCTTGCTGATGTCTTTGCCGGCAACTTCGAGGGCATTCAATAGAGCCGCGCCCGAGATGATGGCGGTGCCGTGCTGGTCGTCGTGAAAGACCGGAATCTTCATCGTCTTCCGCAGCGTTTCTTCGATGTGGAAGCACTCGGGAGCCTTGATGTCTTCAAGATTAATTCCGCCGAAGGTCGGCTCCAGTAACTGGCAGACGCGGATGATTTCTTCCGGGTCGAGGGTCGCAAGCTCGAGGTCGAATACGTCGATATCGGCGAATCTCTTAAAGAGGACGCCCTTGCCTTCCATGACGGGCTTGCCGGCAAGCGGTCCGATGTTGCCGAGGCCGAGTACGGCGGTTCCGTTCGTCACCACGGCGACCAGGTTGCCGCGCGCCGTGTACTTAAAGGCGTCGTGCGGGTTCCTGGCAATTTCGAGGCAAGGATCGGCAACACCAGGAGTGTAGGCCAGGCTCAAGTCGCGTTGCGTGCGGCAGGGTTTGGTCGGGGTGACCTGAATTTTTCCCGGCCGCCCGTGCCGATGGTATTCCAGAGCTTCCTGTTTGGTGATGGCCATAACGACTCCTTCGCTGTGCCCGGGCACAGGTCGTGGACAACGTACAGCCTGACGTTATTGCGAGGGGCGAACGTTCGTCTGTGATGGGGGACCCTGGTGGGGGTGAGCGGAGGCACTTGAGGGGGAAGCCGGGAAGGGCCTGATATCTTTTTCCAGCCTGGAGTACAGCTTGCAACCGCGATGGTGGCCCAGCGTTAACGTGGCTTGCTTTCGCTGCACTTCGGTCAGGGTGGCTTGCGGCAGGAGGCCCCCGCGAGTATAAGCTTTGTCGTCTCAGATAATGCCCGTGAAGAGAGTACCCATGATTCACCCGGTTCACAATCAGGCTTCCGAGCAACGTGTAAGTAGAGGATATCTAATCCAGATTGTGCTCGTATTTATTGCCTATCTGGTCGCGGGCAAGCTCGGCCAAGCTACAACAAACATCAGGAGCAGTAATCTTGGGCCTGTATGGCCCGCATACGGCGTTGCGCTTGCTGCAATTTTGATTTGCGGATACCGCGTGTGGCTCGGGGTGGCGGCTGGGGCATTTCTGGTGGCATTCTTCAGCCCCGTTGCTCACGTGGCTGCATTAGGGCAAGCGGCTGGAGCGACAATAGCAGCGGTAACGGGTGCTTTCCTGCTCCACCGCTTTACCAATTTTGACCGCTCGCTGTCTCGCTTATCTGATGCATTCAGCCTGATTGCACTTGGGGGACTTAGCAGTGCCATTGTGAGCGCGTCAATCGGAGTACTCGTCCTATATGCAACTGGTGTGCATGCTTATTCGGGGTGGGGCGCGGCTTGGGTGATCTATTGGTTGGGGGATGCTACTGGGGTTTTACTGATCACTCCACTCGCACTCCGTTTCACTGATTTCTCAGAGCTACGCGACCGGGGTCGCATCACAGAACTTGCTATTCTTCTGTTGCTCCTTGCGGCAACGTCCTTCGTTATCTTCAGCGATCTGCATTCTATTCCAGTCAAGCTGCATCTCATGGCGTTCGCAGTACTACCATTCATAATTTGGGCAGCTATTCGTTTCGGAGTGGGCGTAACGGCATTGTCGATTCTCGTGGTTGCTGCCATTGCTACCGTTGAAACTGCCTTAGGGTCCGGTCCGTTTTCCAGCAACACCACGTTCGAAAATGCTGTTCTATTGGATGTTTACTTCGCAGTGCTCTCGGTATCGGGACTGTCATTGGCGGCCGTGATCTCCGAGCGGGAGCATGCGGAGCACCAGAGAGAGCAGGCTGTAAGCAAACAAGCAACAATGGAAGCCCGACTTCAAGCAGCGCAGGCGCTTCAATTGAGCGAGCAACGATGGCACTTAGCGGCGCAGGCGGGGAAGATGTACGCCTATGAATGGGATGTAGCCACCGATGCAGTTGTTCAATCCAGTGAAGTCGCTAGTGTTCTGGGCCAAATAGGCCAAGCGTCCATCCTTACACGCCAACAAATACTGGCTAGTGTTCACCCGGATGATCGAGCGCGATTCACTGCTTCCACCACGGAGCGAACCCCTGGAAGTCCAGATACCCAGATTAACTACCGCGTATTGCGTCCTGATGGATCAGTCATATGGCTGGAAAAAACCGCACGCGCTTTCTTCGGCCGTGACGGCAGAATGGTGCGAATGGTTGGTATGGTGACCGATATCACCGAACGCAAGCAGGCGGAGGATAGACTCCGAGAGTACGAGAAAGCGGTGGAAGGCGCCGACGAAATGATCGCCGTCGTCGACCGAAAATACCGTTATCTGATCGCGAATCGTAGATTCTTGTCGCTGCGGAATATGAGAAAGGAGCAGGTTGTGGGGCAGTTTGCCCACGAGGTATTGAACGACGGAGTTTTTGAGGCTGTCGTCAAGGGAAAACTTGATAAGTGTTTTGAAGGCAACGTCGTCAGGTTCGAAATGAAATATACGTATCCTGAGCTTGGCGAGAGAAGCTTACTCGTCTCGTACTTTCCTATCGAAGGCGCTAATGGCATTGATCGAGTTGCCTGCATTTTGCAGGACGTCACTGATCGTAAGCAAGCAGAAGAGGCTCTTGCGACCATGAGCCGGAAACTGATTGAAGCACAAGAGCAGGAACGCGCTCGGATCGCGAGGGAACTTCACGATGACATTAACCAACGTCTTGCTCTATTGGCGTTCGATATCGAAGAATCAAAGCAGAACCTTCCCACCTCCGCCGAGGACATGACTCGACTGCTAACCGAGGTTTCGGAACGGATCGATGAGGTGTCAGCCGAAGTGCAATCCATATCGCATCAACTCCACTACTCACAACTGGAGCATCTCGGCATTGTTGCTGCCGTGAAGAGCTTCTGTCGCGATGTTACTTTGCGGCAGAAAGTCGAGATCGATTTCACGCACGACGATATTCCGAGAACTTTGCCACAGGAGATCGCTTTATGTCTGTTCCGAGTCTTGCAGGAAGCACTGCATAACGCGGTCAAGCATAGCAACGTGCGACACTTCGAAGTGAGACTGGGCTGCTCGGCGAATGAGCTTCATCTCATTGTCTCAGATCGCGGAACTGGATTCGAGATCGAGAGGGCGACGAATAAGGGAGGATTGGGACTCATCAGCATGCAGGAGCGAGTCAGGCTCGTAAATGGAACGATTGCCATAGAATCGAAGCCGATGGGTGGAACCACTATTCACGTTCGCGTTCCATTCGATTTAGCGTGCGCTCTTCAGCGGGCGACTGGATAGGCGAAGACGAGTGCCTATGAGCGGAACAGCGGGTGATCGTAGCGCGATAATATCGGAGAGAAGCGTCGGATAGCTGACATAACATGATATGCTGCGATCAGTCCCAAATTGGGATTCCTACCTGCTATCCATTTTGAGGGGACGCAGAGTCCGCACCGTTCCTCAAGCATGAAAGCCCACGAATGCAAGATCAAGGGGGGCTGGCATGTCATGTCGGCACTGCACCTCGAACAATCAAAGCGAATTTCGCGCAGAAATGAGCGTCGTTCATCGCAAGTTGAAGGATCTAACGAAACAGCCTGTGTTGATGTGGACAGATGTTCGGGCTTGTTCGGATTGTGGCTTCACGGAGTTCACCCTCGGCCAAGAAGAATTGCAACTCCTCTCTGGTTCTGAAGATTCCCCCGAGTTTCTGCCGCAGTTGCCGATTGACGCGCCTGACTTCTTGTATCTTCCCTGATCCTTAGGGAGGCTGAGATGGCTCAAGCGATGCGTAAGACAACGGCTCCTGTCTCGATCAATCAGAGTTGCAGGCGTCAGCAAGAGAAGAGTTCGACGAATCTCTTGCTCAAGCACTACGAAAGGCGGAGTGTTGTCCCCAGAGCGATTATGTGGGGGGTGTTAGTCACCGCCGTAGGCATGTCGTTGGATTACTCTGTGACCCTGTTCCATTTGCCCTGGCTACGAGAACGTCTTTTCGAAAATACGATCGAGGGAGCCTTGTTTGCGGTTTTCATGTGGGTGATTCTCGATAGTCGGGAAAGGCGTCTCCAGCGACGCTTCAAGGAGGTTGGCTACCTTAATCACCACATTCGCAATTCTCTGGCGACCATCCAGATGGCTGAGGGTTACGTCGCCGAGGCTGCTCAACGTTCGGAGTTAATCGCTAATGCGAGCGCACGGATTCGACTCTGCGTTGAGAAGATTTCGCGACAGCAAGATTGCGCGATCAACGAACGTTCCCCCGAACGGCCGTGACGGGGTCGACATTCAGGCAGCGGTTGGTTTGTAGATGAGTCCGATCACAACGCAAACGATCGTCCATTGCAGGAACGCACTGAACGCCAACTCGGCGGCGAGTTTTCCGCCTATGTTCAGCGTGACATAGTTGGCGCCCACAAACGTGCAAACTACAAAGAGTCCGACCGCAACTCCAAACAGAGCGCCACTCGCAGCTCCGAATCCAAGGCCGTATCCTTTCGCATAGAGGATCGTGACGACGAAGCTCGCGATCAGAGTGCAAACGAGGCCAAGTGGCATGTAGCCCATGACCGTATCGGCCGGGCGGTAGACCGCCGTATAAGGAGAGAAGTCTTTCCTGATAAGCATACCCTCGACAATGAAACCATAAACGTAGTACACGACTGTGGCGGCAACCGCAGCGACAGCGACTCGCGTGTAGTTCATCGCAATCCTTTCGACAAACGTTAGCTTTTCAAACAGAGGTCGGTGAGATTGTTGCTTGTAGCTCCGCGAATCCTAAATCCAAACGGTGACGCCAAGTTGTCAAAACTTTGTCATTTGGGTGATCAGGGAGCTTGGTCGGCAGCAGATGCGTGGCGATAAGCCGTCATGCGACCAACCGTTTTAGAGGGGAAGGAGGGAGCGATACTCCCTACCTTCCGAAAGTGCCCATCAGTTCTGTTTTGGCGAGGATGTGACCTTTGATTGCCTGATCCAACGTGTGGCGATCGGCTCCTGACTTCAAATCGAGTTTTGTGTCCAGCGCGTACAAGCGGAAGAAGTAGCGGTGTGGTTTACCTGGTGGAGGGCACGGGCCGTTATAGCCGATCTTGCCGAAATCGTTCTTGCCTTGGAGCGCGCCGCTCGCCAGGTCCGCGGTGCGTGGCTGGTTCTCGGGGAGTTCATGAACCGAGAGCGGAAGATTGTAAAGCAGCCAGTGATTCCAGGTGCCAACCGGAGCGTCGGGATCGTCCACGATCAGGGCGACCGATTCTGCGCCAGCGGGAGGCGCGGCCCAGGAGAGCTCGGGAGAGACATCGGCGCCGGAACAGGTGAATTTTTTTGGTATTGCTCCGCCTGATGTGAACGAATTGGTCGAGAGTTGAATCATGACTGCGGCCCTTCCGTCTTTGTCTATGCGGTTGGAAGATTGTTGTTTCTGCGCGGATGCCGCCGGGAGCGCAAGAGCGGCGAAGACGACAAATATTACCAGAAGGACTTTCATGCGCTCTTCCTCAAGGCAAAGGAATGAACAGGTAATGTTACTCCTGGCGTCGCACTGGTGTTCCGAAGTGCGAGTAGCCGGATACTTAGGCCCAACGCGCAAAAACGAGCCTTGAAGCGTCGAGCGGCCGAATGTGGTCACATCGAGATGTGAGATAGGTCACAGCATAGGAGGAGCGTGTGCATGGACACTAGTCACGTGATACGGATCACAACCTGGTCACCCGAGGGCGTCAACCTGGCTGTCCAGCGGGGAATCTGCCGTTTAAGAAATTAATCGGCCCTGCTTAGGGCGGCCCGCTGTGAGGCAATGGCGAACGCGGTTTTTCGGGCTTGTGTCACAGGGGGTTGTGCAGTGTTGTCACCATACGGACTCGATATCATAGAAAGCTGTTTTACGTGCAAGTTGCGCGCCGACCGGCTGTTTTGCGATCTTCCTACCAGTGCGTTGCAGTCATTCGAATCCATTAAATACGCCACCGCCTATCCGAAGGGCGCGGTTCTTTTCGTGGAAGGGCAGTCGCCGCGAGGCATTTATGTTCTCTGCAAAGGGAGAGTGAAACTCTCGATCTGCTCCACGGATGGAAAGACACTCATCCTGAAGGTCGCGGAACCGGGAGAGGTTCTGGGACTGAGCGCCAGTGTTTCCGGCAAGGCTTACGAGCTGACGGCTGAAACGTTGGATCCATGCCAGGTGAACTTCGTGAAGCGCGAAGACTTTCTGCGTTTCCTTAAGGAACACGGCGAGGCATGCCTGCGAGTGGCGGAGCAGTTGAGCGAGAAATATAACTCAGCGTGCCACGAGATCCGCTCGTTAGGGCTTTCGCATTCAGCGGCGGAAAAGCTGGCGAAGCTGCTGCTTGACTGGAGCACGAAGAACGGCGAAGCCGCCAAGATTGAACCGCGGCTCAAGCTGGCACTCACGCACGAAGAGATCGCGCAGATGATTGGAACCTCGCGCGAGACGGTCACGCGTTTATTCGCCGACTTGAAGAAACGTCAAATCGTGCAAGCGAAGGGATCGACGCTGCTGATCCGAAATAAGGCGGCGTTGAAGCAGATCGCCAGCGCGAGCTGAACACGGTATTTGTGTTGCTCTCCATGCCGCGCGGACGACTGGATCACCCAAAGTTGTGACTACAGTCACTGTTTAATTAACCCCGCGTGGGCTAACTAGCATGTGCATGGAGAGCGCACACCACAGCTGCTTCCGTTGCGACATGCGGCCGGACAGAACATTTTGCGATCTGCCTCCGGACGCGCTGCAGGCATTTGACCAGATCAAAGAACTGAGTCAGCTGCCGCGGGGAAATACGCTGTTCGCGGAAGGCCATCCCTCGCGCGGCGTCTTCGTTCTATGCCAGGGACGAGCGAAACTTTCCGTATGTTCCGAATCCGGTAAAAGGCTGATGTTACGCGTCGCCGGACCAGGGGAAGTCCTGGGATTGAGCGCGACCATGTCCGGCAAGCCTTACGAAGTCACCGCTGAGCTACTGGAGAACGCACAGGTAGCTTTTGTGCGCCGCAAAGATCTTCTGAAGTTTCTCAAGGAGAATCAAGAAGCGTGCATGCAGATTGTGCATCTGCTTAGCCAGGACCTTCACACCGCATTTGAACGGGTGCGTACCGTGGGACTGATGCGAAGCCGCCGGTCGCATCTGCTTCCATACCGATCTCGGGCGTAAAAGCTCCTCCATATCTATTAGATCCCGATAGCAGCACGCTGCTCTGCCGTGGCATCTCACTTTGTGAACAGCTTCGAAAACTTGCGTTCTCGGAGCTTAAGTAGAGGTATGCTTGTACCGTTTCGGTAAGTTTCCCGGTGTGAAAGCCGTTCACACCGGTCTTGTGATCTTCCGCACAAGCAGTCCGTACGAACCTGGGGAAAACTGAAAGTCGCCAATTCATTTGGCCTGGTTGCATTGTTCATCAGGAGCTGAGAATGCAAGCTTCACACGTGAAGTGCATGCCGCCGCTGCGGTTCCTATCTATTCTTTGTCTGCTGTGCTTTCTGGCAGCGATCTGTGTTTCCGCCGAGCAACAGTCTCAACTTCCAGCAACCGCGACGCCAACCAACGCCGGCGCACAGTATGTCGGAGCGGACACGTGCAAGACCTGCCACGAAGAGATGTTTACCAAGCTGCAGCTCACTCCGCACAGCAATCTGCTGAAAGAGGGCAAGAAAGTTGGGGCAGTGGAATGGCACGGATGCGAATCCTGCCACGGCCCTGGCTCGGCACACGTGGAGGGAGGCGGCGATGTCACGAAGATTATCAGTTTCAAGAATCTCAGCGTGCAGGATGCCAGCGCTCGCTGCCTGACTTGCCATTCGTTGGGGACTGAGCACGCAAATTTTACGCGCTCCTCACACGCGACTAATGGCATTGGGTGCTTGAATTGTCATTCTCCGCATCACGCAAAAACCGATCGATCGCTGCTGATCCAGGAAACACCACTTCTCTGCTATCAATGCCACACCGAGCAGCGCGCGGAATTCAGCCGACCGTACCGGCATCGCGTCAATGAAAAGCTCATCACCTGCAACGACTGTCACAACCCTCACGGCACGATGCTGCCCGACCAACTGCGGACCAGTTGGGCCCAGGATCAGGTCTGCTTCAAGTGTCACACCGATACGAAAGGCCCGTTCGTGTTCGAACACCTGCCGGTGAAGACGGAGGGCTGCACCAGTTGTCACATGCCTCATGGGTCGACGAACCCGAGGCTGCTGCGTGTGAGCCAGATCAATCTCTTGTGCCTGCAATGCCACACGCTCTCGATGAGCAATGTGCCGTCCCAGCCACCAATCGGTCCGGCGCACAACCAGGCGCAAAAATATCAAGCTTGCACCACATGCCACGTGTATGTGCACGGCTCAAACACCAGCGAAGTTTTCTTTACACATTAGGAAGTGGCGGGAGAAATCTGTCGAGCAAAGGCGCAGCGGGCTTGGGAGAGAGTTATGAAACGTATCTTCGGGTGGTTCGTGCTGACCGCAATAGCGTTGTCCACTATCAGCTTCGCTCAGACGGGGAGCGCGCCTGGAACTGTGACTTCTCAATCCGGACTGGGATTGGCTGCGGCACAGTCAAGCGGTGCGCAGTCAACGGGCGCCGCGAATCCGGACGGACGCGAGTTCAGCAACTACCGAGTACAGCAAAGCGTAGTGTTCGGCTACCGCTTCGCTGACATTACCGGCAATCAGGATATGTACGATACATTTATCAATCAGCATGCCGGGCCAAGGCTGCTGGAACAGAGCTTGTCCACACATGCGATCAATGGGAGTGGCGCACTCTTCGATGATCTGAGCGTGAACAGCTTCGGGTGGGGCGGCGACCCGGAGAATGTGGCGCGGGCGCGTGTCTCCAAGAACCTGTGGTACGACTTCAACTTCCTGTTCCGGCGCGACCAGAACTTCTTCGAATATAACCTGTTTGCGAACCCACTGAATCCGGCAACTTCCAATCCCAATTTGCCGGTGCTTTTCTCTCCGCATGAATATCAGACTCGGCGGCGAATGTATAACTACGAACTGACTCTGTTGCCGCAATCGAAGTTCACCATTCGTTTGGGATACTTTCGCAATCGCCAGGAGGGACCGGGCAACTTCTCAACCGTTCATGAGGGAACTGAAGCACTGTTGAACCAGGCATGGAATCTCACCTCCAATGACTATCACATTGGCTTTGACATAAAAGTTCTACCCAAAACGCTGATCAGCTACGACCAGTATCTCGAATACGACAAGAACGATACCGATCTGAGCCTGGCCGCCAACAATGTGTTCCTGCTGCCTAACGGGCAGCCGGTGAGCCTAGGAGTGCCGTTTAACACAGGCTCCTCTCAACCATGTGCTCGCCCTCTGCTTGCCAGCGGCGCGGCGAATCCTTCGTGCAATGGGTTTTTTAGCTACACGAATAACCAGCAACTGCGAACCACCACCCCGACGGAGCAGCTCACGTTGCAATCGAACTATTTCCGCCGGGTGACTTTCGTTGCCAATGGAAGTTATAGCTCTGCGGATTTGAGTTCGCCAAACTTCGAGTTCTTCGATGGATTGACTACGCGCACCGGACAACGCCAGTTTACGACGACTGGGCCTTCGTCTGTGCGACGCGTGGCTGCTACAGCCGGGCTGGGAGCGACGGTGGAGATTACGCGGAGTGTTCACTTGAACGACACCTTCCGTCTGGACAATTGGCGGATCCCAGGCTCCCTCGATTCGACTACTGCTTCGATAGCCGGCGTTCCAGTGGGAACGCCTCCTGCGGTGACATTGCTGAGTCCATTGGGCACGACCACCACCACCAGCGGGCTCGAAGCAACGTTCCTCAGCCAGAATTCCTATTACAACAAGTTTGAGGTTGAGTACTCACCCGATAAGACTTTCGGCGTGCGTGTGGGATATCTGTTTCGACATCGGCACATCTTCCATGCGGAACCAGAGACCGTGACCGACGAAGCGCCGTTCGAGTCTTTCGAGGGAGATTCGTTCGATATTAATCAGCACGGACCAACCTTCGGTGTGTGGATGAGGCCGATCGACGCACTGCGTATCAACGTAGAGATAGAAGCGACAACGGCGGACAACTTCCTTACGCGAATCAGTCCGAGGCAGCAGCAGAATTACCGCGCCCGAGCCACCTACAAGGCGAAGAAGTGGGCCACGATTTCCGGGACGATGAATATATGGGAGGCCCGCAACGACCAGGTCGATGTGGAAGCGAAGCAGCACTATCGAAACATGGGCGCTTCGGCGATGTTGTTCCCAAGTGAACGGTTCAGCCTGGAGCTGAACTACAACTACACCGACGCATTGCAGAACGCATTCATCTGTTACAACGGGACCTTCATTGCCACCGGAACAACGGTAGGCGGTTGTCCGACTTTTGATCCGGCGATCAATAACAACCCGAACCAGATCTATTCCACCTATATCAACAACACGAACTACGGGTCGTTTCTGCTTGTCTTCAGCCCGGCAAAGCGGTTCACAGCCAGGGCGGGTTATGGGGTTACGAGCACGGATGGAAGCACTACGATTTTGAATCCGTTGCAGCCTTTTGGTCCGCTTCAATCCCGTTACCAGCAACCGCTGGGATCCCTCAGCTACGACTTTGGAAAGGGAATTACCGGGCTTGTGGATTGGAACTACGACCAGTACAGAGAGGATTCATTCGTTGGACCAACGCTGCCACGGTATTTCCACGACAACCGAACCGTGCTCGCGGTGAAATACGCTTTCTAGACATCGACGTTACCGAGGTAAGTGCGGGCGTTCTTGATGCCTGATCCATGCGGCCCAGGCCGTGTGATCGCGGTTACAAGGTGCCCGTGCAACCGCTACCAACGTGACGGCAGTCACGTCATCGGTTGCTCTCTCTCACATCCCCGTGAGGCATGAATCTGCGATCAATAGTAAGGCCCAGAATGGGCCAGAGTACGGGATAGGAAGGGACAATCCCGCTGCTCCCAGTGGCTTTACTAGTGAGAAACGGACTCATACATCATGCGCAAGTTTGGACTGGTTTTTCTGTCGTTGCTGTTAGTGGGATCAAGTTGGGCGGCAAATAAGAAAGAACCAACGCCCGAAGACAAGGCGGCGGAATGTCTTGCCTGCCACAGCGACGCGAATCTGATCAAAGAAGAAAATGGCAAGCAGATCAGCCTGCATGTGGATGAGCAGCATTTCAAAGCGTCGATCCACGGAAGCATGTTTACGTGCACGGACTGCCACAAGGACGTGAAGGGATTTCCGCACGATCCTGCGCCGGCCAAAGTGGATTGCGCGACCTGTCACGATGCGGAAGTGAAGGCTTACAACATTAGCCTGCACGCAATCGCGCGCCAGAAAGGCAATTTAGAAGCTGCGACCTGCCTCGATTGTCACGGCAACATTCACGAGATATTGCCCTCGTCCGATCCGAATTCGCGCGTGAGCCACCTCAACATTCCAAAGACTTGCGGTTCGTGCCATGGACAGAAGTTCGTGATGCAGTCGAGCGGATTGAGCGCGGCTCCGTTTGTTTCTTATCAGGAGAGCGTGCACGGAAAAGCCGTGGCCGCCGGTTCGGAGAAAGCGGCGGTCTGCACTGACTGCCATGGTACGCATGACATCCTTCCTCCCGGAGATTCGAAATCGACTATCTTTAAGTTCAATGTTCCAACGACCTGCGCGAAGTGCCACGACAATGTGAAGCAGGAGTTCATGGGCAGTATTCATGGACAGGCGATCGCCAAAGGAAACTGGCAGGCTCCGGTGTGCACCGATTGCCACGGGATCCACGGAATCAAATCGCATCTTGATCCGAATTCATCCGTGTCGGCCCAGGCCCTTGCCGCAACCACGTGTGCGCGCTGTCACGAGGGTGTGAGACTCACGCAGGACTTCGGAATTGAGGCGCATCGCGCGAGTACGTATCTTTCGAGCTATCACGGGCTCGCGTCGCAAATGGGATCGAAGGTAGTAGCCAACTGCGCGAGCTGCCACGGCACACACAATATTCTGCCGTCGTCAGATCCGAAATCGACAATCAATCAGGCGAACCTGATCACGACCTGCGGGAAATGTCATCCGGGAGCTTCGGAGAAGTTTGTTCTCGGGAAGATTCACGTCGATGCGCCATTATCAGGAGACAAGGGAAGCGTTGCGATTCGCTGGGTGCGCCGATTCTACCTGCTAATGATCTTCGGCGTGATCGGGGGCATGCTGCTGCACAATTTCCTGATCTGGCGGAAAAAGGCGCTCGAGCATTTGAAGTCGACGCAACGAATTGTCGTTCGCATGGATGGTAGCCAGAGAATGCAGCATCTGCTGCTGCTCACATCCTTTATTACGCTCGTGATCACCGGATTCGCGTTGAAGTATCCAGAGTCGTGGCTGGGCTTCGCATTCCTGAATGAGACGGTGCGTAGCGTGATTCACCGATCCGCAGGCACTTTGCTGATTCTGGTCTCGCTGTATCACGTTATCTACCTGGCGACGATGCGATCGGGGCGACGGTTCCTTCTGGACATGCTGCCGGAGCCGAAGGATGCGTGGGATGTTATCAACAATCTGCGTTACTACGTTGGACTAGGCGGAACGAAGCCGCAATTCAAGCGCTTCAATTACGCAGAAAAGGCAGAGTACTGGGCCTTGGTGTGGGGAACGATTGTGATGGCAGTGACTGGCCTGATGCTCTGGTTCAAAGTCTTGGCTGGCCATGTATTCCCGCGCTGGTGGCTGGATGTAGCTACAACGGTTCACTTCTACGAAGCGATTCTGGCTACGCTGGCGATCGTGGTCTGGCACTTCTATCAGATCGTCTTCGATCCTGAGGTGTATCCGATGAACTGGGCCTGGTGGGATGGGAAAATGTCGATTGAGCATTACGTGACGGAACACGGACTCGATAGCAAGACAATCGACAGCTCGATTGAAGGATCCGCCGATAAGAAGGAGGAGTAGAGTCAGTTCGAGAACGCATTCGGGTTGGGACCGCGAGGGATGTTGCTGCGTAATCCTATGTTGTCACTGAAGCGGCAGAAAATTGGCAAAGCAATATACCTTCATGAGACATCTGCGGTTCGTAGTGATTCATCGGAAGAGATAGTAGTAAATTCAGACCAGTCCGAGTTGCAAGATGTTCCGGTCTTTGTCGGTATTCTCCGTCGTGCTACTGCTCGGTAGCCTGTCCTTAGCCCAGGATCAAAGCGATATTAACAGTCGTACGTTGCGAGGAACTGTCGTCAACGCCGATTCCAGTCCGGTCGGGGACGCCATGGTGGAAGTCCGCAACGTGCAATCTGGTAGCGCGGTTGCGAGGGTATACACGAATGGCGCGGGTGAGTTTCAGGTGCCGATGGTCACTCCCGGTCAATACGTGATTTCGGTTATAGATGGAACGAGAACGGCACAACAGCAAGTCTCTTTTAGCGGCTTCGAGCCGGATATCAAAGTTTCAATGGCGGGGCAAGCCGGTGCTCCAGCAGGAAAAGGGACGACGGTCTCCGTAGCAAATCTCGGAGTCTCAGAAAAAGCAAAACGTGCGGTGGAATCGGCTAAGAAAGCGCTCTCGAAGAACAAGTTGGAAGAAGCAGCGTCTGAATTGCAGCGTGCTCTGGCCATCTCACCGCAATACTCGGAGGCGCTCTCGTTGCGTGCGGTCGTGTACCTGGCAAAGGGCGACGCGAAATCAGCGCTGGAAGATGCGCATCGTTCGGTGAAGATCGATCCGAGCAGTTCGATGTCGTATACGATCATGGGAGCGTCGTACAACGCCGCGGGACAATTTCTCGACGCAGTGAACTCGCTCCAACAGGCGCTCAGAATCGATCCCAATTTCTGGCAGAGCCATTATGAAATGGCGAAGAGTTTGTACGGACAGGGAAAATCCACGTCCGCGCTGCAGGAAGTCGAAGCTGCGGGGAAGAACGTTCCCAAGGAGTTCGCGGAAATACATCTGGTACGTGGAGCGATCCTGATGCAGCTGCACCGGACGAGCGAAGCCGCAGAAGAGCTGCAACAGTTTTTGAAGCAGGATCCGAACAACCCTGAGGCTGCGAGAGTCGAACGTACCCTGGCGACAATTTCGCAGCCCGAGACGAGTCTTCCGCACGGGCCATCGCGTTAGCTCCTTCTTACCGTGCCGCTCCGGCTGCCAGCGGAACTTGATGTAACGGCTCCTCGAGGGCGGCCATCATTTTCTCGAATGCGATGAAGGTAAGCGACTGAGGCCCATCTGAAAGTGCTCGTTCCGGGCACGGATGTACTTCCACCATAAGACCGTCGGCGCCCAATGCAACAGCCGCGCGCGCCATCGGCGGAATCAGACTAGGCCGCCCGGTTCCATGCGAAGGATCGGCGATGACCGGCAAATGCGAGAGCTCTTTCGCGAGAGCGATGGCCGCGAGATCGAGCGTATTGCGAGTCTCCGTTTCAAACGTGCGAATGCCGCGTTCGCAAAGAACCACCTGCGAGTTTCCGCCCGCGAGTAGATACTCCGCAGCTAGCAACCACTCTTTCACAGTTGCGGACGGTCCGCGCTTCAGCATGATGGGTTTGCGGATGGTAGCGAGGGCGCGAAGCAGTGCGAAGTTCTGCATGTTGCGCGCGCCAATCTGCAGCATATCCGCGTGCTCGCAAATGATGTCGACATCTTCGGTGCTCATGACTTCGGTTACGACGGGCAATCCAGTTTCTTTGCGTGCGCGATCGAGCAGGCGAAGCGCTTCTGTGCCAAGTCCCTGGAAATCATACGGCGAGGTACGAGGCTTATAGGCTCCGCCGCGAAGCATTTTGGCTCCTGCGGCCTTCACAGCGCGAGCCGTCGAAAGGATCTGCTCTTCCGATTCGACGGAGCATGGTCCGGCAATGACCACAACTTCCGGGCCACCGATGTGGACGCCGCCGACATTCACGACGGTTCGGGAAGGATGGACCTGGCGGCTGACGAGTTTGAATGGTTGAGCAATCGGTACAACGTTCTCGACTCCCGCGGCAGCCTGGAGCGCCTCGATTTCGTTGCGGCGGCCGCTGCCGACCGCAGCGACGATGGCGCGCTGGGTTCCGCGCGTAATGTGAGCCTGGTATCCGGCTTCGCGGATGCGGTCAGCAACGTGTTGGATTTGTTCTTCCGTGGCGCCCTCGGACATGTTGACAATCATTTGCTTCTCTCCTGGTGATTCGTTTTCGCGCAAAAAACGAAAGCCGCGACCTGTTGGGCCGCGGCTTTGGATTGCGTCTTGAGCTTGGTATTAGAGCTTAGGTCCGTACCGAGCACGCGCTTCACCAGAGCCGCTGTCCGTAAACCACCAGAAGCGGTAGGCAAAGTAGCTAAATCGATAAGCGTGCGACGGAATCATGACTGGGCGCAACTTTAGCGGTTTACACCGTAGTTTGTCAACCTACGGCAGGCGCGCCAGTACGTCACAAGACATTGGTGATTTGCGTCACGGACCGGGTGGTCAGAGGGTTTTAGGGTAGAGAAGACAGAGCCGGTGAACGAAGAGGAGTCGACACGGGTCCGCTGTCAGATCAATACGGAGACGCATCATGGCATACGTAATCACCAGCGCCTGTATCAAAGACTCGCTTTGCGTGGACGCCTGTCCCACCGATTGCATTCACCCGAAGCAGGACGAACCCGCATTCGCGGAAGCGACGCAGATGTACGTCGATCCCGAGAACTGCATTGACTGCGGCGCTTGCGTAGCGGTTTGCACGTCGACCTCAATCTTCCCGGTGGATGAGCTTCCGGAAGAACTGAAGGAATTCGTGGCAAAGAACGCTGCCTATTATTCCAACTAGCGGTGGCTCTTCCAGCCGCCATGCATGTCATTGAGCGCTGAATAGGCGCACCGCCCGGTGCGCCTGCTGTTCTTTAAACTTCCCGTCTTTAAATTTCTAATCTTTGACTTTCCAATTCTTCAATTGGAACGATTAGAAATTCCTCATCCGCTTCGGCATTCCTTTTGCATTTTATTCGTCCGCATAGATTGCGGCGTCTTCGTGGTGACTCCGATAGCTTTGGCTATCAATTCAGTACCGTTGTGTCTGTGCGGGATGCAGGGGATTGCAATGGGCGAATGGGACGAGATCATCAAGGAATTTCTGGTAGAGAGCAGCGAAAACCTGGACCAGTTGGATCAGGACTTCATCGAGTTAGAAAAGAATCCATCTTCGAAGGAATTGTTGAGCCGGATCTTTCGCGCCATTCATACCGTCAAGGGGACGAGCGGCGTGCTCGGATTTCCGAAGCTCGAGTCGGTGGCGCACGTTGGTGAGAACCTGCTGAGCCTGCTGCGTGATGGCGAAATGAAGCTCGATCCCGAGCTGATATCCGGTTTGCTGGCGATGGTCGACGCCATTCGCGAGATGCTCAGGCAGATTGAAGCCTTGGCCAGCGACGGGGATAAGGATTACTCAGCTCTGATCGAGCAGCTTTCTGCGTTGAAGAACAAGCACGTGGAAGCTGCGGCGCAAGAACAAGGCTCGCCGAAGATTGGGCAGATTCTGGTAGACAGCGGTGCAGTTCAAAAAGAGCAACTGGCGCAAGCTGTGGCATTGCAGGCCGATGGAGATCCGCGGCGTCTGGGCGAGATCCTGATCGATTCGGGTGCGGCAAAACCGCGCGAGGTGCTGGACGCACTGCAAGTGCAAAGCGATTCTTCGCCGGGTTTGTCGTCGAGCAATCTTCGCGTTGACGTGAACCTGCTGGATAAGCTGATGAACCTGGTCGGGGAATTGGTGCTGGCGCGCAATCAGGTCTTGCAGTTTACCGCTGGTCAGCAGGACGCAACTTTTCTGAGTACGGCGCAGCGGCTGAACCTGATCACGACGGAACTGCAGGAAGGCGTGATGAAAACACGGATGCAGCCGATCGGTAATTTGTGGAACCGGTTGCCGCGCGTCGTGCGGGATTTGGCGGTTGGATTAGGTAAGAAGGTTCGCGTCGAGATGGATGGAAGCGAGACGGAACTGGATAAGACCATTCTTGAGGCGATCAAGGATCCGCTTACTCACATCGTGCGCAACGCGGTGGATCATGGGATCGAGATGCCGAGCGAGCGTGTGCAGGCGGGCAAGAGCGAAGAAGGAACACTACGACTGCACGCGTATCACGAAGGGGGGCAAGTCAACATCGAGATCAGCGATGATGGTTCCGGAATCAACCTCTCGCGCCTCAAGCAGAAAGCACTGGAAAAGGGCCTGATTACGGGCGAGGCGGCTGCGCGTATGCCAGAGCGGGAACTGCTGAACCTGATATTCCTTCCGGGATTCTCAACTGCGCAGAACGTCACGAACATCTCCGGGCGAGGCGTGGGGATGGACGTGGTGAAAACCAACATCGAAAAGATCGGCGGGGTTGTCGATCTGCATAGCGATGCGGGCCAGGGCACTACGATCAAAATAAAGATTCCTTTAACTCTGGCGATCATTCCCGCATTAATCGCCAGCAGCGGAGGCGAGCGATTTGCGATTCCGCAGGTGAGCCTGCTGGAACTGGTGCGACTGGAAGGTGACGAAAGCCGTCGAGCGATTGAGAAATTTCATGGCGCCCCCGTGTACCGGCTCCGGGGAAATCTGCTTCCTCTCGTGTACCTGAATCGTGAATTGAAACTTCGCGAGAGCGACACGCACAGCGGAATCAACATAGTCGTCTTGCAGGCGGACGGCCGGCAATTTGGACTGGTGGTGGACGAGATCAACGACACGGAAGAAATTGTGGTGAAGCCACTCGGCAAACAGCTGAAGGGGATTTCCTGTTTTGCCGGCGCAACGATCATGGGCGACGGACGGGTTGCACTTATCCTCGATGTGATGGGGATTGCTCAGATTGCCAGCGTGATCACCGAGATCCACGAAGGCTCTGCAGTTGAAACGGCTTCGCACCAGGACGACACGGTGGTGGGGCGCGATGCATGGTTGGTGTTCACGGTCGCTGGCAGTCGACGAATGGCGATTCCGCTGTCCATGGTTTCACGGCTAGAGGAGTTTCCGGTCACATCGCTGGAACATTCCGGCAACGAGTCAGTCGTACAGTACCGCGGAATGATCATGCCGCTGATCGACATTGCCAGACGAATGAATCTTGGGCAGTCGGAGAAGCAGACGGAGACCCTGCAGGTAATTGTCTATTCAGACGCTGGCCATAGCGTCGGGCTGATCGTGGACCAGATCGTCGACATCGTCGATCAGGCAGTCAAGGTCGAGCAGCAGGAATCGAGCAGTGAACTGGCCGGCTCAGCGGTGATTCAGGATAAGGTAACCGACCTGCTGAACCTCGGCGTGCTGGTAAAAGGCTCGGCAGTGCAGGAGATGAAGTGATGGCAGCGAATCGTCAATTCTGTTCGTTCTACCTGGATGGATTGTTCTTTGGCGTGGAGGTAGAGAAGGTTCAGGAGGTCATCCGCCACCAGGAACAGACGCCGGTTCCACTGGCGCCTCGAGTAATTGGAGGTCTGATCAATTGCGTGGCCAGATTGTGACTGCGATCGATTTGCGACGACGTCTGGAATTGAGCGACCGCGGCGAGGACGAGAAGTCGATGAATGTGGTGGTGCGTACCGACGATGGAGTGGTTAGCTTGCTGGTCGACGAGATTGGGGACGTGGTGGAAGTGGAAGCACAGGGGTTCGAGCCGCCTCCGGATACATTGCGGTCCAGCGTGCGCGGGATGATTCGCGGTGCATTCAAGTTGAAGGACAGGTTGCTGCTGTTGCTCGATACGGAGTGTGTGATGAAGGCGGCGTGATCATTCGGAATCGGCGTGCAGGTTGAGACTAATTCGCGCGCCGGCGGCATATGTTGGACCAAGTTCGCTGGTTTCGGTGATGTATTGAAAATCGGGCGTGAAGCTCAGCGCATTTGAAATATGGATCCGGTAGAAGCCTTCCCACGCGGTTTCTATTCCGGAGTAATAGGATACGGCCGCATAACGGAATGATCGTCCTCTGGAACAGGAAAACCCTGCAGCGTCTGCGTTTCGGAAGTGCAGGGGTGCGTTCCAAAGCACTCCGAGCGCTGCGTGTCGTGGCATCGAACTGAACTCGTCGGCTGACCGTCCCAATTGCAAGTACGCAGAAAGCGATTGCTCCCCTGCCTTCGCGTTGTGCCGCTCATGCCAGAATTTCTGTTCGCCGACAACATATGCTCCGGTTGCGCCGGAACGGTTCCAGTCTCCAAGAGTCGACATAGTGCCGGTGATTCCCCAGTAGCCGCCGGAAATCCGCCCGCTCCAACCGTCCGGGCTCCAGTCGGCCCCAACTTCTTCGATCAGGAGTACACCCGTGCCTTGTATGGGTGAGAAGCCCGCAAGGTTCACATGAAATTTCCGAGAACGTAACAGTAATTCAGCTCCAAGGCGGGATTCGTTGTAATTCGGCAAAGTGACAAAGGCGGGTGTATAGCCTGCCGCCGCATTGAGGAAATTGGCGCCATTTTCGACGAAAGCAAAGTCTCGATTGGCATCAATTTTACCGGCGCGTAGACGGATCGCCGGTTGGATTGCCTGCTCTACCCAGAACTCTGCAACACGCACTCCGCTCTCCGCCTGGATATTTGAGATGGACTGAATCGGCGAGGAGAATCCGCCTGCCGCTGTTTGGTTCAGGTGCAGGCTAGTGAACGCGGTGGTGTGCGAGAGAACCGGTGAAAGGTGACTGAGTGCCAACGTCGCGGCGAGGTCAAGAAAGAAGGGAGCAGTCTGAACATCACGGTCGACATCGCGGCCAGCAAAGACGTCGGTGTAAAGATCGAGCGAGGCACTGACGCCGTGACGGTTCAGAGCTTCAAAGGCGGGATCGAGAGACTTGAGTTGCGCCTGGCTGGAAATAGCCAGCGTCGGGAGGAGAAGAAGACCGATAAGCCGGGATGCGGACATGGAACCCCCTGTGTCTCAGGTGGGAGATCGGCCGGCATAAGAGTTTTCTGAGCTTCTTTGGTAATGCTTCTGCACGAAGGTAACCGGAGCCATACCGTCCACATGCGGATCCGAAAGTTGGGCGCACCGCAGTTTCTTGCCACCGCTTCCGTCAGGACGTACAAGGCGCGCAGAAACAAGAGGAGCGAGAGCGAAATGTTAAACAACATGAAATTGGGTACAAAACTGATTGGGGCGTTCCTGATCGTGGCGGCGTTGTGCGCATTTGTTGGCATTTTTGGCGCGATGAAACTTAGCACGATGGTATCGGCATACACGGACGCCTTGCATGAGAACAACGATAATCTCACCATTGTCGCCGCGGTTGAGTCGGGTTTTTTGGAAGTTCGAGTTAACGCCAACCGCCTTGTAGCGCTGGACAGTCCGGGCAGCCGAGAGGCTCTCGTACGAGATCTCGAAACAGCCCGCCAACAATTGAAGGATGCTATCGCTCGGTACGACAAAATGGTCGATGCCGACGACCCTCGCTTCGTCGAGTCCGATCGGCAGATGATTGGCGCGGTGAAGGTTATCGACAGGGATTATCAGCAAGTCATGGATGACCTCATCGCAGCGGTACGAGCGAACAAACATGATGAAGCCGTTAAGGGATTGATAAGTGGAGCCTCGAAGGGTACTGCCATGGCGGAGTCACTCGATCGGTTGAGCGCCTTCAATGTGAAGATGGGAGACCAGTTGTCCAGCGAGGTTGCCGCGTCTTCAAAATCGACGTTTATGGCAATGATCATTGTGGTCTGCGTGTCTGTCGTCGCCTCGATCATCTTGGGATTCGTCCTTACACGGCTGATTACACGACCGATGAGAGAATTGATGACCGTCGCGCAGGCGCTGGCCGAAGGGGACGTGAGCAAGCAGGTGGTCTACCAGTCGGGAGACGAGCTCGGACAACTGGCGGAGTCATTCCGTGCGATGACGGCTACGATTCGAGCGCGTTCCGAGGCGGCGCAAAAGATGGCAACAGGCGATCTGTCAGTACAGGTCCTGCCGAAGTCGGAGCAAGATGTGCTCGCAGCAGGTCTGCGCAAATGCCTGGAAGTGCTGAACGAGCTGATGCGGCAAATGGCTAACATGTCGCAGCAGCATGATGCCGGCGAGATCGACGCACAGATCGACGTCCGAAAATTCGAGGGCGACTTCCATAAGGTTGCGCAGGGCATCAACGACATGGTGGCCGGCCACATTGCTGTAAAGAAAAAGGCAATGGCGTGCGTCGCCGAATTCGGCAAGGGTAATTTTGAAGCGCCGTTGGAGAAGTTTCCAGGTAAGAAGGCCTTCATCAATGACACGATTGAACAGCTACGATCCAATCTGAGAACTTTGATTGCCGAGATGAATCGCATGTCCGCCGAGCATGACCGCGGCGATATCGATGTCAGCATTCCTGCTGAGAAGTTCGAGGGCGATTATCGGAAGATGGCGCAGGGCATCAACGGCATGGTGGCGGGCCATATCACGGTGAAGAAGAAAGCCATGGCCTGCATCGCCGAGTTTGCGCAGGGAAACTTCGAAGCGCCTCTCGAGAAATTCCCAGGCAAGAAGGCCTTCATCAACGACAACATCGAACGCCTGCGAACAAACCTGAAAGCGCTGATCACCGATGCTGACATCCTGGTGAAGGCAGCGCTCGTTGGATCTCTCTCGACGCGTGCGGATGCGACCAAGCACAATGGCGATTATCGCAAGATTGTGGAAGGCGTGAACCACACACTCGATGCCGTTATCGGTCCGCTGAACGATTTTGCGCACGTACTGGATGCCCTTGCCAGCGGCGATCTGACGGTCACGGCGGAGAAGCAATATGCCGGAGACTTCGAAGAGTTCAAGAAGTCCGTCAACACCCTTGGCATCCAAGTGCGAAATGCGATGCAGCAGATCGGTCGCAACACGGCGGCCCTGGTCGCATCGGCTGAGCAGTTGAACCAACTCAGCCAGCAGATGACGGCCAATGCCGACGAGACGGCAACGCAAGCCAATGTCGTTTCTGCGGCCAGCGAACAGGTCAGCAAGAATGTTCAGACCGTAGCGACGGGCGCCGACGAGATGGGAGCAAGCATCAAGGAGATCGCGAAGAATACCAGTGAGGCAACGCGTATCGCGACCGCCGCCGTTTCTACCGCCGAATCGACCAACGCGACGATCCAGAAGCTTGGACAAAGCAGCGCGGAGATCGGACAGGTAATCAAGGTGATCACCACGATTGCGCAGCAGACGAATCTTCTCGCTCTGAATGCGACTATCGAAGCAGCGCGCGCGGGCGAGGCGGGAAAGGGTTTTGCCGTGGTCGCCAACGAAGTGAAAGAACTGGCGAAGGAGACTGCGAAAGCCACCGAGGATATCAGCGGCAAGATCGAGGCTATCCAGAGCGACACGAAAGCCGCGGTCGAAGCCATTGGTGAGATCGGGACGGTGATCAACCAGATCAACGATATCCAGAACACGATTGCCAGTGCTGTGGAAGAGCAGAGCGCGACTACAAATGAAATCAGCCGCAATCTGGCGGAAGCGGCGAAGGGCGGAATGGATATCACGCGCAACATCACTGGAGTGGCGGAGGCAGCGCACAGCACGACGGCCGGGGCCAGCGAAACGCAAAAGTCGGCCAAGGGTCTGGAGAGTATGGCCGCCGAGCTACAGGAGTTGGTATCGCAATTCAAGTACGAAGGGGAAGGACGAAATCGCCCGGCTGCGCGCGCCGCTGCCTCCGCGACTCGAAAGACCAATGGCCGGTACGTTGAAACTTCTCCGGCATTGGAAGAAGTAGCAGTCCACTGATAATCCAAGGCCAGGCAGCCTGTCGGAGGTTAGCCTGGCCACTCTCCTAAAGTTCCCTGATAACCAGCCGAAATTAGAAATAGAGAGAGTCTCTCTCGAGTTGGGAAGAACATGCGCGCGCTCGTGGTGGATGATTCGTCGGCAATGCGTTCGGTCCTGCGGATGATTTTCAGGAAAGCCGGCTTCGAAGTTACGGAAGCGAGCAACGGCTACGAAGCATTGAACCGACTGGCTGAAATCGCTGCTCCGGTGGACCTGGCGGTTGTCGACTGGAACATGCCCGTAATGAACGGATACGAGCTGGTTTCAGCAATCCGCTCCGAAGCTCGTTATAACGCGATGCGGATCATGATGGTAACAACCGAATCGGAGATCGGTCATATCCAGTCGGCACTGGCAAAAGGCGCGAATGAGTATGTGATGAAACCATTCACGCCCGAGGTGATTCGCGAAAAACTTCAGCTGCTGGGATTTGAGTGCTAAGTCATGCGGCGAATACGTGTTCTGATCGTCGATGATTCGGTGGTGATCCGGCGGGTATTGCGCGAGGTGCTGTCGTCGGACGCGGAGATTGAAGTAGCAGGTGTCGCCGCGAATGGCCAGATTGCGCTGGCCATGATCGAGCAAGTCAATCCTGATCTGATCACCCTCGACATCGAGATGCCCGTGATGGATGGGCTGCAAACGTTGCTGGGACTGAAGGAACGCTATTCGAAGATCCCGGTGATCATGTTCAGCACACTCACGCAGCGTGGGGCGCTGGCAACGCTGGATGCACTTGCGCTGGGCGCTCGCGACTACGTCACCAAGCCGGAAGGGAATACGGTCTCGAGCAGCATCGAGAAGATACGTCTCGACCTTCTTCCAAAGGTGAAAGCACTTTGCAGCTACCGGCTCGGCGCGGAAGAAAGAGCGAAGCGAATCCCAAAGTGTGCGCAGCCGATCTCGCATTCCCCACGCATCACCGTCAAGGCTCCGGTGGAGATCGTGGCAATTGGAACGTCCACAGGCGGCCCCAACGCGCTGGCGCAAGTGATCCCCTCGATTCCAGCGAATTTTCCGGTGCCAATTGTAGTGGTTCAACATATGCCGCCGACGTTCACGCGCTTCCTCGCGCAACGATTGGCAGTCTCAGCGCAGGTGCCGGTGGAAGAGTGCGGAGGAGTTGAGTTTCTGGAGCCAGGCAGTATTTGGATCGCGCCTGGTGACTACCACATGGTGGTGCGGCGGCAGGGAGCGCGGATCAGGTTGGCGACTCACCAGGGTTCAGCGGAAAATTCCTGCCGACCGTCGGTCGATGTGCTCTTCCGCTCAGTTGCCGACGTATATGGCGCGGGCACGCTGGCGATCGTGATGACCGGCATGGGACAGGATGGGTTGCGGGGCGCCGAAAATATCCGCGATGCAGGCGGACAAATCCTGGCGCAGGACGAAGAGAGCTCAGTGGTCTGGGGGATGCCGGGCTTCGTCGCGCAAGCTGGCCTTGCAGATGCCGTGTTGCCGCTGGATCAGATTGGTCCTGAGATGGTGCGGAGAGTTACTCAATCGCAGCGGCGTCTACAAGCGTAAAAGATTTCAGGAGTGTTATGGGTCTCTCCAGCGTCGACTTCAACTATCTGCGAAGCCTGGTGCGCACGCACACATCGATTGTTATCGACGATGGAAAGGAATATCTGGCGGAGGCCAGGCTCAGTGCGTTGCTTCGCAAGGAAGGTTTCGGATCGGTACCGGAGCTTCTGCAGAATCTGCGCGTCAAGAGCTTCAGCCCGCTTCATCGCCGTGTGCTGGACGCGATGACAAATAACGAGACCTGGTTCTTCCGCGATCTGGCACCATTCGAAGCGTTACGGCAAAAAGTTATTCCGGAGATGATCGTTACCCGCAGGTTGAGCCGCCGCCTGAACATTTGGAGTGCAGCCTGCTCCAGCGGCCAGGAAGCTTACAGCACACTGATTCTTCTTCACGAGCACTTTCCCGAAATATCGAGCTGGGATGTGCGCGTGCTTGGGACAGATTATTCGCAGGCAATGATTGAGCGGGTGAAGGCCGGACGTTATAGCCAGTTCGAAGTCAATCGCGGACTGCCCATTGCGGGGTTGGCAAAACATTTTGTGCAACACGGACTGGAATGGGAGATCTCACCGAGGTTCCGAAACCTGGTGGATTGCCGGCTGCTGAACCTGGCTGAACCTTGGCCTGAATTCGCTGAACCTGACATTGTGATGTTACGGAACGTGTTGATTTATTTTGACGTCGCAACAAAAGCCGACATTCTTGCGAGGGTGCACCGGAGAATGCGTCCGGATGGATTTTTGTTCCTGGGTGGCGCAGAGACAACGATGGGCCTGAGCGACGCGTTTGAGCGAGTGCCATTCGAGAAAACCGCATATTACAGGCCTAAGGGAGCGAGCCATGGCTGTCAGTGAAGAAGAAATCCAACAGGTAACGTCGCAGATTTGGGAGAGCATGCTCGATCTTCATCCGGCCGCTGCGAATGGCAACGGCTCGAGCGCTGCTGAAGGAAGGATTGGAGCGTCAGTCCAGATTACAGGCGGGTGGGAAGGAGCGGTACGTCTGGATTCGTCTTTGACGCTGGCGCGTATGGCGGCCGCACGATTTGTCGGCACGGAACCCGAACAAGTCTCAATCGATCAGGTACGCGATGCAATGGGGGAGCTGGCGAACATGAGCGCCGGGATGATCAAGAATCTATTGCCCGGACCTTCCTATCTCTCGCTTCCCTCGGTTGCAGACGGAGCCGAGTACAACTTCACGATCTGTAAAAGTAATGTGGAATCTGAAGTGAAGTTCGAATGCGAAGGAGAGCAGTTCGCAGTGTCGTTGCTGCGACGTAAGTACGGGCCTTCCTAGCCTCCGGCGTTGATCAGCTGCAGACGAGTTTTTCACTCAGCGGGTGCTCACGTATGTAGGAAGCGAGCATATGAAGCGACGCCCGCATAGCGCTTCCGTGCTCTGAGAGGAGCAACACGGGGACATATGGCTCAATGTGGCAAATCTGGTTGCGCAGGCTGAGGGACTCGGTATTCTCCTCGCTATATGACAGCACCACGCCATCGATGGGCTGACGAGCGAGAACTGCCAGGGCATGCTCGCTGGAATCGGAAGGGATGACGTCGCAACCGTCTTGTTCCAGAATTTGCTTTACGTTCGTAAGTGAGCGCCCGCTATCCACATACAAGATTGTAGGCAAGGTCTTGCCACCTCTTAAGTGAAATTAATTTTTTCCCCACGTTAGAAATGTAAGATCACCCATTTCTCGGGATCTGGCTGTGACGCAAATCACCGTGTGGCAGATTACTTTTGTGCGCGGGAGATGGGCAGAGATATGTCTTCATCGACAATCGAGAAACGGAACTTCGGAAGGTTCCTCCCATGAAGGTGATATTCTGGAGTTACACATCTCCATGTCAGCAACCGCGGATTGGCAAATGGTGGGGTATGTGACGCCAGCTCTCAGACAAGCCCTCGCCGGAGGCGAAGATTATGGGTTCGCCGTACGGGCTTCAACTCGTCGAAAACTGCATCATCTGCAAATTGCGGTCAGACAATTTCTTCTGCGCATTGCCGGCTGCTGCTCTCGAAGCATTTGAGAAGATCAAGTTTCCTACGGCTTATCCTCGTGGAGCCATCCTGTTTGTAGAAGGGCAGCCGCCTCGCGGTATTTACATGCTCTGTAAAGGCCGTGTGAAGCTTTCGGTCAACTCAGCGGAAGGTAAGACGCTCATCTTGAAGATTGCCGAACCGGGCGAAGTTCTGGGACTGCACGCCTGTGTCTCCGGCTTGAGCTACGAATTGACGGCCGAGACGATTCAACCTAGCCAGGTGAATTTCGTGCGGCGCGAGGACTTTCTCAAGTTTCTGCACGATCACGGCAGCGCCTGTCTGCAGGCCGCACAGCATCTGAGCGACAACTGCCACAGCGCGTACGACCTGATTCGTTCGCTCGGACTCTCTCATTCTGCGGGAGAGAAACTAGCTCGCTTCCTTCTCGAACTAAGCGCGGAAGGGGAGCAGACCGCCGATGGCATTCGCGCGAAAATGGGCCTCACGCATGAAGAGATTGCGCAGATCATCGGGACCTCGCGCGAGACCGTGACCCGATTGTTAGCGGAGTTCAAGCGCAAGAAGTTTGCGACGTTGAAAGGGTCCACGCTGCTGATCCACAACAAGCCGGAGTTGGAAAAACTAGTCGGGTGCTAGCGGCTTGCTGACTGACCGCGCGTGCCAGAGCGCGGAATCGCAGGACTTCACGCAGCTTCGATCCCTACAATACCAATGCCGCAGAACTGCACGATCACGGTGCGGCCGTCTTCCGCATCGATCTCCACACCCTCCTCTGCTCCTTCCGGAGTCGTACGCAAACGAATCTGACGAGGGGAACAGACAAAATGAGTGCTCGGCATTCTTGAACCCTGGTCGAAGATGATTGCGATTCGCTCGGTATCGGGCTCCGCTTCCTGGATCAAAGCTTCCAGTGGCTTGTTTTCGATCTCAATCACGATGCCGTGCTCAGGGTGACGGGACTTAACAGACATCAGCTTACCCGCGTGTTCCAGGCTGAAGCTTTCAAGGAACGGCGCCCATTGATGATGAGGTATTTCGTGCTTGTTCATCGGGCCAAACTCCTGCTTATGAACTTCTGGGCCCTCGATTCAATCACAGTTTGCTACGAAAGGGCGGCTCGCGAGAACAATTTATTCTTGCAAGTGCCGGAGCGGGAGATCAGAGACGAAACAAAGGGAAGCCGGCGATCAGCAGGTTAGCTGACCGCCGGAGTCCTCCGCGAGCCCGGGTCCGGAGCGGATGCCCGGGCTCTCCGCAAAATCAGGCGTTGGCCACCACGCCTGCATTGGCAAGCCACTTGGGCTGCTTGGTCAAAGCAGTGCGGGGCAGGATGTCCAAATAGAGAACGGCGTATCGGAACGCCAGAACCGCGCAGGTGGTCAGCATGAGTGTGACCGCCAACTCGGGCCATTTGGGCGAATACCCGGCGTGCGTTGCACGCTCCAATCCAGTGATGGATACATTGATACGGTTCGTGATGAAGCCCATCACCACGATCACGCTGGTCCAATAGAGGGCCACTGGGCGATTCCGGACGTAGTTGAGCCTCAGCAGGATGACCGGCAAAAAGACGAACAGCAGCATCTCCAGCCAGAAATAACCTGTTTCCGGGCGCCAGCGGAACAGGTAGGGCAAGCCGCCTTCGCGTGCCATATCCACTCCGCGGAAGATCGCAAACATCATGAGTAGTGGAGTGAGAACGCCGCTCAGGTCGCGCAGAATTTCGGGATCGATGCGGACGTCAAGCGAGCGAATGGATAGATATAAAGCCATCACGATCATGGCAATGCCGGCCGGGATCGCGGACATGTAGAAGAGAGTGGTGAGATGTGTGCTGTACCACAGCGGATATTCCTTGCCTTTGGTGATGATGAACAATCCGCCGAGGAATGACTGATGCAGCGACGAGAGCAGAACTCCCGCGAGAACGAATGCGATCACGATGCGGTGATGCCAGCCGAGATAACTTTCGCGCACTCGCTTCCAAGGCAGCTTTTCGACAACCGCCGGCGAAAACTCAATCATCAGGACCGTGGTGTACATGATGATGCACCAGCACACCTCGAACAGAACCGAGTGGCGATTCCAGTAAACGAGCGGATGCCAGAAGCGCCAAGGCAGGCCCAATTCATAAGCATAGCCAACACAGACCGAACCGTAGCCCAGCAGGGCGATCATGATGGCAGTGCGGCAGATCGGGCGATAGCGCTCCATACCGAGTAGATAAACGGCTGCTGCCGTGGCAAATCCGCCGGCGGAGAGTCCAACGCCGCACAGTGTCGCGAGACCAACCCATATGCCCCAGGGTTGCGCGTCCGACATGTTAGTAGCCGCGTGCCAACCGACTGCGAAGCGAAGATAGGTGGCGTAGATGCCGGCGGCGAAGATCAGCGCCAGGATAATGCGCCACATGGTGACGAACGATTTCTTTTCTTCCGGCATACTCAGTTCCTTTCCTCGCTGTTGCGGGCGGCTTTCTCAGCGGCCTCGGCCAACGCTACTTCACGGCGGCGCTGCGTGATCCAGTAAAGGCCAGCGAGCAAGCTGCCGCCAACCAGCACCACCGTGGGAACTTCGCCCAGCGCGGATGCCGTCAGCGTGGGTAACGGCGGTTCTTCGGATTGGACCACCGTGAATCCGAGCTTCTCGAAGGGCACATCGGAGATGAAGAGCACGGATGTGCCACCAAACTCACGTTCACCGTAGATCCGCTGGACGTAGCTTGAATCGCCGTCAAGACGGCGTCGTGCTTCGCGCAGGAGTTGATCGCGATCGCCAAAGAAAGGTAGCACCCGTAGGGCACGCTTCCGCACAGGCGGTCTGCTGTCCCTGCGCCACGCGCTCCCAGCACATATCGCATTTCTTTACGTAGGGCGCGAGCTTGCTCCATTCATATTTCGGAACGCTGTTCGGGCAAGCGATCATGCAATAACGGCAGCCAATACACTTGTCTTTGTCGTACACGACAGGACCGTACGACGTTTTCTTCAAAGCGCCTACCAGACAGGCCGAAGCGCATGCCGGCTCCTCGCAGTGCATGCACAGGCGCCGCACGTTCTTGCCTTCGTGTTCCTGAACTGTCGTAAGGGCGGTTTCCGACAACTGCAGTTCAGGATCTCCGGGCAAATTGTGTTGCGCCTTGCACGCCACTTCGCAGGAGTGGCATCCGATGCACTTCGTGATGTCGATGAGCAGCGCCTTTTTCTTTTCTGCCATACCAGAGCCTCCGGGGATGAACTGCTGCTCAGTTATTCAGGAAAAATTCGCGGAGCATGGAACGCTGTGCTGTCGGTTCCAACTTTGCGATCAAACCATCGACCGGCAATCCACCGTCAGCGGCGGCTGCTCCCAAAGGAGCGGCATAGCTTTGCAGTCGGCGAACCGAGTTCTGCATCCACGTGGAAATCATCGAGCCCTGAAGTAGATTCTTCAGGTTGACTTCCATTTCAGGCGCCTTGATCACGCAAATCCAGCCGTTGTTGTAGGGGTCTTTCGTGACGACGCTGGGATCGCGCAATGCGTCGTGATTCACCGAGACGACAACGCCTTCGACAGGCGACATGAAATCGGCGGTGATGCCATCGCGCGTAATCGTGCAGACCTTCTGGCCCTGACGTACCCAGCGGTTCAGGCCGGCAACTTCAACTTTGTCGACCTTGCCGAACACGTTTCCGGCGAAACTGTCGATTCCCATGCGCGCATTTTGGCGGCCTTCATCGGAGACCCAGGTATGACCGGGATGAAAACAGAAGCCCTTGGGGACTTCGAATCCCGACTCGCGAACCATCAACGGCTTCAACGCGGGCACTGCAGCCTGAACGCGCTCGGCATCTGCGAGCGGCACCTGGCCGTGACGCATGAAGTAGCTGATGCTGATGATGACTAGAAACGTAAGCAGTACGAAAAGGATAGACATTGACTGCCTCCTTGCTGATAGCTCCTCAAAACACATCTTTAGTTGTGCACGCGGAGGGCAAAAGAAGTCTTATAGTGAGACGTTGAAACTAAAGGTTTTAGGCGGGATCGTTGTCGCCAAATCACAATTCACCGCTGCGTTTCGCAGGGGTCAAAAGCGTTTTGCAGGAGTGCAAGAACGAGTTCACCGCAGAGGACGGGGAGGTAAGAGGGACTCTGCTAATCGCCTTGATCACCCTTTTTAAGGCGCCGCATGAGCGATGTGGAGTGAATACCAAGAATGCGTGCGGTTTGTGTCTTGTTGTTGCCGGTCGCAGTCAGGACTTCGCGGATGTAGCGATCTTCCAGCTCGCGCAAGCTTACGAATTGATCGCCTGTCGGGGAGACATCCATGTGTGACGGCGCTTCCGACTCGGCAGTCTCGGGGATGTAGTCACGAAGCTCCTCTGGTAGGTAGCCGGCGTCGATATCACCTTCGCGCGAAAGGATCATGGTGCGCTCGATCACGTTCTTCAATTCACGGATGTTCCCAGGCCAGGGATAGTTCACCATCAGCTCCGCCGCGGCTGGGGTGAATCCGCTGAAATTCTTCTTGAGTTCCAGGTTGTAGCGCTGGAGCAGGTCGAGCGCGAGCGGCATGATGTCTTCCTTGCGATCGCGCAATGCGGGAATGAAGAGAGGGACCACATTGAGGCGGTAGTAAAGATCTTCGCGGAATTTTAACTGCGCGATTTCCTCTTTCAGGTTCGCATTCGTCGCGGTGATGATGCGAACGTCCACCTTGATCGGCTTCGTGCCTCCCAGTCGCATGAATGAGCCTTCTTCGAGCACGCGCAGCAATTTTGCTTGAACGTTGGCCGACATATTGCCGATCTCATCGAGAAACAGCGTGCCATTATGTGCGCGCTCAATCAGACCTTCTTTTCGGCGACGCGCATCGGTGAATGCTCCCGGCTCAAAGCCAAACATTTCGCTTTCGAGCAATGCATCGGGAAGCGCCGCGCAGTTTAGTTCGACGAGCGGCATGGAAGCTCGCGGACTGTTGTAGTGGATGCCTCTTGCCAGAACGCCCTTGCCAGTTCCGCTCTCCCCCTGGATCAGAATCGTAGTGCGATCCGATTCGGCAGCCTTTCGCGCCATTTCTAACATTTCGGCGACCTTCTCGTTCTGCGTTACAACACGGCCAAAGTCGTAGCGGCCCTTGGCACTTTCCACCGAATCGCGCACGCGAATACGCAGGTCCAGCATCTCGCTCGCGCGGCGGATGGTGTTGGTCATGTCCGAGAGGTGGAAAGGTTTGGTGAGATAGTCGTAGGCGCCAAGCTTCATCGACTCCACGGCGCGATCGACGACTTTGTAGGCACTCATCATCACCACAATGGTGGTGGGCGATTGTTTCTTGATCTGGCGCAGTACTTCAATCCCATCAATGCCCGGCAGAACCATGTCCACCAGCGCAAGGTCGGGCTTTTCTTCCGCAAGCACGCGCAAGCCATCTTCGCCGTTCATGGCAACGAATACGTCGAAGCCTTCTTCGCGCAGGGCGCGGCTGATGGTTCTCAGCGTGAGCGATTCGTCGTCGATAACCAGGATTGAGTAAGCCATAGTCCTTACACGACTACTTCGTCGCCGTCCTCTCGCAGGATCACGCTCTCGTGCGCGATGGGAAGTGTGAAGCGAACGGTAGTGCCTTCGCCGGGGACGCTGCGAATCGAAATCTCTCCTCCGTGGCTGCGCACGTAAGACTGGCTGATGCTGAGTCCCAGGCCGGTGCCTTTGCCGTGTTTGGTGGTGAAGAACGGTTCGAAGACGTGAGGCAGAATGTCTCCGGGCACTCCGCAGCCTGTATCGCTGACGCGGATCTCTACCAGGTCGTTCTTGTCGCTATTGCTCGCGGAAATCGTGATGGTTCCGCCATCCGAAGCCGCTTGGGCTGCATTCAGGAGAAGGTTCATCAGGATCTGCGAAAGTTGGTTGGCGTCGGCATTGAAGTTCGGGAGGTCGGGCGGGATTCGTTTCTCCAGCTTGATGTTGCGGAACATCGGTTGATGGCAGAGGAACGTGAAGGTCTCACCGACCATCCGTTCGAGGTTGATCTGCGTCAACATCAGCGGGCCGGGGCGTGTGTAGTTCAATAGGCCGCGGATTGTCTGCGAGATTCGCTTCGTGCCTTCGATGCACTGCTGTACCTCAATCCGCTCTTCCTCCGATCGAGGATCCTTCAGCTCAAGCTCGAGATGGGAGAGAATTCCGAGTAGAGGATTGTTGATCTCATGGGCTGCGCCTAACGAAAGCTGAGCCAGCGTTGCGTATTTTTCATACTCCGCGAGCTGCGCTTGAAACTGCATCTTCTCGCGCTCCAGTTCGCGCTCCTCCATGAGCTTGTGGACCAGCTCCTGTTGAGCGGCGTCGCGCTCGCCTTCGCTGATGTGAGCCATCTCGAGAGCTCTTGCGAGTTCATCGGTGGTTCTTTTCAGAAAACCTACGGCATACGAAGCAGCCAAAGCAGCCATCGCCAATCCGAGAAGCGCGTAGGGAATGCCCCATGTGAGGATCAGACGGAGCGCAGGTGATTCCAGGTTTGCGACGGTGCAAAAGAGTAGAAAGGGAACAAGAAAAATCACGCCTGCACTTGCCGTGGTGATCAACCATACGCGCAAGTAGTAGTGGTCGCCGCGAACGTTCTGTGAGTGTTCTGTGGGTGCAGTCATTTCGTTCAATGGGGCCTCGACAGTTCAGCCAGGACGCGATTGGCGCAGTCCCGGCAAAACGCGTTTTCCTTCAGATCAATCCACTCCACCGAATGCGACGACGCCATGGCGCAGTTGTAATCATCGCAATGCGAGAGGTGCAGCGTATGCCCAAGCTCATGCACCGCTTCTTTCAGCATGCGGCCGTAGAGCAGATCAACATCCTTCGGTAGCCCGTAAAACTCTTGCCGCAGCCGGTGAGTGGAGATCACCGCCGCGGGTCCACCCATCTGCGCTTCGCCAAAAACAAAAGTCAGAATCGGGATGTACAAATCCGCGCTGGTCACTCCAAGCAGGCGCCAGCAATTCGGACCGACAAATTTCCGGATCTCTGCCAAAATCTCGCTGGAGTGGTACTGTCCGCGCTCGGGATGAAAGGCGAACTCTGGATCGATCGCGTTGGGCATCACCTCGCACGGCATCGCAAAGTGATCCGCCAACTGGACGGCCATCGCTTCCAAGGTCCGGCCCTCGACGTCCCCAATCGCAAGCACTTGCAAACGCCTCATTTGCTTTCGGTCGCTGCGGTGCGGCTCCAGCCGTACTTCTTCAACTTGTTGTGCAACGTGACGCGGTCAATATCGAGCATCTCCGCTGCGCGCGTCTGATTCCAGGCGCATTCTTCCAGGATGCGGAGAATGTGCCCCTTCTCGATCTCCTCCAGTGTTCGACCCTCGAGAGCGGCAGTAGTAGCCGCGGGAGCCGTTCCGTTGCGCGACTTCAAGATGAAGTCGGTTTCGCGCAGTTCCGGTTCCTGCGCTACGACCATGGCGCGCTCGACCGCGTTTTCCAACTCACGGATATTTCCCGGCCACTGGTACTGCTGCAGCTGATACATGGCAGAAGGCGCTACGCGGGTGATGCGCTTGTTCATTTGCAGCGAGAATTTATGGACGAAATGATCCACCAGCAATGGAATGTCATCGCGGCGTTCGCGTAGCGGCGGCAGTTCAATCCGGAAGACGTTGAGCCGATAGAAAAGATCTGGGCGGAAGTGCCCGTCTTCGATCAGCGTCTCCAGATCTTTGTTTGTCGCAGCGACACAGCGGAAGTCAACGTGGATTTGCTGATTGCCGCCCACGCGCACAATCTCGCGCTCCTGCAAGACTCGCAGCAAATCAGTCTGTGTCTTCAAACTGATGTCGCCGATCTCGTCGAGGAATACGGTTCCGCCCTCTGCGATTTCAAACTTGCCCTTCTTGCGGTACTGCGCGCCCGTGAACGCGCCTTTTTCATGGCCGAAAAGCTCGCTTTCCAGAAGGGTTTCCGTCAGCGCCCCGCAGTGGATCGTAACCAGCGGATGGAAGCGACGCTGGCTGGCCGCATGGATCGCGCGTGCGACCAGTTCTTTGCCGGTACCGCTCTCGCCGTTGATGAGAACAGTCGCGTCCGTCGGACCCACCGTCTCGATGGCATCGAAGATCTTCTTCATCGCCGCGCTCTGGCCGACCAGGTCGGGATGCGTGACTTCGGCGACAGTTTCCTTCAGACGCTGATTTTCGTCCTCCATATGGCGATGGGAGATAGCCTTCTTCACCGTGTGGGCGATCTCATCGGGATCGAGCGGCTTGGTGACATAGTCATATGCGCCATTCTTCAGCGCCTGAACCGCTGTATCGACCGACGCATAGCCGGTCATCATGATGGTGATCAGCTTTGGATCGATCTCGCGCAGCTTGCCCTGCAACTCGATGCCGTCGGTTCCGGGCATCTTGATGTCGAGCAGTGCGACATCCCACTTGTTCTGCGCCATACGCGTCAGCGCTTCACTGGCGTCCTCGGCGATGCCCACTTCATAGCCCTCTTCCTGAAACCACTTGCAGAGAGAGTCGCGGACGCTGAGTTCGTCGTCTACGATCAGTAGCCTGCCTTTGTCTTCCACTGTCCTCACCTCGATGCGGCGCTCGCCGTGGCGGCTGGCGCCGAGGTGGACGCTCGTTGCGCGTCCACCGGAATAGAAATTGTGAAGGTCGTGCCCTGTCCGGGCTTCGATTGAACTTCGATCTTGCCGTTGTGCCGGTCGACGATGTTGCGGCTGATTGCCAGCCCTAGCCCTACGCCTTTGCTGCCCTTCGTGGTGAAGAAAGGCTCAAACATGCGGGGCAGAAGCTCATCGGGTATGCCGCTCCCGTCGTCGCGAATTTGTAATGCGATGGAGTTGCTCTCCGCGTTGAAAGTGGTTTTAAGCCAGATATTGCCGCCTCGTGGCATGGCGTCGAAAGCATTCATGACCAACGCCAGCATCACCTGCTCGATTTGCGCAGGGTCGCACTGCACCAGCGGCAATCCGGGATCTAGAGCGGATTGGATCTCAACCCCTGAAATGTCTGCCTTCGGCTTCACCAGACGCACGCAGCGTTCGACCACCGCATTGATATTCGATCGCTGAATGTTCAGCGGAGCATTACGAGAGAACGTGAGTAGGCTTTTCACCAGCTCACCGCAGCGCTTGCTCTCGCTCTCAATGAGGACGAGGCATTCAATCATCTCGGTTTTTTTGCGCTCCTCGACGTCCGTGCGCTCGAGCCACTTCTTCAGAAGCTTCGCGTAGGTGAGGATTCCGGAGAGCGGGTTGTTGATCTCGTGCGCCACCACCGCCGCGAGCTTTCCGAGCGACGTGAGCTTTTCGGTATGGAGCATGTGCTCGTGTACGCGCTTCAACTCTGCGGTCTTCTCATCGACGCGTTCTTCGAGAGTCCGCGCCCAGGCGGTGATTTCCTCGTTGGCCTTCTCCACTTGCAAGCTCATTGAATTGAATGACGTGGCCAACTCTCCCAATTCATCTTCCGAATGGACATGGATCTGATAACCAAGCTCGCCAGCGGTCAGGCGTTCGGTGCCGGAGCGAATCTCGCGCACCGGCTTTCCCAGGTATCGCCAGATAAAAGCACCGGTGAGAAGAGCCACAACGAGGATTCCCACTCCTGTGTAGGCAAGCATGCGACGCGTACTCTGCGCGAGGCCAGCGTCGGTGCTTTCGAGCGAAAGATTGGTATCCAGCACGCCGAGAATCTTCTGCTCCGGTGGATGTGCGTGGCAGGCGGCGTTGCTGCATTCTGGGCGATTCTCGATCGGCGTAATGATGCCAAGAACGCGTCCCTTGCTGGTGCGGTAGATGCGAAAGCGGTCGTTGTGCTCGAGACGTGCCAGCGGCTTTTCGCCCGTGTGACAGCCGTTGCAGGCCTGCGTTGCCATCTGCACATGGCTGCCCACTTCACTGGTGTTGCTGGAAAAGCTGATCGTTCCTTCCTGGTTGATGATGCGAATGCTTACGATTTCAGGCTCGTCAGCGGTGGTCTTGATGATCTCGTAGAGAGCCTCGCGATCGTTGCGAAGCATTTCATAGCTGGTGGTTCGGCGAAGCGTATCGCTGACGCGCTCCGCCGCCGTTAGCGTCGCCGTTTCCAGATGACCGCGGTGCAACCGAATATTGAGATATCCGAGCAGGGCAAATGTGACCGCCATGGTGGCGACCAGCATCGCGATTAACTTGGCGCTCAGGCTGTGGCGAAAGCGTCCCCAGGTCCAGGCGACCGATCGGATCGCGACGTCATTGCTCTGCTCGAATTGTTTCTCAATCTCCGGCATGGCTTAGCACAGCCGCTTTGGCTAGTACCGGCGCCTCGTGTGTGGTGACAGCTTTGTGTTCAGGGAAAATGGGCAAGTACTTGACCGCGAGTCCGAAGAGCGCAAAGCCGACTGCAATGATCGCGCCGGTGATTGCGATTTCCGTCCACTTCGGAATGTAGTGAAGACCAGCAGCCGTTTCCATTCCCGTGATACTTACGTTCAGACGATTGGTAATGAAGCCGAGCACAACCGAAACTGCAGCCAGGTAGAGCCCTCCCGGTGTTTGTCTGATCTTCGGAATGCTCAGCAGAATCAGCGGCAACACGAGCGCCAGCGCGATTTCCAGCAGGAATAGATTCCGCTCGTAGCTTGAGATCAGGATCTGTCCGAGGATGCCGCGATGGCCTAAGTCTTCAAGCCTTAGAATGCCGTACACGGTGAGCACGACCAGCATCACGCGTCCCAGTTCCTGCAGGATTGGTAATTCCAATTCGCGTCCGAAGTGCTTGGAACTCATCGACGACTCGAAGATCGTCATCGCCAATCCGACTGCGATCGCCGACAGGAAGAAGAAGACTGGAAGCAACGGCGTGTACCAGAACGGGTGCAGCTTCGTGGGCATGATCAGGTACAACGTGCCAAGCGAAGACTGATGCAGCGTGGAGAGAATCACTCCAAGCAACACCAGTGGGATCAGCACAGCTTTCACGATCTTGAGCGGCTTCTGAAGATTGAAGCGCTCGAGCACGATGGGCGAAAACTCCAGCGCCAGCACCGTGGTGTAGAGCATTACGCAATACGCAACTTCGAACATCACCGAGTGCGGATTGCGCATGATCAGCGGATGCCATATGTTGTACGGCCTGCCCAGATCGAACAGCAGCGCCACGCTGACTAATACATAGCCAAGGAATGCCGTAAGAATGGTTGGGCGAACAATCGGTTTCAGCCGCTGGATATTCAGGATGTGCACCGCAGCCGTAAGTGTGAAGCCGCCAGCCGCGAGCATCACTCCGCACAGTACGTCGAAGCCAATCCATATGCCCCAAGGGAACTGGTCGCTCAGATTGGTGGAAGCGCCGAGGCCGTGAAAGAAGCGAATGTAGGTGCCGTACGCGCCCGCAACCACGATGAGCAGAAACACCGCTTTCCAGAACGTGAATTTCATCTTCATTGTTTCTGCTCCTTCTCTGGCGCTACCGTCTTGCCTTCAGCGGCAGCTACCGCTTCGCGACGATGCGTGATCCACCAAACGCCGCCCAGCGCCACAAATCCCAGGGGGATGAAGTCGGGAATTCTGGAGAGCACGCGATAGGTGCGAAGGGGAAGGGCATCGCTGGGGAAGTCGGTGCGATAACCAAACTCCTCGAACGGCACGCTGGAGAGAAGCAGGACGGATGTTCCACCAACTTCTTCCACTCCATAAACGTGCGGAACGTAATTCGAAGGATTGTCCTGGATTCGTTTTCGGGCCTCGATGATCAGGTCTTCGCGCTCGCCAAACTTCGTTGCCCCGGTGGGACAGTTCTCAGCGCAGGCTGTCTGCCGTCCCGCAAGTACGCGGTCGGGACACATCGTGCATTTTCGAACCTTGGGATTCAGGCTCCCCCATTCGTATTTCGGAACTCCGAATGGGCAGGCAGCCATGCAATAGCGGCAACCCATGCAGCGGCTGGCCTCATAAATCACCGGGCCGGCCGAGGTCTTGCGTAGCGCGGCTACCGGACAAACGGAGACGCACGCGGGATCCTCGCAGTTCATGCACAGGCGCCGCATGTACTTATCGCCACGGCTCAGTACCGCGGTAAATTTGTGTTCGGATTGCTTCTCTTCTTTGGCGACAGTGTCGTTGTAAGGAAGCTTGTTTTGCTCTGCACAGGCCGCTTCACACTGCTTGCAGTCGATGCACAGAGTGGCGTCGTAGAGTAGTGCCTTGCTCATCTAAAAAGCTCCGGAAAAGCCCCGTAGCGTTGGGCGGGAACAGGAGCGGGGCGGGTATGGACTGCGCAAATCGTGCCGGCCGTGCGGATTCGACCGGGCTAACACCCGGGTTCCGGGAATCGGGACCCAGGTGCATGATTCCTAAGCGATACCACGAACCGGCACTTACTGCGTCGCGCCGGGTTCGTGGCATGTCGTCTTGGTTCGCCGGGGTTTGCATCGCTAACCCCCAACTGAAATGACTACTTCAGGCCCTTTACGAATGTGGCAACAGACTTCGCCTGGTCGTCGGTCAAGCCGGCAACTGCTTTTCCATGCGGAGCTTTCTTGCCAGCAACGCCCTTCGTCAGAAGGTCGGTGATCTGAGCTTCGCTCAGGCTGGTGCCCTTGACGGCTGGGCCGACTTTGCCGGCGCCATCGGGCGCGTGACACATAGCGCACTTTGCTTTGTAGATTGCGCCACCATCTTCGGCCCAAGAAAGGTTAGGCAGCATGATGAACAGTGCCATCGCGATCGCCAGAACCAAGACTGTAAGCTTCGTAAGTTTCATGATTTCGAGTTCTCCTTCCCGAGTTGGAGAGCTCCTGATGAGCGTTTCGGGCTGATACTCCGGTTACGTTCGTAACTGTATCGGTGTGCTCTCGAAGGTAAGTGTCTTCTTAGGAAGAGATTCCTGCTGTGATAGCGCTCACCTGTGGGGGTGATTAATTTTTCCTCACTCTGTGATCCCAAGGCGCTTCTACTGTTGAAGAATTCAATGTTTACGGGGTATTTCGCGGAAATAGCTGAAGGTCGCTACAGCGAAAGAAAAAACGGCGGGCGATTTGGACGCCCGCCAGAGTTTCTCATCAGGAGGCACTGCTTGCTGCTTAGAAATCGCGCTACTGCTTCGAAATCACGTAGAGTGAAAAGCCGGTCCACAACAGCCAATACGTAAGCGCCACAACGCCGGTTTTCCAGTGACGTCTAGAAATCTGTTGGAGTCTCCAACACGATCTTTGAAAGCGCGAGTCAACCGCAGGGGAGGTGGAAGATGCGGTTGTTCGCGAGTGCAGCTTTGTGAGTCTCTGGTTCCACTCTGCTGGGGAGAGGACGGCGACTTGGCTCCGGCCGCTGCGCACAAGTGACATATCGGCTGTCAACATAGCAGCGTGAGGAACTTCAGTAACACGAATCAGCAGGGGCGACTAGCCGCGTCTTCCCGACTATGGAAGGAGTCCCGAAATGATGCGAATGCTAGCTGCCGAGCTTCGCGATGCCACCGATTTCGCGCCAAAGTTCATTCTTGCCAGTGCCTGTTTTGGTGGAGTACGGCAGGATTCGTTCGATCTGGAAATGCTCGGTCAGCTTGCGAATGGAGTTCTGAAGCTGATTATTCGAGACGCGGTCGCTCTTAGTTCCTACGACAACAAAAGAGCGGTTCTTGGCTCGGAGCCATTCGATGAGTTGTTCATCGCTATGTTGCGGCGGGATATTCGAATCGATCAACACAATGGACAAGACTAGTGAAGGACGGTTTTCGAGATATGGCTCAATGAATTTCGGCCACTCCGCTGAGATTTCCCTGGAGATCTTGGCGTAGCCGTATCCCGGCAAATCTGCAAACAGAAGCTCAGGCGCCGGTTTTCCCGCGCGCCGAACCTGGAAGAAGTTGATGGAGCGCGTACGTCCCGGGGTCGAACTGGTCTTGGCGAGTTTTTCTCCAAGAAGCGAATTGATCAGGCTGGATTTGCCTACGTTCGAACGGCCGAGAAACGCGACCTCAGGCGGCCCTGGAATAGGGAAGTGAGCTGCATCCATTGCCGACAGCATGAACTTCGCGGTGACCTTCACTTTTCTATTCTAACAACCTATCCCCGCGAAATACGCGATGGTACGTGCTCGATCGTGTATCAGTTCGGATCGGATTTCCTGATCCGGAAGCGTTATGCTGCTCAGTTCACAAGTTCATCAAGCAACGAAGAGGACTCATGAAACTCGCATGGGTGTCGAGATTGGTTTTGATCGTCGCACTGACAGTCATCTCATCCTTCGGGCAAAATGCATCTTCCAAAGATATTTATCAGCGAGGCTTGAATGCTTTTGCTGGGGGACCGCTTTCGCGAAGCGATTTTCGCGGTTTCGACGACATTCGCAGAGCGGCAGATATGGGCTACGCTCCCGCACAGTTCACATTAGGCTACATGCTGGAAACAGGCACGTATACCGGTGGGGGACTCAGCGATGCCGTGAACTGGTATCGAAAGGCGGCCGAACAGGGAGATCGCCTGGCGCAGTGGAACCTGGGACGCTGCTACTACACAGGAACGGGCGTTACCACCGATCTGGACAAAGCCGAATTGTGGTTGAAGCAGGCGGCTGATCAGGGAGATCCCTTCGGCCAGTATCTGCTGGGAAGAGTGAAACAAGATCGTTCCAGCTACGAGCAGGCCGCGCGCTTCTTTGACGAATCGGCGCACCAGGGATTACCACAGGCTCAAGTGAGATTGGCTCGCATGCTTAAAGAAGGCCGCACGCCGGGTGGCGTAAACAAGTACAAAGCTTATGTTTGGTTTCTGGTAGCCCAAACTGCGGGCGACAATACCGTCGCGAACGACGTCAGCGAACTGGAAGGCCAGTTGGGAAGCACGTCGATCGAAAAAGCGAAGACCGAAGCCTATGATCTGGGCCAGCAAACAACGAGGGCGGCTGTCGCGAGGGGATGCACCGGTTGGCAAGGAGAACTGGACACTGTTCCTCAACCTCCGCCAGTCGGAGCGCAGCAATTCTGCCGTTGAATGTCATGGCGGAAAAGGCTTAGGCGCGGTCCACAGCGCAGTTTGCTTCGTGCGCGCAAGTGGAGCATCCTATTGGTATGCGCCTGCGCATGGAGACTCCGCCTCAAGTTCCTATAGGCCGGACGCCTAAGGGGTCAGCGGGGCTGATTTTTGCCCTCATCATTGTGGTTGTGGCCGCCGTCATGTCTTCGGCCGCCCGATGGTTCCTGCTCATCAGCATTCCCATCGGATTGCTTGCTGCCGTCGTCCTTCGACTCTGGAACAAGTACAGGCCCGTCAAGCCTGAAGACGTGGATAACCGGCCTTTGAAGCTGGATTGAATCTGGCGACAGACAAAGGAAAAGGGCCCGCACACGGCGGACCCTTTTATAGTTTCTCTTCGAGATTACTGGTGTGCGGTGGTGCCTTCCGAAGCCGTTGGCATCGAGGGCAGCTGTTGCGGCACTTCTACTTCGACCGAGGGAAGCGGTCGTTCCAGCGCGAGCGCGAGAACGTCGTCCATCGTATCGACAAAGTGCAGCTTCATTTCTCCCCGCAGATTTTCTGGAACCTCGGCGATGTCCTTCTCATTGTCCTTCGGCAGAATGGCCTCGAAGATTCCTGCGCGATGAGCCGCGAGCAGCTTCTCTTTCAGTCCACCGATTGGGAGCACCTTGCCGCGTAACGTGATTTCGCCCGTCATCGCTAGATCGCGGCGCACAGGAATCTTGCTGAGCGCGCTCGCAATTGCCGTGGCGATGGTAATTCCGGCCGAGGGGCCATCTTTCGGAATTGCGCCCTCGGGAACGTGCACGTGGATGTCGACATTGCGATAGAAGTCGCGTGCCAGCCCCAAGTGCTGCCAGCGTGAGCGAACGTAGGTCATCGCAGCTTGTGCCGACTCCTGCATCACGTCTCCGAGCTTACCGGTCAGAGTGGGCTTACCTCCCTTGCCTTCGACGACTGAAGCCTCGGTGCTAAGAATCGATCCGCCGACTTCGGTCCATGCCAGTCCAGTCACGAGTCCCACTTCGCTCTTCTCGTGCGCGAGCGTGTCGCGGAACTTCGCAACGCCCAGCAGTTCTTCCACTACGTCAGCCGTGACGTTGACGACATACTTCTCGTCCTTCACAACGCGTCGCGCGACCTTACGGCAGATGTTGCCGATTTCGCGCTCCAGGTTGCGAACGCCGGCTTCGCGCGTGTAATTGCGGATGATGGCAACGATCGCGTCATCGGTGAACTTGCAGTTCTTTTCGTTCAGCCCAGCCTGTTCCAACTGCTTGCGCACCAGGAACTGCTTTGCGATTTCCTTCTTTTCCGGCTCCGTATAGCCATGCAACCGGATCACTTCCATGCGGTCCTGCAGGGCCGGAGGAATCGTATGCATCACGTTCGCGGTAGCTACGAAGAAGACCTGCGAGAGGTCGTATTCGACGTCGAGGTAGTGGTCCACGAACATGAAATTCTGTTCGGGATCGAGTACCTCGAGTAGCGCCGCCGACGGATCGCCACGGAAATCCATGGCCATTTTGTCGACTTCGTCCAGCATGAATACGGGATTCTTCGTCCCAGCCTTTTTCATCATCTGGATGATCTGGCCTGGCAGGGCACCGATGTAGGTGCGACGATGTCCGCGGATTTCGGCTTCATCGCGCACGCCGCCCAACGACATGCGAACGAATTTGCGTCCGGTGGCCTTTGCGATCGACATTCCGAGCGAAGTCTTGCCGACGCCCGGAGGTCCGACGAAGCACAGAATCGAGCCTTTCGGATTTTTTACTAACTGGCGAACCGCGAGAAACTCGAGGATGCGCTCTTTGATCTTTTCCAGACCGTAATGATCCGAATTGAGGACCTTCTCGGCGCTTTCGATGTTGCGAATCTCTTTCGATCTCTTCTTCCACGGCACGGCGAGTAGCCAGTCGAGATAGTTGCGCGAGACGGTCGATTCCGCTGACATCGGCGGCATCGCTTCCAGTTTCTTCAACTCCTGGATAGCCTTCTCGTGTACTTCCTTCGGCATGCCGGCGGTATCGACCTTCTTCTTCAGTTCGTCGTACTCGCTCTTCTCGCCCCGGCCCAGTTCCTTCTGGATGGCCTTGATCTTCTCGTTGAGGTAATACTCTTTTTGCGCGCGCTCCATCTGCCGCTTGACGCGGGTCTGTATGGCGCGATCCATGTTCAGCTTTTCGATTTCGATATCGAGAACGTCGGCGATGCGGTTCAGGCGCTCAGCAGGATCGAAAATCTCCAGCAGTTCCTGCTTCTCTTCGATCGAGAGCTGCAGGTTCGCGGCGATCGTATCGGTCAGGCGCGACGGATCTTCCATGCGCACAGCCGCGATCATGGTCTCGTAATTCAGCGACTGGCAGAGCTTCACGTACTGCTCGAACAGCGACGTTACGCGCTGCATCGAGGCTTCAATCTGCGGCGTGACTTCGGTCGTGTACTTCACGGTGCGGACAGTGGCTTCGAAGTAGCCATCCGTGTCCGTGACCTGCAGAATTTTCCCGCGTTCTACGCCCTCGACCAGCACCTTGATGTTGCCATCGGGCAGCTTCAAACTCTGGACGATGTTGACGATGGTGCCGACCTGGTAGATCTCGCTCGGCTTGGGCTCGTCGACGCTGGCGTCATGCTGAGTCGCGAGAAAGATCTTCTTATCTCCGGCCAGAGCCTCTTCCAGTGCGCGTACGCTCGACTCGCGACCAACTACGAACGGCGTCATCATGTAAGGAAAAATGACGACGTCGCGAATGGGCATCATCGGGAGCCGCTTGGTTTCGAATTTTTCTTTGGCCTGGGTCACCTAAACCGCCTTTGAAGAGGAAATGGCCGTTACTACCGGCGCTTCGTACTACCACAATTATAATGGCCGCCCGCGATATACAAGTTCAAACAAACGGCGCAAGAGTGAGGTTATCCACAGGCGTATTGAAAGTCTGGGTTCGTATTACTTTGGTTTCGCGAATCCCCAGAGGTTTGGATTCCAAGTAACGTCTGCGAATGCAGGCCCATATCTTCGTTATCTATCAAATTAACACATGCGGGTGCTTGCGGCAGTTCGCACAAGACTGGATGCCTGTGAAAAACAAAGGGACGAACCTAAGTTCGTCCCGAGGTAAGTAACTGTTATTTATTTTTAGCCGGCTTTTTCCATCATGGCGATGGAAACGTCGCGCTTCTCGACCATGTCCTTGGTCACCTCGAAGTCCTTTACCTTCTTCTGACTTGGCAGGTGATACATGAGGTCGAGCATCAACTCTTCCAGGATCATACGCAGTCCGCGAGCTCCCACTTTGCGGTTCAGCGCCTCGCGCGAGATCGCCTTCAATGCGTCGTCAGTGAACTTCAGACGCACATTCTCGAACTCGAACAGCCGCTGGTACTGCTTGGTGATCGCGTTGCGCGGACGGGTCAAAATCTCGACCAGCGCCTCTTCGTCCAGATCGTTGAGAATGCCCACAACGGGCAGGCGTCCGACGAATTCGGGAATCAGCCCAAAGCGGATCAGGTCCTGCGGTTCGGAGCGCTGCAACATTTCCGTGTCGCGCTTCCCGCCGGCTAACGCTTCCGCGGAGGCTCCAGCGGCACCGTCTTCCTGTTGTCCGGCCTTGAAGCCGAGCGACTTCTTGCCCACTCGCCGACCGACAATCTTCTCCAACCCGACGAACGCTCCGCCGCAGATGAAGAGGATGTTCGTAGTATCAACCGGAGTGAATTCCTGGTGCGGATGCTTGCGTCCACCTTGCGGCGGAACGTTGGCAATCGTGCCTTCCAGGATTTTCAGCAGCGCCTGCTGCACGCCTTCACCGCTGACGTCGCGTGTGATCGACGGGTTTTCGTCCTTGCGGCCGATTTTATCGACTTCGTCTATATAGATGATGCCAGTCTGTGCGCGGCCAACGTCGCCGTTAGCTGCTTGCAGCAACTTAAGAATGATGTTCTCGACATCCTCGCCGACATATCCCGCTTCGGTCAGCGTGGTGGCGTCGACAATGGCGAAAGGCACGTCGAGCATCTTGGCGAGGGTTTGCGCCAGCAGCGTTTTTCCGGTGCCGGTCGGCCCGATCAGCAGGATGTTCGACTTCTGCAGCTCGATTCCGTCCGTGCGCTGGCGATTCATGTGAATACGCTTGTAGTGGTTGTAGACCGCTACCGCCAGCTTCTTCTTGGTCTGTTCCTGGCCGATCACGTACTGATCGAGGAACGATTTCACTTCCTGCGGCTTGGGGAGATGATCGGGCGCAGCCGCAGTGTGGGCTTCGGTACGATCGTCTTCCAGGATGGAATTGCAGACAGCGACGCATTCGTCGCAGATATAAGCCCGAGGATAATCACTGGGCGAAGAAATAAGTTTAGCTACTGCGTCTTGAGACTTGTGGCAGAACGAGCAGCGCAACAGCTCATCAGATCCTGATCTGGACTTCATTTTACTCCTTGATATCCGCTCCCCGTCTTCGGCCCCAAGGATCGGATTTGATACGACAGCGGCGCAAATCCCCGGGATCTCCGCTGCCGAGATCCCAGGCGGGTCGCGCCTGACCCGCTTGCGACAGCATACCTCTATTTGGTCGGTTTGTAGATGATGTCATCTATGAGTCCGTACTCTTTTGCCTGTTCGGAATTCATGATGAAATCGCGCTCTACGTCCTTCTCTATTTTTTCCAGAATCTGACCGGTATGCCGCGCCAGGATGTGGTTCAGGATTTCCCGCATCCGCAGGATTTCCCGAGCGTGAATGTCGATATCGGTCGCCTGGCCGGAAAGTCCACCCATGATGTGTGGCTGGTGAATCAGAATGCGGGAGTTAGGTAATCCGAAGCGCTTATTTTTGGCTCCCGCCGCGAGGAGCACCGCTCCCATGCTGGCCGCCTGGCCGATGCAGATGGTCATCACGTCCGGCTTGATGTATTGCATGGTGTCGTAAATCGCCATGCCGGCGGTGATCGAACCGCCCGGAGAATTAATGTACAGCTGGATATCCTTCTCCGGATCTTCCGCGGCGAGGAAGAGCATCTGGGCGATGATGAGGTTGGCAACCGTATCGTCGATAGGAGTGCCAAGAAAAATAATGTTGTCCCGAAGAAGCCGGGAATATATGTCGTAGGCCCGCTCACCTCGACCGGTTTGCTCTATAACCATCGGCACTAACATGTCCACCTGCCTACACTGCTCCCGCCAACATCGTCTCATTGGGGGAACTCATTGCCGGCACTCTCGGAGGGCCGGAAGACCTGAAAAATGGCCCGCTTACGCGGACCGGTTGTATAAGAAGTCGAGGGTTTTCTCGCTGCGGATTCTCGACCGGATTCTAGCGAGGCCCCCATCCTGTGTCAAACGACTGCGCACCGATTCCACCGGCTGTTTTGCCTGCAGAGCTAGAGCCTCAATCTCGGAGTTCAGCTCTTCATCGCTGACCTCAACATTCTCCTTATCCGCGATCTTTTCCAGCATCAGCGCAATGCGGACTTCCCGTTCCGCTTGATCTCGCTGGCCTGCGCGCAGCCGTCCGAAGTCCATCTTCTTCATGTCTTCGGGACGCATACCCTGCTGTGCCAATGCGCGCAATCCGCGCTCCAGGCGAACATCGATCTGGTGTTCGACCATTGACTCCGGGACAGCAATCTCATTTTGCTTGAGCAACTCGTCCACGATCTTGTCTTTGCCTTCGTGCTCGGCCTTGTGCTTCTTTTCGGCTTCCATGTTCTCGCGCACGCGCTGGCGAAGCTCGTTTAGATCGGCAAACTGGCCGAGTTCCTTGGCGAAGTCGTCGTTCAATTCAGGAAGGTGCTTCTGTTTTACGCCCTTCACCGTGACGGAATATTCGAACGTCTTACCGGCTAATCGCGCGTCTGAAAAATCGTCGGGATAGGTCACATCGAAAATGCGCTCTTCGTTCGGATTCGCACCGCGAAGGTTTTCGGTGAAGGCGGGCAGTGTGTTGCTGCCACCAACTTCCACGAGGACGTCATCCATGTTGACTGGCTGGCCTTCGCCTTTTTGATCCGCGGGCTGACCTTCTGTTTCCTGTGCGCCCGCATTTTTGGGCGTGCCACGGAAGGCCACCTGGGCGAAGTCACCATCCTGCAATGAACGATCTTCAATTGCATTGAAACTGGCATTCTGTTCGCGCAGTTGCTGTAAGGACGTTTCGACCTCTTCGTCGCTGATGCTGGTGTCAGGCTTCTCGACGTGAATTTCCTGGTATCCGGTGATGTCAAATTCGGGCAGGACCTCAAAGCTGGCCTTGAAGCGCAGCGGTTCGCCCTCGTGAATATGTAAGTCGGTCACGCGTGGCTGCGATACGGGGTGCAGATTCTGTTTTTCGGTTTCCTGCCGGAAATAGCGGGGAATCAGCGATTCCACCACTTCGCTCTTGATGTCCTCGGCAAAGCGATTCTTGACGACGGTTGCGGGCACCTTGCCCTGGCGGAAGCCAGGCAGCTTGGCAAGCTTTTGGAACTTGGTAACAACGGCGTCGGTCTCTCGGGAAACAATATCTGCGGGTATCTCAACTTGGATTTCACGTTGAGTATTGATTTTGGTTTCGGCTTCAGCCACTGGCGGTCCTTACTGTTCGATTCAGCAGCATGTAAACATGCTGCAACACTTTGAATATAAGAGACCAAAGGGGCAGCGTCAAACTGGCGAGCGCCTATTTCGGGGGAGTACGAGTAATCTGTTCCGAGCTAGGGAAAAGACCTGAGTTGGGAGAAGCGCATGATTGAGGTGATCTGGGAATTCCGCGTAAAGCCGCAACACGTCGTCGAATTCCAGCGGGACTATTCCGGCCGGGGCCCCTGGAGCGTGTTGTTCGGCAGCAGTCCCGCCTATCACGGGACGAAGCTCCTGCGCGATCGCGAAGATCCGCTGCGCTTTCTCACCATCGATGCATGGGATGACTTTGCTGCGTATGAAAGCTTCCGCGCAGAACACGCTGAGCAATATCGCGAACTCGATAGCCACTTTGAGCGGCTTACCGATTCCGAACGGTTGCTCGGAATTTTCGGAGTCCTTTGACTCGCGCTGAATCGCGCTGCGTGAATTGCGAATCTGTTCTCGAAGAGGAGACATACATGAGAGTGCTGGTAACGGGTGCAACGGGTTACATCGGATCTGTTGTCGTCGAGGAGTTGGCCAACCACGGCCATCATGTGCTGGCGTTCGTGCGCGAGGGGAAGAAGATTCCCGCGCGAGCCAACGTCGAAGCCGTCTATGGCGATGTGCGCGACGCCGCTTCTCTCAGCGCAGCCGTGCGCAAGAGCGAAGCAGTAATTCACACTGCCGCCAGTTTCGGACCGGATATGCCGCAAGTCGATCAAGCTGCAGTTGATGTCATCTTGAAAACCGCGGTGGAAGGCAAACAGCGCTTCATATACACCAGTGGCATCTGGTTGCTTGGAAATACTGGTGCACAACCCGCTGACGAGAACACGCCGCTCAATCCGATCCCGCTGGTTGCCTGGCGCGTGCAGCACGAGGAGCAGGTCAAGGCAGCAGCTAAGTCATTTTCCACTGCAGTTATCCGTCCGGCGATGGTCTATGGACGCGGTCGCGGTGTTCCCGCAATGTTCTTTCAGACCGTATCCGAGAAAGGAGCAGTGACCGTGGTTGGTGACGGTGAGAATCGCTGGCCCATGGTTCACGTCGAAGATCTTGCCGTGCTCTATCGCCTGATTCTCGAAAAAGCGGAGCCCGGTGCTGTGATTCACGGCGCGACCGGAGAGACCCTGAAAGTGAAGCAGATGGCAGAAGCCGCATCGAAGGGCGCCGGTGTTTCCGGCAAAGTGAACTACTGGCCGGTAGAGCAAGCTCGCGGAGTTCTAGGTTCGTTTGCGGACGCGTTGGCACTCGATCAGGACATTATCAGCGTTGTCGCCCCGAAGCTTGGATGGAAGCCCCGCTCAGCCGGAGCTCTCGAGGAACTGGAGCGCGGCAGCTACGCACGCGCATTCTCGCACGCCTAGAAGCGGACGAGGCGTGCGCAGCCACAGCAGTTTAGAATCGTACCAATGGGGTCTGCTCTCGAAATCCTGAACCGTGAAGTCGTCCGCTGTGTGCGCTGTCCGCGCCTTGTCGAGTATCGCGAGCGCATCGGACGCGAGAAGCGCAAGGCCTATCGAGACTGGGAATACTGGGCGAAGCCTGTCCCGGGATTTGGTGATCCCAATGCGCGCGTACTGATTCTTGCGCTTGCTCCTGGCGCGCACGGATCGAATCGCACCGGACGTCCGTTCACTGGTGATTCTTCTGGCAATTTCATGTATCCAGTGTTGCATCGCACCGGATTCGCCTCGCAGCCTCGTGCCACGCATCGCGATGACGGCCTGGTGCTCACTGACATTTACATTACTGCGACCTGCCGCTGCGCGCCTCCCGACAACAAGCCGCTTCCTAGCGAGATCGCGAATTGCTCGAGCTTCCTCGATCGTGAGCTCGAAATATTGGACAAAGTTCAGATCGTGGTCGTGTTGGGGAAGATCGGTTTCGATGCTTACCTGAACCATCTGAAGCGGCGCGGAGTGCTTAAGTCGAAGGCGGAATACAAGTTCGCCCACGGCGCGAAGTACAAAATGCCGGATGGACGAATCATGATGGTCTCGTACCACCCTTCGAATCAGAACACGGCTACCGGCAAACTGAATGAAGCGATGTTCACGGAAGTATTTCGGCAAGCGGCAAAGCTAGTTCAGAAACTGAAGGGCTGAGAGCCCGGAATTTCGTTGCGAAACGTAGGCAAGGGTGCATCGTTCCTCGCGTTCACCGGACGATCGAATGCGATCACCGCGGCCCATTCGCCGCCGATACGATTCTTCCAGGCCACGCTGCCGCCTAGCATTCCCGCAATCACGTCGGGCGGCAGATCGCGATGATAGTCAAAGTAGCGCGCGAGGAAATCGTCCCATCGTGATAACCGGATAAAGTATCCCGAGAGCGGCTCGTACTTTGTGGAGAAAACCAGCGCCGCCTCGTACGAAAGCGGAGTGTTGCGCACTGCCAGCATCTGCTCCGCGGAGAAATTCTCAACGCGCATCACCGGAACTGGATTCGCAACATAGCCGAGGAACGGTTTCGTGAGTTCATCCGATGCGGGCCACGCCGTCAAGATCGGACCCGACACGAATCGGGACTCAATCACCTGCGCGGCTTGCTGGTGAACGCGAACAAACTTCGCCCAACCAAGATTGTCTTCCGGCGCCGCCCGATATGGAGGATCGGTTACCAGCGCGAGGACAAACGCCGCGCATACGACGCCGAGAAATGCCTGCCACCATGGAATGCGCCGCCAGATCGTCGAAACGCCCATCAGAATGATGAGCGGATACACCGGCAGTAGGTAGCGCGCTAGTACGGCGCCTCCGAGAACCGACACAGCAACTGCGTATGCCAGGATCAGCACAACGAACACAAGTTGCACCGGAACGGCGATGCGCCCGCGCTCGATTGCTCCGCCCCCATTGCCACCTTCGGCTGCCGCCTTTCGTTCCAACTTCAGGGGCGCACGTCCCATGGCCAGCCACGTTGCGGCAACCAGCACGAACATATTCATGTAGCCCAGCAATTGCCACGCACGGATTGCCAGCGCTGCAAAGAACCGCGCCGGATGCAGGGTTCCACCCAGGTTGTATTGGAAGAATTCAGGATTACCGAACACGAATCCCGTGCGGTGATAGTGCCAGCCGAACCACACCGCCAATGGGATGACCGGCAGCGTCAGCCAGATGATTCGGCGAACACTCGGGGCGAAGAGCCAGAACTTGTGTTCGTCGTTTCGCCACTTCCACGCGAATCCAATCAACTCCCAGAAGATCAGCGCGAGTGGCGCGACGATCGCAGTTTCTTTGCACAAAGCCGCCAACGAGAAGCAGACAGCCGTTTGCAGCACGCGATCGCGCAGATAGTAGGTCAGTCCCCACAGCGTGAATCCGGCTGCCGCCATGTCCAAGTGCGCCAGGGAACTTTGCGCGAAGAAGACGGGATACAGCGCGGTGCAAACCACGGCGGCTGCTGCGACCTCCCAGTTTGCCACTTGCCGCCCGAGCCGAAACAGACCGAGCCCTGCAAACGACGCGATCACCAGCATCGCGAGTCGTGTGGTCACCGGATGGAAACCGAAGATTTTCCACCAAAGCGCGAGCCATGCCATTACCAGCGGAGGATGGGCGTTGCTCAGAGTGGAAGAAGGGATCAGGCTGCCAGTCAGGAGCAGATCGCGAGCGGCGGGAATGTAGTATCCGGCTTCGTCCCAGAAGTAGGGAAGCCTGAGCAGGGACAGATGAAGCAGGACCTGACCCGCGAGAATAAAGAGGAAGACCGCCGAGCTAGATCGCAGCCAGCTTGTGCGATCTTTTCGGGGAAGATTTGGAGAATGAAACCGAAGAATCTTCGCGGTCTTCATCTTTAAAGTAGAGGTTCATTGGGATCAAACATAGCCGCTGCGACAGAAGAAGATAGTCGGCTAGTTGATCGGGCCGGCGTTCGCCATCTTCGGATCCAACTTTATCTCGCCAAAGGTGTTTTCGTAGTTGGAGACATTCTGCTGCAGAATCGCCATCAGCGCCTTCGCCTGTTGCGGGCTCAAATAAATGCCTTGAAAGTTGTGGATCTCGACTTCCGCCTCGCTCCGCTGCTGCATGGTGCCGAAGACAAGAAAGAAGTCCCATACGTTGACACGTACCTGGACGCTGTTGGCGTAGTTCTCGCGATAGCTTGTTTCGTTTACGATTTGAATATTTGGTTGAGTAGGCATGGCCATGCGGAAGAGTCTAACAGGGCTAAGCGCAGCGTTCCGAACAGAATTCGCCGCCTAGAAAACAGCAAGATGTCTTCGCTCCCTGGCCGCTGCGCGGAGTCAGGTACATGTCCGAAAGGCCGGTTTCATGCCGTGTACCGAATCAGGGTGGTTGAGATGAACTGCGGCTTTCTACGCTGGTATACTCGGCTTACGGGTCTCTGCTTCTTCGGGTTTATGTAAGATGCGACAGTTTTCTCGCACTCCCGACTACTCTCTGTTTTCGTGGATATCCCTGCTCGTGGGAGCGGCCTGTGCTGTTGTATCTGCGATTGTTCTCGTCGGTTGGGGATTAGACAAAGCCAGCCTGTTCCGCATCACAGGACATCCAGCGGCGGTTCTGCCGAATACTGCGTTGTTGTTCTTTCTTACTGGTATCGGCCTTCTTCTTCTTCGGGATTCGCAGCGTCGCTCAAGCCTTGCCACGATTGCAGGTAAAACGATCGGGCTTCTGGTTGGCATCGCTGGTTTTGCCACCGTCCTGGAGCACCTGTTTCATCTCGACTTCGGCATCGACACTCTGCTTTTGACGAATGCTGCGCTGAAGGCTGGAACTCCCGGGCCTGCTGGCCGATTCGCTATTCAGACTGCGATCGCGTTCACCTGTGCGGGCTTTTGTTTGTTTTTCATAGACCGTCGCTATCGCGAAACCGCAATTTCGGAAGTGTTCGCCGGCGGCTGCGCGTTCATTTCTTTCCTTGCCTTGTTGGGATATGCCTTCGGAGTGCCACTGTTCCACGGGCATATGGCAGTGGAAACCAACCTGATCTTCTGCGTGCTCTCGCTGGGACTCTTCTGCCTGCGTCCGCAATACGGATTGATGTCGCTGATGATCAGCGAAGGCCCGGGTGGAGTCGCGGCTCGGAACCTGCTGTTCGCTTCTACTCTGGCGCTTACTGCCTTCGGTTGGGCGCGTGTATACCTGCAGCGCTTTGGCTTCCTCGACGTTGATTCAGGAACTGCCGTGCTGGTGGTAGTCAGCGTAGTTGCGGTCGCCGGACTTGTGCTTCGTACCGCGAATCAATTGGAGAAGATCGACAAGGAGCGCCGGCGCGCAGAACGCGAACAAGCCGCGGATCAGGAACGAACCGCGCGTCTGCTCGAATCGATTTCAGAAGGATTCGTTGCCCTCGATCACGACTTCCGATTCGTGTACGTCAACGAACGCGGCGCGCAGATGCTTGGCAAGGCACGTGGAGAAATGCTCGGCAAGAGTGTTGCCCAGGTGTTTCCCGAGTTTGTCGGTGGAGAATTTGAAAAGACATTCCAGGAAGCCGTGCGCGCAGGTAAACCGCAGAGCGTCGAATCGTATTTCGCTCCGGCCGAGAACTGGCTGGAGATGCACGCATACCCGAGCGCGGAAGGTCTCTCGCTGTTTTTCCTGAATGTGTCGGAACGACGAAAGTCACAGGAGTTGATTCGCATACAGAATGAGCGAGTGATGCTCGCGTTGCGCACGGCCGATGCCGGCATGTGGGATTGGGAACTGCCTTCCGGCCGTATGCATTTGATTGGCAACGAGGCGAAGCTGTTCGGTCTGCCGCCCGAGACTAACAATGTTGTCCTGAACGATGTGTTGCCGTCGGTGCATCCGGAAGATCGCCGTCTGGTCGAGCGCAGCATGCATATGGCTGTCGAGGAGCGCTCCGACTACTACGAAGAGTTCCGAGTAATCTGGCCAGATTCCTCCGTCCACCATCTGCTGGGAGTTGGAAAGGTTTTTACGGATGAAACCGGGCGGCCGCGGCGCATGGTTGGCGTGAATGTCGATGTGACGCAGTCGAAGTTGAGCGAAGAAGCGCTGCGCAAGAGCGAAAAATTGGCTGCCACCGGGCGACTGGCTGCCACCGTGGCACACGAAATCAATAACCCGCTCGAAGCGGTAATGAATCTGCTTTATCTCCTGCAGAACGACAAGACTCTCAGCGCAAGAGCACATGAATATCTGACGCAGGCGGAGCAGGAACTTTCGCGAGTCGCGCACCTTACGCGTCAAACGCTTGGCTTTTATCGCGATTCGGTTGCGCCGACGACTATCGATCTAGCTGACGAAGTGCGCCAGGTTCTGCGGCTTTACGAGCGTCGAGCGCAGTCCAAAGGGATCAAGGTTGATGTGGCGCTCGAGGGTGCGATCTTCCACGGATTCCCGGGCGAAGTGAAACAGGTCGTTTCGAATCTGCTGACGAATGCGATCGACGCTGCCCCTATGCAGGGCGAGGTGAAGGTGACGACCAAGCGCGCGAAGGACATGGCGGTGCTTCGAGTGGAAGATAACGGGCCCGGCATTCCTGAAGTGATCCATGACCGGCTCTTCGAGGCATTCTTCAGCACGAAGAAGGAACACGGTACGGGGCTTGGGCTTTGGGTATCCAAGGGCATCGTCGAAAAGCATGGCGGCAGTATCACGTTCCGCACGGCCACGCGCGGATCAACTGGAACAGTCTTTGAGGCTATGTTTGCAGGGGTTCAACAACAGCGAGCCCAGAGCGGCGCCGCAGACTGATCCAACCAACCGTTCATACATCCGGTTCTTTCAGTTCGAGTCACACCCTCGATTCAGCTCTGATGTAACAAAAGGTGACACACGAGTACGAGTTGTTGAGCAACCCTGTTCAGAATAGCTGACTCCAAAGCCACATGGCAGAGTTGTGCGTTGTACTCCCACGCGTGCTAAGCAAGTCCTCGATCCTGGCGATACTCGCAGCTCTGATTGCGTTCGCAGGATGCGGCGGTGTGCCGTCGAGCAGCAGTTCCTCAACTTCGAGCGATCCTTCGACGGCGGCTCCTACGATTGCACTGGCTGCGCAGCCCTCATCTGTTACGGCTGGAACAACTGTCACTCTGACGTGGACCTCAAGTAACGCAACCTCCGTCACCATCAATAACGGTATTGGCACGGTCGCTCTCAACAGCTCGGCCTCGGCACCGGTCACGGTCACGCCCTCGGCAACAACAACTTACACGGCAACCGCGAGCAATGGCGGCACGCAGGCGAAGAGTTCGGCCACGGTCACGGTGAACCCACCCGCGGTCGGTGCGCCCACAATCACGTTGACGGCAACTCCTGCGTCGATCGCATCCGGAGGATCTTCGACGCTGACGTGGACCTCGACTAACGCGACCTCCGTTACCATCGACAATGGGATTGGCACCGTCGCTCTGAACAGCTCAGCCTCAGCTCCGCTCACGGTGAAGCCCGCGATAACAACAACGTACACGGCGACGGCGAGCAATGGCGGCACGCCGGTGGTAAGCTCGGCGACGGTTACGGTCGCCAATTCGCCTCCGCCTTCCAGCGTGAGTGTGCCCACTTGGCATGGAGATAACGCCCGCTCCGGACTGAACGCAAATGAGACCATCCTCACGCCCGCGAATGTGGCGCCCGGCAAATTTGGGCGATTGTTCTCTTATCTCGTAGATGGATATATCTACGCGCAGCCGCTATATGTCTCGAACCTGACGATCAACGGCGCGCAGCACAACGTTGTGTTCGTGGCGACCGAGTACGACAGCGTCTATGCGTTCGACGCCGACGACGTGTCCGTGGGCAAGCTCTGGCAAACCTCTCTGCTGGCCGCGGGAGAAACTCCATTGTCAGGTGGCAATCCCCAGCCGTGGATCGGTGTTACCGCAACCCCGGCCATCGACCTGAGCACCAACACGATGTACGTGGTTTCCGAACAGAAGACGGTCGTCGGGTAACAATTTCAGATTACACGCTCTGAACATCCTCACGGGCCAGGAAAAGTCGGGCAGCCCGGTGGTGATTCAGGCGTCTGTACCTAGCACCTTGACCGTACGTCGGGATGGAAACTCCATCTAACGACAAGCTGCTTGAGTCGTGCTTCGCTGCTTGTAACCAGCACTTCGGTCGTCTTCGGCATGGGTGCATGCGGTCCCGGATGGGTGCTCGCTTATGACAAGAGCACCTTGAAGCAAACTGGCATGTTGAACACCTCTCCGAACATTGCTGGATATGGAAAGTATCCTGGTGCCGGCGGCGTTTGGATGGGAGGCGCCGGTCCGGCGGCTGACAGTGCTGAAAACATCTACGTCACCACCGGCGATGGTCCGTATGACAATAGCTCGTCCTGGGGTGTAAGCGCGTTGAAGCTCAAGAACACAGACTTAAGCCTGCTCGACAGTTTTACGCCCGCCGATCAGCCCTATCTCTGGTGCAGGGATTCCGATCTGGCCTCTGGAGGCGTAAGCGTCGTTCCAGGAGCGTCGCAAGTGATGGTCGGGGGCAAGGCCGGCATCGTTTATCTGCTCAACACCAACAACATGGGCAAACAGCAGACCGGTGATGCGGGGGCCGCACAGTGGTTCTTCTTGGCTGGTGGCCAATACCTGGGACCGCAATGCACGGATGGAAGCGGCAACCTCGTTCCCCAGGGTTATATCGCACCATATCAGCTCTTCAGCACCGGTGCCTGGTTCAATGGGTCCGTATACATCGGCGCCGATCCTGGACCCATCCGCCAGTTTATCTACGCGGGTGGACAGCTAACACCGGGCACGGTTTCGCCACAAACATCCAGTGAATACCAACCGGGAATCATGGGCACCACGCCGTTCGTTTCCGCCAATGGCGGTACGAATGGAATTGTGTGGGCCCTAGATCATGGCGCACCTCTTCAGGATTCGAAGAACCCGACCCCCAGTTCGGCCGTCCTGCATGCGTACGACGCCACTGATCTCTCGAAGGAGCTCTACAACAGTGGGATGACGAATGCCGATATGGCCGGATACGGAATCAAGCTCACCTCACCAATTGTGGCTAACGGAAAGGTCTTCATCGGCACTGGACACGATCCCACGTCGAATCCGAATCCACAGGGAGAACTCGACGTTTACGGAATACTGCCTCAATAGCTACTGACGGGAGAACGAATCACAGTCGTTCTCCCTCGTCTCCTTGACGGCGTTACTCCCGGAAAGCTGGAGGATTGCCACTGCTTTCTGATAACTTGTTGCGGGAGTAAATCGCGTGGCACGCACCGTTGCGGCAGTCTTTGCCGTTCTTCTTCTCGTTAGTACCTGCATCGCCGAGCACAGGTTCCAGTCGGGACCCTATGCCGGCTTTACGAAACTCCCACAAGAACAGGTGATCGTCGAACTGCCGAAGCCGTTGCACATCCGTGAAGTTTCCGGAACAGTGCTGGCGGCGAAAGGCCGTGAGCCGGTGCGGAAAGCCCTTTTTGAGTTACGCGACGATGCCACCGGAAAAGTGAAAGCCACAAAGACCGATGGCGAGGGACGGTTTCAGATCAAGCATATTAAGGATGGCAAGTACACCTTCAAGGCGACGCGAAGCGGCTACCAGTCGGTGGTGGGCGTTCTAATCGTCCGAGAAAAGGCTCCGGAGTCTCAGGCGCTTTCGATCGAAATGCCTAAGGTGCTATAGGCCGAATCGGCTCAGCGCAGGGTAGAATAGCAGTAGCGGCCATGGATCCTAGTATTCCCGAAACTCATCTCGATATCCCTCTGGATATCTCCCCACCACCCAGCCTGAGTGTCCCGCTGTGGCGCTCCCTGCTGCAGAACTTCAAAGATCGCTATACGCCGGTCGTGTTGCCGCCGCTGCAGGTCACATCGCAGCCGGTCGACGTGGGCATGCTTCTCGGAGATGTGGTGGACTTGCCCTGGTTCCGGACCGTGTTCACGAACCTCGGGGATGTGATTTCACCGGAAACTCTGCCGCCGCTCCAGTTGGAATCGCGGCCTGTCGACGTGGGCGAACTTCTCAGCGATCAGGTCGCACACCCGTGGTGGTCGTCGTTACTGCGGAACCTTGCCGACAACGTTTCGCCGGAACGTCTTCCCGCGCTGATGGTCACCTCCGCTCCAGTGAAGCCGGAACTGGCGTCTGATGTGCTCAACGTGCCGCGCTGGTCGCATCTGATCGATACTCCCAAGGTGTTCTACCCCGATAAGCCCGTCGGCGAGGTGCGGCTGGTGCCGCGCATGCCACGCCCGGCAATACCGCCGAAACAAATGGCCAAGGAAGAAGACGCCATGCGGGTCCTCACGCTTCAGAAGCAGCGTGAGTTGAAGCGGGCACATTTGCGGGAAGCAATCTGGGTTTCACTGGCGGCTGTCGAAGTCGCAGTCCTTGTCGCAGTACACTTCCTGAGGCATTAATTAGCGATCACTCGCCACTCGCATAGGCGGCGACCACGCTCTTCGCGAGCGTCCGGTTCGCCTCAGGCGGCCGATTTCCTACGTAGCGCAGGAAACGGTATTGCCCGCGGCCTTTCCAATAGCGCGAGAGATAGTCATCGGTCTTTACTCCCGAACGCAATACGCTCACGAATCGGCTCACGCTGGGATCGGTGACGATTCCCACGTGGCCTTTCCACACGATGAGATCACCGGGCATCGGTTCGAAGACGCGCTGGAAGGAGCCGGTACCCTCGTAGAGTTCCTCAGAGCTGGCATAGCGATAAGGGAGATGGGCCCTCCGGTAGACGTAATTCACGAAGTGAGAGCAATCCAAACGTGTGTGACGCGTTCGGGTGGCGAGACGGGGTATCGACGGCGAGTGCCGGGCAGCTTGCGGCTTCCGTTTCTCGGCGTGCCCTTTAACGGGGTGTATCAAGATTACCGCCAAAATCAGTAATATCGCCTCGCTGCGTCGGCCCACTCGATAAGCCCCCTTTTTCGTGAATTGTTGGCGTTAGTTCAATTCGATGCCCCGCATTTTTTGCATGTGGGCTGCAATTCGAGAGCTGCTGGCGTGTCACCTTTTGAGACAGAAACCGGGGCGGATTCGCGAGAGGGAACCTGGGTTAAAATAACCCCAACGCCCGGATGGCGGAATTGGCAGACGCGCTGGACTTAGGATCCAGTACCGCAAGGTGTGCAGGTTCAACTCCTGTTCCGGGCACCACTTTTATGTGTTTCTCCCTCCTCATCCTTCATGGCATTTCATTCGTCTAGACGAGTGAGCGTATAGTAGGTTACCCATGCCCGGACAACCGATGCGCGGTCAGAAGTCGACTTCTGGAATGCCCTCCAAATCAGGCCCCCAGAGCTTATTTTCGTCGAACTTACTGGAAGCTGTGCCGGATGCGATGATTGCGGTAGAGGGTGACGGCAAAATTCTTCATGTCAACGCGCAAGCTGAGGCGATGTTCGGGTTTTCGCGGGACGAATTGATCGGGCAGCGCATTGAACTTCTGGTGCCGGAACGATACCGTGGCCGCCACGAAGGTCATCGCGCCGATTATGGCGAGCAACCGAAGGTCAGACGTATGGGCGCCGGTCTCGACCTCTATGGCCGCCGGCAGGATGGCTCAGAGTTTCCGGTGGAAATCAGCCTGAGTCCAGTAGCGAGTGAAGGCAGTACGCTAGTGTTGTGTGCGATACGCGACATCAGCGATCGGAAGAAAACAGAAGATGACCTGCGACGTGCCAACGAAGAACTGGCTCAGCGTGCAGATCGTGAACTGTGGGATTCCCGCACTCGCCTGGCCGCTATCGTCGATTCGTCCGACGACGCAATCATCGGCAAAACTCTGGACGGTATTGTTACCGATTGGAATCGCGGAGCCGAACGCATGTACGGCTACACCGCAGAAGAGATCATCGGAAAGCCGCTGATCACAATCGTTCCGCCCGAGCGTCACGAAGAAGTGACTAGAATTCTGCAAACGGTGGGTCGGGGCGAGAGCGTCAGGTATCTCGAATCGGTACGCGTCAGCAAAGACGGCAAGCTGGTGAATGTTTCCATCACCGTCTCGCCAATCCACGATTCCGCCGGGAACATCGTTGGCGCTTCCACCATCGCACGCAACATTACGGAGCAACGCCGCGCGGAAGATCAGTTGCGGCAGGCACAGAAGATGGAAGCGATTGGCCGCCTGGCTGGCGGTGTCGCCCACGACTTCAACAACATCCTGGGAATTGTCGTCGCGTGTGCGGAACTCCTGCGTGATCGCGTGTCCGCAATTCCTGGTCTATCGCAGTACGTAGAAAATATTCATAAAGCATCGGACCGCGGCGCCAGCCTCACTCGGCAACTTCTGGCCTTCAGCAGGACAAGGCCGTCCAGTCCGATCGTGATGGACTTGAATGAGCGTTTGCGGGACACCGCGAAATTGCTGCGCCCGTTGGTGGGCGACGACGTTGAAGTGACGCTGGTCAATCGTTCGGCAGCTACCTTGATTGAGGCCGATCCCGGACAGATCGATCAAATCGTGATGAATCTCGCGGTGAATGCTCGTGATGCGATGCCAAAGGGCGGCAAGTTAATCCTGGAAACCAGCACCGTAAGTTTTGACGACGCTTTCGCGCGGCAGCATCCTCCCATGACGCCTGGAGACTACGTGTTGCTTGAGGTAAGTGACTCGGGTGTCGGGATGGAGCCTGGCATCGTTTCCAGAATATTTGAACCGTTCTTCACCACCAAAGAAGTGGGCAAGGGCACTGGCCTGGGGCTGTCGACCGTGTATGGGATCGTTCAGCAGAGCGGAGGTCACATCTTCGTATATAGCGAGCCGGGACGAGGGACAACCTTCAAGGTATACCTTCCGAGTGCAGAAGCTAAGATTGAACGAGACCCTGGTGCGGAGATACAACCCGAGTTCGCCAAACGCGCTAAGGCAACAATCCTGTTGGTCGAAGATGATGAGCTAATAAGAGGATTGACCAAGCAGATGCTGGAAGAACACGGCTATCAGATACTCGAAGCGTCGGATGGAGTATCGGCTCTCAAGCTGGCACACACAAATGGGAACCGTTTTGACCTCGTTCTGACGGATGTGGTGATGAAAGGCACGAGTGGCCCTGAAATGGTTCGGGAACTGAACAAATCGAATCTGGCGCCAAAGGTCATCTATATGTCTGGTTACACAGGAGAACTGATCGGCGAAAATGACATTCACGCGACCGGATCAACCCTGCTGGAAAAGCCCTTTACTCGAACGGCTCTTCTCAAAGCGGTTCAGGACACTCTGAAATAAGCCATGGTTGCCGGTTTCTGGTCTTATCACTGCGATTAGTGATTGAGATCACACACTGCTGCGCGAAATAACCCACAGAAGCTACTCCTCCGGGTGACAAAGCCCACCCCTCAAAGCGCGTAAATCTATTTGTTTCAATTGGTTCACTGGATTCTGAAGAGTGCTGTCCCGCTCGGAATGCGTGGCCATCCAGTTGCCCTTACAGAAGTCAGCAAAGACAGGGGATTTCAAAAGGACGGTGTGAGATGGCAACTTCGATGATGGCAGCGACAGCAACGACAACGACCCCAACTTTTCAGCCTCTCGCCGATGTACACGTCAAGGCCAATTCTCCTTATGGCCTGCCGATCGTCGACAATTGCGTGAGATGCCCACTGCGGACCAACAATTCCTTCTGCGCACTCTCGCAGCGCTCGATCGAACAACTCGACGAGCTGAAGCACAGCACCTCGTATCCCGAAGGCGCACTCGTATTCACCGAAGGACAGGCCGCGCGCGGCGTTTACATCCTTTGCCAAGGACGCGCCAAAGTTCTCGCAACTAACAGTGATGGCAAGACTCTGATCGTGAAGATCGCTCAGCCCGGCGAGATTCTTGGGGTGCATTCTGCAGTTTCCGGCAAAGCGCACGAATTCACAGTGGAGACTCTGCAACCGAGCCAATTAGCTTTTGTCCGGCGCGACGACTTCCTGCGCTTCATCAAGCAAAACGGTGATGCCTGCCTGCAAGCTGCAGCGCACCTGAGCCGCGATTGCCAGTCGGCGTACGAAGTGATCCGCGCGATCGGCCTGGCGCATTCAGCTTCTGAAAAACTCGCAAGACTTTTGTTGCAGTGGTCCGCCGATGGCAAAGTCGTCGAGGGTGGCGTGATCCGCGTGAAGCTCGCTCTGACGCACGAAGAAATTGCTCAATTGATCGGTACATCGCGTGAGACGGTCACCCGCATTCTGGGAGACTTCAAAAGACAGCACATTGCCGAGCTAACCGGCTCGACACTACTCGTTCGCAACAAGCCGGCGCTCGAGAAATCAGCGACAAACTAACCCGCGCGTGCCGATGATACGGGCCTGCTCTAACCAGGGCAGGCCCGTCGTCGTAAAATGACGTGGCTTGCTCACTCCCGCCGAATCCGACCAGCTCTGCGTCGTTCTAGTTTCCACTCGCAATCCTCTGAACATTGGCGCTGCCGCTCGGGCCATGAGCAACTTCGGACTGTCCCGGTTGCGCGTGGTGAATCCTTTCGAAGAATCGTTCCGAGAGGCGCGCTCAGCGGTGGGTGCGTCTGCAGTTTTGCAATCCGCCGAGCAATACCAGAGCGTGGCAGAAGCAGTCGCCGACTGCTCTCTGGTGATAGGAACGACCGCGGGACGAAATCGCGACATGAAGCAGCCGCTTGTGGCCCTACCAGATGCCGGGCCGAAGGCACAAGAGCATCTCGCCGGAGGGCGCGTCGCGATTTTGTTTGGTTCTGAGAAACGTGGCCTCTCGAACGATGACTTCACGCATTGCCACTGGCTGATGAGCATCCCCACTCGCGAACAACATCCTTCGATGAACCTGGGACAGGCAGTTGCCGTTTGCCTGTATGAGTTGACGCGAGGAAGCGCCGCGGCTGACAAGCGGGAAGCGCAGCAACGCGCAAATGCAGGAGAATTGGAGCAAATCACAACGACGATGTTCGAGATGCTTACAACCAGCGGATACGTGAAGCCGCGATCCGAAGCGTCGTCGCTGGAAAAGTTGCGCCGCCTGGTAAGGAGGCTAAATCTTGATCCGGCCGATGCCGAACTTCTGCTGGGCATGCTGCGAAAGATCGATTGGAAGCTGAAATCGCCGCGGGGAGAGTAATTGGCTTTCGGATTTGCCATCATTGGCAGCATCGTCTAGGCTGATTCAGCTCAGCTGAGAGAGCACGCTAATCAGCGACTTCACCTTCCGGGAGATGGCGGCTGCCTAATACCTCAGAGACTGCATCGATCCCGCGCCGCCGCTGGCGCATCGCGTTCCTTCTTTCTCTCGGCGTCCTCGTTAATTTCTTCGACCGCGTGAATCTGTCGGTGTCGCAAGCGGCGTTGCACGATGCATTTGGTCTGTCGCTGGTCGCGTTCGGATTTCTCTCAAGCGCCTACAGCTGGACGTACGCAGCGATGCAGCTTCCGGCAGGACTTTTGCTGGATCGCTTCGGTGTGAAGCGAATCGGACGCGTGAGCACATTCTTGTGGAGCATGGCGTCGTTCGCGGCAGCGGCATCGAGGGGAGTAGGCGGATTCTTCGGCGCCCGATTTCTTCTCGGCATCGGCGAGTCGCCAACATTTCCCGCCAACGCCAAGGCGATCGGCTACTGGTTTCCGGAGAGCGAGCGCGGACTTGCTACCGCGATCACCGACTCCGCCGCGAAATTCGCAACTGCGATCGGTGTTCCATTTCTGGGCGTGCTGCTGGTGCACTTTGGATGGCGATGGAGCTTTGCCGCTACCGGCCTCATCAGTTTCGGATATTTCCTGCTGTTTCGCCTGATATATCGCAATCCGAGTGAGGATACGAAGCTCGAGTCGCCAGAGCGCCAGTACATTCTGGCCGGCGGCGCGCAGGTCGAGGATCAGAAGAGGGCTGCGGCTGGAGCTCCTTTGTCATATCTGCTACGGCAGAAAAAGGTTTGGGGATTGGCGCTCGGCTGGGCAGCTTACAATTACAGCTTCTATCTTCTGCTGACATGGCTGCCGACTTATCTCTCCCGCTCACTGCACATTGATTTGCTGCAATCGGCGCTCTATACGTCAGTGCCGTGGTTGTTTGCGACCTTCACCGATTTGCTGGTTGGCGGTTGGCTCGTGGATGCGCTCATAAAACGCGGCTGGGATGCCAGCCGAGTTCGGCAAAGCGTCCTTATTATTGGCATGACGATGGGGCTGGGAATTTGGGGAGCAGGACACTCCAATACGCCAGTGGCGGCGCTTATGTGGATCAGCCTGGCATTGGGCGGACTGGCGGCAGCAGCGCCTGTGGCGTGGACCGTTCCGTCGCTGATTGCGCCACGCGAGAGTGTGGCCACGATTGGCGGACTGGCGAATTTCTGCGGGCAGTTGTCAGCGATTTCGGCGCCGATTGTGACGGGTTATATCGCGTACGCTACGCATTCGTTTACGTCGGCATTTACGACAGCGACGGTGATCCTGCTGCTGGGAGTTTTCGGATATGCGGTACTGTTGGGAAAGATCGAACGAATCCCCGAACCGTCGATAAGCGCAGTCAACTCGAAACAGATATCATCCGGTGCTGTGAACTGAGGGACGACACGAAACATGAATCTGATCAGGCTAGTTAACTTCGGCAGTTCGCTCTTTCTATTTGGCGCGATGAGCGTCCTCTGTCTCGCAACGGCGTTCGCTTCCGATGCGCAGCCGCTGGTGTTCGTTGGAACATACACAACCCACGGCAGCAAGGGCATCTACGCGTATAGATTCGACGCCTCGACTGGAAAGCTGAATAGTCTCGGACTCGCGGTGGAAACACCGCAGCCTTCGTTCGTAGTTGCGTCGCGCGATGGCAAATTCTTGTATGCGGCGAACGAAATGCAGGATTTCGATGCACAGAAAAGCGGCGCGGTGAGCGCGTTTGCCATCGAAGCGGATGGGAAGTTGAAGCTCCTGAATCAGCTTGGCTCCCGTGGCGCGGATCCTGCGCACATCACGCTCGATCGCACGGGGAAGTATCTGATCGCGGCAAATTACACCGGCGGCAATATTACTGTCTTTCCGATCGAGCAGAATGGTGGCCTCGGGCAGGCGACTGACTTCATTCAGCACAAGGGATCGAGTGTGAATCGCGAGAGGCAAGAAGGACCGCATCCGCACGAGGTAGTGATGTCGCCCGATAATCGATTCGTGCTGGTGCCTGACCTCGGTCTGGACGAGATTGTTATTTATCCGTTCGACTCGGCGAAGGGCAAGCTCGGAACTTCGCACTCGGTGAAGGCCGCGCCTGGCTCGGGGCCGCGTCACATCGCGTTTTCGAAGGATGAGCGATTCGTTTACCTGATGACGGAGATGAAGTCGGAAGTCGTAGTTTATTCATACGACAAAAGCAGCGGCGGTTTGAAAGAGCTGCAGACAATCTCGAGTCTGCCGGCCGATTTCAAAGGAGAGAATACGGGAGCTGAGATCGAAGTGCATTCTTCGGGACGGTTTTTGTATGCTTCGAATCGCGGAGACAACAACAGCGTCGCGGTTTTCGCCGTCGACACAAAGACTGGCAAGTTGAAGCTTGAGCAGATTGAACCGACGCAGGGCAAAACTCCGCGGCATTTCGCGATTGATCCGAGTGGCAAGTGGTTGCTGGCGGAGAATCAGGATTCCGACAGCATCGTAATCTTCAAAATAGACAGTAAATCTGGCCATCTGAGCGCGAGTGGTCAGCCAGTTCAGATCAGTTCGCCGACGGCCATCAAATTTGTAACAGGGCGCTGATTTGTGGGAGCTGAAGTGATGTTCGGGAAGGGAACATTGGAGGGAACGCTAACGCGTGAGGAAGTCAGCGATGTAGTGCGCCGCGCATGCGATGAGATGCGCATCGAAGGCAAGCGAGTGTTGACGATCATCCCGGATCGCACGCGCACGATGCCGATGCCGCTGATGTTCGAGTTGCTGCAACAGAATCTGGCGGGGCGCGCGAAAGCGCATGATTATCTGGTCGCGCTGGGAACGCATCAGTTGATGACCGATGCGGAACTATCGCAGATGATCGGCTGTCCGGTGAGGAACGGTGTTTGCGGCCAGTCGAAGGTTCTGAATCACCGCTGGGATCTTCCTGAAACGTTCGTTGATGTCGGAGCGATTCCTGCTTCTGAAGTCGCCAGCGTTTCCGGTGGTCTTCTTTCCGAAGAGATTGTCATTCGCATCAACCGACTGATTTTCGATTACGACCAGGTGCTGATTTGTGGCCCGGTATTTCCGCACGAAGTGGTTGGATTTTCGGGCGGCAATAAATATTTGTTTCCGGGCATCAGTGGCAGCGACATGATCAACCAGACGCACTGGCTGGGCGCGCTGCTAGGCAGCTATAGCATCATCGGTACTGCTTCCACTCCGGTGCGCGAATTGATCGATCGCGCGGCCGCGCAGATTTCGGTACCAATTTCGTGCATGGCGCTGGTGGTGTCGCATGAAGGCGCATCCGGAGTCTATTTCGGAAGTGCAGTCGAAGCGTGGAAAGCGGCGGTGGAGTTGTCGTCGCAGAAGCATATCCATTGGATCGATAAGCCATTTCAGCGCGTCCTTTCGGTGATGCCTGAGCTCTATCGCGATATGTGGACGGCGGCGAAGGGCATGTACAAGGCTGAGCCTGCGATTGCCGATGGCGGCGAAGTCGTCATCTACGCGCCGCAGATTACCGAGTTCAGCTACACGCACGGAAGCTGCCTGGAAAAAGTCGGCTATCATTGCCGCGACTACTTTCTGAAACAATGGTCACGTTTTGCCGAGGTGCCTCGCGGCGTTCTCGCGCATTCAACTCACCTGAAGGGCCAGGGCACTTACGATGCGGCGACCGCTGTGGAGACGCCACGAATCCAGGTGACGCTTGCGACGGGCATCTCCGAACAACGGTGCCGCGCGATGAATCTCGGCTATCTTGATCCGCGCACGGTGAAGGTGGACGAGTGGCGAGATCGCGAGCACGAGGGAATCAAGCTGATTCCGAGAGCCGGTGAGGCGCTGTATCGGGTACAAAGCTGAAGATTCACGCCGCGAGGGCGCACGCGCCACCAAATCTAAACACAAACTATGAAGTCATTGCTTGCAGGACCTTGTAGCCTTCGGCTACGAGCGCGCTTCTGAATGAGTTCAAGAAGAAGTCGACGTTCTCATCTGTCGCGAGCGGTCCCATGATGCCGATGCGGAAGACTTTTCCGGCGAGTGGGCCGAAGCCTCCGGCGATCTCAATCCCCTGATCTTTCAATAGACGCGCGCGGACATTCGCGTCGTTCACGCCTTCAGGAACCCGCGGCGTGTTCAGATTCCAGATGCGATTCTGCTCGGGCACGTGCATGCTGAGGCCCATCTCTTCGAGTCCCTTCACAAGACGTTTGTGCCCGCGGTAGTGGCGTTGCAAGCGTTGATCAAGACCCTCCTCCGCGATCAGCGTCAAGGCTTCGCGCAGCGCATAGAACAAGGTGATCGGGCGCAGTGTGGTGATAGCGATGCGCGCCTTCGTAGTAGTCGGCGAGGAGCGTGAGATCCAGATACCAGCTGTGATTCACCGTTCGTCGGCTTTTCAGGCGACTGACGGCAAGGGGCGATAGCGTGAGGGGAGACAAGCCCGGCGGGCAGCTCAGGCCTTTTTGCGAACAGCTATAGGCAACGTCGATGCCGGTCTTGTCGACTTCTACAGGCATGGCGCCGAGCGAGGTTACGCAGTCGGCGATCACGATGGCGTCGATTTCATGCGCGGCGTCGCAAATGGCCTTGCCTTTCTGAAAGGCACCAGTCGAGGTTTCAGCGGTGACGTAGGCGACAACCTGCGGGCGCTCGCGGCGGATGAAATCGGCGGCTTCGGCGTCTCCGAATACTTCGCCCCAAGGTTTCTCGAAGCGAACGACTTCGCCTTCCTGCCGCTTGGCCATCTCGGAGATGCGGTCGGCAAAGAATCCATTCGCAAAGATCGCGACCTTGGTTCCGGATTCGACGAAGTTGCTGACAGCCGCTTCCATTCCGGCGCTGCCCGTGCCAGAGATCGCGATGGTGAATGGATTGTGCGTCCCAAAGACCAGCTGCAGCAGATCGCGAATGTCTTGCGTGACCTGAAAGAAAAATGGATCGAGATGCCCGACGATGGGCTTCGACATCACGTCATAAATGCGTGGGTGGACTTGCGTGGGGCCGGGACCGAAGAGAAATCGTTTGGGAGGGTTGAGGGGAGCGAGGCTCTTCGGCGGCAGAGGCGTATCCATTGTTATTTCTCCGGCCAATAGATTAAACCCGTGGAGCTCCTCACCGCATGACCCGCGGCTGCGGGAGACACCCCCTCCCCCTATGCTCTCGCAAGTGGTGACGCATCAGCGGCTTGGCGCGAAGGTTCTGCCAGTTGCGGGATAACAAAGGAGTTAGTGGTCAAAATATTAGAAACAAATGACTTGCTGGTTCCTCTTTTCGGACGAGAAATTCGTGCCTATTTCTATTGTTACAAATCACGAGGTACCTACTAGACACTTTGGGCGAATTTATTTCTCGCGTGGATTGAGCGAGTTGCGGGGAAATCGGGAGTTTGATGGGCTTGACAGGAAATGCAAGCTCGCCCGGGGGAGAGTCGAAACGTATTCGATAATGCGAGCTGAGGTGGGCTGTTTCGACTCGGCCGTGCGGCCTCGCTCAACATGACAGCATAAGGATCTGTGTCAGTTTCCCCAGAAGACTTTCCCCAGAAGAGCCGCGGGCGAGGGCGCCCGCGCCACCGAAGAAAATACTCAATTACACACAGGGCAGGCGGGAGGGCCTGTCCTGTGCTGAGGCGGTCACTTTCCGGAAACTGCATCCAGATCGAGATTGAGTTCAACGACGTTTACTCGCGATTCACCGAGGAAGCCGAGTTGGCGTCCATAGGTGTGCTTCGAGATCAACTCGCGCACGGTGTCTTCCGACATTTTTCTTTCACGCGCGATGCGCGGAATCTGAAAGTCGGCGCCGGCGAGCGTGATGTCGGGATCCAAGCCGGAAGCGGATGTGGTGACGAGATCGACGGGAACCGGCACGCTGGGATTTTCTGCCTGCAGACGATCGGTGTCGGCTTTCACGCGATCGAGCAACTTCTGATTCGTGGGGCCAAGATTAGAGCCTGAAGAGGCCCCGGCGTCATAACCATTTCCGGCGGCGGAAGGCCGAGAATGGAAGTATCCGGGGCCAACGAACGGTTGTCCGATGATGCGGGACGCAACCGTCACACCATTCCGCTGGATCAGTTGGCCGTTGGCTTTGTCATGAAACAGCGTCTGGGCCAGCGCAGTCACTACGAGCGGGTAGATGATGCCGAGCAAGACTGTCGTGACCACCGTCATCAGGATTGCTGTTATCAGATTCTTCTTCATATCTTCTCCTGTTTCAGTCCTACGCCAGGCCGATGCCGGTGATGAGGACGTCGATCAGCTTGATACCGATGAACGGGATGACGATGCCGCCCAGTCCGTAAACGAACAGATTGCGGCGCAAAAGAGCAGCGGCGGCCATGGGGCGGTACTTCACGCCGCGAAGCGCAAGCGGAATGAGCGCAACGATGATGAGCGCGTTGAAGATCACGGCGGAGAGAACGGCGGACTCGGGCGTCTTCAGGTGCATGATGTTCAAAGCGTTGAGAACCGGGAATGTGCCAGCGAACATCGCGGGAATGATCGCGAAATATTTCGCGACATCGTTGGCGATGGAGAACGTGGTGAGCGAGCCGCGCGTCATCAAGAGCTGCTTGCCGATTTCAACGATCTCGATCAGCTTGGTGGGGTTGGAGTCGAGATCCACCATGTTGCCGGCTTCTTTTGCGGCTTGCGTGCCGGTGTTCATGGCGACGCCGACGTCGGCCTGGGCGAGCGCGGGCGCATCGTTGGTGCCGTCGCCGGTCATGGCGACGAGTTTGCCCTCGGACTGTTCTTTGCGGATCAAATCCATCTTGTCTTTGGGAGTGGCTTCGGCGAGGAAGTCGTCAACACCGGCTTCACGCGCGATGGCGGCCGCGGTAAGCGGATTGTCGCCGGTGATCATCACCGTGCGAATGCCCATGGAGCGCAGATGGGCGAAGCGCTCCTTGATGCCTCCCTTGATGATGTCTTTCAGATAAATCACACCGAGCGCGCGGCGATTCTCGCTGACCACAAGAGGTGTGCCGCCTGCGCGGGAAATCTGTTCGACAGCGGCCTGTACTTCGCGGGGGAGTCCGTCGCCATTCGAGGAGATGTACTTCGCGATGGAATCGGCGGCGCCTTTGCGAATCTCGCGGCCGTCGATATTCACGCCGGACATGCGAGTCTGGGCGGTGAACGGAATGAATTCCGCTTCGTGATCGGCCAGTTCGCGGCCACGTAGTCCGTACTTTTCCTTCGCAAGGACGACAATGGAGCGGCCTTCCGGAGTTTCATCGGGAAGGGAGGAGAGTTGAGCTGCATCGGCGAGGCGGCTCTCGGTGACGCCCGCCGCCGGGAGGAATTCAGCTGCCTGGCGATTGCCGAGCGTGATGGTGCCGGTCTTGTCGAGCAGAAGCGTGTTTACGTCGCCCGCGGCTTCGACGGCGCGGCCAGACATGGCGAGCACGTTGTGCTGGACGAGGCGATCCATGCCAGCGATGCCGATGGCGGAGAGCAATCCGCCGATTGTCGTTGGGATCAGGCAAACGAGAAGCGAGACGAGCACGAAGACGGTTTGCGGCGATCCAGCGTAAATCGCGAATGGCTGCAGGGTGACGACGGCCAGCAGGAAGATGATGGTGAGTCCGGCAAGCAGGATGTTGAGCGCGATTTCGTTGGGAGTCTTCTGCCGCTCGGCACCTTCAACCAGCGCGATCATGCGGTCGATGAAGGTTTCGCCAGGATTGGAGGTGATGCGGATTTTGATTTCGTCGGAGAGCACGCGCGTGCCTCCGGTAACCGCGGAGCGGTCGCCGCCGGCTTCGCGAATGACTGGAGCGGATTCACCTGTGATGGCGGACTCGTCGACGGACGCGACGCCGTCGACAATCTCGCCGTCGCCAGGGATTAGCTCGCCGGCCTTTACGACGACGTGATCGTCGATGCGAAGCCTGGATCCGGCTACCGATTCCACTGCTCCGTTGGCGAGCAACCGGTTCGCCATGGTTTCCGAGCGTGCTTTGCGCAACGTGTCGGCCTGGGCCTTGCCGCGGCCTTCGGCCATAGCTTCGGCGAAGTTGGCGAAGAGCACGGTGAACCAGAGCCAAAGCGTGATCTGAAGATTGAAGCTGTATCCGTGATGGCCTGTGAGCATATCGCGGATGAGCAGGATGGTGGTGACGACGCTGCCCACTTCGACGACGAACATTACGGGATTGCCCATCATCTTGCGCGGATTCAGCTTCGCGAACGCGTCGACAATGGCGCGGCGAACGATGCTGGCATTCCAGATCGCAATTGACTTGGGCTTATGGCGCAGGGCCGTCGGATGCAGCTCGACCTGAGGGGCGCCGTTCGATGGCTGAGCTTCTGGTTCCTTCACTGCCGTTGGCTCCATTTGGTTAGATTGCTTCATATTCTCCTCAGAATGTCTTTCCTGCATTCATCAGCAGGTGCTCAAGAATCGGACCGAGACTCAGCGCCGGGAAGAAGGTCAGTGCACCCACGATGATCACTACGCCAACGAGCAGGGCGGAGAACAAAGGGGTGGTGACCGGGAATGTGCCCAGTGATGGCGGCACTGCTTTCTTGCGTGCGAGGTTACCGGCGATCGCGAGCATGGGGATGATCATCAGAAAACGGCCAATGAGCGTGTCGAAGCCGATGGAGGCGTTGTACCAGTGGGTGTTCGCGTTAATGCCGGCAAACGCCGATCCGTTGTTTCCCGCGCCCGAAGTGAAGGCATAGAGGATCTCGCTGAAGCCATGCGGTCCAGGATTGGCAATGCTCGAAGTGCCAAAGTTCGCCAGCACCGAAACGCTGGTGAGCGTAAGGATGATGAGCGGGAAGACCAGAGCCACGAGCATGGCCATCTTGACGTCGAATGCTTCGATCTTCTTGCCGAGATATTCAGGAGTACGGCCGACCATTAATCCGGCGATGAAGACCGAGAGCACCACGAAGATGAGAGCGCCGTAGAGTCCTGAGCCGACGCCTCCAAAGATGACTTCGCCCAACATGATGTTGATGAGCGGAACCATGCCACCGAGCGGCGTATAGGAGTCGTGCATGCTGTTGACGGCTCCGCAGCTGGTGTCGGTGGTAGCGGTGGCGAAGAGGGTGCTGTCGGCAAGCCCGAAGCGGACTTCCTTGCCTTCCATGTTGCCGCCGGTTTGAGCAATGCTCACACGTTGATCAACGCCTTTGAGCAACGGATTGCCGCGCGACTCAGACCAGTAGGCGGTGGTGACGCCGCACAGGAAGAGGAATGCCATGGCGGCCCACACGGCCCAACCGTGGCGTCGTGAACCGGTCATCATGCCGAGTGTGTAAGTAAGGCCCGCAGAGATGGCGAAGATCGCCAGCATCTCGATCCAGTTGGTGAGCGGAGTGGGATTCTCGAACGGGTGGGCGCTGTTGGCGTTGAAGAAGCCACCGCCGTTGGTGCCGAATTCCTTGATGATCTCCTGCGAGGCGACGGGGCCCTGGGCGATGGTCTGGTCGGTGACGGTATCCATGACGGGCTTGCCGTCAGAAGTTGTGGCGGGCTTACCGTCAGAGCCGAGGTGCGGGACTTGCTGCGGTTCGAGCAGCTTCACAGTGTCATAAGGCTTAAGGTTTTGCGGCACGCCTTGATAAACGAGAAAGAGCGCGCCAATGATGCAAATGGGAAGCAGAACCCAAAGCGTGCAGCGGGTGAGATCGACCCAGAAATTGCCGATGGTCTGTTTTTCGCGACGAGCGATGCCGCGAATGAAGGCAATCGCCAATGCGATGCCGGTCGCGGCAGAGGTGAAGTTGTGATAAGCCAGGCCCATCATCTGGGTCAGGTAGCTCATCGTGCTCTCGGGCACATAGGACTGCCAGTTAGTGTTCGTCGTGAAGGATGCGGCGGTGTTGAACGCCAGGTAAGGCTCAACTCCGGCGAGTTTCTGGGGATTGAAGGGCATCATTCCCTGCACTCGCTGGATGAGATAGAGGAGCACCATCGAAACCAGGCTGAAGAGCAGCATGGCTACGGCGTACTCGGTCCATTTCATTTCGACGTTCTCGTCGACGCCGGTGAGTGCGTAAATCAATCGCTCGATGGGACGGAGTACCGGATCGAGAAATGTCTTTTCGCGATTGAAGACGCGGGCCATGAAGACGCCAAGTGGCTTCGTGAGCGCGAGAACGATAAGCAGGAAAACAAGAATTTGTAACCAGCCATTGGTGGTCATTTCAGAACTTCTCCGGTCGTAACAGGGCGTAGCCGAGATAGACCATCAGCAAAACGCAGATTGCAAGCATCACTACGGATTCGAGGTGCATAGTCATCTCACCGCACTTTCTCGCAGAAATAGACGTAACCGATCGAGACAGCAAAGAACAGAACGGTTGCGGCAATGAAAACGATGTCCAACATGAACGAGTCCTCCTAAAACATGAAGCCTGCTTCAACTACGCCGCGGGGCTGATTTTGATTTGTACCGCTGGCGCCAAAAGCGTCGCCGGGCGTGAAACTATTCGCGCGAACGAAGGAAAGATCGCCGCGGGTGAAGAAACGTTTGTACTGATACGTGGGAGTGAGAGTGATTGACCATCCCGCGCTGCCTGGCCCGTAAAGCAGGTTGACGCTTTGTGCGGCAAGGCTACCCGTAGCTGAGAGATATTCTCCACGTGCGGCGAGAGAGAATCCGCGCTTGAAGGTGTGGTTCACCAACACGGCTCCGCCGCGAGTCGACGCGCCCTGTACGACTCCGATCTTGGGATTGGTGGGCACGCTGCTGTACTGAAAGTAGGGCTGCACGATCCAGCTCCCTTTGGTGTAGGTGTATATCGCGGCGTACATGGTGCTGTTGTTTTGCAGCGGTGTTGCCAGGGTTTGAAAGGCCGTTTGTCCAAGGTTGCCCATGCCTGCAAAGGTGAAGCTGTGTGGGCCATTGGCATACGTAAGCGAGCCACTCAGCCATGAGTAACGGTTGGAGTAGTAGCCGTCATTCCAACTTAAAGAGGCAGTGAACTTGCCGAATGTCTGGTTCACCTGAATGCCGCGATTGATGGCGTTTTCCTGGTTCCACAACAATCCGCGTTCAATGTTCATGTTCTGGAAATCGAAGGTGTACTCAGCACCCATCAACGTTGGCAGGGCTCCGATCAAGATGGAAGTGTTCTTCGCTGGAACCAGCTTTGCGTAGGCTACGGGTACGGGGCCGTAGAGGTCGGTGATTGCCTTCTCAGTGGAGAGGAACGGAGTTCCGAGCGAGAGAATGTTGTAAGCACCAGCCTGAACGTAGAACTGCCACCAGCTTGTAGTTTTCTGCAGGAATATCTGGCCGTTGCTGAGAGCCGCTTGGGTAGGGTTGTCGCCGGTGACGTGGTTTCCCTGCCACAATCCCATGCCGCTGATGATTCCATTCACGTTCAGCGTGCCAAAGGGACCGCCTTCAAAAGTGTTGGGGGGAGCCGCCTGCAGAGGGCCCGTAATTGCTGGAGTAGGAAGCGGAGCGGGAGCCGGAGCTGCGGTCTGAGCGGGCGTGTTCTGCTGCTGGTCAGATTGCGCCGCTGTCGAATTTTGCGCGCTAGCTGCGTGTGAAGCGAATACGAGGCAGAAGAAAAGCAGCAGCCAGTGCTTGAGTTGTTTGCCTGCGCGCCTGGCCTGTAATTCCTGGGACTTTGGGGATTGCAGAATCTCGGGCTGCGCAAAGTGAATGCTGCGCTCGATACGCCGGCTATTGGCAGACTTCATGCCAATCCGAGCTACCTGTTCCGATGCTATTAGCTCAACCGTGTGTGCCGGGAATTCATAAACATTTCTCGAGCCGGGGCGAGTAATGATCTGAAACATTTGGACTCTTGGCCTGCGCGCGTCAGCGGACAGAGCTACGAGAAATCGAAGCATAAAGGCAACCGCGAATACGCAAATCAACAGCAAGGCTGTCATCCCGGAAAACGCGGCGAAATCGAGTACAGCAATCATGGTTGTCCAAGTCATTTGATAAGGGGTGGCCTAAAGTTTGTGTAAGGAGTGCATAAAAAAAGCGTAATGAGCGAATTTACGCGGCTCCGAATACCCAGGCTTCCTGCAGGGAAGCCGTTCAGCAGCCGTACGAACGGCCTTCTTCGGCCATGCTGGTCAGGTAACTACGCTCTCCTATGCGCTCGTAGAGTTGGTGAAAGACAGTGTCCGTGTAGACGTAGCGCTTGCCGAACTCATCGCGCACGATCCAATCGCCGGGATGCGCATGAATGACTCCGGAATCGGTGGGAAGATCCATTTCGATCGTGACCTGGTTAGCGTCGACGTGCAGGGCCTTGGGATGAAAAGCAGACATTGTTCGCTCCTATGGTTCTGAGAAGAATGCGCGCCGATCTAGCCGAAGCGAAAACGGCACGCTTCCCAGCGACCAATCACTACATTCGATAGCGATGAGCGTAAGGAATGTCTAAAAAGAGCGTAATTTGTTCGTAAATGCTAGGCGGGATCGAGCTCGGCTTCGCCGGCAGGTTCGAGCCGATATCCAACCCACGGCTCGGTGATGATGTATTGCGGAGCGCCTTCGGTTTCCACTTTCTTGCGAAGTTGACCGACGAGGACGCGGAGATGCTCTGGCTGTTCCACGCTGTTCGGTCCCCAAATGGCGTTGAGAAGCTTGCGGTGCGTGACTACGCGGCCGGCGTTGCGGGCGAGATGCAACAACAATTCAAACTCTTTGGGCGTGAGCCTGACATCCTGTCCACGGATGGAGACGCGAAACGCATCCTGATCGATGCGGAAGTCGCCAGCTTCGAGAGTTGTCGAGACCGGCTCTGCGGGTTCAACACGCGCCAGATTGCGGCGAACACGGGCCAGCAATTCGTTCATGCCGATAGGCTTGGTGACGTAGTCGTCGGCTCCGGCGTCGAGCGCCTCGACTTTGGTCTTTTCCTCGCCCTTCACTGACAGGACGATGATAGGGACGCTGAATTCGCTTCTCAGCCGGCGAGTGAGTTCGATGCCGTTCATTTGTGGCATGGAAACGTCAGTGATCACCAGGTCGGGAGTCCATTCACGCACGACGGCGAGGGCGTTCTCGCCATTTTCGGCGGTGCGCACGTCGTATCCGGATCCGTTTAGAGAGGTGCGCAGAACACGCGTAATCTGCGGCTCATCATCAACAATCAGAATTCGTTTTTTGGCGTTCATTACTTACTCGCCTTGCTGGTTGCTTCCTGCGTAACAATGTGGACGTCGACGGGCGGCGCGTCGCGCAGGAATTTATGAATCGTGCTCAGGTAGAGATAGCGACGCCATCCCTTGATGGCAGATCGTCCGAATACCACCTGCGTAATATGCTTCTCGCGGACGAACTTGGCAACCGCCTCGGACACGGTTGTGGCCTTCAGCTTCATGACCTGCGCGCCCAGGTCCTCGGAAAACTTGATGTTAGCTTGCAACGATTTCTGGTTCGCTTCAGTGTCATCGAGTCCGGTGTCCACATACACGACAAACAGTTCAGCGTCGAGGCGGTGCGCCATGCGAGCGGCGCGCGCAACCAGGTGCTGCGCAGCAGGATTGGAGCTGATGCAGACCGCGAAACGCTCGCGTACGCCCAGATTGCGTTCCAACTCCTCTTTGTCGAGATGGCTCTCCAGACTTCGATCGACTTCCTGGGCGACCTGCCGGAGGGCCAATTCGCGAAGCGCGATCAGGTTGGTGGGCCGGAAGAAATTGCCGAGAGCTCGCTCCACGCGATCCGAAGGATAGATATCGCCGCGTTTCATGCGGGTCTGCAACGCTTCCGGAGTGAGGTCGGCCATCACGATTTCAGTGACGCGCTGCAGCACCCAGTCGGGAACTGTCTCGCGTACTGTGACGCCGGTAATGTGCTGCACGCTCGGAGCGAGGCTCTCGAGATGCTGAATGTTCATGGTGGAGAGCACGTCGATATTCGCGTCCAGAAGATCGAGAACATCTTCGTAACGCTTGCGATGCTTGCTGCCTTCGATGTTGGTGTGGGCGAGTTCGTCGATCAGCACGACTGCGGGTTTTCGCGCGAGGATGGCGTCGACATCCATTTCCTCGAACAGGGTGCCTTTGTATTCCAGCTTGCGACGGGGCACCGACTCCAGCTTCGCCGCCAGTTCGGCCACGCCTTTGCGGCCATGAGTTTCGATGACTCCAATGACCACATCTTCTCCGCGATTGCTGCGGCGGATAGCTTCGCTCAGCATGTTGTAGGTCTTGCCGACGCCAGGAGCGTAACCAAGAAACAGCTTGAAGATGCCGCCCTTTTTTTCAGTGACGGAGTGTTCTAACCACTGGTCTGGAGTCTTGCTCATCGCGCCCTATTCTCTTCGAGGTAATCGAATTTGTCGATGTCAGCTACAATCTACGCCGTGAACAAGTCTCCTCAGCAAGTGTTTTTGAGATTTGTAGCCTGCTGCGCGATTGTCGTTGCGCTGGTCTATGTGTTCAAGGTTCCGCTGCATGTGAACCCCACGACGGTGGCGCTTACGTTCCTGGTGGCCGTGCTGATCGTGTCGGCACGCTGGGGATTGCGTTTCTCACTATTCCTCGCGGTGATTGCCACTGCGGCCTTCAACTACTTCTTCCTTCCGCCGGTGGGGACATTCACGATCGCGGATACGCAGAACTGGATTGCCTTGGTCGCGTTCCTGGCGACCGCGATCATTGCCAGCCAGTTGTCGGAACGTGCGCGCCGGCAGACTGAAGAGGCAGTGCAGCGCCGGCGCGAGGTTGATCGGCTCTATCAATTCAGCCAGGAACTGCTGACCTCCGAAAATATTCTGGAATTGTTGAATTCGCTTCCGCAACTGGTGGTGAGCACGTTTGGCGTGTCTGCTGCTGCTCTCTACTTGCCGGGAAAGGGCGATATCTACCGTTCGGGTCCGGAGACGCGCGACCTGGATTCAGAGCATTTGAAGAGCGTGATCGCGCGAGGGGAGCCGACGTTCGACAGCGAACGGCGACTCAGCTTTACTCCGCTGAAACTCGGTGTGCGAATTGTAGGTACCATTGGCGTTGCCGGTGACCTGTCGCGAGAAACTCTGGATGCAATTGGAAGCCTGATCGCAATCGCGATTGAACGCGTGACCGCTGTAGAAAAATTGGCGAAGACGGAGGCCTCGCGAGAGAGCGAAAAATTGCGAACGGCGATTCTGGATTCAGTGACACACGAGTTTCGGACGCCGTTAACGGCGATTAAGGCGTCGATCACCAGCTTGATGTCGAACATCAATCTTGGAGCAGACGACCGGCAAGAGTTGATGACGGTAATCGACGAAGAGAGCGACCGTTTGAATCGGCTAGTAGGCGAGGCGGCAGAGGTTTCAGAGCTCGAATCGCATGAACTGCAACTTGAATTGGAGCCGCGTCGGATTAAGGAACTGGCGCAGATCGCAGTGACGGAATTAAAGCAAGTGCTGGGAAGACATGCGATCGAGTTGAAGATTGCCGACGATGCCGTGGCGCGCGTGGATGCCAAACGCATCACGGAGGTGCTGGTTCAACTACTCGAGAATGCGGCGAAGTATTCGCCACCGGAATCCATGATTCGCGTGACGTCGGAATTACGTGATGGAAAGCTGGAAGTGAGCGTGGCTGACCAGGGCGTTGGCATCGATGACATGGAACAGGCGCTGATTTTCGATAAGTTTTATCGAGGAAAGAGTGAGCGCTACCGAGTGCAGGGAACGGGCATGGGACTGGCGATTGCAAAGGCGATCATAGAGGCGCATGGCGGTACGATCCGAGTGACCAGCCAGACGGGAAGCGGGTCCGTGTTCAGCTTCACGATACCGGCGTGAGGATGGGCCCGAAGGACTGTTCCCCCTCACAAACTGCAGATCCCTCGCTTGCTGCGCGAACTCGTGATGACAAGCGAGAATCAAGAGGAAACGAGGACAGGCAAGATTGCCTGTCCTATGCATAGAAATTACCGCGGCTCTCCGGTGGTCTGGAAGCTCAGTCCGGCGACCGCGCTGCCGGAGGCGAGAACGTCGCGAACTTTTTCTCGATTTGCCCCCGCCTTGTTGAGTGCCTCTGCAAAACAGCGAATTGCCTGATCAGGAGCGCTGCCCTCGGGCAAGCGGAAGATCCACGGGATGTTAGTGGACGTCAGCGAATGATCCGAAGAGATCGCGATCACGGGAACGAAGTCTTTCACTCCGAGCTGCTCGGCGAGATGGCTGGAATCACGGCTGGTGGCGATGATTCCGATCGCATGCTGATCGTAAAGAGCTTGTACGAGTGCGGAAGAAGCTTTGCCCCACTGAACGTCGGAGGGGATTCCGATCAGGGAGATGGGATGAGTCGCGTTGCGATTGAGTTCGGCCAGCAGCGAGGAGATTGCGGCAGAGTGAACCAGTTCGTCAGCTTTGGGTCCGAAGACGGCAAGCTTCAAATCACTGGCTGTCTGGTCTGGCAAAGTCGGTCCGACGTATTGCACGCCATCTTCTCCGACTCGAGCGTAGGCCTTTTCCATCGAGGTCTGGCGATATTCGATTTGGCCGTCGTGTACGGCGGCGAGGAACATCGGGCGAATGTCTTTGCAGTTGGGATCGAAGACCATCTCGCCAGTCACGCCGCTGTATTTGTCGAGCCCGGTTAAAGCGTCACGAATGCGTCCGCGGTTCAGTCCGGCTTCGCAGATCGCGTGCAGGAGGATCTGCATGGTGTCATAGGCGAGCGCGGCGAAGTGATCGGGCTTCTCGTGGAAGCGCGCTTCGTAGCGGGCGACGAAGTCCAGCCATTGCGGATCTTTGCGGCTGGGATCGTAAGGATAGAGAGCTTCAAATCCTTCGGCCGCGGGCCCCGCGACTTTGAGCAACGTGTCGCCCATCGTCCGATGGCTGCCGAAGACGCGCTGCTTCATCCCGAGCTCGCGCATCTGTTTCAGGATGTTTGCGGCGGGAACTTCGTCGGTCCAGAGAATGATGGCGTCGACACGCGAGTCGTTGATGACACGCAACTGGTGGCGGTAGTCGGTGTCGCTGGGCATGAATTTCTGCTCGATGATGACGGGATGACCTAGACGACGCGAAGCATCTTTGAACTTCAGAACGCCGAAGCGGCCGTAACGATCGTTAACGCGGAGAATCGCGACGCGCTTGAAGCCGAGCTCGGTGTAGATGTGGCGGGCGAGCGTGTAGCCCTGCACGCGATCGTCCTGGAGCGTGGTGAGATACCACGGGATGATTGTTTCAGGGATGGTGGGATCGGTGGCAGCGCTGTTGACCATGGGAACTTCGGTCTTCAGGTTCACGCGAAGACCGATGTGAGTGGAGTCGCCGCTGAGCGAGCCATACATAGCCCAGACTTTTTCGTCGTAGGCCATCTTGATGATCTCGTTGCTGGAGGCTCCCCACGTTGCCGAGTCGTTGTGAACCATGAGGCGAAAAGGCTTGCCGCCGTATCCGCCAGCGGCGTTGGCTTCGTCGATGGCCAGGTTGACGCCATTCAACATTTTCTGGCCGAGGGCGTGGTCGGGATGATCGTAGACCGGACCGAGAAATCCGATGCGCACTTCGGTGATGGCCGACGGATTTGGATCGGGGACGTCGCGCGCCGCGCCGTTGTATTCGACGAGAGCTGGTGTAGTTCTCCCAATAAGGCTTAGTGAACTTCGAGTAGGGACGCAAATCTTCTGGGGCTTCAGCGTATGGGCGCATCTCGCGGTTTTTGGGACGACCGGGAGGATTCTTTCCACACGAGCAGCTGAAGCTGGACTGACCCCAGGTTAGCGGCACCAATACGGCAGCAATCACTACGACCAGGACGCGGCGCATTCTTTACTCCTTGGGAGTTTCGCGGAACATGGCAATGGCTTCGATCTCGACCAGCAAGTCGGGACGGCAGAGCTTTGCCTGGATGCCAGTAGACGCCGGCACGGGATCGAGTCCCTGCTGCTGGTAGAAGACGGTGCGCTCCTCGTTGAAGGCCTCGTAATCGCGATCGATATCGCGCAGATAGCAACTGGTGCGCACGATGTCTTTCCAGGTGCAGCCTTCGGCTTCGAGCAGACCGGTGATGTTCTTGAATGTGCGCTGGCACTGCGCGCGGAAGTCGCCGACGTGCACGGTCTTGCCGTACTCGTCGATGCTGGCCGTGCCTGAGATCAACAGGATGACCAAGCCGTTGAGATCGATGCGCATGCCGCGAACGAAAGAACTGGGCTTCGAGTAGTCGTAGGCTTCGTTGAGAACTTTGAGATTGGTGATCGCCCGCTTTTCGATGGGAGCGTGCGCGATGGCTTCGAGAATTTCTTGTACCTGCATGTGAATAGCTCCTTACTTCTGTCGTATTCCGTGACTTAAACCTTCTGCGGTGGCGACCCAGAGGTCGTCACCCTGAAAATCAACGCCGAGGACGTAGTTATGCGCCGGCGCTGTATCTACTGCGATATTCGTGATGTTTCCGGCGGCATCGCGTACCAGCATCTCCGGCTTGTGCGTGTCGAGAGCGGGCCGGTAGATGGCCCAGTTGGTTCCGTCGTAATAAGCGAGACCTTTGTCGGTACTGAACCAGGCGCGATTCGCGTCGACGGCTTTCACCTGGTTCAGAAAGTTGCTGGGAAGGCCGCTGTCCTTGGTGAGAAAGTTGTGCCAGTAGCGACCGTCGTAGCGGCTGGCGCCGAAGTAAGTGGCGACCCAGAGAATCTTGTCGACGTAGCTGACGGAGGTGGTGATCTCATGGATCAGGCCCTGGTCTTTGAGCACGACCATCTCGGTTTCGCCGTCAGGATCGTTGTAGTCCTTCCAACGCTGCGTCTGAACGTCGTACTCGAGTACGCCTCCGCCCCAGACGGCGTAGTAGACCTTGTCAGCGGCGGGGCAGACGGCGTAGGTCCAGATCTCATACATCGGCGTATTGCGCTCGTTGTAGAGAGACCACTGGCCGGTGCGAGTGTTCAGGCGACCGCCGCCAGCAGCAGTGGCGACCCAGACGTAATCGCCGAGGACGCCTACGCCGTAAACGACGTCGTTGGGAAGGCCGGAGTTGAGCTGCGTAAAGCTGTCGATTCGCCCGGCAGAAATGCGGCTCAGGCCGCCGAGTGTGGCAGCCCATACGTCGCCGGTTCGCTTGTCGAGCGCGAGGCTGAGCACCGCCTGGTGCGCCAGTCCATCACTCGGACGGAATACCTTCCATTTGCCACCTTCGAAGAGGCCGAGGCCATTGTCTGTGCCGGCCCAGATGCGCGATCCGTCGACCAGAACGGAATAAACGTGATCGTTGGGAAGTCCGTTTGCGGTGGAGAAGTTCTCCCAGCGGAAGCGGGGCATGTCCTGCGAAAAAAGGAGGCAGGAGAAGCTCGCGATGAAAAACAACGCGATCGAGCGGGTGCGTGTTCTCATAAAGTCCTCAGGTATTCGATCAAGTCGTTGAGCTCGTCCTTGGTTAAATCGTTGGTGACGCCGTGGGTATCGTGCGGATTGAATACCGTCCAGATCTCCTCCATCGAGCGAGCGGAGCCATCGTGCAGATACGGGGCGGAATAAGCGATGTCGGGAAGATGGGGCGTGTCAATGAGCGACGAGCGATCGATCGCTTTTCCGGAGCCTACGTCGGCCAGTTGGCGATTCGTGTACTTCGGTCCGTTGTGGCAAAAGGCACACTGGTTGCTTTCAGGAATCGGCTTGCGAGCCTTGGTGACGGTGCGCTCGAAGATTGCTTTGCCGCGCTCCTGTTGTGGCGTGAGCTGTCCATCCGGCAAGCGATAACGATTCGGGCGCAGCGGAATGGAGAAAATGTAGGTATCGAGATCCGCGAGCTCCTGCTCGTTGTAGCTCTGCGAGCGGTAGAAGAATTTTTCGGTGCGCGGGCCGCATTCTGTCTGCAGGTTCGGATTGCCGCCGTTCCACTTGAATGGCTCGGTGCCGCTTAGATCTTCAATGGAGCGATTGTCGACGACGTCTTTGCCGAAGCCGTCGGGCTCGAGATCCCAGTTCATGCCGTCGAAGGTGGAATCGAGATGGCAGTTGGCGCAGCTGAACTGGCCCTGGAATGCGAACTTTGCGTTGTAGAAAAGACGCTCGCCACGGCGATTGGCGGAGATAGTCTGGGGACCACCCAGGTCAATGGACTGGGCAATCTGGTTCTTGTCAGTGTCGATTACGTCGACGGTGTCACCGAGTCGATCGGCGATGTAGAGACGTTTGCCGTCGGGGGAGAGCAGCACGCCGCGAGGATCGGGACCCACCGGAATTCTGGCCACGACATAATTGGCTGAAGCGGAAAGATCGTTGGCGAACGGCTGGCGCTGCGACCTGGCGAAGGCGAGTAAGTGTTGCGTGTCGATGACAGTCACGATACCGGCCCCGCCACTAGAGACGAAGATCTTCGATTTGTCCGGCGAGATGGCGACACCGAAGGGTCGCGCGAAGTAGCGCTCAAGTTCGTCGATGGGTACTTGGATAGTTTGGCCGGTATCTTCGCCGAAGATTGTGAGCGTATCGACGAAGGCCCATCCGTGTTCTACGTGGGCGAGTGGGACCAGATTCTTCGGCTTAAGTTGCGCGACAACGCTGAGCTTTCCGTCGTTTGAACTCGCCAGATGAAAGACTCCGGCCACGTTATGCAAAGGCTTGCGTTCGACAACGTCCTGGGTAGCAGTGTCGATGACGGTAATTTCTGATTCCGGCGGAGTACGAAACTTTCCAATGTTCGGATAAATGTGGGTGCAGTAGATCTGCTTTCCGTCGGGAGAAAGAGCGAGGTAACTGGCGCCGCGCCCGGCAACCAGTCGCTTGATCTCTTTGCCGCTCTGCAGATCGATAACCGAGATATCGTTGCTCAGGCGATTGGCGGTGTACAGCGTGCGGCCTTCGCGATCGGAGATGGCGCTGATGGGCTCGAATCCTGCGGGAACGGTGCGAGCAACTGAGAGCGTGCTGGTATCGATGACCGAGACGTTGTCGGACCAGGAGTTGGCGACGTAGATCTGCTTACCGTCGGGGGAAAGCGAAATGCCGGTGGGCACGTGGCCAACGGCGATTTGCTTGATTACTTTCCCGCTGGCGATATCGACCACGCGCAACTCGTCGCTCTTCTCGCACACTACGTAGAGCGAGCGGCCATCGGCCGACAGCGCCATCTCGACCGGATTGAGATAGCGGGCATCTTCTCCCGCGGACCACGCGCCGATGATGAGCACGGCGGCGATCAGCAGACCGATTACAAGTGCCAATTGGAGGCGGGCGCGCATCAGGGCTCCTCCACCAGTAGCACGTGATCGACCTTCAGGTTTTGGAGCGTCTGCTCTTTTCCGCTTGGCCACTTGATGGTAAGTCGGTCGACTTTGGTGGCGGAGCCGAGGCCGAAGTGGACGCGATCATCGTCTTGCGAGAGATAGCTGGAGCCGGCAAATCTTTCCGCGACCTGCTTCTTGCCACCTGCGGTTAATTCGAGGCGTGCGCCGATGCCGTCGCGATTGCTCTTCTTGCCTTTCAGCTTGACGGCGATCCAATGGTTGTCGTTCTTCGAAACGTTGTGGAAGAGCGTGCCGCGAGCACCCAGGTTTACGACGAAGGCGTCCATCTTGCCGTCGTTGTCGTAATCGGCGAAGCAAGCACCGCGCGAGACTGTCTTCACATCCATGACGGCTCCGGCCTGGCGAGAGACGTCGTCGTATAGACCGTTGCCCAATCCGCGGAACAGCGACTGCTCTTGGGGCACAAGGTGAATGAGGCCGCCGTGGAAGATCATGATGTCGGGAATGCCGTCGTTGTCGAAATCGTAGATGCCGCTGCCCCAGCTCACATATTGCGCGGTCGCCTGCGAGATGCCGGCCTTCTCGCTGATGTCCTCGAACCGATTCTTCCCGATGTTCTTCATGAGGCGGTTGTACTTCGAATCAGTGACCCAGAGATCGATAACGCCATCGCCGTCAACGTCGGCAAATATTGGTCCCATAGCAGAAGTTGACTCGCCGTTCTGTCCGTAAGCGGCGCCGGAGTCAGAGGCAATTTCTTCGAATGATCCGTCGTGCTTGTTGTGAAAGAGGAAGTTCTCGGTCTTATCGTTGGCGACGTAAATGTCGGGATAGCCGTCGCCGTCGAAGTCAGCAGCCGTGGCGCCCATGGTGCGGCCCTTGAAGGCGCCTATGCCAGATTTGTCGGTCACGTCCGTGAAGGTGCCGTCACAGTTGTTGTGATAGAGACGGTTGGTGTCGGCTTCGTAATCGAGCGGGCCGGGATAGTTGTCAGCCGGATAGAAATTGCGGTACTTGGGATCGAATTGAACATAGCGGCCAACGAACAGATCGACGCAACCGTCTTTGTCGTAGTCGAGCCAGGTAGAGCTAATGGACCAGCGATCGACGTGGATTCCGGTTTTCGCGGTGACATCCGTGAAGGTGCCGTTCCCGTTGTTGTGATAGAGAATCGCCTGGCCGTAGCCGGTTACGAAGAGATCGACGTAGCCGTCGTTGTCGTAGTCGGCGGCGATGGCAGCCATGCCGTAAATGTTTGCCGCGACTCCGGCCTGATCGGTGACGTCGGTAAATTTGCCGTTGCCGTCATTGCGATAGAGATGATTGTGTGGCGGAGTCTCGGGCTCCTTCTTTAGCGGATACGGGTGCATACCCGGCCCGAGCGGCTTGCCGGAAACCACGTAGAGGTCTGGACGCCCGTCGTTGTTGTAGTCGAACCAGACGCAGCCGCCACCAGTTCCTTCGAGCAGTGAGCCGAGATCTTGCGCGCCGAAGCTGTGCGTGAAGTTGATTCCGGAGGCGGCGGTTGCATCCTCGAACTGAATGGTGCTTTTGGGCGCCTGTGCCCATAGCACGGACGAGAGCATCAGCATTCCTACAATGCGGGCGAACAAATCAGTGACCTCCAGTCCGTGTGTGCGATGTTTCCAAAGTCAGGTCGACGGGGTCCGTCGACTTCAGCAGTACTTTTGGGACCTCGTTATCGGGCGCGCGTTCCGGCCCGGCATGGCAGCCGACACAAATGCGTTGTTCTCCGCGGCGCATCCAGAACCATCCGGCTTCCTTCTTCAGGGTTTTGCCATTCGGCGTCGAGAAGTTCGAACTTGATTGGCTGATCCGATGGGACGTGCAGGAAGAACGAGCCGTCGGTCTCTACCGGCGATGAGCCAATGAGCTTAGGTTGACCGGATGGCCCGGCCGTGTAGACCTTCACGGTGGCGATGGAGCCTGGATCGAAGTGGTATTTCGATGTGTACGCGTTCAGACAAAGCAGGTTGGCGTTCGGCCAGTCATGCAAGCCGGAAGGATGGCGGTTAGGAACAGGTCGCGAGGCGATCAATATGGGCTGGAGCAGGTTGAGCCCATCTTGGGTGGCGACTGGTTCGAGCGATAGCGCGCCAGGCGTCCACTGCATCAGGCGATACGGTTCGGCTGGACCCTTGCGCCAGGTGAGAAGCCACGAGCCTGAGGGCATCTGAACCACATCCCCTGCAAATTGCCCTTTGGGCGCGGAGATTGGGTCGGCGTGAGCCAGAGGGGAGGTAAAGCGCGCGAGGGAGTTGGCGGAGGCAAAGACGATATCGCCACCTGCATTCTGTTTGCCGGAGTGACGGTCGGCATCGTGATCGCAGCGATAGGATTCGACTCCACTGCCATCGGTGTAGACGGTGTAGAGTTCCGATTTTGTGCCAGCTCCGAGCGGATAGACAGCTTCGAAGAGCACGCGTCCGTCGCGAAGGACATCGGAGGGGAAAGCGCTGCCGGGGATGAAGGTGAGCGGGATCGCTTCTTCTGATTTCGAAAGTGCTGCAGTCTCGATTACAAAGCGGCCGGACTTCCGTTCTGCGAAGACCATGCGGGAGTCAGGAAGGTAGAAAGGGCGGACACATTGGTCTTTGCAATGAGTGATCTGTTTCGGTTGGGCGCCGTTGCTGGCTGCTTCCCAGATCTGCCAGTGATCGCCAGCGTGTTTCTTTCCGGCGAAGAGGATATGAGTCCCGTCAAACGAAACGTTCGCGTCAGCTGAGGCTGCGAACGCTGAAAGAAGTTGGCGCTGACCTTTGCTGTTGCGGGTCCACAGGTTCGCTCCGAGTGGAAAACGCTCGGCACCGCGAATCCAGGCTTCGGAGTTGAACGCTTTCGCGGCGGTGAAGACGATGGGTGTCGTTTGCGCAGGGGCCGCGAGCAATGACGTCGCTGAGACGAACAATGCGATCAGGAGGGAAAATCCGTGGAGCCGCAGTCGCACTAACGCCTCCCTGCCACGGCGGTCAATTCAGCCTGTATTTCACGATCCCTGGCTTGCAGGTCGATATAGGGCTGCAGATCCCGCATCATGGATTCGAACTGGTCGAAGGTCAGCGACTGCTCTCCATCGCTCATCGCTTTCGCCGGATTCGGGTGGACTTCCACGAGAAGGCCGTCGGCGCCAACGACAACTCCAGCACGCGCTAGAACCGGCACCAGGGCGCGCAATCCCGCGGCGTGGCTGGGGTCGACGATCACAGGAAGATGCGAAACCATTTTCAGGACTGGGACGGCGCTCACGTCGAAGGTATTGCGGGTCGCTTTTTCGAAGGTGCGAATACCGCGCTCGCAGAGGATTACATCAGGATTGCCCGCCATGAGAATGCATTGCGCGGAACGCAGCAGCTCCTGCAATGTCGAGCTCAGTCCTCGCTTGAGCAGCACGGGCCGGCCACACTTGCCGAGCGCTTCCAGCAGCGAGTAATTCTCCATGTTGCGGGTGCCAACTTGCATGATGTCGGCGTATTCGGCGATGACAGAGACTTCTGTCTCGGACATCACTTCGGTGACGATGGCCAGACCGGTTGCTTCACGAGCCTTGGCGAGAATCTTCAGGCCTTCGACGCCGAGACCCTGAAAGGAATAGGGAGAGGAGCGGGGCTTGTAGGCGCCGCCGCGCAAGATGCGCGCGCCCGATCGAGCGACAGATTCCGCCGTCTGCAGGACCTGTTGTTCGGACTCGACGGCACAGGGGCCTGCCATCACGACAAAGTCGCCGCCGCCGATCTCGATGTCGCGGACGCGGATTACTGTTTGGGCGTCCGGACTCTTCTTCGTTACCAGGTCGAACGAAGAGAAATGTCCATTCCAGGGAGTATTCACGTTAGCGAATTCAAAGTAGGCGCGAGGAATCCAGCTCACTGTGATTTACGTCACGAGCAGCCTGTGATTAAGCGGAGTTTTTGGTGAAATAGTTGCGAAGTTCACGCGCATATTGGGGAGTCAATAATATGTTTCCACTACTCGGGAAGCTGACTCACCACAGAGGCACAGAGACACGGAGAAAATCAAGATAAGGTTCTGATCTTGCCGCCTCGGCGGTGATCCTCGTATTCGCAGCGCGACGGCTCGCGGTTCGCCATAGTACTTCTCTACCTCTTTGTCTCTCTGGCGAGTTCCGGCCTTGAGTGCCACATCTCGCAACGCACGTCACAGGCGCATATGACGCACGTCCTAGACCCTATGGTCGTGTCGCCGGGAGAATCCGTTCGACCGCCGAAAGGAATGTTTTATGGCAACTGCGACCTCGGCTCCTCCGGAAACTCTGCGCACTTTACCCAGCGATGCTGTACGTCAAATCCAGTGGCGGTTTGCGGATCGCTACGATCTGCAGATGCTGATCCAGTCGGTGCGCGCGGTGGCGCGTGGACCGGTTGCACAGTTGGTCGCCGCAGGTGGACGCAACTCTCACGAGTGGACGGAGCAAAAGAACGAACTGCTGGAGCATTTCGACCGGTCGGGGATCACAGCGGTTTTCATGGAACCGGAGCAGGGAGGCTTCATCGCGGGGCCGAAGAATCTCGCGCTCGCGCTGGTGGCGTTCGAATTGGCGCTGGGTGGATGGCGGCGCGGCAACAGGAAGTCTGGCGGGATGCCTGGCGCTGGCACCGATTCACGAGCGCGGCACTTCCGAGCAACGCGATCACTATATGCGGCTCGCCGCTCCTGTGCAGCCGGGCGAAGATCGCAAAGCTTGGCGTGGAGCGTTCTGCCTGACGGAGCCGATTCCTTATGTTGGCGTCGATACCGGAATGCTGAACGGCAAGCTCAGCGTGGAGAAGTGGGAGGCGGGCGAAGAGCCGGTGCTGCATGTCGAAAAGCGCGGGCGCTTCATCACAAATATTGGATTTCGCGAACTTCGTAACGGCTGCGGTGGATTCGGCTGATCCACGTATCAAGGGCAGCTGCATGGTGATCCTGGAGGAAGGCGACCCGGGCATATTCGATCGTGGCACACCGACGCGCAAGCTGGTGCATCAGCTGTCTTCCACGGGCGATCCGATTTTCAATCTGCGGATTCCGGCTAGCCGGATTGTTGGCGGCTACGACGTCAAGGACGGCGTGATTATTCCGCGCTTCAATCACAGCGAAGTGATCGAAGCGGTGTTCCGCCGGACGCGCGTCACGGTGGGCGTGATGACAGCGGCAAAGTTGCTGTCGGCGGTAGAACCAATCATTCGCTATCAACGCGGACGCTTTCGCGGAGCGGAGATGGCTACGCCCGGGTCGATCCGTTACGAGCTGGGACTTCAACAAAGAGAAGACGCACTGCACCGGCTAGTCGACGTTTGGGCGGCAGGCGAAGCGAGTGCCTCGCTTGGATTTGCGGCGGCGAGGCTCTTCGATGAACTCGATCCAGTGGAACGTGAGATTGACGAACAACTGAACCAACGTGGAGTCACTGGTGCACGCGCGCGGATGAAAGTGTTTCGCGAGGCAGGCGCCGAGGCAGTGAAGCTGCTCGATCTGCCGTCGCAAGATCCGCGACGCGCGAAACTGAAGTCGGACTCCGATGATCCGGTTCGTGCAGATGGATTCGTTGGCAGATGTGCTTTGTCCAGCGACGAAGTTGTGGAACACAGGCTGCGGGTCGCAGATGATGCGCGAGGCCGTGAGCTTGATGGGTGGATACGGCATCACCGAAGATTGTCCCGGCTTTCTCGGACACAAGTGGATGGACTCGCAGCTCGAAGCGACCTACGAAGGTCCCGAGGCTGTGCAGCGGCGTCAGCTTTCAGTGACGATGACGAATCCGGTGTTCCTGGCGCAGTTCCGCAACTGGGTTCGCGAGATGCGCGAGATTGCGGCGACGCATCCCGGTAGCGGCGCGTGCACGCTGGCTACGGCGATGCTGCTCTGGCTGTGGAGCATCGATCATCTGCAGCACACATCGGATGCAGATGGGTCGAAGCTGTATCAGAGTGCGCGGCAAGGCGTGACGTTCCCGCTGGCGGATGCGCTTTGCTGGCTGGTGGCGGCTCGCTGCCAGATCATGGATCTGCTCGAACTGGAACGGCGCGGTGGCGAAGATCCGGCGCTGGCAGATGGATTCAGCGGGCTGCTGAATTTTATGAGCGATCTGTGCCATGTGCAGACGGCGCGAGCGAGCGGCGAAGTTGGACGCATCTGCGCGGAGCTGGTGTTCGGTTACAACCGCCATCCGGCGTGGGACGCGGAAGGGTACAGCTCGTGCTATCGCGCTGACGATCTGGACGCACTGGAAAGCATCATGCCGGGGATCGCCGCGTGCGCGCTGGATGTGATCGCCGCTGATGGATCACATGTCGGGAAAGCCGGTCCGTGTGCGGGTTGCGCTGGGTCGCAACAGTTCCAGGTACTGCGCAGCAGGCTGGATATATGTCTGACTGGGTGCCGTCTGTCGAAGGATCGCGCGGCCGAGGCGCTTTCGAAGATCATGATTCCCGAAGCGCTGGACTATCCCGCATGAGCGCGGCCGCCAACAATCCGGCAGAGATCACGCGCTCGGAAATGCAGGTGGATATTGCCTGCGTGGGCTTCGGTCCCGCGACCGCGGGCTTCCTGACAACGCTCTCGCGCGAGATCATGAATCCCGATGGCACGCCGCAGATTGAAAGCACGGTCTCGCCTGGTCTGCCATTGCAGGTGATGTGCTACGAACGCGCCGATGCGTTGGGATTTGGTGTTTCCGGCGCCGTAACGCGTGCGCGCGGAATCCGGCAGAGTTTTCCTGATCTCGACCTGTCGTCGATTCCAATGGCAGCTCCGGTCAAGTCGGAGAAGCTGATTTATCTTCTCGATCCCACTGGAGCCAGCAACCGTTCGCGTGCATTGCGAATGGCGGACAAGCTGATCCGGACCTTCAGCTACGTGCTGCCCGTGCGACACCAGGCGCTGGAGTTGCCGTATATCCCTCCGTTCATGCAGAAGCACAACGGACTGATTCTTGGACTGGGGCAATTCAACCAGTGGGTAGGCGAGCAATTGATGAGTTCGGGAGTAGTGCAGCTTTGGCCGGGAACGCCAGTGGCCGCGCCGCTTGTCGAAAATGATTCGGTGGTCGGAGTTCGGCTCGCGGACCAAGGAACGGATCTGCAGGGGAATCCGGATGCCAACTTTCTGCCAGGTATGGATGTGCGCGCAGCGCTTACGGTGATCGGCGATGGGCCGGTGGGAGCGGTGGGCCGGCAGCTCGATCAGCGGTTTGGTCTGCCGGATGGGCACAAGCAGCGCGAATATGCGCTGGGCATGAAGATGGTGATCGAGCTGCGTGAAGATTCGGGACTGGAGCCGGGAACTGTATTGCATACACTTGGATTCCCCGAGCCTGAGATCTTCGGCTTCCTCTACGTTCATCCAGATCGACTCGCGTCAGTTGGCATTTTCATTCCATCGTGGTTCAAGAGCCCGGTACGCACCGGCTATCGGTATTTGCAGCACTATCTGCAACATCCTTATTTGTGGCGCTATCTGCACGGCGGCACGTTGAAGTCGTGGGGCGCGAAGTCTCTGCAGGAATCGGGGCGACATGGTGAGCCGATGCTTGCTGGCAACGGATTTGCGCGCATCGGCGAAGGCTCTGGCAGCACCAACGTTCTGGCAGGTTCGGGTGTAGACGAGGCGTGGACGACAGGAACGCAACTGGCGGAAGCCGTGGTTGAGTTGCTGGAACAGCGCCGGCCCTTCACGCGCGAGAACTTGCAGGAGATGTACATCCGGCGGCGGCGCGAGAGTTTTGTCGATCGCGAGGCACGCGTAGCCGCTGACTCGCGCAACGGATTCGCGTCTGGAGTTGTGACCGGCATGGTTGGAATGGCTCTGGCCGGTTTCACGCGGGGACGAATCTCGTTTGCATCGCGCTTCCAGCCGTTGCCAAAAGCGACGCGTTCGATCGAAGAGGCATATGCGCATCGTATTCCCACACAGGAGCTGCGGCAGATCGTCGAAGAGTGCTCGGCGAAGGGAGTTGCGGCGCACGACCGCATCATGGATCGCTGCGGCTGGCCCGAGATTCCGCTCGACGGCAAGCTGCTGATCTCGCATCAGGACGCGCTGCTGATGGGCGGCGGCGTGCAGGCGGCTGCGGGATATGCGAATCACGTCGTGTTTATCGATCCGGAGTTGTGCCACAAATGCAATCCGAAATTGTGCGTGGAAATGTGTTCCGGACAGGCGATCACTCGTGGCGATGGTGAGGTTCCGGCGTTCGATCGCGAGAAATGTGTGTACTGCGGAGCGTGCCTGTGGAATTGCCGTCAAAGCGTAGACGGCGAGCATGGAAACATTGAGTTCCGCGCGGGCTCCGGCGGACTGCATTCAACCTTGAATTAATCACCTTTGAAATTGATTCAGCTTTAGAGGATGTGAACCGAATGAGTGATGGATATCAGATTGTAGTGTGCGGCAGCATCGTTCCCGATCCGCTGCAGACTCTTGAGCCGATTGAAACTCCGAATGGACCGGCGCTCAAAAATGAAATGATGTTGCCGGCAGTGCTCGATCCGTGGGCATCGCATGCGCTGTACGAAGCCGCGAATCTTGCGGCTAAAGTGCCGAACAGCAAGGTGTGGCTGGTGAGCCTGGCGCCCAAGGCGAAGCTGCAACAGGTGATGATGACCATCGCGCAGAAAGTCGCGTTCGAACTGGTGGCGGTTGATGGTCCGGCGAGCGGCTTTGGTGATGCGTACAACGTGGCGGCAGTGCTGGCGGATGCGATTCAGGCGATCCCCGGACTCGATCGTTCACGACTCCTCTTGTTCGGCGGATGGGAGTCGGCGAGTCGTGGCGCAGGTGTGACGATGCAATTGGTGGGCGAGCGACTGGGCATCGTCGATCAATTCCAGGGCGTGGACCAGATCACGGTGCGACCAGACGGATCATTCGAAGTGCTCGAGCGCATCGAGGGCGGGCGCCACCAGGTTTCGGTATGTTCGGGACCGCCTGCCTTGCTGGGATGGGCAACCGGGAATCTTCCGGAGCCGCGCAATAATCCGCAGGTGGGAATGGCGAACATGCGCACGGTGATGCCGGCACTCCAGCGCGCAAAGCCTGCTGCGCTTGCGGCCAGTAACCTGAAGTATCTAAGCGCGACGCCACCAAAGCAACAGCGGCAAACGCGAATCGTAAAGGACCTCGCGGTAGATGAGATAGCAAACGAAATCGTTGAGTGGATTACGAAGTAAGAGACGGTAGGCGAGCTTGCGCGGACAAGAATGTCCGCGCCACACAACATAGGAGTGTTCGTGGAAAAGATTTTGTTTCTAGCTCATGTCGATGAGTTCGGCGCATCGTTGCCGAAGTCCGCTTATGAAGTTCTTGGGCTTGCCATAGATCTGGCGGCACAGACGAATGCTGCGCTTGTCATTGGTCTGATTGGCGAAGATGTGGAAGCCGCCGCCAGTTCTGTGGCAGGCGCGGGCGCATCTCGCATCCTGGCGATTTCGGGTTCCGACTTTGCGCAAGCTCGGTACGGAACTGACGCCGCCGCCCTCGAGGCAATCTGTCGTGCGGCCGAGGCGAGCGTTGTTCTCGCTCCCGCAACTTCGCGATTTGCGCGCGTGCTTCCCGGCGTCTCTGCCCGCCTCTCTGGCCAGGCCGATACGCACATCACTTCAGTCGAAGTCCGTGATGGAGCGCTTACAGCAGGTCGCTGGTTCTATCGGCAGCGCATTGAGGCTGTCATTCGTCGCGAGGCGCGTCCGTGGATTCTTCTGCTCGAATCAGGCTGTCACGAAGCATGGACAGGCAACCGCGGAACGGCTGCAGTCGAACAAATTGCGATCACTCTTCCGGCTGAAGCGAGGCGGACTGAAGTGACAGGTATTCGCGCTCCCAAGAGCGAAGCGCAGACGATCCGCCCTGATGCCGGACTGCTATTTGTCGCCGGTGCCGGTTGGACGAAAAAGCAATCTGACGGAAAAGTTCACGGCGAAGAGGCCGAATTGCTGATCTTAGGATTCCTGAATGCATCGAAGGCTTCGCTCGGCGGGAGCAAATCGCTCGTGGACCAGAGCGGCGAACAGCAATCTGTGCTCGGCTTTATGACGCATCTGAATCAGGTCGGTCAGACCGGCTCGACGCCGCGTCATCCAAAGGGCTTGTCTACCTGCTGTCATGGCGAAGAGCCGCACGTAGTCGGTTGGCGCTTCATACACGAGCGCCGCGCGATTAATCTCGATCCGAATTGCGGATGGGCGCGTGGCAAGGCCGATGTGCTCTATGTCGCCGATGCGTTCGCCGTGATGAAGCGGATCAATGAACTGCTGGCAGAGCGTAACGGAATACAACTGGAACACGCAGCCTCTGCTTCCGTTTAGTAAAAGGTCAGGCAGTCACCCTGGCTGCCTTAATTTTCCCCGCGCGGACCGCCTTGCGGAAGGTCTCGTAGTCGGCTGTCACCTGGGCGGCATAAGCGATCGCGAACTTTTCGAGAGCTCTATCGAGCTTCGCGCCTATACCGATGTAGCCTGCGATCGCATACGGATCTCCGGATCGCGTGTGTCCCTTGGCCAGCACCTGGCCACAGGTCTGCGCGTACGACAATAATCCCTTGCCGCGAAGGTCTTCATTGTTGATGGAAGCCTTGTGATCGCTCATTTGCCGGACAAGGTAATCGCGTCCATCGAAGGAGGTCCATCCGAGCAGCGGATCGGACTCCACCTGCATGCGACGCTGTCCTTCGACCACTCGGCGTCCCTGATTGATATTGGTCTGCGGAGCTCGAAGGTAGGGCGCGTAGGACGACAACGGCTCTTCCTTGATCTGCAAAAAAAGCGGATCTCCAGTTCCATTGCCGAACATGAGGACAACGTAATCGCGCGTCGCCACACTTCCGGTTCCCACCACCTTAAAGGCCACATCGGCCGCTCGGTAGAGATCAAACATGTGCTGCCGTTCCGGCGCAAGCGTTTCGCGGTAGCTGCCGAGGGAGTCGAGGATAACTTTCCGCAGCGACGGATTCACATGGATCAGGAGCGGTTTCGCTTCTTTGAAGCGGCGAATCGATCGCGCGGATGGAACCGTGAGTTTTCTCAGGCTCTGGAGCGGAGTCGAGCGTTGCGCTTTTCGCAGCGCAGAACGAACCGCAACATCGGCAGCCAGGTGCACGCGATACCGAACTGCATCAAGGTACGGCATCTCTGCCAGAAGATGGATCGTCTCACGATAGCATCGACTGAACTCAAAAACGGCGGTGCGGCAGGCACGATCGGTATCGCCCGCTTCGCGCCCGGCGAGGACAAGGCTGGTGCCTAATCGTTTCAGGTCCCACTCCCATGGAGCTTCAACGGTCTCATCGAAGTCGTTGATGTCGAATACCATCTTGCCGTCGGGAGCGGCAAAGGCTCCGAGATTGCGGACATGCGCATCGCCGCAGATCTGCACCCGGATTTTCGTGTTGGGCATGGTCGACAGGTCCGCGGCCATGAGAGGAACTGAGCCGCGATAGAAAGTGAATGGCGAAACCGCCATTCGTCCCATCTTGATGGGCAGCAAGTCGGGAATGCGATCGCGATTCGCGGCGATCAGCAGATCGACCACATCGTATGTCCTGCGCTTGGGATTCCATGTGGCGTGCTTGGACCGGCCGAGCGTGCGCCGGCGTCCCTGGCCCAATCGCTTACGCTCTTCGCAATGAAGGAGACTCTCGTTATCCATTTCTCTGTAAGGCTCCCGGTAATTGCTCAGATTATTGCATTCACCATGTAATACGTTCTGTTGATGAGCCCGGAATAGGGGATTTCGCTGACGGCAGGGCAGCAACTTTCTTTCGTTAACGTTAACGAAAATGGTATTATGCGCAGTCCGAACTAAGGTCATGAAGCCAGAGAAGATAGGCATTTACCGAATTGCGGAGCTGGCAGCAGTCTCGATTGGGACCGTGGATCGCGCGCTTCACGGTCGGCCCGGAATCAACGAAGCGACCCGGGCTCGTGTCCTTCGCGTGGCGGAAAAGCTAGGCTACAAGCCGAATTTGGCGGCGCGGGCGCTGTCGATCGCAAGGTCTGGTCTGCGGATCGGGATCTGCGTGCCCACCGAAATCCATTTTTTCTACGATCAACTATGGCAGGGGATTCTGGACGAGGCCCAGCGCTTCAGCCATCTGGGCATTGAATTCATTTTTCGACCGGTGAAAGAACTCGGCAAAGGGGACGCGGACGCGCTGGCGTATCTTCTGAGTAGCGAGGTAAACGGCCTGATTCTGTCGCCGGGTAATCCCGCGGAGATGACGCCGCTGATTGACCGCGCCGAGGCGGGCGGAATACGCGTGATCTGCGTTTCGACGGATGCTCCTGGTTCCAGGCGCTCGACCATTGTTTTCGCCGAACCGACGCTGAATGGGCAGATGGCCGGAGAGATTCTGGGCAAGTGTCTACCGCCGAATTCTGGGGCCGCGGTAATAACCGGTATGGCCGAAACGGAAGACCATCGGAAGAAGACAGAAGGGTTTGGCGAGACGTTTCCGCGTTTTTGCGAGGGCGGCAAGGTTGTTGCTGTTATCGAGGGACGCGAGCACGAAGAGCAAACGTACAAGAAAGTGTTGCGTCTGTTGAATTCCGAGCAGACGCTCGCAGGGATTTACGTGACAACGGTGAACTCGCTTCCCGTATGTCGAGCGCTTAAAGAAACCGGCAGCGCAGGTCGCGTAAAGCTCGTTACCACCGATCTTTTTCCGGAGATGATTCCGTTCTTTCAAGATCGAACGATTACTGCTTCCATCTATCAGCAGCCCTATGAGCAAGGACGCAAGGCGGTAAGGCTCCTGGTGGACTATCTGGCGGCTCAAGCTCCGATTCCAGAATCCAGTACTTTGAGTCCGTCCATTGTCATGGCCTCGGCGTTAAGCCAGTTTCGCGAAATCCTGGAGGCGCGTGAGCCAGGAGCGATGTCGCGCTTGCAGATCCCTAAAAACGGCCGCTGGATTGGGCGACTGCAGAACTGAGGGGCTCCTTCGCCGCAGTCAACCGTACTTCGTAGTCGACGCCTTCCCATGTGCCAGTAGATGACCAGTGAAAGGTGAACCGAATCGGCGCTTGCTGGTCGCGCTGAGTGGGAATGTCTACGTAATACACGCCCACCGCGGTGGGGTTAGCATGCGAATCCTGCACAGTCTGCCAATCGTCATCACTCCAGTGAAGAACGAATTCCGATGGTGCGAGAATACGAAGTCGTGTTCCGGCCGGCATGGTACGAATCTGTCGATTGTGCTTCCACATTTCGATGCTGGGCGACGTTTTCTTGCCGCCATTTTGATATCGTTCCACGACATGCGGAAGACAATCAAATACTTTCCCGTCGGCAGTAGAGCGCAGCAGCTTGATGTATTCCGAATGAGCCCACAATAGAGGGATCGCAGCTCCGGTCGGTCCGCCGAAGAACATGCGCTTCTCAGGCAAATCAGGCTGATCCCAAAGCTGTTCAGGAAGCAACCCGACGCCATGCGCGAATCGCTCCATTGCGCGCAAGTAGGGCAGGGGATCTCTGCCAGCCGCCAGTTCGTAGTGACCACGCTCTCCGGTCAACAACGGCCACAGGCCGCCTTTACCCCAATACTGAAAGGAACAGCCATCCGGTCGCTGACCGTAGCCGTCGTGGTTGTATCGATGCCAGCAGGGACCTAGTGGCGTATCGACTTTGAGGACGGCATCGACAACTCGCAGGGAGTCGACCATCAGAGGATCGTTCGCCTTGCGAATGCCGTAGCGGACGAGTTCGAGAAAACCGCCGTCGACGATATCTTTCGCAGGAAAATCGTGCTGTGCTTCAGGAGGCTGATTCGCCAGCCGAATAACGGCGCAATCGGGATTCTCATCGATGCAGGCGCCGTGAGCGGCGGCTGTGTTGATCCGAATATAGTGACGAGGAATGCCGGGCACGAGCGAGCCGTTGTCGGTGACCGTCCATTGCTCGATGTGCGCTTCGAGGAAGTCGGCATGTTGGCGGACGAATTCTGCACTTTCGTCCTCGCGACGCTCCTGGAGGAAGTCGGCGGCGCAGATGAGTGCGGCGATGTTTACCGCAAGCGTGTAAGGCGAATAGCCACTCGATTCTTCCCATCGATCCTGAGCGGTCGCCGGACCTTCGCGGATGATGAATCCACACGCACGCTGCACCATGGTGTACGGATCGAAATTGCCGAGAGCATTTTCACGGCGAAGGCGCCAGGCGAGAATGATCGGAAATGATGCTTCGTCCAGTTGGACGCCAGTCCAATAGGGCCGCCCGTCGATCCAGAAGTTCTGGTAGAAGCCCCCATCGTCACGTTGCGAAACAGCCAGGTAAATGAGCGCGCGCAGGGGCGTGCTGAGATCGCCGACGGCGAGAAGACTGGTCGCGGAGTTCACCATGTCGCGCGTCCAAACCAGGTGATAGCCGCCCAACTCGTCATCGCCCTTATCTTCACCCCAGGGAATGCTGAGGGACGCGATCATGGCGCCCGGGTAGGTCTTATCTTCATGCGCGAGCAACAGGTTCACGCTTCGCTCGAATAACTCAGAGTCCTTCGCTTTCAGGTGGTCCATCAGCGCGAAGCGTTTTGAAGTCCGCTGCCATTGAGTGATGAAGTTTTCGTAGTTATGCGAGAAAGGAATGCTGAGAGATTGAATTAGCGTGGTGACCGCATCATGCTGGCTGTTGCCGAATGCCATGCCGAGGGTAAATTCTCTTCCGCCCGAGAGATCCAGTTGCCCCATCAGAGCGACGTTGCCGTCGTAGGCGGCGTCATACTCCCAGTCCATGACAAAGTTGTCGTGCAGATCGGTCCATCCATCGTTTACGGCGACGAATCCGCAGGAGCAGCGCAGGAAGGGCACGGTGGCTCCGAGCGCGAGCCACGTGTTGTTCTTGTAAGCCGTCAGGATCTTGCGGCCTTTGAAATTGAGGACTTCAGCATTGTTGTGCCATCCGGCAATTTCCAGATGAGGAGCGCAGAGAACGAAGAGCTGCATGCGCGAGAGGAGAATCGAGTCCCCATGGAGCTTCGTTTGAATCAGCAGACAATCCTGGTGAGGATGCCCGATTACGGTCTTCTCGATGCTGTAACGCCCGTGCGCATCACTGTTGATCACGCGGAACCCGAGCGCGGATTCCGACACTCCTTCGATGTGAGTCGCGAGATTACGGCGCTCATCGTGAAAGAAGCTGGCGCCGTCCGTAATCAGGAATTGCAGATCACGAATCTGGGGCGAATCGATCGTGGGATAGTAAACCTCAGTCACACTGCCGCCCGAAAGCGTGTACCAGATGTGGCTGGAGGTGGAGTAGGCAGTTCCGACTGCGTCTTTTGCGCCGCGCGTCCACTTCGGCTCAAGTCCGGGGCCGCCCGGGGCAATACGTTTACCTTCGCTCAAAAGTCCCCACTCGCTTGAAAGTTTCGATGATCGCGCCGCTCTGTTTGCAGACTAGTCTGCTGCGAGTTCTTTCGCAGCTTCTTTTTCTCGCAGCGGGCGCCAGTAATGTCCGTTACGCTCCACAAGTTCGTTTGCCGCAGCCGGGCCTTCACCACCCGCAGCGTAGTTGGGGAAGTTGGGCACCGGCAATTGCTGCCAGGCATCTTCGATGGGCGTGATGATTCGCCATTCCGCTTCAACTTCATCTCGGCGCGTGAACAGTGTGGCGTCACCACGCATCGCATCGAGTAACAGAGTTTCGTAGGCAACAGGCGTTCGCGATCCGAATGCTGACTGGTAGGAGAAGTCCATCTGCACGGTGCTCGCCCGCATTTGCGTTCCGGGGAGTTTTGCTTCGAAGGTCATCGCGATACCTTCGTTCGGCTGAATACGTAGCGAGATGATGTTGGATTCGATCTTGTCGCCATTGTCGCGCGCGAACAAGGCCTGAGGTGTCCGTTTGAAGTGAACGCGTACTTCGGTCACGGACTCGGCCAAATGTTTTCCAGTGCGGACGTAGAAGGGAACTCCCGCCCAGCGCCAATTGTGGATATGGAATTCGACAGCCGCGAACGTTTCTGTTTTTGAGTCGGGCTTGACTCCGCGCTCCTTGCGATAGCCGGGCGCCGTTTTTCCGTTGACGGTCCCGGGGCCATATTGTCCCCGGACGGTGCGGTGCGCCACTTCCGCGACCGTCATCGGACGTATGGAGCGGAGGACCTGTACCTTCTGCTCGCGGACGGAATCCGCGTCAAAGGCGACTGGCGGCTCCATGGCGGTGAGGGTCACAAGTTGCAAAAGGTGATTCGCAACCATGTCGCGCAAGGCACCCGTTTCTTCATAAAACGCTGCACGGCTCTCGACGCCGAGCGTTTCAGCAGCCGTAATCTCTACAAAGTCGATGTAGTTGCGATTCCAGACGGGTTCAAAAAGCGAGTTGCCGAAACGAAAGACCAGGATGTTCTGGACGGTTTCCTTGCCGAGGTAATGGTCGATGCGATAGACGCTGGGCTCTTCGAAAACTCGCGCTACGATTTCGTTTAGTTCATGTGCGGATTTTAAGTCGCGCCCGAACGGCTTTTCCAGCACGATACGGGTCCAGCCCTTTTCATTCTTCGCTAAGCCGGCGTCGCCCAGACCTTCCACAATTGGCGGAGCGATCGACGCCGGTACGGAGACATAGAACAGGTGGTTGGGGCTCGATCCATTCTTTTCCAATTCGTCTAGCTTTGCCGAGAGCTGCGGATAGAAGGATCCCTGATTGGGGTCCCCGACGATGTAGTGCAATCGCTTAGCAAAGCGCTCCCAATCTTCGGGAGTGAAATCACGCGCGTCGCGGGAAGAAGAAACCGCTTCCCTCATCTTCTCGCGAAACTGATCGTCGCTCATCTCGGTGCGGCCGATGCCGAGCACTTCGAATTCATTGTTGGTGCATCCGATGCATGCGAGATCGTAGAGAGCGGGCATCAATTTGCGAGAAGTCAGATCGCCAGTCGCTCCGAAGATCACCAACGTGCATGCGTCACCCTTCGGAAGCGGTGGAAGTGTTGTCTGCCGCAAAGGCGTTGCTTGAACGACTGCACTCATCTCAGTACTCCCTGTGGAATATGGTTGAAAGCCCGCGCCAGCTTTGAACTGATGACCTTAACGTGCGTAACGCTTCTTTAGTTCATCCGGTTGTCGGTTCGTCGATTCACTGCCCTGTGAAGCTGACCAAGCCCTGGGGTTCGTCTTACCGGCCCGAAACCGGGCGCCCAGAACGGAGGATCAAAAGCATAAGATGCTTGTGTGTAAGGCAGGTTACAGCGAATCTTGATCAGGCCGGCCGGCGAGCTTTGTCCAAGGCAGGATTCCGAGATATCCATGGGCGGTATAGATTGGATGTCGGGTGTGAAAATGCAGAAAAACCGGAGAAGTCGCTGCACCGTTGCTGCCGATTCCGCATCTTGCGTTTGAATGAAGTTGTCTGTCAATTCTTTAACCCAGATTTTGGAGCATAGCTTATGAACTCGCAAACCGTTAATCCACGATTGGAAGTTCCGCAGGATCTTGGATTCGGAACTGTTGTCACCGAACAGAAGCATTTTCGTCTGCTCAACCGGGACGGATCGTTCAATGTTCGACGGACACGTTCCCGGTTCCCGAGGCTGAGTTATCACACGCTGCTCACCATGTCATGGACAAGGTTTGCGGCCCTTTCCATCACGGTGTATGCGGTAGTGAACTGCGCCTTCGCGTTCGCTTACATGGCGTGCGGCCCAGAGGCGTTGCAGGGCGCGCTTAACGGAGGAAGATTCCTGCGAGCGTTCTTCTTCAGCGTGGAAACGTTTTCCACCATCGGATATGGCAACATCGTGCCGGTTGGAGTCTTGCCCAACTTCCTGGTGGTTGCGGAGTCACTGACTACCCTGGCACTTTTCGGGATTGGCACTGGATTGGTGTTCTCCCGCTTCGCGCGTCCGGTGGCCGCCATCGGATACAGCGAGAAAGCAGTGATTGCACCGTACAAAGGCATCACGGCGTTCGAGTTTAGAGTGGTGAATCTGCGCAGCAATCAACTGGTGAATGTTCAGGCAGAAGTAATTTTCAGCCGGTTTGAAGATTGTGGCGGCGGAACACGGCAGCGGCGATTTTACGATCTTTCGCTTGAGAGGGAGATGGTTACGTTCTTTCCACTGAATTGGACCGTCGTTCATCCTATCGATGAATCGAGCCCCATGCATGGGTGGACGGAGCAGATGATGCTCGATGCGGAAGCCGAGTTCTTCATGCTGCTGACTGCGGTCGACGAAACGTTCGCGCAGACAGTGCACAGCCGGTCGTCGTATTCAGCAGAAGAAGTGGAATTTGGTGCGCAATTTGTGCGGATGTTCGACCCCTACGATACCGAAATTGTGCTGGATCTGCATCGCCTCAGCAAAACTGAGAAGGTGCCACTAGGCCTGCGACCGCAGCTCAATCCGCCGGCGCGTTCAGATTGCTAGCTTCTGCCGGATACTTGCAACGATCTGCTCTGCGGACTCGCTGATGTCGACGACGACTGCGTCGTTTGGTTCTTCGAGCGCCGCGAACTGGCTCTGCAGCATTTCTGGTTTCATGTAATGGCCGGGGCGATGCTGCATGCGCGAGTAGATGAGGTCGTAGCTTCCGCGTAGATAGACCAGCTTGATTTCAGGGCTGGTGAGCAGGATCTGGCGATATTTTTCTTTCAGTGCCGAACTGGCGATGATGCCGTTCTTGTGCTGCATTCGCCAGCCTTCCATCACGTCGTGAATTGATTGCAACCAGGGCGCGCGGTCGTCATCGGTGAGCGGAATTCCGGCGGCCATCTTTGCGACGTTCGCCGCGGAATGCAGACTGTCGCCGTCGATGAACGGCCAATTCAGTTGCGTGCTCAGCATCTGCGCCGATAGTAGTTTTTCCCGAGCCCGAGACACCCATCACCAGGATCACCATGTGTACAGGTGTACTTGATGATGCGCAAAATTTCTAGACAGTCATGCATCGTGCTATGCTTTTCCGTTTTTCGCGCGACGTCAATCAGCGCGAGAAAGGGACGCGAATGTCATCACGCCGGGACTTCCTTGCCACTGCGATGATCGGTGGTGCTGCTCTCGGGCTCGACGCCCAGACAACAAAAATTCAGGACGGGCAGAGAGCTAAAGCCTACGTCACGATTGGTGCGGCTCCGAAGCAGAACATCATGATCAGCAGCGCGAATGGGATCAACGGGATCGGTCATGGATACGAGATCCTGAGTGGCGGCGGAGACACGCTCGACGCGGCGATCGCGGTGGGGAAGACGCAGGAAGACGACCCTGACGATGACAGCGTTGGTTACGGCGGGCTTCCGAACGAAGACGGCGTGGTCGAACTCGATTCCTGCTGTATGCATGGGCCCACGCGAATGGCAGGCTCTGTCGGCGGTGTGCGCAACATCAAGAATGTTTCGCTGCTGGCGCAAGCCGTAATGCAGCACACAGCACACGTGATGCTCGTGGGCGAAGGGGCGGAGAAGTTTGGGTACGCGATGGGTTTTCCGAAGGAAAACCTGCTGACCGATCGATCGAGAAAAGTCTGGCTGCTGTGGAAAGAAACTATGTCGAACCAGGACTGGTGGGGACCGGGACTGGCTGATCCGCGCTACCAGGTTCCAACAGATACGCCGGCAATGCCCGCGCCGACTGCCGATCTTTGGCACGAGCGCATGGACTGGATAATGGATAAAGCCGCGAAGTTGGGAATTGAGCCCGAGTTTCGCATGGCTGCAGTCGAACGCGTTCTTCATCCGCCGACTGGAACAATTCACGTTTCGGCAGCGAATACGAAGGGCGAGATCTCCGGCATGACGACCACCAGCGGCCTGGCGTGGAAACTCGCGGGACGCTGCGGTGATTCGCCGATCATCGGCGCGGGATGTTATACCGATCCGGATATTGGCTCGGCGGGCGCGACCGGCAGCGGCGAAGAGAATATTAAAGTGGCCGGAGCGCATTCGATTGTCGAGAATATGCGGCATGGAATGAGCGCGAAGGAAGCAGGCCTCGATGTGCTGAAACGGATTGTGCACGCGTACGAGAAGTATCCGGCGAAGCTGCGATTCATCAGCATGAAATATTACATTCTGCGTCGCGACGGAGACTACGCGGGCGTCAGCATGTGGGGCGGAACTCCCGAGAAACCAACGAAATTTGCGGTCCACGACGGGCAGAAACGGCTGGAGAATATGGTTGGTCTCTATCCCGGAGAGCCGCTGACGTTCCCGCCGCAACCGAAAGATCCGTACAAGATGAACACGCCGTAAAGCGTTTCACGTTGTCGCGTTTCAAGTTTCACGTTACTGCTCTGCAAGAAATGTGAGTACGATCTCGCGTTCGCGGGGACCGTCTAGTTCTACAAGAATGATGCGTTGCCAGGTCCCGAGAACCAGTTGGCCGGATTCAACTGGTTGCGTGACCGAGGTGCCGATCAGGCTGGAGAGAATGTGATCGGGCACATGCGTGGGATTATGCGGATGTCGATAACGCAGCTTCGGGATCATCGCTTCGAAAGCGTCGAGCATGTCGAGATCGGTTCCGGGATCGAGATCGGCGGTGGTCAGAGCGGCGGTGGTGTGCAGCACGGTGAGCTGACAGACACCAGTTGCGGCAGGCTGCTTCAACAGCGCGGACTGGATCTGGTCGGTGATGTCGACGATCTCGCGCTTGCGGTGCGTCTTGATGTGGAGACGTTGCATTTGGTTTTGATTAACCACAGAGGCACAGAGCCACAGAGAAAAGCAGAAATAACAAAAACCGAAATGCGAACTGCAGATCCCTCGCTCGCTGCGTTCGCTCGTGATGACAAGGCCAAAAGGCGCTGTGTCTCGGCGTCTCTATGGTGAAATGCTCTACGAAAATTTTACTCTGGCATCGGCCTTCTTCTCGAGATGGATGCTTTCGATGAAGCGCACTTTGCCCGTATCCAGGGTCATGATGAGAGAGGACGTGCGCACGCCTTCGCCGAAGAAGCGAACACCTTTCATCAGTGGACCTTCGGTCACGCCGGTGGCGGCGAAGATCAGTTGCTTACCAGGCGCTAATTCCTCGGCTCGGTAGACCTTATTCTTGTCGGTAACGCCCATGCGCGCGAGTCGCTGTTCCTGCTCGGGCTTAACTACCAGGCGGCCGAGCATGTAACCGTTCACGCAGCGGATGGCTGCTGCGGTGATCACGCCTTCCGGCGCGCCGCCCGATCCCATGACAGCCTGAACGCCCGTGCCTTCGATGGCAGCGGTGATGCCCGCAGAAAGATCACCGTCGCCGATGAGGCGAATGCGCGCGCCAGCCTGGCGAATGTCGTTGATCAATTTCTCGTGGCGCGGACGGTCGAGAACCACGACCACGAGGTCCTCCACGTCACGATTCATGGCTTTGGCGATCTGGCGCAGGTTTTCCGCGGGCGGAGCGTCGAGGCTCACGCAGCCCTTGCAGAGCGGGCCGACAATGATCTTCTCCATGTAGCAATCGGGGGCGTGCAGCAGCCCGCCTTTTTCAGAGACGGCCAGAACGGTGATGGAGCCTGGCGCTCCGGTTGCACACAGGTTCGTGCCTTCCAGCGGATCGACTGCGATGTCGACTTCGGGTACAGCAGTGCTGTCGGGGAACACGGCGCCGACGCGTTCGCCGATGTAGAGCATGGGAGCTTCGTCGCGCTCGCCTTCGCCGATGACGATGGTGCCGTGCATCGGAACCGTGTCCATGACTTCGCGCATGGTTTCGGTGGCGACTTTGTCAGCAAGGTGACGGTCGCCCTGGCCCATGGTGCGGGCCGATGCGATAGCGGCTTTTTCTACGACCCGCAGGAACTCGAGCGCGAGGTCGCTTTCAATATTGTGACCGAAGCCCTTGGCTTTCTTGGCTTCAGTAGTTACGGAATGAGTTACGTGTGTGGCCATGAGGAACGCCCCTCTCAGCGACTGACGGTGATCAGCCGTGACGAACCTGATTTCGATTGAAGGCCCGGTCCGCAGGGTTGCTTAATCTGCGGAAACTCTCATTCAGAAGGCGTCGATGCCCGTGATCTGCTGGCCGATGATCAGCGTGTGTACATCGTTCGTGCCTTCGTAGGTCTTCACCGACTCCAGGTTCGCCATGTGGCGGAACACCGGATATTCGTCGGCAATGCCATTTGCGCCAAGGATGTCACGGGCCATGCGCGCGCACTCCAGCGCCATGCCCACGTTATTACGCTTCGCCATGGAGATGTGATAATGCGCGGCCTTGCTCTTATCCTTGAGGCGGCCGACGTGCAGCACCAGCAGTTGCGCCTTGCTGATCTCGTTGATCATCCAGACCAGCTTCTCCTGAACCATTTGATGCGAAGCGATGGGCTGATCGCGGAACTGTTTGCGGAACTGTGAGTACTGCAGTGCGCAATCGTAGACGGCCATCGCCGCTCCGACGCCGCCCCATGCGATGCCGTAGCGTGCCTGATTCAGGCACATGAGCGCGCTTTTCAGACCGTCGCTCTTGGGCAGAATATTCGCGGCGGGAATGCGGACGTCCTGAAGCGAAAGGCTTGAGGTGACTGATGCGCGCAGCGACCACTTGCCGTGTACATCGGCTGCCTTGAAGCCGGGACGATCGGTTTCGACAAGAAATCCACGAACCTTGCCGCCTTCATCATCGACCTTTGCCCAGATGACGGCGACATCAGCGATCGAGCCAGAGGTGATCCACATCTTCTCGCCGTTGAGGACGTATTCGTTGCCGTCCTTGCGCGCGCGAGTACGCATCGCGCCGGGATTCGATCCGGCATCAGGTTCGGTGAGACCGAAGCAGCCGAGTTTCTCGCCTTTGGCCATAGCGGGAAGCCAGAGGTCTTTCTGCTCGTCGCTGCCGAAGGCGTAGATGGGATACATGACGAGCGCCGATTGCACGCTGACGAACGAGCGCAGGCCGCTGTCGCCACGCTCCAATTCCTGCATGACCAGTCCGTATTCGACATTGGACATTTCGGCGCAGCCATAGCCTTTGAGGCTGGCGCCGTAGAAGCCGAGATCGCCCATTGGCCTGACGAGTTCGCGAGGGAAGACGGCGTCGCGATTCCATTGCTCGATGCCTGGAATGACGTTGTCTTCGACGAATTTACGGGTAGTATCACGAACCAGAATCTCGTCTTCGGACAGAAGGCTGTCGAAGTCGATGAAATCAACACCCCTGAATTTCAGGGCCATAAGAGCACATCTCCATTAACTGCGGATCCCTCGCGCACTCACGTGCGCTCGTGATGACAACTGCAAAGCAAAACCGGTTAAGGTACCAGAGGCAGGGATTGTGGTCAAACGGGCAGTTAGCAATCAGCATTGCTAGTCCTGAGTACCCGCTCGTTAACATCCAATGTGAGCAATGTGCGATTAATTGTGGCTCCGCGACTATTTCCCTCGCAGGTAGTCGTCGGTTTTGTCGAGCCAGTCCTGGCGCGGAGGCGTGAAGACGTCGAGCGCAAGAGTGTCTTCGAGGGCTACGGCCATGTGTGGCACATTCGGCGGAATGCAGAGAACTTCGCCGGCGCGAACGGTGACCTCGCGGCCTTCGAGCGTAAACTTCAAGGCGCCTTCGATGATGCTCGAAACCTGTTCGTTATGGTGATGATGCGTTGGGACGACGCATCCCTTCTTGAGCACGATGCGCGCGAGCATCACCTGCTCGCCCGTGATCAATTGCCGCGTGAGCAGCGGATTCATCTGCTCGACTTCGGTCTTCTCCCAGCTGTGGAGCTTTTCCATGATGTCCTCACCTCGAATAGATTACCTCTTTGTGGGAGTAGCGATGGCGATGGCTCGCAGGTTGTCGATGGAGTATTTACCCGGTCCGGTCAGCGAGAGAGCCAGGAACATGAGGCAGTAGCAGGCGGCCATGAAGACCGAAGGCTCGGCGATGCGTGCGCTGCAATAAGTGGCGATGGCGAAACCCACGGCGAGAAAGGCGGCGGCGACGCGGGTGTAGAAGCCGATCAGGACGAACAATGCTCCCAGGGATTCGTTCAGCGTTTGAACGAAAGCGGCGACGGTAGGAAGCGGGAATCCGAGGCGGCGAAGGAACTCGATGAAGATCCAGGGCTGATGGTGAACTGAAAACGCGAACGCCGATTTCACCTTGGCGAGTCCGAAGAGTGCGAAGAGAGAGAATCCTGCGCCGATGCGAAGCATGAGCAGGCCGGCGTCGAGGGTTTCAGGGCGGGAGACTGATTTGGTCTGGCTAGCGTTATCCATGGCACTCTTTCTCGCTCCGCCGAACTGTAACGGAGCGGTAGTGTAAAATCTATAAGGAACGGCGAGTAGAGGAATTGCGCCTGGCGCGAACCCCATCGCTGGCCATAAGCCAGCCGATCATCTTGTTACTCCCGAAATCATTCCAGCGCCCGCGGGCAGTCGCCCGAAGGGGAATTCGTCTGAGGAGAGAGTTATGGCAAAGATTGCAAAGACGGCTGACCGCAAAAAAGAAATGGACACCACGAAGAGTACGGATTGTCCGAAGTGCGGCAAGCCGACCCGCATCGTGAAGCGGGTGAAGGACGTGGAGCGCGGCGTCCCCGGCGGGATGTACATTTCCTGCTCGGGTTGTGCGTTCTACGAGAAGCTGTAGTCGAAATTCATTCTGGACCGAGCGGTGGGCGAAAGCTCACCGCTTTTTGTTTTTAGTGGGTACCCCCCTCCCCCCTGCGGGAAGTAACTACTTGCTTGTCAGATGGTTGGCGCGCAGGTTCTGCCAGTTGCCGGAAAACAAAGGGCTTAGCAGTCAAAATATTGAAAAGAAGATAGTTGTTCCGTTGTCAGTTATTCAGTTTTCCTAGTCCTGATCTATTGTGACAAATTGAGTGGCACCTACTAGACACTTTCGCGAGATTTATTTCGTCCAGCGAATGAGAGGGTTGCAGAGAAATTGGCGGATTGGCGGGCTTGACAACTTTGGTGGTCCTCGCTGGCGCTCGGATGGATGAGCGGGAATGCCATCGACGCGGGCGAGGGCGCCCGCGCCACTTTCGCTCATCGGAAATTCAAAATACTTCTAGGCGCGCGAGGCCGACGCTGCCTTTGCCGCCCTTTTTCCAAGGTCGCTGAGCCGTTTTTGCAGGCCCGCTAATCTCTGCTCATAACCAGGCGTACTCTGGATGACCGTTTCCATGTGGCCGTACATCTTCGGCATTCCGGAACGCTCGCGCACTTCCTTGAGATAGGGCAGTGCTTTCCCGTAGATCATCCACATCTCGCTGGACCAGTCCACGAAGATCTCGCGATTCACTACGCCACGCACCACCAGGCTCGACGCCATTTCCCAGTAGCTGGTGGCCTGGCGATACCACGCATTTCTCTGGGTACCGAACTCGCTCAGGATGGCGAGATAATCATCCGCGCTCTGCGGCCAAAATTCTGACATCACGAACTGGCGCGCGCGGCGCAACTCTGGTTCGCGCCGCAAGTCGTATAGTTTCAGGACCAGCTCCGCATCGGCGTGCGTCGGCGGTGCAAGCTTCTTCTTGGAATCCTTCTTCTTGGCCACGTTTTCCTCTTATGAAACTGGTTGTGCTTCTTCTTGTGGTAACGGTCGCGAGAACTCGCATTTCTCGTTCGGACACGCGAGCACCGGACCTGACTTCAAGAACTTTTGCACGAGATACTCATGCCCGCACTCCGGACATTTTTCCGGCACTGGTTTGTTGGCTGATGTGAACTTGCACTTCGGATAACGCGAGCATCCGTAGAAGGTGTTGCCGCGCCGGCGCGCGCGCTTCTCCACCAACTCGCCATCCTTGCACTCCGGACATTTCATCCCGATGAAGTTTTGCTTTACGTATTTGCAGTCGGGATATCCCGAGCAGGAGATGAACTCGCCGTAACGCCCATGGCGTAGCAACATGTTGCGCCCGCACTCGGGACATTTTTCGTCGAGCGGAACATCGGGAACTTTCTTGGCCTGGTCGAGACGTCGTGTGGTTTTGCAATCCGGATATCCCGTGCACGCCATGAACTGGCCGAAGCGTCCGCGCTTCAGCACCATGGGACGGCCGCAGTTCTCGCAATACTCTTCCTGCGCCGTCTCCTGCATGTCCGCCGAATCGAGATCCGGCAGATCGATGGGATTTTCCTTGGTGAATGTGCAGCTGTTCGGATCGGTCTTGTCGTAGGAGCTGCAGGCGAAGAAGCTGCCGTGCTTGCCCCACTTGATCACCAGGGGCGATCCGCACCGTTCACACTTCTCATCTGTCGGCTTTTCCATCGCCTTCAGATTCTGCATGTGCTTTCCGGCGTAATTCAGATCGCGCTCGAACTTCTTGTAGAACTCCTTGAGCGCGTCGGTCCACTTCTCTTTGCCATCTTCGATGTCGTCGAGTTCTTCCTCGAGCTTCGCCGTGTAGGCCGGATCGAAGATGTCTTTGAAGTTTTCGACGAGCAGATCGGTGACGACCAGTCCGATCTCGGTCGGGATAAACTTCCCGCCCGTCTTGGTTACGTACTGCCGCTCCTGGATGGTTCCGAGGATCGTCGCGTAGGTTGACGGGCGTCCGATGCCACGCTCTTCCAGCTCTTTGACCAGTGAGGCTTCGTTGTAGCGCGGCGGCGGCTCGGTGAAGTGCTGCTCCGGCTTCAATTCTTTCAGTGTGAGCTTCTGGCCTTCGTTCAGGGCCGGCAGCTTGTGCTTCAGAGCCTCATCTTCCTCGTCCTTACCTTCTTTGGACTCTTCGTAGACCTTGAGGAAGCCGTCGAACTTCATGACCGATCCGGTGACGCGGAAGCGGTAGGATTCGCTGCCTTTGCTCGCGTCGATATCGACCGTGGTCTGATCGAAGATCGCAGGATTCATCTGTGACGCAACAAAGCGCTGCCAGATGAGCTTGTAAACCTTGAATTCGTCTTCCTTCAGATACTTTTGGAGCTCGTCCGGATGACGCATTACGGACGTGGGACGAATCGCTTCGTGCGCTTCCTGCGCGCCCTTCTGCTTGGACTTATAGAAGTTCGCCGTCTCCGGCAGGTACTCTTTTCCGAAGTGCTGTGGAATGTATTCGCGAACCTCGGCCAGCGCATCATTCGAGACACGCGTCGAATCGGTACGCATGTAGGTGATGAGGCCAACGAGGCCTTCCTCGCCGAGCTCCACACCTTCATATAAGCGTTGGGCCAACATCATGGTGCGCTTCACACTGAAGCGCAGCTTGCGGGCGGAATCCTGTTGCAGCTTGCTGGTGGTGAATGGCGCGGCCGCATTGCGTCGCCGCTCTTTCTTCTCGACTGAGCGAACCAGCCAGTCGGATTCGTTCAGGAATGCCGTAATCTTGTCGGCCTCTTCCTGGTTGGGAACTTCGATCTTCTCGTCGCCGCGGCCGATGAGACGGGCATCAAACGACGGACCTTTTCCCGCAGAAAGATGGGCGTCGATGGTCCAGTATTCCTGCTTCTGGAACGCCTTGATCTCGCGCTCACGATCGACAATCAGTCGTAGTGCGACGGTTTGCACGCGTCCGGCAGAAAGCCCGCGACGCACTTTGTCCCAAAGCAGCGGCGAAACCTGGTAGCCCACCAGGCGATCGAGCACGCGGCGTGTCTGCTGCGCGTCGACCAGGTTGCGATCGATGTCACGCGCATGTTCGAACGCTTCCTTCACGGCGCGCTGCGTAATCTCGTTGAAAGTTACGCGGCGAATCTCCAGACCGTTCTTCTTCTTTTTGTTCTTGGTGCCGTCGAAATTGTCGCCGCCAAGTTCTTCGGCGAGATGCGCGGCGATGGCTTCGCCTTCGCGATCCGGATCAGGCGCCAGGTACACGGTGTCCGCGCCCTTCGCCAGCTTCTTCAGCTTGATGAGGACCTTCTCTTTGCCGGGGATGACGACGTATTCGGTATCGAAGTTGTTTTCGATATCGACGCCAAGATTGCTCTTCGGCAGATCTTTCACATGGCCGAATGAAGCTTCTACTTCGAATCCCTTGCCAAGATATTTCTGAATTGTTTTCGCCTTGGCGGGCGATTCAACGATTACTAACCCTTTTGCCAAAGTTGCCTCTGTTCGTCTTTCTCGTAAGCGAAGCTAACACGAAATGCTGGTATCTGTCAGTTGGGGAGTGGAAGTGTACTGACCTATCTATCCTGATTTCAGGTATTTCAGTATCTCAGTATTTCAGTACGTCAGTCCCTTGTCCCTTAGTGTATGGTGCGCAATTTCGACATTAACGTCGCTAACATCCTCTTCACTTCTGCCACTTCGTGCGACACATTTCGATGCGCGTTGCCTTCGAGCAGGTTCAGGTCGCGAGCGAGTAGCAGATGATATTCGAGCTCACTCGCAGAACCCATTGCAATCTGCAGGAACCGAATCAGCTCAGGGTTTCCACGTCGCCCGCAGCCCTCAGCAATGTTGGCTCCAATCGATGCGCTTGCTCGCCGCATTTGCGACGTTAGCCCATAAAGCTCTTCCCTTGGGAAGCATCGCGTTGCCTGGTAGACCTGCAAGGTCAGCTGATGCGCCCGCTCCCAAACTTTCAGATTCTTGAAATCCTGCATGTCGCCTCCACTGACCTCACTGATGTACTGAAATACTGAAGTACTGATGAACGCGGATCGCGCTTTTAGAACGTCCTCACATAATGTTTCCCCGGCAAGCTGCCGTATCTTCGACGCGAGTTCCAATTCGAACAGCGCCGCAAATACTTCCGAGGAAGACATGGGAGCGAGTCTTTCCATCAGTTCATCAATGTGCGTCATTTCATCCGCACGCAGCAGAGCGAAAATCTTTTTCTCGTTCGGAGAGAGCGTTTCGTCGAACAAGGATGCCGCTGGGGTCGATTCCGTTGCAGAAGCTGCTACCGGCTGCAACTCCACTCGTACTTGCGAAGGCAGTTCTTCCCACACATCTTCCCAGGTCGCAACCAACTTAGCGCCCTGCTTTATCAGGGTGTTAGGTCCCCACGAAAGCTTGTTGGTGACATTCCCAGGGACAGCAAAAACCTCGCGACTTTGTTCCAGCGCGCAACGAGCCGTAATGCGTGTACCGCTGTACTCGCCAGCTTCCATGACGAGCACGCCCACTGAGAGTCCGCTGATGATGCGATTGCGTATGGGAAAGTTCTGAGGAGCCGCAAACGTCCCCACCGGGAACTCGCTGATCAGCGCTCCTCCGGTTTCAACAATCTGTTCAGAAAGCTTCTGGTTCTCGCGTGGATAAATGACGTCTACGCCGGTGCCGAAGACCGCGATGGTTTTGCCCTTGCCTTCGAGGGCTCCGCGGTGGGCGGCGGTATCGACCCCACGGGCCATCCCACTAATAATGATGAGGCCATGCCCCGAAAGGTCGCAGGAGAGCCTGCCGGCCATACCCGTACCGTAGGGCGTAGGATGGCGGGTGCCTACGACTGCAATGCCAGGACGGGCCAGAAGTCCAGCATCTCCACGGACATACAGGACCAGGGGAGGATCGTAGATCTCCTTCAGCCGCTCCGGGTACTCGGGATCCCCCTGGGTGACCACCTTGGCGCCCGCAGCGCGTGCCTTTACCAGCTCGTCTTCGGCCTTGCCGAGGGCTTCGCCGTTTGCAAGGAATTGCGCCGAAACGGCAGGCAATCCGGCAGCTTCCAACTCCGTCAGGCTGGCCTGAAAGATGTGCGCTACATCGGCGAAATGATCGAGCAGCTTGCGCGAGCGGGTTGGTCCGAGTCCGGGGGTGAGTGTCAGGGCGATCCAGTAACTCTGTTCGGTGGCAATTCCTTGCACCATGGCCTGTTTTCCTCGATGGCGTAACAAATAGCGGACTCTACACACACCGGGCAAAACAGCGCAAGGAAGCAGGTCTCATCGCTTTGTTAGAATGACCCTCGTCATGCGGCCGCTGCGAATCTCCGCGATTTCCTACCTCAATACCGCACCTCTCATGTGGGACTTCGAGCATGGGCAAACTCCGGTGCTGGGGAAGAACTATCCCGGACCGGCTCAAGCGGGCGCGCAGCCCGATTTTGAGTTTGCTTACACCGTACCGTCGCAATGCGCGGAGCAGCTTCGCGAAGGCACAGCTGATATCGGGATTATTCCGTCGGTCACGTATGCGTCGATTCAGAACTTGGTGATCATCCCCAACGCTGCCATCGCCGCTCGCGATGCCGTGCGATCGATTGTGCTGGCATGCAAGAAGCCGTGGGAAGAGGTGCGCACCATCGCCCTGGACACGTCTTCCCGGACTTCGGTGGCGCTTACCCGGATTCTGTCGGAAAAATTCGTTGGCGGCGCGAAACGCGACTATATCGACATGCCGCCAAATCTCGACGCGATGCTCGAGCGCTGCGATGGCGCGCTGCTGATCGGCGATCCGGCGTTACTTTGTGCGGTTCGCGCGGACGCAGGCGAACTCGACAGCTTGCACATTTACGATTTGGGGCGCGAATGGCATCGGTTCACGGGGCTACCGTTTGTCTTCGCGTTTTGGGCCGTGCGTCTCGGCGCGCTGGGAGAAATTCGGCGTGGGCTGGATCTGCAGGAAGTGTTCAGCAACTCGCGTGACCATGGCACAGATCCTGACAGCATCGCGGCAATCGCGCGACTGTGGGCTCCGAAGCTCGCGGTGAGCGAGGCGGAAATCCGGCACTATCTGAGCGAGAACATCAATTATTGCCTGGACGAGGCTAACTTCGCGGGACTAGAGCTGTTTTACAAGTACGCCGCTGAATGCGGTCTGATCGACGAAATCCCCACGCTACGCTTTGTCGGGACCTCCGCCCTGAAGCTGTGCTCCTGAGCGAAATTCCACAAATTCCAGTCACGAAGCATCATTCTTGCGTCTAACTTAGCTGCTGCTCCGTAGGGGAGCGCCTTTTCGCATGCCATTCGAGTTCCTGCTAGCACTTTCAGTTGAGCACTCCGTCCGGCACTGGCTCTTCCGCTTGGGTGGAGTGGGCTTGATTGTTCTCGGACTCGCTGACAATTCCGTCGTTCCGCTCCCCGGCAGCATGGATGCCTTTACTATCCTGCTCTCCGCGGCGCGCCGGGAGTACTGGTGGTACTACGCGATCATGGCGACCGTTGGTGCCGTGCTGGGTGGCTACATCACCTATCGACTGGCGGCCAAGGGTGGCAAGGAAGCCCTCGAGAAACGCATTGGGAAGAACCGCGCCGAGAAGGTTTATAAGAAGTTCGATCAGGGAGGATTTCTCACCGTTCTCGTCGGAGCGATGCTCCCGCCGCCGTTCCCGATCGTCCCCGTGCTGTTGACGGCCGGAGCGCTCCAGTATCCGCGCAGGAATTTCCTGACTGCCCTGGCTCTCGGCCGCGGCGCTCGCTTCCTCATCGGGGCGTGGCTCGGCCGAACATACGGCACGCACATCCTTGGGTTCTTCCGGCAGTACTACAAGCCAGTGCTTTATGGTCTGATCGGACTCGCCGTAGTTGGAGGCGTCGGTGCTCTGATCTATTACAAGCACTGGCGAAAGACGCATCCGCCCAAGCCGTCGCAATCCCCCAAAGGCAAGCAGAAAGTCGCCTGAGCACCGCTTCGCGGTAAAATGAACAAGTCTTATGTCCCTCACTAAAGCACAAGCGCTGGAGATGTTCGAGTCGAACGACCTGATCGGTATCGGCATGGAAGCCGACCAGGTGCGCCGGAAGATTCATCCCGAAGGGGTGGTCACCTACATCATCGACCGCAACATCAACTACACCAACTTCTGCACTGAGTACTGCACCTTCTGCGCGTTTTATCGTCCGCTCAAAGGCAAGCTGGCGACGGAAGGGTACATCCTCGACTTCGACACCATCTACAAGAAGATCGAAGAGACGGTGGAACTCGGTGGCACCGGCGTGTTGATGCAGGGAGGGCTGCATCCGGATCTCAAGATCGAATGGCATGAGCAGCTGTTGCGCGGCATCAAGCAGCGTTTTCCCAAGGTCCACTTGCACTGCTACTCAGCGTCGGAAATTTTGGCGATCGCGGAATATAGCAGTCTCAGCCTGGAAGACACGATCAAGCGGCTGCGCGATGCGGGACTGGATTCGATCCCGGGCGGTGGTGCTGAAATTCTTGATGACGAAGTGCGCTTCAAGATCGCACGTCTGAAATGCATGACGCAAGACTGGCTGAGCGTGCATCGCACCGCGCACAAACTCGGCATGCGGACCACGGCGACGATGATGTTCGGCGTCGGCGAAACCTTCGAGCATCGCATCAACCACTTCCAGCATATCTATGACCTGCAGGAAGAAACGGGCGGCTTCACGGCGTTTATTCCGTGGACCTTCCAGCCCAAGCACACGGCGCTCGGCGGACGCGGCTGGGACGAAGCGACTTCGGTTGAGTATTTGAAGACGCTCGCCATCTCGCGCATCTTCTTGTCGAATGTTCTGAACGTGCAGGCGAGCTGGGTGACACAAGGACTCAAAGTCCTGCAGATGGGACTGCGCTTCGGCGGCAACGACGTGGGCTCCGTGATGCTCGAAGAAAATGTCGTGAAAGCGGCGGGCACGACGAACTGCACGACAGAGGAAGAGCTGCGGCGGATCATCCGCGACGCCGGGTTCAAGCCCGTGCAGCGGGACACTCTGTACCGGACGTATTTCCTGAACTAGCCCGACGCTTGATGCCCAGCAAACGCGGGCGAGGGCGCCCGCGCCACCAAGGCAACTGCAGATCCCTCGCTCGCTGCGCGAGCTCGTGATGACAAACAATTAGGCGAAGTATTCGCGGATGTATTCGTCTTTTGAGGCGGCCAGCTCGTCTACCGTTCCATCGAAAATCACTTTGCCATCTTTGAGCAGCAGGAACGTGGTTCCCGCGTCGATGGAGCTGCCAGGCGGGATGGGCTTCATCTTGTTTTCCTTCACATCGAAATAGTTGCCGGCCATGATGAGCGTGTCGGGCAGACGATGCGTCGTCATGAGCGCGCTGGTGTGATACACGTCGCGCTGTTTGACGAGCAATTCGATGATCGTGGTGGAGGTCACCGGATCCAGGCCGGCGGTCGGCGAATCATAGAGAAGAACTTCGGGGCGATCGACGATCGCGCGCGCGATTCCCACGCGACGTTTCATGCCTCCGGAGAGCTCGCCGGGAAACTGCTCGATCGTGTTTTCGAGTTCGACGAAACGCAGTGCTTCGCGAACGCGACGCTCGGTTTCCTCGGGCGGCATGCCTTCTTCGATCAGGCGAAACGCCACGTTCTCGCGGACGGTGAGTGAATCGAAAAGAGCGCTCTCCTGAAAGACCATTCCCATCTTGCGCCGCAGTTCGAACAGCAGGTCTTCCGACATTTCGTTTACATGCTCGCCGAGAACGTAGATGTCGCCTGAGTCCGGCTTGATAAGGCCGAGGGCGAGCTTCAGGATCGTGGTCTTGCCCGAGCCGAGAACGCCGAGCAGCATTTTGGTTTCGCCGCGACCGAGTTCAAAGGAAACTTTGTCGAGGACAACCCGCTCATCGAAGGCGATGGAGACACGTTCGAAGACGATTGTCTTCTGCGAGTCGTTCGGCGGCGGCGCTGCTGCTTGCGGAGAGCTGAGCGTGGTTCCCATCAGTGCACGTGCATGAGCGTCATCAAGAGCTTGGTGTAGAAGAAGTCGACCATGAGGATCATGACCGAAGAAGAAACCATGGCCTGAGTGGTGGCGCGGCCCACACCCTGTGTGCCGCCCTTGGCTGTGAGACCGTAATAGCAGCCGACGGTGGCGATGATGAAACCGAATAGCAGGGGCTTGGTGAGGCCCATGAAAACGTCGGCAAACTGTAAAGATTGCCAGGCCGTCGTCCAATACTGATTGCTATCGAGAGCGAGCGCGAAGCGCGAGACTAACCAGCCGCCACCGAGACCCACCAGGTCCGCGATAATCGTCAAAAAGAACAACATGATTGTGGTTGCGATTACGCGCGGGGTAACGAGCTTCTTCAGCGGATCGGTGCCAAGCGCGCGCATGGCGTCGATCTGCTCGGTGACTTTCATCGTGCCCAGTTCGCTGGCGATGCCGGAGGCGTTGCGTCCGGCGACCATGAGGCCCGATATGACGGCGCCAAGTTCGCGCACCATGCTGAGCGAGACGAGTTGGCCGGTGAGAGAGAGCGATCCGAAACGCTGGAGCGTGTTGGAACTTTGCAGGGCAAGCACAGCGCCGATCGACATTCCAGCGAGGACGACAACGGGCAGCGAGCCCACGCCGATGGAATCGGCCTGCAAGAGCGTGTCGGCGAGATAACGAGGCTTGCGGAAGACATTCGCGACGGCTTGGGACGCGAGGATGGTGTAGTCCTGTACGGAGAGGACGGTTTCCATCGCGATTTCGGACGGTGTGCGTATTTCCATAGCGCCGGGCGAAACAGTTCCGCTTCACGCAACTATATCAGAAGGCGGCAGTTAGCCAGATGCGCCAGATTGCCCGGCGGACATGCTCAGACCTCGATACAAAGGTGCCGAACGGTGGGTGACCTGCCGAGTGTTTTACGAAATCTTCACACAGCATTTTGGAATGTTCCTCTACTCTTTGAGAAACCATTTGTGGTCGCAACTGGCCACAATCAGTTCGTGTGCAGCAGCGCGAAAGCAGAGTTTCTGGAGTGAGACTCCAGGCGTTATTTCCAGGCCTCTCACGAACAACTCGCTGATCTATGCAGCAATGGCAGGGCGACCTAAGTCACCCTGCCATCTTTGTTTGTTCGGCCAGTTAATCTTTGTTGCGCTTGCGAATTTCGATGTTAAGGCGCTTGATCTTCTGATTGAGTGTGGAGAGCGGGATGTGAAAGCGCTCGGCTGCATCCGTCTGATTCGAATTGCACTTCTCGAGCATGTCGACGATGAGGCGGCGTTCGCATTCTTCGACGAGTTCGAAGAGGGAAGCGTCGGGCCGATGCTCCAGCATCTGGAGGCCGTTGCCGCGACCGACAATCTGGTCCGGCAATAGTTCCACGGTGATTACCGGGCCGGAGCTGAGAACCACGGCGCGTTCCATTACATTCTCGAGTTCGCGCACGTTTCCTTGCCAGTTGTAGTCGAGCAGGTAGCGCAGGGCTTCCGGCGAAATCTCGTGAGCGTCGCGTTCGTTTTCCTCGGCGAATTTTCGCAGGAAGTAGGTGACGAGCAGAGGAATATCTTCGCGACGATGGCGGAGCGGCGGAAGATCGATGGTGATGACGTTCAGGCGATAGAAGAGATCCTCGCGGAACTTTCCTTCTTTCACCATCTGGCGCAGATCGACGTTGGTGGCCGCGATGATGCGGACGTCGACGTGAAGTTCCTGGACGCCACCGAGATGCATGAACTTGCGATCCTGGAGGACGCGAAGAATCTTGGCCTGCGTCTCCATGGTCATGGTGCCGATTTCGTCGAGGAAGAGCGTGCCTTTATCGGCGATCTCGAATAGGCCCTTCTTCGAAGCGATGGCGCTGGTGAAGGCGCCCTTCACGTGGCCGAAGAGCGTGGATTCGAGCAAGTCGGCCGGCATCGATCCGGTGTTGACGGGAACGAAGGTCGCGTCCTTGCGCGAGGAATTCATGTGCAGAGCTTTGGCGATGAGCTCTTTGCCGGTTCCGCTTTCGCCTTGCAGCAGGATGGTGGAGCGGCTGGGAGCGACCTGCGCGACCAGGTCGAAGATACGCAGCATGGCTTCGCTCTTGCCGATGATATTTTCGAAGTTGTAACGCTGCTTGAGAGCCCGCTTGAGCTGGATGTTTTCTTCTTCGGCGCGGCGGCGCGCGACGGCGCCCTGAATGTCGGCGAGCAGTTTTTCGTTATCCCACGGCTTCTGGATGAAATTGGTGGCGCCAGCCTGAATAGCAAGAACGGCATTTTCCACCGTGCCGTAGGCGGTGATCATGATGACGGAAAGGTCGCGATCGCGTTCGCGGATGTCGCGCAGGATCTCAAGCCCATTCTTGTCAGGCAGGGCGAAATCAAGCAGCACGAGGTCGAACGGGCGTTCCGCGATGCGGTTCAAGCCTTCTTCCCCTGTAGCCGCGCACTCCACCGAGTAGTTCTCCATTTCGAGCAAAGTCTGGAGAGACTCGCGGATGGCCGCCTCATCGTCGACGATGAGGATCGAGCCGGACACGGATTCCGCCTGGGTGCGGCGGGGAAAAACAGCAGCTTCAGACATTCACAGCCTTTCTAGCGAGTGGGAATTCAACAACAAAAGTGGTGCCTTCACCGACCCGGCTATCCACTTCGATCTTTCCAGCATGCTCCTGAATGATTCCATAAGTGACGGACAGCCCCAGGCCGGTGCCGCGTCTTCCAATGTTGCCGTTTTTTGTCGTGAAAAACGGGTCGTATATCCGTTGGATGTGTTCCTGGGCTATGCCGGTGCCCGTGTCGGAAACCATGACCTTTACCCCGTCGCCATTGGCTGTGCTGACCGTAAGGGTGCCGCCCTGCGGCATAGCGTCCTTCGCATTGAGGAACAAGTTCAGGAAAACCTGCTGTAGCTTACCCGCGTTGCCATTGATGAAGGGCAGGCTGGTACAGAGACTCTCTTCCATACGGATGTGCGCGGTCTTCATTTGATGCTCGAGGAGCGCCAGAGTCTCGTGGATGATCTTGTTGAGATCAACGTCCTTGAACTCGGTTCCGCTGGTGCGCGAGAAATTCAGCAGGCTGTTGACGATCTCCGAAGCACGGAAGGTCTGGTGCGTGATCTTCTCCAGCAGGGCCGAGCGCTTCTCATCACCTTGAAGCTGCTTGGCGAGCATCTGCGTGTACGAAGAGATGACCGCCAGCGGAGTGTTGACCTCGTGAGCGACGCCGGCCGCAAGCAATCCAATGGACGACATCTTTTCCGCTTGCGACAGCTGGGTTTCCAGCTCGATGCGCTCGGTGATGTCGTCCACGATGATGAGGCGTCCGATGACGTGGAACTGTTTGGTGACCAGGGGCGCGATGGCAATGTTGGTGACACGCGCGTCGCCCGTGATGGTAGTGAATTTGAACTTGTACAGGTTGTGAATGCCGGGCGACTGGCGAACGCGATAGAACTCCTGTGCAAACTGCTGCGGGAAGACTTCGGTGATCGGGCGACCGAGGGCCTGCATACGCGGCAGGGCGAACATCACTTCCATCTGCGAGTTCCAGAACTCGATGCGATCGTCGAGATCGACAGCAAGCACGCCGACGCTGATGGACTCGACGATGTTCTCGTTGAACTCTTTCAGGCGCTCGTACTCGAGTACTTTTTGTTCGAGCGAGGCATAGAGGCGCGCATTCTGGATGGCGATGCCAATGTAGCCAGCTACCGTCTCGAGCAGTTCAACGTCCTCGCTGGAGAGGAAGTCGCCTTCGGCGGTCTTGCCGAGGCCCAGCACGGCGATGTTATGGCCCTGCACGGTGCAGGGAATGAAGTAGTTCAGGTCGAGACGAGCAATGGTTTGCTGAGCCTCGGGAGTTTCGCGAACAACCTGGTGCGTGTTATCGAAGAACAGATGACCGGCGGCATCTTCGGGACGCTTCAGCGCAAGAAACGTTAGATCGAGATTGCGGGTATCGGCGATCCCGAACGACTTTGCCATGGTGAACTCGCCGAAATCCGGTGAGGTCGTAAAGATGGCCAGGCGATCGACGAGCAATGTGCGCGAGAGACGGTCGACTACGGAGCCGAGCATCTTGTCGAGATCAACCTGTGAACTGAGCTCGCGGCCAAATTCGATCAGCGTCTTACGGTAGTCGTAACGCTTCTTGTAGAAGAACATGTCCAGGCGATCCTGGATCCAGTTCTTCATGGGATCGAAGAGGAGCGCGGTGACCATGATCGCCACGATCAATCCGGATGGTCCAGCACTCGGCAGACGCGCGTGGACAATCTCGGCGGCCAGTCCGACGGCGGCAAAGTAAACACCGGCGATGGTGGCAGCGGCCAAGGTGTACGCCATGCCGCGCTTGAAGATCAGGTCTACGTCCATCAGGCGGTAGCGGAAGATGGCGTAGCCGAAGGTCAGCGGCAGGAAGACCAGCGCGAGGACCGAAATCTTGGTGAGTAGGCCGGCCGGCTGACCGTCCGAGTAGGGGATCACATAGAACAGAATGTAGGGGACGATCGCCAGCGTAGTGCCGCGCGTGACCCACTTCATCTGCTGACGCAAAATCGGCGACGAGGCGCGCCGGTAGCTGTGCCACAAGACGCCTACGGCCAGCAGGAAGAGCACGGAGATGTAAACCATCTGCGTGCTGTCGAGCCAGTAGACCAGCAGTTCACTGGGCTGGAGCTTCTGCTTGGCGAAGATGCGGAGTGCCAGCAAGAGGGCGCCCGGCACATAGGTCAGCGGGAATAAGCCACTTGTGGTCGCGAACAATTCGCTTCGGCTCGGGGAAGGTGAGCACGAAGTGCAGGAACAGGGCCGGTTGAAGCAGTTCGGCAACGATGTTGGCCCAGTAGATCGTCCAGTCGAAGTCGTTCAGCTTTCCCGTGTAATGGAACGAGAAATAGATAAACGAGCTGAGGCAAAAAAGATAAAAGTGCGTGGCTTTGGGGGCCGTCCAGCGCCTGAGCAGAACGTAGAGACCGATGCCAAGATAAATGAGGGCAATGAGCCGCAGACCAGCGTTGAGCGACCGGTCGTAGGGGACGAGGATGATTGGAACCTGAACCGGAATGCCGTTGCGGATCAGGTCGTACTTGGCCTTGGAGTAGGTGCCAACCCGAAACAGCTGCTTGGTGAGGGCGCCTACGTCCTGTACGTCGTGGTCGTCGATAGCGGTGAGCAGGTCGCCAGTTTTGATTCCGGCGCGGGCACCTGGGCCGTCAGCGTCGATGCGCTTCGCTTGAACGTGACCGGCTTTTTCGACCCACCAGACGCCATCGTAGGGCGTCTCAAACTGCCGCTCTTTTTGGAAATTGATCCAGGCAAAGACAGCAGCGGTGATCGTCAGCAGCGCAAGTGCGATGGCAACGAAACGAACTTGTGCATCCTTGGTCATGAGCGGGCTGGGTGGAGCGGAAGGCTGGCCTCGAGGCGCAAGTCCCCTCCCCATTGCTTCTTCTTGCACGCCATGTGCCAGTTGTGAACCCATCGCTTAGAAGGTAAATACCCAGCTGACTGCAACTTAGACAATCTTAGCAGCTTCAAGGGAGACAATCTTCCATTTTTGGAATGGATATTCAAGTTTCAGGAACACTGGTTCGGAGGCGCGTAGCGCGCCAATTCTTGGTGCTTTACGGGTACGAGAATAGGTATCGGGTAGAATCTAAAATCCTGAATATGTCATAACGAGGTCACAGGCTTGGCTGATTTGAATGTGGACGAACTGAAACGCCGTTTGAACGAAGGTGATTATCTGGAAATCACTACAAGCGGCGGTGCTTACGAAGTTTGGGCGGAACCTTATGCGAATCCGCCGGCAATCTTCTTTGAGGGCGAGAAATACGGGATTTCGGAGCTAGACCGGATCGCGCAGCAGATCGTCGAAGAGATGCGGCGTGGCGAATTCCGGTGCCGATGGATCGAGGACGACTAAAGTTTCGCGGAGATAAAAAGAGGGGAGTCGACGGACTCCCCACACAGAAGCGACAGAGGCGATATCAGGTGGTTAGAATCGCTCCGCTTGTGGTCGGTTGCTCGATCATGCAGACGAAAAGGACAATGGTCGCATGCAACGATCGCTTGGCATCGTTTCGGCGTTAGGATTAGCCGTGGTGCTCTGGTCGGTTCCAACCTGGGCTTGCTGGCAACTCAACCGCCCAAGCGCTGTCGTGCACGGGGATTACGTGCAGGGACATGTATTTCAAAATCGCAAGCCGCTGGTTCACTCCAAGGTTGTGCTTAGGGGCGCGTCTCAGGAGTTCAGGTAGAGGGAGTCACTGACGCAGACGGACGCTTCATCCTAAGGCAGATTCCACCCGGGAAATACCGGCTGATTGTGTATGACTGGGGAAATGCTGACGTCGACGTTCAACCTGCGGACGTAAAGATCGGGAACCAGATTCTGCGGCTAATTAGCGTTGATGACGGGTGTCTGTTCGTGGAATCCGAGTCGTGACGAAGTAAGCTCCAATTCGCTATCTGCCACAGACGAGTAGTACGTTATCCTTCCACATGGACCCCATTGCTCTCACTCGCGCCCTGGTAGACATCGAATCGATCACTGGCAATGAAGCGCCGGTGGGCGAATTTCTGGAAGGCGCGCTGACCAGCCTGGGATACGAAGTACGGCGCATGCCGGTGGAACGGCATCGCTTCAACGTGATCGCCGTCCCGCCGAATCTGCCTGCTCCAGAAATCTTTTTCTCTACACATATGGACACAGTTCCACCGTTCATTCCGAGTTCGGAAGACGAGCGGAATATTTATGGGCGCGGATCATGCGACGCCAAAGGAATTATTGCGGCGCAAGTCGCAGCGGCGGAGAAACTGCGAGGCGAGGGGGTTGCCGCCGGGCTCCTATTTCTGGTGGGGGAAGAGCGCGACAGCGCCGGCGCGCAGAGTCGCGAACACGCAGCCGCTAGGAGCGAAATTCCTGGTGAATGGTGAGCCCACGGAGAATCACATCGCGATTGCATCCAAAGGCGCGTTGCGCGTGGAGGTGACCGCGCACGGCAAGATGGCGCACTCGGCGTATCCGGAGCTAGGCGATTCAGCGATTAACAAGTTGGTGGAAGCACTGCATCTGCTGCTGCGGATGAGGATGCCGGACAATCCGGAGGTCGGGCCGACGACGATGAATATCGGAATCATTGAAGGTGGGCGTGCTCCCAACGTGATTGCCGATACAGCGCGCGCGCAACTGCTCTACCGGTTGGTCGGGTCCGGCAGAAGAGCTACGCAACGATATTGTGAAGACAGTAGGCGACCTGGCGCATGTCGAATTCACGCTGGAAATTCCATTTATCAAGCTGCGAACCGTCGATGGCATTCCGACGATGATCGCCAAGTTCACCACCGATGTCCCGGCACTCAGCCACTGGGGTGAACCGGTGCTGATTGGTCCGGGATCGATTCACGTCGCACATACGGAACGCGAGCATATTTCCAAGGCGCAGCTGCTGGAGTCGGTGGATATTTACTGCAAGATTGCGCGGCAACTCACGGCGTAGTTTCCAATCAACTGCAACGAGACGTCAGGCACTGTAATTCGCGACGACGCGGACCACTTTTCCATCTTCACCCAACTCCATGAACTCAGCCGTTTTAGTGCCGTTCTGATTGACGTAGCAGAGAACGACGCTGCGCAACCCGCGCATGACGTCCAAAAGTTCGAAATGCAGGTTCGGATACGCTTCGAGCCCGCGATTGAAGTAATTGCGCAAAGCGTCCTTACCCTGAATAGTGCCGGACGGAGTGTTCAGGATCCTGGCGGCTACCGGAGAAGTGAGAGCGACATCCTCTCGAGTAGTGAGACAGGATGGCATCGAGGTCGTGCGAGTTCCACGCCTCTATCCACTCGCGCGCGAATTCACGTGCGTCAAAGTCGGCGGTCATGGAACGCAGTGTACACATCCAGAAAAGCAGATCCAAACTGAATTCAGGGAACGGCGCACGCGCGAATGCGGTTCGCCAAGTTAGACTGTCTGGATGAGTGAAACGACAAAAACTGCCGAGCTGAATTCGCTGGCACACGCCTCCTCTTCGTACCTGCGCTCCGCCATGCATCAGCCGATCCGCTGGCATGAGTGGGGCGATGAGGCCTTCGAAACCGCCAAGCGCGAGAACAAGCCCATCCTGCTGGATATTGGCGCGGTGTGGTGTCACTGGTGCCACGTGATGGATCGCGAATCGTATGACGATCCTGAAGTCGCGCAGATCGTGAATGACAGGTACGTCGCGATCAAGGTGGATCGCGATGAGCGCCCGGATATCGACAGCCGGTACCAGTCGGCGGTGCAGGCGATGACGGGGCAGGGCGGCTGGCCGCTGACGGCGTTTCTGACGCCGGAAGGGAAGCCGTTTTTCGGTGGAACCTATTTCCCGCCACAGGACCACTACGGACGCCCGGGATTCAAGCGCGTGCTATTGACCATTGCCGATGCGTTTCGCGAGAAGAAAGCTGACGTCGACGAGCAGGCGAACTCGGTGATGAACATGATCGGACGCACGGAGGCGTTCGCGGAAGTCGATGCCGACCGCGTTAGCCCGCAGATCATCGATCACATCCTGGGTAGCGCGCAGAGCCTGTTTGACGCGAAGCATGGAGGCTTCGGCAGCGCGCCCAAATTTCCGCACTCGTCGACGATCGATCTATTGCTGCACCGCTATGCGCGAACGGGCGATCCGGATGTGGGGAACATCTGCAACACGACTCTGGAGCACATGGCGCGTGGCGGAATTTACGATCAGCTTGCGGGAGGGTTCCATCGTTACTCGGTCGATGAGCACTGGCTGGTGCCGCACTTCGAGAAGATGTCGTATGACAACTCAGAACTGCTGAAGAATTATGTGCATGCGTATCAGGCGACGGGCATTCCGTTTTTTGCGGCGGTGGCACGCGACATCATTCGATGGATGGACGAATGGCTCAGCGATCGCGAGAACAGCGGCTTCTATGGATCGCAGGATGCCGACTACTCGATGGACGATGATGGGGATTACTTCACGTGGACGCTGGACGAGGCGCGGGCGGCGCTGACACCAGATCAGATGAAAGTCGCCGCAGCTTACTACGACATTGGCGAAGTGGGCGACATGCACCACAATCCGGCGAAGAATGTGCTGTGGGTGAAGTCTTCGGTGGAGCAGATCGCGATGAGCAACAGCATGTCCGTGGATCGGGCTTCGGCGTTGCTGGATTCGTCCAAGCAGAAGTTGTATGAGGCGCGCCTGAAGCGTCCGACTCCCTACGTCGACAAGACGGTGTATGTGAACTGGAACGCGCTGTGTATTTCCGCCTACCTGCAAGCGGCGCAGGTGCTCGGATTGGAAGATGCGCGCAAGTTTGCGCTGCGCTCGCTGGATCGAATCTTGTCGGAGGCGTGGAAGCCCGGCGAAGGATTGAAGCACGTGATCGCGTACTCGGATCCGAAGGCGAAGACGCGCGCCACGGCCGGACTGGTTGACGATTATGCGTTCACCGCAATTGCGGCGCTGGACGCTTATGAAGTCACGGGCGACTTCGTTTACTTCAAGTTCGCGCGGCAGATTGCAGACAAGATGGTGGAGCTGTTCTACGACGATACGCGCGGAGGATTCTTCGACACCGCGAAAGGTGAAGAAGGACTTCTCGGCGCACTGAGTGCCCGTCGCAAGCCGTTCCAGGATTCTCCGACGCCTTCCGGGAACAGTGCTGCCGCGATCGCGCTGTTGCGAATCTATGGATACACGAATGACGAGTCTTACCGCGACAAGGCGGAAGCGACTCTTGAAGTATTTGCGGGGCTGGCGCAGCAAGTCGGAATTTACGCCGGAACCTACGGTATTGCTGCCGTCTGGTATTTCAAACCACATACGCAAGTTGTGGTGATTGGCGATGATCGCCAAGCCGATCAGTTGTTTGCGGCAGCGGTGGCTCCGTTCGCATTGAATAAGTCAGTGATCCGGATGCGGTCGAGCGAAGCGGACGAACACAGCCTGCCGCCAGCGCTGGCGGAGACGATCCCGAACCTGCCGGCGGTGAAGCAGGGTAGGTCGGTGGCGGTGGTGTGCTCGAACTTCACGTGCATGCCTCCGATTGAAGATCCTGATCAGCTCGCGAAGACCTTGCACGAGGTACTCTCGGCCTGAGGCGCAATGTGAATTTCTGGTAAGCGGAGTACTTTCCTGCAACCTTTCGCAGCGGATGAAATCGAATCGCTCAGGAGCGAAATGAATGGCTACTGCGACGAGTGAAACCCGCTTTTTCGAAACCAGCATTGATCTTTCGGAGCACATCAGGAAGGAAGCTGTAGGAATACTGAATCAGCGCCTGGCGGATGCGACCGATCTGAAAACGCAGACTAAATACGCGCACTGGAACGTGAAGGGACCACAGTTTTTTCAGTTACATGAATTGTTCGATCAGATTGCCGAGCACTTCGATGAGTACGCGGATTTGCTAGCGGAACGCGCGACAGCGCTGGGTGGGACTGCCCACGGTACTGCACGCCAGGCGGTTGCGGTTTCGAGCATCCCCGAGTATGAGGTGACCGCGACCACTGGGACAGAGCACGTACGCGCACTATCACGAAACGTTGCGACGTTCGCAGAATATGTGCGCGAGGCGATCGACAAGACAGACGAGATCGGCGACAAATCGACGGCGGATGTGTTCACTGAGATCTCGCGGCAGGTCGATAAGGACTTGTGGTTCCTGCAAGCGCACCTGCAGGCGTAATTGCCGGTAGAAAACTGGGCTATGTGAAAAGGCGCTGCGGCGCCTTTTTATTTTTTGTCTTATTCTTTGGCGAAACGGCTGATCGAGGAAAAATGAAAATCACGCAAGCGACTGCGGAGGAGTATCAGTGGGGATCTAGTTGTCTCGGCTGGCGATTCGTCGATCGAGCGGAGATGAGTGTGATTCGGGAGCGCATGCCTCCGGGAACGAGCGAGGTTCGGCATCATCATGAGAAATCGCGGCAGTTCTTTTTCATCTTGAAGGGTTCTGCGCGAATTGAGTCAGGCGGAGAGCAAGTGCAACTCGCGAGAGATGAGGGGCTGGAAATTCCGCCTGGAGTCGATCATCAGATATTCAACGATTCAGATGAAGATCTGGAGTTCCTGCTGGTATCGCATCCTTCCACCAAGGGCGATCGGATAGTGTCGCGGCAGCCTTAACGTTCGGCTATTCCGGTACAGCGCTAGCGAAAGGCTTCGTCGAGCAGCTCGATGACGTGTACGACTCGCCGTTTGAGATTGCGCTGCGCAACACCGGCGCGGAGCTGCAACATGCATCCGACGTTGGCGGTGGCGATGATCTCGGCGTCGGTTGAGCTGACGTCTTCCATCTTCGCTTCGAGAATCTTCATCGAGAGCTCGTTTTGGACGACGTTATAGGTTCCTGCGCTGCCGCAGCACTGATCAGAATGCGGCAATTCGATCAATTCCGCGCCGATCGCGCGCAGCAGTTCGCGAGGCGCAGAGCGAATCTTCTGGGCGTGCGCGAGGTGGCACGGGTCCTGATAGGTGACACGCGCCTCAATTTTCTGGCGAGGCGAACGTAGTCCGAGTCCGGCGAGAAATTCGTTCACGTCTTTTGTTTTGGCGACGAACGCCTTCGCCTTCTGTGCGTATCAGGGATCTTGGGCGAGCAAGTCGCCATATTCCTTCATCATCGAGCCGCAGCCAGCGGCATTGGTGATGACGGCGTCGACGTTCTCGGCGAGCATGGCGTCGATGTTCTTGCGCGCAAGGTCGCGGGCGTCATCACGAAATCCCGCATGGGCGTGTAATGCGCCACAGCAGTTCTGTTGCGGCGGAATGTAGACCGTCACGCCATTTTTCTGCAGAACGCGAATGGTGGCGCGATTCAATTCAGCGAAGCTGACGCTGGCGACGCAGCCAATTAGGAATGCAACCCGGGCGCGCTGCTCGCCCTCAGCGGGAAAGGTTTTGCCGAGATCGTCGAAAGAAAAGTGGTCGTCGATCTGCGGCGAGAGCGCTTCGACGTTTTCCAAACCTAGAGATTTCAGCACGCCGCTTTCGCGGACCGTCTTTTGCAGGCCTGATCGCTGATAGAAGCGCACCAGCTTCGCCCAGAAAGCCAGCACGCGGAAGTTTGTGAGCAGCTTCTTATACGTGTATCGACGCGCCAGTCGCGCCAGTAGAGGACGGCGGTAGTTCTGTTCAATCTCGGCGCGAGCACGTTCGACGATGTGGCCGTAGTTCACGCCAGAGGGGCAGGCAGTCTGGCAAGCGAGGCAGCCGAGGCAGCGATCGATGTGCGTGACAAAGGAATCGGCAATGGCGAGATTTCCCTGGTCAACCTGCAGGATTTGGTAGATGCGTCCGCGCGGCGAGTCGGCTTCGAGGCCGAGCACACGATAGGTAGGGCACTGCTCGAGGCAGAGTCCGCAGTGAATGCAGGTGGAGTACAAATCCCAGGTCGGGCGATCGGAGGTGGTGAAGTGGGAACGCTGTTCCGTGCTCGCGAGATGAGGTGTGGTGCTCAGACCAGGAACCTCCCGCGATTGAGAATCTGTTTGGGATCGAGCGCGACGCGAACGGCGCGCATGGCGGCAACATCGGTGGGAGTGGATCCCCAGACATCGACGTGAGATTTCAGCGCCGTGGGGCAGTGCGCGATGATTGCCATTGAGTCCGAGCCGAGCGCCTCGCGATACTGCGTGACTGCGGTAGCCAGCTTCTCGACATTTTCGGAATTGGAGAAGCTGACGACGAAAGATCCGGCAGCGCGACCCAGAGCGGCCCAGTGAAGGCCGACACGGTTTGCGACGACTGAGGCGGATTCGAGCGCATTCTCAACAGCGGATGCCGGTACGCTTACGCGGACGAGAACCAAATTGCGTTTGCCGCGAATCCACAGTTGTTCCCAATCGGCAACCGTACGCCAGAACATCTCTTCGTCGGCACCTTCTCCTTCGCGGGCTACGCAGGCGCCGAGTTCCTGCCTATACCGGGCGAGCACAGCATGGCTTCCACCCGCGCGAACGTACACGGCCCATGCGCCCGGCGGACCGCCATCGGGAATCATGGTGCGCGCTTCCGGCGAGGCAAGTTCGAGGCAAAGCGGAGAGAGCGGCGACTGCGAGATGCGGTCGCGATATTCGATCGCCTGGCGAAGGCTGACGAATTCCGCGATGAATGTATGGAACTGTTGCGGGCGAGGGAAGACCTTCAGATTGGCGGAGACGATGACGCCGAGTGTGCCGAAGCTGCCGGTCATCAGCTTCATCAGGTCGTAGCCGGCGACGTTCTTCACGACGCGGCCACCGGCCTTCGCAATCTTTCCGTCGGGAGTGACGAATTGCACTCCCAGAAGAAATTCGCGAATCCCGCCAAAGCGATGCTGGAATGAGCCGATGGTGTTGGTGGCGATGGCGCCGCCTAACGTGACGCGGTCGCGGGCAGCGGGATCGATCGGCAACAGCTGGCGGTTCGCGCTAACCAGACGGTCTAGTTCGGCAATCGTGACGCCTGCGCCGACGCCGATGGTCAGATCGCCAGGATCGTAGTGTTCGACCTGCTTCAGCCGATTCAGCAGAAGGACAATGTCGATAGGCGGCGGGATGCGTCCGATGTTCTGGTGCACGAAGCCACCGGCGGGCGCGACCAGCAGCTCGTGTTCATGAGCGAAACGCATTACGGCAGCCACTTCTTCTACTGTGCCGGGAGCGACCATCGCGGAGGGCACAACGTGGTTGATCGCAATGCGATGGAGGTCGCCTGGAGTGTCCCAGACGTGTGCATCGCCGGCAATGCGCGCCAGTTCGACACGCAAAGAAGGAGAGGCAGTCGCGTTCAAGATTTCACCTCTTGAACTGGCTGGCGCGACATGACACCTTCGCGGCAGCTGCGCGGAGTGGGCAGGATCTTCTGCGGATTGAAGAGGCCATGAGGGTTGAAGGCATTGCGCACGAGGGCCATTACTTCGAGGTCGTCGTCGGTGAACAGCACGGGCATGAGCTCGTTCTTTTCCATGCCAATGCCATGTTCGCCGGTCAACGTTCCGCCGAGTTCCACACAGCGTGTGAGGATCTCGCGTCCGGCGGCGTGAACTTTTTCGAGCTGCGCAGGATCGCGTGAGTCAAAGAGGATGGCGGGATGCAAATTGCCGTCGCCTGCGTGAAAGACGTTGCAGATCGTCATCTGATATTTCTGCGCGACCTGATCGATGAAGCGGAGGACTTCGGCAATCTTGGTGCGCGGGACGACGCCGTCCTGCGTGTAATAAGAAGGAGCGAGGCGGCCGATGGCGGCGAAGGCGTTTTTGCGGCCGATCCATAAGAGTTGCCGCTCGCGTTCGTCTTTGGCGCGACGAATTTCGCGGGCATGATGTGCCTGGCAGACACGCGCGACCGCCTCTGCCTGCTCCTCCACTTCTTCGCGCAAGCCTTCGAGCTCGATCAACAAGACTGCGCCGGAATCGATCGGATATCCGGCATGCGTGGCTTCTTCCACGGCGCGCAGCGTCCAGCCATCGAGCATTTCGAGCGCCGAGGGCGTGATTCCTTCCGCGGTAAGTGCAGTGACAGAGTTGGCGGCGTCTTCCGCATTTTGATAAATCGCGAGGAGCGTGGCGACATGTTCGGGAATAGGAGACAGCTTCACCGTGATGCGAGTGACGATGCCAACAGTGCCTTCAGTGCCAACGAAGAATCCGGCCAAATCGTAGCCAGCGTGTTCCGTGGCTTTACCGCCGAACTCCGCGATGCTGCCGTCAGCGAGGACGACCTCGAGGCCCGCGATGTGATTTACGGTCACGCCATAGGCGAGCGTGTGTGGTCCGCCGGAATTTTCAGCGACATTGCCGCCGATGGTGCTGGCCTTCTGGCTGGAGGGGTCGGGTGCGTAGTAGAGTCCATGTTTCGCGACGGTTTGCGAGAGCTCCAGATTCACCACGCCCGGCTGCACGGTCGCGCGCCGATTGGCGACGTCTATCTCCAGGATCTTTCGCATGCGCGAGAAGACCATGACGATTCCACCCTGGCGCGGCACGGAGCCCCCGCTCAGACCGGTGCCTGCGCCGCGTGGAACAATGGGAACACCGGCTTGCGCAGCCATGCGCACGATCGCAGAGACTTGTTCGGTAGTTTCGGGAAGAACGACGATTTCAGGAGTGCCCTTGGCGAGGCCAGCGTCGTACTCGTACAACATCAGGTCTTCGGGCCGGTGGAGTACAGCATCTGCGCCGAGAGCGGAACGAAGCTGCTTCGCCAATGCGGAAACATTCATGCGCGCTGGAAGCGGTCTGTAGGAGGCTCATTCTAGCACCGGGATTCCGCTTCGTTGCCGGGCGATTACAAATCGTTACATTTTTCGAAGCTCAGCCGCTCCGCACCTGCCTCGGCAACGTCAGCAGGCGGGAACGCGACTATCCTGATGAGGTGAGCGGCGCAGAACAGAACGAGCGGTTGCTGGCATCCTTCGTTGACTACCTAAAGGTGGAGAAGGGACTGGCGAAGTTGAGCGTGGAGGCGTATCTGCGCGATCTGCGCCAGTTCGCGGAGTTCACGGCAACGGGGAAGCGCGAGTTGTTGCGAGTTCGGCGCGAAGATGTGAAGAAGTTTATCGACTCGTTGCTGTCGAACGAAGTGGACGGGCGTTCCGTCGCGCGCAAGCTTTCGGCAATGCGGCACTTTTACCGCTATCTCCTCCTAGACCGGCACATCAAGGAAGATCCCACGCTGAATATCGACACGCCCAAGCAATGGAAGGTGCTGCCCAAGGCGCTTTCGCGCGCGGAAGCGGAGCACGTTGTACAAGTCGAGCGGCCAGTCGCGGAGAAGAAACTGGCGCAGGCAATCGCCGCTCGCGACCGCGCCATGCTGGAGATGATGTATGCCGGCGGGCTGCGCGTGTCTGAGATCGTGAACGTAAAGATGGAGGATCTGAAGCTCGACTTGGGCTACGCGGTGGTGCGTGGCAAGGGTGATAAGGATCGAGTGGTCCCACTGGGCCGTCCGGCACAGGAGATGCTTGCGGTTTATCTGAGTGAGTGGCGGCCGGTGCTAGCTTGCGGCAAAAACACTGCGCAAATATTCATTGCGCGCGCCGCCAAACGCCTGACGCGGCAACGTGTGTGGCAAGTGGTGCAGGGCGCCGCCGAGAGCACGGGCAGGCATGCCAGTCCACATATGTTGCGGCACAGTTGCGCTACGCACATGGTGGAGAACGGAGCGGATCTAAGGACGGTGCAGACGATCCTTGGCCATGCGGATATTTCGACGACGCAGGTCTATACGCACCTGGCGCTGGACCGACTGAAGAGTGTGCACCGCGAGCACCACCCGAGAGGGAAGAAGAGGCTGCCTGTCGCGCAAGGGTAGCTGGTAGCGAGTAGCGGAACTTAGTTATAGGTCCAATGACTAATACGAAACTCAGTCCGATGCAGAAGGCGGTAATCCAGTTCCTGCAGAGCTTGCGGGAGCGGAATGCGTCGCCGAACACCATGCTCGCGTACGGGAAAGACCTGGCGGAGTTCGTGAAGTACATCGGCCCGATCGAGAAGCCCGCAGAACTCGATCACGTTCGCATTCGCGGATTTCTGTCACATCTTTATGAGCGCGGGCTGGGCAAGACATCCGTCGCGCGGCATCTGGCGGCGGTTCGATCTTTATACAAGTGGCTGGCGCGAGAGGGGAAAGTTAAGCAGAACCCGGCGTCGCTGGTCTCCACGCCCAAGCTGCCGAAGAAACTGCCCCGAGTGCCGACTATCGAAGAAGTGAACAACGTGCTCGACGGCGAACTGCCGGAGACAGCTGCTTTCGTCGAGCGCGACAAGACCATCCTGGAGCTGCTCTACGGATGCGGGCTGCGGAACTCAGAGTTGATCGGCATTAACCTGGATGACATACATTGGTCGAATGAAACCATCCTGGTTCGCGGCAAAGGCCGCAAAGAAAGAATGGTTCCGCTGGGCGATACGGCGGCAGAGGCGATCCGCGACTATCTTTCCAAAAGAAAAGAACTGCTGGCCGCGAAGAAGAAGACCACACCGGCGCTGCTCGTCAATCTTCGCGGACAGCGGCTGACCACGCGCAGTGTTGGGCGAATCGTCAAACACATCGCGGTTTCCAAAGGGCTTTCGCCCGACGTACATCCGCATACCCTGCGGCATGCTTTCGGCACCCATTTGCTGGAGGAAGGCGCGGATTTACGAGCGATCCAGGAAATGCTCGGCCACGAGCGTCTTTCCACGACCCAACGCTACACGCAGCTTTCCATGAAACATGTGGTCGAGGTTTACGACAAGACGCATCCCCGCGCGAAATAGCCCTTCTGTTGCTTGATATCGTCCGTTTGTCCGGTGACGACAGGACAAGGGCACGAATGTGCCTAAAGTACCTTCGTAACCTATCGTTCCCCGATTGGTATAGCTAAAGTCATTGCACGAGCGATGCCGGTCACGGCAGAGGTGTAGGTGTATGTCTTCAAGTGCAATTTCGCACGACGGAGTAAAGGTCGACGGTTCGCGACTGCAGGCAGCAATGTTCCCATCCTGTTACGGCTGAAAAACGCCGGGCTGAGGCAGTTGATGGACGTCAATCGCGAACTCTGGCTGCTGTTGACCATGTTTGCCATTGCCGCCGTGATGAATTTCGTAGTCGACGCCCAAAAAATGGTCCTCGGCTTCTACACCTTCCCGACCTTGCTCTCGGCGTACTTCTTCGGACGCCGGCACGCGGTACTAACCGCCTGCGGCAGCATCTTCCTGGTCGGCATTGTGATGTATTACAACCCGCATCTGATGGGACGGCAGCTGCCCACCGCACTCCCTGTAGAAGAGAAGTGGTTCGACGTAAGCGTGTGGGGTGGAATTTTGATCGTAACGGCCTACACCATGGGCACGCTCTACGAGCACAAACAGCGGCACATGGCGGAGTTGCGGGACACATATAACGGCATTCTGCTTATTCTGCAGCAATTTATTTCCAAAGATAAATACACGCAAAACCACTCGTACCGCGTGTCGGTGTATGCCTGCCGGATTGCGCGCGAGATGGGCATGAACTCCGAGACGATTGAAGATATTCGCGCGGCGGCGTTGCTGCATGACATTGGCAAGCTCGATGTGAGCCGCGAGATTCTGTACAAGGCAGCGAAGCTGACGAAGACGGAATACGAGCAGATCCAGCAGCATGTTTCGACCGGTGTAGCCATGTTGTCGCCGGTCGGCGGGTCGCTGCGGCGGGTGCTGCCAATCATCCTGGCGCATCATGACAAATACGATGGAACGGGCTACACGCCCAGAGTCGGAGACGACATCCCGTTGGAAGCGCGCATCCTGAGCGTGGCGGATGTATACGATTCGCTGACCAGCGATCGCCCGTATCGCAAAGCGATGTCGCCGTTCGATGCGAAAGAGATCATCGTGAAAGGCTCGGGGACGGATTTCGACCCGCGAGTCGTGAATGGCTTCGTGAGCGCCTTTCAGCGCCGCGAAATGGAAGTGCCGGAAGTGGTGCTCTAAGAAATAGAAGGCCGAAGTGAGCCCCAGCGTCACGGCGCTGGGGTTTTTACTTTGTAGCTAAGATCGATGCGGAACAGGTCGGCTTACTGGAGCAAACAGTTCCTGCAATTCTGCTGGATGATCGAGCAGGACGTCGGGCGGCGCTTCCTGCAGAGAGTGCGGAGCGAGACCGTAGGTCAAACCGATGGTCCACATGCCTGAGTTGCGTCCGGTGAGCACGTCATTGGCGGAGTCTCCGATCATCACGGCCTGATCCGGATTTACCCCCGCTTCATGCAGCAAGGTGCGTGCGCCGAGCGGATCGGGCTTCTTGGTGGAAAAGCTGTTACCGCCGTAGATTTGGAAGAAGAACTCCTGCAGGTCGAGGCCTTCAACGATCGCTCGCGAAGGGACAACCGGCTTGTTGGTCAGCACGGCCATTTGTATGGGCGAGTTGCCGTTGCGCGATTCACGAATCACTTTCAGCGCCTCGTGAATCCCGGCATAGACATAGGTGTTGTCCAGCTTGTGCTCGCGATAGTAGGCAAGGAAGTAGAGCAGGGCCTCGTCGAAGAACTTCTGGTCGTCGGGATCTCCGAGGGCACGCCGCACCAGCATCGGAGCGCCGTCGCCGATGTAGGTGGAGATCACCTCTTCCGGGAGTTCAGGGCGCTGGAAGTGACGCAGCATGGCATTGATGGAGTTGGTGAGATCCAGGCGCGAGTCGATGAGGGTTCCGTCCAGGTCGAAAACGAGGAGGCGAATCTTTTCTATCGGAATGGGCCGGTTGGTGTGAATCATTGCCCCCATTTTATCCGGCAAACGGCCGGCAGATAAGCCTTGCGGGGGAACGGTATACAGGAATTTTGGGGTGTCGGTTACAATCTATGGGTAAGGGGTTTTCTGTAGCGTTTCATGATCAGGGGACGGAGTCCCGTGCCAGCCATCCGCATCAAATAGGTAGGGTTACGAGCACCGATGCGCTATTTCGTAGGTCGATTTGAAGGGGAGTTTTGATGGCGACTATGAAGACGCGGCCCAAGGCGGCCGCAGTGGCGGACCTTCCGGCAAAAACCTACGAGGGACTGGCGCCGGAGCAACTCATCCAGATCTATCGCCTGATGTACCAATCCAGGTCCATCGACGACCGCGAAATCCTTCTTAAGCGTCAACAGAAAGTTTTCTTCCAGATCTCCTGCGCGGGCCATGAGGCGCTGCTGGTTGCAGCCGGCATGGTGCTGAAGCCGGGTTACGACTGGTTCTATCCCTACTACCGCGATCGTACTCTCTGCCTGGCACTGGGGATGACGTCCGAAGAGATGTTAATGAGTGCCGTCGGTGCAGCCGATGATCCGAATTCCGGCGCGCGTCAAATGCCCTCACACTGGGGAAGCAAAAAGCTGAACATCGTGACGCAGTCGTCGCCGACTGGCACGCAGTTTGTCCAAGCAATTGGGTGCGCGGAGGCGGGCCGATACTTCTCGCGCAGACCCCAGGCTGCGCAAAAACGCCAGGGCGACTATAGCGAATTCAGAGATGTTGTCTTCCACGGCGATGAGATCACCTATGTCTCCACTGGTGACGGCGCGACCAGCGAGGGCGAGTTCTGGGAATCGATGAGCGCCGCCTCGGCGAAGAAATTGCCGGTGTTGTTCCTCTGCGAAGACAACGAGTACGCGATCTCGGTTCCTGTCGAGGTGCAAACGCCCGGCGGAAATATTTCCAAGCTGGTTGCGAATTTTCCCAATTTCCATTTCGCTGAGATTGATGGCTGCGACGTGCTGGCGAGCTATGCAGCACTGAAAGAAGCGGCGGAGTATGTGCGCGCGGGACACGGTCCGGCATTTGTGCACGGACATGTGATTCGTCCGTATTCACATTCTCTTTCCGACGACGAGAAGCTTTACCGCTCCGAAGAAGAGCGCAAAGCCGAGATGCAGCGCGATCCCATTCCGCGCTTCCAGATGTTCCTTTTGCGCGAGGGGATCCTCGACGAAGAGGGAATCACGCGGCTGGAGAAAGAGATTGATCGCGAGGTGCAGGAAGCAGCCGATCGCGCATTGGCAGCTCCGGCTCCAACTGTAAACACGGTGATGAATTACGTGTATTCGGATGTGATCGATCCGACGTCGCCCGCATTTGCGACACAGCCAAAGTTTGGCAAGCCCGAGCGCGGCAAGCTCGGCGGCGAAAAAACAATGGCCGACCTGATCAACGCGTGCCTGCGCGATGAGATGAAGCGCGACGAGCGCATCGTGATCTTCGGCGAAGATGTGGCCGACTGCAGCCGTGATCAGTATCTCGAACAGAAGTTGGTGAAGGGCAAGGGCGGCGTCTTCAAGCTGACCGGCGGATTGCAATGCGACTTTGGCGGTGACCGCGTATTCAACGCCCCGTTGGCGGAAGCGAGCATCGTCGGTCACGCGATTGGCATGGGAACACGCGGGCTGAAGCCGGTGGTCGAGATTCAGTTCTTCGACTACATATGGCCAGCCATGATGCAGCTTCGCGACGAAATGCCGATCATCCGGTGGCGATCGAACAATGCGTTCTCGTGCCCGATGGTGGTGCGCGTCGCGATTGGCGGATACCTGACTGGTGGATCGATCTATCACTCGCAGTCCGGCGAGAGTATCTTTACGCACACGCCGGGCGCGCGTGTGGTCTTCCCGTCGAATGCGCTGGACGCGAATGGACTGTTGCGTACGGCGATTCGCTGCGACGATCCCGTGCTCTTCCTGGAACACAAGCGGCTTTATCGCGAGACGTATGGGCGTTCGCCGTATCCGGGGCCGGACTACATGATCCCGTTTGGCAAAGCGCGGATCGTGCAGGAAGGATCGGATCTGACGGTAGTGACTTACGGTGCGGTTGTCCCGCGCAGCTTACAGGCGGCACAGCGACTCGAGCGCGAGACTGGGGTGAAAGTCGAGCTCATCGATTTGCGCACACTGAATCCCTATGACTGGGATGCGATTGCGACATCGGTGCGCAAGACGAACCGCGTGATTGTCGCGCACGAGGACATGCTGAGTTGGGGCTTCGGTGCGGAGATCGCGGCGCGCATCGCCGACGAACTCTTCGACGAATTGGACGCGCCGGTAAAGCGTGTTGCCGCGAAGGATGTCTTCGTCGCATACGCGCCGGTGCTGGAAGACGCGATTCTGCCGCAACCCGAGGATCTGTATCAGGCTATGAAATCTCTAGCTGAGTACTAGGTTTCGACTGAGAAAGAAAAAGCCCACCGGCATGGTGGGCTTTTCTATTTGCGGATGATGCTATTTGTGTCCGGTGAGCCAGTCGACCGAGATCGGTCCGGCGCCAGTAAAGATCAGTGCGAATGCAATCGCTGCCAGCGACAGTGGGAACTCGAAGCCACCCTGGCCGGTGAGTCCGTTGTGCCAATGAACCTTCGCGATGGCCACGCACATGTCGATGCAAACGGCTAACGCCGCAAAGCGCGTCAAAACGCCCACAATCAGCGCGATTCCGCCTAGAAATTCTGTAAATGCCGAGACGTACCCGAGCCATGCAGGCATGCCCAGGCTAGCGACAAATTGAGCATGATGATGGAGCTGCCCACCGAAAACTTTGTGATAACCGTGAACAACCATGATGACTCCGAGCACAACCCGCAGGATGAAGAACCCTAACGGCTGAACCCGGTCGAGGAAACTGAGATTCAAGAGTGCGGCCCTCCGCTGAAATAAAGTCAGCGTGATTGTAGCAACGGAGTTGAACCTTGAACATTCCCAGGCGGATGCTTAACGGCGGATGCGCATTGAAGGAACGCAGACGATCTCAGCGACAGCGAAAAAAGCGGCGTCCGCGCTCGGCTGCGATGGCGAGATCGTCTTCCGCGTCGAATGATTCGATCTCGTGAAACTCGGCCATGCGGAGTGCATGGCGTATCTCGTCTTCCGAATAGCAGTGTTGAGAGATGGTGAATGCAGCGTCCGAAGCCGAATCGCCGTTTCGATGCGCGATGCGTATCTGATTCTGGGCGATGCGAGAGACACAGTCATAGCTAGGTTCGAGCGTGAATGTGAGTTCGCCGCTGCGTGAGGAGAATCTCCCTCGCCAGTTCGACAAGTACGCTTCTTCCATGGAGAGGTCGAAGACGAAAGCCGCGTCGCGTGCTAGTGCCCGGCGAACGTTGCAGAAAATCAGCAGCAACTGTTCAGTAGAGCTGGCATGAGCAAGACTGTTGAACGCCGAGATGACGCCCGAAAATGAGTTCACGAAATGGAAATTTCGCGCGTCGGCGACCAGAAAACGCGCACCGGGGGCAGCCTGTCTGGCCAGGCGGATCATGGCGGGAGATGCGTCGAGGCCAGTCACGTGGTAGCCCAATCGCGTGAGTTCCCTGGCCCACTGCCCACTGCCGCAACAAACATCAAGAAGCGGAGAGCCGACGGCTGCGCCGCGTAGCGCAAGATGCTCGTAGACAGGCAGAGCTTGGCGGCAGAAATCCTCGGCCATGGTCCGGCTATAAAGAAATGCGAATGCCTCATACGGTGATGAGGGCTGGGCACGATATCCGCAATTGCCTTGCATTGAAATCGTCACTGGCTTTGACGGATGAGATTGTCCGTGCGCGGGTTGGGCGGAAGAACTGGGCAATTTCGGGTTGAATTCACCTCAGGTTGTGATGGTCATCACGTGGTCTGGTGCGGTGCTCATGCTACTTTCCGAGTGGTCGAGAAGTGGCTGCGCGCGAGTATTGCGTACCCGGCGCGGGGCCTATAGGATTCTCGCCACTTACTTGCATATATCTGTTCAGTCGCGAAGAGGAGAGATCGCGAATGGCTAATGAATCAATGGACGAGCCCACACCCAGCGAAACACCAGGTTTGATCCGCAACCTGGTGAGCCTGGCGGGCGCCGTCATCGCTGTCATCGGGGCTGCGAACGTAGCTTTTCTTGTATTTATCGATTTTCTGTCGAACCGGCCTAACCCATACATCGGCATCTTTGGCTACATGATCATGCCAGGGATCATGGGATTTGGCTTGCTGCTGATCCCGTTGGGAATGTTGATTGAGCGGCGCCGGCGTCGTACGCGTGCCCCCTCGGCGATCCCGCGTTTTCCGCGCATCGATCTGAACGATCCGAAGCAGCGGCGCACGTTGGCAGCGGTTTCGGCGTTCATTATTGTTTTCGTCGCGCTCAGTGCTGCAGGCAGCTATCGCGCCTATGAATTCACGGACTCGGTTCAGTTCTGCGGTCAACTGTGCCACACGGTGATGAAGCCGGAATATACAGCGTACCTGCAGTCACCGCACGCACGCGTAGCCTGTGTCGACTGTCACGTGGGCGCGGGCGCCGGCTGGTATGTGAAGTCCAAGTTGTCGGGCGCATACCAGGTGTATTCGGTGGCGTTCCATAAATATCCGACTCCGATTCCAACGCCGGTAGCCAATTTGCGCCCGGCGCCAGAGACTTGTGAGCAGTGTCACTGGCCGAATAAGTTCCATGGCGACCAGTTGCGCGTGTTTACGCATTTCGGCACTGACGAAAAGAACACGCCGCGGCAAATTCGTATGCTGGTGAAGACGGGTGGCGGCGATCCGGCCACCGGTATGCCTTCCGGCATTCACTGGCACATGAATATCGGGAATGAGATTACGTATATTGCGACCGACAACCAGCGGCAGGTGATCCCATGGGTGCAGGCGAAAGACCGGGAAGGACATGTCACGGTTTACTCGGTGAAAGATGCGCTCAAGCCCGATCAGATAGAGAAGGCCTCGAAGCGCCGTATGGATTGCATCGACTGTCATAACCGGCCCACTCACATTTATCGTCCACCAGATTCATCGGTTGACGATGCAATGCTGGCGACTAAGATCGATCAATCACTGCCATTCGTCAAGCAGCAGGCGGTGACCGTCCTTGCGGCTGACTACAAGACCACCGAAGAAGCAGTAAAGGCGATCGATAGAGATCTGACCGGTTTCTACCAGAGCAAATATCCAGATGTGTACGCTTCGAAGCAGCCGCAAATCAAGGCGGCAGTTGCGGAGGTCCAGCGCATTTACCAGAACAGCATCTTCCCGGAGATGAAAGTAGACTGGCGAGTGCATCCCAACAATATCGGGCACTTCTACTCGTCAGGATGCTTCCGTTGTCATGACGGAAATCACGTCACGGCGGATGGCAAGGTCCTGAAGAAGGATTGCGACACCTGCCATACCATCCAATCGCAAGTTGAAAGCGGCAAGCCTCTGATGGGAACGGCACAGGGCGTGGCCTTCCAGCATCCAGTTGACCTCGGCGATATGACCGCGGTGAACTGCGCCGACTGCCACACGGGCGGCGTAGGACCATAAACACTCAGCAGGAACAAAGAACCACGGGCGGGAGCGAATCCCGCCCTTTCTTTTGCCTGCCGGTGGGTCTCTTGCCCCAGTGAGCAATCTCATAGGAGGGAGTGACATACATCACAGCCGCTTGGGTCATGGTTTTCTACCCTTGCTTGTAGACGGAAGCGTCGAAAAGGGCGCTGGAGGCGAGGATGGAAACCAAGACTCATCCAGAACAGGAATTCAAACCCAGGCTGATCTTCTGGGAAGTGACCAAAGGCTGTAACCTGCGCTGCATCCATTGCCGCGCTACAGCAACGGAACTGAGTTCTCCGACGGATCTCCCGACCGAACGCGCGCTCGATATCATCAAGCAGATCGCAGATTTCGGGAATCCCATCCTCGTACTGAGCGGTGGCGAGCCGCTCTATCGGACCGACATTTTCGACCTTGCGCGCTTTGCGACGGGACGCGGGATTCGCGTGGCCCTGGCTACGAACGGTACGTTGGTCACAAAACCGGTCGCGAAGAAGATCGTCGAAGCCGGAGTGAAACGCGTTTCCATCAGCCTGGACGGCGCCGACGCGCTGACGCACGATACCTTCCGTGGAATCCCCGGAGCATTCGAAGCCGCGATCTATGGCATGCGCAACCTGCAAGAGCTCGGGATGTCGGTGCAGATCAACACGACAATCGCGCGGCACAATGCTCACCAGTTACCAGACGTGCTTGAAATGGCGCGTTCACTGGGCGCGGACGCGTTACACACATTCTTGTTGGTGCCGGTCGGCTGCGGAGTCGATATTGCCAACGAGCAGATGGTGCCGCCGGAAGAATACGAGCGGATGCTGAACTGGTTCTACGATCGCTCGAAAGATGGCGATATCGAATTGAAGGCAACCTGTGCGCCGCACTACTTCCGCGTGGTCCGGCAACGTCGAGCGGAAGAGCGCAAACAGGCAGCAGCGGCGGCGGGCGGCGATTATCGAGCGGTCGAACATGGGCCAGCAATCGGTCCCACTGATATGGCGATGCCGGGCTCGGACGCGATCATCTTCAAGCCCAAAGGAAATCACACTGGCCATCCGACCGGTCATCCAGGCGGTCACCCAGGTGGGCATCCTGATGGAATGAACGCCATGACCAAAGGGTGCCTGGCGGGAACGGGAGTTTGCTTCATCTCCTATGACGGGGAAGTTTTCCCGTGCGGATACTTGCCCGCTGTTGCGGGTGATCTGAAAAAGCAGCCATTTTCTGAAATTTGGAACGATTCGAAGGTGTTTGCACAACTGCGCCACGATCCGTTGGAAGGGAAGTGCGGCTGCTGCGAGTTCCGCAATGTTTGCATGGGCTGCCGCGCGCGCGCATTTGCCGCAACGGGCAACATGATGTCGGAAGAGCCGTTCTGCGTGTACCAGCCGAAAGTTGCGACGGTAAAGGCCTAAGTTATCCTCCCCGGTTTGTACGGCCGTGCTGGAGTCCGTTGCTCTGAACTGGCGGATTCCGGCACGGTTTTTTTGCGTGTGACAAAGGTCATCGTCGAGTAAGTTTCGTGGGAGTAATTTGGCTACAGGTAAACGAGATGGCTGAGGTGGTAACGAACTTACAGGTGGCAAATCGGGCGCGGCTGCGCTCGATGATGGTTCCTCGCGAGCATGGCGCGTGGGGAATGTTGCTGGTCCCGCTCGCGATTGGCGGAGCCGTGGGCCTGCGCTCGACTGAGAATTTGCCGGCTCTGCTATCGCTCGCACTTGCGGCAGTAACCCTGTTTTGGCTGCGAACTCCGGTGGAAGCTCTGCTGGGGACAACTCCGATCAAGGCGCGTTCAGCGGAAGAGCGGCGGCATCTGGTTGCAGTAATTGCTGCGCTGAGTGTTCTCGCCCTTTGTTGCTTGGGCACGATTTTCTGGCATGGCCGGAATCGGGCGCTCGTCCCGGTCGGGATCGTTGCGGCGGCAGCGTTCGGAGTTCAGGCTCTCGTGAAACGTGCGGGACGCAAGGGACGAATGCCAGCGCAAATCATCGGTTCGATTGGGCTCACGTCGACCGCCGCAGCGGGGTATTGCGTCGCAAACGGCGGGTGGGCACCCATCGCGATTGCGCTCTGGGCGATCAACTTTGCGTTTGCCGCTGGTCAGGTGCATTACGTGCAAGTGCGGATCCACAGCTCGCGAGCGACCACGCGCTCTGAGCTGCTAAGCATTGGAGATTTCTTCCTGCTGGGAGAAGCGCTTTTGTGCGCGGTGGTGGCCGGCGCATGGTACTTCGGGCTGGTGCCGGGACTTGCGGCAGTCGCATTTGCACCCATCGTGATCCGAGGATTCCTGCTGTTTGCGCGGCGTCCGGGGCCGTTGAACGTTCACCGCCTGGGCTGGACGGAACTCACGAATGCAATCGTGTTCGGGGTATTGCTCTGCGCGGCGTATTGGAATCACTGACGCGAAAGACTGGACCTATCCAGCGATTACAATGTCCTGCATGCCAAGCCTCGACACAATGAATCCACTTGAAATCCTGAAGCGCGTTGCAATCTTTGCCGACCTTTCTCCGGCAGAACTGCAGTTTCTGGCTGAGCGCGCAGTCGCTCGTGATTATGGCGCGGGTGAACTGGTCTTCTCGGAAGGCGAAACGTGCGAGGGGCTATTCGTGGTGGAGTCAGGCCGGTTGCGCATTTTCAAAAGTTCGCCTTCCGGGCGCGAACAGGTGCTTTCCATTGAAGGGCCAGGCAGTTCGGTTGCGGAATTGCCAGTCTTTGATGGCGGCAATTATCCGGCTTCGACGGCAGCGGTTGAACCGGCGCGGCTGCTGTTTGTCAGCAAGCAGGATTTCTACTCGCTGTGCCTCGTACATCCGAAGGTTGCGCTGAAGGTCCTGAAAGTTGTAGGTGCTCGATTGCGCCGGTTAGTTGGGATCATTGAGGAGTTGTCGTTCACCACGGTGCGCTCGCGGCTCATCTCATTTCTTTTGCGACACGCTCATGAGAAGAAGGACGGCTCGGGCGTCCACGTCACGCTTCCCGCCAGCAATCAGGAACTGGCATCGCACATTGGGACGGTAAGGGAGCTGGTATCGCGCAACTTGAGCCGTCTGCAGGCGCAAGGTTTCATCACGATTGATGGCAAGGACGTAAAGATCCTGGATATGGACGCCCTGCGCGCAGAACTGGAAAGTGCCGAAAGTTAGTCCCTCTTCTCACCCCCCTGAGTTGAACCCTCTCCGATCTCCGTGTACAAAACATCGTTGTGCGACTAACATGCTCTCCCTTCGCCCCAGTCACAAGAAAGTGTGACCGCTGTGACAAAAGTCATCTGCACTGGTCACAACGTCCCGTAACGTGATTGCCATGGAGGGAGTATGGCCATGAATACGGAAAAGACGGTACGTGAGCTGGCGGTGGAGAATCCGCACGCGACACGAGTTTTCGAGCAGTTCGGAATTGATTACTGCTGCGGCGGAGGACGGACCCTGAGTTCGGCTTGCGCCGAAAAAGGGGTGCTGGTTGAGGAAGTCCGCAAGGCAATTTCGAATGGTGTAGCCGCCGAGGTCGAACGACAGTCTGCGCAGGACTGGACGCAGCGCGAATTAAGCGTTTTGATCGACCACATAACGGCGACGCACCATGTTTACGTGCGCCAGGAGACGGTGCGTATCCAGCAGCTGCTGGCCAAGGTTGCCGCTAAGCACGGCGCGAAGCATCCGGAAGTAATTCGCATTCAGGAAACCTTTTCCGCACTGAGCGCAGAACTGACGTCGCACCTGATGAAGGAAGAGAACATTCTCTTTCCATACATCGTTCAACTGGAAAAGGCGACCGCCGCTGGACTGCCGAAACCACGTCCGATGTTTGGTTCGGTAAAAAGTCCGATTCACATGATGGAACTGGAACACGCCTCGGCTGGCGAAGCGCTGCGAAGCCTGCGCGATGACAGCAACAACTACATGGCTCCTGAAGACGCGTGCGCCACTTTCCAGGCGAGTTATCTGGCTCTGCAGGCATTCGAAGCGGACCTTCATCAGCACATTCATCTGGAAAACAACATTCTGTTCCCCAAGGCAATTGCACTGGAGAATTCGGGCCCCGCTGTTTAGCTGCACACAACTTTCATTCGGAGAGACTTAATGGAATACAAGAAGCTGTGGATTGCGCTGGCGGTAGTGCTCGTTGCCTCCTTCAGCGTGCTGGGCGGGGTGGGATATCACGCCATTCACAATGGGCCGCCGACGCCCACGCAAGTGGTGACGACGGACGGCCGCGTGGTGATGGAGGGAGAGGCCATCCATCTTGGACAGGGCGTGTGGCAGTCGATTGGAGGACAGGAGGTCGGAACGGTTTGGGGGCATGGAGCCTACGTCGCTCCCGACTGGTCTGCCGATTACCTGCATCGCGAGTCAATGTTCATTCTGGACCGGTGGGCGCAGGGTGAAGGCGCGGCGAATTACGAGACGCTCGGCATAGAGCGAAAAGCCGCTTTGCAGGCGCGTTTGCAGGAAACGATGCGTCGTAATACGTATGACGCAGCGAGCGGACGGATTACAGTCGATCCGGCGAGAGCGGCCGCTTTCGAGCACCTGGTCGCGTACTACACGGACGTTTTTGCGAGTGGACGCACGGAGTATGCAATCCAGAAGGGCGCGCTGAGCGATGCGACGAAAGCTCGCGAGATGACCTCGTTCTTCTGGTGGACGTCATGGGTAGCGAGCACGAATCGCCCTGGCCAAGACGTGACCTACACACAAAATTGGCCGCACGAAGAGTTGGTCGGCAATCGACCGACCGGCGCGGCAATCGTTTGGAGCGTGATCAGTTTTGTGCTTCTGCTCGCCGGTGTTGGGGGCATGGCGTGGTATTTCGGATCGCAGCAGAAGGCAGCGCCAATCGAGCATGAAGAGTTGCCAGAACGCGATCCATTGCTCGGATTGAAACCAACGCCGTCGCAGAAGGCCACGGTGAAGTACTTCTTTGTGGTCGCGGCGCTATGGGTGGTGCAGGTCGCGCTAGGCGCCATTGCCGCGCACTACGGCGTAGAAGGCAACGGATTCTATGGAATCCCGCTGGCGAAGTGGCTGCCGTATTCGGTGGCGCGCACATGGCATCTGCAGATCGGCATCTTCTGGATTGCGACTTCATGGTTGGCAACGGGACTCTACATTGCCCCGGCAGTGAGCAACCGGGAACCGAAGGGGCAGAGGCTGGGAGTGAATGTCCTGTTCGCTGCACTGATCCTGGTGGTCGTCGGATCACTGGCGGGCGAGTGGCTGAGCATACAGCAGAAACTTGGGAACCTGTGGTTCTGGTTCGGCACACAGGGCTACGAATACGTGGACCTGGGCCGCTTCTGGCAGATCCTGCTGTTCGGCGGCCTGGTGTTCTGGTTGTGGCTGATGTGGCGCGGATTACGTCCGGCATTGGCGAAGCGCGATGAGAACCGGCCGTTGCTGATACTGTTCCTGATTTCGGCGATTGCGATTCCGCTGTTCTATGCGGCTGGCCTGATGTATGGGCAGCGCAGTCCGCTGATTACGGCGGAGTACTGGCGCTGGTGGGTAGTTCACCTGTGGGTGGAAGGGTTCTTCGAAGTCTTCGCGACCGTGGTGATTGCGTTCCTGTTCACGCGGATGAAATTGCTTGGCATTCGCACGGCAACACGTGCGGTGCTCTTCTCGACGGTTGTGTTTTTGTCTGGCGGAATCATCGGGACGTTCCATCACCTGTACTTTGCGGGCACTCCGAACTCGGTGCTTGCACTGGGAGCGGTATTCAGCGCGATGGAAGTGGTGCCGCTGGTGCTGATCGGATTCGAAGCGTGGGAGAACATTCGACTTGCTCGCGGCAATACGAAGGCGGTGTGGGTGCAGGCGTACAAATGGCCCATCTACTTCTTCGTCGCGGTCGCGTTCTGGAATTTCGTGGGTGCGGGATTGTTCGGGTTCTTCATCAATCCGCCAGTCGCGCTCTACTACATGCAAGGGCTGAACACGACTCCAGTGCACGGACACACGGCGCTATTCGGCGTGTACGGGATGCTCGGGCTCGGACTAATGCTCTTCTGTCTGCGCGCGTTGAAGCCGGGGCGGGCTTGGAAAGACAAGCCGCTGGCGTTCGCGTTCTGGGCGATCAACATCGGGCTGCTGCTGATGGTGTTGCTGAGTCTGCTGCCGATCGGATTGATGCAGGCTTGGGCGTCGGTGGAGTACGGCACGTGGTATGCGCGCTCGGCTGAGTTCCTGCATCACGGTCCGATGAACACGCTGCGCTGGATGCGCATGATTGGCGATACCGTTTTCGCCCTTGGAGCGCTGGTGCTGGGCTGGTTCGTTCTCGGGCTGGTGACTGGACACTCGTACGACGACTCGGGAACGGTCGCCGAAGGCGAGTGGAAGGTGCGTCCGAGGGAAGAACTAGTCGCGAAATAGGAGATTGATTCGCTACTGCGCTGTGAACTGGGCCGCCGCTGAAAATGCGTGCGGCCCCTTTTTTTGCAATGTTTCGATGGTGACGCAAATCACAGCCAATACGGAGGGAGCCAGAGATACTTAATCTCGCAATGTGCTCTCGATGGGCAAAATGCGCCGCAGCACTGGCGATCCTCTTGATGGTCGCGACGGTGCCTCTGTCGTGCGAGCTTCTGATGTTCAGAGGCGCGCCGACGGACTGCCATCGTGAGATGCGCTCCATTGCCTCGGGTCCAGAGCATGCATGTTGTCCGCACGGGACGATGCCGTGCTGTGTCGAATCTTCGCCGACATCTGCTCCTGTTCCGTTTCAATCTCCCACAAGAGAGTCTTTATCGCCCAGCCTGGTCGTAGCGCAGGATCTAGCGCCGATTTTCGTGCCGCAAGCGATCGCTCTGAGCATCAGCGCCGAGCCGGGAGTTCCGCCGGTGCTGACGCAAAAAGAAGACTTCCGAACGTAGAGATCACCCTGCCCCGCTGGATACCAAAAACTCCAACATTGCAGACCGAGCACCGCGCGTGCTCAAGAAAGAAATTAAAGGTGATCTTATGAAATTCAAATCTCTCATACTCATTCTGTTGTTCTCTCTTCCGGGGCTGGCTCAGAACCTGAGATTCGCTCATTTCGCCGACATGACGTCGCCGACTGCGCAAACGTGCTGCAGCGGAAAAAAGGGAAAATGCTGCAATGGCAAGAAAGCCTGCTGCAAGAGTGACTCGTGCAGCAAGGATAATGCTGCCTGCAAAGATTGCGCTTGCTGCAAGGACATGAAGAGCGACGCTGCCAATGCGCAACCTGAAGCGAAAGACCAAGCCGCTGCGAAAGCGTCCTGCTGCTCCAAATCAGGTGAGTGCAAAGCGGATTGCTGCGCGAAGATGAAGTCCGCGAGCAAAGCTGGTTGCTGCGATGGCAACAGCTGCGCACGCGAAAAGAAGTCCGCGTAGCCCAGGTAACGAGCCCCGGGTGCAGAGCCTGGGGCTCATCTCTTCAAAAAGAGCGATTTCCACCGACGACTTGAATCCTTCCTTGCCTTCGACTAACCTGCGAGTTCCAACCAATCGGAGGGGACTTGTCAGAATTGAAAGTTGTGCGGGAGTGGGATGCCGAGATCTTTCACGCCAAGGTATTAGATCTCGAGCGCCAAGGCTGGCAAGCGAAGCGCGATACCTACAAGATCGTCGCCGAGATGAATCCCGAGGACGGAAATATAATCCACCTTCACACGATCGAGTTGATGCGCGAGAAGTAGATTTTTTTCAACTACAGATCCCTCGCTCGCTGCGCGAACTCGTGATGACAACCAAACTGCAGATGCCTCCGGCTGTCTTCGCTCGGCGTCGTCATGACAACTAATAAACCTTTGAGGCGCATCGAGTAATTGAGGTGCGGCTCGATGCCCAGATCACCAATCATGACTGCGGCTCCTTTGATTCCGAGTCATCCGACGCTGGAAAAGTTGCGCGAGGCTGCAGCCGGATGCAAAGCCTGCGACTTGTGGAAGTCTGGAACGCAAACGGTTTTTGGCGAAGGCAGCCGTCATGCGAAGGTAATGTTTGTTGGCGAGCAGCCTGGAGATCAGGAAGACCTGCAGGGTCGTCCCTTCGTCGGACCGGCCGGACGCGTGCTCGACAAAGCGCTGGAGATCGCGGGCATCGACCGGAGCGACGTGTATGTCACCAACGCGGTGAAACATTTCAAATGGGAGCCGCGCGGGAAGCGGCGAATTCACAAGAAGCCTCGACAACTGGAGATCACCGCATGCCGTCCATGGCTCGAGGCGGAGATCGCGGTGACAACGCCCGAGGTCGTCGTCTGCCTGGGAGCGACGGCGGCGCAGTCGTTGCTGGGACCGAAGTTCAAAGTCACCGAGCGGCGTGGTGAGGTGATTCCGTCGATGCTCGCCCCTTTTCTGGTGGCGACAGTGCATCCGTCGTCGATTTTGCGCGCGCCAGATGAAGAGGCGCGGCAGGAAGCAATGACGGCATTCGTCGACGACATGAAAACGATCGCCGGCGTGCTGCGAAAGAAGGGATTGCTGCGGGCCGCGTAGGTTAGCGGGCTGGCGGTGTGTAGCCCTGCCAGACGTACTCGAGCGCTTCAGGCAGCGTCTGCTGGACGACGGCGCGATCGACGTGACCGGCGTTGCGTACAAACACGAACTGATAGTGGTAATTCTTGTCCGCAAGCACCTTCGCCATATTTTCGTTGGCGAGAACCCAGTCGTGCATGCCGTCGCGCATCACGTTGGGATTTAGAAGGTCGCGATCGCCCACTTCCATCCAGATCCGAATCGGCTTTGCAGGATTTTCGGGAATGAGATGCTCGTGAAATTCCCAGGCGCCATGCGGCATTTTGGGATCGTAAGGCCACTGCTGATTGATGAACGTACCGGAATAACTGAGCACGCGGTGGTAGAGGTCGGGGCGATACCAGGCCATGATGAGCGCGCACGCGCCGCCTGAGCTGCCGCCCATGCTTGCCCGTGCATCGGGATCGCGCGTGAGTTTGACGTGTGCCTGCGCTTCCACCAGCGGCAAGACTTCGGTCTCCACGAACTCGGCATAGCGGCCGGACATGGCGTCGTACTCAAGCCCGCGCTCGCTGCCTTGCGCATCGCCGCCGCCGTTGCCGATGGATATGGCGATCATGACGGGAAGCCTGTGCTCGGCAATCAGGCGATCGATGGCAGTAAAGAGCCAGGGATGTGGGCCGTCCGAATCCACAAGGAAGGGAGCGACGCTTCCCGGCACATACGCGCTGGGAACGTAGACAGCCACTTTGCGTGTGTAAGGAGCAGGATGGCTGGTGGTGACAATCAGCCGTTCGGGGTTCGCGGGATCAACCGTGCCGAAGGTCCCCAGGTCACGCGCGATGCCTGGATAAATCTTGCTGTCGGAGGAGTTCATAGTGAACTCGATCACCGATCCGGCCAGCGCAGTCGCGTGCTCAAGTTCAGGTGCAGGATTGTGCGTGGGGCCGAGAATGAAGTTGCCATCCGCAGTTGCGGGAGGAACCGCACCATCGGAAAGTTGTTTGGCTGAGACGTAGCCAGGGGTGAGGGGATCGCGGGTTGGCGGAGTGGGTCGTGCGGTAGGCGAGGGAGGGGCGAGCGTCTGGCAATGTGCGGTGGCGAGCGCGCCGGAGAGGAAAAGAGCAACGACCAGCAGTGATGCGAGATTTCTCAGTTGTGACATAGGAAGTAGTGGCTCATTCAAGCTTTTCTGTTGGCCTGAGTGTGACATTGCACGGCGGGACGTAGTCTAACGTGTGAGTACTCGCGAGTGGCAGGAATGTTTTGGTGGTGCTCTGTCGTCTGTTATCTGGCACTGGCCTGTTCGGACGTAAGGTGGTCCTGCGCCGGATCGAACTGGCCTTCCCACCGCGCTACAACAACGGTCGCCAAACAGTTGCCGATGACGTTTACCGACGTGCGCGCCATGTCCATCAACTGGTCAATGCCAAGCAGGATGAAGACCGGTTCTACCGGAAGTCCGAACGATCCGACAGTTCCCATCAGAATGATGACCGATGCGCGCGAGACGCCGGCGACGCCTTTGCTGGCGAGCATCAGGGTGAGCAGGAGAACGATCTGCTGGCTGAGGGAGAGATGAACACCTGCGACCTGTGCGACGAAGATCGCGCCCAGCGAGAGATAGAGGCTGGAGCCGTCCAGATTGAAGCTATAGCCGAGCGGCATGACGAAGGCCACCACCTGGCGAGGGACGCCGATCCGCTCCATGGCTTCCATCGCGAGGGGTAGGGCAGCTTCGGAGTTGCTGGTGCCGAAGGCGACGGATGCCGGCTCAGCAACCGCGCGGAGGAACTTCTTGATGGGTACGCCGGCGAACCACGCGATGGGCAGCAAAACTCCCAAAAGAAAAACAGTGAGCGCTGCGTACAGCGTGGCCAGTAGCTTGGCGAGGTTAAGGAGGACGGCGAGACCCATGTGTCCGATGGTGTAGGCCACGGCAGCGCCGACACCAATGGGCGCGAACAGCATGACGATGTTGGTGAACTTGAACATCACCTCAGTGAGACTCTCAGCGAAAGCCAGCATCGGACGGCGCTTCTCTTCGCGTACCTGGGCGAGCGCGATCCCAAAAAGCATGCTGAAGATAACCACCTGCAAGACCTGTCCTTCAGCCACCGACTTGGCGATGTTCTCGGGGAAGACGTGCAGCAGCATGTCAGTGGCGGTCGGCCGCGTAGCCGGAAGCGATTGAGCGGCGGCGGACTGCGGCGGCATCTGGATTCCCACGCCTGCTTTGCTGAGATTGATGGCGGTGAGTCCGATGACAAGCGCGAAGGTGGTGACGATCTCAAAGTAAACGATGGCCTTGATGCCCATGCGGCCGACCGCTTTCAAGTTCGCATGGCCGGCAATTCCACTCACAAGCGTACCGAATAAAAGCGGCGCGATGATGGTTCGGATCAGTTGCAGGAAGATCTGGCTGAGGACGCGCAGGTTCGAGGCCAAGGCAGGGAAGTCGTATCCGATTTCGGCGCCGAGGAACATGCTGAAGACGATCCACGTAGTGAGGGAGCGGCGCGCGATGGCGTAGCCGAAGAACGACGCGAGGGCTATCCCACGAAAGACCGTTATAACCTTGGGCGATATGGACGGAGTTAGGTAGGAAGCCAGGAAGAGGATCGCCACGACGGCGAAGAGCACGACGGTCAGGTAGAGAAGACGAGAGCGCATGAAAGGGCAGTTGTACAGCAGGCGAGTGCGAAAAGAAATTGGTAATTGGGTGATCGGTGATAGGTAATTTAAAAGCGATGCCACCCCGCGGACAGGAATGCCCGCGCCACACTACCGGAGCAAGTCTTCGAGTTCGACGCCGCGGTCAGTTTTCTCATCGCGATACTTGACGATGATGGGGGCGTAAACAGAGAGTCCCCATTCCTGGGCTTTTCCACGGGTGATGGCGCGACTGCCCGGCACGACGACGGCGCCCTCCGGGACGATGAGGCAGCCATCTGGGCCGTCAGCGCGATAGATTGTGTCTTTGACGGTGTCGAAGAGCGGGGTGGAGCGCGTGAGGATGGTTCCCGCACCGAGCACCGCACGGGCGCGAACTTGGGTGCCTTCGTAGACGCCGCAATTGCCACCGATCAGGGCGTCATCCTCGATGATCACGGGCGAGGCATTGACCGGTTCGAGTACGCCGCCGATCTGCGCCGCCGCACTGACGTGGACATTCTTGCCGATCTGAGCGCAGGAGCCGATGAGGGCATGGGAGTCGACCAACGTGCCCTCGTCAACATAGGCTCCGGTATTGATGTACATGGGGGGCATGCACACGACGGAGGCGGCGACAAAGGCGCCACTGCGTACGGAAGAGCCTCCGGGGACGATGCGAACCCGGTCTTCAATGCAGAATTCGCGGACCGGGAAGGTGTCTTTGTCGACGAAGGAGAGGTCTTCGCAGCCGGATTCGGAGAGCTCGCCGATTCGGAATCCAAGGAGGATCCCCTGCTTGACCCAGACATTGACCTTCCACTTGCCGTCGACTCTTTCGGCGGCGCGAATCTCGCCACGCGTCAGCGCTTCGCGGAAATCAACGAAGACGGCGCGTGCGCCAGATACATTCTTGGCTTCCGGACCAAGGGCGAAGAGTCGTTCGATACCGGCTTGAAGTGGATGCATTCACCTTTGAGTATATCGTCTGCAAATCAGGATCTGCCATGCGCGTGCATTTTTTGCTGACGTGCAACGAAAAAAGTGCATCTCAGCAAGACATGGGTTCGCTCGAACGACTGATGGGGCGGACGATGTTGCTTGTGGCGCATCCTGATGATGAGACCATCGGATGCGGAGCCCTCCTGCAACGCATGCGGGAGCCCGTGGTTGTGTTTCTCACCGATGGAGCGCCGCGGGATCCATATTTCTGGTCGGCATTTGGCTCACGAGAAAACTACGCCGAGATTCGTGCTGCCGAAGCGCGCAACGCGCTGTATCGAATCGGTGTTTCTGAGCTCTTCTTTCTGCACACCGACGGCGGAGCGATCCCCGATCAGGAACTACATTTGAACTTGGGCCTGGCATATTCAGGATTGTTCGAATTAATCACACAATTGAGGCCTGAAGCGTTGCTCAGTTCGAGCTATGAGGGCGGGCATCCGGATCACGATTCGTGCTGTTTCCTCGCGAGTGTCCTGGCACGACAGATGAGTATTCCTGCCTGGGAGCTGCCGCTTTACCACCGGCACGGCGGCGAGATCGAGATGCAGAAGTTCCTGCGTACTTCGGGAGACGAAGTGCGCATTGTCTCGACGGGAGACGAACTGCTGCTGAAGCGGGCGATGATGGGAGCATATAAGTCTCAATACGATACGTTGAAACAGTTCACGCCTGAGGCGGAGATGTTTCGTCCGATGATGAAGCACGATTTTTCTCGTCCGCCGCATTCGGGCAAGCTGAATTATGAGACCTGGGGCTGGAAGATGACGGGGCAGGATTTGTGCCGGGCATTCATGGATTTCCAGGATGCGATGGCGAAACAGACTCGCAACGCGGGATGAGAGGATGAGAAAAGAAACCAGCATTCTCTACGTGTCGTATCCGTTGCTGCCTGTCAGCGACGAAAGTTGCGGCGGGGCGGAGCAGATGTTGTCGACGCTGGAAAGCGAGATGGCGCGGCGCGGATATCGGACTGGAGTGGCGGCATGCGCGGGATCGCTGGTGGAGGGCGAATTGTTGTGTACGGGTCCGGCAGCGTCGGAGACGGATTCGTTCGAAAAACGCGATGCGCAACACCGGCGGGCAGTGTTGGATTTCCTGCGACGAGGGCGGGATTCCCGGGTGGATCTGGTACACGACAAGAGCGGCAGCTTCTGGCAGTCGGCTGGGCAGATCAATCTTCCGGTGTTGGCGACTTTGCATTTGCCACGGCACTTTTATCCGGCAGATGCGTTCGAAAATGTTCCGCAGAATTTGTTCTTCAATTGCGTTTCGGCGGCGCAGAGCCGGAGTTTTGCTGATCTGACCAATATGGTTGGCGTTGTAAGGAACGGGGTCGCGGTTTCACGATTTCCGTTCGTGACCGAGAAGGAAGGATATCTGTTGTGGATGGGCCGGGTATGCGAAGAGAAGGGGCCGCACGTGGCCATCGAAGTGGCGAGGCAAACCGGGATGCCGCTGATATTGGCGGGGCAGGTGTATCCGTTCAGCTATCACGAGCAGTATTACCGTCGCGAGATAAGGCCATATTTGGGATTGGATGATCCACGAGTGTGTTTTATCGAGACGCCAGATTTTCGTATGAAACGCAAATTGCTGAGCGAGGCGCGAGCGGTGCTCATCCCAAGCCTGGTCGACGAGACCAGTTCACTGGTCGCGATGGAAGCGATGGCGTGCGGGACACCTGTGATCGGATTCCGGAGAGGAGCGATTCCGGAGGTGGTGGTTGACGCCGAGACGGGGTTTGTCGTCAACGACGCGGGAGAGATGGCGGAAGCGGTGTGGTGGACAGGGGAGATTAATCCACATGCGTGTCGCGCCCATGTGGAGATCAACTACTCGGCGGAACGTATGGCGAACGAGTACGAAGCTCTGTACCAGAAAGTGCTGAGTAGGACTGCAGCCATCAGCAGTTTCTACGGGTTGCGTAGCTTCATTTCCGCCGCGTTCTCAGTCCGAATCGCTGAGATCCCCAAGCGTGCCAGCGCTTCCTGAATTCATGTCGTACACGCCGGTGCGGAAGTGAACGTTCGCATTGGCAGGAACATCCAGTTCCTCGTGAAGATGGACGCCGAACTTTTATCGCCTCCTCGAAAGCTTGGGCGTCAGATTCACAGATCCACGCTGCCCCGCCATATTGAGTGGCTTGCCTGTATCGTCATACGCTATGGCGCGTACTTCAAGGTTCACGCGGCGATTCCCGTCCGGCAAAACGTCGAGCTTCACCTGGTGGAGCGAGATACCGAAATCAAGTGCGTAGTTCGTCGATTGGTCCTTTCAGCGGTGAGGGGCGTTCACGGCCTTTGGATGCGGAATTAGCGCTCAATGGATTCACGCTCAGTTTGTAGATGACCTGAGAGACATCGGGCAGGCCAAGGGTCATCAGTGGCAGCAGCGGATTACGCGTATCCGCTAATCCGGAGCCAATCTTGGTATCCGTGGCATAGTATCCGCGGCGATAGGACAACTTGTATTTTCTCTTCGTCAATTCAACACGGGTGCTGACGATAGCGGTTATCCATCTTGGTGTTTGTTGGCGTGTAGCTCAGGGTGTAGTAATGCATGCCCTGTTCGGTGACCCGTTCAAGAACATCTTTTAGGCCATTCGTGTCGTAGAACGCTTGCCCGCCGGTGCTTTTTGCCAGGATCTTCCATCGTAATACATGCCTCGGAGACGTCTTCGGCATTCCGCATGCCATTGATCGGCGACTGTTCTGACCCATGCGCTGGGTCTCTGCTGATGATAGCGGCGCATTCGCCTCGTACCCAGAGGAGTTCACTAACAACCTTCGGCGGCGACGGGATACATCGCCATTTGAGCGGCAGTACACAAGTCTGCTGTTTTTTGAAAATATCCAGGAACGTGTGCTGCGTCAGAGATGGATGGTTGGGCAAGTCTCGTCCGGAAACAGAACAATGGGAAAGCCACCGGAAACCCACATCACGTTCTTGCGCCCCGGAAATCCGGAGAGATAACGCGCAAGATCCTGGAAGGCAGTGAGAGTGATTTCACTCTTTGTTCGTGAGTCGCGAGGTTCTTTTCAGCCAGCAATTCTTTGATGTGTTTACCGGCGTCGACCACTCCAGCGCACCGGTAGCGGGTGTTGACAGGTCCCATCTGATTCAGAATGGCAGTATTGACGATCGCGTCATCTGCCTGGCGCTCCGCTTTGATTGGAGAAGAGGCGAAGATTTGGGCGCTATAAGACTGGATCGTTCAGCACTGCCAGAAGCCTGGTGGAATCAGTCGTGAACTCCTGAACCATCCGCAATCGGGATGACAGCGTGAAGATGGCGACCCGTGCTCCGGGCGGAATTGTTTTGAGATACTTGATGATCTGCTGGTGGACGTATTCCTGATCCAACGTCTGCGTGTTCAGCGAATCCATCAGAATCACATTGATCGAAGTCGGCGGTTTCAACTGCAGGGTAGTTCGTATAAGTGCCTGTGGCATCGAAGGCAGGTCGACAATTTCAGTGCTGCGCCGTTGTGTTCTTTGAAGGAGGCCACCTTCTGCGGCTTGCCGTCTTCGAAGATGCGGAAGTCATCCTCCGTCAGGCCAGTGATTGGGTTCCGTTGCCATCGGAGACAACAACATCCAACAGAACCACGCGTACATTCGACTGAAAAGTCGACGGAGTGCTGTGAGTTGCCGGCGGGCGTAGTCTGTGAAGTAAGAAGAGACGCAAGAAAGAGCGGAACCAACGCAAAGGAGTATCGCCTCAAGACAGGCCTCCTGTACTACGTGAAAGGGTCAGCTTAGAAGCTGGAAGTGCCGGGTGCAAGTAAAAGAATGTAATGAATGGTAATGGGTCGCCCAACAGGCACTCTAGTCATGCGCTGATCCGGAATGCAGAGATTCTTCGCGCAGCCGCGCTCTGCGGGCGCGAAGAATAAACGCAGGCTGTCACTCAGAACGACTGAAGTGGTGGGCCTAAACGGCGGCGCTCTGCGGCACGATCAGGCCGAGGCTGGAGACAATCTTTTCCAGCTTGGCGCGAGTTTCCTTCTTCATCGGAAGCAGAGGAAGCCGATAGTTTTCGTCGATGCGGCCCATCATGGCCAATGCGGCCTTTACGGGAAGCGGACTGGATTCGATGAAGTTGGCCTGCATCAGCGGCAGATATTGATTGTGCAGGCGACGAGCGTGCGCCCAGTCGTTTTGCAGGGCGGCCCCGACCATTTCCGACATCTCACGCGGAATTTCGTTCGACGCAACTGAGATCAGGCCAACGCCGCCCACCGACATGATCGGGAGCGTAAGCGCGTCGTCGCCGGAAAGCACGATGAAGCTTTCTGGCACGTACTGGAAGATTTCCGATACCTGATTCAGATTGCCGCTGGCCTCTTTCACGGCGATGATGTTCTTGATCTCGGCGAGGCGGCCGAGCGTAGCGGGTTCGAGATTCGCGCCGGTGCGTCCAGGTACGTTGTAGAGCACGATGGGCTTGTCGACGGCTTCGGCGATGGCTTTGAAATGCTGGTACTGACCTTCCTGCGTCGGCTTGTTGTAGTAGGGCGACGCGGTCAGGATGGCGTCGACGCCGGGGCGCGAACCAACTTCGCGCGCCTTGTGTACGGCTTCGCGCGTGGAGTTCGACGTGGCGCCTGCAACGATCGGAACGCGGCCAGCGGCAACTTCAATGGCGATGTCGATGACGCGTAGCCACTCATCGTGGGACAGAGTCGGCGTTTCGCCCGTGGTACCGCAAGGGACGAGGAAATCGATGCCCGATTCGATCTGCCACTGGACGAGCGAGCGGAAGGCGCGTTCGTCGATGCTGCCGTCTGCTTTGAAGGGCGTTACCAGGGCTGTGCCGCAGCCACGAAGCTCAAACATAGAGGTCACCTAGAAGTGGCATTGTACGCGAAAGGGAGTGGTGGAGAGAACGGGTGAGTGGTGATCCCACACCTGCCAGAGGAGGGCAGATGTGGGGCACCGAGAGCGTCTTCTAAGCCACTTGGTCGAGCTCTTCTTTGATCCGGCCGCGCTTGCGAGCGAGCAGTGCGATGCCGATCGCGGTCGGAATAGCGATCCCCAGCAGCTTGGCAGTTATGCTGCCGCCACTGGACTCGTTCCAGCCACCATAGACATCAGTGCCGGAAGACATGGGCTCGAGAACGCTGCCGGAGCTGTGACTGGCGGTGCCTTCGGATTCCATCTGGGACTTGTGGGTGTTCCGGGCCATGAACCGTTCCACCAGCTTTGGGGCGATGCGATATTGGGCGCTGCCGAATTTACCCGCAGTGCCTACGACAACTTCGTCACGGGGATTCTGGGCGAGGCCAACGATGGTATCGATGACTTTTCTGGGATCGTACACAGGTGGAATCGGGCGCACGGGCCTGCCAATGTGATTGGCGGAGTGTTCGAAGAAGGGCGTATCAAAGGAAACGGGCATGACGGTGCACACGCGAATGCCAATGTCCTGATTCTGCTCGAGTTCCTGGCGAAGAGCCATGTCAAGACCGCGAATGCCAAATTTCGACGCAGCATAAGAGCTCAGGTAGGGCGTGCCGACTTTTCCGGCGAATGACGACATGTTGATGAGGATGCCCCTACCGCGCTGGCGGAATTCTCGCATGGCGAAGTAAGAGCCGTAGAGAGTCCCGAGCAAGTTGGTGCGGATCAGCTGCTCATGTTCTTCCAGGGGAATTTCGTCAAAGCGGCCGACGGCACCGACACCCGCATTATTTACCCAGACATCGATCTTGCCGAACTCGCGGATCGTCCGAGACGCGAGTTCTTCCACGTCGTTGGCGTTGCTGACATCGGTTTCAATAATGCGAATCTGCGATCCGAGCTTTTTGCCCTGCTTTTCCAAATCTTTCAAAGCGCGCTTACGACGAGCCGCGGCTACGACATTGGCTCCCATTTCTGCGAACTTAAGGGCAGCTCCGCGTCCGAACCCGCTGGAAGCACCAGTAATGACTACAACTTTGTCTCTCATATGTTCTCCCGACGAAATGGATGGACGGAGGCCCTTGGGAGATGTCTGTTACTGCATCAAAGGAAATGAGTTCAATCGGTGTTACAGTCGGCGCAGGAGCCAGGGTGAGGCAAGGCACTATGGCAATGCTGGGAGCACAAGTTAACGGGGATCACGTCAATTTTTCGGTGTGGGCGCCGAAGGCGAAGCGTGTCGTTCTACAGCTGAACTCCGAACGGGTCGAAATGACACGGAGTAGCGAAGGGGTTTTTCGCGCGGAAGCTGCCGCGAGCGCAGGCGACCGCTATAGCTATGTGGTTGACGACTCGAAGCCGCTGCCCGACCCCGTGTCGCGGCTGTTGCCGGAGGGCGTGCATGGTCCAACCGAGATTGTGAATCCCGACGCATTTCGGTGGAATGATGAGGAATGGCGCGGACTGTCCTATTCCGACTATGTGCTCTACGAATTGCACGTTGGGACATTCACGCCGGAGGGGACTTTTGATGGAGTGATCGGGAAGCTGCCCTATCTGAAGGAATTGGGTGTGACCGCGATCGAACTGATGCCCGTGGCAGCGTTCCCGGGGCGATGGAATTGGGGATATGACGGCGTCTCGCCCTTTGCTGTTTTTGCCGGGTATGGCGGGCCCGAAGGCCTGAAGCGGCTGGTTGATGCGGCGCATGCGCAGGGATTGGCGGTGGTGCTGGACGTGGTCTACAACCACCTGGGCGCGGAAGGCAATTATCTCGGGATGTTTGGACCGTACTTCACGAAACATCACACCACGCCATGGGGTGACGCGGTGAACTTCGACGATGAGAATTCGCGGCCGGTCCGCGACTATGTCGTCGAAAATGCGCTGTACTGGCTGCGCGAATATCACATCGATGGATTCCGGCTGGACGCGGTGCAACAGATTAAGGACGACTCCCCTGAACACATCGTGGCGGAGCTTACCCGAAGAGCGAAAGAATACGGCGCGAGCGTGGGCAGGATGGTGACGGTAATCGCCGAGGACGATCGCAACATCGCCAGCATCATGGCTCCGGTGGAAGAAGGTGGGTGGGGAATTGATGGAGTGTGGAGCGACGATTTCCACCATGCTCTCTACACGCTGCTAACGGGCGAGAAGCGCGGCTACTACCAGGATTTTGGAAGCCTGGAGCAGGTGGCTAGGGCGCTGAATGAAGGGTTCGTCTTCCAGGGAGAATACTTCAAATTCTGGGAGGCTCCGCGTGGGACGAGTTCGAACGGCGTTCCGCTCTCGGCGCACATCATTTGCATTGAGAATCATGACCAGGTGGGAAATCGTGCGTGGGGTGAGCGGCTGACGGAATTGACGCCGGTGCAGGCGCGGCGATTGGCGGCGGCGTTGTTGGTACTGGCTCCGCACACGCCGTTGATTTTCATGGGACAGGAGCACGATCAGCGTAACCGGTTTCAGTTCTTTACGGACTATGGCGATACGGCGTTGCAGGAAGCCGTGCGCAAGGGACGGCGCGAGGAATTCCGGCAGTTTGGTTTCCAGGAGATTCCCGATCCGCAGGATCCGGCGACATTCGAACGGTCGAAGCTCGACTGGCAGCTTAACTCCGGTGAGGAAGCGATGTTGAAGTGGTACAAGTGGCTGCTCGTATTGCGAAAGGCGTTCATTACCAACTCACAACGCTGTAGCGCGGCGAAAGCGCGACAGTCGGTGCTGGAGGCAGTATTCGGGGACGCCAAAGCACCAGTGAAGTTGCGAGTGATGTTTCCAGCAAGTTCTTCAGAGTCTCCCGGAGCGCACGAGACCGACTTTGCATTCAACCTGGTCGAGCCATGGCAGTGCACGCCGGGAGAAGCGGCCTAGCTCTTCGAGCCGACCACAACCAGCTTCTTCCCCCAAACAGATCCGCGAGATAGCCGAAAAGCAACGCGCCGCAGACAGCGCCTATCAGATAGAAGGTGGCGCTCGCACCGACTTGAGTGTCACTGAGGCCCAGAGTGTCGGGGCGGCGCAACACGCCTCCAATTGCGCCAGCCGGTGAACAGGTCTATAACGTTGGGCTAATTAGGCTGTGCGGATCCGTTGTTCTACTTGCACGGAGGATGGTGTATGGAGACTGCTGGAGTATTGAAGAAGTCTTCTGGCTGGGCGATTGCCTGGTCAATTCTGCTCATTGCGCTTGGAATTATCGCGATTGCGGTGCCTTTTGCGGCTGCGGTTGCGGTGACGGCATTGGTTGGATGGTTGCTGATTTTCGGCGGGATATTCCACTTCGTGATGGCGTTCAGCACACGCGGAGCGGGGGCGGTCCTGTGGGAGGTGTTGGTCGCGTTGGTCTATGTATTCGGCGGCGGCTACATGCTGTTCCATCCGCTGCTTGGCGTGGCGACGCTCACGCTGCTTTTGGGAGCGTTCTTCCTCGCGGAAGGCATCTTCGAGATTGTTGCGTTCTTCCGGATCCGTGGAATGAGCGGATCGGGCTGGATGCTGTTTGACGGATTGGTGACGCTGCTGCTGGCTGGGCTGATCTGGGCGCACTGGCCGTCCAGTTCCGCGTGGGCGATAGGCACGATCGTGGGCGTCGGTCTGCTTATCAGCGGATTCAAGTGGTTGATGATCTCGCTGGCTGCACGCAGGGTATCGCGTGCGGTGAGCGGGCCGGCAATGGCAGCCTAGAGAATTTGTAATCTGATAATCGGGGAATTGAAAACCGAGAGTCTGGAGAGACGAAGGTCTTTTAATTCCTCGGTTCTCCGGTTATCCGATTTCTAGTTCTATTCTTCTGTCTTCTTGCTCTTTCCAGGAAGGCTGGCGGGATTCTCGTGTGTGCGCTCGCGATAACGAGCACGCATGCCACTGGCGAGAGATACGGCGCTTTCTCCGAACTTGTCGCGCAGGCGATCGGCAGCGGAGAGAGCGTCTTTCCATTTGCGATGTTTCTCGTCGTCGAGCAGACCGAGCTGGCCTTCGCTTTCATCCATTGAAGAAACGTGAACACCAAGCAGGCGCACGGTCCGCTTTGGGTCCCAATTCTTGCGAAAGAGGATGCGAATCTGTTCGAAGATGTCGTTGTCCAATTGCGTGCGCGTGGCCAGCGTGTGAGCGCGGGTGATGGTGGAGAAATCGGTATAGCGCAGCTTCAGTTGAACCGTGCGCGCATGAAGTTGATGTTCGCGCAGGCGGCGCCCCACCATTTCGGAGAGACGCGCGAGGGTGGCTTCGAGCTGCTGCGCGTCCTTCGTGTCCTCGGAATAGGTGTGCTCGTGGCTGATGGACTTGGGGTCGGTGTGCGCGCCGATGGCTTCGTCGAACCAGCCTCCAGCGTCAAGACCGTGCGCCTTGCCAGCCATGGCCAGACCCCATTGGCCGAATTTTTCCTGTAGAAACTCGGTTTGCAGCTTGGCAAGATCACCGACGAGGCGAATCCCGAGCGAGTGCAGATTCTGCTCCGTAACCTTGCCGACCCCCGGAATCTTGCGGACATCAAGCGGCGCAAGGAAACGCGCCTCCTGCCCGGGAATCACGAAAAGAATTCCGTGAGGCTTGGCCTGATCGGAGGCGACTTTGGCGACCAGGCGTGAACTGGCGATCCCAATGGAGCAGTTGAGCTGGGTATCGTCCTTTACCGCCTTGCTCAAGTGATGCGCCGCGCGCAGTGGCGGACCGTGGAGACGCTCGGTGCCCGTCATTTCGAGATAGGCCTCGTCGATCGAAGCCATTTCGATCTGCGGGCTGAAGTTGCGCAGGATCTTGAAAACCCGGCCGGAGTATTCGCGGTAGCGCTCAGGGTGGCCGTCGACGAAGACGGCATGCGGGCAGAGCTTGTAGGCAGTGCGAAGGGGCATGGCAGAATGCACACCGAATTTGCGCGCTTCGTACGATGCGGCGGCGCAGACGCCACGCTCGTTCGGACGGCCTCCGACGACAACGGCTTTGCCTTTTAGTGACGGTTCGAAGAGCTCTTCCACCGAGACGAAGAAGGCGTCCATATCGAGGTGAAAAACGACGCGCTGGGAGGGGGAAGACATAGGGAAGTTACAAGGTTATTGTAAGTGAGCCAATTGTTCCGTAATGATAGGTGTCGAGTTGCCGATTTAGGAAGAGAAGGGCCGTCTCCGAGCGTACGAAAGCGGCAGGGATTACCGAGGAACCTTAGTAATCTGGCCGTAAGTACAGTGCAGGCGGCAATATATGGTCAGACTCGGTTAACTATTTAGACAGTAACCAGCATAACGGTCGAACCGTTAAGAGACTGTAGCGCAATGATTTTCGAGAAGTTCGAACTCCCAGAAGGCGAAGCTTGTACGGTCGAGAAGGTCGCGGCGGATCTTGCCCGAATCTTCGATGTCCGGCGACATGAGGTGGCGATCCTCAGCTTGCAGGGCCAGATCCTCAGATTTCTCTATCCGGCCGAACTGAAAACGGCCGGGGCGATACCGCTATCGAGCCATGCTGTGGCCGCGCAGACCGCCAAGACCAAGAAGGCCGAACTCTTCAACAACTTCATGATGCGTCGCCATAGCCGGCTTTTCGAGTTGGTCAATCTTGATTCCGAGAAGGAAGCCGGACGGCTGGATACGCAGATCATTCAGAAGCTGATGACTGCGCCGATTATCGATCGCCGTGGAGATACGCTGGGAGTGGTGCAGATTTCACGCAAGGGAGTTACGCCAAACTCGGCGGGGGCCGATTTCACTCCTGAAGAGCTGCAGCAGTTGGAATATGCGGCGCGGATCGTTGCGACGGTGATGCCACTGCTAAACACGAATGATCGCTGGCAGCAGTCGAATCCTCAAGCACAGGTCAGCACGACCAGCTAGTCGGCTGGTACGAAGTAGCCCCTTCTTACCCGAACAACAACGCCCTTATCGTTATGCGCCGTGATTTGTATACGGCGATAGTGTCCGTCGGCGATGAAATCCGCAGGCTTATAGGAGAGCACGTACTGCGCGCGTAGCTCCTGCTCGATCTGCTTGAATTCGTGGGAAACATTCTCGATCTTGCCAGGGAAGAACACGCGACCGCCGGTCTCGTCGGCGAGCTGGCGAAGGATGTTGTCGCCGCGTGTCTGAATATTGCTGAAGTTCGAGCTGATGGCGTAGATCGTCACTTCGGAGTGGTTCGCGGCATCAATGAGATCGCGTCGCGTGATGCGGCTCTGGTTATCTTCGCCGTCAGTAATCAGAATAATGACGCGGCGGACCGGCGTCTCATCGCCTGAGTCCATTAGCTTCTGAGTTGCGAGATTGACGGCGTCGTAGACGGCCGAACCGCCTCCGGCTGAAACGTCTTCCACCGCGATGCCGAGCTTCTGCGAATTGTCGGTGAATCCCTGGGCCAGTTTCGGCGTGGATTTAAACGTCACAACAATCGCTTTGTCGGTATTCGGACGCAACATCTGCTGGAAGAACTGCAAGGCCGATTGCTGCTCAAAGCTGAAATGCGAGGTGATGGACGCGCTCGCATCCAGCACGAGAGCTACGCGCAAGGGCAGGTTGGTCTCGCTCTGAAAATTCCTTAAAGCCTCGGGCGGTTTGCCATCATCCAGCACGGTGAGGTCAGTGGCGTGCAGATCACGCAGATACTTTCCATGCTTGGTTGCCGTAAAGATAAGGTTGACCTCTTCCGTACGCATACGAAAGGTGGGGAGCTGATCCGCGGCGGAACTGGGATTATTTGCGGCGCTGGCGGTAAGCACATGGGCAGTCTGCCCCAGGCTGACCTGGGCCAATGTCGCTATCAACATGAACAGAACGGCTTTGCGGACCACGGTTACCCCTACTCGAGAAATAAGACGAGCGTACGAGAGAAGGCGGTAGCCGGATAGAGCACTTCGGTACAGTGGTCAGCCAGAGCCCGGAGAAGCCTTCGCCTAACAAAGCGCGCAAAAGAGGTATTTACACCAAATCGACCCTTACGGGTACTAATCAGTTAGATTATCCCGGATGGCCCGGGGATTCTCCTAGTGAGGAATGATAGTGGAACGGGAAAACGTTGTTTTTCTATTGGATGTAGACAATACCCTGTTAGATAACGATCGGGTTGCCCAGGATCTGCGGCAGTATTTGACCGAGAACTTCGGGGCGGAGCGACAGAATCGCTACTGGCAGGCGTTCGAGGAGCTGCGGTCCGAGCTTGGCTACGCCGACTATTTGGGAGCTCTTCAGCGGTATCGGATCGAGTTTCCACGAGATCCCCACATCCTGAAGGTTTCGGCATTTCTCATCGAATACCACTTTGCCAACCGCCTGTATCCGGGATCATTGGACGCGATCGAGCGCATGAACCAGTGGGGATCGACAGTCGTCCTGAGCGATGGCGATGCGGTCTTTCAGCCACGGAAGGTGGAGCGGTCCGGTATCTGGGATGCGGTGGAAGGGCGGGTCCTCATTTACATACACAAGGAACAGATGCTCGATGATGTAGAGCAACGCTATCCAGCCCGGCATTACGTCATGGTGGACGACAAAATTCGAATCCTTACCGCGATGAAAAAGATTTGGGGGCCGAAGCTGACGACTGTCTTCGTCGCGCAGGGGCACTATGCGAACGATCCGACGGAAACAGCGAAATATCCGCCGGCCGATGTTAACTTGGCGCGGATCGGTGAGTTGGCAGACATGGAGCTGCCCACCTTGATGGGAGAGGCTATGGCGCCGGAGAAAGATTTTGGGATGACGGGGTAAGCTCGTTTCGCGTTTCACGTCTCACGTTTCACGCCGTGCGATCTTCTCCGCACGCGAGTCCACGTCCTTGACACCTCTGTCGTGATTGTCTGAACATCGTCCGTTCTAATTTGCTCGTAAATTGGCGGAGGGCACTGGCATGCGCGATGATCAGGAAAATGTAAGCGAGCCGGAATCCGGAATTTCAAGACGTACTTTCGTAAAAGGAGCAGCCACCGCGGCTGCTTTTTCTATTGTTCCGCAGGCATGTTCTCGGGGGCACTGGGTTCGTTCCGCCCAGCGATCGGGTGAGGCTGGCATGCATCGGCGTGGGCGCACAGGGCACGCGCGTCATGATGGACTTCATGAAAGAGCAGGACGTGCAGGTGGTGGCCGTCTGCGATGTGAACCGCCAGAGCAGCGATTATTCCGAATGGGGCACGAACGAGTTGCGCGATAAAGTGCGCAAACTTCTGGACAAGCCGGACTGGGGCAGCGGGTTCAGCGGAACGGGAGCGACGTGCGGGCGCGATCCGGCGAAGAACATCGTGGAGACCTATTACGGGAGCAAGCAGGCATCCGGGAGCTACAAAGGGTGCGCAACGTACAGCGATTTCCGCGAACTGCTGGCGAAAGAAAAAGACATTGATGCCGTGACGGTGTGTACGCCCGATCACTGGCACGCGCCCATCGCGATTGCGGCGATGAAGCAGAAGAAGAATGTGTACTGCCAGAAGCCGATGACGCACTCGGTGGCCGAGGCGCGACAGATGGCGCAGGTTGCGCGAGAGACGAAAGTGGCGACCCAAGTTGCGGTCGTGAACTCGGCGTCGGAAGCAACGAGGCAGATCACGGAATGGATTGCCGCGGGAGCGATTGGTCCGGTCCGCACCGTGGAGAACTGGTCAACGCGTCCATTCTGGCCGCAGGGGCTACAGCGCCCGGCGAAGGCGGACTCCGTTCCTGACGGGTTTGACTGGAATATGTGGGTAGGTCCGGCGGCGGAACGGCCGTTCAATCACATTTATCTGCCGTTCGTGTGGCGCGGCTGGTACGACTTTGGCTGCGGCGCACTCGGCGATATGGGTCAGTACAGTTTCGATACGATTTTCCGCGCACTGAAACTTGGTCCGCCGACGCGAGTGGAGAGCAGTTCCACGAAGCGCTTCGAGGAATCCTATCCGGTGGCGACGATGGTGCACTTCGACTTCGCTGCACGCGAAGGAATGCCGCCGGTGCGCGTGAACTGGTATGACGCCGATCTGACGCCGCCGCGTCCAGAAGGCCTGCCGGACGACCAACCCATGGGATTCGAGCGCGAAGGACTGCTGTTCGTGGGCGATCATGGGTCGATTCTCTGCAAATTCGAAGGCGGCGATCCGCAACTGCTGCCTGCGTCAAAGATGGCGACTTTCCAACCTCCGCCGAAAACGCTGCCGCGCTCGCCAGGGCACTATCGCGAATTCATCGATGCCTGCAAAGGCGGGCCGAAGCCTGATGCGAACTTCGAGTTTGAATCCGAAGTGGCGGAGACGATCCTGCTGGGCAACGTTTCGGTGCGAACCGGAGAAGTGGTGCGCTGGGATAGTCCGAGCCTGAAGGTCACGAACAGTGCCACGGCGCAGGCGTTGATTGCGCCGTCATATCGTGGCAATTGGGTTTAGCTATTTCACTCCAACCTGGCCGGAGACGCGGTCGTACTCGTGAGGAGTGAGCACCTTCTTCTTTACGAGATCCTCGGGTGCGGCGTAGGGGCGGCTGGCGATGATGCGGTCGGCTGCGGTTTCGTTTATTCCCGGCAACGCCATCAACTGATTTCTGGTGGCGTTGTTGAGGTCGACCTTGTTGCCGCGGGTAAGGCCTTCTTTTACTCCCTGGGCGACGGCGGTGGCATCGGCCTTCACGTCCGCTGTAGCCTGCGCGGTCTTCTCACGAATCTCTTCGGGATTCTGGCTGGGACGTGTGCAAGCGACTGCTAGAAATAATCCAACGAGAGAGATTGCGATCAGACTGAATCCACGGAAGCTCATATCTATCCTGAGATGCACGCGGAGAGACTCGGGATTGTCGTGTCCTCACCTGACGATGTGACTGGCGCGCTTGCGACGGTGGTCCACTCGCGTCACGCTCATGAGCGTAGAGGAGATCACTCGCATGTTGATGAAAGCTCTTGCGGTAGGCGCGATTCTGCTGTTCCTGGTTTGAATCACGGCTGTGCTCCAGGGCTGGAGCAAAAGCAGTGCTTCGAATCGGCTGACTGGAATGGCGTTCGCGGTGGTCTTCGGAGTCGCGGCGCTGTGGGGCGTACGAACCCTGTTCTGGCGCTAGTCGCGAACGGCTCAGCTGTGCTTACCTGAGCGTGCTCTTGTTCTGTCAGAGCAGACTCCTATGACGCAGTTTGCGCCTGCGATTGCGCAGTCCGGAGTTTGCCGCCCACCCAGGCAGACGGCAGTGCCAGGACAGCGAGGGCGATACTGTACCAGTGATGTCCCATGCCGGCTCCGTTCCAGGTCACGATCACACCAACGATGCCCAGGATAAGTCCGATCACGCCGCCTGCAAGCGCGTGTTTCATGGGCCGATCGGGCGCCAGCCATGCGGTAATGTACGAACCCACCACGCTGTAGATCGTGCGATAGACGGTTGCGATCAGCAGTAGCGAGTCGCTAACTTCGTCTCCCAAACGGGGGAGAATCCCGGCCGCATTCAGCACGAGATCCGTACCGATTGACAGGATGATGACTGCGAGTGCGCCTGCAAGTACAGCGCCGATACTGCGCCCAATCTTAGGCAAAGAGAGATTTGCCATGACGTCACTCCTTTGTGGGAGCATGGCACGCCGACCGATACTGGCATTTCTAGTGTCTTAGATGCCACGCCCCACCGAGTTGAGCACGTTACGGTTGAGTCGGTGTTTTCGTCAAGCCCCCGGCAGAAAATTTCTGTTGGAAACGAGCCTTCAACCACGAGAGCTAGAACAGAGAAAGCTGATTGCGCGACTTCGTCTTCTTCGGCCTGTCATCCATGACGGTTCGTCCGCCGACGGACGGCGATATCGCGTGTTCGTGGGCGATGGCTTTGTCGAACTTCGCGGTGGGCTGAAAACGGTTTTCGATGGTGCGCGTGAATTTGTCGAGACGCTTAAAGCCATCGATCTTTTCAGGATCTCCCAACTTTGCGCTATCCAGCGCACGTCTCAATACGGATAAAGATTCATCGTACGTCTTCAACGGCACTGGAAAGGGATGGCCGTCTTTGCCCCCGTGCGCGAACGAGAAGCGTGCGGGATCGCTGAACCGGCTGGGAGTGCCGTGGACGACTTCCGCGACCAGCGCAAGCGATTGCAAAGTGCGCGGGCCAAGCGTCTCCATCAATAGCAGTGAAGCGAAATCGCGAAATTCGCGTTCGTAGGCCAGGGCAAGCACGGCTCCGAGGCGCTTAAGGTCGACATTCTCGGCACGAACATCGTGATGCGACGGAAGGCTGAGCTTGCGGGCTTCCGCGAGAGTCTTGTCCGGGTGTTCGTGCGCGATTGCGAGCAGCGCATTCTGCGCGGGACGCGCCTGGGCATCGACCAGGTTCATGATGGTGCCCTGTGGTTCGCCGACGATCGCAGTGTGAGGCGCAATGGTGAAGTCGCGAACCGAGGCGGAGTGCCAGTGATAGCGGCGCGCCAGTCCGGAGGCATCATTCATGCCCTGCTGCACGACCGTCCAATCGCCCTCGCGGCTAAGAATGAATCCATGCAGGTAAAGCTGAAAGCCATCAGCGATAGCATTGTTGTCGACGCGCGCGGTGAGACGGCTGGTGCGGACCAGCGAGTCGCCGTCGAGACTGAGCTTGTCGGCGAGCGAGCGTAGCTCATCTGGCGTGCGGCGCGAATGGCGTCCGCGACCTCCGCAAACATAAATTCCCAATTCGTCAGCGCGCGGGTTCAGGCCGCGTTTCAATGCGCCCAAAACTGATGTCGTAATTCCGGACGAGTGCCAGTCCATACCCATGACGCAGCCGAGTGCCTGGAACCAGAAGGGATCGCTGAGGCGCGAGAGCAGCTCCTGACGGCCGTAATGGTGAAGCACGGTTTCGGAAATTGCGGTGCCGAGCCTGGTCATGCGCTCCGCGAGCCAGGGCGGAACGCGTCCGCCGTGGAGAGGGAGGTCCGCGGTTCCAGAGCGCTTCATGTCTCTATTGTAGGGCGGGAATCCCACTCGGGGCGAGTCGGCTCCACCGGCGGCAGGGTGACATTTGTCATTGGGAGATGGTGATGATCGGCACTAGTGACGCTCGCCCTACCGGAGGCATTATGCCGTCGTTGGCTGATGGAGGGTGCATGGCAGCGACAGTGCAGCAAGAGGCAAGACGGCCTGTGAGACATGCGGATTCGATCATCGCGGGCCTGCGGGGCGTAACCAAGAAATACGGCGCGGTCAGCGCGCTGAACAAAGTCGATTTTTCGGTGCGCCGCGGCGAGATCGTTGCGTTACTTGGCCCAAACGGGGCAGGTAAGACGACAGCAGTGCGACTGCTGTTGGGTCTGACTGCGCCAACAGAAGGCACCGTGAGCGTGTTCGGCGGCGATCCACGCAATCCGGAGAATCGCCTTCAGACTGGCGCGATGCTGCAAGTCGGCCGCGTGCCGGAAACGCTCAAGGTGCGCGAGCACATCGACATGTTTTCGAGTTATTACCCGAATCCCTTGCCGCTGGAAGAGGTCCTGGAGGCTGCAGGATCTGAAAGGCCTGGAGTCGAAACCATTTGGTGAGTTATCGGGCGGTCAGCGTCAGCGGGCACTGTTTGCACTGGCGATCTGCGGCAATCCCGATCTTCTGTTTCTCGATGAGCCCACGGTCGGCCTGGACGTCGAAGCGCGGCGTCTCCTGTGGGATGAGATCCGCAAACTGGTGGCGCGCGGAAAGACCGTGTTGTTGACGACACACTACCTGCAAGAGGCAGACGCGCTGGCGAACCGGATTGTGGTGATCAATCGCGGCGAGATTGTGGCACAGGGATCTCCGGCTGACATCAAGGCGCAGACGGCAGGTAGAAAGATTCGCTGCGTGAGCAGAATCCCGCTGGAAGAAGTTCGCGCAATGGCTGGAGTACTTGACGCGAAACAGGATCGCGAGGCGATCGAAATTAACGTGTCGCATGCGGAACCGGTGTTACGCGAGTTGCTGGCGCGCGATCTGACGCTGAGCGATCTGGAAGTGGCAAGCGCCGGATTGGAAGAGGCGTTTCTCGCACTAACACAGAACAGTGGAAATTCGACCGCAGCGACGGAGGTGAGGCAATGAGTACAGCTACCCCAGTTCTGAATGAGCAGGCGATTCGACGTCCACAAACAGATGTTCTGAGGATTTTCGCCAAAGAGGCGAAGTACGAGTTCCTGAAATCGATTCGACTGCCGATCTTCGCGGTTTCGACCATCCTGCTGCCGGTGATGTTCTACGTGTTGTTTGGGCTACTGCTCGGGAGCAAGGGGTCCGGTCCGGTCACGACATTTCTCGTCGCCACCTACGGCACGTTCGGCGTTATGGGCGCGGCGCTATTCGGATTCGGCGTGGGCATGACGATCGAGCGCGGACAAGGCTGGCTGGAGCTAAAGCGCGCCAGTCCCATGCCGCCCTACGCGTACTTCGCCGCGAAGGTGACGACGAGCATGATCTTCAGCGCGATCATTTCCGTATTGCTGCTGACGCTCGGAGTGGTTTTTGGCGGAGTGCACTTGCAGCCGATACAGATGGTGAAGATGGTTTTGATTCTGGTGTGCGGATCGATTCCGTTTTGCGCACTCGGATTAGCGATCGGCTATTTCGCTAAACCGAATTCGGCGCCGGCGATGGTGAACTTGATTTACCTGCCGCTGTCGTTCCTGTCGGGATTGTGGATCCCGGTGCAGATGTTGCCAAAAACGCTCCAGCAGATCGCAACGTTTCTGCCGCCCTATCACCTGAGCCAGTTGGCGTTGGACGTGATCGGCGTCGGCCGTGGCGAATCGCAATGGTGGCACGTGAGAGCGCTGATCGGCGCAACGTTGTTATTCATGGGGCTGGCGCGCATTGGATATCAGCGTGACCAGGGAAAGCTGTACGGCTGAGATCGAGCTTCGCTGGAGATGAAGTTATGACTTCCTGCATGATCGAAAAACTAGCTTGGACGGTTGCGCTGATTGCGCTTTTCGGTGCGCTCTATGTGGGCGATGTCCGCACGGTCGGAATGATCGTTACAGTCGCCGCGGCGGTTTGGTATGGCGTGATCTGCCCGTTTGCGGACGAGCTACAGGGACTGAATTGGAAGAGGAAAGGTAGCGTAAACTGACGCCATGCGACTGCTTCCCAAAAATCATTTTCGCGGGATGGACGCCATACGCGTGGTTGGTGTACCTGTTCTTTTTCTTCCTCCAGCCGATCTACGGCCATGCCGGTGTGAGGGAATGGGTAATCACGATCGCGGCGACCCTGGTATTCCTGGTGCTGTATTTCCGGGGCTACTGGCTGTGCGGGTGGTCACTCGTTCTGAATACTGCGGGGATCGCACTGCTAGGCATATTGCTGACTCCGCATAATCCGGGCGCGGTCGCCTTCTTCATTTATGCGTCGGCGTTCATTGCGTTCTCGGGCGACACAAGTTTTGCACTGAAGCTTCTCGGCGTCTTACTAGCGATTCTCTCCGTGGAGGCGTGGTTCCTCCACTTCTCGCTGGGAACGTGGCTCACAGGTGCCGTGTTCGTACTGATCGTGGGCGGGGTGAACATTCACTTCGCGCAGGCGAAGCGGGATGCACGCAAACTGGAGATGGCGCAGGAAGAAGTGGAACATCTCGCCAAAGTTGCGGAGCGGGAACGTATCGCGCGCGATTTGCACGATGTGCTGGGACACACGTTGTCGGTGATCGTGTTGAAGTCGGAGCTGGCGTCGAAGCTGATGGAGCGCGATCCGGAGCGCGCGAAGAATGAGATTCGCGATGTAGAGAAGATTTCGCGCGACGCGCTGGCCGATGTGCGGCATGCGATACGCGGGTATCGAGCGAAGGGACTCTCCGAAGAAATGGCGCGTGCTCGTGCGACGCTGGAAACTGCGGGCGTGAGATTTGATTGCGAGGCAAAAGAGATCGGCTTGAGTCCCGCGCAAGAGAGCGTGCTGGCGCTGGTGATGCGCGAAGCGGTGACCAATGTAGTGCGTCACGCTGAGGCAAGAACCTGCAAGGTGGAATTGCAACGCGTGAACGGCGATTGCATGTTGCAGATCGAAGACGATGGGCGAGGTGGATTCCAGATCGAAGGCAACGGCATTCGAGGGATGCGTGAGCGCATCGAAGCGCTCGGTGGACACGTGGAACGCTCAACGGGGCGCGGGACACTCATCAAAATCACATTGCCTCTGAATGTGGAGGAGGGTCACGCCTGATGAATCCCGCGGTGAAAGACGCGCGCAAAACAATTCGGGTGCTCATCGCCGAAGACCAGGGCATGGTGTTGGGCGCGCTGGCGGCGTTGCTGGAGATCGAGGGCGACATCGCCGTGGTGGCGAAGGCCCGGAACGGACGCGAGGCGCTGGACGCTATTCTTGCAAATCACCCCGAGGTGCTGATCACCGATATCGAAATGCCGGAGATGACGGGACTCGAACTGGCAGGCGAGTTGAAGCGACGTCATATTCCGATCAAGGTCATCATCCTCACGACGTTTGCGCGCTCAGGATATTTGCGCCGCGCACTCGATGCGGGAGCCTCGGGATATCTGCTGAAAGACATGCGCGCTGAAGAACTGGCGGATGCAGTGCGGCGCGTGCATCGCGGATTGCGCGTGATCGATCCGGAACTGGCTGCCGAAGCGTGGAGCGAAATGGATCCGCTGACCGATCGAGAACGCCAGGTGTTGCGCATGGCCGGCGACGGACTGGCGAGTAACGACATCGCTTCGAACCTGAACTTGTCCGAAGGTACGGTGCGGAATTACTTGTCTGAGGCGATCAGCAAGTTGGGCGCGGCGAATCGCGTGGAAGCGGCGAGAATCGCAAGGGCGAAGGGGTGGCTGTAGGAAAGCCGTTTCACGTTTCGAGTTTCACGTTTCACGAAAGATAAGCAATCAGCAAAGAACAGTTCCTGCCGTTCGCGCGGTGGACTCCACTAACAATCCATGATGAAATGCCGAGCGGGGCAGAAATCATGAGCGTCGCAGTACGCTGCCATAATCTTCGAAAAACTTACGACGGGAAAGTAGAAGCCGTTGCCGGGCTCGATCTGGAGATCCAGGCAGGCGAGTGCTTTGGCCTGCTCGGTCCGAATGGAGCGGGCAAGACCACGACCATCGAAATTCTGGAAGGCCTGCTCGAGCCAACATCCGGTGACGTCGAAATCTTCGGCAAGAAGTGGGACAAGCACGCGCAGGAGTTGCGCGAACTGATTGGAATCTCGCTGCAGGAGACGCGTTTGGGCGAGAAGCTCAGCGTGCGCGAGACCATCGATCTGTTCGCCAGCTTCTATGAAAATCCGCGGCGGCCCGAAGAAGTCATAGAGGACATGGCGCTGACTGAGAAAGCGGATGCGTGGGTAGGAAAATTATCCGGCGGTCAGAAGCAGCGGCTGGCGGTGGCGACGGCGCTCGTCGGGAATCCGAAGTTGTTGTTCCTGGACGAGCCGACCACGGGACTTGATCCGCAGAGCCGGCGACAGTTGTGGGACATCATTCGCGTGTTCCAGCAGCGCGGCGGAACGGTACTGCTGACCACGCATTACATGGACGAAGCGGAGAAGCTTTGCGATCGGCTGTCGATTGTCGACCACGGCAAGATCATTGCTTCGGGAACGCCACGGGAATTGATTGAGCGAACCTGCGGCACTCAGATGATCGAGTTCGCCACCAGCAACGGTAATGGGAAGATCGCAAAAGATGAGTGGCGCAAGTTGCCGGGCGTGGAGGCGGTGCATCAGGATGACAGCCTGACGGTGCTGAATGCACGCGAGCCACACGCCACGATTCCGGCGCTGTTGGCGGCCGTTGAAGAGCGCGGACTGCAACTGGATCACCTGACCACGCGGCAAGCCAGCCTGGAAGATGTATTCGTGCAATTGACCGGTCGGCATCTGCGGGAGGAGTAGCGATGAGCGCACGTGACACTGCGGAATTAGAAGTGAAAACCGAGAGTACGCCGGGTGCGCCCGCGCCAGCGCGTCGCAATAGCCATTGGGCGGGGTACTTGCACCTGCTGGGTGCACGTCTGAAGGAGCTGCGGCGCGAGCCGGAAGTGATCTTCTGGATTTTCGCGTTTCCTATCTTGCTGGCTCTCGGATTAGGAATTGCTTTCCGCAACAAGCCTGCCGACGTGAGTCGAGTGGCCGTAGTCGCAGGCGATAGCGCAGCACGGACGGCGGAGATGCTCAAGACGGGATTTCATGCGGAGGTCCTGCCGCGCGAAGCAGCGCTACAGGGATTTCGCCTGGGCAAGTTTGATCTTGTGGTGACGCCGCAAGCGGATGGCTCACTGCAATATGAATATGATCCCGCGCGGCCCGAGAGCGTGTTAGCCAAGGCGCAAGTAAATGATGCGATCCAGGCAGGCAGCGGACGGAAAGATCTGGTGGAGACGTCGACACACGTCTCCAGCGAGCCGGGTGCACGATATATCGACTTCCTGATTCCGGGGCTGCTCGGTATGAACCTGATGGGATCGGGCATGTGGGGCATCGGCTTCGCATTGGTCGAAATGCGGCAGCGGAAATTGCTGAAACGATTTCTGGCGACGCCGATGCGCCGAGCAGATTTTCTGATGGCGATGGGAAGCAGCCGCATGGTCCTGATGATCATTGAACTCGTGCTGTTGCTGAGCTTCGGCGTGCTGGCGTTCAAGATGCGCGTGCTGGGATCGTGGATTTCGATTTTCCTGATCAGTACTCTTGGCGCACTGACCTTCGCCGCATTGGGGCTGCTCGCCGCGTCTCGTGCCAACAAGATTGAGACCGCCAATGGCATCATCAACATCATCATGTTGCCGATGTGGATTTTCTCGGGCTGCTTCTTCTCGTACGAACGGTTTCCCGCGATCATTCAACCGGTGATCAGGTTGTTGCCGCTCACCGCTCTGAACGATGCTTTGCGATCGACGATTCTCGAAGGCGGATCGCTAGCCGCGCAGGGAAGCCGGTTGCTGGTGCTGTGCGCGTGGGGCGGAATTTCATTCATACTTGCGTTGAAGTGGTTCCGGTGGTCGTGAAGCTAAGTTTCGTCTCAACTATTTGCCGCTCGATGCGAATTAGGCTCCGCCGGTTCGTTGGCCAACGAAGTCAAAAGGGTGTACTAATTCATTGACATCCAGAGCAGGCTCCGTTAACGTTCACGATCAGCGAAAACCTACTACCGTCCTAATGCCGAGGAGCGAACTGAAGTATGGTTTCAGTTCTCGCAAATAAACGATGATCCCTGCTCTGTTGCTGGTTGCGCCTTCACGACTTGTCCACTTGGGCGCGGTGGACGTTATCATTATCGTTTTCTATTTTGCCCTGGTCCTGGGCATCGGCTTTTACCTCAAGCGACAAGCCAACACCGGCGAAGATTTCTTCATGGCCGGCCGTGAAATGACGGCGTGGATTGCGGGCTTGGCATTTCTGTCCGCCAATCTCGGCGCGCTGGAGCTGATGGGATGGGCAGGCTCCGCCTATCAGTACGGAATCCTGGCGATGCACTGGTATTGGATCGGCGCCATTCCCGCGATGCTCTTCCTCGCGCTGGTGATGATGCCGTTCTACTACATCAGCAAAACACACTCAGTGCCGGGATACCTGAAGCTGCGCTTCGGAGAGCCGGCGCGCGCGGTGTCGGCAGTTTCCTTCGCCTTCATGACCGTGCTGATGAGCGGCGTGAACATGTACGCCATGGCCAAGGTTCTGCAGATTGTGTTGGGGTGGAACATCCACTTCAGCATATGGGTCGCATCGATCACCGTGGCGATCTACGTAGTGCTGGGCGGACTGCGGTCGGCGATCTTCAACGAGGTTTTGCAATTCGTCCTGATCTGGGCTGGGGCGATGCTGGTTCCGATCCTAGGCCTCATAGAAGCCGGCGGATGGACGAACCTGAAGGCGCAGATCGCGCACAACGCCTCGGCCGAATACACCCACCTCTGGTCCACCCTCGGAAATTTCAACAATAACCCGATGGGAATTAACTGGGTCGGCATCGTCTTCGGGTTGTGTTGCGTGATCTCCGCGGGCTATTGGACAACGGACTTCCTGGTAGTGCAGCGCGTTCTTGCGGCCAAGGATCTGCGCTCGGCGAAGCTGGCTCCGATTATCGGAGCTGCTTTCAAGATGGCAGTGCCGTTCATCGTGATCCTTCCCGGTCTGCTTGGACTCGCGGTGCTGCGTGATCCGGCAACTGGTTCGATGATCAAGCTGGTTCCCGAAAGCGTCGCGACCACGGCAGCCGGAATCGCACAGGGACTGCACAGCTATAACGACGTGCTTCCGTTGATGCTGGCGCGCTATTGCGGTCCGGGCTTGCTCGGGCTGGGAATGACGGCGCTGATTGCGGGATTCATGTCCGGTATGGCTGGGAACGTGACAGCGTTCTCCACCGTCTGGACCTACGACATCTACCGCGCGGTGATCAGGAAAGATGCTACAGATCACCACTATCTGAACATGGGACGCTGGAGCACGGTGGTGGGCGTCATCGTAAGCATCGGCACCGCGTACCTGGTGATGCGGTCCGCCAGCATCATGGATTATGTGCAGGCGCTATTCAGCTTCTTCATTGCGCCGCTGTTCGGCACGGTGCTACTCGGGATGCTGTGGAAGCGGGCCACGAATGCCGGCGGCTTCTGGGGCCTGCTGTCCGGAACGCTCTCGTCGATTGGAATGTGGCTCTGGGTATATAGAGACCCGAGCGCGCTGCGCTATATCGCGATGTCGCCTGCGGCGAAGCCAATGGCGGAAAACATGTTTCGCGCACTGTGGTCGGCCCTGATCTGCGTCGTGGTGACGGTCGTTGTCAGTATGATTACGCAGCCGCGCGCGGAAGCGGAGTTGGATGGCCTGGTTTACGGTGCGACGGCAATCCCGCACGAGGGAGATATGCCGATGTATCATCGCCCGTGGTTCTGGGCCGCGGTGGTTTCCGTCGTATTCGTGATTCTGAACATCATCTTCTGGTAGGTGCGAAATGCATGACACTCATATATCGATTTGGTTTTTCATCGGCATTTCGTTGCTTGTGAATGGGGTGCTGATTCTCGGCGCGGGAATCTATCAGGTATTCGTGCCGCCGGCGCAGCCTACCGTGCTGGCCCAATTGCATCCAGGGATCTGGTGGGGAGCGTTGATGACCATTCTCGGCGCTTTCTACTGCTACAAGTTCTCTCCGTCCAAGACTCAACATTCTTCCCAGCCGAAACTCAAGGACACTGCCGGCGCAGCCACCAGCGTTCGGTAATGATTCAGGGCACAGGTATCCGCAAGCTGATTCAAGTTACATGTAAGGCGCTGCTCTTCGATATGGATGGAGTCCTCATCGACTCCACTCCGGCGGTAGCGCGCGTATGGCGTCGGTGGGCGATCGAGCGCGGCTTCGAGCCTGAATCCACGATCCGCATGGCGCATGGACGGCCCAGCATCGCCACGTTGCGTGATCTTCTCCCGAATGCTGATCACGAAGCCGAAAATCGCGAAGTAGAGCGCCGCGAGATTGAAGACACGGAAGGCGTGGTCGCGCTGCCAGGCTCGCGAGAACTTCTGTCGCAACTTCCCGATGACCGCTGGGCGGTGGTGACCTCGGCTACACGGCCGCTCGCGGAGGCGCGGTTGCGCGTCGCGGGCTTGCCGATCCCGAAATTCTTCGTGACCTCGAATGACATCGTGAAAGGGAAGCCGGATCCGGAACCCTACATCAAAGGCGCGGCGCTGCTAGGTGTCTCGCCGATGGATTGCGTGGTCGTGGAGGATGTTCCAGCGGGAATTCGCTCCGGCAAAGGCGCTGGAGCGAGAGTGATCGCGTTTACGACGACAGTTGCACCGACGGAGCTGACGGCCGCCGGCGCAGATTGGATTCTGCCAAATTGTGGAGCGATCCAGTCGGAGGAATCGCGGGATACGTTGCGACTCTCACTGGAGTTGTGGGACTAGCGACCCTTGAATTGCAGGCTGCTGACGCCCTAATGAGCCGCTGCCGGTTGTTGCGCGCCCGCTGCGGCTGTTGGCAGTGAAGGTACCGCTCCACTGTCTTCTACGTTGATATGCACCGAGCCAATCCGTCCGGTCGGCACGTCCCGGATCACGAGCCGAACGGCAGCCGGTTTTGGCCCCGGGATCGATACAATGTGCGGTAATCCGTTACGACTAATCGACTGATATTCGGCTGCGGCAAGCTTCCGATCCAAAGTCTCGCTCATCAACTGCAGCGCGGTACCTTTTTTGTCGAAAGTGCAGACCGCCACATTGATATTTAATTCATGGCTTCCATCGCTCGCAGGCGTGAGCGTCAGCGATGCTGGGTCGATCCCCAGATAAAACTTGAGGTCTCCCGTCGCCGAGGCCGGCATCTTCGTAGCAGCGAAGAAAATCGAAGTGGCGGTCAGGTAACCTTCACAGGCAGCTTGCTGCAAATCGGCTTTCTGATTCTCATGCGGACCGACGCCAGCGAAATAGCCGTGGCGATATTCCAACTGCAACCCGGAGCCCTTGCTCTGCAGGATGATTCGTCGATATTCGCCATTCCAGTCCGATGAGTCGGGATAGTAGGCAATTTCATAGAACGAACTGCTGTCGTCGGCTGCCTTGCGAATGCAGTCGCCCAGGTCGTTATCGCCTATACAGGGCACCCCTCCTGTGAGTTCTGCAATACCGCGCAAAACCATGTCCTTATTTGCATTCGACGTTATTTCGCGTGCGAGGGTGTCCGCAGTTCCTTGCCCGGAGTAGTCGAGGGGACGAGTTTCGGCCTCGAATAGGGCATGCGGCTGTACACCAGCTGGATTGACCGGATACACGGCGACTTTGGCATCGCTTAAAGCGCTCGCCATCCTCCATATCTGTGCCTCGTATTGCTCTCGTCCCATCCCGGTCGGCTGAAAGTTAGTATCCAAAGCGATTGGGAAGGTGCTTGAAATCCAGAGTAGGTTCTTTCTGCCTGGATATCCCGCAAGGTAATGAGCAACTGAAACCAACGCTTCCATAGTGTCGGCGACCCGTTGGTTCATCTGGGCAGGATAGCGATGCACTAACTCGACCTCCAGAGCGGCGGAGGCTAACCCTCGTATTGCGGCTGCTACAGCATCACTTCCTGTGCCTAACTTTCCAATCTGCCACGAGATCTGGCCGGGATCATCGCGGGGATCCTTTGTCACCAGTCCTGATGCTGAGGGACTGAACGCTTTCTTTAGTGCCACCCGGAGAAGCTCGGGATCGGTAGAAAAATCCTGCAGCATGCGGAGGCGGCGCCCGAGGAGAAAGATCGCTACCGGGACATTCTTCGGGATCGCATTCACGATGCGCTCCATTTGTACCTGAATCTGTGCCTGATCTTTCAGCTCCGTATTCAACCCATCTACCAGCACAACGGTCGGCGGCACCGGATTCTTTTCGAGCGTGACAGCATTCGTATAGACGCCTGCTGGGACTTGCATCTGCCCGCCGCTCTGCTTCACCAGGTCCGCGAACTGAATCTCACGAAAGCTGGCGATCTTCTGGTTGCGCTTCTCTCTCTGGGTTGCGCTTTGCTCGAAGATCTGGAAATCATCGGCTTTCAGGCCATTCACATGATGGCCGTGGCGGTCCTTGGCTACCACCTCAACTGTCACCATTCGGGTATAAGCATGAAAAGTCGGTGGTGGCTGGGAGGGATTATTGTTGGCATCTTGCGACGGTTGCGGCTGCGGGCCTTGCGCAAGGCACGCCAGGCACAAAATAAGAGCGACGAAGGCGACACTGATTCGACGAAGCATGCGTGAGCGCACACGAACCTCGATTCCGGGTAACGGCTGATTATCGTCGACCTACTGCGTGAGTACAACGGCGTTGGAGGTATCGCATCGGGAGGCGATACTCGTTTCAGTGTCGAGATAACAGCGCCAGCACCTCCGCGACGGGCGCAACCTCTCATTCCCGTTCGGGGAAACACTTGTCAATAGCCTAAATCGCGCGAATCCCTCGCAAATGCATCATTCCACGACAGAAATAAAATTCTGGCTTGTGTCTAGTAGGTCCCACACAATTTGTCATACTAAGAATAGGTGAGCGAAGAAGCGGGTGCCCGGTCCTTTCCTTCTTTTGGGAAGGGCCGGACAGGCCACAGTCCGACGGATATCCGTCGGATCATCCGTCGCATGAAGCAACTTTGTCCGTCGGATAAATTCCGCGTCCGACGGATAAGTGCTTGTTTGTCAACGAGAGTACCTGCGGCCCCCCTCCCCCTCTGGGGCGTCCGATCGCTAGCAACGCCAAATGACAGGGGTGCCCCGTCCTATTCGCCTTCTCTTGGCGAAAGGGCGGGGTGAGACGAAGCTTACGCACAGCAGATGCCTTTACGGTGCTGGCGCCGGTTGAGGCGTTGGCTGCGGAGTACCGAAATTCACGTGCGGCGCCTGTCGCGATCCTTCATCAGCTTTGAAGTACGCATCGTTGCGAGTGAACCCGCTCATGCCGGCGACAATGTTGTTAGGGAACAATGAAATGTAGGTGTTGTAGTCCTGAACCGTTTCGTTATAGCGCCGGCGCTCGACGGCGATTCGATTTTCGGTTCCCGCCAGTTCGTCCTGCAGGCGCATGAAGTTCTCGTTCGATTTGAGCTGCGGATAGTTCTCGACAATCACCAGCAGGCGGCCGAGGGCAGAATCCAACTGGCCATTGGCGGCGATCTTGTCGCTGGGGGTCTTCGCATTCAACAGCTGTGATCGCGCAGCAGCAATATCACCGAAGACCTTCTGTTCCTGCCCGGCGTAGCCTTTGACGGTTTCCACCAGGTTGGGGATGAGGTCGGCGCGGCGCTGCAGGACGACATCTACCTGCGACCATGCGGCATTAACTGTTTCGCGTTTGCGAACCATTTCGTTGCGGCGGCCTACATACATGCTGCCGAGAAGGAACGCAATCAGAAGCAGTACGATGATTACGACGACAGCCCTTTGCATGCGACATCACCTCGAAGTTTCGTTTGCGCAACCTTAGCGCACTCTTTGCCACTGTTCCGTTGGTGCAAGCCGATCGACGCTGTTGATAGCGCCAATGATAGCTAAAACATAAGTCTCGTAGATGCCGATCAGATCGCCGGTGGACTGATTTTCGTCATTGCTCTCGCGAAGACGCATGACATTTTCTATCGCCACAGGCTCAAAGCCAAAAAGCTGAGCAGCGCGCGCCAGCGCCTCGTGATTCGAGGGCGGCATTTTGCTATCAACGGCAAACACCGCATGCCGCAACAGGGTGAGCGCCCCGGATACGGACTTTGCGAGCACCGCACGAAGTCTGGCGTCATCCCCATGCGACAGAAAATAATGATTCCGCAATTTCAGCAGCAGCGTGCGGAGTTCGTGTTCGAGCTCGATGCGGTGCAGGTTCAGCGGAACATTGATGTCGCGGACCACATCTTCTCCGAACAGCACCTTGTGACTAGTCTTGATGTCCAGGAGTTCGATAGCGAAAACGTCCGAGGAGCGCTGCAATTCCTCGGTGGTGAAGAAGAGCGGAGGATGCTCATGGTGCTCTACCGACCACCATTGCACCGGACCGGCGAGCTTGCCCATAGTTTCGCGGGTCAGCTTTCTAAAAGCGCACAGCAGGTTCACATCAGAATAGGTTTCGTGGAAGCCGTTCTTCGCCGCCGAACCGTACAACACAACGGACTCCAGGTCCGGCCCTGCGGCAAAGCGCAGGCGCTCTACAAATTCATCGAGGAGTTCGCGACGAGTCTTCATGATCTCTTTCCGGCTACCAGCTTCCGCTGGCGCCTCCGCCTCCGCTCATTCCGCCACCGAAACCACCGAAGCCTCCACCGCCCGAACTGCCGCCAAAGCCGCCTCCGCCGCCCCAACCACCACCGCCCATGGGTGGGAGCCAGAATATACCCGGGCCGCCTCCGCGACCTCCGCGAATGTTATTGCGCGAAGCACGTGCGAGCAGCCGTAGAACGATGAAGATGCCGAAGATGATAAGCGGAATAACCCAGAAGGGAATGCCGGAATTCTCAGGCTGGGCTCGCGGCGCTACCACGCCGTTGAGGGTAACGCCGCGATCGGCAGCGATCATCTGCGCGACCTGATTGACGGCGGTCAGAATTGCGTCGTTGTAATTGTTCTGCCGCAGGAAGGGAACCATGGAGCGGCCGACGTCACCGGCACGGGCGTCGTTAATGACGGGCTCCAGTCCGTAGCCGACTTCAACGCGGTAACGCCTCTCCGGCGGCGCCACCAGGACAAGGACGCCCCGGTTGTCCTTTTTGCTGCCGATTCCCAAGTGCTTGTAGAGGTCGACAGCGTAGTCTTCGATCGGCTCGCCCTCGAGCGACTTAACGGTGACTACGCCAATCTGCGCGTCGGTCTTCTGCTCAACCTCGAAGGCGAGCGCTTCCAACTTCTGCTTCGTTGCGGGATCGATGACTCCGGCAAGATCGGTGACATAGCCTTGCGGATGAATATCGGCAATCTTCTCCGCGCGACTGGTGGCCGCGAGCAGGACGATGAATACGAGAGCTATGCCGATGCGAACGATGTCGACGCAAATGAACTCCCTTGCGTTAACGTACCTGCCGGCAGGAGGGCGAGTCAAGAAATGGCAATCCAGGCGCTGACGGAGGCAATCAGTTATATCCATTAGATCCAGCAGGATACAACCCTGAAAGCAGCAGCTCGCATCGAACGAGTGTCATTAATCGGGACACGATATTGTAGCGGCAAAGCTCTTCTCTCTTCTGCTTGTTTGGGGTGGGCAGAGGATATGGCCAGAGGCCCTCATTCAATCGGAGGAAGCGGCAGGACATCCCGCCGGACCTGGTGGACAGGTCATTGATTTCCACAAGCTGGGAAGTCTGTCCTCTTGTTGCTGATTCGAGTCGAGCGGAATGGGCGTCTGCCGACGGGGTTACCGCTTCCAAGCTTGGCACGAATCTTGCCAGTCGGGTTAGGTTAGCGGCTGTAATTCTGGACGGAGCTCGTCAATTCCGGCTATCGTAGGGGCAAATGGGGTGATGGGCGGTAGACCTGAGTACAACCCGGTTTTGCGGAGCTGCATCCAAGCTGCGGTTATCTAAACTCATCCGTAAAGCAGTTGGTGTAAGTGCACGTAGAAAGTGCCTTTGTCGAGGTCGGCCGTGTGTTCGGCAGAATACCCGCCGGCGGGGTTGAGGATCAGGTTTTGCCCCCAAGATTCAGGAGAGCAGGATGAAGAAATCAGCTCGAAACATGAGCGCGGAGAGCCCAGGAAGTAGGGCACACGCGGGCGGGAATGGCACCGCGCTGGCCATGGCTCCGGAGCCTACGCCGGTAGATTTAGCCGCTATTCTGGCTGGCCTGCAAACGATGCGGAACGGCGATTTCTCTGTAAGGCTGCCCGGATCCTGGACAGGATTAGGTGGAAAGATCGCGGACACGTTCAACGAGATCGTGTCTGCTAATCAGCAGATGGCGCAGGAACTGCGGCGTGTGGGGCAGACGGTCGGCAAAGAAGGTAAGACCCGCGAGCGCATTCGCTTTCACCAGCCGCGAGGCGCCTGGGGCGACATGGAAACTTCGGTCAACACCCTGATCGAGGACCTGCTCCGCCCGACCACGGAAGTGACTCGCGCCATCGGCGCGGTGGCCCAGGGAAATCTGACACAAACCGTGCTTCTGGAAGTGGACGGGCGTCCTCTGGAAGGCGAGTTCCTGCGCTCGGCGAACATCGTGAACACGATGATTCAGCAGCTGGGTATTTTCACCCAGGAAGTAACGCGCGTGGCGCGCGAAGTCGGCACCGACGGAAAGTTGGGCGGCCAGGCAGTGGTGCCCGGCGTGGCCGGCACCTGGAAGGATCTGACGGATTCGGTAAACCTGATGGCCAGCAACCTGACTGGCCAGGTTCGAAACATCGCCGAAGTGGCAACGGCCGTTGCCAGCGGCGACTTGTCACGCAAGATCACGGTCGATGTCCGCGGTGAAATTCTGCAGCTCAAAGAAGCCATCAACACGATGGTGGACCAGTTGCGATCGTTCGCTTCCGAAGTGACGCGCGTGGCGCGCGAAGTAGGTACAGACGGAAAACTCGGCGGTCAGGCGGTAGTGCCCGGCGTCGCTGGAACCTGGAAGGATTTGACGGACTCAGTAAACGCAATGGCCGGCAACCTCACGGCCCAGGTCCGAAACATTGCAGAAGTGACGACGGCCGTGGCTCGCGGCGACTTGTCACGCAAGATCACGGTGGACGTAAAGGGCGAGATTCTCGAATTGAAAGACACCATCAACACGATGGTGGATCAGTTGAACGCGTTTGCAGGTGAAGTTACGCGCGTGGCGCGCGAAGTGGGTACGGAAGGAAAACTCGGTGGCCAGGCGCAAGTGCCCGGTGTTGGCGGCACGTGGAAGGATCTCACTGATAACGTGAACTTCATGGCCAGCAACCTGACTGGCCAGGTTCGAAACATCGCCGAGGTGGCGACAGCAATCGCGAATGGCGATTTGTCCCGCAAGATCACGGTCGATGTCCGCGGCGAAATCCTGCAGCTGAAAGAAACGCTGAACACGATGGTGGACCAGTTGAACCGGTTCGCCGGCGAAGTCACGCGCGTGGCTCGCGAAGTCGGTACGGAAGGCCGCTTAGGTGGTCAGGCGAACGTGCCCGGCGTGGCAGGTACCTGGAAGGATCTGACGGACTCTGTGAACTCGATGGCCGGCAACCTCACGGCTCAGGTTCGAAACATCGCAGAAGTGACGACCGCAGTTGCTCGCGGCGACTTGTCACGCAAGATCACGGTCGATGTGAAGGGCGAAATTCTGGAGTTGAAGAACACCATCAACACGATGGTGGATCAGTTGAACGCGTTCGCCGGCGAAGTCACACGCGTGGCGCGCGAAGTAGGTACGGAAGGTAAGCTGGGCGGACAGGCTGAGGTGCCAGGCGTTGCAGGAACCTGGAAGGATCTCACGGACAACGTGAACTTCATGGCCAGCAACCTCACGGCGCAGGTTCGAAACATCGCCGAAGTTGCAACAGCCGTGGCCCGCGGCGACTTATCTCGCAAGATCACTGTTGACGTGAAGGGCGAAATTCTCGAACTCAAAGACACCCTCAACACGATGGTGGACCAATTGCGCTCGTTCGCTTCCGAAGTGACGCGCGTGGCTCGCGAAGTGGGAACGGACGGCAAACTGGGCGGTCAGGCGCAGGTGATCGGCGTCGGCGGAACGTGGAAAGATCTCACCGACAACGTGAACTTCATGGCCAGCAACCTGACTGGCCAGGTGCGAAACATTGCGGAAGTTTCAACTGCAATCGCGAACGGCGATCTTTCCAAGAAGATCACGGTAAACGTCAGCGGTGAAATTCTGCTGCTGAAAGAAACCATCAACACGATGGTCGATCAGCTGAACGCGTTCGCCGGCGAAGTGACGCGCGTGGCTCGCGAAGTCGGTACCGAAGGTCGTCTGGGTGGTCAGGCGAACGTGCCCGGTGTTGCAGGCACGTGGAAGGATTTGACGGACTCGGTGAACTCGATGGCCGGCAACCTTACGGCCCAGGTCCGAAACATCGCTGAAGTTACAACGGCCGTGGCTCGAGGCGATTTGTCTCGCAAGATCACGGTCGACGTGAAAGGCGAAATTCTTGAGCTGAAGAACACCATGAACACGATGGTGGATCAGCTCAACGCGTTCGCCGGCGAAGTGACGCGCGTGGCACGCGAAGTGGGAACAGACGGAAAGCTCGGTGGCCAGGCGCAGGTGCCAGGCGTCGGCGGCACGTGGAAGGACTTGACCGACTCGGTCAACTCCATGGCCAGCAACCTGACTGGCCAGGTACGCAACATCGCGGAAGTCGCCACGGCAATCGCCAGCGGCGACTTGTCAAAGAAGATCACCGTAGACGTTCGCGGCGAAATCCTGCAGCTCAAAGAAACGTTGAACACGATGGTCGAGCAGCTGCGATCGTTCGCCGCTGAGGTTACCCGCGTGGCTCGCGAAGTCGGTTCAGATGGGCGACTAGGTGGTCAGGCCAATGTGCCCGGTGTCGCCGGTACGTGGAAGGATTTGACGGACTCGGTGAACGCAATGGCCGGCAACCTCACGGCCCAGGTCCGAAATATCGCAGAAGTGACTACCGCCGTGGCTCGCGGCGACTTGTCACGCAAAATCACGGTGGACGTGAAGGGCGAAATTCTGGAGTTGAAGAACACCATCAACACCATGGTGGACCAGCTCAACGCGTTCGCCGCCGAAGTGACGCGCGTGGCGCGCGAAGTGGGTACGGAAGGCAAACTTGGTGGCCAGGCGCAGGTGCCAGGCGTGGCGGGTACGTGGAAGGATCTCACGGACAACGTCAACGTGATGGCGGCCAACCTGACCGAGCAGGTACGCGGCATCGTGAAAGTGGTGACCGCGGTCGCAAATGGCGTGCTGACACAGAAGCTGACGGTGAATGCGAAGGGCGAAGTCGCGGCCTTGGCAGAAACCATCAACAACATGACAGACACGCTGGCGACCTTTGCCGACCAGGTTACGACAGTCGCTCGCGAAGTCGGTGTAGAAGGCCGTTTGGGCGGCCAGGCCAACGTGCCTGGCGCGGCTGGCACGTGGAAGGATTTGACCGGAAATGTGAACCTGCTGGCCGACAACCTCACCAACCAGGTGCGTGCGATCGCCGAGGTGGCAACGGCCGTGACTAAGGGCGACCTGACGCGGTCGATTCAGGTGGAAGCCAGCGGCGAAGTGGCCGAACTGAAAGACAACATCAACACAATGATCAACAACCTGCGTCTGACGACGGAACGCAACACAGAGCAGGATTGGTTGAAGACGAACCTGGCACGATTCACGGGCATGTTGCAAGGTCAACGCGACCTGACGACGGTGGGCCGCATGTTGTTGTCCGAACTGGCTCCGCTGGTGAACGCACAGCAAGGCGTGATCTACCAGATGCAGACGGAAGAAGACGGCAATCTCGCATTGTTGTCGGCGTTCGCGGACGATGCGCGGGACGGACACCCCGAAAGTGTCGAAGTAGGCGAGGGCCTGGTAGGGCAGTGTGCGGTGGAGAAGCGCCGCATGCTGATCAGCGAACTGCCTCCAAGTACGGTGCCGATCCGTTCGGGATTATTTAAGGCTGTCCCGCAGAATGTTTTGGTGTTGCCGGTACTTTATGAAGATCGTGTGAAGGCCGTGATCGAGCTGGCGTCGCTCAACGCATTCACGCTTTCGCACCTCTCGTTCCTGGAACAGTTAACGGCCAGCATCGGCATCGTGCTGAACAGCATTGAAGCCACGATGCAGACGGAAGCGCTGTTGAAGCAATCGCAACAGCTCGCTGCCGAATTGCAGACCCAACAGAAAGAGCTGCAACAGACGAACGAGCAGCTGGCGCAGAAGGCGCAACAGCTTGCCGAACAGAACGTGGAAGTGGAACGGAAGAACCAGGAAATCGAGCAGGCCCGGCGCGCGCTGGAGGAGAAAGCAAAAGAGCTGGCGCTCACGTCGAAGTACAAGTCGGAATTCCTTGCAAACATGTCGCACGAGCTGCGTACGCCACTCAACAGCATCCTCGTACTGGGGCAGCAGCTCAGCGAAAATCCCGACGGCAATTTGACCGACAAGCAGGTTGAGTTCTCACGCACGATTCACGGTGCCGGAACCGACTTGCTGAACCTGATCAGCGACATTCTCGATCTGTCTAAGATCGAGTCAGGTACGGTCTCGGTGGAAGCCGAAGAAGTATCGTTCGCCAATCTTCTCGAGATGGTGGCGCGGCCGTTCCGGCACGAAGCGGAGAACAGGCACCTGGTATTCGACGTTCACCCCGATACGAAGCTCACTCGCAGCTTGGTCACGGACTCGAAACGTCTGCAACAGGTGCTCAAGAATCTATTGTCGAACGCATTCAAGTTCACGGAGCAGGGCGGCGTGAGACTGTCCGTTTCCGTTGCTGGGAACGGTTGGAGCAAGGATCATCCAATCCTGAATGGCGCAGCGTCGGTGATTGCGTTCGAAGTCGCTGACACGGGCATTGGTATCCCCTTCGACAAACAACGCATCATCTTTGAGGCGTTCCAACAAGCAGATGCGGGCACGAGCCGCAAGTACGGCGGGACCGGACTGGGCCTGGCGATCAGCCGCGAGTTGGCCAGCTTGCTTGGTGGCGAAATCCAATTGCGCAGCGCGCCAGGTAAGGGAAGCACGTTCACACTTTATCTGCCGCAGACCTACGTGGGACCGACCACGTCGGCAATTACCATTGTTCAGGGTGATGGATCCACGTCGGCAATGCCGGTTCAGTTGAAGACGGTGAGCATCGCGGAACATGCGGAAGAGCGAATCCAGGACGATCGCGAAAACCTCGATCCCGGGGATGCCGTCTTGCTGATCGTAGAAGACGACCCGCACTACGCGCGCGTGCTGGTAGATCTTTCGCGCGACAAGGGATTCAAGGTGCTGGTGGCGCTGCGTGGCGCGGAGGCCTTAGCTCTGGCTAAGGAATACAAGCCGACGGCGGTGTCGCTGGACGTATTCCTGCCCGACATGCTCGGGTGGACTGTACTTAACCACCTGAAACAGGATCCCGCTACGCGACATATCCCAGTACAGATGCTGACGCTGGACGAGGACCGCAACCACGGCCTGTCCCGCGGAGCGTTTGGATTCATCAGCAAGCCGACGACGCCTGAGGGTGTTGAGGCGGCACTTTCGCGGATTAAAGAGTACGCGACTCCACGCCGGAAGCGTTTGTTAATTGTGGAAGACAACCCGGCGGAGCAGTTCAGCATTCGAGAATTGCTGGGACATGATGACATCGATATGACAGCCGTCGCAAGCGGCGCCGAAGCTTTGAAGGCTGTCACCGATGATGCATTCGATTGCGTAGTACTCGATCTTCGCTTGCCGGATATGTCCGGGTTCGAGGTTCTTGAGCACCTTCGCGATTCGGAGTCACTCGGCGACTTGCCCGTAGTTGTTTTCACCGGCAAAGAGCTGTCGCCGGAGGAAGATTCGCGGCTGCGTGCATTAGCTCGAAGCGTCGTAGTGAAGGGTGTGGAATCGCCGGAGCGTTTGCTGGATGAGACTGCACTGTTCCTGCACCGGGTGGTGAACAATCTTCCGCCTGAGAAACAGCGGATGCTGGAACGGTTACACCGGTCCGACGATGCACTGGTTGGGCGCAAAGTGCTGGTGGTCGACGACGACGTGCGCAACATCTTCGCCTTGAGTAGCGTTCTGGAGCGTCGGGGGATGACCGTTCTGACCGCCGGCACTGGGCGCGAGGCAATTGCGACGCTGGAGACGACGCCGGACGTCTCGATTGTGCTGATGGACATCATGATGCCGGAAATGGATGGATACGAGACGATGCAGGTAATCCGTCAGAATCAGCTCTTCCGGCGGCTGCCCATCATTGCGCTGACAGCGAAGGCGATGAAAGGCGACCGGGAGAAGTGCCTGGAAGCGGGTGCATCTGAGTATCTTGCAAAGCCAGTGAACACCGAGCAGCTTCTCTCTGCATTGCGCATGTGGCTGCATCGCTAAAGAAGAAAGAGCGGAGTACGCGGCAATAGGTGAGCCAAGATAACGTGATGACGCAGGATCGAGTCAACATACTGATGGTCGACGACCAGCCTGGGAAATTGCTTAGCTATGAAGCGATTCTCAGCGAACTGGGCGAGAACCTGATCAAGGCTAGTTCAGGGCGGGAAGCGCTCGAACATCTGCTGAAGACAGATGTCGCCGTCGTTCTGATGGACGTCAGTATGCCCGAGATCGACGGATTCCAACTGGCGGACATGATCCGGCAGCATCCGCGATTTCAGAAGACAGCGATCATCTTCATTTCCGCTGTGCACCTGACGGATCTGGACCGGCTGAAAGGATATGAGCGCGGCGCCGTCGATTACATTTCCGTGCCGGTGATTCCCGACCTTCTGCGAGCGAAGGTAAGCATCTTCTCGGAATTACATCGCAAACGCAGACAGCTGGAGCAGTTGAATCAGCAACTGGAACAACGCGTCGAAGAGCGTACGCGGGAACTCCAGGAAAGCGAATCGCAGGTCAGGAGTCTGAATCGTGAGTTGAGACAGCGGGTGGCGGAGTTAGAGACGATCATGCGCGTCCTGCCCGTTGGAGTCGGAGTCGCACACGATCGCGACTGCGATGTGATCGTGCCGAATGACGTCCTCTCGGAAATGCTGGGGATAGAACTCGGTGAAAACATCTCCCACAACGGCGGAAATGGAGACTTGCTTGGTTTTGACATTTTCCGGGAAGAAAAGCAGCTCCTACCGCTAGAGTTGCCGATGCAGCGGGCAGCCGCTACCGGAACCGCGGTCAACGGGGATGAACTGGAGATACGCTATCGCGATGGTCGAACCTCCCACATAGTAGTGAGCGCGAACCCGCTATTCGACGAAGAAGGAAATGTACGCGGTTCGGTCGGGGCGCATATCGATGTAACAGAGCGCAAGCAGATGGAACAGACGCTTCGCGAGCGTGCCGAACTGCTGGAACTTGCGTCAGAAGCGATTGTCGTTTGTGACAACCAGTGGACTATACGATTCTGGAATGCCGGCGCCGAGGCCGTCTATGGATGGAAACGAGAAGAGGCCATCGGACAGAACATCCGAGAATTGCTGAAGACAAGCTGGCCCATTCCGGTCGAAGAAGTGGAAGCAGCTCTGGCGACGCAGGGGCGATGGGACGGTACCATCATCCATCGTACAAAAGACGGCAGAGAGATTATCGTTGCCAGCCGTCAGGCCGCCAAGCGCGACGGCGATCATGGAGTACTGGAGATCAACCGCGACATCACGGCCCAACATCACGCGGAGGAAGCTCTACGTAAGACCGAGCGACTGGCAGCGATGGGGCGCGTCGCAGGCATCATCGCCCACGAGATCAATAATCCCCTGGAAGCGATCACAAATACGTTCTACCTGTTGCGCGATCACCCTTCTCTCAACGAGGAAGCGCGATACTACGCTCAGCTGGGCGAACAGGAGCTCCAGAGGGTCACTCACATCGCGAGACAGACACTGAGCTTCTACCGCGAATCGCAGCGGGCGATTCCAGTTTCGATCCCTGAGGTTCTGGACGACGTACTTGAGCTGCAGGCGAGACAATTACAGATCAACGGCGTGAAGCTGGACAAACGCTATACTGCCACGGGGCTAGTGCAAGGATTTCCGGTGGAGTTGAAGCAGGTATTCCTGAACCTGGTGAGCAACGCAATCCAAGCCATGCCGGAGGGAGGACGGCTGAGAGTTTCAGTGTCCGAGATTGCGGATGCCGGACAGAATCGACGCGTGAGAGTCCTGATCTGTGATACGGGCAAGGGGATCCAGTCGAATGATGCGAAGCGTCTGTTCGAGCCGTTTTTCACGACCAAATCCACCAAGGGAACCGGGCTTGGTTTGTGGATCAGCAAGGGAATCGTACAAAAGTACGAGGGGAACATTCATTTCCGCAGTATTCGGGTTGGCGGCGGGAACGTGACCTGTTTCAGCGTGACTTTGCCGGCATTGGCATCGTCGCCGAAGCAGGAATTAGTTCGTTATACCAGCCTGAGCTTGTAGGCCAGGCAGACAAGGAGGGCCGGGGTGGCTGATCGCAAGACGGTGATCCTTTGCGTGGATGATGAGAAAAATCCGCTGACCCTGCGCAAGCTGGTCCTTGAACGCGTCGGCTACAAGGTGTTAACGGCCTCGTCGGCCGAAGAGGCTATAGGTTTGCTGGCCGTCAACCATGTAGATCTGGTCGTCTCCGATTACCTGATGCCGGGTGTGGTGGGAACCGAATTGGCGAAGCAGATCAAGAAGACTTACCCGCAGCTTCCATTTGTTCTTCTCTCCGGAGTAAACGACATACCTGACGACGCGAATTGTGCAGACCTTTTCATCAGCAAGGTGGAAGGTCCCACCACGATGTGTACAAAGATCGCGGCCATACTGGCGAATGACGTTCGGGCTGCCAATTAACCCACCAAGTCCCTGTCATTATTCTGTCATCGCAGTGTAAAAAGCTTACCTCTAAGGGACCATACAGAAACTAAACAGGACATTTGTGGTCTGCACCGCTACCCTAGTTATCATTGTTCTCTGTTTAGCGGAGGTGCATTTATGCGGCCGTGGTCCAGAGCTGGAGTCCGTTGGGTTATTGCGGCGCTGTCGGCTTTTTGTCCCGTAGCCGTTTTCTGCCAGACTGCCGATCAGGCGCAGCAGCAGGCGGAGATCCTCGATCAGCTTAGCCGTCTCAGCGTATCGTTGGAGAAGACTCAGCAGCAACTGTCCGAGTCGCAGGCAGAGATACGTCAACTCAGGGCGAAGATCGATGCGATGGAAAGCCGTCAGGGGGTGACGCTGGACGCGAATTCCGCGACAGCGGTGCCTGCTGTGACGCAGGAGAATGAAGGCGCAGCGCCGCTGAGTGGCCCCGCGAAAGCGAGTATCTCGCAGGACGATTGGGAAGTCATGAACGAGCGCGTTGCGGAGTTGCAGCAGACAAAGGTGGAAAGCGCCTCGAAGTTTCGCGTCAAGCTTTCTGGTCTGGTACTGGCGACTGCACTCACATCGACTGGTCAAAGTGAACAAACCGATGTTCCGGAAATCGTACTTCCGAGAATTTCCGGATTCCCCAGTGGCTATTCAACTGGGTCACTGCGGCAGTCGATTCTCGGGGTAAGTGGATATGGTCCCGATTGGCTGGGGGCCCATACATCGGGCGACCTTCAGATGGACTTTTTCGGAGGCCTGGAGAACACGTATTACGGAGTGGCGAGCGGGATTGCTCGACTGAGGATCGCACGGCTCCGGCTTGACTGGAGGAATACGTCGATCGTAGGTGGACTGGACACACCGCTGTTTTCGCCATTGTCGCCGACATCGTACCTGACCGTGGCCGAACCAGCTCTATCCGCAGCGGGGAATATGTGGACGTGGACTCCGCAACTGCGAGTGGAACACCGATTCGAATTCGAGCCCGCAGAAGTGAAGGTTGAGGCGGGATTGCTCGATCCGATTAGCGTGAGTACGGTGGTGAATAACTACTTGCGAATTCCCACTCCCGGTGAGAGTTCGCGACAACCGGCATACGCTCTGAGGCTCTCAGCGGGGAACAAAAACGAAGATCGGCCCCTCGAAGTCGGCGTTGGAGGTTTCTATAGTCCACAGGAATTCCTTTACGGATACAAGGTTCACAGCTGGACATCAACGGTGGACTGGAAGATTGGATTGATCCGTAAGCTCGAACTCTCCGGAGAGTTCTTTACCGGAAAAGGGATGGAAGGGTTCGGCGGAGTATCCCTTGGAGTAATACCGCCGGCAAACTACTACAATTACACGTACGTGACGTTACCGGAGCTGGATCTATTAACCGGAATAGGCGGCTGGGGACAATTGAAGTATCGAGTGAATACGCGGCACGAAGTGAATATTGCAGGCGGATATGGCGGATTGAATAGCACTGGACTGAGAGCGCTATCGCTCACAAGTCCGGATTTTGCCACGATCCCGGCGCGGAATCAGACGTTCTTGGCGAACTACATCTTGCGGCCGAGATCGGATTTGTTGTTCTCCGTAGAGTACCGGCACCTGCGAACTTTCAACGTGAACGGCGCTCCAGGCCAAGCCGATGTTGTGGGAGTAGCGGCAGGATTTCAATTCTGATGAAACGATTGATACAGAGTTGGATACTCGTGTTGGCTGCAGCGGTGCTGCTATCAGGGCAAAAAGGCACTGCGCAGATGAACGGGCAAGTGACGGCGGAAGTGAACCTGCTGCAGGCCGACCACTCTACTCGCCCGTTCGCGGACAAGGCGCGCGTTGTGCTTTGGCTGTCGTCGCTCGATGATCCTATGCCCCACCTAGCCGGCGACCGGAATAGCCACCGCTATCAGATGGTGCAGCGCAACAAGCATTTCGAGCCTACGCTGCTGGTCGTACCAGTGGGAGCGTTTGTCGACTTTCCCAATAAAGACCCCTGGTTTCACAACGTCTTTTCGCTATATCAGGGCAAACGATTCGATCTAGGGCTGTATCAGGCGGGCACCATGCACTCGGTGCGGTTCGACAAACCTGGAGCCTCCTACATCTTCTGCAACATACATCCCCAGATGAGCGCGGTAGTTCTGGCGATCGACTCGCCGTATTTCGGCATTTCTGATCCTGCCGGTCGGGTCTCGCTGGGAGAAGTTCCTCCCGGGCGCTATCGCCTCCACGTGTGGTACCAGGGATCTTCGCAGAAGGTACTCGACGCCGTTCAGCGGGAGATAACGATAAGCGCCGGTAAACGCGATCTGGGAACATTGCAATTACTGGCGAACGCCCCAACGCAGGTGGCGCACAAAAATAAGTATGGTCAGGACTACGATCGCGACGAGACGAATCCTACGTATTGACCCCGAAAATTCGGCGACACGTCAAATGTCACGTAATTGTCTGGACGCTGTTAAAAGTTCCCTAAGTGTTTATCAAGTCTTCAGGTTTTGATATACACAGGCCGGAGAGGACCTTCAGGTGCAAGGAATGGATACCGTTCTTATCGTGGAAGACAGCAGCGCTATGCAGAAAGCGCTGCAACGATTGTTTGAGGCCGATTCGCTTACCGTGCAACTCGCGTCGGACGGGTTAGCTGGCCTGGAAAGCTTCCGGAAACAAACGCCAGCAGCGGTAGTGTTGGATTTGAAACTGCCAGGAATGTCTGGAAAGGAACTTTGCCGCGAATTCAAGGCACTTGCTCCCGCCGTGCCGATCGTGGTGCTAAGCGCGAACAGCGAAATTGAAGACAAGGTGCTGCTGCTTGAACTAGGGGCTGATGATTACGTGACCAAGCCGTTCAGCCCCAAGGAATTGCTGGCGAGAGTTCGACGCACGATGCGGCGTGGAACGCCAACTGCACTTGCCTCGGAAGTGGCCAGAAATGAGAAAGGGCACGAGATCCTGTCGTTCGGCAATGTGCAAGTTGACTTCACGAGCATGGAAGCCACACGTGAGGGCGCCTCGGTGCAGATGACAGCGCAGGAATTCAAAGTTCTGAAATTCCTTTCGCGTTTTCCCGGACATGTGATTTCGCGAGAAGATCTGCTGAATGAAGTTTGGGGATATCAGAATTATCCCTCAACGCGGACCGTGGACAATCACATCCTACGATTACGTCAGAAATTGGAGCCGGATCCCGCGAATCCAAAGTACTTTCTGACGGTTCACGGTGCTGGATACAAATTCGTTCCGGAAGGAACAGTGTCGCGGGCTAGCGCATAAGCGGTATCGGGCGATTTGATGACACGCCTTCGGCTAAGAACACAATTACTGATTGCAACGCTTCTCGTGACACCGGCGCTTACGGGCGCCAGTCTGCTGATCCTTCGGCATATGGTGCAGGGAGAGGTGCGGACCCAGGTCACCGAGGGAATCGACGCGTCTGTGCGCGCATTTGAGAGCATGCAGAAGCAGCGCGACTTGCAGCTGTCACGCACGGCCGCGATGTTGGCGGAATTGCCGACCGTAAAAGCGTTGATGACAACCGAGCATGCGCTCACCATTCAGGACGGATCGAAACCCTACTGGAGACTCGCCGGCAGCGACTTGTTTGCACTGATGTCCTCGGATAATCGCGTGAAGGCCGTGCATATGGCCAAAGGCGGCTGGACGCCGGAGGTTGTAGAGCGACACTTTCAGGACTCGTTGAGTCGAGGGGATGAGTTCGGCTGGTGGTACGACGACGGACATCTCTACCGCGTGTGTCTTCGCCCGATCCTTGCAGGGCAGGACGGCCAGGAACTTGGAATTCTGGCGATTGGCTATGAAGTAAACGATTCCATCGCGCATGAGCTTGGAAACGTATCTCGTAGCGACATAGCTCTGACAACGGGAAGCAAGGTCATAGCCAGCACGCTGCCTGATCTGGAAGAGCGCGCGCTTGAATCGGAAAGCGCCGTCGACGTGCCGCGCGAGAACAATGCGACCTGGCAACTGGCGCTGGGGCCGCAAAGATACCAGGCTTCGTCGGTGCTCTTGCAGGCAAACCTGCCCATGCCGGTTCGCTGCTACGTGCTGATGCCGCTTCAAAATAGCGAAGCATTTCTCCAGAGACTCAACCGTATTCTTTTAATCCTTGGGCTGGTTGCAGTCGCGGTCAGTATCCTGCTGGTTCTATACATCTCGCAGACCGTGACTCGTCCGTTGGACAGCCTGGTGGCGGCCGTGCGAGCACTTGCCGGCGGCAATTACACCTATTCAGTGTCCCCCAAAGGCACGACAGAAGTTGCGCAACTGGGAGCGGCATTTGCCGGAATGCGACAGCAGTTGCTTGAATCGCAGCGACATCGCATTCAGGCGGAACGAATGGCTGCCCTGAGCCGAACCGCTAGTTCCATTTCCCATGATCTGCGTCATTACCTGGCGGCGTTGCTCGCAAACGCGGAGTTCTTATACGAAGCCGAGTCGCTCCATCTCGATAGAGAGGACGTGTACCGCGAGATCAAAATTGCTTCCGATCAGATGACCGAGCTGATCGATTCTTTCCGTGAACTGGCTAACGATCATGCCGCCATCATGCCCGCGCCGGCAAGCCTGGAAGAGACAATGAAGAGAGCCATGGAAGCGGTGAAATCACGTCATCCTTTCCGTGAGCGCTCCGTCCAGGTCGTTACGCGCGGCACGATGAACGGCGAGTTCGACGCACGCAAACTGGAGCGAGTGTTTTTTAATCTAATCCTGAACGCGTGCGAAGCCACCAGCACCCATGGTCGGATCACGGTTGAAATCATCTCGAACGAGCAGCAGTTTGAAGTTCGCGTAACGGACGACGGTCCAGGCGTTCCTGCTGCCATCCGGAATACGCTCTTCGAGCCGTTTGTAAGCGCGGCCAAAGCGAATGGAACGGGGCTTGGACTGGCGATCGTAAGCAAAATCATTCACGACCATGACGGAACAGTCGAAGTGGAGCGAACCTCTGAAGTGGGGACGGTGATGCTGATTCGGCTGCCGCGCATCCGCCCGAAGAACTCTGTGGAGGGCGTGGCATCAGCTCTCGTCTAGGGGCTGCAAAGTAAACCGGGGATTCGTGTATCAGCTAAATGAGCGAATAGCCGATGACCCGAATCCCCGATTCTCCCGCTTTGATCCCAATCTTTCCACACCCACAGGCCACGAATGTCACCAGAATGTATCGATTCTGCAATTTCGATTGCAATCGACTCGCCCTGAAGTTCTAAGCGTATTGCGACTTGATCGTTCAGCCGGCTTCCATGGCTGGAGAAGCGAGATTCAACGGATACGTCGCGCATAAACTCAGCGATGAGAGTAGAGGAAAGATGTGGCGCACCATCACGGCCTGGGTAACCTCAAGTCCCAGAAAGCCGAACGCTTCCTTGAATTCGCTGTCCACCGAAAAAGACGTGCCACAGCCGAGCGACACATGAAAGCAGTTGTTAGAGCGAAGAGAGGTGATAGCTCCGATGGGTTGCGCCGGACGCTTCCAATCTCTGAGCAATCGCCATCGAAATGGCAATGAGCTGCCGCCCTGAACCAGTCGGAATCCAGCTAGCCGCGCATGGGAAATCAACATGCAGTCGTTTGTCTCCATCAAGACCAAAAGCCCGCTGCCGGTTTGCAGATACACCTTGTATGGAGTGGGCGCGAAGCGTCCCAGCAGGTCGGGCGTCAGCGCCGAGATCGTTTCTTCTGCGAAGGCAAGATTAGTGCGACTCACAAAAATCCTTAATCGCCTGCGCTGAATCATGCGGCGAGAGCCCCGTCTCAAAGACAAACGACTCCAGCTTTGCTACCTCGTGAATGATGGCGCGCCGGCGGTTGTGGGCTGCAACCAGGCGCTTGGGCAGGCGCTCTGCAGATTGTTCCAGCCAGTTGCTGACGTCTCGACTGGACACGGGACGAAACAGGCTGACCGGGTTTGAACTTCGTTGCAGAAGAAAGAATCGGCGAGGCGTGCACGTCGTAGCCTGACTGACGTGAAATGCCTCGGAGGCATTCACTTCGTAAGCGAGTTCTCCGTTCAGAGACGGTGCGGGAGTGAAATGGCTCAGGTCAGGAAAGAACTGCGTTGCGTCGGGCAAAAGCTTCACTGGCACGGACAATCCAAATGCGGTAAGTCCGGAACTCAGTTGAGTCACGTAAGTCCAGTCATCGGATAAGAGGCTGAATCCGCATTGAGCCAGCGCTACCGAGAGTGTCGACTTTCCTGCGCCGGAAAGTCCCGAGATCATGATGCCCTCCGATTTCCGAACAAGGCACGCGCAGTGCAGAGGCGCGATCCCCACAGAAGATCCCAGTACCCCGATCATGATCGGGATAATCACTCGCTGCCAGAATGCGCGGTCGTGTGTGCGATCGCGGGGCACAACGCCAGCAACATAGTTGCGGAGAAGGTCGAACGTAAAGAATGTGCGCGACCCGAACGTGGCAAATACCAGATGCTCGGCTCCACGAAAACATGGCGTTGGCAGTTCGCATTTTTCGATGGCGTTATCGACCCGAACGTCGAATACAACGTCGGAAGCCGCTCCGAGAAAACCTTCCCGCGGATAAGCTCGAGTCAAGAGTGCCGACAGAACGTCGGAATTCGTACGCAATCCGAAATTCTTTCCGGCGATCGACAAGACGGCTTCATGTTCGAGTCGCGGTTCCGCGAAGTTATTCCGCACGATCACGAGAACCAATGTATCGCCGTTTCAGCGCGTTGAAACGCGACAGGCGACCATCTAACAACAATGTGACAAGCCGCTGACAACTGCGGTTTTAGCGAGACTTATCTTGGCGAACGTTGGAACCGCGACCAATGAGTAAAAAAGTTGTCTTCTTCTTCCCCTCGTTCGCAAGTTCTGAAGCAACGGCTCCCCTTGGAATCCTTGCGGTTGCAACGCCGCTCTTACGAGCCGGTTATTCCGTAGTTTTGATTGATTCGACGATCACCCCGAACTTCAAGAAACGTGTTCTGGAAGAAGTTAAGGATGCGCTGTGCCTTGGTATTTCCCTCGTGACAGGTCCGATGATTCGCGAAACTGTCGACATCGCGAAATCGGTGAAGGCGTGGAATCCGGAGTTCCCCGTGATTCTCGGCGGTTGGCATCCGTCCCTGTTGCCGAAGCAAACACTGGAATGCGAATGGATTGACATCGTAGTTCGCGGACAAGGTGAAGAGACGTTGCTCGAACTAGTCCAGCATCTCGAGACTCGCTCGGCGATCGATCTGATACCAGGCATCGGTTTCAAGCGCAATGAAAAGCTGATCTTCACGCCAGAACGTCCGCTGAGGCCAATTGCGGAGATGCCACCCAAGGCGTATCAACTCGCCGACTTCGATGCGTACGAACGCACGTGTGGCCGCAGGTGGGCGATGTACACCAGCAGTCTGGCGTGTCCTTTTGACTGTGCATACTGCACAAATGCGGGTGTGTATGGCCGCAAGTGGAATGCGCTTCCGCCAGAGCAGTTTGTAGAGGAAACGGTGGACCTTACAAATCGTTACAACCTGGAAATGTTGTGGGTTGTGGACGATAACTTCCTCGTCGACCTTGATCGCGCGCGGCTAATTGGCGAAGGGCTGGTGCGTGCGGGCGCAAACTTCAAATGGAGTATCCAGGCCACAACGAACCTGGTTGCACGGCTGTCGTTGGAAGATCTCAAGCTGATGCGTCGTGCCGGACTGCAGCAGATCTGCCAGGGGGCGGAATCCGGATCGGAAAAAGTCTGGAAGTTGATGAACAAGAACTTCCAGGAATTCGATTCAATTTACGAGAGTGCGGAAAGATGCCTGAAAGCCGATATACGACCTTCCTTCAATATCATTTTTGCTTTTCCGGGTGAAGGACCCAAAGAGCGTCGCGAGACGGTGAGTTTCGTGATGGACATGTGTCGTCGTTTTCCGGGCGCCGAATTCTGGACGAATATTTTCACGCCGTATCCGGGCGCTCCAGTCATGCGGCAAGCAAAAGAGCTTGGGATTGACGTGCCCGATTCACTGGAAGGCTGGGCAGACTTTTTCCCGCGTTACACCGTGCTTCCATGGCTAAAGGGAAAAGATCACGCGCGCCTGCAAGTAACGCGGGACTATCTCCGCGTCGCCTTCGATCGCATCCCGATCGCTGCTGACAATCGCGATCGCGTCACCAAGACCATTCAGAAGGCGATCTCTATTCCCGCACGCTGGCGTCTCGACCACGACGTGTATGCAGCTCCCGTGGAGTTGTGGCTCAACAACAAGCTGAAGAGCAGGACGTCCCGCATGAAGCCCGCCGTAGATGCGAAGCGGCTCGAGCCGGCACTGGAGGCGAGTTGCTGACGCGAGGCAAGGTGGTGCTGTTCTATCCGCCTTACGACGGACCGGCGCTGAGTGCGCCTCTGTGTCTTCTGGCGCTCGCAGCCCCATTGCGCGAGGCTGGGTTTTCGGTAGCTGTGATCGATGCTGCGATATCGCCAGATTATCGAGCGGAGGTGCTGCGCGAGTGTCGCGATGCGATCTGTATAGGAATCTCCGTATTGACGGGGCCGATGATTCGAAGCGCTGTGGAGATCGCAACTGAGATTCGCAAGAGCCTTCCGAATTTACCTGTGGTGTTTGGCGGTTGGCATCCCACGCTGCTGCCAGAGCAGACCCTGCGCGCAGATTGCGTGGATCTGGTAGTGCGCGGGCAAGGTGAGGTGACGTTTCTCGAACTGGCCGAACGACTCGCCGGCGGCGAACCGGTCATCGGCGTCAAAGGTGTTTCCTGGAAACATGGAGATGAGGTTCACCAGGAACCCGAGCGTCCGGTGGAGCGTCTCGAGAAGCTTCCCAGTCCCGCGTATGACCTGATCGACTTCGATACCTACGAGCGGCTCTTCGGGATTCGCAAGATCGCATATGCGACCAGCGTTGGATGTCCCTACGCGTGCAACTACTGCACCGACATGGTTTTCTACAAGCGCCGTTTCAATGCCTACTCCGCGGAGCGTGTGATCAGCGAGGTCACGGATCTGGTCGAGCGCTATCGACTCGAAGAAGTAGCGATGCTCGATTCCAACTTTCCCGTGGACGTGCATCGTGCTCTGGCGATCGCTCGCGGATTCGCCGATTCCGGATTGCGCTTTCGCTGGACATTCCAGGCATCGACCGACTTCCTCTGTCGTATGAGCGAGGACGAAGTCCGTTTGCTGGGCCAGAGCGGCGTCTCCCACATGGGCTTTGGGACGGAGTCCACGTCTTCTTCGGTATTGCGGCTGATGAACAAGCGGCATCAGCGCGTGGACGAGATGTATGAGACCGCTCGCAAGGCGGAACTCGGCGGGATCCACGTCACCTTCAATCTGATCTTCGGTTATCCCGGCGAAAGCGAGGCTGATCGCGTCGAAACGCTCCAGACGATGAGCGACATCGGCCGGCGATTCTGGAATGTCAGCTTCTCGCCGAATATTTTCACACCGTATCCGGGAATTCCTATCTGGCCGCAATTGCGCGAGCTCGGAGTCCGAGAGCCGCAAACGTTGGACGAATGGATCGATCTGCCTTTGGGAAAAAACATCTTGCCGTGGCTGCAAGGGGAAGAGCTGAACCGGCTACGGCGGATGCTCGAATTTTTCCTGCTGAACAACCAGATTCGCAAAGCGACCAAGAGCCACCGACTATTGCGCAAGGGAGTGCGCCGCTTGCTGGGAGCGCCTCTGCGCTGGCGAATCCGCTCGAACAACTATTCATTTCCGTGGGAGCTGTGGGTGGCACGAAAAGCAGAGAAGCTGGTGACGCGGCGTTCTTTGCTGACCGGGCAGCCACTGGGGAGTGCGATTAGCGATGTTTGCTGAAGCGAAAGTTCGCCGAGGTGATTCGTGACTGACGTCCTGTTGACGCACTCTTACCACCTGCCGTACGACCGCAAGCAAGTGCGCAAGATGCAGCCGTATCCGCCGCTGGGGACGTTGTATGCGGCATCGGTTCTGCGCGAACAGGGATTCACTGTTGGGCTCTTCGACACCATGCTGCAACCGCCGGAAGACGGATTCGCAGAAGCTCTGAAGCGACATCAACCCAAGCTGGTCGCGGTATACGAAGACAATTTCAATTTCCTCTCGAAGATGTGCCTGACGCGCATGCGTGACGTCGCCTTCGACATGTTGGAAAAAGCGCATCAGGACGGGCGCAGTGGCGATCGCGCATGGATCAGACGCGACGGATCACACGCGGGAATATCTGGAACGCGGGTTCGACTATGTGCTCCTGGGTGAGGCGGAGTGGACGCTGGAGCAGCTTGACGGCAATTGCTGATTCAGAAGCGCGATGGCCACGGAATCCCCGGCTTGGCCTACTTAAACGCAAACGGCGAAGTGGTGAGAACGGCGAAGGTCACTCCGAAGATGGATCGCGGATTGCCGGCGCCCGCGCGCGATCTCATCAGCATGGATAGCTACCGCACGGCTTGGCAGGAAAAACACGGCTTCTTCTCGCTCAATCTGATCGCAAGCCGGGGATGTCCTTTCCGCTGCAACTGGTGCGCGAAGCCAATTTACGGCGACAGTTTCCATGCAAATTCCCCTGAACTGGTCGCGGAAGAGATGCGAGAGCTGAAAGAACGGTACGGAGCCGAGCATCTGTGGTTTGCCGACGACATCTTCGGCCTGAATCGCCACTGGGCGCTGCAACTCGCAGACGAGGTAGAGAAACGTCAATGCGCGGTGCCCTTTAAGATACAGGCGCGTGCGGATCTGCTGACCGCAGAAACTGTTCGCGCTCTGAGACGAGCTGGGTGCGCGGAAGTATGGATGGGCGCCGAATCAGGCTCACAAAAGATATTGGACGCAATGGATAAGGGTCTCCTCGTGGATGAGATCGTTGCCGCCCGCGACAATTTGAAGCGAGAAGGCATCCGCGCGTGTTACTTCCTCCAACTCGGATATCCAGGCGAGCGCTGGGACGAGATCCTGCAAACGGTGCGACTGGTTCGCGAAACGCGTCCTGACGATATTGGAGTGTCAGTCTCGTATCCGCTTCCCAATACGCGTTTCTACGAGCGCGTGCGGCGCGACTTGGGCCGCAAGCGAAACTGGCGCGACAGTGAAGATCTCTCGGTGATCTTCAAGGGTGCTTACACCGATCAGTTCTATCGTGCGGTGCGAGATGCACTTCATCATGAGGTGGACAGCTGGAATCGCGCAGGAGCCGAGCGCCAACAGGAGAGCCTGCTCCGGTGGGCGGAAGTGAATCGGCTGGAGCCCTCGAGCCGCAATGCCGACGCGACAATTCTTCGCGAAGAGAGCAGCGAGAGGTTCCAGGTAATGGCTTCAGACGACTTCGTTTCTCTGAAGGCGGTGCAGTTGCGTGCCGGTGAGGTGTAAAGATGCCGGACCTGCTGCTTACTCACGGATATTTTCTTTACGAGGATCCGAAAGAAAGGCAGATCCTCAAGCCCTATGTTCCATTGGGCCTCCTCTATATCTGCTCGCACTTGCGAGAGCAGGGTTTCGATGTGGAGGTATTCGATACAACATTCTCCAGTCGTGAAGAACTCTTTACGCGTCTTCGCGAAACCGAGCCGGCGGTGCTGGGCGTGTATGCGAACTTGATGACGCGCAGCAATGTCGTCGAGATCCTGCAGGTCGCGCGCGCCGCCGGCTGGAAGACGGTAGTGGGGGGACCGGAGCCAGGAGCTTATATATCCGAGTATCTGGAATCAGGCGCCGACGTTGTTGTGCTGGGCGAGGGCGAAATCACGATGCAGGAGTTGCTTTCTACCTTCCGCGAAAAACGTCACGAAGCACTGGACAAGGTGAATGGGATTGCTTATCTCGATGAGAACGGCAACGTGCACCAGACCGAACCACGCGCGCAGATTCCGGATCTGGATGCACAGCCTTGGCCCGCTCGTGAGGCCGTCGACATCTCGAAATACGTACAGACGTGGCGCGAAGCCCATGGCCAGGGATCGGTATCGATCATCACTGCGCGGGGTTGTCCCTACCGGTGTCGATGGTGCAGCCATCAGGTATTCGCGCACACGCATCGTCGTAGAAGTCCAAAGCTCGTCGTAGATGAAGTGGAGTGGCTGCTCTCGCGCTACGCGCCCGACATGATGTGGGTCGCGGATGACGTGTTCACCATCCATCACGGATGGCTTTACGAATATGCGGCGGAAATGGCGAGAAGGGAACTGCACATCCCCTTTGAATGCATTTCGCGAGCCGACCGGCTGAACTCCAAAGTCGTCGACACTCTGGCGGAACTCGGGTGCTTCCGCGTCTGGATTGGATCGGAGAGTGGGTCACAACGAATTCTGGACTCAATGGAACGTGGAGTCCGCGTCGAGCAGGTTCAGTCTGCCGTGGAGATGTGCCGCTCGCGAGGAATTCAGTCGGGCATGTTCTTGATGTGGGGCTACGAAGGCGAGGAGTTGCAGGACATCGAGGCGACGATCGACCATGTGCGCCGTTCCGACCCAGATATTTTCTTCACTACTGTCGCCTATCCCATCAAGGGCACGCCGTACTACAAGGAAGTCGCTGCGAAGGTCGCGCGACCGGCTAAGCAATGGAGTCGAAGTTCGGATCGCGAGTTTGACGTGCTTGGAAGGCCTTCGCGAGAGTTTTACGGTTTCGCCGACCAATTGTTGCGTGACGAAGTCGAACTTGCGCGGCTGAGTCGACGCGCATCGCAAGACGAAAACGGCGCCGAGATTCTGAGACAGCGCATAGCGGCAGCGCGATTGAGTTTGTATCAGACGGCTAGCTTGGAAGGCAGGCATGGCTGATATCCAAATGCAAGCCACGGCCCCCTTCGACGTTCTCGCCGATACCTACGACGAGGTATTCACGCGATCGTTGATTGGGCAGGCACAGCGCGCGCAGGTGTGGCGCGTTCTGGAGAGGGCATTCTCGCACGGACAGCACGTTCTGGAGATCAACTGCGGTACTGGCGAAGATGCTCTCTTTCTTGCAAGAAGAGGGCTGTCCGTTCTGGCTTGCGACAGTTCGCCACGAATGATTGCCGTCGCGCAATCGCGCAAGGCGATTGAAGCACCAAGCGCGGCTATCGAGTTCCGTTTACTACCTACAGAACAGTTGAACCAGCTTTCGCGCGAACAATTCGATGGCGCCTTTTCGAATTTTGGTGGATTGAATTGCGTCGAGGATCTTGAGCAGCGTCGCCGCCGATCTCGCAAACCTGCTGAAACCCGGAGCGCCGTTGATCCTCTGCCTGGCCAACCGGGTTTGCGCATGGGAAATGCTTTGGTACGGAGTCCACGGTAACAAGCAGAAAGCATTTCGACGTCTGCGACCTGCGGGCGTTGTAGCAAGGTTGGGATCGGCTCGCGTGCACGTCTGGTATCCGAGCATTGGTGAACTGGCGCGCAAGTTTGCTCCCTGGTTCCGATTGAGGAGCTACCGAGGGCTCGGGGTTCTTGTTCCTCCTTCCTATCTGGAACACTGGGCACGGCGACACACTTCTTTCTTGCGCATCTGTGAACGGCTCGACAGCGTAATTGCACCGTGGCGTGTATTGCGAAACTGTGGCGACCACGTCCTGCTGCATTTCGAACGCGACGGAGACGTAAACACATGATTCAAGCGAGAGTAGAAAGCGAGTCTCCCGATCGGCGCACCGAGTCCATGAGTATTACTTTGCGGTGCCCGTCTTGTTGCCGCGATCTGGCAAGGATTCCGTCTGACAATTCGCTCCACTCGAGTGCCCTGCCTACGTGCCCGCGATGCTCGTTCTGGATTCGAAACGAACATGGAATCTTCATGGCACTGACGCCCGAGCGAGAGCAACGCTATCGCAAATTCACGAAGGACTACGAACGGATCCGTTCACTGGAAGGACGCGGAAGCGCAGACGCAGAATACTATCTGGCGCTGCCGTTCCGCGATTTGACTGGCGCAAACTCAAGCCAATGGCAGATTCGTTCGCGCACCTATCAATGCTTTCAGGAACGCATTCTGCCTGGACTGGAAGCGAAGCATGGACGGATGCGCATTCTCGATATCGGTGCGGGGAATTGCTGGCTGAGTTACCGTCTAGCCTCGCGTGGTCATCATCCGGTCGCGGTCGATTTACTTGTTAATGACGCGGACGGGTTGGGCGCCGCACACCATTATGCTGGACGGCTAGCGTTGTGCTTCCCGCGATTCCAGGCGGAGATGGACCGGCTGCCCTTCGCGGAAGCACAGTTCGATTGCGCGATCTTCAACGCTTCCTTTCACTACTCGGAAGACTATTTCTGGACGCTGAATGAGGTGATCCGCTGCCTGCGGCCGGGCGGGACCGTCATCATCGCCGATAGCCCATGGTACAAGCGCGCGGAAAGCGGAGAAGAGATGCTCCGGGAGCGGCGGTCGATATTCGAAAAGAAATTTGGGACGCCCTCAAACAGCATTGCGAGCCGCGAATACCTCACTGACGATTTGCTGCAAGCGCTGGAGAAACGCCTCCGAATCAATTGGTGTACCTATCATCCCTCGTACGGTGTGCGCTGGGCTCTGCGGCCCCTGATTGCCAGGCTTCGCCGCAAGCGAGAGCCATCGCGTTTTCGTATCTACGCTGCTGAGGTAGAGAAATGATCATTCTTTTTAATCCGCGCGCGACCAAGCCGAGAAACGTTCGCCTCCCTCTGGCCATCCTGGCGCTGGCTGCGGTTCTCGAAGGGCGAGAAGAGTACGAGATCATCGACGGCAATCTCGACGATAACGCCACCGAGACCATTCTCTCGCTGATACAGAATCACAAAGTGGAAATGCTTGGCGTCACAGTGATGCCCGGTCCGCAGATGGCTGCGGCCGTGGAAAGTTGCCGCGAAATTCGTCGGCTGAGGCCAGAGATCCCGATTGTCTGGGGTGGATATTTTCCATCGCTGTATCCCGAAGCCTCGTTAAACGCCCACTATGTGGACTATGTAGTTCGCGGCCAGGGCGAAGAAACATTGCTGGAATTACTGGAAGCGATTCGAGGACAGCGAAGCCTGTCGTCCATCCGCGGGATCTCCTATCTGGAGGGAGGCAAATATCAGAAGAATCCGGAGCGCGTATTCAAGGGACCCGATGCATTTCCGTGGAGTCCGTTCCATCGCCTGCCCGTGGAGCGCTATATGCGCCCTTCCTACTTTGGAAAACGTACGGCCGTACATCACGCCAGCATCGGCTGTCCTTTTCAGTGCAGCTTCTGCGGAGTGCATGCCGCGTACGGGAGTCGCGAGCGCATGGAGAGTCCGGCGCGGACCGCGGCGATACTCGAACATCTCGTCAAAGAGTACCGTGCTGATTCAGTCCAGTTCTACGACATGAACTTCTTCCTGAAGGAAGACTGGGCGCGCGATCTCGCGGAACGCATCACGCCGCTGAATCTGCGCTGGTGGTGCGAAGCCCGCATCGACACCGTGGGTGGATATTCCGACAGCACGCTCGAACTGCTGCAGCGCGCCGGCTGCACCATGATCTTCTTTGGCGCCGAGTCCGGATCCGACTGGGTGCTGAAGGAAATGCGTAAGCAGATCACCACGCAACAGACGTTGGACTTGGCTGGGCGAATCAAGCGGTTCGGCATCATCCCGGAATTCTCCTTCGTGATCGGTAACCCGAAGGATCCGGAGCGAGATACGAACGAGACGCTGGCGTTCATTCGCAAGATCAAGCGGCTCAACCCTGATTCCGAAATCATCATTTATCACTACACGCCCACTCCCCAGCGCGAAACCATGTACGGCGAAATTGACGGCCAAATCGAGTTTCCGACGACTCCGGACGAATGGGCGACGAAGCGCTGGATGGACTTCACGCTGCGCATCGATCCCGCAACGCCATGGCTGAAGCGCAGGACTAAAGCGCTGATCGACAACTTCGAAACCGTGGTCAGCTCGCGATGGCCCACCGTGCAGGATATTCGCGCGCCGCGCTGGAGTCGCTCCATGCTGAAAACCCTGAGCAGCTGGCGGTATGCAGCGAGGATCTATGCAAACCCGGTTGAGTTGAAATGGGCAAATCAGTTCATCGATCTGCGCAAGCCGAAACAGGAGAGCCTGTGAGTGCCGGATCAGATGTGCTGGCTGATGAGGGAGAGCGTGCGCTCAGTTCCGCGCAGGCGTATGCGCTCATCGCGCAGCATTATGACGAGCAGCTGAATCCGTTGCTCGCATTGGAAGAACGCATTGTGTCGCCGCTTCTACCTTCGGTCGCCGACAAATGCGTGCTGGACGTTGGTTGTGGAACCGGTCGATGGTTGGCCAAGCTAGCAAGGCAAGGGCCGCGCGAACTGTGGGGCGTCGACGCGTCCCCAGCGATGTTGAGAGTAGCGGCGGCGAAGCTCGGAGATGCTGCAGTGCTGAGCCTTGCCCAAGGGACCGATCTTCCCATCGCCTCCGGCACGATAGGTGTGGTGATCTGCTCGTTCGTCGCCAGCTATATAGAAGATATGGCGGCGTTCGCGCGCGAAGTGAGAAGAGTCTGCCGTGCGGGGGCGACGGTGCTGCTGACCGACCTGCATCCGGATACGACTCAGAAGCTTGGATGGAAGAGATCGTTTCGAACCGGCGAACAAGAGGTAGTACTCAAAACCTGGTCTCATTCGCGCGAAAAGTTGGTAGCGGCGTTTCGTGATGAAGCCTTCGAGATCGAGTTTGAGCTACAGCCGGAATTTGGTGAGCAAGAGCGAGCTATTTTCGACGCGGCAGATAAGGCGAGAGAATTCGATCGAGCCAGCGGCGAACCGGCGCTTTTAGTGTTGGGGTTCAAACCGAGCGCGCGCATCACGGCAATCTAGCGGGCCAGCGAATACTCTTCAGATTACCGGGAGCGCGAGTGGCGCTGGATCGCATGCACGTCAGTTAAAGCAGCGGTTGAGGTGCGAGAGGATCGCATCGAGTCAATCCGAACTTCTGATCGGATGGGACACGCGAGCCGACCGCGCGCTCGATATCTAGGGCTATCTCCTGCTGCCCGGCCTCATCAACGCCCACGATCATCTGGAGTTTGCGTTATTTCCGCGGCTCGGAAATCGCACGTACGCGAACGCCCATGAGTGGGCGCTCGATATCTACCGTCCAGAAGATGAGCCAATCCGCAGCCTGCGGAAAATCGACAAATCCGCCCGCCTTTGGTGGGGAGGGATTCGAAACCTGCTCAGCGGTGTGACCACCGTCTGTCATCACAACGAATACGCGCCAGCGTTCGCCGATCATTTTCCGGTTCGCGTACTTCGCAATTACGGATGGGCGCATTCGTTCGCATTCGAAGAGGAGATCCAGGCGCGGGCGCGCGCGTGTTCGACGGGAGAGCCTTTTTTCATTCATCTTGGCGAGGGCACGGACGCCAATGCTGAAGCAGAGCTGTGGGAATTAGATCGGCGCGGCCTTCTAAACAGTAGCACCGTGCTTATCCATGCGCTTGCCGATCGGTGAGAAGGGGATGGAACTGGTGCGCTCACGCGGGGCATCTATCGTCTGGTGCCCGAGTTCGAATTTGTTTCTGTTCGGCAGGACACTGGATCGCGAATTCATCGATGCGTGTCCTTCCATTCGCCCTTGGCAGCGATTCGCCCCTGACCAGCGCGGGCGATTTGCTGGATGAGATCAGAACAGCTCAGACCACCGGCGTTTCGCCCGCGAAGATTTACGATCTGGTTACATCGAGCAGTGCCAGAGTACTTGGCTTGTCCGAAGGAGAGGGCGCAATTCGGCCCAGAGCGATGGCGGACTTGGTGGCGATTCCAGATCGAGGTCTCTCTCCGGCGGAGGCGCTCGCGAATGCCACATACCGAGACGTCGAGCTCGTGATCACTGGAGGCGAAATCAAGCTGGTCTCACAGCAGATGAGAGCGCGATTTGCCGAATCCCAAGTCAATCATCTCTCTCCAATCAGGATCGAAGACACCGTACGCTGGATCGCCGCGCCGGTCGAGGAACTCCTCGCTGCAACTGAATCAGTGCTTGGAACCGATATCAGGTTGGGCGGGAAGAGAGTCAGTCGTGCCTGAACTTCTGCAAATCGCGCCTTTGACGAGCGCCGGTCGCGACGCGCATCGGATTACATCACTGCCGGTGCTGGTGCTGAATGTTCACAGCCGCTGCAATTGTCGCTGCGTGATGTGCGACATCTGGAAAACGACGGAATCGCGCGAACTCAGCGCGCCAGATCTCGAAGGGCAACTGGGATCGATTCGCAAGCTGGGCGTTCATTGGGTGGTGCTCACCGGAGGCGAACCGTTACTTCATTCGCATCTCGATCGGCTCGTCGCGATCCTTCGCAAAGAGAACATTCGCATCACGCTGCTTACGACCGGGCTTCTCCTTAAGCGACACGCGCCGATGGTTGCGTCGAGTTTCAATGACGTAATTATTTCTCTAGATGGCCCATCGGAAATTCACGACCGCATCCGTCGCGTGCCGAACGCGTTCGCAAGTCTGCAGGAGGGAATTGCTGCGCTCCGTGCGCATAGCCCGCTCATCGAAATCGGTCTGCGCATGACCGTTCAGCGCGCCAATCACGCGCACTTGAGGGCTGCTGTAGAAGCGGCTAAGAACCTGAGCGTCAATTGGATTTCTTTCCTCACCGCGGACCTCACTTCCACCGCATTCAATCGTGAAACTCCGTGGCCAGTAGATCACCAGAGCGAAATTGGATTGACGTATGAACAGACCAATGAATTGGAACGAGAGATCGACCTCCTGATTCGTGACTACGAAGAAGACATAACCTCCGGCTTCATTCGCGAAGATACGCGCAAGCTTCGGCGTCTAATTACTCACTTTCGCGCGGCCCTTGGACTCGAGCGTCCGGTGTCGCCAATCTGCAATGCGCCATGGGTGTCAGCTGTCGTAGAGACGGACGGCAATGTTCGCCCGTGCTTCTTCCACCGGAGTGTGGGCAATCTCAACCACGGTACGCTGATGGAAGTGGTCAACGGCGACGCTGCACTTCAGTTTAGGAGCGAGCTTGATATCGACGCAAATCCTACTTGCCAGAATTGCGTGTGCTCGTTGAATTTCCCAAATCATTCGGCCTGATTCCTTCTCAGATCAGGCGCTCAATGAAAAGTGAATATGTCGAACGGCACGATTGGAACGGGAGCGAGATCGGCGTGCGTTTGTGTTGAACCTGGCCCTGTCACCTGTTGGACGGGAGGCTCTTCAGGATGCCGGAACGCAGAATGAACCATTCGGCCAAGGTCGTACGCCCCATAAATAATGTTGGCGCGCCAGATGTCGCTCCGCAGCGTCAGGATCTGTTGTCTCGCGTATCGAAATGGACGATTGCCGGCATGAAATTCTTTGGGACCATCACCAGCCGCCGGGCGACAGTCTTTGAGCCGAACGAATGCCACCGCGCCGTCGGTACGAATCATATCTCCAGTCGCATTCTGTAGTGTTGTCGGGAAATGGGGCCGAGGAGCGAGGTAGACGGAATCGACGCATCCTGCCAACCGTAGATCGCGTATCACCTTCGATCGTTCCTGGTCGACATTCGACGCGATATGGTGAACGAATCGTTTGTAGCGCACCGATAGCGTCGCGCCGACGTCATGGGTGGTAGCGCCTATCCAAACCGGAGTTCCATCGAACTCCTCCGACCAATGCCATGCGCGGATATGGTCGCGCTTCGAGTAGGTATTCAGGCTTTTCTGCCAAAGCAGGTCTGGAGTGGACTCGCCAATCAGCATCGGCCGCATCGGGGCCTCCGCGTAGGTGCTGTTGTCGAGATAAGCGTGAAACTCCTTAAAGAAGGCCGACTTTGAAAAGCGGTCGCTGCCGGTCCATCCAGCGGCATGGAACGCTTGTCCAATCTCTTCGCGAGTGCCGATAAACGCAATATTGATCACATCAGCATTCTTGTGGTCCATGGTGAACGCGCGCTCTGGAAATTTGGAGGCCATGTCATCGAGTGCGATGAACTCTGCAGGCGTGAACGGTCGCTCGTGTTTGGGATGAATGGCGAATTGCGGAACTGCAAAGGGCGCGGTCAACTGAACTTCCAGGTCGGTGCCACGGCCGTACCAGATCTCAGGCTCAGGAAAGATGGGAAACGTTAGCTTGTATACGATCAAGACAGAATCTGAATAAGGATTCCACGTCGGCAGGTGTTTCAGGCGGCTGTTGATGCGGCCCTGCGGAGTATCTGTGCCGCGGATTCCCTGGATCATGCCATTACTGACGCTCTCGCGCGCATCGTAGACCTCCATCACCCGCAACTTCACCGGAACGCTGGGTCCATCAAACGCAAGGCGATTGAAGTCGAGTCGCAGTGCAGCAGTTTCGTGGCGAATCCCCCATCCAACTTTTCTTACCGAGCCCACGATTCCCTGGACACCGACTCCTGCCGACAAGAGTACGCGCCCATCGCACATTACGTCTTCGGTCAGGGTGGCGGAAAGCAAATCTCCGGGATGAGAAGAGTAGGAGGAGACCGGGGTCAACAACCGCACTTCGAGCATTGTTCCGGCTGGCAGGATGTCACACGCGTTCGCAAATGCAGTCCGCGGAAACATGCAAGCGAGGATTATCAGGAACACAACTGCCACTCGCGTATCTCGCCAGTCGCTTGTGCGTTCGAAAGGCATGTGCAAACAAAGAAGCGGGGCCGAATGTAATGCTGCAAGAAAACGAAAAGTTCAACCGGGAGGTCACAGAAGTTGCTGCGGTTTGTTGGATGGCTGATTTCGTGATCGGGAAAGCTGGCGAACTACGACTCAGCCGCGGAAATCCCAAGCAGCCACCAGGATTAGCCTGTCCGCCGTAACCTTGATACGAATCAACACAAAGGCGATTCGAGCGTGTCCACAGAACCGGCGACGCAAGGGACGCGGTCACACTCGTTGTGTGCGCTAGCTCACGCAAGCCGCATACATGCCGGAGGTATGCTTACCCGTTTGCGTGGAAGCGCTATGCAAGATGCGGTAAATCGTCTGTGGCCGGAACTGCAGTGGATCAACGACCAGGATTTGCGGCACAAAGTTACACAAACCTGGGTTCGCGCCCTTGAGCTTAGCCCGCTTAACCCCGACGATCTTCAGCGGATTCCTTTCACACTCCTCGTCCCGAATTGCCCAACCACTTTTATGGAACACAAGCGCTGTGTTGTGCATATCGCGTGCAAGGCGGCTGAGTCCATGAAGGAGTTCATGGGCACGGCGTTACCGGTCGACATGGATACGGTAATCGCCGGCGCAATCCTGGCGGACGTCGGAAAGCTGCTCGAGTACGAAAAGTGTGAGGGCGGCAAGACGCGGCAAAGCAAGCGCGGGGAGTTTCTGCGGCACCCCTTCACCGGAGTTGCTCTGGCGATGGAGTGCGGCGTGCCGGACGCCGTCTGCCACATCATTGCGGCTCATGCTGGCGAAGGGGACCTCGTGAAGCGCTCAACCGAAGCCATCATCGTGCACCACGCGGATTTCATGGCGTATCTGCCCTTCAAGAACCTGGAGAAAAAGTAGCAGGTCGCGCCGAGGTCATTATGTCGTCTTCCTCGAAACCTATCACCGCAGAGATCTCGCAGTGGGCGGCAGCACTGAAATTTGAAGATCTGTCCAAAGATGCTGTTTATCAGGCGAAGCGCTTTCTGCTCGATTCGTTTGGTTGCGCGCTCGGAGGCTATCAGCAACACGACGTTGCCATTGCGCTCGAAGTGCTCCACGAGATTGCGGGCCGTGGAGATGCGACCGTCATCGGATCTGGCGACAAGATGGACCCTGTCTCTGCCGCTCTTGCGAACGCCCTGATGATTCGCTGCATGGACTACAACGACATCTACTGGAAGCAGGATCCCTCGCATCCATCCGACATTTTCCCCGCGGCAATTTCCGGTTGTGAGCGCGCCGGCAGCAATGGCCGTGAACTGATCGTTGGTCTGGTACTCGGTCATGAATTCGAGCAGCGCTTTTGTGAGGCTGCATTTCCGGGTATCCGCGAGCGTGGTTGGCATCACGCCACCCTGACAGCCTTCGTTTCGCCGATCGTTGCTGGACGCGCACTACATCTTTCCGCCGAACAGATCCAGCACGCCATTGGCATCAGCGCCTCGCGTCATTGCACATTGGGCGCCGTCACTGCAGGCAAGCTGACGATGATGAAGAACACGGTCGATCCCATGGCGACGCAGTCAGGCGTGCTCGCCGCGCTCCTGGCCGAAAAGGGTTACACCGGTCCGGAGCACGTGATCGATGGCAAGGAAGGATTGACGCACTGCTTTGGTCCAGACTGGAAGTTGCCAGTCCTGACCGATGGCCTCGGCGAAGATTGGCGAATCACCCAGTGCGGCATGAAGGCGTTTCCGACCGAAGCTCTCACGCACACGCCCATCTCTGCGGTCTTGTCGCTGGTGAAGGACAACGACCTGGCGCCCGCAGACATTGCGAAAGTTCATATTCGTACGACCGCGCGCGGCGCCGACATACTCAGCGATCCCAGCAAGTACGACCCCCGCACAAAAGAGACGGCTGATCACTCGCTGCCGTACGTTGTCGCGGCTGCGATCGCCGATCGCCAGGTTACGCCGCTGCAGTTCACGCCAGCGAAGATTAACGACGCGACCATTCGCGCGCAGCTGAACAAGATTGTGGTTGTCGCGGATCCCGAAATCGAGAGAGTGTTTCCGGCGCTGCAGCGCGTGGTCGTGAAGATCATCACTTTGAACGGTCGCGAATTCGAGAAGCAGCTCGATTTCCCCAAGGGAGATCCGCGCAATCCGCTTTCTGATGCCGAGATCGAGGAGAAGTTCACGGCGCTGGCTGACCCGGTCATGTCGAAATCAGCGCAGAAAGTAGTGAAAGACGCAGTGTGGAACCTGGAGAAGGTGCCATCGATTTCCGCACTGATGGAATCGCTTTGCGCCGACAAGAAGGCAGCCGGCGCCGCTCACTGAACCGAGGTGACAGATGGGGCAAACGGTCGTTGAAAAAATCGCGCGGCTAAACATGGCGGAAGGCCCGGCACGACCTCTGCGCACGGGTGATTTTCTGTCGATCCGGCCAGCTCACATTCTGACTCACGACAATACCTCTGCTGTGATCAAGAAGTTCAAATCGATTGGTGCAGACAGCGTGCACGACGCGCGCCAGCCGGTTTTCGCGCTCGATCACGATATTCAGAATCAGTCTGACGACAATCAAAAGAAGTATCGTGATATTCAGGCCTTTGCGCGACAGCAAAAGATTGATTTCTATCCTGCCGGCATGGGTATCGGGCATCAGATGATGGTCGAGAAGGGCTACGTCACGCCGGGTTCGTTCGTAGTCGCCTCGGATTCCCACTCCAATATGTACGGCGCGCTGAGCGCGATTGGTACGCCGGTTGTTCGGACCGATGCTGCGGCCGTGTGGGCCACAGGCGAGTTCTGGTGGCAGATACCGCGCACCATCCAGGTAGTGCTCGAAGGGCGTTTGACGAATGGAGCGTGCGGCAAGGACGTCATCATTACTCTATGCGGGCTCTATAACAACGAAGAGGTCCTCAACGCCGCGATTGAATTCGCCGGACCCGGAGTGGCCGCGCTTTCGATGGATGACCGGCTCTCCATCGCCAACATGACCACTGAATGGGGAGCTCTCGTTGGCTGGTTCCCCTGCGATCACGTCACGATCGCGTGGCTCCAGGAGCAACTTTCACTTCGTCTCAGCCGCAACGAATCGCCGCGCTACACCGAAAGCGATCTGCGCAATTGGGAGAGTTCGGCTCCGCGTCCCGATCCTGATGCCAACTATGCTGCGCGCGTCACGCTCAATCTCGGCGAAGTTACCCCGCACGTTTCCGGACCCGACACCGTTCAGGTCATGTCCTCATTGGCGGAGATCCAGCAGCGGAGAGTTCCCATTAACAAGGCCTACCTGGTTTCGTGCGTAAACTCGCGCCTGTCGGATTTGGAGGCAGCCGCCCGTGTGCTCGAAGGACAGAAGGTTGCAGATGGCGTGAAGCTCTACTTTGCCGCGGCGTCGAAATCGGTCCAGGAGCAAGCGGAGCTACTTGGAATCTGGCAATCCATCCTGAATGCTGGCGCCACGCCCCTTCCGCCTAGTTGCGGTCCCTGTATTGGTCTTGGCAAAGGATTGTTAGAGGCTGGTGAGGTCGGCATCTCCGCCAGTAATCGAAATTTCAAAGGCCGCATGGGATCGAAGGACGCGAAGTGCTACCTCGGGTCACCCGCGGTAGTGGCGGCTTCCGCAGTGGCCGGTTACATCACTTCACCCGTGAGGGTCGGAGCACCTAAGCCGCTGACGCATCGGTACGAAGCTGGATCGACTGCGCCGATGCTCGCAGAGCAGGTAGAGATCATCCGCGGATTTCCCGAGCGCGTACGAGGCCGTCTCGTATTCCTTCCCAAGGACAACCTGAACACCGACGGGATCTACGCCGGAGCTTACACCTATCGCGAAGACATGACGCCCGACATGATGGCCCGGGTCATCTTCGACAACTATGATCCACAGCTCTCAACCCTTGTGAAACGCGGTGACATCGTTGTGGGTGGCTTCAACTTCGGAACTGGTTCCAGTCGCGAGCAGGCCGTTACCGCGCTGAAGGCCGCGGGCATTCCGCTGGTGATCGCCGGATCCTTCTCGCAGACCTACCTTCGAAACGCATTCAACAATGGCTTTCTTTGCATTGAGGTTCCGGAGCTCGTGAATGTTCTGAAGCAGGAGTTCACGGGTGTCGATGCGAAGTTCCATATACCCGGCGACGAAATCGAAGTGGACTTCACCACCGGAACACTGACTTATCGAAGCAAACGCTTCAATTTCCCGGCGCTGGGCAGCGTGCCGCAATCGCTGATCGTAGCTGGAGGAGTCGAAAATCTGGTGAGGAGCAAACTGCAGCCGGTATGAGAAACGGCGGCTGCGAATAAGCAGGAGTGCACCTATGGCGAAACACACAGTCGTAAGCATGCCGGGCGATGGCATCGGCAACCAGGTTCTTCCCGAAGCGATTCGCGTGCTCGATGCCGTCGGCTTCGAGGCCAACTACGTCCACGCCGACATTGGCTGGGAATGCTGGCGTAGGGAAGGCAACGCACTCCCCGAGCGCACAATCGAGTTGCTGGCGAAGCACAAGCTGGGCCTGTTTGGCGCGATTACTTCGAAGCCCAAGAAAGCCGCCGAGGCTGAACTCGCACCCGAGCTTCGCGGCAAAGGCTATTCGTACTTCAGTCCCATTGTGACGATGCGCCAGCGATTTGGTCTCGATATTTGCATGCGACCCTGCATTGGATTTCCGGGAAATCCGCTGAACTTCATTCGCAAGAAGCCCGATGGCGGTTTTGAAGAGCCACAGGTAAACGTCGTCGTTTTCCGGCAGAACACCGAGGGTCTTTACGCCGGAATCGAGTGGACGAATCCACCAGCGGCTGTCCGCGCTGCGCTCGAGATACACCCTAAGTTCAAGCCCTTTAAGGAAGCGAAAGGTGAAGATCTGGCCATCTCCGTGCGCGTGATTACCCGAACGGCGGCCACTCGTATTGCGCGAGCAGCGTTCGAGTATGCGAAGAAGTTCGGCTATAAGAACGTCACCATTTGCGAGAAGCCTAATGTGCTGCGCGAAACCAGCGGACTAATGGAAGACGCTGCCCGGCAGGTTGCGCACGACTTTCCGGGAATTCCGCTCTGGTCGACGAATATCGACGCGCAGACCATGTGGCTGACCAAGAATCCCGAAGACTACGGTGTGATTCTTGCTAGCAATCTGTTTGGCGATGTGATTTCCGACGCGTTTGCCGGATTGATCGGCGGCCTGGGCTTTGCGGCCTCTGGAAACATTGGCCCGGAGGTCGCCGTATTCGAGCCAACTCACGGATCGGCTCCGAAATATGCCGAGCTGAATCCTCCGATCGTGAACCCGATCGCAATGATCCTTTCGGCCGCGATGATGCTCGACCACATCGGCGAGAGTGACCAAGCGAATCAGATTCGCGCCGCCATCGCGCACGTCGTGAAAGAAGGCAAAGTCCGAACCTACGACATGATGCGCATCCCGGGCGGGGCGAAGTCGCTGAGTCAGGGTGCCGCTTCAACCACGCAAATGACGGATGCGATTCTGCATGCGCTGGCGGCAGTCAGAACAGACGTGGAAATAGGAATGCCTGCTATTAGCTGTTAGCTCTTAGCTCTAAGCCCAACGGCAAATGCGAGGTTAGATGTGAGGAATTATAGGGATCTAAAGGTGTGGGAGCGAGCCCATCACTTGACGCTGAACATGTACAACGTGACTAGCGGGTTTCCGAAGGCCGAGATGTATGCGCTCACCAGCCAGATCCGTAGGGCGGCCGCATCAATAGGCGCCAACCTGGCTGAGGGCTGTGGACGCAGAACCGAAGGCGAGTTTGGTCGTTTTATTCTGATCGCGATGGGCTCCGCAAGCGAGTTGGGCTATCACCTCCTATTAGCTCACGACCTGCGGCTGATTCCAAATTCAGACTACGACCGGCATCAATCCGATTTAACAGAGATCCGGCGAATGCTGACATCGCTGTTTCTAAAGCTAAAAGCTAATAACTAAAGGCTAAGAGCCATGACGACAGGCGCAGTCACAACTCAGCCGGAAACATTCGAGAGCGGCCGATCGGGCAAAGAGGTTCGATCCGATCTGCACGTGGCCTTCACGCCACTAGACGCGAGCGGACTGAAGATCGACCTGAAGTCGCGCGTAGCCACTTACTACGGCGAATCCATACGGACTCAATCCGAGCAGGTCCTACGGGAGCTTGGTGTTGAGAACTGCCATCTCTCGATTGAAGACGAAGGCGCATTGCCCTTCGTGATCTCGGCACGAATCGAAGCGGCGGTCAGGAAGTCTGGCCTTGCGAAGTCGGCCCGAGCGCTCTCTGAGCAGATGCCACTTCCGCCGGCGTCGGCGCGCGATCGTCTGCGTCGTTCCCGCCTTTACCTTCCGGGCGCTGAGCCAAAGTATTTCATCAATGCGGCACTGCACGAACCGGACGCTATCATCCTTGATCTCGAAGACTCGGTTCACACCTCGGAAAAGTTCGCTTCGCGAATCCTCGTGCGCAATGCCTTGCGGAGCGTGAGCTTCGCCAAGAGCGAGCGGATGGTCCGCATCAATCAACTGCCGCTCGGTCTCGAAGATCTGAAAGAGATCATTCCCGAGCAGCCGGACCTGATTCTTATTCCAAAGGTGGAACGCCCTGAGCAAGTCGCTGAAGTGGAACGCGCGATCGCAAAGATTTGCAACGGCGAGCGCCCAATCTGGCTTATGCCGATTCTCGAATCGGCGCTCGGAATCGAAAATGCGTATGCAATTGCGACAGCCAGCCAAAACCGTCGTCGCGCTCACCATCGGCCTCGAAGACTACACCGCCGATCTCGGCGTGGCGAAGACCGTCGAAGGCAGCGAATCTCTTTACGCTCGCACGCGCCTGGTGAACGCCGCGAAGGCCGCGAGCATACAGGCGATCGACTCGGTGTTTGGCGACGTCGGTGATATGGACGGTCTTGCACGCTGGGGTCAGCAATCCCGCGCGCTCGGCTTCGAAGGGATGGGCTGCATCCACCCCGCGCAGATTCCCGTCATCCACCAGGCGTTTGCTCCATCCGCACAGGAAATTCAGAAAGCTCTCAAGATTGTGGCTGCCTACGAAGACGCCACGCAGCGTGGCCTGGGAGTGGTGAGTCTGGGCTCGAAGATGATCGATTCTCCCGTCGTGAATCGAGCGCTGAAGCTAATGAACACCGCGCGATCCATGGGTCTGCTCGCCGCGCCAGAGGGGACAAAGTGATGCAGGTCTCTAAGGACATCGAACTCGCCCGCAATGTCGCCGGCCGCCTTGTGCCTCTTCACGTGAACGGTCGTGAGCAGACTCCTTTTCTCGGTGTCGGCAAGTACGAACCGCAAGGCAACAAGGCTGGTGCGCCGATCCGCTCGTCGCGCGACTATCCAGCCAACGGCGACAAGCGCGTTCCGGATCTCGAGACTGCTCTGCGTCTGTGCGGACTTCGCGACGGCATGGTGATTTCCTCGCATCATCATCTACGCGACGGGGACACTATCGCTCTCACTGCTCTTCAGACCGCCGCTCGCATGGGCGTCAAAGACCTGATGTGGTTCCCGAGCGCATCGTTTCCCTCGCAATCTCCGGTTATCGATCTGATGGAAGCTGGTGTCGTGCACCACATTGAAGGATCGATGAACGGTCCCCTGGGCGATTACTGTTCACGCGGAAAAATGCGCGGCTATGGCGTCCTGCGTTCGCATGGCGGTCGATGGCAGGCGATCCAGGATGGCGAAGTTCATATCGACATTGCCGTGATCGCCGCTCCTACCGCTGATCCGTTCGGCGAATGCCACAGGCTCGATCGGCAAATCTGCATGCGGATCGCTGGGCTTTGCGCTCGCGGATTCCATCCACGCTGATCACGTGATCGTAGTGACGGACAATCTGGTTCCGTTCCCATGCGTTCCGTGGCAGATCCAGGGAAATAACGTCGACTACGTCGTCGAGGTGCCGTCAATTGGCGATCCCGCGAAGATCGTCTCCGGCACAACTCAGATCACCCGCAGTCCTGACCGCCTGAAGATTGCCGAATACGTCGCGCGCTTCGTGCGCGATGCTGGCATCATGCGCGATGGCTTCTCGTTCCAGGCAGGCGCCGGTGGCATTGCGCTTGCGTTTGTCGACTATCTTCGCCGCATGATGAAGGACGCAGGCGTGAAGGCCAGCTTCGTACGCGGCGGTTCAACCAAGTACCTGGTTGAAATGCTGCAGGAGGGGCTCGCCGGATACATCCTCGACGGGCAAACTTTCGATCTCGACGCTGTTCGTTCGATGGCGACCGACCCGCGCCACGTTGCAACATCTCCCTTCACCTCCTACAACTACCACGGCAAAGGAAACTTCGCCTCCATGGTCGACGTGGCTGTTCTCGGCGCCACCGAAGTTGACGTTAACTTCAACGGCAATGTCGTGACCCACTCCGATGGACGCCTGCTGCACGGCATCGGTGGCTGGCAGAACTGCCTGGCGGCCGGCTGCACGATTCTCGCTGTCCCATCGTTTCGCGATCGAATTCCGGTGATCGTTGACGAAGTGACCACGCTCACCGGCCCGGGTGAGTTGATTGACGTCATAGTGACTGAGCGGGGAATCGCGATCAATCCGCGACGGCAAGATCTTCTGGATGCAGTGAAAGGATCGAAGCTGCCGATCCGTCCGATCCAGGACATCCAGCGCGAAGTCTTTCAGATTTGCGGCGGAGCACCGCAGAAGCCGAAGCTGACGGACAATCCGGTTGCTGTTGTGAAATGGGTGGACGGCACCGTGATCGATACCGTTTGGCAACTCGCGAACCTTTAGTCCGACGAGATTTTCTCTAGTACCTTCCGAATTCGCTCTATCGCCCAGTCGATCTCGTCGCGCGTGATTACCAATGGCGGCGCAAGACGAATCACCTTCTCATGCGTTTCCTTGCAGAGAACGCCAAGGTCTTTCAATCGCTCGCAATACGGACGCGCGGCGGCGGTCAGTTCAATTCCAAGCCACAATCCTTTGCCTCGAATCTCCTTAATCAGCGGGCTTTGCAGCTTCCGCAGTTCTTGCAGGAAGTAAGCTCCGAGTTCCGCTGAATTCTCGACCATCTTTTCTTCGACTAGCACACGTAACGCCGTGCGCGCGACAGCGCAACCGAGTGGATTTCCACCGAAGGTGCTGCCATGATCGCCGGGCCGGAACACGCCCAGCACACGGCGCGAAGACAAGACCGCCGAAACAGGATAGAAGCCGCCCGACAGCGCTTTGCCGACAATTACCACGTCCGGCACGATGTTCTCGTGCATGTACGCAAACAGCTTCCCAGTGCGTCCCAGCCCGGACTGAATTTCATCCGTCATCATCAGCACCTGATTGTCGGAGCAGATCTCGCGGACCTCGCGCAGGTATCCTGCGGGAGGAATGATGATGCCGGCTTCACCTTGAATCGGCTCGAAGAGGAACGCGCATGTATTCGGCGTGATTGCATTGCGTAGTGCCTCGGCGTCGCCGAAAGGAATGATCTTGAATCCCGGCGTGAACGGCCCAAAGCCGCTGCGATATTGCTCCTCGCTTGAGAAGCTGACGATCGTGACGGTGCGCCCATGGAAGTTGTTCGCGCAGACAACGATCTCCGCCTTGCCGTCAGGGATTCCTTTCACTTCATGACCCCACTTACGCGCGGCTTTTACTGCTGTCTCGACGGCTTCTGCGCCGGAGTTCATGGGCAGAGCCATCTCCATTCCGGTCAGATCGTGAAGCTGTTGATAGAGCAGCGGCAACTGATCATTGCGGAACGCGCGCGAAGTCAACGTGACGCGCTCAGCTTGCTCATGAAGAGTTTTCAGGATCTCCGGGTGGCAGTGCCCCTGGTTCACAGCCGAATACGACGCCAGGCAATCGAGATAGCGCGTGCCTTCCACGTCCCACAGCCACACACCCTTGGCGCGGTCGATTACCACGTCTAGCGGATGATAGTTGTGAGCGCCATACCGCTCTTCGAGCTCAATGTAATGTTGCGTCAGCTTGGATTCTTCAATCATGACCTATGCCTATGCTCAGCTTACTTCTTCCTGTGAGGGATGGCGACTGAAGTCGAGGAGCGAGGGAAACGACGAATATCGGCCGAACCGCACCGAAAGACAAAGTACTACTGCATGGACCGGAAGATGTCCTTGAAATCGTAGAAACCGGTTTTGCCGTGGATCCACTCTGCTGCGCGCACCGCACCATCAGCGAATCCGCGACGCGATTTCACCGAGTGGGAGAGCAGAATCATGTCATTCGCGGAACTCAGTTGCAGGATGTGATCGCCCATCACTTCGCCTTCGCGAATGGAATCAATGCGCAGGTCCTTACCACCACCTTGGCAGTAGCTGTTGTTCAGTGCGATGGCGGAACCGGAAGGCTTATCTTTTTTGTGGATGTGATGGCGCTCGACGATCTGGCCTTCGTAGCCGAATCCAGCAGCTGCTCCCAAGGCGCGTGCCGCTTCGAAGAAGAGGTTCACTCCTACGGAGAAGTTCGCTCCGAACACGAATCCTGTGCCGGCCTTCTCGACCATTGCGCGTACCTGCGGGATCTGATCGTACCAACCGGTCGTGCCGACAACCATGTTCTTACCAGCGCCAATGCAGGCGTCGATATTCCCCAGCACCGCATGTGGCCCCGTGAAATCAATCGCGACATCGATGTCGTTCAGTCGGTTCGGCGCAAGGCCAACTCCGCTGGCGTTATCTTCTTCGACTACGACGCGAACCTCGTGTCCGCGTTCGCGCGCGATATCGCCGACAAGCGATCCAGTTTTGCCATATCCGATCAGCAGCAGTTTCATGCGTATGCGAAGACCTCCGGATCGGGATCGGCAAAGAATACATCATGCAGCTGGCGCACGACTTGTGGAACGTCCTCTTCTTCCACCACGAAGGTTAGATTGATCTCCGATGCGCCTTGCGAAATCATGCGGACATTCGTCTCCGCGATCGCGCCGAAAACTTTGGCGGCTACGCCTGGCGTCTCGCGGATGTTTTCGCCAACCATGCAGACAATCGCTTTGCGTCCCTCGTACTTCACATCACCAAGCTTCTCGAGATCCGCCGCCAGGGCCGGAATCGACTCATTGGAATCCACGGTGAGAGAGACGCTGACTTCAGACGTAGACACAACATCCACTGCGCAGTGGTGATGATCGAAGACCTCGAACACCGCGCGCAGGAAGCCGTGAGCGCCCAGCATGCGCGTGGCAACAATATCGATGATGGTGATGCGCTTCTTAGCAGCTATAGCTTTGAATGGATTTCGGCAATGCGTCGCGCGCGCCAGAATACGCGTTCCTTCATTGCCCGGATTGCGCGAGTTCAGCACCAGCACCGGGATATTCTTCTGCACCGCAGGGAGCAGAGTCGAGGGATGCAGAACTTTCGCGCCGAAGTACGCCAGCTCCGCCGCTTCTTCGAAAGCAATCGTCTTGATGCGCAGCGCATTTGGACAGATATTCGGGTCGGTGGTCTTCATACCATCGACGTCCGTCCAAATTTCAATGCGCGTCGCATCAAGCCCGGCGCCCACGATTGCTGCCGAAAAGTCCGATCCACCGCGGCCGATTGTGGTCACAATTCCTTCACGCGTTGCGCCGATGAATCCGCCCATCACCGGAACGATGCCCTTGCTCAGCAGCGGACGAACTTTCATCGCGAGCCGGTCATTTGTCGCGTCGAATTGTGGGATCGCTCGCGTGAACTGGTTGTCTGTGACGATGCACTCCCGCGAATCCACGTGAGCGGCATTCACGCCAAGCGTGGCGAACGCAACAGCAACAATCTTGCTGTTGACGCGCTCTCCGAAGGAAAGGATGTTGTCGGTAGTGCGAGGCGTGATTTCGCCGACGGCACAGATGCCGCGTATTAGCTCGTCCAGCGCGTTGAATTCGCTCGCCAGTTCGGGGAGAAACTCTTTTACCTTTGCCGATCCCAACAGTTCCGTAAAGGTCTCAATGTGCCGCGCGCGCAGCTTGCGCGAGAAGTCGAGCGCCGTTTCGGCGTCGCCACGACCAGCATAATTCGCCATCGCCACCAGCTGATCGGTGACTTTTGCCATGGCGCTTACGACTACAACTGGATTTTCCGCAACACGGCTGGCGACGATTTTTGCAGCACGACTGATGGCGGTCGCATTCTCTACTGACGTACCGCCGAATTTCATCACAATCATTTCGATAGCCAACAATCAGCCGAAAGGCATTCCCGCCACACTATGACGCGATCGGCTTCTGGAACAATAGACAATATTTATGACCGGGCCAATCCTCGATCGTGCGGACCCGCTCGAATCCTACCTGCTCCAGTTCTTCAGCGAGAATAGCGCTCGGGATACCATGCCCGCCGCGGTTCGTAGGAATACCCTTCGGCGTGCTCGGCGCTAAATACCAGCGCGGCGTGAAATCAATTACGGCGAGCGTGCCGCCGGGGCGCAATGCGCGGAAGATGCTGGCGTTCATCGCCACCGGATCGGTGAAGTGGTGATAGACCGCCCGCATGTAGATCGCGTCGCAACTGCTCGCGGGGATGCAACAATCCGCGGCATGGCTGGGCTCCACGGTGACGTTCATCCAGCTCTGGATCACCTTCTTCTTGATCAGTTGTCGAAGGCGCTTGTCGTCGATCTCGGTGGCGAACAGGTGTCCGGGAGAGCGTAGCCGTTCTGCCATATTCTGCGTCATCGTTCCCGTGCCCGCGCCAACTTCGCCGAGCCGGGCGCCCGGACGCAATCCCAGCAGCGACCACAACTGGTCTGCTTCTGCCTGTACCGTTTTCTTCTGATATTGAACGAAGGCATACGCGCCCACCGCTACGCCCGCGGCAATCGACAGAAGCCATCCCGCCCTGGACATTGGCCTATGGCTCCCGTTAGCTCAAGTAGCCTTGTGCTTTGAGCAGTTCAGCATTGAGAAGAGCCGCGCCCGCCGCACCGCGAATCGTGTTGTGCGAAAGCACGGTGAACTTCCAGTCGAACAGTCCGCACGGACGCAAGCGCCCTACGCTGGTCGCCATGCCACGTCCACGATCCAGATCGAATCGCGGTTGCGGACGATCGGGAGCTCTGTCGTAGTACACCGGCTGCACCGGCGCAGTCGGCAGCCCTAGTTCTTGCGGAACTTCGCGGAACTTGACCCACGCATCGATGATCGCATCTGCTTTGGCAGGCGTTTTCAGCTTGATCGAGACGGACTCAGTATGGCCATCTTCCACGGCGACGCGGTTGCATTGCGCGCTGATGCCGAAATCGGCTGGCATCACCGAGGCCCCGGTTACCTTGCCCAGCAGCTTGCGCGTTTCCTCTTCCATCTTTTCTTCTTCTTTGCCGATGTAGGGAATCACGTTGCCAAGGATGTCGAGCGAAGCCACGCCCGGATATCCCGCGCCGCTCACGGCCTGCATGGTGACGACGAACACTTTGTCCAGCCCGAATTCTCTGTGCAGCGGAGCGAGCGCAATCACCAACCCGATCGCCGAGCAGTTGGGATTGGTAACCGCGAAGCCCTTCGACTCGCGCCACCACTTCTGGCATTCAATCAGCCTGATGTGATCGGGATTCACTTCCGGAATCACCAGCGGAACATCGGGATACATGCGCAGTGCGCTCGAGTTCGAGACGAGCGCGTGTCCGGCGGCCGCAAAACGCGGCTCCAATTCTTTGGCGATGCCTGCGTCGAGCGCGGCAAAAATGACCTTGGGAGCGCCATCAGGGTCGGCTGCCGACACCTTCATCTTTGCGATAGAAGAGGGAATCGGTGTCTTCAAACGCCACTTGGCGGCTTCCGCGTACGGTAGTCCAGCCGAACGCTCGGATGCCGCGAGCCATGCCACTTCAAACCATGGATGATCTTCCAACAACTGTATGAAACGTTGTCCGACGACGCCCGTGGCGCCGAGTATGCCTACTGGTATCTTGGTTGCCATGTGAGTATTCAGTTCCCAATTTTACACTACGGAGTTTTTTGATCTTCGTGCGGAAGATCACATCGAGCACGAGTTTTTTCGATTCGCTGCAGCGAAAAGCAGGGTCTGTAGGAAACGATCTACTCGGCGATTGGCACAGGCGGTTCGATTGCGGCGGCACGATGCTCGGGCTGGCGTTCCGGTCCGCGGAAGCGCACAAGATATTCGTCCAGCATCACCGCAACCAGCGCGGCCGTCGGAACCGCAACCAGTGCGCCAATTACGCCAGCCATCGCGGCTCCCAAACTCAATGCGATGATCACAGCAAGTGGCGGCAGATTCACGCTGTAGTTCATGATGCGCGGGTTGAGCCACGCTTGTTCGATCTGCTGGTAGATGGCGTAAAAGATAACCACTCCCAAAACCTTCGACCAGCCATCGAATGCCGCCACCGTAACTGCCAGCACGAAAGACGCCAGCGGACCGATGAAGGGCACGATGTTCATCGCGCCGGCAAGCACGCCGAGAGCGAATGAATACCGTAGGTGAAGCAGCCAGAAGGTCACGCTTGCGCATATACCCAGGATCAGCATGAGCAATCCCTGGCCCACGAGCCAGTGCCGCATGCGAACTTGTCCGCGGAGCAACGTCACGCGCAAGCGTCGCCGATGATGATCGGGGAAGAAGGAGAGAAACCAGTAAAACGTCCGGTGCCCATCGAGGATGAAGTAGGCGGTAATGATCAGCCAACTGAATAGACCAACCAGCGCACCGGCAACTCCGGCAAAGAATCCGAAGGCTCCGCCGAAGGAGTTCTCCATTTCGTGTTCCAGCGTATCCACATCGAGGTTTGGAACGAACGGATAGCCGCGCAGACGCGTGTGCAGCTCCGCCAGTCGATGCGGGAGATCGCCGATGAAAGCTTGGAAATCGCGCAACATGGGCGGCAACGCAAACACAGCGAACGACACGATCGCCAGCAGCGCGATGCTGATGATGACAAAGATCGCGAACCCGCGCCCTGGCCACCAGTGTCCAATATGAATGCGGCGAATCTGATCGATCGCCGGACTCAGCACTACCGCGAAGAGGATGCTGACGTAGATCAGCAGCAGGACGTCGCGAACCATCCAGGCGATCGCCAGCAGCCCCAGGATTGCCAGGGTGAAGAGAATCTCCGAGCGGTGGCCCGATCGGGACGATCCTGCGGGTTGGCCATTGCTGGACATGATTCAGCGATGAATCATTCTAACTGCGTGCGAGACCTTTAAAGGGAGCAAAAGTGCAGGAAAAAATGTGTCCTACCGGACAATGCTATTCGCGGATTACTTCCGTCTGATCGGAGTCCACCAGCACCCGCTGAAGCTTGTATTGGTCATCCATCCATAAAGACCAGTCGTCGCTTTCGGTATGCATAAGAAAACGGCTGAGTTCCACTTCCTTCCCATGCAGCATCAACTTCTCGCGTCCCTTGAATTCCAGGCTCACGCTCATCGAGTTGCGCTGGCGGGGAACAATCGCGCCGAAATTCGTCTTGGGCATGGGGCAGCCTTGGGCGGAAGGCTTGGCGCAGTTAGTGGCCAAATATCGCCACAGCAGAAGTTCGCGGTGGCTGAAGAAATAGTCGTCGAGCACCGCTGTGGACGCAGGCAATATGTAGGGTTGCTCCACTGGCTTCTGCAAGGTCGCTGACGTAATGTGCTGCACCAGGAATTCGTTCTGCGGTTCGATTGTGCTCTGGCCGTTGGAGCCACCTGCTTCGCTCCACTCATACTTGCGCAGGTTTCCCGAAGGCAGCAGCTCCAGTTCGTAAGTCTGGGATTCCTTCGATCCGTCCTCGGTTTTCAGCGTTCCTTTTGCCACGCTGAAGTCGGTTTCCTGCGAGATCTGGAATGTCTCAGTCGCGACCTTCTTGCCGCCAATCATGATGTCGAATACGCCCGAATCGATGACATTGGCCGGAGCCTTCTTGTTCCCTGCCCATAAGGGCAAGGATGTCGCGAGGAGAAGTATGGTCGTGAATTTTGCCAGGTTATGAATGCCGCTTTGTCTGCTCATCAGGAACTGCTAACCCCAAAAGTAGTGCCACTTCCGAAGCCACTTCGGAGACGCTTTGCCCGCTCGTGTCGACACAAAGGCCTGCCTCCATGTAAGCGCTTCGGCGCTCTTCATACAATTGGCGAAATTGGTTCTCATCCTGGAACAAAGGTCGCTGTCCTGCCTGAGCGCGGCAGCGGTCCATCAGTTCTTTCACCGGGGCGTCCAGGAATACCACCGGCAGCTCCGTGTTGCGGATCAGTGCGACATTTCGCGGCTGCGCGAAGGCTCCGCCACCGAGCGCGATCACCGTGGGCTGCAGGCCCAATTCGCCGATCAGCATTTGCAGCGCAGCTGTCTCCATCGCCCGGAAAGCCGCCTCACCTTCGGCACGAAAGATCTCCGGCACGCTGCGCCCGTCGGCGGCGACGACGCGGTCATCCAGGTCAACGAACCGCCAGCTCAAATCGTGCGCTAATCGCTGCCCGACGGAGGTCTTGCCCGCGCCCATGAAGCCTACGAGAAAGCACGCTCGGGGCTTTTCTTGTAATGAGTTCACCAATTCAGTGATTCCGAGTCTAGCAGCCTTCAGTTATGTACCGTGCCGGAGACCTGGCTCAACCACGCCGGACGATTCGTATTCATAAAGATGAGCCGAACCATATCGACAATGGTGATCACGGCGCAAATCGCTCCTGCGATCGCCACCAAGACGGACAACCACGTGTTCACCGCGGCATTCACTTCAACCGCTTTCGCCGAGGGAATGCTCGCTCCAGACAGGATGATCAACGCGCCCGCTCTGGACATCAGCCCGAACACGAGCGTCGAGACCAGATCCTGCACCACCCGCAGTCCCAGCCGCGCTCTGGTCCAGAAAGGACGAAACATGTTGACCGTGGACATGCCGACGCCGAAGACCGACATCGCCGTGACCACCCACACAAATCCGCGTCCAGCTTGGGTAAGAGCGATCTGAATGCTCGCGTGGTTCAACAGAATTCCCGAGGAAGCCAGTTCCACTAGCCACATGACGGCGATGATCCCGAAGACCACTTCAAACACCGAGGAAGCACGTGGAATCCTTCGCGTGTCCTTGACCTTGGGGAGCTTCAGCGGATCCCATTTCTCCAGCCAGCCGGAATTTGCCTGTGTTCTTTCGAGTACCGCGAAGACCAGCGTCACAATCCCGAAGGTGACGAAGGCGCCGAACCACAGCTCGGACCACGTGCGTACGATCAGCGCGCCCAAGCCTTCCGTGTGGTACTTGGGGTCGAAGATGAAGAACCCGATCAGCACAAGTATCCGCGGGATCACGAAACAGAGCGCCGCGATCTTCAGCACCAGCGTGTAGATGGGAAACAGCACCGGCCCGATCAGCGAATGCTGTGGCAAATATCCATTCGCCACCAGCAACGGGCGTCCACGCTTGCGGAGCAGAGCAGCGACCTCATTGTCATCGAGCTTGCGGCCGAGCTCCCCTTCGCGATCTTCGATCTGCGAACGCAGGTCCTCGGAGATCTCCGCGATGATGTCGTCCTGCTGCTGTCTCGGCAGCCAGAATTTAACTGCGTGCAGGTACCGGTCCAGTAGTTCCATGATGCTGCTCCTTCAGAATTTTGTTGAGTGACGCGTCGATGTTTTCCCATTCGACGAGCAGTTGCAGGAGGATGAGTTCGCCGGCAGCCGACAGCCGGTAGAAGCGCTTGTTGCGCTTGTCTTCTTCGCGCCACTGACTCGTCAGCAGTCCCTGGCTCTCCAGTCGGCGCAGCAGCGGATACAGCGTGCCTTCGTCGATCTCCATGCCCTTGTCGGCGAGATCCTTGCGCAAGGTGTAGCCGTATTTCTCACTGCGCAACTCTGCCAGCACCGCCAGAATCAACGATCCGCGCCGCAACTCTCCCTTGAGATTCTCGAACAGGTCGCTATTTTGATTGGGTGACATATAGTATGTGAAACATGGTGTACGTCACATACTGTGTAACAAACAGTAAAATCTGTCAAGAGGATTTTCGTAGATTTCTTGATTAAGCAAACAAAGGACTTAGGCCAACAGGCTACGGCTCACTTGCAGATACTGTCGAACTGGATAATCGGCGCCGTGCCCGAAGTCGTCTGAACGATGTGCCGTTCGGCAGCGACTCCTTCCAGCATGTCCGGTCCGGGGGGCAGATTCAGGTCCGTATCCTGCCGGTAGAAGTCGTCGCTTTCGGCCTGTTGCAGAGTGACGAACTCGAAGCCTCGCGAGCGATACAGCTCCAGCAGACGCGGTAGCATGCGCGCATCGAACGCGCCCACATGCATCAGCAGCACATACGGAATATCGCGACCGAACAGTGTTTGCGAAAGCTGCCGGTAGTGCCCAATGCTATCGTCCGCCGCTGCCAGGTAGCTGCTTTCCAACATCGCAATCGCGTCCTTGTCGCCCTTCGCCACGCAGCGCGCATACGGATCGTTCCACTGATAATCGCCAAAGCTCATCGTCACGCCCGCGACCTTGTATCCGCGCAGCAGCAGGAACGCGCGCACGCCAGCTTTCTTCTCCTGAGTATCGCCTTCCGCTAGATAAGGGAAGCGAAACCAGTGCCAGTCCGCGCCTTGCATTAATTCGGTCAGCAACGGTTCGTTCTTGGTCGTGTTCGCTTCGAAGTCGGCGAGCGAATTCTGATTCAGGTTCATGTGCGACCACGTGTGATTGCCCAGCGGATTGCCCGCATCGCGCCACGCTTTCAGTGCCGCAACATCGCCAGGATGCTGCTCAACTGCGAGGCCGTTTATGAAGCCGTAGATTGGCGGCATGTGCGCGTCGTGCATCGCGGCAAGAATCTTGGCAATGACCTCCACGCGCGTCTCTCCCGGCGGCAACGAAGCATGCGCAGGAAGATCGTCGAAGGTGAACGCGATCTGCGGTTGCGTTGTCGCAGAGGGACTGAACAGCGCCAGCGGAATCGCCGCGGCCATTGCTGCATATCCCGCTGGGGAAGGATGCAGATGATCGCCGGAATCGACCGCCGCCAGCAGACGATCCGGATGCTGCGGATCGCGCGTGACCATATCGAAGTCGACGACCGCGTCGAAATGTCCATGCGTGCGAATCCACTGATTGATGGCCTGGCGATCGGCTTCGATCTCAGGTCCCGGATGGTAAAACTCGGAGCCGACGAACGGCAGAATCGTCGCGCCAATTGTCTTGATCCCATGCGCATGCGCGCGCGCAATCATCTGTTCATAAGCGCCAATAATTCGGCGCACCAATTCGTCGTGTTCGGCGCGCGAATGATTGCCCTCGCGCGCAAACATTCCCAGGTCGTTCACGCCTTCCAACACGATCACGTAGCGAACGCCTGCGGGCGCGAGCACATCGTGATCGAAGCGCGCCAGCGCATTTGGGCCAAGGCTGTCGAGCAGCAGTCGATTGCCGCCAATTCCTGCATTTACTACAGCGAGGTTTGCCGTTCCCGCATTCGCTTGCAGTCGCTTCGCTAGAAGGTCGGGCCAACGATCGTTGCCGTTCGTGGTTGCGCCATGTCCGTCGGTGATCGAATCGCCGAGAGCCACAATCGTAGCGGCTTGCGGCGTGGCCGCGACTTCGACTCCGGCGATGAAGTACCAGTGCTCGAAGGTCTTTGCCGTCAGGAAGATCAGCGGCCGCGACTTGATTGCCATGAACCAAATAAGAAGTGGCGCGCGAGCCTGGATGTCCTGTCTGCTGCTGTGGAAGCTGTTCCAGATAAATGCTGATCGCCATGTCGGAAAGCGGCGCTGCAGGAAAATCCACGGGATCGGAAAGATAATCGGCGCCTGCGGGAACGATCACGTCGGGCTTGCCGGAAAAGGTCAGCGCTTTGTCGGTTCCTTCGACGATTTTCGCCGAGGTCGTCGTTACGGGACGCGCAATGTGGATCGCGCTGAAATGCAGCGGCGCGCTTCCGAAGCGATTTGAAATGCGCACGCGCAACTGCGTTCCGCCCAGCGACAGATGCACGATCTGGCGCAGCGTCGCGTCGTGAAGATCATCGGCCGCGAGAGAGTTTTGCGGTTCAGCAAGTTGTTGGGACGCGGTCCAGCGAAGCGACCCAATGCGTTTGTGCTTGAGCGGAAAAATTGAAAGAGAAAATCAGGAGGGTAATTAGAGATGTAGAAAGTCCGGCGCGTCGCATCGCGCAAGAAATTTACCAGTGGCTAGTGGTTAGTGGCTAGTGGTTAGATGTGGCGGCGTCATCCATTTGCAGTAGTAATTAGTATTTGGTAATTAGTAATTAGCGATTCCTGGCCCCTCACCCCCGTAGACATCAGCAATGACAAACGACTAACCACTAACCACTTGTTCTTGTCATTGACTTCGTTTCTTCCCGTGCCGTACATTCTCGGCGCATTCATTTCACGGAGAATCTGATGCGCTTACTTCGCTCTCTCTTGTTTCCGGTCTTTCTGCTCGCACTTGCCGGCATCGCCGCTGCCCAACTCACGCCCGAGGAGCGGGCCGCGGTGGTCATCGCCAACGATTTCCAGGTCACTTCGAACATCGTTTATGGCGTCGCCAACAATTACCAGCTCAAGCTCGATGTCTATCGTCCGTACAAAGCGAAGGCGCCCACGCCCGTCGTCCTCGTAATTCACGGTGGCGGCTGGATCAACGGCAGCAAGGAAGATCGCTTCCTCGAGGGGCTGCCTTACATGCAGATGGGCTTCGCCGTCGTCAACGTCGAGTACCGTTTGGCGGACGTTTCGCTCGCGCCCGCCGCCGTCGAGGACTGTCTCTGCGCCCTGCACTGGGTGGCGCACAATGCGCAAAAATATAATTTCGATCTCAGCAAGATCGTCACTTCGGGCGGCTCCGCCGGAGGACACCTGGCGCTTACCACCGGCATGATTCCGTCTTCCGCGGGACTCGACACCGAGTGCGCCGCCGACTTCAACGGCTGGGACGCTACGCCGCTCGTGCCGCTCCCCAAGGTTGCGGCCATCGTCAACTGGTTCGGCATCGCCGATGTCGCCGACATGCTGCAAGGCGCGCCGGACACACGCTCCTACGCCGTCGCCTGGTTGGGAAGCCAGCCCAATCGCGAGGAGATTGCGCGGCGCGTCTCGCCCATCAACTACGTGCGCCCCGGGCTGCCTCCGATCATTACGATTCACGGTGACGACGACAAACTGGTGCCGCACGCACAAAGCGTCCGGCTGCATCAGCTGCTCGATAAAGCAGGAGTGCGTAACCAGCTGCTGACCATCCCCGGCGCGGGACATGGCGGCTTCACCGATGAGCAGGAGCTGAAGGGCTACGAAGCGATCAAAGCGTTTCTGATTAGCGCTGGCGTTGCGCCGGTGAAGTGAGTTAGTTGTCAGTTGCTAGTTGTCAGAAAGAATTTAAGTTTGTGTGGGGCGGACATTCCTGTCCGCCCACGTTTAAACACAAGGTTCCTCGACTTCCGTCCGCGCGATCCCAACTGCGGGGATCGCCAACCCCGCGGCGGACGGTCGCTCGGAATGACAGATCCTGAAATTTCATCGCGCTACAAAACTTCATCATGTCCAGCGGCCCCTTACACCTGTCATTTCGAGCGAGGAGCGCGATACAGACGCGCTCCGAGTCGAGAGACCTTGCGTTACTCCATCCTCACTCAAGGCCACCCGACAAAGGTCGGCGGTTTGGTTGAATTGATCCTGGTTTGTGACATTCGTTCCTTTCTTTTAGGGACCCCCTCCCCCTCCCTTAGCGGAAAACAAAGGGGTTGCGGGCGGCGGCGCGGTAACTAGCGCAGCCGTAAGCACTTACACGTTCATAGCGGGAAACAAACGACTTATGTGGGAAGTCGATCAGTTTCGCTAAAGACAGTTGTCAGTTGCTAGTTGTCAGTTGTCAGAAAAAACAAAACCGAAGGCTGTCGGCGGTCGGCCGTCAGCGATCGGCGTGTGGTATTGCAGTACGTCAGTTTGTCAGAAAGAGCAAAACAGAGCCGAAGCGATCGTGGAGAGCATCGGGCTGCCTCGCTTGCGTTCGGCAACATGATCCTCATAACGCTCGACAGAAAGAGCAAAAGCCCGGAAGGGATCTGTGACAGATCAATTCCGAGCTTCTATATCCAGCATAGCAGATTTTGAGGGGAAACATGCCACGCGGAAGTCTCGTGTTGCGAGTGAGATACGTGATTTAGGGGCTTGACAAGATTCGGCGGTGGACACGGTGTGTGACATTGCGCACATCGGGGTGTGACAAGACGTTTCGCATTTCGACGCTTCACGAACCCCATCTCGCTTAATAGCGGACAAGATGGGACACTCCGCGCCTGACTCATTAGCCCCATGACGTCAGCGGCGTGCTCGCTGATCCTTCGATAGATTCTGGCGACTTTGCCCGGAGCTCATAGTTGTAGTCATCGATCTCGGCAGTCGAAGAATTTCCGTCTGCAGTAGTGTTGTGGAACATGTGAGCGTACATATTCATGTAGCGACATCAGAACAGAATTCTTCCATGTAATCGTACTTGATAGAAAGACCGTTTTGTCCGATCCACATTTCCAGTACAATGTGTTGAGCGATTTTACCCACACCTCATGAGCGAACGATAGCTGTCCGTCAGATAGGCTATGCATTGTAGTAGAAGCTGGTTGCTGCATGATCAGATTCCGAAGCTCAACTCGCGTTGTCGATTGTCGCCGCACACTCGAGGTAAGCGACTCTGCATCTGCTTGGAACCGGAGTTGCTGTTGGTCACTACTTTGACAACGCCGCATGTTCGAAGATGACGGCTTCGATAGTCATGGCTCGCTCATAGCTACTGTGAACGCTATAGTTCCGCAGTTTTCCTGAAGTCGCCACAGAGGCTGCTTGAACCGCCGTATCCGCAACTTCTGGAACTGAGGGACGATGGACATAAGCCGACGGTACGGCCAATGCCTGGAATTCTGAACGCAGAGTCCTGGAATGCTCCTAAAAAAACCTGCGCAGATTATCGAAGCCTCTGGCCCACTCGATGGGTGATTGGTAAAGTATCGACGAGCGCAACGGACTGCCGTTCATCAGATCTGGAACTGTCGTTCAGGCAACCTCTATCGTCGGGGACTTGAGCTCTGCCTCCGAGAATCGTTTGCAGATCGCAGTGATCGCCGCTCAATTACGCACTTGTGCAGCGTCCTCATTCGCTTCCGCGAAACCCTGCCTCCGTGAGCCTCTGCTTCGAGCAATCTGGACTCTCTGCGGGGCTAATGCTCCGCTTCGAATCCAATCCACCCTCTCGCCCGCGCTGTCCGGGCTGAGCGCTTGAACGGGCAGCCGGGGTCGGCTGCCCCACGCAATCAAAACCTGGCGGACAGGCCTGCCCTGAGCGAAGCCGAAGGGAATGTCCGCCCCACACAAACAAAAGCGACAGGCAGGATTCCGTCTCACACAACAATACTTGCGAGACTAGCGATTCTGAACCGTGGTGGGATCGCCGGTCTCGTGGTCCTTAATCTGGAAGCGAAGAAAATCGTGGACGGCTGCAATGCCTTCTGGCGAACTGGTCTCGATCTTGACGCGGCCGCCATTCGCCAGTGGTTCGGCTGAATACCGGATGGCGCTCTTCAACTTCTGCATTGTCGGTACACCCGGCGGCGTCTGGTCATGCACGAAATGCGGGATCGAAAAATTCCCGGCTGAGAACATCTCGGCAATATGGCCCAGGTGCATCTGGATGGTATCGATCTGCTCTTTGTTGGTTGCGTCGTTCGCGGTGACCTGCACGATGCCGCCGTTCGCGGTGAGGATGAAGTGATGTGTGGTTGAGGTCTGGCTAAAACCCATTCCTGCATGAGATTCTCCGCGCTGTTCGACGCCAGAGTGGTGAGCATCGGTCTGCGCTGCCAGTGGTAAAGCCAGGAACAATAGAAGGATTGGAACCACACTTTTCATGGCGGACATTATAGGCGGGAAATAAGGATGCTCGCGTCGGCGCTTTAAGCGTGCTGCGCACGCGCGCCGGTCGAACACCCCGTCAAGCCAAAAGCAGGCTTGTCGGGGACCCCGTTTCGCTCGCCCAGATCCTTCGCTCGCGATACAGCCGCTCGCTCAAGGATGACAGGGGCGCAAGGTCTCTCGACTCGGAGCGCGTCTGTATTGCGCGTTCCTTCGACTTCGCTCAGGATTTCGGCAGCGGGCTTGGACGCCCGCTAAACGCCTCAACCTCGCTCGAAATGACAGGATCACGCTGCGCTGGTTCGATGGAATTGAGGTGACTCGACTCCCAGTAACAGGAGTGCCTGGTTCAAGGTTCGCACTATGAATAGTTGCTCGCGAGTGGCCGCGCCGTGTGCCCGAAACATGCGCGCAATCCCGAATAGAAAGTCGGTGGGCGTCACGGCAGCGCGTATGGTAGGGTCCTCAAAATTTGGTGGCAGGTTTGCCAGTCCACGAATGGTTTCCGAGCGGACGTTAAAGTCGGTGACTCCGGTGAAATCGGCGATGCCAGTCAGGGCATGATCTTCGTCTTTACGCTTTCGTATGCCAAAGTAAAGTTCCCGCATTTCCGAGTCATCGACTCGACCGTATATCACTGCAAGCAGAATGCGGTTCCGGCTATCGAATTCGTAGTGGTAGGACATTGTTCCTCGACGTGCTGCCCATCTGCACAGAGATTACCGCTCGTGTTTCTAATGAGAATGTTCTCGCCTTTGAACCGCAACTGCCAGAACTACTAGGAGGCTGGGGACGGGGAATGTCCGTCCCACACAAACACAGCCACCAAATAAGGATGCTCGCGTCGGCGCTTTAGGAGTGCTTAAGCACGCGTGCCGGTTGAGGATGACGGGGGCGCAAGGTCTCTCGACTCGGAGCGCGTCTGTATCGCGCTCCACGCTCGAAATGACAGATGTGAGTACGGTATTCGAGAGAGGAAGGGATAGCGAGTCGGAACGCTGATAGCCGAAAGCCGATAGCTAAGAGCTAACGGCTGGGAGGCAATAGCTAGCAACTAGCGAAGCAGTCCAAATCCAACTACGGTGACGCCAAACAGCAGTAGAAACATCGACAGCGAACTCCAGGATGGGAATCCTAGAAGTCGCCCCCTCGCGCGAGCAGGTTTAATCATGCCCTCGCGCTCAAGATTCTCTTGGATGCCGTCCCAAACCTTGGGGCTTGGATCGCGCATTGGCAATAATAGTTTGGCCTGTTCGGCGATGTAGCGGAGGTCCTGCACCAGGTCGGAGCAGACGGCACACTCCTGCAAGTGCGTCTCTTCGTCCGGATTTCCGCCAGACTCGATAATGTAGGGCAGAAGCTTTTGAAATTCTGCGCAGTTCATGGCACTTTCTCTCCCTGAATCACCCATGATCTCCTCACCGCTTCGCGGCCTTTTCGGCTCTGCTGGTCTTAAGGAGATCCCGTAACTTCATTCTCGCCTTGTGCAACTGAGATTTGCTGTTGCCGATGGAACAGCCCATCATTTCGGCAATTTCGTTGTGCTCGTATCCTTCAATATCGTGCAGCACAAAAATAATGCGATACCCCGGCGGAAGGCTTTCAATCGCCCGCTCCAGATTGACGCGGTCGATGGATCCGGCAAGCACGTTGTCGCGAGCGCCGATGTCCTTACGTGGTCCATCTTCCTGCTGAGGCTCCATGGTCTCTTCGAGCGAAACCTCGGGAAGTCCCTTCTTGCGCAGATGCATCAGGACGACGTTGACGGCGAGTCGATGCAGCCACGTGGAAAAAGCGGATTCGCCGCGGAAAGTTGCAATCTTGCGATAGAGCTGCAAGAAGGCTTCCTGGGTAAGATCTTCGGCCTCGGCGGTGTTGCCGGTCATGCGCAGGCAGAGCGAATAGACGCGCCGCTTGTGGAGGCCATAGAGAAGCTCGAAACAAACCGCGTCGCCCTGCTTGGCTCGGTCGATCGCTTCGGCCTCGGAGATTCCGGGTGCGACTTGTTTTTTCGCGGTAGTCAAGGTTCTAACCGGCATGTGTGTAAGATGCAGCTAAGTAGCTGACTGTTGTACCAGTTAAGCAATATCGGCCCTAATGTCAGAATGATCATTTGAGGCGAAATGGTGACCTTTGGTTGCCTGAGTAGCTGCTTATACGAGCGTCAATCGAGCTTCTAGTTAGCCCGCAGAAGCGGATGCGGTGATCGTCTCCAAGCCATGGCCGTTCGGGCCAGTTTCGCGCTGGCGAAGCAGGATCGAGAAGAATAATCCCACGAAGCCGAGCGTGGAGAAGATCCACATTCCGAGCGCATATCCGCCGACATTCGATAAGCCAGCCTGCGAGAAGTCATTGGCCTTGCCGATGGCGAGATTCATGGCGAAGAATCCGACCTGCTGAATCAGGCTCATGAGGGCATAGGCGGTGCCGAGCTTCTTCTCGTCGACGATGTAGGCGACGGAAGGCCACATCACTGCGGGAATCAGGGAGAAAGCGACGCCCATCATGGAAACCGGCACCCAGAGCGGCAAGTTGCTGTAGGCCAACATCAGGTAGACGGGCATGAGGAGCACGGAGCCGAGCATCATCAGAGTGGCGCGGCGACCGATTCTGTCGGCGAGAAGGCCGAAGAGTGGAGTTGCGACCATCGCGGAAAGAGGCAAGATGCTGTTGAAGAGTCCGGCCTTTTCATGCGCGAGAATGCGAAGCGCGTCGGAGGCATGCACGCCACCCATTCCGGCGAGCAGCTTGTTGGTGAAGAAATCGATGGCGAAGGTGCGGAATGGGAAGATGGCGGAATAAAAGGTGAAGCAAAGCGCAACAACGTACCAGTAGGACCGATTGAAAGTGAAAATGCCCTTGGCCTCGAACTTGTCGATAGAGCCGGCTTTGCCGAGAGCGTATTTCTGCTCGGCAGCGGATTCGAGTCTCCAGTAGACGAGAGCGCCAACGAGGCAGATTACGCCCGCGCCGACGGCGATGAACAGCGGTCGTTGCCAACTCGGTTCGCCCGCCGAACCGCTGGGATAAAACGCCCATCCCGCCCAGCTGGGGGAATTGTCAGCGGAAACGGATGCGAGTCGCGCGAGGGTGAGGTTAATTCCGAAGGCGAAGCTGAGCTCTTTGCCCTTGAACCACTTCGCGAGCGCGGTTGTGACGGCGATGATCTGCGATTCGGCGCCGAGGCCGAGCAAGGTGCGTCCGGCGACCATCACGGGGAAATTGCCTCGTAGCGCAGTGAGGAGCGCACCGAGGAAGCAGAGTCCGGAGAAGATTAGAAGCGATTTGCGAATGCCGAGGCGGTCAATCATGATGCCGCCGATGAGCAGGGTGATGACTGCGGCCAGACTGTATGAGGCGTTCAGCCAGCCGAACATTTCCGCGCTGAAGCCCAGTTGTTTGCGGAAAATGTCTTCGAGCGGATTAATGCTGTCGTAAATGTAGTAGTTCCCAAACTGCGCGAGACTGACAAAAACCAGGACGATCCATCGATAAGTGCGAGTAGGCTCGGGACGCGCCAAGATCTGCCCGTCCACGGGAAACTTACTGGGTTCTACCATTCAGGGATATGCCTCTAAGCTTTGCGATTCGCCACAATTACGCTCCAAACGGGCGCGGCGACAGGGAAGAATAGCAGATGAGGCAATGCTTCGGAGAGAGCGGCGATTTGATTCGGTCCCAGGTCAGCGCCGAAGAGGACGACGCGAACCTGGGACATAAGTCGAGTTTATTTCGGAGGATTCTCGATAATCGCGCCATTTGGGGCCGTGGTGTTCGGAGCGGGAGCCTGTTGCCACTGCTGCTGAAGGCGCTGAATGTCATTGTTGTTGAAGCTTTTCGCGGAGATAGAAGACTTCTCTTCCTTCATCTTGCGAGCGACTTCGGCCACATCCGAGCGCGGCGCATTCATATTCGTCGGGGTTGAGAACTGGGCCACTCCGAAATTGAAGGGCTGTTCTTCCGCTACGGTTTGCGACGGTGCTGCGGGTGGTGCGACTACGACCACAGTCGGCGGCGCTGGCTGCGCTTCCGCTTCGGCTTGTACGAAAGCCGCTCCAGGCAGCGTTGCCTGTATGCCGTTTGCGTAATACGCGGTAGTTGGAGCCTCACCGAGGTGAACACTGGGTGTGAACATGAGTGGTGGAGACGGCACCGCTGCCGGAACTACAGCGCCGGCCTGGGTTGCGTACCCGGATGAGGTTACGGCGACCTGCGCTTGCAGCATCGCGGCGGTCAAGAGAAGCAGAACAGCTAACAGAAAACGTGGCATAGAGCGCCCCCGAATCGATCCGCAGCACTTAACGACGCCGCGGAAGGGAAAATGCCGGAATAACACTTAGCTTAGATGCTCAACAGCGGAAGCTCAACTGCCTATGAATCGTGCATAAAGACTGCGGGCAACCGCGGTATCAGTGGTGCCCTTAATGATGGCCCGGCCGTCGGGGAAGAGAGTCAGTTCGTACGGCTCACGCCAGAATTTTAGGACAAACTCATTGTGGCGAACAAGGCCATGCGGGGCCAGACGAGTGGTCATTTCGCCGAAATCGATGGGCCGGCGCATTTCGTGGATCTGAACGGAATTCCTCCCACATAAGGTGACGTGCGGGCGCGACTTGCCCTCCAGGTGGATGAATTCGCGGGCTGAACAGGCGCGGCAATCAGTGCGAGGTCGGGCGGCTTGGACTTCGGAGCTGTCGTTGGTCCAGACGTCGTAGGAGATCAGCGTCCGACGCATCTTGTCGCGGGCGCCGACCAGCAGTTTCAGCGCCTCGGTAGCTGAGATGGAGGCCATTAGGTTAACCGCGGAATTGAGGATCCCGGAAGTGTCGCAGGTCTCGACGAGGCCGGTGGGTGAGTCCGGGAAAATGCAGGCCAGGCAAGCGGTTTGGCCCGGCAGGATGTTCATGGCAACGCCGTAGCTGCCGACGGCGGCGGTGTAGATCCAGGGTAGGTTGTTGGCGACAGCGAAGTCGTTGATCAGATAGCGGGTCTCGAAGTTGTCAGTCCCGTCGAGAATGAGATCGACGCCGATCAGCAGGTCCTCGGCATTTTCGGGCGTCAGATCGGCGACTTGAGGCTCAACCGTGACTTCGGCGTTGAAAGCGGCGATCCGTCGGGAAGCAGCTACGGCCTTGGGCAGGGATTCGCGAGCGTCCGCTTCTTCAAAGAGCGACTGCCGTTGCAGGTTACTGGGCTCGACATAATCACGGTCAATAATCCGCAGATATCCGACCCCGGCGCGCGCCAGCAAACCGGCAAGGGCGGATCCGGTGGCACCACAGCCGACGATGGCGACACGTGAGGATGCCAGCTTCTTCTGGCCGTCGGTCCCGATCGGTTTGAACAGGATTTGCCGGGAGTAGCGATCTGCGAGCGAGTCGGACATAACTGTTTGCGTACCAGGGACATAGATGACCAACATTGGCCAGTAGGTGCGAGGCGCGCGATACAGCTATTATAGGAGCCGCTCAGAATTTATTTCAGGGATTGAACTGGCACTGGGGTGGACACGCAACTTTCGGTGTCGGCCAGGGTCGGTTGGAGAGAAGCTGAAGCTGGCTCGAACCATGGCCGGTTGCTGCTGAAAACGGCTATTCGATTCCGGCAGGAAAGGCGAACGGTTCTCCTTGACTGCCAAGCAATCAGGCGAAATGAGCAGGATTCAGACGCCATAAGCGTGCGCAGACATTTCATTCTCCATGGGTTGGCATGGCTGCTGGTGCTGCTTACGATCGCTCCAGCCAAGGGACAACTTGCGCCTCAAAAATCCCCTGCGACGCCCACTTCCGAGCCCGTAAGCCAGCAGATCGCCTCCGTTTCGCTCGCGCCTTCTGATTTTGTGTCCGCGAACGCGCTGCTCGGATTACGCGTAAACGAAATCCAGTTCCGCGGAATCGAGCTCGATGAGCGCGTGCAGAAGCGTCTGCAACGGATGGTGGCGCAGAGCCCGGGTGAACCGCTCGAGCGCAGCAAGGTCCGCGAGAGTATCGAAACTCTCTACGCGACCGGCAAATTTGCAAATCTTCAAGCAGAAGCACAACGAACTCCGACTGGGGAAGTCACACTCGTCTTTCGCGGCACGCCGAATTACTTCGTGGCGAGCCTCTCTGCCGACGGCGCTCCGAAGCGTCCGACCGATACTCAACTGACCGACGCGACCAAGCTGCAGTTGGGGGAAGTATTCACGGAGCAAAAGGGCGCGCAAGCAGTTGTCCGCATGAAGGCTGTCCTGGCAGATAACGGGTATTTCCAGGCAGAGGTGAGTTACACCGAGAGCCGACACGACGACACACAGTTGGTGGATATTGTGTTTCACGTGCGTTCGGGACCATTAGCGCGCGTGGGCGAAGTAAGAGTGGCGCCCGGTTCGGGTTACACCGGGAAACAGGTTGCGGATATTGCGAAGCTCAAGCCCGGGAAACAGGTGACTGCTTCGAGCTTGAGTACGGGTCTGGCCAAGTTGCGCGACAAGTTGACCAAGGACGATCACCTGGAAGCACAGATCTCGCTTCTGGATCGAAGCTTCAATCAGCCGACAAACACGCTGGATTATGACTTCAAGATTGATCGCGGCCCGCAGGTGAAGGTTACGGTGGTCGGAATGAAGATCAGAAGAGGCAAGTTAAAGAAGTATGTCCCGATCTTCGAAGAGCACGCTGTGGACGACGATCTGTTGAATGAAGGCCGTCGAAACCTGAGGAACTATCTGCAGACCCAGGGATATTTCGATGTGGAAGTGAATTATCACAAGGACCTGAAAGACGCGAATCACATGGAGGTGGTGTACAGCATCGAGCGCGGATCGAGACATGATGTGGTTGAGGTTTTTGTGGAAGGGAACAAATATCTCAGCACGGAATTCAGTTTGCGTCCCATTCTTCTGGTACAGAAGGAGAGCACGATTCTTCCGCACGGCCGCTTCAGCCAGCAACTCGCTGCGCAAGACGTGGAGAACATCAAGAACCAGTACCGCGCGAACGGCTTTCAACAGGCGCAGGTTCAATACGAACTGAAGGACAATTTCGACGATAAGGCCAACAATATCGCCGTCTATTACCGCATCGTGGAAGGACCGCAAACGAAAGTGGCGAGCCTGAGCATAGAGGGCGCGTCAGCCACCAATCACGCAGAATTTCCGGCGCTGAACATCGTGGAGGGCGAGCCATATTCGCAGGCGAATGTGGACTCGGACCGCGATTCGATCCTGACGTTTTATTACAACAATGGTTATGCGAACGCAGACCTGGAAGCCACGTCGATGGCTGTGGCCGGCGATCCGAATCGCATGAGCGTGACTTACAAGATCGTTGAGGGCGAGCAAGTGTTCGTAGATCGCGTAATCCGGGCGCACCTGACCTACACGCGACCGAAGTACGTGATGCGGGAGGTTCAGGTTCAACCTGGCGATCCGTTGAGCCAGCAGAAGATCTACGACACGCAGAGTCGGCTCTACAGCCTGGGCGTTTTCAATGCGGTAAACATTGCGGTGAAGAATCCCGACGGCGATGAACAGTACAAAGATGTGCTGATGGATTTCCAGGAAGCGAAGCGGTGGACCTTCGATTACGGATTCGGAATTGAAGCCAGCACGGGCCAGCCGTCAGCGCCCTCGACAACAACGAACAGCAGCGGGCAGACGGTGAATAGCACTAACAATCCGGAGGGCGTTGCGGGGGTGAGTCCCCGTGTATCGTTCGACGTAACGCGCCTGAATTTTCTGGGTAAGACAAACACAGTTGCGTTCAAGTCACAGTACGGCAAACTGGAAAAGCTGGGGCTGATTCGATTCAATGCGCCGCGATGGTTCGACAATCCGGACCTGACGTTTGCTGTTACCGCGTTCTACGATGACGCGATCAATGTGACGACGTTCACCTCGGAACGGCTGGAAGGATCGGTCGGATTGAACCAGGTTGTGTCGAGGCGTGCTAATGGGAATCCCGTGACGATGCTCGATTACAAGTTCACCTATCGCCGCGTGAAGGCGAGCAACGTTGTCGTAGCGCCGGATGAGATCCCCGTCTTGTCGCAACCGGTTCGCGTTGGTATTCCGTCCTTCACCTACACGCGTGATAAGAGAAATGATCCGATCGACGCGACGAATGGGAATCTGACCTCCGTCGATTTGGGAGTCGCCTCCAATTATTTTGGTTCCCAAGCCGATTTCGGTCGCGTGGTCGCCCAGAACTCAACGTATGTGCTGTTCCGAAAGAAAGCGAATAGCAAGAGCGGATGGGTGTTTGCGCGAAGTCTGCGCTTAGGTGCAGCAGAACCCTTCAACAATACGATTATTCCGTTGCCGGAACGGTTCCTGGCGGGCGGTTCGAACTCATTGCGTGGATTCGCGCTGAACCAGGCGGGGCCGCGAGATCTTACGACCGGCGCACCCCTGGGGGGCAATTCGCTTATCGTAAACAGCCTTGAACTGCGCTTCCCGCCCTTTGCGCTCCCGTTTTTCGGTAACTCCATCAGCATGGTGGCGTTCAACGATATCGGGAACGTGTTCTCGGACAACACTACGATGTTCAAGAGCCTGTTTCGTTTTTACCAGCCAAATCGCGCGGCATGCCAGAACCAGAGCACATCTCAGCAATGCCGGTACGACTACATGAGCAATACGCTGGGCGCTGGTATTCGCTACAAGACGCCGATTGGTCCGGTGCGATTCGACCTGGGGTACAACCTGAATCCGCCGGCGTTTCCGTATTTCAGTGAGGATGCGAGCGGCAATCTGACGGTGTTCAATACACGTGTCACGAGGCGATGGAATTTCTTCTTCAGTATTGGACAGGCCTTCTGATGCAACGACGCGCGATTGCCATCACGATGCTATTGCTCGCGTTTGCCTTGTGTGCACCGGCGAGCGACGTGATTGATCGCATCGTGGCCATCGTGAATGGAAAGCTGATTTTGCAGAGCGATGTACAAGAGGAAGCGCGTATCGAGGCATTTCTCGCCGGTCAGCAGCCTTCTGATTTCAAGCCGGAGGAGCTGCGGACCGTTGTTGATCGAATGATCGACCGCCAATTGGTGCACGAGCAGATGCGCACCGTGCGCGAGGTGGCGACATCGTCGCAAGCGGTGGAGAGACGTATGAAGCAACTTCGCCAGAGTCTTGGCAAGCCAGCAGAGACGGATGCAGACTGGCAGAAGACCCTGAATGACGCCGGCGTTACAGAAGAGGAGCTGCGTTCGCACTTCGCGGATGAAGTCCAGACGATGCGTTTCCTGGAAGCGCGGCTACGACCTCAGATACAGGTGGATGCAGCAGCGATTGAAACTTACTATCGCGAAAAATTATTGCCGGAGATGCAGAAGTCGGCAGAGAGAGAAGCGCCTCTCGCCGAAGTTTCGCCGCGAATCCGGGAAGTTCTGATCGAGCAGAAGTTGGATGAGTCGTTGACGCAGTGGTTGAAGTCGCTGCGCGAGCAAAGCAGCATTCGCGTGCCGGCGCCAATCCAGAGCAATGCCGCGGTACCCGCACCCCAGGGAAAGTGATGGGATCAGCACCCAAATCGGCTCCTGAAAAAACGTCGCGCCGACGGTTTGTTTTCGCGTTGGCGGTGGTGCTCGTGCTTTTCGCGGCGATCATTGGGGCCGTTCTGTACCTGACTGGCGAGAGCTTTCGCAGTTACGTGCAGACGCGAGTGGTGATGCAGTTGGAGCAGATCACCGGTGGGCGTGTGGAGTTGGGCAGGCTGAACTGGACCCTGTATCGGCTGCAGGTGGAGGCGGATAACCTGACGATCCATGGGTTGGAATCGCCGGACCAGATTCCCTATGCGCATGTCGATCGCATGCTGCTGCAATTGAAGATCTTCTCGCTCCTGGAGCAGGATCTGGGAATCCGCGCGCTCGAATTGGATCGCCCGGTATTTCACTTGATTGTGTACCCGGACGGGCACACGAATCAGCCGGTGCCGCAGAAGGCGCGAATCACGGCGAAGCCTGATATCCAGCAGTTGTTTCATCTCGAGGTAGATCGTGCCGAAGTTCTGGGTGGAATGTTGATCATCAATCAACGCCGGATTCCGCTTGATTTGAATGCGAGTGGTGTTGCCGCGGGGATGTCGTACGTTGGGCGCGATCAGTATCAAGGCAAGGTGAAGGTGGCCGGGATTGCAGTGAAGTATCGCGATTTCGTTCCAACCCAGGTGAGTGCGGATGTTGAGTTCAGCTTAAGGCCGGATCAATTCCAGGTAAAGACCGCGAAGCTGAGTACAAGCAAGTCCACGGTTACCTTCAGGGGACAACTGATGAAGTTCGCGGATCCGACGATCGAAACGAACTTCGAGGCGGCGTTGAATCTGGCCGAACTGGGGTACGTGACAAGGAATGCCGAGGTACGTGATGGGGTGGCGACGGTGCGCGGCACCGTTCAATATTCTGCGGGAAACTACGCTTCTAGCGGAAAGGTGATTGCGCGAGGTGTGCAGTATCGTGACCGGAAATTGTCGCTGCAGGATGCGGATGTTGCTGCGGACTACAGTCTGGATCCGCAACGTATTGCGGTACGTAACCTGGTGGCGCGCGTATTTGCTGGAACCGTGCGCGGCGATAGTGTGGTCGACAACTGGCTCGCGGAAGCCCCTGCAAAGCCCGCGACGAAGAACACAAAATCCCTCACCGTGGAACAAGCCGGCTCCGCGCAGTTCCGGTTGGAGAATATTTCCGTCAGCAAGCTGATGGAGGGCGTCTCGCGGCCGTCGTTGCAGCTCAGTCGTTTGAATTCAGCAGGAGCGATCAACGGTACAGTCGATCTGCGCTGGAGGCGAAACATAACAGCGGCTGTTGTTGGAATCGACGTGAGCGTGAGTCCGCCGGCGGGCGCGGCAGGCGGGAAGTTGCCACTCTCCGCTAGTGTTCGTGGAACCTATGAATTGGCCACAGATCGGCTGAACCTGACGCGTTTCACCGCGAGCCTTCCCGATGTGCAAGCGAGTGGCTCTGGGTCGCTTGGCCGGCACAATGAGCAGTTGAATGTCACAGTTGCCGTGGAGGATCTTTCGAAGTTGGAACCCATACTCATGGCGCTTGGGCAGTCGATCCCTGCCGTCAATGGCATTACGGGTAAGGGAACTTTTCGAGGGACGGTCAGCCGCGCGGGAGATAGCATTGCGGCGAATGGCCACGTCGATTTGCGCGATATTAGCGTTCCTCTTTCGCTGATTCAGCAAAAGCCTGCGGTGCTGATACCGGTTACGAGCGGAAGCGAACCAGTCGCCGCTGAACGCGTACAACTTGATTCGCTGGTCGCCGATATTCAGTATTCACCTCGCAATCTGATTGTGCACAACGGAGTGACGCGGCATCAGCAGTCGAAAGCGAATTTTGACTTCAGCGCGCAGCTCACCGAGGGAGCGTTAACGCCGACATCGGAAATTTCCGGACATATCAGTCTTCACGATGAAGGCATCGCGGAGTTGCAGAAGGTGATTGGCTACGCGTATCCGTTGCAAGGAAGGATTTCAGCCACACTGCAAGTGCGCGGGACAAAGGGATCGCCTGAGGGAACCGGCCATATCCAAGTGAATGACGCCGAGATTTACGGTGAATCCGTAAAGGAAATTGTAGGAGAGGTTTCATTTTCTCCGACGCGGGTTACGGCTTCCCATTTGAGTGTTGTCCAGAACGGAGCGCATGCGAGCGCGTCGGGCTATTACGACTTGAAGAGCTCGGAATTTCAATTCACCGCGAGTGGTGAAGACATAGAGCTGGCGCAAATTCATCATCTGCAAACGCCCAAGATGCACGTCGCAGGTAAGGTGACGTTCAAGGCCGAAGGGACCGGCACCACACATGAACCGGTGATCAACGGCAGTGTGCAGGCAGCGAAGCTGGTGCTGAATGGACAGAGTATCGGGAGCATTCGCCTGGATGCGGAGACCCGTGGCGACACGCTCGCATTGACGGGTCATTCCAATTTCGAGCGAGCCCAGGTGGATGTGAGCGGGACAGTGCGTCTTCGCGGCGATTTCCCCGCAGAGCTCAAGGCGGATTTCGCGGAGTTCAATATTGCGCCGTTCATTCCGAATCATCCGGAGATCACGACCAGAATGGCTGGCACGGTCGCAGCGAATGGCCGGGTGCGCGATCTGAATTCGTTCAATGCAGTGCTGGAGATCACCCAATTTTCGTCGAGCGTGCACGGGATCAGGCTGACGAATAGCGGCCCCATTCGGCTGGGAATCGACACGCAGCAACTGCGGGTGGAGAGCCTGAAAGTTCAGGGCGAAGATACAGAATTGACCGCGACGGGAACAGTCGGGCTGACCGGCCGAAAGGCGCTGAAGTTATCGGCAGATGGCCATATGAGTTTGCGCCTGGCGCAGATGCTCGATCCCGACCTGGTGACGTCTGGTTCGGTGACGCTGAATCTCGACATCGCCGGCACGTGGACGCGGCCACGCATGCTGGGTCAGGTGACGATTGCGAATGGCGCGATTGCGCTCATCGATCTGCCGAATGGCTTGAGCAATATCAATGGAACGCTCATCTTCGATCAGGATCAACTGAGCGTGCAATCGATGACGGCGCGCACGGGCGGCGGGAATATCAATGTCGGCGGATACATCACCTATCGCGACGAGCTGGCGTTTAATCTGACCGCAGCAGGGAAGGATATTCGTCTGCGATATCCGCAAGGCGTCAGTTCCTCGGCCGATGTTGATCTGCGGCTCTCGGGAAATCTGAAGAACTCGAACTTGTCGGGCGATGTCACGGTCACGCGATTCGGCATCACGCCGCAATTTGATCTGGCGCTATATCTCGCGCGTAGCAAGATGGCGCCGCAGGCTCCGAATCCGGATTCGCCGGCCTACAGTCTGCACCTTGATATGCACGTGGTATCGACGCCAGAGCTGCAGGTGCAAACGACAGTGGGAAGACTGGCCGGAGACGTTGATCTCCACGTACGGGGCACAGCCGCGAAGCCGGTGGTGCTGGGGCGCATCAACATCACGGAAGGGCAGATTGCGTTCAACGGCACAAATTACGAGCTGCGACGCGGCGATATTACGTTCACGAATCCGGTGGGCATTGTTCCCGTGCTGAATATTGAAGCGGGCACACGCATTCGGAATTACGACATCACGCTGAGTTTTCACGGAGACGTGAATCGCCTGATCACGAACTATCGATCCGATCCGCCGCTGCCGGAGGCAGACGTGATCAGCTTGCTGGCATTCGGTAGAACGCGGGAAGAGACGGATCTGAGCAGCAGCGGATTTGCGTTGAACGGCACAGTTTCGAATGCTCTGCTCGGCGAGGCATTGAACTCCGCTGTCGGCGATCGCGTGCAGAAGCTGTTCGGCGTGAGCCGGATCAAGATTTCTCCCGATTACGCCACCACTACGACCAACCCAACTGCGCAGGTCACGATCGAGCAGCAGGTCTCGAAGAAGATCACGGTGACGTACATTACAAGCCTGGCGCAGACGACGTACTCACAGCAGGCAATCCAGGTTGAGTACCAGATCAATCGCAATGTCTCAGTTGTGGGCGGGCGGGACCTTTACGGCATCCTATCGTTTGATGTGAAGATACGGCAACGTAAGCAGTAGCAAGCCCAGCGAAATGCCTACAGACTTCCAGTCGGAACTGACGCAACAGCGCGACGGAGATGGTGGATGCGCAACTGCGCAGACGCGGGATCCATGACGAGCGTGTGCTACGCGCAATGGAGATTGTGCCGCGGCATGAGTTCGTTCCGTGGCAACTGCAGCGCGAGGCATATCAAGATTCGCCGGTTCCGATCGGTGAAGGGCAGACCATCTCTCAGCCATACATTGTGGCGCATATGCTTGAGGCCTTGCGGTTGAGTCCGGAAGATCGCGTGCTGGAAGTGGGGACGGGTACGGGATACGAAGCTGCGGTGATGAGCCGCATCGTGCGAGAGGTGTACACAATCGAACGCTTCCCGAGTCTCGCCGAAGCCGCAAAGAAGATCTTCGATCGGCTTGGATACACGAACATTCACGTGGTGATCGGAGATGGAAGTCGAGGCTACGCGGACGCAGCACCGTACGACGCAATTATCGTGGCCGCGGCGGCTCCGCGCGTTCCTGATGCGCTGGTGGAGCAACTCAAAGACGGTGGAAGAGCGATAGTTCCGGTTGGCGAGGCCGATCTGCAGCAGTTGAGGCTGATCAGCAAGAACGATGGAGCTGTCCAGAGACAGACCCTCGACGCGTGCCGCTTTGTGCCGCTGGTGGGAGAAGAGGGCTACGCCGAGCGGTAGCACCGGCTTCGCATTGGCGATCGGCCAGTGAATGTCGCTCTAATTTAGAATGAAGCCGTGGCTCTGATTCACAACGTTGCAACTACCCTCGAAATGATCAAGTGGGAACACTCTGTCTTCGCGCTTCCGTTCGCGCTTTGCGGAGCGATGCTGGCCGCCGGCGGGATCCCCACCGGACATCAACTTTTGTGGATCGTGGTCGCCATGGTCGCGGCGCGTTCGGCGGCGATGGCATTTAACCGGCTTGCTGACGCCACTATCGATGCTGCGAATCCCCGAACCCAGATGCGGGCGTTGCCGGCGGGCACGCTCTCGCGACAATTCGTAGCCATGTTTACTCTGGTCGCCTGTGCGCTGTTCATCTTTGCGGCATCAAGATTGAATCACCTTGCGCTGCTGCTTTCGCCGGTGGCGCTTGCGGTGTTGCTCTCATATTCCTATACGAAAAGGTTCACGCGCTGGTCTCACCTGGTGCTCGGATTCGCTCTGGGCATCGCTCCATCAGCGGCATGGATCGCGGTGCGAGGCTCGCTCGACCCGAGGATTCTTGATTCTCACCGCGGCAGTTACGTTCTGGGTCGGTGGATTCGACGTGCTCTATGCGTGCCAGGATTACGAGTTCGATCGCAACTACGGGCTGCATTCTGTGCCGCGATATATTGGGATTCCGAAAGCGCTGATGTTTGCGCGACTGCTGCACCTGACGATGATCGGATTGCTGATCTGGCTGGCAGTGGCTTTTCATCTAGGCGCGCTCGCGTTTATCGGAATTGCTGCGGTGGCGCTGTTGCTTGGATATGAGCATTCGCTCGTGTCGCATGACGATCTAAGCAAGTTGAACGCAGCGTTCTTCACGATGAACGGGGTGATCTCGGTGGTGTTCTTTGCGTTTGTGGCGGGAGATCTGCTGGTGCGAAGGTAGAGCGCGGAAATGGCGAGTCAGTTGCCCTTCCGGGCTTGTATCGGTTCCGCTTTCAGGACTAGACCTCGATCTGGCACGGATACGCCGCTCCGCGGCTTTGTGGCCTGCCGTACATTAAGTTCGTTCTACACGTTCTGTCGATGTTTCATTACTTCAATTCCATCACCAATACGCGTCCATCGGAATGGAAGCTCCCGCCTGTAGCGGTGAGTGCGGTTTGTATCGGGTCTTTGGGGAGAACGTAGGTACTGCCAGCAATCAGTCCCGTTTCTCCAAGCGTGGATCCAACGAACTCTCTTTCGAGATCGACGTTGGGATCGATCTTATGCGTCACGTTTCCGTTGCGTTGATCCTTCTCGAACCCGATATCATGCGTGGCGGCGCCCACCCAAACAGTCTGTCCGTTGAAATCAAACGGTGCCTTCCAGACGCGTAAGTGGTTCCGACTCTCCACGACCTGCACAGGTTCAGCGCGAGCAAATCCAAAATCCTGGGAACGGCCGAAGAGACTCAACTCGCTCATCGGCATTTCGGTATACGTCTTATTCGAGAGCGTCGACAAAGCGGCGTGAAGAATCGCGTCTTGCTTGGACTTGTCGACGAGAACCCAGCCCCCCTGCTGGAAGACATCCTTCAATTTGTCTTCGGGACCGATGATCAGAAAATTAACCATGTCGCCCTTGTTTCCGGCCTCATCGTTTACTCGACGCGGAATCTTGTCGAACAGGTCGGTGAGGAACTGCAAGCGGTTTAGCAGCCGACTCCAGAACTTGCGATCGCTTTAGCGGGCACGATCTTGATCTCGGCATTGAACTGCCCGTTACCGGATTCGTTGGAGGCTTGATTGATACCCAGAAAGAGACGTCCGGAACGATTGGCGTCGAAGGTTTTTTCAGGGCCGATGAGGAAGGGAACAATATTGGGATCGTTTCCGATTCGCGCGATCAGCGCGCCGCGCCCAGCTTCGTTCACCGGAAGCGCACGAAGCGTATCCTTCCACGTGCGCGTAACTCCTTGCGGGCCGACCGCGGCATTTTCCATGTAAGTCAGTTGTCCGGTGCTGGAGACCGTAACGTGATCGCCCGCGATCAGATCGATGTCGGTATCCGTCCACGGCTGCTGTCCTGAAATTTTCACCTTCGAGTCAAGTTTCCGCTTGCCGTTCGCGGTCTGATTCTCGACGGCCGGTGCGGTAGTCGAACTTACAGGAGCTTGCGTGGACTGGACATTCTGTTGGCCGGGTTGAAGTCCTTGCGGAACTTCAAACTGTGCGAATGCGCTGATTGCGAGCAAGAGCGACGGGATCAAGATCAAGCAAGTCATCGAACACCAACCTGGTGCGCGCCGAGCGGTACGCCCGTTGCTCCACTATTCTAAGGCTATTGACGCTAAGCGGAATGCGGGGATGACGGAACTCTGCTCCGCACAAAGCCGTGTGACGAGCGCCCCGGGCTACGGTATCATCTTAGGTGATGGCCGAAGCCGCGCTCCATGCCTTCCAAACCGACGATGCACGACTGAATCCTCTCTGCGAGAAGATTCTTGCGAGCGAGCGCCTGAATGCTGAAGAAGCGCTGGCGCTTTACCAGTCGAAAGACATTTTGGCATTGGGATGGCTTGCGAATCACGTTCGCGAGCGGATGCATGGCGACCGCGCATATTTCAACGTCAACCGGCACATCAATCCAACGAACGTTTGTGTGGCATATTGCCGCTTATGCGCTTTCGGCCGTAAGAAAGATGCTCCGGGCGCTTACACGATGGCGTTGGAGGAGGCGTGGGAGTCGGCCGCTTCCGGCTACTCGGAAGCAGTAACGGAATTTCACATCGTTGGCGGACTTCATCCTGATCTGCCCTTCGAGTATTTCCTCGATCTAGTCTCTGGTTTAAAGCAGCGCTTTCCGCAGGTTCACTTGAAGGCGTTCACCATGGTCGAGGTGGCATTTCTTGCGAAGCGGGCTAAGCTTTCGATTCGCGAGACGCTGCAGAAGCTGAAGGCCGCCGGAGTGGATTCGCTGCCGGGCGGTGGCGCAGAGATTTTCGCGGAGCGCGTGCGGCACATTATCTGCGATCACAAAATCGATGGTAGCCAGTGGATCGAAACGGCGCGCATTGCGCATGAACTCGGGCTGAAATCTAATGCCACTATGTTGTACGGTCACATCGAAAATGATGAAGATCGCGTCGATCACCTGATGAGGTTGCGGGCGCTTCAGGACGACACGCACGGTTTCCAAACATTTATTCCGCTCGCATTTCATCCGGACAACACGCCGTTGAGTCATCTGCCATGGACAACAGGTTTCGATGACATCAAGCAGATTGCTGTTTCGCGTCTCGTACTCGACAACTTCCCACACATCAAGTCGTATTGGCAGATGATGACACCGAAGATCGCTCAGATTTCTTTGCGCTTCGGAGCGGATGACATCGACGGCACCGTAGTGGAAGAAAAGATTTATCACGATGCAGGCGCGGAAACACCGCAGGGTCTTCGTCGTAAGGATCTCGTGCGTTTGATCACGGAAGCGGGCCGCGAGCCGATTGAACGCGACACTCTCTACCGCCCTGTAACGCGAACAGAAACTACCTTCACCATCTCCGTCTAGCCCAGTACGGAATCGCGGTGCACACGTACAGAATTGTGCAGTGCCGCTGATCGCCTAAGTGCAAGCGTGGTAGCACTTTGCGCGCCAACATAATGACAACGGAAAGCAACGTTCATAGGCGCCACTCGCTTCTTATCTTTCAGGTGTAGAATCCTTTACCACAAAGGGCGATGGGCGGGGCAAGCTCCTGCTTTCGAGGCTTGAATGAATGTCCACGTCAGCTACAAGCTGTCAAAAACTCCCGATGTCGAACGAGAAATCAACCAACATATTCAGAAGCTCGAAACGCGGCTTCAGGTGTTCCGTCCTGACCTGGTCCATCTACACGCAGTCATAGAGGAGAAGCCGGCGCGCACCGGAATTGAAGTGCGTCTGGATCTCCGCTTGCCCTCGGGAGACATTGCTGCCTCCGACGTGGCACCTACTACGGATACTGCGATCAAGGGGGCATTTGAGGACTTGCTCGAGCGGGTCACCAAGCACAAGGATCTGCTACGCGCTCATCATAAGTGGACGAATCGGCGCAGAGCTGGGCAGACACCTGTCATTGCAGAGATGCCGTTCGAAGAAACTCTGGCAGCAGTGCAACCTAGAGCTTCGGAAGAGGATATCAGCACTTATTTAAATGCAAACTTGCCGCGCTTGCGGAGGTTTGTGGATCGCGAGATCGTTTACCGCGAGGCGAATGGTGACCTGCAGCCGGATCAGTTGCGAGCAGACGAGATCATCGACGAAGCGATAGCGAATGCGCTGGACCACCATGAGAAACCTGAAAAGCTGGCGGTAGAGGCCTGGTTATACCGATTGACTCTGCGCGCATTGCAGGATCTATCGAGTCGCAGTCGCGAGGATGTTGATTCAATAAGTCTCGATGATCGTGCGCGAGTTTTTGAGATGTCGCCGACGAGCAACGACGAAACGCGGCTCGAGTTTCATCAGCCTGACGAATCAGTGCTGCACGAGCAGATTATTCCTAATCGCGGTATCTCAACTCCGGAAGATACGGCTGCACAAAGCGAAGTCATTACTTTGATTGAGCGCGCACTTCGTGGAACCAAGCCGTACGATCGAGAAGCTTTTCTGCTGTTCACGATTGAGGGATTTACGGTAGACGAGATTGTTGCCATCAGTAACCGGCCCCAGGATGCAGTACGCAAATCTATCCAGGCTGCACGAGAATACTTACGACGCAACCTGCCTGTAGCAAGTCACCTGAAAGACAAGTTACTCGAGCACTCCAAAGCTGTTTAGGCCATCCGGCCGCAAGGAGCTGTGCCATGATCACACGCGAAACACTTCGCGAAATTGCTGCTTTTCAATCGCCATCACATGATGCCGTTACTTTTTATTTCCAGCCAGTGGCGCCGCAGGACAAGTCGCACCGGCAAGACGCAATTCTCGTGAAAGACCTGGTGAGAAATGCTGTTCAGACGGCCGAGAGGAACGGGAAAAATGGAGATCTTCTCAATACGTTGAACCGTATTCTGTCGCTCTCCGAGCATCTGCACGGCAATCAGGGAAAGGCGAAAGCAGTGTTTGCGTGTGGCTCGCAAGGTTACTGGAGGGAGTTCGATTTTCCGTCGCAACTTCCTGAAACTCAGCTGATCGTGAATCAGCGCTTCCATGTCACGCCGATGACCGGGTTAAATGATGTGCTGGGGAAAACCTCAATTGTGCTGATCGATCGCACGAAAGCACGCATGTTCGAGCTACAGATGAATGAGATTCGGGAAGTGGCGGACTTGGTCAATGGTCTTACACGTCGTGGACGCAGCGACGGATTCCTGGGATTCGATGCTGGACATGCGGAGCGGCGAGTAGATAACGAGATTGCGGCTCACTATCGGCGGGTGGGCGAGCGACTGATGGAGCTGTACGGGAACGGTGCAGCGGAGTATCTGATCCTGGGTTGCCATGAAGAAGCGCGCAACGACATCGAAAAGGAATTACATCCGTATCTGCGGCAACGGTTGATTGGACAGTTTGTGGCGGAGGCTGCGCAGGTCTCACCAGACGAGGTACGGCAGAATGCAAAACGGATTCTTGCAGAGCACCGCCGGCGCATGTGCAAAGAGATTGTGGGCGAAGTTCTGGATGAAGCGAAGGCAGATAACCGGGGCGCGCTCGGTCTGCGTAGGGTGCTACGTGCGCTGCAGATGGGCGAGATCCAAACATCTGCTGCTGGAGCATAGCTTCCACGCTACTGGTGGCGAGTGCTCGAATTGCGGGTACCTGGATATGGCACACGCGAAGTATTGCGCAGTCTGCAATCACGACATGCGTCCCATCGACGACCTCGGCGATGCGATCATTGGACGTGCTCTGGGCGCTGGCGCGGATGTGACTTATGTTCCTGAGAACGCCGACCTCCAGCGGCATGGGAATATTGCCGCGTTGCTGCGGTTCAGGGCGGAACGGAGTATGGGCCAGAGAATGGCCGTGTAGCGCACGCTGTTATCCCATTGCCAGTTCGTCTGGAGACTCCAAGGGAGTTCCACAGACTCGGCAGATCACGGCGGAACAGTCGCCACAGGTGAGCGGGTCGGTGACTTCGCGCGCGCAGACGGGGCAATAAAGCAGCGGCAGTAGCTTTGGATTAGCCTTAGGTGCTTGTGCGTCTGCCATTCCGCCAATGTATCACGCGCCCTGGGCGCAGCCCGCATCGTACAATTTCGGCATGAACCCGAACGAACAGCTCCGGCAGGAATTCAATCAGTGGGCAGAAGATGGCCGCGGCACCGAGATGGAGCGGCACCATCTTTACATCACCGAACGCACCATTCGGCAAATGGAGATACGAGCAGGAGAGCGCATTCTCGATCTCGGATGCGGCACCGGATGGGCGACGCGCCTGCTAGCACGACTCGTAGGAGAGGGCCCAGAAGACGTCGGGCAAGTCGTGGGACTGGATATTGCCGACGAGATGATTCGGCAAGCGCGGGCTGCGTCACGCGAGTTCGAGAACGTGATGTATGTGGTTGGTCCGGCACATGAAATTCCATGGCAGGAGAATTTCTTCGATAAGGTGCTGTCGGTTGAGTCGTTCTACTACTATCCGGATCAGAATCGCACGCTTGCTGAACTGTTCCGCGTTTTAGCGCCCAACGGGCGAATGTTCGTTCTTATTAATCTGTACAAGGACAATCACTACTCGCTGCGCTGGGTGGATGCACTGAAAGTCCCCGTGCAGGTGCGCTCGGAAGCGGAGTACGTGCAACTGCTGAAGGCGCACGCCTTCGAGGATGTGCAGGCATTTCGGATTCCTGATGAGACTCCGACTCCGGATGAGTACAGCGGCAAATGGTTCACAAATGCGGAGGAGTTGCGCGATTTCAAAAGGATGGGCGCACTGCTGTTGACGGCGCGCAAGCCGGATGTGAAATCGATGTCGCCGGCGCAGGTCATCTATTAACGTTTCGCGTTGCACGTTTCGCGTTTCGCGAAAAGCGAGTCCGAAACAGTCCCGGGAAAAACAAAGCCTTCTTATGCGGCGAGTTCTTTGCGGCGGAACTCCTTCGTCTCCGAAATCATGTAGCAGATCAGGATCGCGATCTCCGGCTCGATCGGTGCACGGTAACGCGGGTGCGGAAATACGAAGTAGTAGACAAATGGGAAGCTGATAAATAGCCACGCCAGCAGCCAGGCCGCCCGTCGCTTCTGACGAATGGCGCGCACGATCCCCCAGATTGCAAGAATTGAAGACGCGAGATAGGAAGCGTTCTTTGCGAACATGGGCCATGACGTCCAAGGCAGATTCGCCCAGTAGTAGACGAATCGCGCAACGCTTGTTTTTGCGAATTGGCCGGGATGCTGATGAATCCACGCCAGCGCTTCTGCTTTTCGGCTGTGAACGTAAGCCAGTTCGCCCATCTCACGATATTTTGCGAACTGAAGTACATTCGCCGAAGGGTGCAGGTAGGCCATCCAGAGACCTACGGCATTGGGACCATTGCCCATGCGGAATTCCGCGCCAAAGTTCGAGCGAATGAAAACAAATTGCCCGAACACGGAGTAGTTGCGCGCGATCCACGGAGAGATGGTGAGCGTGAAAAAGAGCGCGGCGGCGAAAGATGGTAAGAACCACTTCTTGTGTTTCTGCGAGCGTCGCCACGCCAGCCACAATCCCGCGCAGGGAAGAAATGACAGCACTGCTGGATTCAGAAGCGCTGCGAACCCCCAAAGCAGTCCCCAGCCAAGCCACTTCGTGTAGCCTTCGGCGTCTTCGAGTTCCATGGTCAGCAGGATCAGGCAAGCGAGCACGAACGCCGTGATGCTCGTCTCCCAAAGCCACTTCACGCACCAGTACATCGCATAAGGGAACAAGGCCCACGCCCATGCCGACCAGCGCGCGACACGAAGTCCGAAGATCCGGCGCGCGAGCAGGAAGACGGGAATGCAGGTGAGGGCAGAGAATAGCGAATTCACCGTGAGCAGCACGAATGCCGACAGACGCGTGTAGGTGCCGAAAACTTTGAATACGCCCGCCATGAAGTACGGGTAGATGGGCGGCTCCCACGCGGTGGGGCCGGTGCCGATCTGCGTAAAGGGACTGGAAAAGCCATCGCCGGCGGCAATCGAGCGGGCGATGCGCCCCATTTCCCAGCCAAAGCCGAAGTTCGCTTCGCTGGTGCGTGGGCGATAGGTGTGCGTGATGCCGATGGCGGCGACGCGCAGCAGGAACGCGATCAGCACGATCCATAAGAGTTTCTTACGCCAATTCCGCTGCCAATCGGAAATGGGTTGCGAACTGATATCAATAACTTTCGTGTCAGGGATTGCCATGTGTGGGATTGCTCAAACCGCTTGCCGCGTGAGCCCAGAAACCGCCTAGAAGAAGGTTGTTTCTATCGTAAATGGAGGCTGCGGAAACCACAAACTGCGTGTTTTCACTGGCTGTGGGCCGCCCTGGGCAGGTTACGGCACATGCCTGTGACGGGCGTCACTTACCCGATGTTTGCCTCTGGGAGACCATTTTTATGCGAATCATTGGGGGATGCATGTCCTGGCTTGAGAACAGGTTTGAGAAGAGCTTTCTGGTCACGACCGTCGACTACGTTTTTAACTGGGCCAGAAAATCGGCACTCTGGCCGATGACGTTTGGCCTGGCGTGCTGCGCGATCGAGATGATCGCCTCGTCGACTGCGCGATTCGATATCGCCCGCTTCGGATCGGAAGTCTTCCGCCCCAGCCCGCGGCAGAGCGATCTCATGATTGTCTCCGGCACGGTCAGCTTGAAGATGGCCCCAGTGGTGAAGCGTATCTACGACCAGATGCCTGACCCGAAGTGGGTGATCGCCATGGGTGCCTGCGCTTCCGTTGGCGGCCCATTCAACACGTATTCGGTGCTGCAGGGCGTGGACCGGATTATCCCCGTCGACGTATACGCACTCGGCTGTCCGCCGCGTCCGGAAAACCTGTTCTATGCGCTCCTGAAGCTGCAGGACAAAATCGATACTATGTCGATTGCCAAGAAGCCCACCGAAGTCCGCCTGCAGGAACACATGATGGAAGAGTTCAAGAAGCACGTGGCAACAGCGCAATCGGTGCAGACGAGATAGTTTTCACTGGATCTAATGCCCTGAATCGTCCGACGATAACGCGGGGCTGAAGGTCCGATCTCCCACTCTCCGAGAATAAGTGCGGCTGTTCTCCAGAAAACCTCTCTTCGACCTCTGTGTCTCCGTCCTCTGTGGTGAACTTGCTGTAGTTGGGCGTGGAGAGCGGAATGGCTGAGTTCATCAGGATCGGCAGCAAAGTGGATCTGCCTGCCGATGGAGAAGCGAAAGAATTCGTAGTGAATGGAACGACCGTCTGCGTGGCGAATGTCGACGGCAAAATCGCCGCCATGGATAACATGTGCTGCCATCGCGGAGGCCCGCTCGGGCAGGGTGTGGTGATGGACGGCAAGGTCATTTGCCCGTGGCACGGATGGAGTTTCGATCCGAAGACCGGAATATCCGATCAGAATGCGGAGATGGGGGTGAAGGTGTACGAGATCAAAGTGGAAGGCGAGGACGTACTGGTGCAGCTGGGCAACGAGTGATCAGCGCGTCAGCTTCGCGAACGTAAGGCACCGAGCGCCCGCAGTTTTCCTGTCCCACCTCTGCCAAAAGAAGGCAGAGATGGGGCACCCACACTGTTTTCCCACAGTTTTCCTAGACAAGTAACTTCAGGAAAGCCCGCGGGTCGTTGTCGAACCCGGGGAATACGGCGTTCAGATCTTTTGCTCCGAGATGGCGATAGACGGCTTCTCCTAATACGCGGCGAAAATCGGTGGTCAGCGCGAGGTCGCGGCCTTCGTTGAGTTGCTCCGGCGCCAGGCCGGGCCAGCGGCCATAGACTCGGCCACCTTTCACGGGACCTCCCATCACGAACATCACATTGGCGTGGCCATGATCGGTTCCGCGATTGCCGTTCTCGCGAGCGGTACGGCCGAATTCCGACATGGTGACTACGACCGTGCTCTCGGCTAGGTCGCCGAGGTCGGTCCAGAAAGCTGACATCGATTGTGACAATTCCTGCAGACGGTTTGCGATCTGCCCCTGCACCGAGCCTTCGTTGACGTGATGGTCCCAGCCGCCGACGTCGGTGAATGCCACTTCCACGCCAAGATCAGCCTTGATCAACTGTGCGACCTGCCGCAAGGCCTGACCGAGACCACCGCCCGGATAATTTGCACCGGGAGCCGGCGTGTACTTGTTGGGATCGGCTGACTTCAGCATCTTTACTGCGTCGAATGTTTCGGTTCCGGTGCCGTGTAAAACGCTGTCGACGGAGGAGGCATACATTGCCTCGAAGGTATTCGAGAGCGGCTGGGCAGCTGGATTCCTGCCGCCTACGCCGAAGTTGTTGACGTTGTCGATCGCCACCGCGGGACTCGATCCGGTGAGCGCGCGTGGCAGTCGGCTGCCGAGAGCGATAGCGCGAAATGGCGAATCGGGATCAGCGTGCTTATCGACGCGCAGAGTGCGATTGAGCCAGCCATCTTCGGTGGACTTCAGGCCCGGGGTGCCGGACTCCATGTAGTCCTGCGCATCGAAGTGCGAACGCGTCGTATCGGGCGAACCGGCGGCATGCACGATGGCGAGATGTCCCTGGTCCCAAAGCGGCTTGAAGGATGCCATGGAGGGATGCAGTCCGAAGAAGCCGTCGAGGTCGATGACGTTCTGGCGCGGGATAGCGATGGTGGGGCGCATCGCGTAGTAAGAAGACTCGGCGTGAGGGACGACGATGTTGAGGCCGTCGGCGGCGCCGCGCTGGAAAATGACGACGAGGCGCTTGCGTCCCTGGCTCGCGGTTTCCGCAGCGAATGCTGCACGCGAAAGAAAGCTCGGGATGGCCGCGGTGCCCACTACGGCAATGGCACCGCCCTTGAGGAATACGCGCCGCGTGATGGTCATAAGCACCTCGTCGTTGGTCGTTAGCCGTTGGTCGTTCGCTTTCAGCGCTTAGCAATTAGCGTTTAGCACCTAGCCACCAGCTCTTGCCTTGGACCAACCATCAGTCTGCTAGTAGCTTCGCCATCAAGGAAACTAACCACTAACCACTAACCACTATCGCTTCTGAAACTCGGGTGATCCCATAATCAATCCCGCAATGACACCGGTGTTTGGTGCGCGCGGTTTGTCGTCGAGCACACTTCCGGTAACTTGCGGATCGCTCATCTGCTTCACAATCGTGTCGTGCGTCTGCGACGAGATGTCGCCCTGGATCAGGGAATTTTCGAGTGCCGCCAAAACCTGATCCGCATTGGTTTCCGGAGCCGCTCCCAGACCAAGCAGGTTCTGCGCGTTGAAGTCAACACCGCGCAAGCGCCCGGTTCCGAGCTGCAGCGAAAAATTCATGCGATTCAGCAGCGCCGACGAATTCACCCATGCATCGGCCTTCATCGGATATCCGGTGGGCGGCTGCTGCTCGTAGAGTGGCATGCCCATGCGATTCAGCGTTTGCACCAGCGGCATCGCGTCCTGCACTTCAGCGCCACTGGCGCGAATCGCGGAGGCCACAAACTCCAGCGGCGTTTTTACTTTTGCGCGATACAGATCGGGTGACCAGAACTCCGGCGACTTCAGCATGGTCTTTAGCACTTCGCGAATATCGCCGTCGGATTTCTGGAAGGTCTCGGCCATGCGATCGACGAGGTCCGGCGGTGGACTGTCGGAAACGAAACGCGTGGCCAGCTTGGTGCAGATGAAGCGCGCGGTTGCTGGATTGTGCGCGAGGATTTCGAGCACCTCCATGCCCTCTTTTTCGCCGCTCGGCTTGATCACGTGGCCGAGAACGATCTTCTTGCCGGGTTCATGTTTCGAATCGTCGTACTCGAACTCCCCTTCGCGATTTGGTTCTTTGACCGTCCATCCAGTGAAAACACGGGCCACTTCGGTGACGTCGCTTTGCGTGTAGCCGCCGTCGACGCCAAGGGTATGCAGTTCCATCAGCTCACGCGCGTAATTCTCATTCAGACCCTTGGGAACTTTCTGTTTTGCATTCTGCGCATTCGGATTGCGCGGGATGTTGGGTCCCGGCATTCGAGGCATGCCAAACGGGCCACCAGCATAATAAGGACGCATCGGTCGCATCTGCGGCTGGCGGCGCTTTCCATAGATAGCGAACTCGGAGTGCGGTCCGACGCTGTCCCAGTTATCGAGATAGAACATCATGGCAGGGCTCTTCGCGGTCGCGACCAGCAGGTCCTTGAACTTGCCGAGAGCGTGCGGGCGAATGGTTTCGCGCTCATACTCGGTGGTGAGATAGCGATCCGCGCCCTTATTGATGAAAATGTTGAAGTGATTCATCCAGAAATCGGTCATCACTTCTTCCAACTGACGCTCGCTATAGGCGGCGCGAAGAATCTTGGCCTGCTGTAATTCTGTGACGACCACGCGCTCGGGATTTTGCAGAGCCAGCAACGTCTCGCGCTGCTCCGGAGTCAGCGACTGCATCAGCTGTTCTTTTTCCTCGGGTCTCAGCGCTCGCACCAGATCTTGGCGATCCTGCGGATGCATTTTGAGGATCGCCTGCATACGCTGGTCAGGCGGTTCGTTCATCAGCTGGTTGTATTGCAGCTCCGCGTACATGTGCGCTTCTTTGCGCGAGTCATCGGGCTGCGCTTGAGGCTGCTGAGACTGATCGACCTGTGCAGCCTGGGCCTGGTTCGCGGCGGGGACTGTATCACTGGCCTGCTCAACTTTCGCTTGCTGTTGTTTGGCCTGCTTTTCTTCCAGACGCTCCATTTGCGCCTGGTAGATCGCCCGCTCCGTCGAGTTGAACGGCATGGAAGCTTTGCCGTTCATTACGGCTTTGATCATTTGCTGCGACGGATATTTTTCTTCCAGCGTCTTCGCGTTCATGCCGAGCGTGCGAAATCCGGTGAGACGAGCTTCAAGGGCGGAATCGTCAATCTTGTCGGGATGAAGCTGCTGGTCGATCCATTTATCGAGGCCGATGGACATGACGCGATCGACGTCGCCGGGGCGTGGGCCGAAGGTGAGACGGTTCAAGGCGTGGATGACGCGCTTGCGGTCGTCCAATGCATCTGCATCTGCGCGGCGGCTGCCTGCTTCTGCTTCTTCTTATTGCCTGCGTAGGTTAACGACGCGCCGAATGCCAATAGCGCGATCAGTGCAGAAGCCGTCCGCCTTCGAGTTGGCAGTCTCATTCGAATCCCACCCCAAGTGTGAATTCGCAATTATCAACCCAGCGAGAGCAGGATTGTTGCGTTACGAAGGTTTACGGCCGATTTTCGGCGAAACAGGGGAAGTGGTGCCGTATCCCGCTGACTAAGCAGAATATATGCGGCCGCTGCTCAACTTGTGATTGAGCATGGAGGCCAGCACATCGACGTCCGTGGGGGCAATATTGCAGACAATATGCTCGTCGAGGAACTTGCTTTTGTTGCTGCCGACTGCGTCGCGGCGGACCTGAATCAAAGGGCCTGCACGGCCTGAGGATCATATTTCGTCGGAGTATTGCGAATGATCTCGCTCAGCGCTTCGCCGACAGAGAGCGAATGGCGATAAGGGCGCTCGCTGGTCATGGCGTCAAAAGTATCGGAGAGGCCGATCACGCGCACCTGCTGCGCGACTTCGTCCATGTGCAGATGGTCGGGATAGCCGCTGCCATCACCGCGTTCATGATGCGATCGGACAACCTCGGAAACTTTCGGCCAGGGAAACTGCACGCCGGAAACAATCTTGTGGCCGATCACGGTGTGGTCTGCCATTTCTTGGAACTCTTGCTCGTTGAGCGCAGCCGGTTTACCGAAGAGGCGCTTGTCGATGGCGACCTTACCGATGTCGTGCAGATATCCGGTCGCACGCAGTGCGGCGACATCGCCGAGATCGAGGCCAAGACTTTCACCGATGCCCGCTGCATAGCGTCCCACGCGGAGCGAATGTCCACGAATGTTTACGTGCTTGATGTCGATGGCATTGGCGAAGGTTTCGAGCGCGTTGTCGTAGAAACTTTGTACGGAGGCGAGCAGTCGCAGGTGATCGGACACGCGGCTGGCAAGTGTTTCCGTCAGAGTGAAATTGTGAACGGCGAGCGCCACGTAGTGGCAGAGCATGCCGAGTGCTTCGAGTTCGTCTTCGCTATAGGCGGCATCGCCTTCGCGACGGCCCAACGCTAAGACTCCGACGAGTTTGTTGGCGACGCGCAGTGGAACGATGCAGCGAAAAAGTTCCGGAGCAATGTTGCCGTTCGCGCTGAGATAGCCGTCGTAGCTCTTGGAACCCATGGACAGCGGGGCGCGAAGGTTGGTCAATGCATGCACATGTTTCGGTAGGAGAGGAATGACCGCGCGTTCGGGGAAGTGAAGGAATCCCGCCGCGGTGATGGAACCAAGCATGGCGGGCTTGTCGCGAAAAATGAAAAGGGCTCCCTCTCGGGCGTCCACCGATTCCATGAGTGAGGAAAGGATGGAGTTCGCCGTCTCGGGGAACTCGCGATCGGCTGTCATCAACGAACCGAGGTCCGCCAACGCGTCGAAGGTCAGCAGCAATCGCCGAAAATTGTTATTTCGTGAGCTCACCTACCACGGGGAGCACAACACGTCAGAGCAAGCTGAGACTATCACGAGCGCACCTTTTCCGATGCAATGTAGCTGGTTATGAACTTGGTGCGGATAATTGTTGAAGTAACCAATGCAGTGGTTACGCGGAAGTGAAAGAAGAGGCAGAAGTTGTGCAGCACAGAAGTGGAAGCGCGGCTAAAAATGTGCGCGCAGCTCTGCGAAGTTTTCGAGCACCAGCAGACGGCTGTTCTCAGCGGCTGCAACTTCTTCATGTTCCAACACCCAGGTGTTGTCGTGCGGAACGAACACAGCATTGAAACCCGCACCCAGGGCGGGATTGATGTCCGACTTCGGCGAGTTGCCGATCATCCAGCTGCGGTCGAGCGCGAGGGCGTATTTCTCGGCGATCGACTTGTACGTGGGCACATCTTTCTCGCTAACGATCTCAACGGCAGAGAAATAGTCTTTCAATCCCGACCGTTCGATCTTGCCGGTCTGCTCTGGAATGTTGCCCTTGGTCATCAGGATGAGGTGATGCCGGTCGGCGAGATACTGTAGCGTTTCGGGAACCCTGTCGATGATTTCAACGGGATGGCCGGCGATCTGGTGGGCGAAGCCGAGAACTTGCTGGTGAAGTTCCGGCGTGACGGGTTCGACCGACAGTTTTTCGAAGGTGCGGGCGAGCGCGTGCGCAAAGCTGTGCAGACCGTAACCGTGCGTGACGATGGCCCCACGCTCCACATCGTTAAGAACTTCGCGGACCTGCTCGCGGGTGTACGTTTCGTGATTCAGGAATGAAATGAACTGCGCGATGGCGCGTTCAAAGTAGATGTTATTCTCCCAGAGCGTATCGTCGGCATCGATGAGCAGGGTCTGGGAGCCATTCTGGCGTTGCGTAACCATTCTCTGCAAACCATCATATCGTGCGCGAAAAACGCAGCCGGGTGCTGACGCGTGAGCGTGGAGCGAAATATGCGGCTGATGAGCTGGCTAGCAGTCCTCGTGGTGTTTTGCGGCGGAGCATTTGCACAAGTTGCGCAAGAGTCGACGGTAACCGTTGCGGGCACAGTGACGGATGCGAAGACTTCGCAATCGATTCGTGGCGCACAGATCGTTTTCACCCAGATATCAGGTGGGAGTTCCCGGCAACAGACGACTTCAGATGCGGAAGGTCATTTCAGTATCAGCGGACTGCCGCCGGGAAACTACCGAGTTTTCATACAGGCACGCGGCTATATACCCAAGATCTACGGATCCACGAATCAGCCTTCTTCGGGTCCAGCGATTTCCGCGAAGGCCGGTCAGCATCTCTCCGATTTAACTTTTGCGCTGAAGCAAATGGGCATCATCCACGGCAGGGTGGTGAATTCAGATGGCGATCCGATGGTGCGTTGCGCGGTTCAAGCGCTGCAAGTGAACGCCAGACGAAATCAACCGCGGGGAATGTCGGGCGGCCAGACCGATGATCGCGGCGAGTATCGCATTTTCGATCTGGTGCCAGGTGATTACTACGTGATCGCTAACTGTCAGGGAGCGGGTGGCATGTCCATGCCTCTCGGTGCGAGCGGAGATCCGTCGATCGAGGAACTCAGCTACGTCCCAATGTATTACCCCGGTGTGCCTTCGTTGAAAGAGGCTTCGGTCGTGAGCATTCACTCGGCGGACGAGATGTCTGTCGACATCAGTGTTACGAGGCAGAAAACCTATCACGTGCGTGGTTCGGTTACCGGGACCGTCGACACGCCAGGCGTACCTCCTCCCATGGCGCTGCTTGTACCTCGTGACTTGGCGATCGTGCAGGGCCCGCGTATGGCTGCGGTGGTAAATGGAAACTTCGATGTTCGCGGCGTGACTCCGGGCTCTTATGTACTGGTCGTCACCCTTGAGCAGCCTAACTCGCAAAGGAAGGTAGCACGAGAGGACGTGGAGGTTGGCGCAGCCGATGTTGATGGGCTCACCCTAGTGCTTGGGAGTATGGCGAGCATCAAGGGCACGCTTCGTGTTGAAGGTGGCATGCCTCCGAACACGAACTTATCTCTGCTGGTGGTGGATCTCCAAGCGTCGGAGGCGGGTGCTCTCGCTGGCCCCTCTCTTACGGGCACGAGCGCGCAGGCACGCCTGAAGCCGGATGGCACCTTCGAAATTCCCGAGGTCGCACCCGGCAACTATATGGTCGGCCTGACGGCCAGCGGAACAGCCTTCCGCGACTGGTACACGAAATCGGTGCACTTTGCGGGAAGAGACGTGACTGATGCGGGTCTTCGCATCGGTCCTGGAACTAGTGGCTCCCTGGACATATTGGTCAGCGCTCGCGGTGCTTCGGTCGAGGGAACCGTGGTGGACAGCAACAATCAGCCCGTCTCGAATGTCGGAGTGATGGCGATTCCCGACGAAAGCCGGCGCAAACGTTGGGATCTGTATGACGGCGGCCGAACCGACGACCGCGGACACTTCGAACTGCGTGGCCTTGCTGCTGGCGACTACTCCGTTGTTGCCGCCCAAGACCTCGATATGGACGATCGCTTCGACGTAGACACGATGACGAAGTTCGCACAGGAGGGCACAAGGGTGCGGCTGGAGGATGCGGATCATAAGACCGTCCAGTTGAATCCCTCGGCGAGTGTGACGGCGGACAGTCGGTAGCGCCCGCCGCTGTTGAAAATGCGGTCTTGATAGAATCACCAGTGATGACCGCGAAATTTCTGGCCGGCGGCTTGCTGGCCCTACTGCTCATGTCCACCTCGAGTTCCTCTTCGCAAACCCAGGCACACCACACCAAGACCGGCGTGTATCACACCGGGAAGGCATCGAAAGACGACATGTATGTCGTTCCGGATCTCGCCGAGCGGCTGGCGAAGTGGAAGCCGGTCGAGATGCCGTTCCATTCCGAGGGTCTGACGGCGCGCGAGCGCCAGGAAGTTGAAAAGCTGGTGGAGGCGTGCCGGTATCTCGAAGACATTTACTGGCGGCAGAGCGATCCTGAAGGACTGACGCTTTACCAGGAACTGGCCGGGAGCCAGACGCCGCGCGACCTCAAGTTGCGGCGATTTCTCTTTATCAACGGCGGACGCTTCGACCTTCTCGACAATTTCAAACCGTTTGTCGGGCACGAGCCCATGCCTCCGGGTCGTGGCTTTTATTCGCAGGGCCTGACGCGCGAACAGATCGAGCAATACGTGAAGGATCATCCGGAGCAGAAGAACGATATTTTCAGTCCGTACACGGTCGTTCGCCAGAACGGCGAGCAGTTGCATGCGATCAAGTATTCGGTCGCGTACCGCTCGTTCTTGGAGCCTGCAGCGAAGGCATTGCGTGAAGCTGCCGCGCTCAGCAATGACAAAGATTTCGCCAAGTTCTTGCGCATGCGCGCAGACGCGTTGCTCTCGGACGATTACTATCCCAGCGACCTGGCATGGCTCGATTTGAAAGATCCGAAGATTGACGTGATCTTCGCGCCCTATGAGACCTACATGGACGGCCTGTTGGGCGTGAAGGCGTCGTATGGACCCGCGGTGCTGGTCCGGAACGAAGCGGAGAGCAAGAAGCTGGATATCTTCCAGCAGTACGTGGCGGACTTGCAGGAGGCGCTGCCGCTTGCGCCGGAAGACAGGCCTTCGAAAAAGGGCTTGCAGACTCCGATGGAGGTCGTCGACTCGCCGTATCGTGCGGGAGACTTGCGGCACGGTTACCAGGCAGTTGCCGACAATCTGCCGAACGATCCGCGGGTTCACGAGGCGAAGGGATCGAAGAAGATTTTCTTCAAGAACTTCATGGACGCGCGCGTCACCTATATCGTGCTGCCGTTGGCGAAGCGCCTGATGATTCCGAGTCAAGCACCGAAGGCTACGGCAGAAGGGTATTTCCTGGGCACGCTGGCGCATGAGATTTCGCATGGATTGGGTCCGGCGTTTTCGCGTCAAGATGGTAAGCAGGTGGACACGCGCGAGTCGATTGGTCCGCTCTACAGCGGGCTGGAAGAGTCGAAGGCCGACATTGTTGGGCTCTTCTGCGTGAAGTGGATGGTGGATAACGGCAAGCTTCCGAAGGAGCGACTCGAGGAGGCGTATGCCGCTCATATCGCCGATCTGTTTCGCGCCGTTCGCTTCGGAGTGGGTGAAGGTCACGGACGCGGCGAGATGATGGAGTTCAACTTCTTCGTGGAGCAGGGTGCGGTGCGTCGGGATGCGTCGGGGAAATATGCGCTCGACTTCGACAAGATGCCGACGGCGGTGGCCGCTCTCGCAAAAGAGTTGCTGGAGATTGAAGCGACCGGGGATGGTGCTCGCGGCGAAGCGTGGTTCAAGAAGTATGGCGACATGCCGAGCCCAGTTGAGTCAGGATCTGGCGAAGACGCGGGACATTCCGGTGGATCTGGATCCGAAGTTCAGTTTCAAGGATAAGGTGGAGTAGGTTTCGATGAACGCTAAAGCGGCTTTTCGTATGGACCGACGCGGTTTCCTGGTGTCCACCAGTCTTGCGGTTGCCGGCGCGGTGCTTTCTTCGCGAGAGCTGTTTGCGATATCAGATTCAGTTTCTGCTTCGGGCCTGGTACAGAAGGCGCGCGAGAGAGCCGCGACGGCGACGATCAAGGTCCAGTCTCTGCGAGGAAATGTAAGCGTTCTGACGGGATCGGGGGGTAATATTGCCGTCCTATCGGGGCGCGATGGAAAGCTTCTTGTCGATGCTGGCTACGCGGTTGCCCGACCAAAAATCGCAGGATGCACTGGCCGGGATCAGCTCAGATCCGATCCGGCATCTCGTCAACACGCATTGGCACTTCGACCATACCGACGGCAACGAATGGCTGCATGCCGAAGGCGCTACCATTCTGGCCCACAAAAACACGCGGAAGCATCTTTCCACGACGACCGAAGTCAAGGGATGGGACTATACCTTCCCGCCTGCACCTGCGGGTGCTATTCCGACGGAGGTCTTTTCTGACGCGCGCACGCTGCACCTGAATGGCGAGACGATTGTGCTGAAGTACTACCAGCCGGCGCACACCGATGGCGACATATCCGTTCACTTTACGGACGCAGATATTCTGCACGCCGGCGATACGTTCTGGAATGGCTACTATCCCTTCATCGACTATTCGACAGGCGGCAACATCGATGGAATGATTCGCGCGACGGAGATGAACGTCGCGAAAGCCACGCAGAAAACCATCATCATTCCCGGCCATGGCCCGGTGACTGACAAATCGCAGTTAGTCGTTTACCGGGATATGCTCGTCGCGATTCGCGAAAACGTTGCAGCATTAAAGAAGCAAGGCAAGTCGCTGGAGGAGGCGATCGCTGCCAAGCCAACCGCCGCTTATGATGCAAAATGGGGCAACGGCGGAATGACTCCGGCGTTGTTTACTGGGCTGGTGTATTCGGGAGTCTAGCGGCCCTTGCCGAGCTATCCCAGAAAATCCACCTTCGATTCGCGCGGGATCACGCCTGCCTTGTGGCCCATATCGAGCAGCCGACGAATCGCTTCACGACCGTCAGGTCCGTACTCGATGGTGCGCTCGTTCACGTACATGCCAACGAATTTGTCGGCGGACTGCTGATCCAGATCGCGCGCAAATTGCATGGCGTATTCCAGCGCCTCTTCGCGATGATCGAGCGCGTACTGGATGCTGGTCTTCAGAGCCGTTGCGACGTCCGCGATTGTTTGAGGCGTGAGGTCGCGACGGATGGCATTGCCGCCGAGCGGAAGCGGCAGGCCCGTCATGTCGCGCCACCATTTGCCAAGATCGACAATGCGCTGCAAGCCGGATTTGGCGTAGGTCAGCTGGCCTTCGTGAATGATCAGGCCAGCTTCGTATTTGCCGGCCAGAACTTGCGGGATGATCTGATCGAAGGGCACGACTTCGGTTTCCACGTCAGGCGCGAACAGCTTCAGCGCCAGGTAGGCCGTGGTCATGGTGCCGGGTATGGCGATGCGCGTGTTCTTCACGTCGAGGATGGAAAGCGGCTTGGGCGAGATGATCATGGGCCCATAGCCTTCGCCTACGCTGCCGCCGCTGCCGAGCAGTCCGTACTTGTCCTGCACGTAGGGGTACGCGTGGAAAGAAATGGCGGTGAGGTGGTAGACGCCTTCCATGGCCTTGCGGTTCAGCGTTTCTATATCGCAAAGCGTGTGGGTGAATTTCAAACCGGGGACACGAACCTTATTGGTCGCGAGCCCATAAAACATGAATGCGTCGTCGGAGTCGGGACTATGCGCGACGTTAATTTCCTGTAATCCAGCGGTAGCACTGCTGACCATAACGTTCCGTTCTACGAGGCGGGAACAACCTCAGACAAAGTGGTGGTGCAAATTAAGCTAACAAATTCGCAAATCGTGGCGAACTCTTGGCGCGACGGCCGAGTTCCGCGGCCGCCAAAACCTTGATTACTTCAGCAAAGATGAATGGGTATAGTCCGAAATTTGCAGCCCGGGCCAGGGGAGCATGCAATAGGACCATGATCCAGGAGACACCGCTCACAAAGAGCAAGATTTCGCCCGCGACGGAAGCCACAGCGTAGCGCGTGAAAGTCTTCGGTCCGCCCTCGGCGATCCAGCCTGCAAGAAACGCGACGAAGGGATACGAGATCAGGTAGCCGCCGGTTGGTCCGAGTAATTGCGCAATACCCGAGAGCGCGCTGGGGGCGAATACCGGCGCACCCATCGCGCCGGCGGCGAGATAGAGGGTAAGTGCGGCGAATCCGCGACGGCTGCCGAGAGTGAGTCCCACAAGCAGAACGCCGAAGTTTGCGAGGGTGAGCGGGACCGGCGTGAACGGCAGCGGCATGGCGAAACGACCGAGAATTCCCATGAGCAGGGTCGCGCCGACGACCAAGGCCGCGTTCTTCGTAAGACTCGAGCTCCACGGCTGAGTTTCAACAGCCTGCACCAATTGTTTTGCCATCGTCTACTCCTCAGGAGTTTGCAGAATCGTTTGTGCTCGGTGGCGCACTGGTCTCGACCACCGCGGCCGGATGCGGTTCTTTGCCCGTCATATGGCGACGAACGCGCAAGAATGCCGCCACGGCAGCCCACACCACAGACAAGGTGCTGAGGACCAGAATTGCGTAAAGCACCTGAATGAACACAGCTCGTTAGAATATCAGAATCGCAAGCGAATCCCCACTTGCGGCAGATCAGTGCGCCTGCATCGCTGTTTCCACTTCTTCCACGGTGCGCGGTAAACCCTCGGTAAAGCGAATCAGCTTGCCGCTGTTGTCGACGTAAAAGATGTCTTCGATGCGGACGCCGATCTTTTCCTCAGGAATGTAGATGCCGGGTTCGATGGTGAACACCATTCCTGGTCCAAGAGGCTGTGCGTTGTTGCCTGCGTCATGGACTTCCAAGCCAACAAAATGCCCCAGGCCGTGAATGAAGTACTGGCCGAGCGGCTGCCCCTTCAAATCCTTACCGTGGGAGTTGATGTAGTCGTAGGCGACTTTGTATAGGGAGTTCGGTGCGCTGCGCGACAGACTCGACCTGCCGGATTGGAATGCATCAATGGCTGCCTGCTGCGCGCCTAGAACGATCTCGTAGATCTCGCGCTGGCGCGGAGTGAACTTGCCATTTGCGGGCAGGGTGCGGGTGATGTCGGAGGCATACATCGAGTATTCGCCTGCAACGTCCATCACGACAACATCGCCGTCGCGAATCGGGCCATCGTTATCGGAATAGTGCAGCACGGTGGAGTTGTAGCCCGCGCCCACGATGGGCGCATAGGCCGGACGCTCGCAACCGCGCTTACTGAATTCGTATTGCATGAGAGCTGCGATCTGGCGCTCGCCCGTGCCAGGTTTCATTGCTTTCATGGCTGCGACATGCGCTGCCATGCTGGCCTGCGTGGCTTTGCGAATCAGTTCGATTTCACCGGCATCTTTGCGTACGCGTAATTCCGCAATCAGCGGATCGGCATCCTGAGTCGAGATGTAGTTCGGAAAGGCATTGGTGCGGGTAAGCCAGGCCATCGATGAAGCTGATAGGTCACCGGAATTCACGTAGATGGTGGCAGCGGGCGCGGGAAGAATGCGCACCAGTTCATCGCGAAGGCGATCCAGCACCTCGACGTGGTCCACGCCAGTCAGTTGGGGAGCCTGCGGATTTTCAGCGCCAAGCTTGGGTCCGGTCCAACGTTCCTGGGTGTAATTGTGCGCAGGAAGGAACAGGATTTCGGTGTAGGGGAGTGCTTCCCGTCCCTCGGCGGCGGGACGCGCCGGCGCAACGAGGATCGCAGCACCCGGCTCAGTCCAACCGGTCAGGTAGAAAAAATTGTTGTCCTGGCGAAAGCCGTAGAGATCGTTCTGCCCGGCGGCTTCGGTTCCGGCAAAGACCAGTACCGCTGCATTCGCTTTCTTGGCTAACGCCTCGCGGCGGGCGTGGTAATCAGAACTCGGTTGCCGCTCGATGGCGACGGCAGAAATTGAGACCAGCAGGAAGAGGAACGTCAGTGCTCTGCGCAAGAGAAATCCTCGGACAACGAAGTGGAACCGGAGATTATACCTGCACGAGGGTTTGCGAATCCCACCTCTGCCAAAGGAAGGCAGAGATGGGACACCCGCAGTTCTCTTTACTCCCACCTCTGCCAACAGAAGGCAGAGATGGGGCACCCGCAGTTCAATTCCGAAAGTTAGCCTTTTTTCTGTTTCGAGTTCTGTTGTGCCTCGATGACGCCGTCCACGTTGCTTTTGTTAATGAGCGTCGAGCCGGTGTCGACGAAGGTGGGCAGAGCTGCATTCGGATTTTCCGCGGCGTTCGCATCGGTCACGTTCATGCGGTTGTGATGAAAATCGTCGAGCATCTGCATTCCGAAGTAACCCATGGTGAAGGGCTTCTGTGCGATGGTCGCTTCGATCACTCCCTTGCGAACCCAGTCGAGCGTGTCGTCATCGGTATCCATGGCGACCACGAGCTTACCGGTCACGTGATTGTTATTCAGGACAGCGGCCACTTCCTTGCCACCCTGGGCTTCGAGGCAAATGAAGCCATCGATAGCCTCTTTCTTGTCGAGGATTCGCTGGGTCTCATCGAACACTGCGCGCGGGTCGCCTTTCATGTCGACGATTCGGTCGATCTTGATCTGTGGATAGCTCTCGAACACTTTTTGATAGCCGCGCAGTCTTGCGTTCAGGTTTGCCTGGCTCGGCATGGTGAAGATCACCACATTACCTTTGCCATGAAGTTGTTTCGCCGCCAGTTCGCCGCCGCGCACGCCAGCGTCGTAATTGTTAGTGCCGACGAAGAAGAGGCGCTTGCTTACCGGCGAGTCGGAATCGATGGTGATCACGGGAATTCCGGCAGCCACCGCTGCGTCGATCGACGGACGCAGAAGTTCAGCATCGCCTGCTGACACCAGGATGCCGGAAGGCTTTTTCTGCACTGCTTTGTCGAACTCAACCTTCTCTGCTTGTGGATCGTAGCTGTCGGGTCCGACAACCTCGGCGTGCACCTTCATCTGCTCAGCGGCTTTGTAGAATCCCGCAGCGGCTGATTGCCAGTAGGGGATCTGCGTGTTCGCAGTGATCAGGTAATAATGCTCGTCGCTATCGTGCTTGGAGCAGGCACTCAATCCGAGTACAGCTATCAGGGAAATAATCGCGCAGGCAAACCGTCGAAGATTAATCATGGAGCACCTCTAGAAGAAAATGCGGGCAGGAAACCAAGGGCCCAAAAGAGCGAATTGTAGGCCTGTTGGGACTCGATTCACAAGTGCGCGAGCCACACGCGAGAGGTTTGTGGCTATATTCCCACTGGATAAGGCTTAGCAGTCTGCGGTTCGCGCGCGTCGCGCCCGAAGAAGCGCTCGAAACGTCCCTGCAATAGGGACATCAATCCTGTGTACCAGTAGCCGAGAACGAATAATCCGAGGAAAGGCACGGTGATGAAGTTTTCATTGGCCACCGCGTACCACACGGTCAGCGCGAAATAGCTACCGACGGCTAACTCGAGATAAGGAATCCAGCCGAGTCGACGACGGTATTTGCTGGCAATCACCTTGTCTGATTTCGATTGCACCCGATATTTCGGAGTCCGCGCAAATGCCGTCTGTTTGCCGACCAGGGCTTCCAGTACCGCCTTGGTGTTGGTCATGGTGAGCCCGATTCCCAATGCCATCAGGAAGGGAAGGTACATGAAGGTTCGGTACCAGGTGCGCGGATGGAGTTCCTTCTGCGATACGAGGTAGAAGCTCGAGACCGAAAATGTCGACGCCAGGAAAAGCGGAACATCGATGTAGAGCATCTGGAACCAGCCCTGGTAAAAGCGGATGATCATTGCCGGCAGCAGCAGGGTTGAGAGCACAATCATCAACGGGTAGCTGATGTTCGCGGTCAGGTGATACCAGGCTTCGATTTTGACACGGCGCGGTGCGTCGCTCTTCAGTACGAATGGCAGGTCCTTGATCGCGCACTGAATCAGTCCCTTGGCCCAGCGTGCCTGCTGGGTTTTGAACGCCGTCATCTCAATGGGCAATTCCGCGGGGCACTCCACGTCTTGCAAGTAGGCGAACTTCCAGCCCTTCAATTGCGCGCGATAGGAGAGATCGGTGTCTTCGGTGAGAGTGTCGTGCTGCCAGCCTCCGGCTTCTTCAATCGCTCTGCGACGCCACATGCCGGCGGTGCCGTTGAAATTGAAAAAGACGCCCGTGCGCGATCGTCCGCCATGCTCGAGCACGAAATGGCCGTCGAGCAGAATTCCTTCGACTTCCGACAGAAACGAATAGCCGCGATTCAGGTGGGTCCAGCGCGTCTGCACCATTCCGATCTGCGGCTCGGTGAAGTGGTGGATCACCTTCATCAGCCAATCTTCCGGGGGAACGAAGTCAGCGTCGAAGATGGCGATAAACTCGCCCTTGGAGAACTGCATGCCGTTGTGCAGAGCTCCGGCTTTGTATCCGGCGCGATTCGTGCGATGGATGAACGTCACCGGATGTCCCATTGCCGCGTAGCGCTCTACAACGCCGCTGGCGACTTCGGTGGTCTCGTCCGTCGAATCGTCGAGCACCTGAATTTCGAGTTTTTCCCGGGGATAATCCAGGCGGCAGATCGCGTCCACAAGGCGATCAATAACGAACTGCTCGTTGAAGATTGGCAGCTGAATGGTGACGGTGGGCAGTTCCGCGAATTTTTCTTTGGGCTCGGTGCGCTTGTTCTTCTTGTTGCGGTAGTACATCCAGACGAGCTGATACCGGTGCAGCCCATAGAATGCCAGCAGGATCAGCACAATGAAGTACGGAATCAGCAAGGCCATATCGAAGGCGTTGGCCTTGTACAAACCTTTGAATGTGGTGTCCAGGACGTGGGTGCGCAGGTAATGGCCGAAACCGCGCTGCTCGAGAAACAGCGCAAAGCCTAAATTGGAGGTAAAAGAAGTCAGCGTTCTTGCCCTTGTGCCAGAAACTTCGGAGCGTCGGCCGGAAACTAGATTGTACCTGATAAGTGACACCGACTAAACGGTGGCATCGATTAACCCCTTGCAGGTGCTAGATTTCCACCGAGTGCGCGAAGCTGTGCTGCTTTGGTTACAATAGTGGAAAGCAGCTCTTCTGGAGTCCGGGAATTGGCAACAAACAATCCACAATTACAACCGAGGATCTTGTGCGTAGACGATGAGCCTGTCGGCTTGACCGTGCGCAAATTGCTGTTGGAGCGCAAGGGCTACGCAGTGGAGACCGCCTCCAACGGCCCTTCCGCGATTGATATGTTCAAGATACGGCCCTTCGACCTGGTATTGCTCGACTACTATATGCCCGCGATGAACGGCGCCGAAGTCGCGCGGGCGATGCGTACCATACGCCCGAAAGCGCGAATCGTAATGCTTTCGGCGTACGTTACGTTGCCGGAAGAAGCGCTTGAACACGTGGATGCTTCGATCACCAAGGGAATTCATCCGGAAGCGCTGCTGGATTCGATTGGGCAACTCATCTCTCTCGATCACGGTGGGCACTGATCATGGAGCCAAAAAAATTCGGTCGAATTCTACGGATTTCTCTGCTCATTCCAGCGCTGGTTATCCTGGCGATGGCGGCGATCGTAGGGTTTGAAGTCGAGCAACTACGAACCGCACTCGGATGGGTCGATCACACGGACAGGGTTGTCGCAGAGGCGCGCCTTACGTTTCGATCGATAGTGGATGAAGAGACCGGCTTGCGCGGATATCTGCTGACTCACCGAGACGACTTTCTCGCACCCTACAACGAAGCGATCCCGCGTGTGGAAGAACAGTTCGCAAAGTTGCCACAACTGGTGGCCGATAATCCCGAGCAGTTACAAAGAGTCCAGCAACTTCGGGATTCCTACGACAAGTGGCTGGCTTATTCGAAGGCCATGCTCAGCCCTGACGCCGTGCTGACTGCAAACACTTACGAGGCGAACCTGCAGGGCAAGCAGATGATGGACGACATCCGGCGTCAGATGGACGAATTGACGCAGGCGGAATACGAGCTGCGCGATGAGCGAGTTCGCAAATCATCGGATCTCGACAAGCTCTTCTTCGGCAGCCTCATCGGACTAACGATTCTGCTTGGTACAACGCTCGTCCTGTTTACTCGCCGCCAGCTGCTGGGATTGTCGGGCAGCTACGAAGAGGTTCTAAAAGACAGCCGCGAGAAGACGGCGCAGGTTAAGGAGCAACGCGAGTGGTTCTCGACGACTCTACGGAGCATAGGGGACGCGGTGATCGCGACCGACGAGAAGGGCAAAGTCAGCCTGATGAACGAGGTCGCGTGCGAACTCACCGGGTGGACCGAGGAGGAAGCTCGCGGCCTTGATCTCCAGGATATCTTCAAGATCATCAACCAGGAGACTCGCGAGATTGTCGAAAACCCGGTCTCGAAGGTTCGCCGCCTGAATAAAGTTGTGGGCCTGGCGAATCACACGGTGCTCATCAGCAAGGATGGCAAAGAGTACAACATCGACGACAGCGGAGCTCCGATCCGCGATTCCAATGGCGAGATGGTTGGTGTTGTTCTTGTCTTCCGTGACATAACCCGCACTTACCAGATGGAACGGACTCTGCGGACTACCGAAAAGCTGGCGCTTGCTGGACGGCTGTCGGCGACCATCGCACATGAGATTCACAACCCACTCGATACGGTGGGGAACGTTCTTTATCTCATTCAGAGCGACTCGCAGGGAGAGATGCGACAGCATATCGAACTGGCCATGCAGGAGCTGCAGCGCGTGAGCCAGGTGACGAAGAGCATGCTTTCGCTATATCGCGAATCGAAGACGCCGGTTCCAGTCTCTGTAAAAGATGTGCTGGAAAGTGTGCTTGCGTTGTTTGAGACCAAGATCGCCAGCAAGGAAGCCAGCATCGGCAAGTCCTATCAGAAAGGACTTACACTGGAAGGTTTCCCGGCGGAATTACGCCAAGTATTTTCGAACTTCATCGGAAACGCATTGGACGCGATTGCGCAACACGGAGCCGTTTCCATCACGGCTTCGAAGACTCCTCCTCGGGGCGAAACACCGGCCGGCGTCACCGTCGTGGTTGCCGATAATGGAACTGGAATCTCGGAGGAAAACCTCTCCAAGCTCTTCCTGCCCTTCTTTACGACTAAAGGCGAGCAGGGTACGGGCATTGGACTGTGGGTGAGCAAGGGCATCATCGACAAGCACGGCGGTACTGTTACGGTAGACAGCAGCACTGAGGCGGACTATCACGGAACGACATTTACAGTTTGGCTGCCCGAAAAATTTACGGGCGAAAGACAGAACCAGGCTCCGGTGATTCAGCCGGCTGAGGACGATCAGACACTGGAAACGGCTTAGCGAAGCGCGGGGTGCCTCGGTATCGCGCCCCTCGCTCGAAATGACAGGCGCCAGTCACCACTGAACTTTATTCTCGGGATCATCTACGAGGACGACGTCCCACTTCTCGAGCATTGGCATCAGCAGGTGTTCCAGTTCTTCCTTCCAGAGTTTGCCTTCGTAAAACTTCGCTTTCATCGGTTCACGCGATGGAAGATCGGGAAATCCTCGCATAAAAAAGAAAACGTCGGGATCTTCGACGGATAGAAACGGTCCCAGGATTTTCATCCCGATCTGATCGTGCGCGGGGATTGATTTGGTGCGGAAGATCTCAAGGAACTCGGCGCGTCTGCCGGGCTTGGTCTTGTAGGTGCGCATCTCGATGATCATCGAAGCAACTCCGCGAGCGTGATCACTCTGGCCCGGAAGGACTACTCGTAACGCAGGGCTTCCACGGGGTCCATGCGGGCGGCTTTGATTGCCGGCAGCATTCCGCTCACGATCCCAACAAACGCCAGGATGATGGTCGACAGAAGCAGGATGGTGGGGTCGATGTGAAGGTGAATATCAGCATCCTTCGCATCTTCTGCAAACGCGCTGAATAGGGGCAGAGAGCCGATGATGGTGGAGATGAGGTAAGCAGCCACCACTCCGAGTAGGCCTCCGGTAAAGGTGATGGCCATCGCCTCCGAGAGGAACTGCACGAGAATGTGGCGCTTGCGTGCGCCCAGGGCTTTTTCCACGCCAATCTCGCGGGTCCGCTGCGTGACCGCCACGAGCATGATGTTCATCAGGCCGACGCCGCCGATGCCCAGAGTCAGGAATCCGATGAAGGTGAGAAGAATCTTGATGCCGGTAGTGACGATGCGGAACTGGCTGATGTCTTCCATCAGGTTCCACACGAAGACAGCTTGTTTGTCCTCAGGCTTGAAGTTGTGGTGAGCAGCTAGAACCTGTCGTACAGCATCGCCCACCTTCTGGTACGCCATGCCTTCATATTCAATGAAGATGCCGCTGAGGTAGTGCGTGTCCTTCAGATCGCTCATGGTGCTGAAGGGCACAATCAGCATGCGATTGTCGTTGTCGTCGCCATCCTGCACCTTGTGCTTGAGGATCCCGATAATGTGGAAGCTGATGCCATCGATACGGATGGAATTGCCGATCGCAACCTGTCCGGAAAACAGCTTCTTTTTGACTTCATCGCCGACTACCACAACACGCGCATGAGTGCTTTCGTCCTCTTCGGTAAGGGTACGCCCCTCGGCCAGATCCATGCGGCGGATCTGCATCCACGAGGGATATACCCCTGCCGTACGGAACGTGAACATACGCGTGTCGTAACGCACGTTCGTCTGCTTGTCGACCATGGGAGAGGTACGCTTCACCATGGGCACCGCGTTGGTGATCAGATCCAGGTCTTCCAAGGTGAAGCGGATCTCGGCCCCGGCCTTGCTGCCGCCTGCCTGCATTGAAGTTCGATTAGGAAAGACTGCGATCATGTTGGAACCGAACGAGGAGAAGACAGTCATGATGGCGCGCTCGAATCCCGCGCCATAAGCAAGCAGGATCACGACGGTGGCGATGCCCCAGGCCATTCCCAGCATGGTGAGCGCGGCGCGGCGGCGATTGTGTTTCAGGGCGCTGTAAGCTTGCTCGAAGATGCTGAAGATCATCGGTTACTCCTGCCGCAGTGCTTCCACTGGTTCCAACATGGCGGCCTTACGGGCCGGGTAAATTCCGGAAACGATTCCGGCGAACGACAAGCAGAGAATCGCGAGCAACGCCGAAGCAGGAACAATGCGCGGCGGGTCGAAGCCATCAGGCGGCTGCATGGTGCCCATAAGCGCCATGAGACCGGCGACGATTCCCATGCCCACCGTGCCGCTCAATCCGGTAAGGAATGCGCCCTCAAAAAAGAATTGCGTGAGGATACTGCGGTTGGTCGCGCCAAGCGCTTTGCGCAGACCGATCTCGCGGGTACGCTCGGTAACCGAGACGAGCATGATGTTGATAATGCCGATGGCGCCGAGGCCGAGCGTGACCAGGCCAACTCCGCCCAGGAACCAATCCATCGCGTCGAAGATCAGCGCGACCTTCTTTTCATTTTCGATGGTGTCCCACTCGTCGAAGGCGTCCGGCGATAGATAGTTGAAACCGTGATTCCGCGCGATGAGTTTGTGTACCTGGATTTTTGCCGCCAGGTGCTGGTCAGGGGTGATCGGCTGATAATTGATGAAGGAAACTGCGTTCTCTGAGTTCTGATCTTTGAGAGGGAAGTATTCCCTCATGGTGCTGACCGGAATGAAGATGCGGATGTTGGTACCGTTGTTTCCCTCGCGGCCAACCTTCTCCAGGATTCCGATCACCTGGAACGGAACGTTGTTCAGCATGATCGTAGTGCCCACAGCCAGGCGTCCGTTGTAGAGAGTCTTGGTGAGCTCGACTCCAAGGACAGCTACGCGCTGACGCGAAGCTTCGTCACTGTCGGAAATCCAGCGTCCGGTCTGAATGGGAATTGTGCGTATATCGGCATAGATCGCGGCAACGCCGAACACCTGTCCGTTTGCGCTGTTGTATTCGCTGACCGCACGTATGTCTTCGCGATTCAGAACCGGAGAAACGCGCTTTACCAGATTGGCTTCGTGCTTGATATCCAGGTAATCCTGGTAGGTGAGCTTGTAGGGCAGCATCGATTGCAGGCTGCCTTCGACGGACGGTATCCTGCCGCCGAAGATGAACATGATGTCCTGACCGATGCTGGCAAGTTGCTTGTGCTGGCCGGAACGGAAGCCTTCGCCTAATCCAACGAGAAGCAGCAGTGATCCGACTCCCCACGCGATGCCGAACATAGTGAGGAACGAGCGCAGTTTGTGCGCCCAAAGCGTGCTCAGGGATTGACGGATGATGTCGAGAAATCTTTGCATTCGATGTTATCTAACTGTTAAAGCAGAGTCCGGACGTGCCCCACTGCTATATACGTCCGAGAATGATGCCGGGTTCCGAAAAGTAAGCTCCCCAGCTTTATAGACTCCGTGGAATTGGAATTGTTACGACTGTTTTTTGAGTGAGTTGGCGGTTACGGCAGTACCTTGACCATTATCTCCTGCGGGATGGGACGAAGTCTGGGCGTATTCATAAACGCCTCGTCCCGCCTTGCGGCCCAACCGTCCCGCCTTCACATATTGGGAGAGCAGCGGCGACGGACGATATTTTTCGCCCAAGGTTTTGTGCAGGTATTCCAGGATGTGCAGACGAGTGTCGAGGCCGACGAGGTCAACCAGTTCGAACGGTCCCATGGGATGATTCAAGCCGAGCTTTACGGCTTTGTCGATGTCTTCGGCGGAGGCGATACCTTCCTGCAGCATGTGAAACGCCTCGTTCCCAATCAGAGCATTGATGCGGCTGGTAATGAAGCCGGGTGATTCCTTGATCACCACCACTTCTTTTTTCATCCGGCGGCCGACTTCGACCACGGTGCTGAGCGTGTCGGCATCAGTCTCGAGGGCCTTCACGACTTCCAGCAGCTTCATTTTGTGCACTGGATTGAAGAAGTGCATGCCAACGCACTTGGGCGCACGATACGTAACGGAAGCGATCTCGGTGATGCTGAGCGAAGAGGTGTTGGAGGCGAGAATCGTGCCCGGACGGCTGAATTTATCGAGCTGGGTGAAGATCTCGATTTTCGATTCCATCTCCTCGGGAACGGCTTCGATGATGAGATCGGCGTCGCGGGCGGCGGAATCGACGGATGTCGCATACTCCAGACGATCGAACGCGGCATTGGCATCCGCAGCGGTGACCTTGCCCAGTTCAACAGCCTGGTCAAGATTGGCGCGGATTTCTTCGCCAGCGCGGCGCAGGGTAGAGGGGAGAATATCCTCGAGAACGGTGCGGTAACCGCCCAGAGCGGACGCATGGGCTATACCGCGACCCATGGTGCCGGCGCCGATCACCGCAACCGTGCGGATCTCGGGCACTACTTCGCCTCCAGGCGCTGGAGGATTCCCTGGACTGACGGATCAGATTTGCGGATGTAGTCGGCGAGACGCTTCTTTTCGTCGTCGCTCATGGTGGGGATATTGGCGCCGATGCGCCGCAAGGTGGTTGCCATTTCGTCAACGTAGTTCATCATGCGAATCAGTTCGCCAGAGACGACCATTGTTACTCCTTCACGTGCCAGGGTATGAGAGCCGCTGCCTTGACGGGTATCCCTTGAACGTCCGGGTGAACGGGTTGGGATCGACCTTCGGAGGCAAACAATCTATTCTCAACGTTAGAGAGCGGTTAGTAAAGCGCACGGCGAGAGATAATCTGGACGGATGCTACGAAATAAAAACTTAATCCCACTGTCGCACCAGCATCAGCACGCGCTGGCTTTTTGCGTGAGCATTGACAAGGCGCTGGCGAATCCAGCCGCGATGGAAACCGCCACGATTCAGCAGGAGATCACCCGGCTTTACGAAAGTGAACTGGCGATCCACTTTGAAGCCGAGGAACGGTTTTTATTTCCGGCGGCGGAACAGCTGGAAGAAATGGCAAGCCTGGTTGACGAGTTGCGGATCGAGCATGGGCTGCTGCGGCGTGGCGTGAAGCGAGCCGAGGCTCGGGATCTGACGACATCGGACATACAGGTGTTTGCCGCGAGTTTGAGCGCGCATATCAGGAAAGAAGAGCGGGAGTTATTTGAGGCGGTGCAGCGAGGATTGGCGCCGGAGGAATTGGAGCGAGTGGGAGAGCAGATTGAAGCATTCTTTCAGGCGAAGGCGTTACTTTAGTGACGCAAGGCCTCTCGACTCGGCCGCAATGAATGCAGCCTCGCTCGAAGTGACAGTTGTTCCCAAGATGCACTTCCGAAGCGGCAATCCAGAGCTGAATGCGCATCTAAGTTGTGGATGCAGGAAGCCCACCAGGCAGAAGTGGTCGAGAACTCCGAAGTTTCCGAGTGTCTCGATCGCATCTCGTCTCAAAAACAGCAGAACCGCCCGATCAGCACCTACCGTTTGCAGCTAAACGCAGGATTTCGTTTTGAAGACGCGCGTCTGTTGCTGCCCTATCTGAATCAGCTCGGAATCACACATTGTTACTTCTCGCCAGTGCTGAAGGCGCGGCCCGGCAGCCTGCACGGGTACGACATCACCGATCACAACGCATTCAATCCGGAGATCGGCACGGAAGACGAGTTCGACGCATGCGTGCGCGAGATGAAGTCGCTCGGCATAGGGCTGATCCTCGACATTGTGCCGAATCACATGGGGATCGGCTACAACACGACGCCCTGGTGGCAGGATGTGCTTCGCAACGGAGAGGCGTCGGAATATGCGAATTATTTCGATATTGATTGGGACACACTAAAACCCGAGCTGCGAGGGAAGGTGCTGCTGCCGATCCTCGGGCAGACGTATGGGGAGGAACTCGAGCAAGGTCACATCAAGCTGGAATACAACGAAGGCCGCTATCGAATTTGTTATTACAACAAGAAACTGCCGGTGGATCCGCAAACCTACGCGCTCATCTTCGAACAGGTGCCCGGTCTGCAGGAGTTCAGCTCCGATGCGGAGTGGCTGAATCGCGGAGCAGCCGAGTTCACTGAATTGATTGGCGAGTTCCGATCGCTTCCGGTACACACGACCAAGGATCCGATTCAAGTGCGGCAGCGGAGGGCTGATATTCCGCGCCTGCTCACAAGATTAGCGGAACTGCGGGGAGCCTATCCTGCGGCCGCGGCGATCGTTGACGTAGCTGCTCAGCGAATGAATGGCATTCCTGGAGTAGCGCGGAGCTTTGGTCCGATGCACCGCCTTCTCGAGGGCCAGGCATATCGATTGGCGTTCTGGCGGGTGTCGTCGGAAGAGATTAATTACCGGCGTTTTTTTGATATCAACGACCTGGTGGGCCTGCGGATGGAGAATCCGGCAGTGTTCGCGGCAACGCATCGATTGATCCGCAAATTACTGGCACAAGAAGCGGTGACGGGATTGCGGCTCGATCATCCCGACGGGCTGCTGAATCCGATCCAATATTTCACGCGATTGCAAATGCTGTACGCAGCGAGCCAGTGCAGTGGGCCGACAGCGACGGGACCCTTAGCCGAGACCGGCATTGAAACCGAAATCGTGCAGCGCTTCGGCGATCACAACTGGATGGGACCGCGAGCGCCACTCTACCTGGTAGTCGAAAAGATCCTTGAAGCAGGCGAGAAGCTGCCGCAGCAATGGCCGGTTGACGGCACGGTTGGATACGAGTTCGGCAATTCGCTGAACAACTTGTTCGTGCAACGCCAGAATGAGCGCGCTTTTACGAACCTGTATCACCGATTTATCGATGGCACGGTCGATGTGGGCGTGCTGATCTACAACAGCAAAAAGCTGATTATGGAGACGGCGCTGTCCAGCGAAGTAACCGTGCTCACCGACATGTTGCAACAGATTGCGAGCGGCGACAGGCGCGCACGAGATTTCACGCGCAACGTGCTGATGGGCGCGATCCGCGAGGTGATCGCGTGCTTCCCGGTGTATCGCACCTATATCGACGCTCGCGGGCGGATCAGTGAGCGCGATCGGCTGTACTTACAAGAGGCGGTGATCAAGGCGAAGGGACGCAATCGAACCAGCCCGACGGCGATTTTTGATTTCCTACGATCGGTGCTGCTGCTGGATACCAGCGCAGGAGTGATTCCTTCCGATCAATATCGGGAGCGCCTGCGATTCACATTGAAGTTTCAGCAGCTGACCGGGCCGGTAATGGCCAAGGGATTGGAAGACACCACCTGCTACGTATACAACCGGTTCGTTTCCGTGAACGAAGTGGGCGGATCGCCAGCGGAGTTCGGTATCGGCCTGGAAGAGTTCCACGAAGGCAACCGCGAGCGTGCGCGCGATTGGCCGTCGTCGATGCTCGCGACTTCGACGCATGACAGCAAACGTAGTGAGGATGTGCGGGCGCGGCTGAACGTGCTTTCGGAGATGCCGCGAGAGTGGGCTTCGGAAGTGCTGAGGTGGAGAAGAGCGAATCGGCGGCGGAAACAGACGCTGGGAGACGGTCGAATCGCGCCGGACGCCAACGAAGAATATTTCCTCTATCAGACGCTGATCGGCGCATGGCCACTGGCGATAGACAGCAGTCGCGATCGCGAGGATTTCGTTCGACGAATCAAGGAGTACATGACCAAGGCGCTGAACGAAGCCAAAGTGAATATGAGCTGGACAAGTCCGAATGCGGAGTACCAGCAGGCGGTAGAAAGCTTCATCTCCAGAATTCTGTCGCCATCCTCGAAGGAGCATTCGTTCTGGGGCGCACTGCAGAACTTCCTGCCAAGGGTGATGTACTTCGGAGCACTGAACTCGCTGGCGCAGGTTGCGCTCAAGCTCACTTCGCCGGGCGTGCCGGATACGTATCGCGGAACGGAACTGTGGGACTTCAGCCTCGTCGATCCAGATAACCGAAGACCGGTTGATTACGATGTGCGGCAACAGCGCCTGAGCGATCTGCGCGTGAGAGAGATGGCGGGCGATCTCCCGCAATTGTGTGGCGAACTGCTGGAGAACTGGAAGGATGGCCGCGTCAAAATGTGGACGACGATGCGGATCCTCCGCTTTCGTCGCGAGCATCACGAACTTTTTCAGCAGGGAAGCTACGAGCCGCTGACAACTGGAGATGAACGAGAGCAGCACGTAGTTGCGTTCCGGCGGCGGTGGGAGGGCCAGTCGGTGATCGTGGCCGTCTCGCGATTTGCGTACACACTGATGAACGGCGAAATGCGGCCGCCAATCGGGGAAGTCTGGGGAGAAACTGGAGTTGCGATTCCCGAGCTGACAGGAGAACTAGAAAACGTGCTGACGGGAGAAAAAGTCCAATTGCAGGATTCTCGCGTGCTATGCCGCGAACTCTTCCGCAGCTTTCCCGTTGCTGTTCTTAACGTCCGGTGAGACGCGATCGGCGACTACGGTGAGCTCGCCTAACTTCTTCGCGAGATCATGTTTCAAACTCCCGGGAGCATAACGCCACGACCAGTTGCCGTCCGGGCGGCTGGGCACGTTCATGCGGCCTTCGCTACCCAGACCAAGTACATCCTGCAGGGGAACGACGCAGAGACGCGACACAGAGGTTTCGGCGGCGCGAATCATCGCCCATTGAATGCTGTCGTCTTCGACGCCAAAGTAAGCACTCGCGGCACGACGCTCGGCTTCGCTGGCAGTGCGACCACCAGCCGGGAGTGGTGTCATTGTCATGCGTGCCCGTGTAAACGATGGTGTTCGGTTCGAATTTGTGGGGAAGATAGATGTGTGCGCCGGGATCGCCGAATCCGAACTGCATCACTTTCATGCCAGGGAATCTCGAGTCGATCGCGGAGAGCCTCAACTTCAGGCGTGATCACGCCCAGGTCTTCAGCGATGAGTGGCAGGCCACCCAGGCGCTCGCGCAACACATTGAATAGATCATCTGCCGGACCTTTCACCCAATGACCATTGACGGCGGTAGGTTCATCGGCAGGAATTTCCCAACAGGCTTCGAAGCCGCGGAAGTGATCGATGCGCACGAGGTCGCAGTTCTTCAGCGTCCAGCCCATGCGCTGAACCCACCAGTCGTAGCCGCGCGATTTCAGCACGTCCCAGCGATAAAGCGGATTTCCCCAGCGCTGGCCAGTCGCGCTGAACGCGTCAGGCGGAACGCCGGCAACGACTTCAGGTTTCAGATTCGCGTCGAGGCGAAAGATGTCGGGATGCGTCCACACGTCGGCGCTATCGAAGCTGACGAAGATGGCGACATCACCCATGATCTGAATGCCACGGCGCGCACACTCGGCGTGCAAAGCCTTCCACTGTTCGAAGAAGGCGAACTGAACGGCGCGAGTGACGTCGAGGTCGGCTGCATGACGTTCACGGGCGAAATGTTGCGCGTCGTTATCGCGACGCGCGATTTCCTTGGGCCACTCGTTCCATGACTTCCCACCGTACTCTTTGCGCAGTACTTCGAAGAGCGCGTAGTCCTCGAGCCACCATGCGTTCTCGCGGCAGAAGCCGTCGAAGCGGCTGCGCTTCGCGCCCGAGGCGTTCTTGAGGAATCCGCGCGCGGCCTCTTCGATGAGGGAATACTTCGTGTCCCAGACTTTTTCGAAGTCGACGTTGCCCGTAGCAGGCAGCAGTTGCTTCAACCGAGCAGAGTCGATCCAACCGCGCTCGGCAAGACGCTCCAGGCTGATCATCAACGGATTTCCCGCAAAGGCCGACGTGCTGGAGTAGGGGGAATTGCCGTAGCCTACGGGACCCAGCGGCAGGATCTGCCACAGCGTCTGTTTCGCTTCGGTCAGGAAGTCGAGGAACTCGTAGGCAGCCGGACCGAAATCGCCAACGCCGCCTCGCGACGGGAACGATGTTGGGTGCAGAAGTATGCCGGAGGCGCGAGGGTGCATGGGCTTGTGTGAGTTCAGCTGAGACTTTGAATCTTTGATGCTACGAAATGAAAAGCAGAAGCCGGGCTATGAGCCCGACTCCGGCTTATTGTTCATGACGCGTTCCCACTCGGTCTTGTTGATGCGAATCTTGCCTTCTTTTTGCAGGCGCTGGCGAAGATCGGTGGCAAACATCTGGAACGCTTCGCCGCGTTTCTGCTGAAGCAAAGCTTCGCGTACCTCGTCGCTGTTCTTCGCGGCTTCGTCGGCCGAGGGCTCCTGCTTATCCGTAAGCGCGATGACGGCTGCTCCGGTCGAGGTGCTGATAGGAGCGCTCACCTGTCCAGGGCTGAGATCGAAAGCAACGGAAGCGGCGCCGGACATAGATCCGAGCTGCGGAACCTGATCCTTCGCACTTACGAGTTCGCTGGTCTTCACGGTTGCGCCCACTTCCTGCGCGGCTTTCTTCAGGTTGTGTTCTGCGCGAGCGCGGTCAGCAAGCTGCTGGACCTTCTGCTGCATCAACTGGGCCGAGCGCTGCGATTTGAAATCAGATTCAACCTTGGAGCGAGCTTCCTCGAACGTCGGCGTCGCCGGAGGTTTGACGTCCGTCACCTGAAATACCGTGTAGCCGTTCGGTGTAGGGGCCTGCTCCGCGGGAGAGTTGGCCTTCGCGTTGAAGATCGCTTCTATCAGTTCAGGAGCCGGTCCGATGCCGGGAAGCGTATCGGAACGCGAGATCATGCCGCTGGTCTGGACCTGCAGTCCGTGCGCCTGGGCTGCCTTGTCGAGGCTCTGCGTGCGAGCTTGCGTGTAGATGGTCCCGGCAAGCGCTTGAGCAGCGCCGGCAGCTTTCTCACGCTTGAGCTGCGGTTCGATCTCGGCTTTCACTTCGTCGAGACTCTTCAGGTGAGCGTCGTGCCGATCTTCCACCTTGATGATGTGGAAGCCGTAGCTGCTCTGCACAAGACCGCTCATCTGGCCCGGCTTCAGGCCGAATGCGGCTTTCTCGAATTCGGGTACGGTGCGACCGCGGCCAATCCATCCGAGTTCACCACCCTGGGGGGCGCTACCAGGATCGTCGGAATTCTTTTTCGCGAGGTCAGCGAAATTCGCGCCGCCTTGCAGCTTCTTCAAAACGTCTTCCGCTTTCGCCTTGGCAGCGTCGACGGCTTTCTGGTCAACCTTGCCATCCGGTCCGGGAAGCGGAGTCTTGATCAGGATGTGCGAGACCTTCACTTCTTCGGGAACGCGGAACTGATCCTGATGCTGGTTGTAGTAACGCTGCAGATCCTGCTGCGAGACCTGCGCGTCCGCGGCCAGCTTGTTGGTATCAATGACGACGTAACGAATCTGCCGCTTCTCCGGGATGGAGTTGTTGTACAGGCTCTTATTGCTCTCGAAGAAGGCCCTCAGCTCAGGCTCAGTCGGATTGATCTGCTTCGCGATGTCATCGGGCGTGAGGACAGCGTAGTCAAACTTGATCTTCGTATTTTCGCGTTTGTAGGCAGCGGCGACTTCGGCCGGCGTCACCGTAACCGGAGCCACAACGGCAGCGCGGAGATTGCTGATGGTGAGCTGTTCCTTCACGCTGTTCTCGAATTGCGGAACGGAAACCTGGGCACGCGAGGTGATCAAACTCTCGTAAGCTTCCTGGCCGATGAACTGTCCGTTAGGAAAGAACGTCTGGGCATAAACGCCGTGCTCCAGTTCGTCGCGCAGTTCGGCGTCGGTCGCCTGGAGTCCGAGGCGATCGGCCTCAGAGAGGATCGCGCCCTTAATCAGCAACTGCTCTGCGGCACTCTGCCGCAGGAACGGGAGCAGGGCCGGAGGAATGGAGCGCTGTCCAAACTGCTGCTGAGCGATCTGGCGCGCCATCAGGTCGATATCCTGCGTGTTGACGTCCTGGTCGCCGACTTTGGCAACTACATTCTGGCCGAGGCTGCCGAATCCGAGGGCATCGCCGAGGATGCCGCCGGGCACAAGCGTGATTACCATGGCACCGCAAATGATTACGAGGAGGCCGCCGAGAACGATTTTCTTGGTCTTCCCGGGGGTTTGAAGGAACTTGATCATCTTCTAGAAACTCCAGAGGTTATAGGCGAAACTACGATTATAAACCAGAGACTTCCCGAACGCGCGGAGGATGCCTTCCCGCAGTCCCTTTTGACTTGCCTTTTCGCATTCTCGATAATCGGGAGATGGACCTGTGGGAAGAGATCGTCAACATGCGCCGGCAAGGACGGCGTGGAGCCTTGGCCACCATCATCAATGTGCGCGGGTCGATCCCTTCTTTTAAGACAGCGAAGATGCTGGTGCGGGATGACGGATCGATCGTCGGTACGGTCGGCGGCGGGTGCGTCGAGGCCGATGTCTGGCAAGCCGCGCGCGAGGTGATGGAAGAAGAGAAGCCGCGCACGCTGACGTTCAATCTGAACCAAAATCCAAGGTATGACACGGGCTTGGTTTGCGGGGGAACACTGGAGGTTTATCTGGAGCCGATTCTGCCTGTGCCTCTGTTGTACCTGTTCGGTGCCGGTCACGTTGCGCACAACGTATATAAAGTTGCGCGGACCGCGGGATTCGACGTGGTGGTTGTCGACGATCGCGAGAGCTATGCCAATGCTGAACGTTTTCCAGACGCACGCGAGGTAATCGCAGAAGATTTCGAACCCGCGCTGGCGCGCATCACGCCGAACGAGAACGCCTACCTGGTGATTGTTACCCGCGGGCATCGCGATGACATGCGCATCCTGCGTTGGGCAGTACAGACCAGCGCGCGCTATATCGGGATGATCGGATCGAAGCGCAAAGTGCTGACGATCTATAAAGAGTTGGAGCAAGAGGGATTGGATCCGCAATTGTTCGAGCGGGTAATGGCTCCCGTGGGCTTGGAAATCGGAGCGGTCACGCCGGAAGAAATCGCGGTCTCGATCGTAGCCGAGATGATTGCCTGTAAGCGAAATGCAGAAGGGGTCCTTGGCCACAAGCGTCAAGCGTTGAGCCGCGCAGCGAAAGAAGGGCAGGAGAGTCCGGAAAAGTCATCGATCGTGCCGCCTGCCACCACGAGCTGAGAGTGCCTCTTCAGTAACCTCAGGCACTAGTATCGTTGTTCATAAGGCACTAACATTCCACATATAGGCAAGCATTCCAACTTGCGGGTGGTAGTGTGCCGAGCCGGGTAGGGTCAACGATTCTGATTTCGCTGCTCGCATGCTGTACCTCTCTCTGCCGAGCACAAGATCAAGCTGCCCCCATGTATGCAAGTCCCGGAGTCGTAGTCAACGGCGCCAAGCCGCTGGCGCATGAAATCCTGCCTGGGGATGTGATCGAAATCCCTCCGAACGACACCGCCGTCCTTCATCCCAGCGGAGACGAAGTCTTTTTGGCGCAGCAGTCCAGCGCGATATATCTGAAACGGGCTGTGCAACTTAGATATGGCACGACGCAAGGTCTCCACGAAGACCCGCCTCGCACTGTCGGTATATCAGTACACCATTACCCCGACACCGGCGCCGCCCCAGGAAACCAAATACGAAGTGATGTGGAGCAATGCCGGCGGACGCGTGCGTGTCTACGAGGGAGAGGTACGCGTCGATGGCTGCGCTAAAAGCCAGACAGTTCCCGCAGACAAGATTGCGGAACTAGGCCGGGACTGTAAAGTGGGAGCCTACCTGCGGCCTCAAGGGTTCAGACCGGTCTACGCTCTGGGGTTGGCCGCACCCGCGGCGCCGATCATCTGCTATTACTTGTGCTTGAGTAATCTGAGTTGCCCTGACAAGAACGGTAAATTCAACTCTCCGCACCCCTAGTCAGAGATCGTTATGGCCGAAGTGTCTCGTTTCCTCTCCACGGGCCTCAAATGCTTTCTTGATCACCTGCGCGGTAAATCCAATCAGCGGCATTGATTCCAACTCCTCGCGAGTAATCCAGCGCGCTTGCGCAACGTCCGATGCCGCCTTCAACTCGCCGCCCATCCACGTGCACAGAAAATCTACGAGCACGTAGTGATATTGCGTGCGCCCCTCGCGATCGCTATGGATGCTGTCGAAGACATCCAGCACTTGGCCGGCCTTCACCACCAATCCCGTCTCTTCCAGCACTTCGCGCTCAGTGCCGCCACGCAACGTTTCGCCCAGCTCGAGCATGCCGCCAGGGACCGTCCACTCGCCCTGCCGTGGAGGCTTGCCGCGCTGCACGATCAGCGCCCGCTCTTCGTGGATGATCACGCCACCCACACCGACCAGCGGGCGATCTGGATATTCGCGCTGCACTAGGAGAAGAATCCGCGAGGCGTGAGATTCACAATCCTCCAGCCGTTCTTGCCGCGGGCGAACTCAAACCGGACCTGCGATGATTTGCGCAAGGGCGCGCCCGGGCTGGTGGAATCTGCCTGCAAATCGAACTGCACGAGCACCAGCGGGCTATCGGGATTGTCACCCATTTGACGCACATGGTAGCGGCCCACGAAGCCCTCGTATTGCGTGAATAACACGCTGATCTGATTCGCGAACTGGCCGTAGTTGGTCATGAACTCGGGGTCAAAGGCGGAGAGAAACTGGGTTGGATTCTGCGTCTGCAAGCCTTGTAACAGCTGGTCCATCAGCTTGACGGCGACTTCAGGGGTGAATGCCGTTGTTGGCGGTGCCTTGGCTTGCTTCGCTTGTGCAAACGCGGCTTGCACACAAATCAGCAGCAGACTCACAAGCACCATCGAGCGTATTCTTACCGTCAGCATTGTGGGCTTCTCATCTGGCAATATAACAAAGGTGGCAATCTAACAAAGGAGGCCGCCGGTTCGGCGCGCTGGCAACAGCCGCGACGGATTTGGCAACTTTCTTCCTGTGGCTCTCGAAGAATATAAACGCAAACGCAAGTTCGACAGCACCCCTGAACCAGCCGGCGAAGTTGCGGCTAAAGAAGGTCATCGCTTCGTAGTGCAGAAGCATCGAGCAACCCGCCTTCACTATGACTTCCGCCTGGAAATGGATGGCGTGCTGAAATCGTGGGCTGTTCCCAAGGGTCCTTCCCTCGATCCAGCCGACAAGCGCCTCGCCATGCAGGTGGAGGATCATCCTGTTTCCTACTTCGACTTCGAAGGCACTATCCCCGAAGGCAACTATGGCGCGGGAACTGTCATGGTATGGGACGTGGGCACATGGGAGCCGGTGGGCGGCGACCCCGACCAGATGCTGAAGAAGGGCGACTTCAAATTTACTTTGCACGGTGAGAAGCTCAATGGCAGCTTTGTGCTCGCTCATATGAAGTCGCGACGTCCGGGCAGTAAAGGCACGGAGTGGTTACTGATCAAGCATCGCGACGACGACGTGCAGCCTGGCTTCGACATCGACAAGCTCGATTACTCCGTGCTCACACAACGTTCTTTGGCGGAGATCGCCGGTGATCAGGGCTCGGCCGAGTGGGCAAGCAGCCGCAAGGCCACCAGCCGATCGAGCCGGAAGAATGCCTGGCTCGCCGATGCGCTGGCGAAGTCGGATGAAGCCAAACAGGCTGCTCCGGTAAAAGCTGCGAAAAGCGCAACGAAGACAGCCTCGGCTAAAAAAGCCGCGAAGCGCGAGCCCGCAACCGCAGCGCGGAAGACAAAGTCTCGCAGCAAGACCAAAGACGATTCGGATGGCGACGCCCGCCCCCAGGCCTTCGACTTCCAATCACTAAAGGGCGCGCAGCGCGCCGAAATTCCGGGCGTAATTCATCCCATGCTCGCCACACTCATTGAGGAGCCATTCGATAACGAAGACTGGCTCTTCGAAATCAAGTGGGACGGCTATCGCGCAATTGCTTACATCGAGAATGGCTCGGTACGCCTCGTCTCGCGCAATGGGAACGAGCTGACGGGACAATTCCCGGAGCTGCAATCTCTTGCCGACCACTTTCGCGGCGAGCGCGCCGTCATCGACGGCGAAATTGCCGCATTGGACGACGAAGGCCGTCCCTCGTTCAGCCTGATGCAGCAACGCGCCGGAGGGATCGGCACACGTCGCACCGCACCCGATCATTCCATCCCTATCGTCTACTACGCCTTCGATCTGCTCTATGCCGACGGTTACAACCTGATGCGCGTCGATCTGGAAAAGCGCAAAGAAGCGCTTGCGGCCGTGCTCGCAGACTGACGCGCTCATTCGCTACTCCGATCACTTCGTTGGCGATGGCAAGAATCTCTATCACGCTGCGCAGGAGCGCGGGTTGGAAGGGATCGTCGCGAAACGACGCAACAGTTGCTACATACAGAAGCGCAGCCGCGACTGGCTAAAGATGAAGATCACGCGCCGGCAGGAGGCCGTGATCGGCGGCTACACCGAACCGCGTGGCAGCCGCGAACATTTCGGGTCGATCGTACTCGGTCTATATGACGACAAAGGACGGCTCATTCCAGTCGGCCAGGCGGGTAGCGGCTTCACAGCCAAGACTCACGAGGACATGTGGCAGCGTCTGAAGAAGCTGGAGACCAGCAAGAATCCGTTCTACGGGAAAGTTGAGAGCGACCGCAAAGTTCACTGGACAAAGCCGGAGCTGGTTGCGGAAATCAAGTTCACCGAATGGACGCACGAAGGGCAAACCGGAGGCGTGAAGATGCGCGCGCCCGTATACGAAGGCCTGCGAGAGGACAAAGATCCGAAGGAGTGTGTGTTCGAGAAGCCGCTGGCTTTGGCCGAAGTGTAGAAGATACAAGTGGCGCGGGCGTCCTCGCCCGCGAGAATTCCCGCCGACTATTTCACGCTGTGCTCGTCCGCGGTTATCAGCGCCGCAAAGACTTCATTCGAGACCAGTCGGCCTCGGTCTGTCAGCCTCAGCCTGCCCTCTTCCAATTCCAGCAATCCGTCGCGGCAGAACTCCGCGATCTGATCACGAGCGAAGCTTGCCGCATCCGGACCATATCGCTCGACCAGTTGCTCCAGGTCGATGCCTCGCGTCAGCCGCAAGCCCAGGAAGTATGCTTCCTCGCAAGCGTCAGCGTGAGAGACTGGAGTCCGTATCAGCGCCGCGCCATTCGTGTATTGCTCCAGCGCATCGGGGGTCGCGAAACGCACCGCATCTAGCCCCTGATCCGGCTGGGCTTCCAGCATCGAATGCGCGTCTACGCCGAATCCGGCATAAGGCTGCCGCGTCCAATACTTCAAATTGTGTCGTGACTCGAATCCCGCGCGCGCGAAGTTCGAAATCTCGTACTGCTGAATACCCGCGCGGTTCAGTTCGTCGCAGGCTGTCTCGTAGAGATCCGCCGTCAAATCGTCATCAGGAACAAAGTGCGCGTGGTATCGCGTACCCCCGGCCATTACTTCGCGACCCAGCCGCGAATCTTCATCCACCTCGAGCATGTACACGCTCACGTGCGGCACGCCCGTATCGATCGTCTGCTGCAGCGACTCCTGCCAGCTTGCTTCGGTCTGATGTGGCAATCCGGCAATCAGGTCAATGTTGATGTTCGTAATTCCTGCCGATCGCAGCCGCTCGATCTCTTCCAGCGTGATCTTTCGCGTATGCAGACGCGCCACGCTCGACGCCTCCTGGTCGATAAACGACTGCACGCCCAGGCTGACACGATTCACGCCACACGCAAGCAGCGTCTCGATCACTTCGGGAGAAAGCGTCCCCGGTGCGCACTCTACGGTGATCTCCGCGTCGTGCGAAACTGCAAACTGATGGCGCACTGCCGCAAACAGCCTTTGCAGTTGCGACGGCTCCAGCAGAGTCGGAGTTCCACCACCGAGATAAATGGAATCCGCCTCGCGCTCGATCATTCCACCCATCTGCCCCACACTCTGCTCGAAGCGCTCTATGTCTTCGCAGACGCGATCGACATAGCGAGCGAACACCGCCTTCGAGAACACGCCCGAGGCGAAGTTACAGTAGCTGCACTTGGTCTTGCAGAAAGGAACGGAGATGTAGATCCCCAGCGGCATCTCCTTAATTATCGCTTGATTTCTGGTGGCGTGCAGGGCAGTAGATTCGGAATGAACTAATCGTGCTTTGAATTCGGTCGCGTCAGTTTGCCGTTCTTCCCCTCACAGCTTTCATCTTCAAGACACAGGTAGTAGCAGATAATCGGCGTGGACGGCGCCGCGATCGACGCCGGAATCGTAAACTTGTCCCACAGCCCGGCTGGCGGTCTCAGATACGCTCCCACTTTGCAGTCCCGCCCCAGTTCCGCAATCTTGTCCGTGGGGACGTTCAACTTCTTCTCGCATCCGTCAATGCGAACCTCGCCTTGACGCACCCAGACGCGTCCGCCGCCATTGTTCCAGGAGACTTGATACTCGGCCGGTTGCGTAACCGGAGTCACCACGTATTGATGTACACGAACGCCAACGCCGGTTTTCGTTGAGATCGTGCTAGTTCCATTGCGAAGCTCAATCTGCTTTTGATTGGTGTATACGGCTGACGAATGCTCATCGAGGTTCACCTGATCGCCGCTGGGATGAAGCGTGAGCGTATCGTTCGGCGGGATTTCAATCACATCCCCAGGCAGGGCTTCGTGCGCCAGCGGCTTGGCGCCGTTGACCACAACTCCCGGACTCGCATACATGGGGGCAGCTTGATCCTGTGCTCGACATAAAGGAGTACAGCATGCCAGCACTGAAAGCAGAAACGTTGACCCTACCCGGCTCGGCACACTACCACCCGCAAGTTGGAATGCTTGCCTATACGGGAAATGTTAGTGCCTTATGAACAGCCCTGCCAGTGGCAAGGCTGAATACTAGGTCGCCAACGCGGCGGTCGACAATTCTTTCAACGACTCCGCCAAGGGCGCTTTCGCGACCCCACGCTCGGTAATGATCGCCGTCACATACTTGTTCGGGGTGACGTCGAAAGCGGGGTTCTCGACTCTTACTCCGTTGGGAGCGATCTGTTTTCCAGCAAAGTGTGTGACCTCGCGTGAGGAGCGCTGTTCGATGGGAATCTTGCTGCCGTCGGGCGTTTCCATATCAATAGTCGCCCATGGCGCAGCGACGTAGAAGGGAATGCCGTGCTCTTTGGCGAGCACCGCGACTGTGTATGTTCCGATCTTGTTGGCGACATCGCCGTTGGCAGCAATACGGTCGGCGCCGACGATGACTGCCGCGATTTTTCCCAGGCGCATCATGGCTCCGGCCATGTTGTCCGAGATCAGCGTAGTAGGAATGTTGTCCTTCACCAGTTCCCAGGCGGTGAGGCGAGCTCCTTGCAAGAAGGGGCGAGTTTCGTCGGCATAGACCTGGATTTTCTTGCCACTCTCGACGGCGGCGCGAATCACTCCCAGGGCAGTGCCGTAGCCGCAGGTCGCGAGCGCTCCAGCGTTGCAGTGAGTGAGTACAGTGCCGTCGGAGGGTAGCAGGACAGCGCCGTAGCGTCCCATGGCTTCATTGTTGGCGATGTCTTCGAGATACATGCGCTGCGCTTCGGTGACCAGCGTTTGCTTGATCTGCGCAACCGGCAGTTCGGAGACGGTTTCAAACTTGTCCCTCATCCGCTGGATGGCCCAGAAGAGATTGACGGCGGTGGGGCGAGTTTCTGCAATGGTGTCGCAGATCTGCTCGAAGTCGCGACGAAGTTCGGAAACGTGATCGGCGCCCGAGTCACGGACTCCGAGAGCGACGCCCATAGCAGCGGCCACGCCGATGGCGGGCGCGCCGCGCACGATCATGGTGCGGATCGCATTCGCGACTTCTTCATAATCGCCGCAGGTTACGTAGACTTCTTCAGTCGGTAGTTTTGTTTGATCGATGAAGCGAACGCCGTCGTCAGTCCATTCCAGTGTTTTGATCACAGTTTACGAATCCAATCGATGTCAGGCCGTCTTTTCGGCGTTTTGCCGCAGGTGTTCTTTGCGAACGTCTTCGGCGGTGAAGATACATAGGAACGGGGCCGGAGCTGCAGCTTTCTCCACGTTCGGGCGACCGCCAGCTTCTTCGCGCTCTACCAGGCAGATCGCGCCGATGACGTCGAATCCAAACTCGCGGGCGGCTTCAATGGCCTGGATGGTGGAACTGCCGGTGGTGCAAACGTCATCGACAATCACGACCTTCGCGCCCTTCTTGTGAAAACCTTCAATACGCTGACCGGTGCCGTGCTGCTTTTCGGCCTTGCGGACTAAGAAATCCGTTGATGCGGATGTAATCGGCGGCTCCTGGACTTAGATCCGGGATCGGACGGCGTTCGGTGGATTGCTGTGCGCTGAGCATGGCTACCGAAACGACGATCGGATCGGCGCCCATAGTTAGTCCGCCAATCGCTTCAGGGGTCCAGCCCTGACGATACATTTCGTCGAGGAAAACGCGGCCAGTGAGACGAGCGCCTTCGCCGCTGAGCGTAGTGGTGCGACAGTCAATGTAATAGTCGCTGGTGCCGCCGGAAGAAAGCTTGAACTCTCCCAGGCGAAAGGAGTCGCGAGCGAGTAGTGCTAGAAGTTGTTGCCGGGCCGTTGTCGTCACGGAACAAACATACCAGATGCGCGGCGTGACCATGAAGGGGACGGCCAATCTACTGGAACGACGCGTTCAGCTTACTCTTTCGAGATGGCGAAAATGGTCAGTTGCGATCCACATCAATATGAACAAAGTACTGTTGTAGCCGGCATGCAGAAGGAAACTGCTGGCGACCGAACGAGTGCGAGCTCGGATGTAGGTGAGTGCCAGTCCGACGATGAAGATCAGGAACAAGGGCGCCCAGGCGTGCGCTAATTGAGCCGCGTGAAGAAGAGCAAACGCCAGGGAAGTGATGACTAGCGAGAGAGCCACGCCCAGCCTGCGATTCAGCGCCGGATAGAGAAATCCGCGAAAGAAGAGTTCTTCCATCAGCGGAGCGAGAGTGACGCCGAAGACGGCCATCAGGTAGGCGCCGCTGGCGTCGGTGAAGTACTTGTCGAAAGGCACTTCCTTCGGGATCGGCAGGAAGGCCGAGGCGCCTTCAATCAGGAATCCGAGTAGGGCGCCAGCCACTACGTAGGCAGGCCATTTGAGCCCGGGCCAACTCCAATGGATCGACTTCCAGAATGGCAACTGGCGAACGCGCAGCGTGACCACCATGAAGATCAGCACAACCAGGTACGCTGCTGTCTGGACCGGCAGGGCGACCCGCGGGTTATCGGTGATCTGAGCGCTGGTAGCTGGAATTCCTAACTTCCGCGCCGCGATAGGAACAATCACCGCACCCAGGACGACAAGAGCCACCATTGCCACGAGCAGAATGCGAACGACATCGGCCATGTTCCAGGGCGGATTCTCACGTCGGAGAGTTGCGGAAGGCGCGCTTTGCGGCAGCTCAGGCGAGCCAGCTACTTGGCCTTCGATAGCTTCCGGCCTGAGATCCTGCGGATTGTCAAACGAGGCCAAGTCATAAGGATAAACGATATCCACTCGTCGCGAGCAGCGAAGCCGAACGGCTGCGCGGCCTGGAACAAGACTTGGCCCCGAGCTTGCACATACCGGGACGAATCACTGCTGCTTCAAAAGCAGCTGCCCGGTGGAATCGCGGAGACGGAAGATGTCGTCGCCAACGATGATTTCGCGGGCGATCACGTCCTGGTGACCGCGAAACTTAATTTTCGATCCCACCACAGCGATCTGTTCGCCTGGCTTAAACGGGAAGTTCACGCTCCGCATGATGCGCGACGCAGCCAGATGAACCTGCACAGTTCCATTCACGGTCTGCAGCACGAGATGCTCTCCCATTTCGCCGTCGTTGACTGGGCAGGCAAACTCGTCGATGTGCAGGATCGTGCCCTGAACAGTGGTCTCGGTAGCAGGGTTGTAGCGGATCGATGCGGGATCCTGCGATCCGCCGAAGCCAATCACCAGGACGCCGATCACGAGCATGCCTAGGATGAGGCCGAGGATCAAACTATAGGACTTCATAACGGATCCTCCTTTGAGGAGACTTGGAGACGGGGAAATTCCATGGAGGACGGAGTGTGCGACAGATGCGGGTTAACGTCGGCACGGAGAACCTCCGTAGCGAGCGGGACCCAAAACTAGCTTGATGTAATCAGGTGCGATTGGGAATGCAGTGACGGATGATGCAGGGCTTGGGTCGAATTTCGCTGAGGTCGTCTCAAGCCTCGGTTTTCATGTTTCGAAGGTGCAATCCTTCGCAGGAGCTATTTACCGACAATTCTCCCGAACAGCAGGCAGCCTCCAGCGGCAAGTAGCGCGACCAAAATCACGATGCGTGTGACGATCTGGTGCCCCATATAGACTCTCCTAAATATCGAATCGTTCGGTGTGCACTGATTCCGGTGGAACTCCAATTGAGGGCAGCGCACGTTCCATCGAATCCATCAATGGGCTTGGGCCACAAACAAAGTACTGAAAGCGTTTGTATTGCGGTGGCAAATGCCGCAAGAGCATTTCCGTAGTAATGTGACCGGTTTCCCCTATCCAATTCTGATCCGGTTCCTGAAGCACATAGACTACCTTCAGGTTCATGCGCGTTTGAAGTCGTTCGAAGTCTTCACGGAAGGTAATGTCCTGGTAGTCTCGGCTTCCGTAAAAGACGATCACTGGACGATAGTCCTCTCGCATCGCCATGGTTTCACAAATAGAACGGAGTGGCGTTATCCCGATGCCACCGGCGATCAGCACATAGCCGGGGCCCTGCTGTAGATCGGACGAAAACACTCCATAAGGTCCGTCGACCCAGATGCGCATTCCCGGTTTAATCGCCGGCACAATCTTGCCTGACCAATCCCCGAGTGCCCTGATCGTAAAAGCGATCGCACCCCCTCGCTCTCTTTCCGCGGAAGATGAAAATGAAATTGGGTGCTGCTCGAAGTGAAAGGGCGTTCTGCCCATATTGAGCCAAGCAAACTGTCCAGGCTCAAAATCGAATCCATCGTGCCCTACCGGATGTACAACCAGAGTCTGTGCGCTTCCCGCCTCGGGGATGGTCTGAATCACCTGCCACGGTCTCTGCCACAGCTTGATCGGTCTGAAGAATCGATAGTGAACTACGATGCCAAGCAACAAGGCCAGGTAGGATGCCCACAGGCATTCCATTGCCGTCGAGTGCGCATAATGTCCGATTTCTTCCACATGAATGAGTGCGCATGGCACCACAACAATTGCCAAGCCCCTGTGTGCAACCTGCCATCGTTCGTATGAGATCTTCAGGTGCTTCCGAACTACCGTGAGGAGAACCAGCAGTAGCAGTGCCCAAAATGAGATTACTCCCCATCTCCACATCCACAGGGTGGCTCCGGAGAAGGGACTGAGCAACGTCCAGGGATATCCGTAAAGGAAGAGACAAATCGGATGCGCGAGCACGAAGATCGTGGCGACGTATCCCATCTGCCTATGGAACTGCTGAAGAGCATCCTGCCCGAAAGCGCCGGCCAAAAATTGAACTCGCGCGATCAAGGCGAATTCAAAAACTATCATCGCAAGACCTACATAGCCGCAGGCGACGGCAAATTCCAGTACAAACGCCCGCTGCGCTCCTCCCGGACGCGCCACCGCACCCACGATCAGTGGAAATAAGATAAGAAATAGATACAAACCAAACCACAATGCTGCTCTGGCGGCGTGCTTCATACGACCAACATTCTCTCGGCGTTAAATCTTTACCGCGCGAAGAGTAATCAACCTAAACCCCAAACAGTGGCGCGAAGCAACTATCAAAACTTCTAGCTGTTCCGGGAACTGAGTGCTGACCGGGTCGCAACCCTCGTCGCGCTATCACTTCAGGCGCAAACGACTGCTAATCCCGCGCAGCTTCCTCAGCGAGATGGTTCCCACGACTTCGACTTTGTGATTGGAGACTGGAAAGCGCATGTCAATCGCCTTCCCGACCGACTCAACAATTCAAATGTGTCGGTGGAGTACGACGGCATCTCGAACCACAAAAGAAGATCCTCAAGAGCAACTCGAACTTTGAAGAGTTCGATGTCACCAGCACCGACAAGAAACTGCACATCAAGGCGCAGACCCTGCGACTCTATAACCCTGCATCGCACCAATGGAGCATCTACCTGGTCGATGTCGATAACGGGACTCTCAGCCTGCCTCCAGTGGTCGGCCAGTTCACGGGTAACCGCGGCGAGTTTTACGATCAGGAAGACTACAAGGGCCGTGCCATCCTTGTGCGATGTGTGGCTCAACATCTCTCCGCAATCGGCGCGCATGGAGCAGTCTATTTCGCCGGATGGCGGAAAGACCTGGGAAGTCAATTGGATCTGCGAACTTTCGAGATAGAGATTGAACCGCCTGTTGCCACCAGATAAACGGTAATCCTAATATCGGGTCACTCTGCCCAATCCCCGGTACTCCGAAATTCCCGAGAGTGAGCAAAACCGCACATCAATGTGGCAAGAGCGAATCGTAGCCTTGCACTAAGGAGTGATGGTTATGCAGGATAATTTGAACGGCGCCATGACCCTCCGCATCTCGAACTTGAAGCTCAACGCACCAGCCTGGAACGCGTGCTCACCCATCCCTGCGTCTCCGAAACCCTGAAGGGGCAGATTAGGCCCTATATTCTCAATATAGAAGTGGATCTGGGGGCACTCCGTCACGGGCTAGATCGCATGTTTTGGATTTAGATGCAGAGCTGCCTAAGCGAATGCTCAGTCAAGTAGGGATGAGTCAAACCGGATCTCAGGGAGCTTCTGTGTGCTCGATCTCAACTTTCAATTCGTCTACCAGACGCAAGTACTCTTGATAACGCTCGGAGTCAGCGGCACACGTAGACTCCCCTAGCAAGTGTTCGACTGCTTGTCGTACGAGCGAGATCTGCTCGATAGCGGATCGGCTGCGCATCGAAGTACTCCTGCTCCCGACCCACGGCTTCTGGTCTACGCGCACAGAGTGCCGGGGCACCTCCCAAGGCTAGGTCGACGGTTAGTCCGCTGATTCGGTCCAGCGCTGAAGGTTTTGTATCTGCGTCACACGAATAAGCGATGCCGCTTCACACTTCGGGCACCGGACGGGATTATCCATTAGTCTTTGCTCGGTTTTCCAACTGTTGCCGTTAAGAGTAAAGCGGTACACAGCGATGCGTGTCCCGCAGATGCACAGATAGCCGAGACACCTGGTTTCACTCATCCGTGATTTTTACCAGCCAACAAGAGACTCAGGCTGTTCAGTTCTGCTCACTCTCGGAAAATTAGGCGGGAAGCGAAAGGACCTCGGCAGTGATCAATAGTGAGCAGACGTGAGCACCAAACGTTTGGCATTCTACTTCCTAGTGAACGTCTGTCTCCCGACAGCCTGGGGGCACGTTGCTTAAATGCTTCATCCCCGGAGTGACTAGAATGCTGTCCACAAGTTTGACAACGGTATCCCCAATTCTACTGAACGCGCATGACCTCCAAACTCGAATCCTAAACATTCGATATGTGCTCAAACAGCCCAACATTACCGAAGTACAAAGGGGACGGTTTCTACACTTACTTGGAGCAGCCGAAACCGAGTTAGCTGGAAATCTATGAGGGGCGGCACCTGCGAGAGCGGATTGTGTACAAAATCGTCTATGCCGTCACTGGTTGGCTGAACGGTTGAATTATCAATACGGTCAATTCTGACCACCTTTCTGATGGCCATTGCAGGATACTGACCCTGAGACGTGAGGTGTAACGTGCCGCTGGCGCTGACCCTAATGCTACTTACCATCTGGGCAGGAGCAATTTTCACATTCGTCAATTTTGATTTCTCTGATGAGCGCCTGTGGGTCCCAGTGCTCCTGGCACTCGCTGGCGTATTCGGTTCCATCCTGCCGCTCGTGGTTGCTCCCGTCATAGCTCTGGTCGCTAACGCTGCCACAATGGTTCTGTTCGTCGCCTCGCTGGAGACGTTAAGGCCGAACCATCGGCGGGCCGTTACTTATGCGCACCATCGAGGTTTGTGAAAGCAGGACCTCTCGCGTCTGCCATCCTATTCCTTAAGTACTAACTCCCCTTTGTAGCTGGGTATAAGCGAAGAGCCAGTGCCCGGTTTCATTCCATTTATTAGCAAAGTTCTAATCATTGTCTAAGGAGGGCAAGATATATGACGGTGGAAATCTCCCAAACTCCAGAAGCCTGCAGCCGAATAAAGGGAATGGGTTACGCGCCTGGCAAGAGAATCCACATTTACGGCGAAAAGTTGGAGGTGCTATCCGATCCGTTTGCTGAAGGCGCTGGAATAGGAATTCGCGTGAAGCAGGGGGACGGAGACACTCGCGTCCTTCAACTCCCCGCTACGCTATTACAGCCCCCAAAAAGAAAATGGGCGGCTTAACCAAGTGCCCGTCTCCGAAATTGTTCGAAGTGATCAATAGAGAACAGACGTGAGTATCAACGTTTGGCATTCTATGTTGATGAAGGCCATTGCCTTCGGACACCCTGGACACTCGAGTGGCAGGGGCGTCCTAAGTACTGACCCCGTTTTGCGCGCTTAGATCATGAGGGGAGCTAGGTATACCAGCCCGGCTCCCCTTTTTACGTAACAGACGATCCTTGTTTTATCGGCACCTTAGATGTGACGAAGTAGGTCCGATAATACGCCCGCTGATCGCCCACATCCGTGAACTTCACGATTCAACGAGATCCCACGAGTGCGCTGCGCGCCCGCCGGGTGCATTTCGTCCTCCATGGACGAGGTGGGACGCGAATTCGTAAAGACGAAACGTGAAACGTTCCCTGCCACAAACTTTGTCAAGACCCCGAGTTTTTAGTTTTCCCGCTAACCACATCATTCAGTGGCAGAAATAAGTTCCGCCAAAGTGTCTAGTAGGTGCCCGTCAATTGGCTACACTGAGAATAGGGACTCGTGTATGTGCCGCACGAATTGTGTCTCGTGTTCGCGAAGCTCATGAAATATCGTGTAACGACTGTATCGTTTAAGGAAGAAGGCACTCTAAGTCCTTTGTTATCCCGTAGAAGGGGCTTAAGTCCTTTGTTATGCCCTATGTAGAGCCGCACTCCCTCGTAACCCCATTGTTTGCCGCTAGGGAGGGGGGAGGGGAGGGGTTATCGATTGGTAAACTTGGCCGGCGCTACGACGGTGACCGGTGGTTTCGTCCGAAGTAATGCGCCAGCGCCTGGCCAGTGTAGGACTTCTTTACTTTGGCGACCTGTTCGGGCGTGCCCTGTGCTACGACGCGGCCGCCATCCTCGCCGCCTTCGGGGCCGAGGTCGATGATCCAGTCGGCGTTTCGGATCACATCGAGATTGTGCTCGATGATGATGATGCTATTGCCTAGATCGGTGAGTCGATGCAGCACGTCGAGCAGCTTGCGGACGTCGTCGAAGTGGAGCCCGGTGGTGGGCTCGTCGAGCAGGTAGAGCGTGCGTCCGGTCTGGCGCTTGCTCAGTTCGCGCGCCAGCTTGATGCGCTGTGCTTCACCGCCGGAGAGCGTGACTGCCGATTGTCCGAGGTGGATGTAGCCGAGGCCGACGTCGACCAGCGTTTGTAATTTCTGGCGAACGATGGGGAAGTTTTCCAGGATCGGCAGGGAATCGGAGACCGGCATCTCCAGCAGGTCGGCGATCGAGTAGCCGTTGTATTTCACCGACAGCGTTTCCTGGTTGTAACGCTTGCCTCCGCAGACTTCGCAGAGGACGTAGACGTCGGGCAGGAAATTCATCTCGATGCGGCGCTGGCCTTCGCCCTGGCACGCTTCGCAGCGTCCACCGGAAACGTTGAACGAGAAGCGTCCAGCCTTGTAGCCACGCTCACGCGCCTCGGGAAGCATGGCGAACAGCTCGCGAATTTGGGTGAAGACGCCAGTGTAGGTCGCGGGATTCGAACGCGGCGTGCGGCCAATCGGCGACTGGTCGATGCGAATGACCTTGTCGATGTTCTCGATTCCAGCGAGCGACTTATGTTCTCCGGGCATTTCGCGCGAGCGATAGAGCCGTTGCGCCAAGCGCGCGATAGAGGATGTCATTCACCAGCGTTGACTTGCCCGAGCCGGAGACGCCGGTAACAACCGTCATCACGCCAAGCGGGAAGGTCACGTCGAGATGCTTGAGGTTGTTCTCTTTCGCGCCGAGGATGGTGAGCGCGTTGCCGTTGGTGTGGCGGCGCTCGGAACGCATCTCGATCTGCACTTCGCCGGAAATGTATTTGCCGGTGAGCGAATCGGGATTGTGCATGACTTCATCGGGCGTGCCCGAGGCGACCAGTTCGCCGCCGTGGCGACCGGCGCCAGGACCGAGGTCGATGACGTAGTCGGCGCGGCGGATCGTTTCTTCGTCATGCTCGACCACGAGCACGGTGTTGCCAAGATCGCGCAGCGATTCGAGCGACTTCAGCAGGCGCTCATTGTCACGATGATGCAGGCCGATGGAAGGCTCGTCGAGGACGTAGAGCACACCGCGCAAGCGTGAGCCGATCTGCGTGGCGAGGCGAATGCGCTGGCCTTCACCGCCGGAAAGCGTGGCAGCGCTGCGGTCGAGCGACATGTAACCGAGTCCGACGGTGTTGAGGAATCCGAGGCGCTCGGCGATTTCGCGCACGACGCGTCCGGCGATTTTCTCTTCGCGCTCGTTCAGCTTGATCTGCTTTACCGCTTCAACGGCGCGGGAGACGGGCAGAGCAGTGAAGTCGGCGATGGACATGCCGTTGATCTTCACGGCGAGGCTCTCGGGACGAAGCCGCTTGCCGTGGCAAGCAGTACAGGTAGTGGCGGACATGTAGTCCAGCAGATATTCGCGATAGCTTTCGGAAGACGATTCGTCCATCTGCTGCTTGAGGAATTCGAGAATGCCTCGGAATCCGACTTTCTTCTTTGTCGCTGGCATCGGGTCCGTAGAACAGCAGGTTCTGCTGCTTCACTGGCAGTTTCTCAACAGGTGTGTTGATGTCGATGCCGTAGGCGGCCGCTCCGAGTTCCACCAGATGACGCAGATTCGCTGAAGCCGATCCTGGCCCAAGCGCGCCGTCGAAGAGCGGCTTCGACCAGTCGTTGATTACTTTCGCGGGATCGAAATCATATCGGCTGCCCAGCCCATGACATTCGGGGCATGCGCCATACACGCTGTTGAACGAAAACGAACGCGGTTCGAGCACGGGCACGCTGATGCCGCACTCGGGACACGCGAGGCGTTCGGAGAAGAGATATTCCTCGCCGCCGACTACCACAACCTGTACCAGGCCGTTCGCCAGTTTCATCGCCAGTGCAACGGACTGTTCGAGCCGATGCTCGATGCCCGGCTTCACCAGAAGGCGGTCGATCACGACTTCGATGGTGTGGTTCTTGCGCTTATCCAGCTTGAGATCGTCTTCCATGCTCACCAGTTCGCCGTCGATGCGGGCGCGGGTGAAGCCATGCTGGACGAGCTTCTCCATCTCCTTCTTGAACTCGCCCTTGCGTCCGCGAACGATGGGAGCCAGAACCATCACGCGGTCTTCCGGCTTGAGATCCATGACGCGGGCAACGATCTGATCGGCCGACTGGCGCGAGATCGCGCGTCCACACTGCGGACAATGTGGCACACCGACGGATGCGTAGAGCAGGCGCAGATAGTCGTAGATCTCGGTGATGGTACCGACGGTCGATCGCGGGCTACGGCTGGTGGTCTTCTGCTCGATGGAGATGGACGGACTGAGGCCATCAATGGCGTCTACGTCCGGACGCTCCATCTGATCGAGGAACTGGCGGGCGTAGGCGGACAAAGTCTCCACATAACGCCGCTGGCCTTCGGCGTAGATGGTGTCAAAAGCCAGGGAAGACTTACCCGAACCGCTCAGGCCGGTAATCACCGTAAGAGTATTCCGGGGAATCTCTACATCGATGTTTTTGAGGTTATGCTGACGAGCCCCACGTACTGTAATTTTCGAAATGCCCATGAAAACTTTGGTCCCGGCCTCAGGTGCTAGCCCTTCCGATAGGGTGCTACCCCCTAGAAAGATTGGCGGAGATGAGGCAGAGTTCTACTCCGTATCTTAGTTGTTAACAACGGAAGCCGTCAACGAAGGTAGAGTCGTTTCGGGGCGTATCGAGCAAAGCATTCGGCGAACTAAGTTGATCGCAGGATGTCACTTCGGGCCCAAATCTCCGAAAATGATTCTCCGAAAATGACGGAACACTGTTGCGAAATGTTGCAGCAAGCGGTAGATGGCGATGCCATCGTGAATCAGCCGCTGCTACAGATGCGGGGGCGGTTGCTGAACGAGCTCGACTCAGATTACGCGGTTCGATCTCCGGAGGACCGGCCAAATTTATTTCCCATAAATTTTTGTCCCTTTTGCGGAAGGGCAGTTTCAAGAACGATCTGGAACGCGGAAAAAAAGAAATGAGTAAACAGCCAATTAATTTGGCCGAATTACTCTAAGGACTCTGGAAGCATCCAGAGCAGGCATTCGGGGCATCGGACGAAAGGCAGGGCAGGAAGTGACCTCATTGGTGACGGTCCTCATACTCACACTCACCGTTGTTTTGTCTCTGGGCTTTGGCACCGTTCTTGGCTACGGGATCATCACCGGTATTCTGAACGCATTTGCGGGAAATTCGCGTCACGAAGCGCCTGCCCCAGTATTGGTTTCGCAACACAGCTCGGGTGACTAGCGCCAGTTTCTCTTATCATTTCCTCCTGAATCGCTAGCTGCTACCATCCCCTCTCATGAATGCGTTTCCAGGACTTGCCCTTCACTTGGCAGTTGCGCTGGGCATCGGACTTCTTATTGGAGCTGAAAGAGAACGGCGTAAAGGGAAGGGTCCATCCCGTTCGTCGGCCGGCATCCGCACATTTGGGGTTGCATCGCTCAGCGGTGCCGTTAGCCTCGTTTTGGGTGGTCCACTGCTACTCGCGGTGACCTTCTTTGCGTTTCTCCTCTTGGTCCTTGTTGCCTATCTGCGAACTCAACGGCAAGATCCGGGGCTCACTAGCGAAACAGCGTTGGGCTTAACAGTGCTTTTGGGCGGACTCGCCGTGCAGGAGCCGGTAATCGCCTCTGGACTCGCAGTAACGGTCTCTATACTTCTGGCTACAAAGGACCGAATTCACCACTTTGTGAGTACTGTTCTGAGTGAGGCAGAGCTGGAGGACGCGCTGATTTTCGGCGCCGCCGCCCTGGTCATCTACCCACTCACTCCTGACCGAAACCTCGGACCGTACGGCGCCTTGAATCCCCATACCATTTGGAAGATCGTTCTCTTGGTGATGTCGATCAGCTCGTTTGGCCACGTTGCCGTAAGGCTATTAGGTCCTCGCGTAGGTCTTCCGCTGGCGGGGCTGGCATCGGGATTCGTCTCCAGCGCCGCCACGATCGGATCTTTTGGCGCAAAAGCAAAGACCACACCAGGATTAATGCGACCGGCGGTAGCCGGGGCCGCTCTTTCTTCCGTCGCCACGATTCTCGAAATGACTATTTTGCTGGCTGCCACCAGCCGGCCCACGCTGTCGCAACTGAAGGTCTCCCTAATCGCGGCCGGACTCAGCGCTGCCGTGTACGGGGCTTTGTTCACTATGAAAACGCTAGGCGAGGAGGTTTCAGGCACGTTGAAAGAGGGACGCGCCTTCAGTCTGAAATCTGCATTCGCTTTTACCGCCACGTTCTGCGTCGTACTAATCGCGTCTGCAGCCTTGAATGCCTGGTTCGGGAAGTCGGGCGTGCTGATCGCGGCTTCCGTGGCAGGTTTTGCCGATACTCATTCTCCTGCAGTTGCTGTCGCTTCGCTTGTGGCTACTGGAAAGCTTGGCGTGCAACAAGCTGTCGTGCCAATACTCGCCGCACTGAGCACGAACACCGTTACCAAGCTGTCGCTAGCGATTGCGTCAGGAGGGCGGCGTTTCGCCGCTCAACTCATTCCCGGGCTCGTTCTGGTGGTCGCCTCAGCATGGGCAGGCGCCCTGCACTTAATATTCTCTTAGGAATGTTACAGCTGGCGCCCGGAACAGTTTCCTATTGAGGACGATTGGGCTGTTGCTGTTGTTGCTGTTGCTGCTGCTGTTGTTGTTGCTGTTGCATCCGCTGTAACTCCTGCAGTAATTGCTCAGGCGTCTTGACCTGCTGGCCGCCAGTCTCGCCGCCACTGCTCTGAGCACTCGCAGGTTGGGACGAAGTGCCTGGCTGGTACGGATTGGTCGGGGGCAATTGCGGAGCAGCAGAGGGTTCGGGCTGTTGAGCCGTATCGTCGGTGTCGGAATCGTCGTCGCCCGGAGTGACTGCTCCTCCAACCGCAGGCTGCGTAGGGGGCGGTTGCCCGACATTGCCCGCCACGGCTGTGCTCTGACGCGGAGTCAATATCACCTGCGAGATCCCTTGGGGATCCTGGGCCGCTCCGACGAGGATGTAGTCATATCGCGATCCGTTTAACAACTGGGTGAGGATATCGCGGGGCTGGCCGGGGCCGAGGTGAACGACGACGCGTTCCGATCCAGTACCGGGAGGCGTGTCCAAACCGATTCCCAGCGCATTGCGCACGCCGCGGAGAACGTCCGCGAGATTAGAATTGTCGGCGCTGATCGCGAGCAGACCGTTCTGAAAGGTTACGTGCGGCGGTTGCGCCGGCATCTGTTCTGGGGTCGGAGCCTGTAGTGGGACAGGGACCAATTGCTGGGCCGCAGGTGGCGTCTGGTCAGGTTTGGCCGCGGCTTTTCTCTTTTGCGCTCCGGTGCCGGCCAAGCATAGATTAGTCAGGATTAGTAGCGCGCTAGCAGACAGTACCACCGATCGAGTGAGGGTCCGGGCCATAAGATATTTGGTCAGATTCTACACCGGTCCCAGAAGGTCGTCTGGCACGATGACAAACATCGGAAATAAGGACACTGGCATCTTAGAGGAAAGTACCGCAATGTCAGAAATCATGAGAACTCCACGTAGATCGTGTACGAAGCAGGCACTGTTTCTAGAACGCTCAGGGTTGTTATTCTTGCTGTTTTTCTTTTGCCTATGTTCGTTTTCCTACGCCCAAACCTGCGACATGGGGGAGGATATCGATCCGGCGCTTCGTACGTCGGCCCAGCAGGCTGCCCAGAAGTTCTTTCAAATGGCAACTAAAGGCGACAGCGCCGGGCTTCAGCAGAATGCGATTCCTTCCCTGGCATCCGACTTTAGCGGGATCCAGTACATGCTGACCGACAACAAAGCGGACCTGACCGGGGCGACGGCGACGACGCAAGGAACCTATCTTCTTACCAATCCCGCGACGGCACCGGGCGGACGCGCGGAATTTTTCTGCGGGATCTTCAACTCTCCAGATCGGGTGAGCTTTGTGATCCCGAATCTATCTGCGGGGAAATACGCGATCGTTGTCCTGGATGTCAGCGGTGGAAAAGCGCCGATGAAGTTGACGGTCGTGATGCAGCAAGATGCATCAGGGGCGTGGAAGCTGGGAGGACTTTATCCCAGGCAGAGCCAGATCGCGGGACACGATCAGGAGTGGTTTCTCGCGCAGGCTCGGCAATACAAGACGAAGGGTGAGAACTTCAACGCCTGGTATTACTACCTGACGGCATGGGACATGACTGCGCCAGTGGACTTCATGTATACGGCGGCGAAGGACCGGCTTGCGGATGAAATGCAACCTGTGCGTCCCCCGGATCTTCCGTCGTCGGATAAGCCGCTCACCGTGTCGGGCAACGGAAAGACGTTCCAGGTCGTACAGATGTTTCCGGTGGAGTATGACAGTGGCGTTTACCTCGTCTTCAAATATCGCGTTGCGCAATTGGGCAACAATGGGCAGATGTTCGCTGATAATACCGACGCAATGCGCGCCATGGTGACCAAGTATCCGCAGCTGCGAGAAGCGTTCGCGGGGCTGGTGGCGCGTGCCCTGGATACTGCCGGTCACGACTACGGTACGCCGATGGCGATGAATAATATCAAGTAGCCAGGGCAGAAAATGCTCATCCCAACCAGCTTTTCCGTGCTTCGGGCACTCAGGTAGGTGACTCGAATCACAGCCCTGCGAGACGCAGACAACGCAGCATGGTCATGACATGCAACCGCGAGGCTCGCAACCCGACAACCCGGGGGAAAAACGTATCTCCACCTTGCTGGACAGGTTTGCATCGGGAGAGGTTTGCCGGTACGAAACTGAGCAGGCTCTGTTCCGCAGCGGAGATGAGGCGGATCGCGTTTTCATGTTGCGCGAGGGCCAGGTGGAAGTGAGCGTGACAGTGGGTGAGCGTACTCTGTTTCGGCGCGTTGCCTACCCTGGATTCCTGCTGGGTGTAGCCGCCGCACTTACCGAACGCCCGCATAACTACTCGGCGATCGCAGTGGAATCGGTAATGGTTTCGTTTCTGCCGAGGGTCGATTTCCGGGAGTATCTCAGGGAAAATCCGCCGACCTGTCTCGAAGTCGCGCAGGCGGTAGCGACGGAACTGATGGAAATTTTCGAGAGCGGAGTCCGTCCGCTGCGCAGCAAACCACGCCACATGAAACCGTAAATCTAGCGCACGCGCGCCAAGACCAATGTCTCGTCGTCCGGCTGTTCGTTGGCACCGATCCAGTCGGAGACCGCGGAGAGAACTTGCTCCGAGATGCGCGGCAGAGGAAACGAAAAGTTCTCCTTGATGATCATCGCGAGCCGATCTTCGCCGAACTCCCCGAACTCATTTTCCGGCTCAGTGATGCCGTCGCTATAGAAGACGATCGTGTCGCCGGGTTGAAGCTGAACCTCGCCTTCTCCGTAGGTTAGTCCGTCGAAGAGTCCAATCACACTGCCGCCAGCCTCGAGACGGCGCATGGAGCCATTGCGTCCGATGAGAAGCGGCGGCAGGTGCCCCGCGTTCGAGTAGCTGAACTTCCGCGTCGATCCGTCGTAGATCCCCAAAAACATGGTCGCGTATTTCTCAGGCGGGGTGCTGTGGTAGACCTGCCGATTTAGCATCGCGCAAAGTTGTCCGGGCGAAATATCGAACTCACCGGCAGCGAACGCCGATTCTCGATAATTGGCCATGACATGAACGCCGCTTCCAACGCTTGCCGCGGCCAGCGACGGAGTGCGCTCCAGGCTATAGGCGCGGACAGCCGAGTGGATGGTCGCCATCATCAGCGCCGCCGAAATTCCCTTGCCGCTGATATCGCCGACGGCGATCGCCAGACGATTGGAGCCGAGGGGCACGTAATCGTAGTAATCGCCGCTGACTGTGCGTGCAGGCTTGCAGACGCCGTAGAGTTCCAGCGTGTCGAGTTCGGAGGTTTGTTTGGGGAAGAGCTGAGCCTGAACTTCCTGCGCGATCGACAATTCGTTTTCCAGCCGCTGCTTTTCTTTCTGCTCGCGCATTAGTTTTTGCAGCGACTCGGTCATGCCGTTGAACGAGCGCTCCAGCGACGCCAGTTGATCTTCGCTCTTCACCTTGATGCGGTGAGCGAAGTCCCCGCGGTTGATGTGCTGGGTTGAGGTGTAGAGCGCGGCGACCGATCGCGTGATGGTACGCGTAAGGCGAACGCCGATGATGAGCGCTACTAATTCGATCAATCCGAAGAAGGCCGCAATCGCAGTGAGTGCGATCATTACGGCGCCCGCGAAATTACCCACCGTTCGGAAAAGCCGTCCGTAGAGCAGCGACGGGCGGGTGGTCACGAGGATGAATAGACCGCCGGGATCGTTGCCGGTGTCCCAGTCAAGCAGGGAAGCTGTGGCCGGGAAATTCACCTCTCGATCAAATAGATATTCTGGAGCGGGCAGGTTTCCGCCACTTACGTTCTGTTGAGCAAATCTATGCGGGTTTGGACCGAAATCGATTACCTGGTCGGATGGTCCGCTTGAACTCTGATTTTTGCCAGTCGCGAAAGGGCGAAGCGAAATCACGCCGACCTGATTCGCAACTTTGTTGAGAAGCGCGTGGTCCAGTGGAACAGACGAGATTACGACGAGCCGTTCCTTATCGACCTGGAGAACCCGAACGGCACGCAGGCAGAGTTTTCCATCATCCACGGTGATACTGCCGAACTCATCACCTCCGACTTTAGGAAGGGAAACGGGAGTGGTTTCCGAGGCCTGGGTAACCTTGGTGCCATTGTCGTGCACGGTTGTGTGCAGCACGTAGGGCTTGTTCCCGTACCAGACTGTGAGCTCATTTTTCGGGAACATGTCCTCCTGCGCCTGCGACATGGAAATCATTTCTGTCGAGAGTGGATGACCGGATCGAAGGCTAAGCGCGACTTCCGAAGCCAGGCGCGAGTTCACGGCTTCCAGGCTTTTGAGCTCGGCTTGCAGATCGGAACTCGCAACATAAGTGGCGAATTGCCCGATGAACAGGTAGCTCATAATCGATCCCATCCCCAGCAGCAAGACCACCGGTATGACACCGATGAACGTGTAGGTGACGATGAGACGATTACGCAGCCGCCACATGAGCTTGCGGCGGAACCAGCGTACGAAAAGGATAAAGAGCAGAATGCAGGCAACAAACGTGAGAAAGGTGACCAGGCCGCCGAACCAGGTGGCGCTGGTATGCCGCACGGTTCCCTCGATGCTGTCGACCATATACAGCAGCAGGTCCACTCCGAGAAGATAGAGCGTAAAGCGGGCCAATTTGCTGAGCGGAAGGAGTCCGTGAGCAACTAGGAATCTTCGGGCCTGGTTGAGGTTAGCTGAAGCCATGCGGATTAAGCCCTGATTATAAAGCTGTTACGCGCTTCTGAGTCGCCGGATCCGAAGAAGCTGCTCCCAGAAATCACCCCCACAATATAGATACGATGTGCCGGTCAAGAAGTTCGGAGAGTGCGGGGCCTTGCCTAGATTTCCGGATACATGTCGAAAAATGCCTCGGTGCTGGTCTGGAATTGCTTCTCGATGTCTTCTTTGCTGCCTTCCAGCACGTGCATGGTGACGCGAGCTTCGCGCCCGTTCTTCAACTTAATAACGGCGTCCCCGATCTGTTCGATATCGTCGGCGGGTAGGAGTCGCATGCCATAAACCAGAACAAGGTTTGCCATGCCCCGCATTGTAGCAAGGGCAGAAGATTGTAAGCTGCTTGATTTAAAATCGTCCGGTGTTGAAATCCGCTCATCTTTTCCTTTCACTTGGTGTGTTCATTGCGCTGGGAGTTGCGGCACAAGACGCCGCGCCCGCGCCTGCCCAGGACGCGTCCGGCAAGACACAAGTTCGCATCAACTACCTAAATGTATGTAGCCCGTCGCTCGCCGATCAGCACCTGATTTCGGTGACGTTAGCTGCACTGCCAGGCAAGCCGCAATTTTCGCCGGACTTCGAGATATCCCGAGGACGCTCCTCGATGGAGGACGCGCCGGTCTCGAACTGGGTGCGCCTGCGCCGTGATTTTCCGGCGGCCGCGTCGTATACATCGTCGCAGTACGCGCTGACCACCGACGAAAAGGGCACAACGGAAACGCTGGTGTTTCATTCGCGTGATACGCGGGACGTGGTGCAGGTGATGCTGGAGGACAGCATTACGGGCGCAAGCAGTCCAGCGTCGATTCTTGCGACCGACACTCCGGTCGACCGGATACGTTTGGAGCGCTTCGGCAAAGCTTCGGTGGTGCTGGCGAAGTGCCCGGCAGCCGATCAGAGCGCGTATCAGCCGCTGTTCGACCAGGCTTCGAAGGTAATGGCGAATTACCGTGCCGTTCTCGGCGTCAAGAAGACGATTCCGCGGGAACTGGCTGCGCTCGGCGTGGGAGCCACGAAACCTGCCAGCCAGCAATCACATCCGGCAGCAAACAAGAAGCACAACTGATCCTGCCAGCGAGGCCTGAATCTTTTCATGGAAAGCGCAATCAAAGAGGACGAGATGAGTGCGACTCACGTACGTAAGACTGTAATCATTGGATCCGGCTGTGCAGGGCTGACCGCCGCTGTATATGCGGCGCGCGCGAATCTGAAGCCTCTTGTCCTGGCGGGACACGAGCCCGGCGGCCAGCTTTCACTCACAACCGCGGTTGAAAACTTTCCTGGATTTCCTGAAGGCGTGCAGGGGCCAGAACTGATCGAAAATATGCGGCGGCAGGCGGAGCGCTTTGGCGCCGACTACAAACATGGTCTCGTGACGGCCGTCGATCTGACCAAGACGCCGCTTGAGCTTACCGTCGGCAAAGAGATGGTGCACACCGAGACGCTGATTATCGCCAGTGGAGCGTCGGCACGCTGGTTGAACCTGCCGAGCGAACAGGCGCTGATCGGTCACGGCGTGTCGTCGTGCGCGACTTGCGATGGATTCTTCTTTTCCGGGAAAGAGATTGTTGTGATTGGCGGCGGCGATTCGGCGATGGAAGAGGCAATCTTCCTGACGCGCTTCGCTACAAAGGTGACGTTGATTCACCGGCGCGACAGTTTTCGCGCGTCGAAGATCATGCTCGACCGAGCACAGAAACATCCGAAGATTGCTTTTCTGCTCGATACGGTCGTGGAAGAAGTGAACGACGTTGAAGCAAAAGAGGTCACTGGCCTGAAGCTGAAGAACGTGAAGACCGGCAAGGAATGGGATTATCCGACGAGCGCAATGTTCCTGGGCATCGGACACATACCGAACACGCAGGTGTTCGAGGGACATCTCGATCTCGACGCTGACGGCTACATCAAGACGCATAACTACGTCTTCACGAATACTCCCGGCGTGTTTGCCTGCGGCGATGTACAGGACCGGCGCTATCGTCAGGCGATTACGGCTGCGGGTAGCGGTTGCATGGCAGCACTGGAAGTGGAGAAGTTCCTGGAGGAGCGGGGAGAGTAGCGTCGCAAATCCAGCGAAGCCTCCACGGGTAGGTCACAGCAGCCAAGCGTGTTCATGGGGTAGTATTTCATCGCAGTTTTTCGGACTAATGCGAAGGAGGATGAACTTATGGAGAAAGAACTCGCCACTGCAGCGGGGGCGTCCGTCTCCCAGGGTCACGATGTCTCGAGCGAAGGGAAGTGCCCAGTAGCGCACGGCGCTCGCAAATCCCACACCAATTCTGACTGGTGGCCGAACCAACTGAACCTCAAGGTGCTACATCAGCACTCTCCGTTGTCCGATCCGATGGGCAAGGAGTTCGATTACGCCGAAGAATTCAAGAGCTTAGATCTCAATGCAGTAGTTAAGGACCTGCACGCCGTAATGACGGACTCGCAGGAGTGGTGGCCGGCGGATTTCGGTCACTATGGTCCGCTGTTTATCCGTATGGCGTGGCACAGCGCGGGTACGTACCGCATCGGCGACGGCCGCGGCGGTGCAGGCTCCGGCACACAACGTTTTGCGCCTCTCAATAGTTGGCCGGACAACGTGAATCTCGACAAGGCGCGCCGGTTGCTCTGGCCGATCAAACAGAAGTATGGGCGGAAAATCTCGTGGGCCGACCTGATGATTCTCGCCGGCAACGTCGCATTGGAGTCGATGGGATTCAAGACCTTCGGTTTCGGCGGCGGGCGCCCGGACGTGTGGGAGCCGGAAGAGGACATCTTCTGGGGCCCCGAAGGCAAGTGGCTCGCGGATGAGCGCTACAGCGGCGATCGTGACCTATCGAATCCGCTGGCGGCGGTTCAGATGGGCCTGATTTACGTCAACCCCGAAGGACCTAATGGCAATCCGGATCCACTCGCCGCGGCGCGGGATATCCGCGAGACGTTTGCTCGTATGGCGATGAATGACGAGGAGACGGTGGCGTTGATAGCCGGCGGACATACCTTCGGCAAAACTCACGGAGCAGGTGACGCAGCGCTCGTTGGCCCAGAGCCGGAAGCCGCCAGCATCGAGGAGCAAGGTCTCGGCTGGAAGAGCAAGTTCGGTACGGGCAAAGGCGGTGATGCGATCGGCAGCGGGCTGGAAGTCATCTGGACTACGACGCCGACGAAGTGGAGCAATAACTTCTTTGAGAACCTGTTCAAGTACGACTGGGAGCTGACGAAGAGCCCGGCCGGCGCGAATCAGTGGACACCGAAGAATGGCGGTGGCAACGGCACCGTGCCGGATGCGCATAACTCGTCAAAGAAGCATGCGCCATCCATGCTGACCACCGATCTCTCGCTCCGGTTAGATCCGATCTATGGACCGATCTCGAAGCGCTTCTACGAGCATCCGGATCAGTTCGCTGACGCGTTCGCCAAGGCGTGGTTCAAGCTGACGCACCGCGATATGGGCCCGATCGCTAGGTACCTGGGCCCGCTGGTTCCTAAGGAACCGCAGCTGTGGCAAGACCCGGTTCCCGCTGTGGATCACAAGCTAATCGACGAAAAGGACGCTGCTGCTCTGAAGGCCAAGATACTCGCTTCCGGACTGTCGATCTCCGATCTGGTCCAGACGGCGTGGGCGGCGGCGTCGAGCTTCCGCGGCTCTGACAAGCGCGGTGGAGCGAATGGAGCGCGTATTCGCTTGGCTCCGCAAAAGGACTGGGAAGTGAACCAGCCCGCTCAACTTGCGAAGGTGCTCCCGAAGCTGGAGGCGATCCAAAAGGAATTCAACGCGTCGCAGTCCAACGGCAACAAGGGGAAGAAAGTTTCGCTGGCTGACCTGATTGTTCTGGGCGGCGATGCGGCGATCGAGGAAGCCGCGAAAAAAGGCGGGCACGATGTGAAGATTCCCTTCTCGCCGGGGCGCACGGATGCTTCGCAGGAACAAACTGACGCGCACGCCTTCACTGTCATGGAGCCGAGAGCTGACGGGTTCCGCAACTATGTCCGCAAAGGGCAGAAAACGCCGGCTGAAGAGTTGCTGCTCGATCGGGCGCAGTTGCTGACACTGACTGCCCCCGAAATGACGGTTCTCGTCGGAGGCTTGCGCGCCTTGAATACGAACTTCGGACAGACGAAGCATGGCGTCTTCACCAAGCGACCTGGGACGCTGACGAATGATTTCTTCGTCAACCTGCTCGACATGAACACGGCGTGGCAGCCGTCTTCTACCTCCGAAGGTGTCTATGAGGGGCATGATCGCAAGACGGGCGAACTCAAGTGGACCGGCACCCGTGTCGATCTTGTGTTCGGTTCGAACTCGCAGCTTCGGGCCCTTGCCGAAGTCTATGCATGCAGCGACTCGAAAGAAGCGTTCGTGAAAGATTTCGCGGCGGCCTGGACCAAGGTGATGAACCTTGATCGCTACGACCTTGCTTGAGCTAGGCAGAAGCAGCGAACTCTAGCAACCGGTTAGTCTTCCGTTCCGGTTGTTTGGATTGGCCAAACATAGGTGGCGCGTTATTGGCTTTCGCGAGCCAAAATCGCGCTACCCTTTGACTCTTGCTGGGTTCTTAGTGAACCCGCCGCACAAGCAGAGCCAGTCGGCAAGCTTTGGTAACAACTCCAGGTCTACACGCCGAACGGGTGCTCGTCCGGACGCCACGCTCCGTCGGCAGTTCCATAAGGACTGGCGACAACGACGACATAGCCATCCGGATCTCGCATCCAGCACTCCCAGTGATTGGGTCCCCCGTCGCCATCAGGAGGGTTTCGATGACGGGGTATAACAATGTCGACGCCGATTTCAGAAGCGCGTTGCATCACCGCGTCAAAGTCGTCGACTTCGAACCATAGCAATATCCCGTTTCCGTATGGTTTGTCATCAGGATTGCCGATCCGCCCGTGGTGATGTTCTACCTCAAAGCTATGCAACTGAAGCACAAGCTGGCCATTCGAGACCAACTGTTCGTAGGCAGAGCCCCCGTGATTGCTCCGGCAGCCGAGCAGGCGCTGATACCATCTGCTGCTTGCTTCTACATCGCTCACTGCGATCAGAGGTTGCGGTAACATCGGAGCAGTATATCGCCGACGAATGTCCTGGCATCTTTATTGAGCGAAAAAACCTGATGCGACTTCGAGGCCGGTGGAAGCTGCTTAGCCGGGTGCACGCTTAGCCCAACTCGACTCCAAACTTCTCTCGTAGCACTCGCCGGTATTCTTCTTCGTCGGCAACTTCCGTTTCCGCCTTCATCCCATTTTGTGTCGTAATAAGACGCATTCCTTCCAGCGTGATGCGTCCGTCCGCTGTGGCCATCGAGCAGAGACGTCTTTGGGTGAAAGATGATTCCGGCGAGGTCTGATGGAAGTGGCACATGGGCGCGAACTCTTCCAGTTGGTGAGGAGTGCGAGTGAACTGGTACTGTGGTGCCCAGTCTTTTTCAGGAGACTTACGCTGGAGCAATAAGCCATCTCCGTTTTCAAGCAGCCGGTAGGTCTTTCCCATCTGTTCGGACTCAGTCGGGCGAGTCAGGGACAACGGTTCCACGAAGCAATCACCGAAGCCGACGTCGGCGAGCCAGGAATTACTTGCCTCATCACGAACCTCCAGCGCCATGTGGTCGAATTCAGGACTGGAGGTTCCATCCTTTCGAGCGACGCGCGCCGAGAGCATATTCACTTCAAATCCGAAAGATCGAAGCAGCCACGTGAAGGCGCCGTTCAGTTCGTAACAGAATCCGCCGCGATGCAAGTCGACAACTTTGTACAGAAGACGCTCGGTATCGAGAATGATTGGGCGCATGGCTGGAATGTCCAGGTTCTCGAACGGAACGGACAGCATGTGTGCCCGATGGAAATTACGCAGCACGTCGATCGTGGGCTGGCGCGGCCCTTCGTAGTGAATGCGGCGCAGATAGGCTTCGGGCTGCATGGCTTACTGGATGGCGATGAAGAGTTCGACACCCTTGTCGCTGTAGCGCTCGAAGTCGATGGTGAACGCGCGCTTCGGCGCACCCGGTTCGTCGAAGTAGCAATAGACACTCTGCCATGCGGCAACAATCGCTTCGGGAGCACGCGATTCGGCGGGGAATACCAAGTATGTCGCTGCTGGAATTTGTTTGGCGATCATGCCGGCTAGAGCCTGAGTTCCAGGCTGCACGGATCTGCCAAGAATAACGTCGTAGGCACCGTGGTGATCCGTTTCGTAGTGTGTGTAGAGCGAGAAGATGGTTTCGTCGATAGCGTCGGGGATCGATTTTCCTGCGCCGCCCATGAACGCTCCCCAGAGCGGCCCGATCTTGCTGTTGCCGGAAAATTCGTCTTCGTTGCTGGTGCGCGTTGTGATTCCGATTACGTCGAACGCTGGGAGTTCAGCCACGTGAGGGTGGGCTTCAGGTTGCGATTGCGGAAGAGACGACATAAGACCTCCAAAATAGCTTTGGATGTTCAGGCCGCGATAAGGTCTCTATTGTGACATCCCGCCGTTTGCTTTCAATCCGGCGCCAAACTTTCTTTTCGGCAGTAATGGGCCGAGGGGGCACTCCTCGCATTTTGGTTTGGACTTCAAGCAATAGTTCTTGCCCACTCCGACGATCAGACCGTGCATCTCGTTGAAGACCTCCGCTTGAGAACAGCGGGTCGCGGTACTCATGGCGGAAGGCGCGTGGCAGGAGCCTCTGGGCAGCATCGCGGGATCGATCTCAGCTAGCTCGGGCAGAGCGGTATCCGTCAGCGCGGCCTCGACCAGCGCCCGAATCTCCTCGTACTTTGCGGAAGCCTTCGCCAGTCCGTGGCGTTCGAAAATGCGGCGGGTGTACGCATCGACGACGAAGATCGGGTGCTGACCGGCGTAGAGAAGGATTGAGTCAGCTGTCTCAGGGCCGACGCCATTCAGAGCCAACAGTTCTTCCCGAAGACGGTCGGTTGGCGTCGCGAACATGCGTTCCAGCGATCCGCAGTAGCGCTGATCCAAGAAAGTAACGAACTGCTTCAAGCGGGCTGCCTTCTGTCGAAAATATCCGGCAGAACGGATCAGTTTTTCAAGCGTACCCAAATCAACGGAACGGATTCCTTCGATGCTTAAAGCACGCAGCCTCGCGCAGTTGGGTGAGTGCCCTCTCCACGTTAGTCCAGGCAGTGTTTTGAGTGAGATAGGCGCCGACGATTACTTCGAACGGCGTTTCGGCTGGCCACCAGTGTTGATTTCCCCAACGCTTGTATAACGTTCGAAAAATCGCCCGGATACTTTCCTGTTTTACGGCTTTCGATCTCATCGATACCAGTCCGACCCGATTACCAAAGTGACGCCTGCTATTGCCCTCTTGGTTACTGAAGGAACGCCTTTGCTAATTGACAATTTGTGTCACCGACCCTACGCTTCGATTGCTTGGATAAACCATTAATTCAGAAGAACTTGCGGGCATTGTACCGGAGTAACCAAACCCCCGCGGAATCTACAGCATTGCTTAGAGAACTATGGCAGCTATAGGAATGTCGCAGCGGTTGGGAGACCTTCTCGTTAAGGAGAAGGTTATCACCAAGGAGCAACTCGATCAGGCGTTGAAGGCTCAGCGCGAGACGGGCGGGCGCCTGGGAGCGATCCTCGTCAAACTGAACTTCCTTACGGACGAGGATGTCACCAATTTCTTGTCGCGCCAGTATGGCGTCCCGGCTATCAACCTGAACTATTTTGAAATCGATGCTGCGGTGGTGAAACTTATCCCGCAGGAGACGGCCAAGCGCTATCAGATTCTGCCGCTGAGCCGTGTGGGCGCATCGCTCACGATTGCCATGGTGGATCCGACGAACGTGTTTGCCATGGACGATATCAAGTTCATGACCGGCTTCAATATCGAGCCGGTGGTTGCGTCCGAGACGGCAATCATGGAGGCGATCGAAAAGGCCTATTCTGAGCCAGCCGGCAGAGAAGATGACCTGGATTCGATCGTAGCCTCGATCAACGACAGCGACACGGATGTGGAGCTCCAGGCGGAACAAGAGGAAATGGGTCTCTCCGATCTGGAGAGGGCCGCCGAAGAAGCTCCCATCGTTAAGCTGGTGAACCTGGTTCTTACCGATGCGGTAAAGCGTGGTGCCAGCGATATTCACATCGAGCCTTACGAAAAGGAATTCCGCGTTCGCTTCCGTATAGACGGCATCCTGCAGGGGATCATGAATCCCCCGATGAAGTTGAAGGACGCCATCACCTCCCGCATCAAGATCATGGCCAAGCTGGACATCAGCGAAAAGCGTCTGCCACAAGACGGACGCATCATGATGAAAATGAATGTGGGCGGAAAGAAAAAGCAGCTCGACTACCGCGTAAGCACGCTGCCGACGTTGTTCGGCGAAAAGATCGTGATGCGGTTGCTCGACAAAGAGAATCTTCGCCTCGATATGACCAAGCTGGGTTTTGAGCCGGAGTCGCTGGTCAAGTTCGAGAAGGCGATCCTAAAGCCCTACGGCATGGTGCTGGTGACGGGGCCAACGGGATCCGGTAAGACCAATACGCTCTACTCTTCGATTTCGCAGCTGAACAAACCTGACACGAACATCATGACCGCGGAAGATCCGGTTGAGTTCCAGTTGGCCGGCGTCAACCAGGTGCAGATGAAAGAATCCATCGGCCTGAATTTTGCGGCGGCACTCCGCTCGTTCCTGCGACAGGATCCGAACATCATCCTTGTCGGTGAGATTCGAGATTTCGAAACCGCAGAAATTGGGATCAAGGCCGCGCTTACGGGACACCTTGTGCTTTCGACGCTGCACACCAACGGCGCTCCCGAAACCATCAGTCGTTTGATGAACATGGGTATCGAACCATTCCTGGTTGCGACCGCCGTTCACTTGATTTGCGCTCAGCGACTGGTCCGCCGCGTTTGCTCGAATTGCGCTGAAGTAGTGGATATGCCGTACCAGGCGCTGCTCGATGCGGGCTTTGAGCCAGAAGAGGCAAAGACCGCGAAGCCGAAGAAAGGCAAAGGCTGCACTACTTGCAACAACACCGGCTACAAAGGACGCGCAGGTTTGTATGAGGTAATGGAGATCGACGATGACATCCGCGAACTAATCCTCGTGGGCGCGTCGGCACTGGAGTTAAAGAAGAAAGCGATTGAGCGCGGCATGTTGACGCTGCGGCGTAGCGGATTGATCAAGGTGATGGCGGGGATTACGACATTGGAAGAAGTCGCCCGCGAGACGGTTCACTAAAAACGCGAAGCGATGCGTGAAGGCAAAACGGAATACTGGCAGGCGGACAGGTAAGCCGCCCGAAGATAAAGAGGGGTCGAAAGCATGGCAGCAACACTCAGCGAACTGCTGAAGCGAATGGTCGAATTGGGCGGCAGCGATCTACACATCACCACCAATTCGCCGCCGCAGGTTCGCATTCATGGTCACCTGCAACCGCTCGATTTGCCACAACTCACCGCTGCCGATACCAAAGCACTGGCTTACAGCGTAATGACCGATGCGCAGAAGCATCGCTTTGAAGAAGATCTGGAGCTCGATTTCTCATTCGGATTGAAGGGATTGGCGCGTTTTCGTGCGAATTGCTTCAACCAGCGCGGAGCGTGCGGCGCAGTCTTCCGCGTGATTCCCTATGAGATCAAATCCTTCCAACAGCTAGCGCTTCCGCCGGTGGTCTCTAAGTTGTGCGAAAAACCGCGTGGGCTGATTCTGGTTACCGGTCCGACTGGATCTGGTAAGTCGACGACGTTGGCGGCGATGCTGGACAAAATCAACAGCGAACGCCACGAGCACATTCTGACGATTGAAGATCCGATAGAGTTCGTCCATCAGCACAAAGCGTGCCTGGTGAATCAACGCGAAGTGCACGCCGATACAAAAAGTTTTACGGCGGCACTGCGAGCGGCACTCCGCGAAGATCCGGATGTCGTGCTGATCGGCGAAATGCGCGACTTGGAGACAATCGAGTCGGCGCTGAGAATTGCTGAGACGGGTCACTTGACCTTTGGAACACTGCACACAAATTCGGCGGCGTCGACGATCAACCGTGTCATCGACGTTTTTCCGGCTCACCAGCAGCCGCAAATTCGAGCGCAGCTTTCGATGGTGCTGGAAGGCATACTTTGCCAGGCACTTCTGTCGAAAGTGGGAGGCCAGGGCCGCGCGATGGCCATGGAAATCCTGATTCCTAACCCCGCGGTCCGCAACCTGATTCGTGAAGACAAAATTCACCAGATTTATTCAGCGATGCAGTCGGGCCAGGATAAGTTCGGCATGCAGACCTTCAACCAGTCGCTTGCCACATTGTATTTCCAGAAACAGATCACATTGGAAACAGCGATCCAACGTTCGTCGTTGCCTGACGAACTGCAGGAAATGATCAACCGTGGAGCGGGCCTGAACAAGGGGAATGGCGCAGCCGTCACGGCGAAGCGGTAACTGATTCAGAAAACTGACGAGGTAGCGATATGCCTGTTTTTACATTCACGGGAAAGAACGCAGCCGGAGCAAAGATCAACGGCGAGCGTGTTGCAGAAAACAAGCAGGTACTGAAAGCGGCGCTTGCGCGCGAACGAATTTCCACTGTAACCATCAAGGAAAAGGGGAAGGAGTTCGCGTTTCCGACATTGGGATCGTCCAAGGTTCCGGTGAAGGATGTCGCGATCTTCTTCCGCCAGTTTTCGGTGATGATCGATGCCGGTTTGCCGCTGGTACAGTGCCTGGAAATTCTGGCAGCGAACCAGGAGAATGCGGCGTTCCAGAAGACACTGACGGGCGTTCGAACCACCGTAGAAGGTGGCGCGACTCTGTCCTCTGCAATGAAGCAGTATCCCAAAGTGTTCGATGATCTGACCGTGAACATGATCGATGCTGGTGAAACCGGCGGTATTCTCGATCTGATCCTGCAGCGCCTCGCGGCATACGTCGAGAAGGCAGTGAAGTTGAAGTCGGCAGTGAAGTCGGCCTTGATCTATCCGGTTGCCGTCATCAGCATCGCGGTGATCGTCGTCGGCTGCCTGCTTGAAGTTCGTGGTGCCGATTTTCTCGAGCTTGTTCGCGAGTCTGGATGTTTCTTTGCCTCTGCCGACACGCATCGTCATGGGATTGAGCGACGTAGTTCAGCCGCGGTTGGTGGGTGGTGTTTGGTTGTTGGAATCGGAGGAGTTTTTGCGAGTGAAGCAGCTCAAGAAAGATCCCCGCGGACGGCTACTGTGGGACGGAATGATGCTGAAGCTACCTGTGTTTGGCATGGTGCTTCGCAAGATTGCCGTTGCCCGATTCAGTCGCACGCTTGGCACACTGCTCACCTCTGGCGTCTCCATTCTGGAAGCGCTAACTATTACGGCAAAGACGTCGGGTAATGCGGTTCTTGAACAAGCGCTGATGAGGGTGCGAAAGGCGATTGAAGAAGGCCGCACCATTGTCGATCCGCTCAAAGAAAGCGGAGTGTTTCCGAACATGGTCTGCCAGATGATCGGCGTCGGCGAAGCGACGGGTGCCATGGACGCCATGCTTCAGAAGATCGCCGACTTCTACGAAGACGAAGTGGATGCTGCGACTCGCGACATGTTGGCAATGCTCGAGCCGTTGCTGATCGCTTTTCTTGGCGTCGCCGTCGGCGGCATTGTCATTTCGCTCTATATGCCGTTGTTCGCCATGATCGCCAAACTGTCTGGCTAGATTTGCAGCATCGTGGGTCAAACCGATGCAGGACTCTCAGGAAAACACATCAGGTGCGGCGCTCGAGTCACAACAGAGCGCCGCAGCCGAAGAGGCATACGAGCAGAGTTGGCTGGTGTGGCTGGCCAAAGTCAGAATTCTCATCCTGACTTTTCTGCTCGGAATTGAACTGGCGGTCACCAACCTGACCGCTTCGCCGATTAACCGGCGACAATTCGTGGTGGTAATCGGGTTCTGCTATGCCGTGTCAGCCGTGTTGGCTTACGTTGCGTCGCAATGGCGCAATAGCCTTACTCACACCTGGCTTCAGATACTCACCGATCTCGGCATGGCGACGATGCTGGTGTATGCCACCGGCGCGTTCGACAGCCCTTTCTACTTTCTGTACCCACTCATCATCATCAACGCCAGCATTCTTCTGAGCCGCCGTTGGGCGATGATGATCGCGGTTCTGGCGTTCATCCTGCATGCGGGAATGCTTGAGTTGTCGTCGCTGGATTGGTTGTTCGGAAGCAATCCACCGTCGCGAAGTACGCTGGTCTCGCTGCAAGCCACGCTAGTTATCGAGTTCGTCGGCTACATGGCCATAGCCTATCTGGCATCGCGGCTGACCACGCGCTTGCGCCAGGTTGACGTCGAGCTCAAAGATAAGAGCGGTGCGCTCGAAGATCTGCAAGCGCAGCACGAGCACATCATTCAGTCCATCAGCAGCGGTCTGATCACGACGGATGTTGCGGGACATATCACACTTGTCAATCCGGCGGCAGAAGTTCTGCTGGAGAGATTTGCCAACGAAGTTTTGGGAAGACAAATAGCGTCCTTATTCCTTGACCGCGTTCCGTCGCCAACCAATAACAGCGCGCATTCCGAAGTGCGAGCATCATGCCCGAGGGGACGTCGTCGGCAGAAAACATTTCGCATAACGGCGACCGTTCTTACCGTTCCAGGTCGAGGCGCTGTTGGATACGTCTACAACTTTGATGATCTGACCGAAATCCGCCGACTGGAACGTGAAGTTCGACTGAGTGATCGTCTGGCTGCAGTAGGAAGAATGGCAGCGGCCATTGCGCACGAGATTCGCAATCCTCTGTCTTCGATTGCAGGTTCGGTCCGCGTGCTTTCCGACGTGGCTGTTCTCAATGAAGAAGAGAAGATGCTGGTGAATATCGTCAACCGCGAGTCAGAGCGTTTGAACGACATCATCTCGAACTTCTTGTCTTATACGCGCGAGAAGCAATACGAATTCGTGTACGTCAACTTGATTCCGGTTCTCGACGAGACTCTGAAGCTGCTGGAGAACCGCTTACCATCTTTGGATCGTTCATCTGACAACGCGAATCATGCGCCGATTCAGATTGTTCGCAAGTTTGAGATTTCTGAAGCCTACACGATCGCCGATTCGGATCGCCTCAAACAGGTTTTCTGGAATATTTCCGAGAATGCGGTTCGCGCCATGCCCGACGGTGGAACGCTGACAGTTACGGTCCGCGCAAACGACAGCCACTTCGTCGTCACTTTCAACGATACCGGCAAGGGAATGCCAAAGAATCAGATCGAGAAGATCTTCGAGCCGTTCCAGTCGGAATTCGACGGCGGCACAGGGCTAGGTCTGGCGATCGTCTATCAAATCGTTCAAGCGCACGACGCCAAGATTTCAGTTCGCTCCGGACCTGATGAAGGAGCCGATTTCATACTGCAGTTCAAACGGGCAGCAGACGAAAGCTCAGAATCCGACAAGCAAGACGGATCGGAGTTGCTCGTGGCGGCAGCAGCCGCCGGTTCTGGGAAGGTTATTCATGGGTAACGTACTTATCTGCGACGACGAACGATCGATTTGCGAGATGTTGGAAATATCACTTCGCAAGGACGGTCATCGTGTCGAAACGGTGACATCGGGCGAAGCTGCCAAGAAAAAGCTCGAGTCAGCTCTCTTTGGCGTGGTGATCACGGACATTCGGATGCCACAAACGAATGGCATCGAAGTTCTACGCTTCGCACACACGGTCTCGCCGGATTCTCTCGTCATTCTAATCACCGCTGTGGATGATCTCGAACCTGCCGTACAAGCCGTGAAGGCTGGCGGGGCATGGGACTACATCCGCAAAGGACCTGGGCTGGTCGACGATGTGAAACTTTCGGTGCGCAAGGCGATGGAACAGCAGAATCTGCAACGGCAGAATATCGCTTTCCAGCGCGATGCAGCGGGACGAAATTCACTGGAGAACATCGTCGGAGTCAGCGGCGGCGTTGATCGTCTGAAACAGACAATTCGCAGCGTTGCGACTACCAGCAGCACAGTATTGATTTATGGTGAGAGCGGTACGGGCAAAGAGTTAGTCGCGCGTGCCGTACATGCCTGTTCTCTTCGAGCCGCCGCTCCGTTCGTTTCGATCAATTGCGGAGCCTTTCCCGAGACGCTGCTTGAGAGCGAATTGTTCGGCTACGTAAAAGGTGCATTCACTGGAGCGAACACGAACAAAGCTGGGCTGTTCGAGGTCGCGGATAGTGGAACACTGTTTCTCGACGAGATCGGCGAGATGACACTCCCGATGCAGGTGAAGCTTCTACGAGTCTTGCAGGAGCGTTCTCTGCGGCCGGTTGGTGGAACCAGTGAAGTTGCGGTCGACGTGCGCGTGATTGCCGCGACGAACAAGCACCTGGACGATCTGGTTGCACAGAACCTGTTCCGTGAAGATCTCTACTACCGGCTGAGTGTAATTCCGGTCGAGGCTCCTCCGCTTCGCGAGCGGCGCGAAGACATACCTCTGCTGGCCAATCACTTCCTTAAGAAGTATGCGCCCGCAGCGGGCAAGAGCATTCTCAGAATCTCGCCTGAGTCGATTGAGGATTTGTGCGATTACAATTGGCCCGGAAATGTACGCCAGCTTGAGAACACGATCGAACGCGCAGTTGCGCTCGAGGCGACTGACGAACTGCACGTGGACGTTCCGGTTGAGCGCTCGAAGAGGCCGAATGCTGGTGCGTTTGAGCACGGCAACGGAAATGGCAATGGTCACGGAAACGGTGTGCCGTCGCTGACGAATGATGGACTCGATCTGGAAGCGTACATCGAGGGGCTGGAACGCGGATTGATCCAGTCGGCGCTGAAGCAGTCCAATGGAGTGCAGACGCGCGCAGCGGAATTGCTCCATGTTTCCTATCGCAGTTTCCGTCACTTGCTGAAGAAATACGAGATCTGATCCGATACTGGAGCGCGCAGACGTGGCTCACGACCCAATCATTACGTTAACAACAGACTTCGGAGTGACCGATCCTTACGTCGGCACGATGAAGGGCGTTATTCTCAACATTAATCCAAGCGCTCGAATTGTCGACATCAGCAACGCGGTTCAGTCTTACGACGTGCTCGATGGCGCAATCACGATTTCGCAAGCATATCCATATTTCCCGAAGAACACATTACATGTGGTGATTGTCGATCCGGGAGTTGGTACTTCGCGCCGACCGATCATCGCCCGAACCGAACACGGCCTGTTTCTTGCGCCGGATAACGGTGTGCTTTCGCTCGTGTACGAAAAAGAAGAGCGCGTCAACGTTCGACATATCACAGCGGAACATTACTTCTTGCAGCCGGTGAGCCAAACTTTCCACGGGCGCGACGTGTTCGCCGCAGTTGCCGGATACTTGAGCAAGGGAGTTGATTCTGCGAGCTTCGGCGAGGAGATCAAGGACTTCGTTCGTTTCGCTGCACCGAAACCAAAGGCAGCGAATGGCGTGATCAAGGGAAGCGTGATCAAGGTCGACAAGTTTGGCAACCTGATTACCAATTTCACGCCCAAAGATGTTCCGCAACTGTTTGGAGCGGACCCTGCGGCGTTCAAAGTCAAGATCGGCAAAGCGGAAGTGACCAATATGCACAGCGCTTATGCGGAAGGAACTCCGGGCGAAGTCTTCGTCATCGTCGACAGTATGGGTTTTCTTGAGATTGCGATGAATCGCGGTGCGGCGAATCGCACGATCTCTGCCGAAAAAGGCAGCGAAGTGGTGATCAGCTTCTGAGGCGTTTCACGTTGCTCGTTTCACGTTTCACGCAAAAATCCAAAAAAATGCAGAGATGGATTCGCTCCGCTCACCATGACCTCGAGAAGGGGTGAGCGGCAGTGGACACTCGATAGGTTAACGTCGAGGATGCGGTTCGGACCAGAAACATGAAACGCGAAACTTGAAACGGGTTAAACGTTCTTCGGTTTGGGACGCGCGTAACGTTCCATCTGGCCGGTCCACTTCAGGAAGCGAAGCAGCTCTTTTTTCTCTCGCCACATGAATCCCCAGAATTCCAGAAACCCGACCTGGTTCATCTTCACGCCGCAGTACGTCTCGATACGCCAGCGGAGGTACGGGCTGCGCCAGGGCGCGATGCGATGACCTTTCGTCGCATTCCAGAGAAAGCGGAGCGTGTAGCGCATACGGTCTCAGTCTATCAGTCGGTCAGTCGATCAGTGAAAGGCTCAGTTTGCTAGAATCGGCGCAATGAGTGTCGAAGGCAACGACCGCCAGCTCGCCGAAGATCACTACTACAACGCACTCGATCTGTTTGCCGACGGCAAGCAGGACGAGGCAGTCGCGGAGTACCGCAAGTCCATTGAAGCCGATCCCACATTCACTGAGGCGATGCACGGCCTGGCACGCGCATATCAGGACCTCGAACGGTACGACGAGGCGATCGAAGTTGCTAAGCGCATCACGCAACTCGATCCGGACGACATTCTCGCGCATACAAGCCTTTCGATTCTCTACCAGAAAAAGGGCATGGTTCCCGAAGCCGAGGCCGAGGCGAATACGGCGCGCGTGCTCGACTGGAAAAGGCAGTTGAAGAAGAAGTAAGTCAGTTCCTCAGTCGATCAGTCTGTCAGCCGATCAGTTAAAAATACATAGATGGATTCGCTCCGCTCACCATGACATCGAGAAGGGATGAGCATGGTTGCGATCCGGATATATCTGCCCGAATGACGCCATTCGAACTCGGAATGCAAATGCTTAAACGAAGATCTGAAGTCGAAACGCGCAACCTGAAACGCGAAACGCTATCCGTAATGTTCGGTTAAAAACTCGGCGATGCCTGTGTAGGCTTTGGTCAAAGTCGCTTCGTCGGGAAGGAAGACGATGCGGACGTGCTTGGTGCCGGGCTTCTGTCCAAAGCCGCTGCCGTGTACCAGCAGCGTGTGCTTCTCGGTTAGCACTTTTTTCACGAAGCTAAGATCGTCTTCGGGGATGTCGAGCTTCGGGTAGGCGTAGAACGCGCCTTCTGGCGCAACGCAACTGACGCGCGGCGTGCGGTTGCACCAATCGATGGTGAGCTGGCCGCGGCGGCGCAGCTTTTCGTTCACTTCCTTCAGGTGATCCTGAGAGCCTTCGAGCGCGGGTTTGATCGCCCACTGCATGGGCTGGCTGGCGCAGAGGCGCGCGCGTAATAGTTTGTAGATTCCTTCGAGATAGGGCTTGATGCAACCCGGGTCGCCGCTGGCGATGGCCCATCCGATGCGCCATCCGGGCGCGAGATAGGACTTCGATAATCCGCCAAAAGTGATGATCGGAACGTCGCTGGCGAGCGATGCCATGGGGATATGCGGACGCGATCCGAAGGTCAGCTTGTCGTAGATCTCGTCGGCAAAGATGACGAGACGGTTGCGGCGCGCGAGCTCGATGATCTGAAGCAAAGTCTCGCGAGAGTAAAGAGCGCCGGTCGGATTATTCGGATTAATGACGACGATGCCACGCGTTTGCGGCGTGATCCTGGCTGCGAGTTCGTCGACGTTGGGCTGCCAGCCGTTATCCTCGTCGAGATCGTAGGGCGCGAGCGGCGCTTCGAGCTTGGCGAGCACAGCCGAGTAAAGCGGATATTCGGGACTCGGCGTGAGCACGGTTTCGTTTGGGTTTAGCAGAGCTGCCAGACACACATCGACACACTCGCTGACACCGCTGGTGACGAAAGCTCCCTGAACATTGCGAATCCCTTTGCGCTCGGCTTCGCCCAGGATTGCCTGAACCGCTTCGTCGACGCCGAGCGAGGGCGCGTATCCATTCTTGCCATCGCGCATAGCCTTGGCTACGGCTTCGACCAGGTGCGGCGGAGTCTGAAAATCGAATTTGAGCGGGTCGCCGATGTTGAGGGAGAGGATCTTCGCGCCGGTCTTGGCGACGTCATCGGCAAGAACGGCGAGATCGCGGATAGCATAGCGCACGCGGTCAAGGCGAGCGGCAGCGGGGATGGTGGCCAGTGTTGCTTCGCTATAGAGGGACATGTTGATTGTTCAAAGCCATCCACAGTTTACGTATGCACAGGGCGAGTTGCCAGTGACAGCGCTGACGCGGTCGCATTGAAGGTTTTCCCGATTCAGGCCATCCCGGGATACCCCCTCCCCCCACCCTGTCCCGCATTCTAAAGGGGTTACAGGCATGGGATGAGGCCTTGTCCCGGCAAACAAAGGACTTAGTCCCATCGTCCCGCATAACAAAGGAGTTAACTGCAGTAGTCGAATTAGTGGTTAGTGGTTAGTAAAGGCAAATTCTAAAAATGTCCCGAAAGCCAGCGCCTATGACTATTGTGGCAAATTTGAGGGGCCTACTGGACACTTTGGCGAGATTATTTCTTGTCGCGAATGAGAGAGTTGCGGGGAAAATGGGGAATTTGGGGGCATTGACAAGTTTTGGGAAGGACGGCGATGGGGTATAGCAGATCGTTCGGCTTCGCAGCTAAACGCCTCAGGCGCGCTCGAAATGCGAGGACCGGAAATGCAAGATCCCTCGCTCGCTATGCGAGCTCGCGATGACAACCAAAAAAGGCAGGATTGCGCGTCCTACAGCCGAATCCTCGCTGCGCTCGGAAGCGGGAGCGACAAATCGTCGAGCTGCCAAAAGATGGCGGATAGGAATGGCCGCACCCACTGAGGTGGCAATTCCGACTGCGCGGGCGAGGGCGCCCGCGACACGTCAAAACGATTACTCCGGGCGGTCGATCTGGGCCTTCTGGAGGCGGTCGGAATAGTCGACGTAGACCGACTTCCACTCCGTGTAGAAATCAATCGCGCCGATACCGCCTTCGCGATGGCCGTTGCCGGTTTGCTTGGTGCCCCCGAAGGGCAGATGGACTTCGGCGCCGATCGTCGGAGCGTTGATGTAGGTGATGCCAGCGTAGAGATCGCGCATGGCTTTGAAGGCGCGGTTCACGTCTTTCGTGTAAAGCGCAGAAGAAAGGCCATAGACGACGCCGTTGGCGATCTCGACAGCGTGATCGATGTGGTCGCAAGGAATGACCGAGACAACGGGGCCGAAGATTTCTTCCTGGGCGATGCGCATCTTGGGGTGCACATTGCGAAGACGGTCGGTGCGACGAACCAGCCGTGCTGGTAGTACGCCCGTCCTCGAGTCGGTGTCCTCCGCATACGGAGCTCGCGCCTTCGCTTTTGTCCGATCTCGATGTACTTCAGGTCGGTTTCCAGCTGGGCCTTGTTGACTGCAGGCCCCATGTCGACGGTCTCGTCGAGGCCGTTGCCGATCTTCAGTTTCTTCGCGCGCTCGACGAGACGATTCACGAACTCCTGTAGACGCCCTTCTGAACGATGATGCGGCTGGTAGCGGTGCAGCGCTGTCCGGTGGTGCCGAAGGCGCCCCAGAGCGCGCCGTCAAGCGCCAGGTCAAGGTTGGCGTCGTCGAGGACGATCATCGGGTTCTTGCCGCCAAGTTCGAGCGAGCAGCGTTTGAAACTACGCGCGGCGGATTCGCCGACGATGCGTCCCACGGCGGTGGATCCGGTGAGCGAAATGGCACGTACGTCTTCGTGCTCGGTAAGCGGAGTGCCAACTTCAGAGCCGAAGCCGGTGACGATGTTGACGACGCCCTTGGGAATGCCGGCGTCGACGAGCGCTTCGACGAAATTGAAGACAGAGAGCGGCGTGTCCTGCGCGGGCTTGATGATGCACGTATTGCCGGCGACGAGCGCGGGGAAGAGCTTCCATGATGGAATGGCCATGGGGAAGTTCCAGGGCGTGATCATGGCGCAAACGCCGATGGGCTGGCGGACGGCCATAGCGAACTTGTTGGGGAGTTCAGACGGAACGGTGTGGCCGAACATGCGGCGGCCTTCACCTGCCATAAAGTAACCGGTGTCGATGGCTTCCTGGGTGTCGCCGCGTGTTTCTTTTAGGACCTTGCCCATTTCGCGAGTCATGTCGCGGGAATAGTCTTCCTTGCGCTCTTCAAGGATCTGGGAGGCGCGATAGAGCATTTCAGCGCGGCGGGGCGCGGGCTCGAGACGCCACTTGGCAAAGGCGCGGGTGGCAGCGTCGACGGCGGCATTGACGTCGTCCTTCGTGGAGCGCTGGAAGATGCCAACGACTTCGCGGGTGTCGGCTGGGTTGAGGTTCTCGAAGGTCTGTCCGGAGCGGGACGCGACCCATTCACCATCGATGAGGTTTTTATAAACGCGGGGAGCAGTGACACGGACGGGCTCAGTAGCCATGAAATCCTCCACAGGCAAACTTGTCATGCTAGCTGGGCGGCATGGGGTGGTGCAAGCGGGAGGGTCGATTGAGGAGGCAGATGGGAGCCAGTAGCTGGAGTGACTGGCGAAAAACTCGCCGACGCGGGATGTCGGCAGGCGTGGCCGGCTGCCCCACGTGATTGTGCCAACTCTGGAAAGACGAGATGCCCGCTGGAGGGCCAGCGGGCTCCATCAATCAAAAGCTGAAGAAACGCGGGCGAGGGCGCCCGCGCCACCCCGTTCAAGAAGACGCAAGGTCCCTCGACTCCTGGCCGCGCGATCCAAAAGCAGGATCGCAAAAAACGAAGCGGCCAGTCGCTCGGAATGACAGCTGCGTAACTTGTCACTTGGGAAACTCAATCAAAAGCTGAAGAAACGCGGGCGAGGGCGCCCGCGCCACCCAATCAAATTCGGGAGACAGGAGTGTCCGCGCCACGCAAGCAAATCCTCCTACAGTACCAAAGAGGTTTCTCCTTTCTTTGTCTACAGTTAACTCCCTATTGCGAGGTGAGTAGCTTGTGGTAGGCTCAAATTGAATCACCGCGAATCAATAGCCAAGAGTGCCCCAACAGGATCACATTCCGAGAATCCAGGTCGGGTGGAGAACTGCCACGTACCGCAGCGTGCTGGGCGCCATTTTATTGGTGGTCGGCCTGATTGTGGCGGCATCGTACGTTGTGTTTCCAGAACCCACGAAAAAAGCCGCGACCAGCCTGCTGAACCTGGCAGAACGCATCGGCACCAGTACTGCCACCAAGACAAAAGACAGTAACGCGCAGCAGGCGAGCTTCACCTTGATCGATGGAACCGTGAAGGTGAAGAAAGCCAACAGCAATACTTGGGTGACGGCGGATTATCAGCTGCCGCTGGAAAAAGGCGACGTGGTGCAGACCGGGTCGGAGGGCATTGCGAAGGTCGTGTTCCCCGATGGCACCAGTTACAACGTGAAACAGGATTCGCTGATCGTGGTGGAAGAGAATTCCGCGAACGAATCGCAACAGACGAATGTCTCCGTGCAATTGACGACAGGAACCGTGGATCTCTCGACGGGAACGTATACGCAGGGATCGAAGTCGCAGGTGATCGTGGGCGGAGCGACGGCGACTTTCTCGCGCGACAGTTCCGCAATGGTGCGCAACGATCCCAAGAGCGACGAGCATGAAATCCTGGTGAAGCACGGATCGGGCGAAGTGACCCGCGGCAAGGAATCGGTGCCAGTCGGTGAGTATGAAAAGGTCACGTTCACGACGGAACAGTCTCAACTGGTGAAGCAGAAAGAAATGGCGCCGCCGGCGCTGATTGGTCCGGCGAACATGGCGCCGCTTTTCATGGATGATCCGTCGCTACCGATTCCATTTACGTGGTCGACGATACCGAATACGGCGGAGTACCGGATACGAGTCTCGCGCAATCCTTATTTCTCGTCGACGGTGGCGGATCGCAGGGTGACGTCGCCCGCGGCGAATATACCGGGGCTGTCGGAAGGCGCGTACTACTGGGAAGTGCAGGCGATCGATAAGGCTGGGCGCGAGTCAGTAGAGAGCGAAAAGAATCGGTTTACGATCATTCGCAAGGGCCCGGAGAACGCGAGCATTGCGCTGGAGCTATCGCCCTTCGTTCAGCATGGGCATGTGCTTGAGATTAAAGGCAAGACCGAGCCAACGGCGCGGGTAATGGTAAATGGGCAGGAAGTCCCTGTGGTTGGCAGTGACGGGGGATTCCAGTTCTTTACGGCGCCGCTGCCGGCGGGCGAGAACGTTATTACGGTGACGGCGCAGAACTCCAAGGGTGGAGTGCGCACGGAGCAGAAGAAGATCGTGATCCAGTAGGCGCGGCGTGGCCGAAAGCACTGCTGGCATCATGATGGTTACGGGTTTTCAGGGCGGTTCCGCATTATCTTTGACCGGATTGAGTTCGGTGCCCGACGTCCACAGGGTCAAAGACTTCGGTTTCCGACAGGCAATCTGAAAGTTCACCTAGAATCAAGGGCACTAGTGATATTGTGCCGTAAGCAGTAACTTCCAAGTAACGAGAGAACAGACGCACGCGTATGACAACCAACGGCTTTAATGGCTCACGCTTTCATAACCTCCGGTCGCTATTCAGTGTGTTTTCGAGCGATCTGGCGATCGACCTCGGCACGGCGAACACGCTGGTCTATGCCAAAGGCAAAGGCATCGTGGTGAATGAACCTTCCATAGTCGCCATCAACAAGAACACCGGGGAAGTGGAAGCGGTGGGCAAAGAAGCCAAAGAGATGCTGGGCCGTACGCCGGGCAACATCGTCGCCATCAAGCCGATGAAGGATGGCGTGATCGCGGACTTCAAAGTTACCGAGAAGATGCTGAACTACTTCATCCAGAAGGCGCACAACCGGAAGATGCTGGTGCATCCGCGCATCGTGATTGGCGTGCCCTCCGAAATTACGCAGGTGGAAAAGCGCGCGGTCATGGATTCGGCGTATCGCGCGAAAGCCAGTGAAGTTCACCTGGTGGAACAAGCGATGGTGGCGGCAATCGGCGCAGGACTGCCGATCACCGAACCGAGCGGCAACATGGTCGTTGACATCGGTGGCGGCACGACAGACATTGCGGTGATCTCGCTGAGCGGCATCGTGTATTCACGGTCGGTGCGCATGGCGGGTAATCAGATGGACGAAGCCATCATGAATTACCTGAAGCGCAAGTACAACCTGCTGATCGGCGAACGCACGGCGGAACAGATCAAGATTGAAATTGGGTCGGCGTATCCGCTGGACAAGCCGCTGACCATGGAGATCAAAGGACGCAACCTGATCGAGGGCGTGCCTAAGAGCATCACGATTGACGACAGCGAAATTCGCGAAGCGCTGAGCGAGTGCGTGGCGACGATCATGAATGCGATCCGCGTGGCGCTGGAACGTACACCGCCGGAGTTGTCGGCGGACATCAGCGATCGCGGAATTGTGCTCACCGGTGGTGGCGCGCTGCTGAAGAATCTGGATAAGCGAATCCGCGAAGAAACCGGACTGCCGGTTTCGATTGCCGACGATCCGCTGGCCAGCGTGGTGCTGGGCACCGGCAAGATGCTGAGCGATTTCAAACTGCTGAGAAAGATTTCGATCGAGTAGTTCCCAGCGTCCGGTTTTCAGCAAACTGGAAACTCGAAACGGCAAAACTGGAAACTGGAGTCCATGGATAGCGTCATCAACCGGCACCGGAACGTTGCGAACGTGGTGGTCCTCGTGTTCGTGCTGTTCGTCCAGGTGGTCGGACTCGCGGTGCAGGTGAAGCGCCCCAGCGACAGCGGCGGGACCCGCCTGATTCGCGTATGGGCAGTGACGCTGGTTACACCTCTCTCCAAAGGCGTGGTTCACGCCGAAGAATCGATTTCAGGCGTATGGCACGGTTACTTCGATCTGCGACATGTGCGATCGGAGAACGCGGATCTGCAGGATAAGCTGGCGCGCATGCGCATACAGCAGGTGCGGCTGGAAGAAGATGCGAACCAGGCGCGTCGGTTGCAGGTGCTGCTGGGGTTCAAGGAACAATACCTTTCGCAGACGCTGCCGGCGCAGGTGATCAGCACGACGGGCAGCGATTTTTCGCGCGGCGTTTACATCGACAAGGGCACGCATGATGGAGTGAAGCAGGACATGCCGGTGATCACGCCGGATGGAATCATGGGGAAAGTGCTGCGCGTGTATCCGAGCTCGTCGCTGGTACTGGAGATTAACGATCCCAGCAGCGGGGCGGGCGTGATCTTGGAAAAGTCGCGGCTGCAGGGAATTCTGAAGGGCAATCCAAACGGGAACGGCGAACTGATCATTCAGAACATCATGGCCGACGAGAAAGTTGAGGTCGGCGAACGCGTTCTGACCAGCGGCGGCGATCGCATCTTCCCGAAGGGAATGCCGGTGGGAGTGGTTTCGCGATTTGCGCACGGGAAAGACATCTTCCTGGATATATGGGTGAAGCCGGCGGCGCAGTTAAGTCGAGCCGAGGAAGTGTCTGGTGGTAACGAAGGTGGACGAGCGGACGCCGGAGAGTCAGCCGTTTGCGCCGAGCCCGGTAAGGGCGATCGATATTCTGGCGGAGAGACTGCCGACGGTAGCGCCTCCTCCGAAGGCGGATGCGGCGGCGACGCCGACGGCTGGTAGCGACTTCGACGGAAGTGAAACCGAAGAGTGCAAGTACGGGCGGAACTGGGTCGACGGTGAAGGCTGCACAGACGCAGACTGTGCCGAAGAGTCCGACGGGCGGGACCACACCCGGGACGGGTGGGGCGACAAAGCCTGCAGCGCATCCTGCGGAGAGTGCGACGGGTCCGAATAAACCGGCTGCTGCCAATGGGACTACGCCGCAATGACGATTGCATTCGAAAAGACGGAGCGGATCGAGGTTTACCGGTTTAATCCGCTGGTGACGATCGGCGTGCCGCTGTTCGCGATCGTGCTGCAGTCGTTTATCCCGATCAAGCTGCGGATTTTTGGGATTTTTGATCTGCCGCTGCTGGTGACGATCTTCTTTGCCGTCGCTCGACGGAATCAGATCTCAGGACTCCTGACTGGGGCGGCGATCGGTCTATTGCAGGATGCGCTTACGCATCAACCGCTGGGGATTTACGGCATTTCGAAGACGTTGGTGGCATATGGTGCGTCGTCGCTGGGCGCGAAGATTGACGTAGAGAACCCGGGCACGCGAGTGCTGATGGTCTTCGGGTTCTACTTCATCCACAACGGGATCTATTGGCTGGTGGCACGTTGGCTGGTGCGGATCGATCTGCAGTGGTTGTGGATGCACGAGCTGCGCGGGGCGATTGCGAACGCGATTTTGGGCGTACTGCTGTTCCATCTGCTGGATAAGGTGAAGCGGGGGTAGGGCATTTGCACGAACGATTTGGTGGCGCGGGCGCCCTCGCCCGCGTTTCATCTAACCAGTCTCGGGATTCCGGGACGACTTCCTGTTACGGGTTCTAAACAACGCGGGCGAGGGCGCCCGCGCCACCAACCTCCAGAATCGCGCTTGTGACGTAGCTCCTTGCCCGTCAGTTCTGAAGTCGGCGTAATTAGGAGTGGCTCAAACACCTGTTTTTCGGCGTAGGCGGCTGCCTCACCTTCAACCTGCCGATCGACTATTGTTCGTAACCTTCCGCACATTCTCCGGCCTAATTCTTCCTCCAGACGCTCGGACTCTGGTGATGCAGCACTGCATGCGTGAACATAACCGCCAGGTCTGGTTGTACGCGGGCGTTGTGATGCCGGATCACGTTCACCTGCTCTTGGATCCTCTCAGACAGGGGGATGGACACGTTTTCTCCCTCGCGCAGGTGATGCAGAGTATCAAGAGCGCTTCAGCACACAGTCTTAATAAGCTTTTGAAGAGATCAGGGCCGGTTTGGGATGAGGAGTACTGGGATCACTATATGCGTTCCGACGAGGAGTTGCGCGCGACCGTTCAATACATCGAAATGAATCCAGTGAAGAGAGGCCTGGTGAAACGGTCGTCGGACTATCGATGGCTATGGACGAGTATTGAAGAGTTCGTTTAATTCATGCGGGTGAGGACTCGTACCCCACCGGCATAAGATTCAACACGCGGGCGAGGGCGCCCGCGCCACCAAAACCACAGGATTCGCATGCCCGGTAGAACTAAGGTTCACATCACTTGAGTTAGGGGTGTCTGCTCAGTCGGACTCGTGGTAATTCCTGCTACACTCAAAGCAATCCAGTTAAGCCGCGTGCTCAAGTGTTAAGGCTGGAGCGGAGTGCTGCGCTGGTTCATTCAATCAGGACTGGCCAGAGGTCATAGTGTTCGGCCGCGAAGACAAAGTATCGCCGATTCGGATCACGGGAGTTCAGTACGTGATTCTCGGAGTCTTCCTTTTGCTTGGCTACGGATTCTGGCGGCTGCAAGTTGGCGGTTCTGATTACTACGCGTCGCTCGCCGAACAGAATCGTGTTCGCAAAGTTCCCATCCTCGCGCCCCGCGGAAAAATAGTCGATCGCGAAGGCCGGATTATCGTCGACAACTATCCGTCTTTCTCTGCATTGTTGTTGCGCGATCAGACGCGCGATCTCGACGCGGACGTGGACAAGATTGCGTCGGGCCTGCACATGGACTCTGACGATATTCGCGCGCGTCTGAAGAAGTTTGCGAGCATGCCGCAATATCAGCCGATCATCCTGAAAGACGACATCACGCCGGACGAACTGGCGTACATCGAATCGCACAAGAACGAGTTGCCGGAGTTGGACACGATCCGGGCGAGCCGCAGACTGTATCCGAAAAACGGATTCATGGCGCACCTGATCGGCTATGTGGGTGAAGTCAGCGAAGACATGCTGAATCAGCCGCAGTGGGAGTTCTACAAAGCTGGCGACGTCGTCGGCAAGTCGGGCGTGGAGCTGCAGTACAACGACATCTTGATGGGCCAGGATGGGTCGCGGCGCGAGATAGTGAACAGCCGCGGAAAAGTCGTGGGACAGATGGACGAAGTTCCGGCGACCGAAGGTCAGACGCTGAAGTTGACGATCGATCTCGATCTGCAGATCGCAGCGGAAGAAGCTCTTGGCGATAAGCCGGGCGCAATCATCGCAATGAATCCGAAGAACGGCGAAGTGCTCGCGATGGTTAGCCGACCGACATTTGATCCGAATTCATTTGCCATACGCATTTCGAAGGACGAGTGGAGCAAGCTGGTCAACGATGAAGGCAAGCCACTGATGAACAAAGCGATCCAGGCGCAGCTCGCACCCGGGTCGACGTTCAAGATCATTATGGCTACGGCTGGGCTACAGGAAGGCATTGCCCAGAATATGAAAGTAAATTGCACTGGGGGTGCGAGCTTCTACGGACGCTACTTCAAGTGTTGGATTTCCCATCGGCACCAGACGCACGGAATAACAGATATCACCAAGGGCGTTTATCAGTCGTGCGACGTCTTCTTTTACACCTTGGCGGAGAAGCTCGGGATCGGAAAGATTGCGGAGTGGTCCACCAGGCTCGGCCTCGGGCAGAAGAGCGGGATTGATTTACCGCAAGAAGTTAGTGGCGTGATGCCTTCGGAAGAGTGGAAGCTCAAAAACTTTCACCAGAAGTGGTTCGCCGGAGAAACGATTTCAGTCGGCATTGGCCAAGGCGCGATTGCGGCAACTCCGATACAGATGGCGCGCGCGATTGGAGCGATCGCTTCTGACGGACGCCTGGTTAGGCCGCATGTAGTCGCGTTCGACAATCTCTCGGGAAACGCGCAAACGCGTTACAAGGAGATCAGCGCCAAGTATCCGGAGGAGACCACAATTCCGATCGACTCAAGCAATTGGGAGATCGTTACCGATGCGTTGAGGAAGGTCGTCAGTCCCGTGGGAACCGGTGCATTGTCTGCAATCCCTGGAGTCGACTTCGGCGGGAAGACAGGATCGGCGCAAACGGTAAGTAACGCCTTTAAAGAGCGCCTCGGAAAAGGAACAGATCTATTCAAGGACAATGGGTGGTTCGTGGGAGTTGCACCCACCCGTAATCCTGACATTGTGGTTGCGGTGCTTTATCAATCGGGTGAGCACGGCGACAAGACGGCACCGATCGCAGCACAGGTGATCAAAGCGTTCGTGCAGAAGCGCCGCAAGGTTCTTAACGATGTGGCATATGCCATGCCTCAGTCGTACGCGCCCGTACGCCCGAATGTCGAGCCGGTAAGCAGTAGCGAGACTCCGGCGCGACTGAAGAGCGTGGGGCAGGAGAGCGTGGATCGGGCGAGTGAGGCTACGCAGAAGAGTGCGGTGAAGCCGGAAACGGCACCTGAGAAGAAGAATCTTCCGGCAAAGCCCGTCGAGACTCCGGGAGGAATGGCTAAGAGTAGTTACGGCGATTCCGTCGACATGGCAGGCGTTTGGGATGACGGTGGTGAGGAACACCGGATGGCGTCAGGTAAATTCGTTGTGCCTCTGAGTGGTAACGACAGTCGAGCGGTAGCGGCGCCGGGGATGGAAGAGCGGTAGTAATCCCACACGTTCGCTTCGCGACGTGTGGGGCACCCGGCAGAAAAACATTGGCAGCCCTGAGCGAAGTCGAAGGGTAGGCTGCCCCACGTGGGCTGTGGTGAGAAACGCGGGCGAGGGCGCCCGCGCCACCGAAACATAGAAGCGCCGTCGAAACATAGAACTGAATGCAGAGATATATTTCATTTCGGGATTTTGATTGGGTGCTGCTGGCCTTTGTGCTGCTGATCTCGGCCGTGGGCGTGGTGGAGATCTACAGCGCGACGCTGCACACGAAGTTCGTCGGTGCGCACATACGGCAGGTGTACTGGATCATGGCTGGTCTGATGTTGATGTTGATCATCAGCCGCATCAGCTACCAGTCGCTGCTGGAAGCGGTGCCATGGATGTACGTGATCGCCATCGTGTCCCTGGTGTCGGTGCTTCTATTCGGACAGAAATATCTGGGTGCGCGGCGTTGGATCAGGATTGGAGGAGCGACGCACTTCCAGCCGTCGGAATGGGTCAAGCTCATATTGATTTTGGCGATGGCCAAGTATTTCGCCGAGAACCGGCAGCGGGAGATGAGTTTCTTTGACCTGGTGAAGGCTGCTTCCGTGGTCGGTGTGCCGATGCTATTGGTACTGGCTCAGCCCGATATGGGAACGGCTCTGACGTATCTGCCGATCGCGGTGATGGCGTTGTTCCTTGGCGGGATGAAGGGGAAGCACGCTGCGGCAATCGTGCTGTCGCTGGCGATGGTCGCCGTTCCAGCCTGGAAGTTTGGTTTGAAGCAGTATCAGAAGGACCGGCTGACGGTTTTCATGAATCCGGACTCGGATCCGCAGCACAAGGGGTATCAGGTCAATCAATCGCTGATCGCGGTGGGGTCGGGCGGAATCTGGGGTAAGGGAACGACTCAAGGCACACAAACGCAAGGGCTTTTCCTGCCGGTACCGCACACAGATTTTATCTTTGCGGCTTTTTCGGAAGAACATGGTTTTGTCGGCGCCCTGGGAATACTACTGCTATACTTTATGGTGCTGATGCGTTTGATCCAGAACGCCCAGACCGCGCCAGACCGCGCTGGGGCGTTTGTGGTAATGGGTGTGGTAGCAGTACTGGTTTTCCATATCCTGGTAAACGTAGGCATGGTGGTCGGGTTTATGCCGGTCACCGGGATTCCGCTTCCGTTGATGAGTTATGGCGGATCGTCAGTCCTGTTTACGTTTCTTGCGCTGGGGATTGTGATGAATGTCCGCATGCGCCGTTTCGTGAACTAAAAGGGTCAGAAGCTTCCGGTCGGGTCAAGGACTCTCCGGAACGCTCCGTAAAGCCGGAGCAAAGATTGCAGATTACGACGCCTTCTCGTGAATGAGGGCACAGTAGCCGGCGACAAGGTGCCGGACAAGGATTGCAGCAGGTTCGCTCTGGTGAGCGAATCGAGGACAGAGCCAGCATTGCGGGTAACGGCCCCCTCGGAAGTCGGAGTGAGATTCGGATGAGTGGAAACTCCGATAGCGGTACCGAGAGAGCGGTCACAGAACTTTGTTGGGCCTGAATAGGTGCGAAAGATTCCTAAGCAGAACAGGATTCCTTCCAACGGGCATGTTGGAGGCGTGAGATACCGGTCCAAGGCCGTTCCGATTTGGGACAGCCGGGGATAAGTGTTTGCGCTCGCCAGCCGCCTTCCTGCAATTGAGTCCAGCTTTTGTAAGACCTACCGTTGGTCATCGCCGGTGTTTCACCGGAGCTTTGAATGTCAAAAGAATTGTATGTGTCTTCCACACCGCACCAAACCAAGGTTGCGCTGGTGGAAAACGACCAACTGGCTGAAGTCTATTTCGAACGCGAAAATGAATACACCTTAGCCGGATCCATTTATAAGGGCCGGGTTACCCGCGTGCTGCCAGGCATGCAGTCGGCCTTCGTCGATATCGGACTGGAACGGGATGCATTCCTGTACGTTTCCGACTTTTTCGAACTCGAGGACGAGGATGAGACCTTCGATCCCATACCAGCCGGAGCGGCCAAACCATTTCAGGCACAGCCAGAACCAAGGCCGGAGCCGGTCGTACTGACGTCGCCGGAAGAAGAGGGTGAGGAGCCGGAAGCGGCAGTCCACGAAGCGACAGGCACGAACGGAGCGGCAGAAGGAGGCCGGGAAGATGATGGGAACCGGCGCTGGCGAGGAAGGAATCGCCGGAGACGCGGTCGTCGCGGATTCCCGGAAAACAAGTTTGCGCAACCCGAGCACCAGCAGAGCGGCGAGGCGGAGTCGGAAGAAGCGGAGGACGAAGGCGAAGTACCGCAGGCACCGATCGTGCTGCCGGGCGAGTCGCTGGCGAAGTTCAATCGCAAGCGAGTAGAGCAGGTCCAGACGGAAGCCGCTTCGCCTGTCGCGGATGAGCAGGATACAGATCAAGAAGAAGAGTCGGCGGTAGAGACGAGCACGGAAGCGACTCCGGAAGTTGCGGCCGCTCCTGAAGTGCCGGTTCGGCGGGAACAACCGAAGGCGTATGAGCCGATCATTCTGCCGGGCGAGTCGCTGGCGAAATACAACCGGAATCGCGGTCAGAAAGCGGAAGAGGCACCGGGTGCTGCGAAGGAAGAACCGGCAGCTGAGGCTACGCCTGCTCCCCGGGCACGGGAAACTCGTCGCGAAGAATATAGGCCGTATGCGCCGATCGTGCTGCCCGGCGAGTCGATTTCGAAGTATCGCAACAAGCCAGTGGCTGCGCCAGCCGTCGCTGAGAAACGGGCCGAGGAGAATACGGAGGCGGCGGAGTCGGTAGCGGCCGAGGCGAGAGTCGAAGCTGGCGAAGAGAATGGGTCGATCGCTGCGCCAGTTGAGCATGTGGCTGCGGCGGAATCTCTGCCGGTGGAGCCCAAGCCGGAAGCGCTGAACTGGTGGCAAGAAGCTGACGCGAAAGAGCCTGTGCAGGAAACGCAAGAACTGAGTACGAGCAGGAACAGCACGTCGAGTCGGCGTCGGGTGCGGTGGAAGCCGAGCCCGAGCAACAACCCGAAGAGCGAGTTGAGATCCATGAAGCGGAGCGGGCGCACGAGCAGGAAGCTGGGCATCATGCCGAGCAGACGCGTCCCAGCCGTTTTGGGCGGATGAAGGCGTTCATCTTTGGGGAAGAAGAGCAACGGCGGGGGAAGAAGAGCAAGGGCGGGGGGAAGAAGAGTCGCCGCGGCACGAGGAGCGCAGAGCTGAGAGTGCCGTAGAAGCTGAACATCACGAAGAGCATCCGACCAGCGCCTCGATAAGCTTCGAGGGTGGGCATGAGTCCGAAGTTCACTCGGAGTTCGAAGGCGGGCATGAAGCGGAAGTCGGCGAGCATGTGATCGCAGCGTAAGGAGCCCGATTATCGAAATGCGCCGCTAGGTGCCTTTGAAGAAGAACTAATCGAAGGCGATGAGGAAGAAGACATTCCTCACCCGTCGGAAGTGCTCTACGAGCCCGATTCCTACGAAGAGATGGAAGAGGAGACGCTCGAGCGCGCCGCAATGGCAGCCAACGAACTCGGTGACGAACTGGAAGAAGACGAGACGAACGGCTACGCAACCGACGAAGAGAACGGCGAGGAAGCTGAGTCTGCGGAAGAGCCGGAGTTGGCGGCACGCGCGGAGACGCGCGGTCCTTCAGGTACGGCAGGATTCCAGCGGGCGCCGCGTCCAGAGTATGACCGCAATCACCGTCGCGGACGTCGTGGTGGTAGTGGTGGGAGACGGCCGCAGCGCGGCGGTGCGCGGAGAGAGCAGTCGCGTCCAACGGTGATGATCAGCGATGTCCTCAAAGAAGGACAGGAAGTGCTGGTACAGATCGCCAAGGAGCCGATCGGCAAGAAGGGCGCACGCATCACCAGCCACATCGCGCTACCGGGACGATTCCTGGTGTACATGCCGTCGGTGAATCATACGGGCGTATCGCGGAAGATTGCGTCGGATGAAGAACGCCAGCGGCTGAAGCGGATCGTCAACAGCGAGCGCGAGAACGGCCACGGCGGATTTATCGTGCGTACGGCTGCGGCGGGAATTGCCGAAGACGAGTTGCGCGCCGATATTCGCTTCCTGAAGAGCTTGTGGAATGACATCAAGAGCCGCGCGGACAGTTCGAAACCGCCGGCGCTGATCTATCACGATCTAAACCTGGTAGAGCGCACGCTGCGCGACCTGGTGACGGAAGACTTCTCGGCAATCTGGGTGGACACCGAGCCGGAGTACGAGCGCGTGGTGCGGTTCGTAAATCGGTTCCAGTCATCGCTGACTCGGCGCGTGAAGCTTTATTCGAAGGACACGCCGCTATTCGAGCAATTCGGCGTCGAGGAAGAAATCAACAAGGGGTTGCGGTCGAAGGTGTGGCTGAAGAGTGGCGGCTACATCGTGATCAACCAGACGGAAGCGCTGGTCGCGATCGACATCAACACCGGCAAGTACGTGGGTAAAACCACGCGCCTGGAAGACACGATCTTCAAGACGAACCTGGATGCGATCAAGGAGATCGTGCGGCAGATACGGCTGCGCGACCTGGGCGGCATCATCGTGATCGACTTCATCGACATGGATGAGCGCCGCAATCGGCAGAAGATCATGCAAGCACTGGAAGAGGAGTTGCAGAACGATCGTGCGCCCTCAAAGGTGCTGCAGTTCAACGATTTCGGACTGGTGGCAATTACCCGCAAACGCGTGAAGCAGTCACTGGAGCGCACGTTAGGCAGCCCGTGCCCGTACTGCTCGGCGAATGGCTATGTAAAGTCGCCGCAGACGGTGTGCAACGAGATCTATACCGAGATGCGCAAGATGGCTCGGCACTTCGAACATGACATCACATTGCGGGTGAATCCGGAAGTCGCGAAGGAATTGAAGGGGAACAACGGAAAGTGGCTCAGCGAAATGGAAGAACTGACCAGCCATAACATCCTGGTGAAAGCAGATCCGACTCTGCATCAGGAACAGTTCGACATGTAGCTGAAGGCCATTTCACGTTTCGCGTTTCACGAAACCATGAACCCCATCCAGGCAAGAAAGCCGGGGTGGGGTTTTTCTTTTTGCACAGAAGGTGCCCACGGAATCGGCGCGGCGTACAACGATATGCATCGGCAATACTTCTAATCATTCGACGTAAACTGAGCTGAAACTTGGCGGAGGAACGATGCCGAACTGGAAAAAAGCGGTAGTCATTGGATCGCTAACGGCGGGGGCCCTGATGCTGATTAAAGGAAGACGGCCGGCTGGTGTGATTTGCGCCACCGTTGGCCTGGCAGTTTTGGCCGCGGAATATCCGGAGCGCTTCGAGACCGTCTGGGAGAATGCGCCTGAATACGTCGCGCGCGGCACGCAGATCTTTAACACGCTCTCCCGGCTGGCAGAGCGGTTTGCAGAAAGCGCGGAAAGCCGCGGCCTGGGCGGAGCACTGCGCGAGATGGGCTCTGAGTACGCAGGGTAGTTCGTCTAAGAAAACGAATGCGTTCGACCGGGCTGTGAGCTATGCCAGCCCGATATCTTTTCCTCCATCTACATCCTGTTCGGCGCTCTCCCTCACCCTACGCAAAAGAAGCGTAGGATGGGGCACCCACTAGTGGCCCGACGAATAACCCTTAGCCAGCGAGATGAACTTTGATTTCGGTGTGGAAGGCTTTTTCGACGTCGTTGCAGAAGGCCCGGAACGCTGGATATTCGGCAGGCGTGATGCGGAGCTGGCGGAATTGCACCGAAGTGCTCACGACGAGTTCATGGCCGCGACGTTCATAGCGAAGGACGGCAACTCCGAACGGAGTGTCCAGAGTGGTTGACTTGGGAATGTCTTCGAACGAAGCGCCTTCGGGCAAAGCGAAGTGCAACTCTTCTTCTGTGGTCCATGGTGCCGGCAAGCGCAGATCCTGCGAGCGCGTCGGCAGAGAGGCAAGAGTTTCCGTGTACTTGTGCGGCATCCAGGAGGAGAGGAGCGAGAGCGTCCGGGATCCCGCGAACGTGTTGATCGATCCTGTGAATTTGAGATTGATGTCGCGCTCGACATCATCGGCCCCGTCTACGAGGATGTCTTCGACGCGCACGGCGGGATAGACCTGCGCGAGGTTAGAACGGAGAGAATCGCGCTGGTGATCGCTCACTTCGAATTCACGGCGCAGGCCTGGAGCGTCTTCTCCGCGCGTGTAGGCGGATCCGCTGAACGTGATCGTGCCGTCCGTCTGTACCGATGCACGGACCACGCGGTGCGTGTAGTTTTCCATCGGCAAGGTTACGGGAATGCGGCGAAAGATTGCGTCACCGTCGGCGCCGACGGTAAGCGCCATGGCTCCCTGGTCATCGAGAGGTAATTCGTGCGAGCCCGCGTATTCCGCGGTGCCGTCGAGCCAGAGCTGGTATTTGGGAACGTAAACGATGGCGTGATCGAAGATCTGGAGCGAAGTGGCTTTGTCACCCACGTCGCCCATCTTGCGCGTGCGAACCAGGGCGAAGTCTGCGTCGATACCGGCAGCACGCATGAGCGCGACCATGAGGCTAGCTTTATCTTTGCAGTCGCCAAAACGGCGAGCATACACCTGGCTGACTGGATAAGGCTTGTAGCTGTAAACGCCGAATTCAAGGCCGACATAATGCGTGTTTTCGATGACGAACTGGTGAATCGCGCGAATCTTTTCGAGATCGGTGGTGTGCCCCTGAACGAGCTTATCCAGAGCAGTTCGAAGAGCGCTGTCGAGCTGTAACTGCGGCGCAATGAAATCGGCATACCACTTTCCGAAACCCTGCCACGAATCGAAGGTGGAGACGTTCACATAGGGCGCGGTTTCCGTGAGTGAGGGACCGCGCGGCTCGGTGTGGAGCGGCGGCATGTTGCGAACTTCCCAGCTGTAGGTGCGAAGTGAGCCGTCAGTTTTGACCGCGGCTGGTGATGGCATGCGGTACTCCGAAACGTTAAGCGCTTCGGAAACTGGCGCGATCAGAACGTAACGGCGAAGCTTTTCCGGCAGCGATGATTGAAACGTGACGAGCCCGCCGTAGTAGCTGCCGTACGGGTTAACGTTCGTCTTCGGAGAGATGCGGTATTCGAGATCGAGCACGTCGCCTTTGGAGAGGTGCGGGAAGCGCAGGACGCGCTGGCGAGTGTCGTAGTACATGGAGATGGCGGCGTCCGAATAGCCGGTTTCACCGCCATTTTCCGCGAGAACGGTGCGGCCATCGGGTTTGTGAACGCGTGCCGAGATCAGGTCCAGTTTCTGGAGCGCGTAGCTGTACTGAATGCGATAGGTGGAATAGTCAGAGGCGCCCGAGTCGGTGTTCATCAACAGAATGAGTTGGTTGTGCTGCGAACTCTGCCCGTTGGGTGAAACGCGTTCTACGGTAACGTTTGCGAGCGAAGTGACGTTCGACGAATCGGATGGAGGATTGATCCGAAGGTCGCGCAATGTGTCAGCGACGTTGACTAGATGCTGGCGGTCCGAATCGTTCGTCGGCGCCGGTGGGCCGGGAAACTGCCGTCGCAGGTTTTCCGATTGCGCGTTCAACTCAGCCGCCTTCGCCAGTTCCTTCTCGTACTGGACCTTGTGCCCACTGCTGCCGTAGAGGTATGCGAGCCACTCATGGAGCGAAGGGTCGTTGGGATGCTGAGCGACCTGCGACTCCATAGTGCGAATCGCTTCATCCACTCGGCTGCTCTTGCTGTCGAGAGTGGAGAGGGAGCTGGCCGACTCGGTGTTTGCGGGATGAAGGGAAAGCTCGTGGTGCTCCAACTCGCGAAGCTTGGCAGAATTCTCCGTACGCTGGTAGACGTGCTTCAGAGCCTTGTAAACGGCAGGGTCTTCCGTGGATCCTGCCAACGCCGGTTCGAGCAAGCGGGTGGCGTCGCAGAATAGTCCGAGGTCGGCATACTTGAGGCCGAGCTCTCGGCGCAGCCAAAGGGGAGCGGGGAATCGCGCTTCCAGCTTGCGGTAAGCAGCAATGGCGGAAGAAGAGCGCCCCATCGCGAGATTCACATCGGCTAGTTGCTTGCCGATTACAAAGTCACGGGGATCGCTGGTCGCAGCGGTTTGTAATCGTGTGCGTGCTTTCAGCGGCTGATGGCGATCGATGTAGTAACTCGCGAGGAGGGCATTGGCCTTGGCGTCGCGGGGATTGTTGTGCAAAGCATGTTGCAGGGCGGAGAGTCTGCAGGAAGCTAGCGAGCAGGTTTCAGCGACATTCACCCAGCGGGCAGCCGTTGGTGCGAGCTGGGCAGCCTTGTCGAATTCGTCAGAATAGCCTTGGCGACTATGAATCTGCGCGACTTCAGCAAGTGTTTCGTGAGCCGCAGCCGATGAGGGATCGGCATTCACGGCCTGTTGAGCACTGTGGATCAGTTCGTCTGCGTGCGAATTGCTTGGTTCGGGGTTTAGCGCGTTCTCGCCCTTGGGGCTGGTGAGGTACGAACGAGCCTCGTCGCGCAGGAGAATGCTCTGGCGTTTGTCAGCCGCTACGTTGTGGAGAAAGTCAGTGACTTCGGCGGCATTGTCGACGTAGTCGCTTAGATTTCGGATTCGATTCAGCAGGACAGAAGCTTGCGCGGGCGAGGCAGAGGTGAAGTTAGCTTCCGCAGCGGCAAGGCGAAGCTCGTATGGATTGGTTGAGGGAGCGTGCTGGTGCGCTTCCTGACTCCAGCTCAAAGCTGCGAGCCCAAGAACAAATACAAAAAGCGACGAACGCAAGTCGACGAAGGGCATCAGCGATTACGAATTGAACTCCCCGCCGGAATTCACCAGCGGGGAGCACCCTGCTAACGGCCCTCAGCGCGTTTCCCCCAGTTTCAAATTACGCCAGAGAGGCCGCTAAACTCGTTTGTGGGTGTGTTGCGGAAAGTATGCAGGTCCAAGCGGCGGGAGAGAATTCATTGAAGTCCCTAGATACCCTACGGAAGAGACCTTAATTCGCAAAAAGATAGCCGGGATGGCACACGGGCGGATGACATCCCATGATCCAAACGATCACATCAGAAATTCGATATAGCACCACCCGGGGTGCGCAAGTGACTCGACTGTTTAGTAATCGCATTGTCTGTCTCTGCCTGTTGTTGTCTGTTTGTGGCGTCGGCTTCGCGCGCGACGCGAAGGACCGAAAGTACGTAGAGGATTCCTTTGCGGTTACGCTCTACTCAAGCTCCGTGTTCCTTCATGGGTATGTTCACGGATATGAAGAAGGATTCCATAATGCTGACGTTGATATCCAGATGGCGCATGGATTTCGCGACGTAGGCACGATGACCGAATACAAGAAAGTTGGCGATTGTCCGGCGAATTCCGGCGATAAGAGCGTTTACGAACGCGGATTTCGCCAGGGATTTCGAGTGGGATACGTCGATGGAATGTCAGGACGGAGTTTCCGCGCGGTTCGTTCGTTGCGTATCGCCATGGCCGGTGTTTCGACGGACGAGTGGAATCAGCGGAGACGAGAATCGTTTGAAATGGGCATACAGGAAGGCTATTACGCGGGGCAGTCTGAAGGATTGCACGACGGACGCACCTCTGCCGCCTTCCGGCAGATGGACCCAGGCTGTACGGCGTTGGATCAGAATGCGCCTGCGGCGAAAGACCCAGCGTATTGTGACGGCTTCCGCCGGGCCTTTTCGATTGGCTATTCCGACGGCTATACCAACCAGCAGGACAATCCGCACCTTGCCGTGAAATAACGTGTTTCGACCGCGTTTTACCCGCTGATTTCGCGCACATGCATGGGCTGTACCCTTCCCGTATCGAGTAGTACGTGTCCTTTGGTTCATTGACCTAAGGGATTCCCCGCTTTGCGGGAAGCTGAATTGACGTTATGCTTACGCCCGAACCCTTAAGGGAATCCCCATATGAAGGCTGCTGGCGCAAATATGAAAGCTGCTGCCACTCGTAAACCTAAGATTCAGATCGCGGTTGTGGAAACCGACCCGCTGCGCATGATTGGACTGCGCGCGCTTTTTGATACGGAATCGGATTTCGAACTCTCCGCCACGACGCTGGCCCAGTTGGCCACAGAGACCAATGTCGACATCGTGCTGCTGGGAAACCAGGCGGGACAGAACCTTTACGACACGATGGCGGGCCTGAAGGCCGCGCGTCCGGACTTGCGGATTATCGTGACCGGCACCGGCGCGGATGACGAGATGATCTTGAAGGCGCTAGCCGGCGGAGCTAAAGGCTACGTGGATGAAGGCGCCAGCCCCGAGGAGTTTGTGCAGGCGATCCGCATTGTTCAGCAAGGATCGGTTTGGGCGCCGCGCCGAGTGTTGTCGATGTTCATCGAGCGCGTGACCTCTTCGCCGGGACGAATCTTCCCCGCAGGCCGCGTGACGTTTACCGATCGTGAAAAGCAAGTTTTGGAACTGCTGGTGGCTGGCCGGTCGAATAAAGAGATCGGCAGTGCACTGGGAATTGAAGAGCGCACGGTAAAGGCGCACGTCGCGAAATTGATGCGCAAAGTAGGCGTACAGAACCGGATAGCGCTGTCGGTGCATGCGATTACGCATTCGCTGGTCAGTTCGAAGTAGGCGTTACTTTCGGCCAATGACCGCGGTAACTTGAGCGAAAAATGGTTCAGGCCGATACTCAACTCACCTACCACAGAACCTGGGAGACGGGGGTTAAGGCTGATAACGAGGGTCATCTGCCTTAGCCCCTCACTTATTTTCGGGTAACCAACTCAGTACCTCTTTTCCTTCAACAACCCTGCCTGAGTTAACATCCAACTATTCACCTGTGAGCTGCTGCGTAGAGCCGCGGCCACAGGCAGAAGTCTTCCAGAAGGTGACGTCATGAAGAAGTTGGTTTTGCTGGCGGTACTAGCGACGATTCCGGCTGCCCTGTGGGCGCAAGGGGATCGCGCCAACACGGTGGAGCGAGTGCAAGCGGCGGGGACGGTGATCGATGAGATCATGAACGCTCCCGATTCGCGCATACCTGACGAAATTTTTGATTCGGCCAAATGTATTGCTGTAGTGCCCTCCATGCTGAAGGGCGCGTTCGTTTTCGGCGCACAGTATGGCAAAGGCGTAGCCAGCTGCCGCACGGAGAAGGGCTGGAGCGCGCCGGCGTTCTTCCGCGTAACGGGCGGGAGCTTCGGGTTCCAGATTGGCGGCCAGGCCGTCGACCTGATCATGGTGGTGATGAACGATGATGGCATGCAGAATCTGCTGGCGAGCAAGTTCAAGATCGGCGCAGATGCGTCGGCGGCCGCGGGTCCGGTCGGCCGGCAAGCGGCGGGTGCGACGGACTGGAAGATGCGAGCGCAGATCCTGACCTATTCGCGGGCGCGCGGCATTTTCGCTGGGATCAGCCTGGATGGCGCGGTGGTGATGCAAGGCAAGGACGATACACGCGCGTTCTACGGACGCATGGTCCCGTTCAAGACGCTGCTGACGGGCGAACTAGCGGCTCCTGAGGATGCGAAGCCATTTCTGTCGTCGCTGGATAAGCACATCCTGGCGGCATCGGTGAAGAAGTAGTCGAAGATTTGGATTGGAAAAGACCGGACCTGCGGGTCCGGTTTTTTTGCTGGCTGGGTAGGGGATTTTGAGGGTTGAAGTCGGGGCCTCAGAGCTCTATTTCTAATTGAACTAATACGGATTGACTAAAAAGACGGGCCGCGGAGACGAAAATTTGTGTCCGGGGATGTACTGGTTCGAAGGAGAACATGGACACAATCATCATCGTAACGATCGCAGTGCTCAGCTATTTGTACTTTTGGGATTTCGACGAACAAGGGTAAACGCGGGGATCGACCGAATCCACTGATTGATGGGGCTCATCAATCGAGCCGCGCGAGCTGTTGAGTGAGAGGACTGGCTGGGGAGATTCTCTACTGCCGCCTACTCGACCGCTATTCTGACCCTACCGTCCGCGTCATGCGGATCTCCTTCATCGCTATGCGAATTCTCGGCGGATAAGCCTACGTTCCAGATTATTTGTCGCTCTAAGATCTGAATCGCTCTGGCACAATTTGTTCCTTGACAACAATGTAACAGTGTCCATATAGTTCGCGTCGCAAATTATATGCGGTCTGCGGGTGACGTAAACGGTTGCTGCTTCGGGTGTTGCGTCGTCAGCCTGACTTACTTGCTATATCCAGATCCTCGCCAGGGAAAGGGACATCATCCCGTATGTCTTCTTCGAAATGCCAGTTCTTCACCACCGGAAATCGCAGGTTTTCAAGTTTCGTTTCTTACTGTGCGATCGCATCGATAGCTACGCTAATTCTGCTAGCTCCCTCGCGCGTTTCGGCTCAGACCATTCTCAATAGCGATTTCGAAGATGGAACCTCGCAGGGTTGGGGATCGTTCTGTGGCGCGACCGTGACCAACAGCACGGCCGCTGCTGAGTCCGGGACTCACAGTCTGCTGGTGTCGGGCAGGACGCAGAATTGCGCCGGACCCAGCATTCAGCTTTCGAGCCTTTTGTTGCCCCTGGCAACTTATCAGATTACCGGATGGGTCCAGTTGACTAGCGCGGAAGCCGGCCCCGATCAAGCGAACTTTACCATTCAGCAGGTCGACAGCAGCTCCGGCACGAACTACATCACGGTGGGGACATTTCAAACGCCGGTATCGAACACGGGATGGGTTCAGCTGACCGGGCAATATACCGTCAGCAGCAGTCCAACGAGCATTAATCTGTACGCGCAACTGGTCAACAGCGATACAGGCACGACCGACAGCTTTTATCTCGACAACGTAACCATCACCGAGATTTCGCCACCGCCGGGAGGTCCACAGGACAATACGGGAATCAGTACCACGTTCGAAGATAGCGGACTGGATGGCTGGAGTTCCCGCGCTGGCGCTACGCTGACGAACTCAACGGCAGATGCGCATGGTGGCACCCATAGTCTGCTGGTCACAGGTCGCACGGCTGCTTATGACGGGCCGCAGATCAGCGTGAACAACAAGATGTACAACGGCTCTACATACGCGGTGAGTGTCTGGGTGAAGTTGGGGCCAACCGCGACGGCAACTGACACGCTGAGGGTGAGTTTGCAAACGACGCTCTCGGGCACGACGAGTTACCACACCGTCGTTGGCAACACGTCCGTTCCGTTAGGCAGCTGGGTTCAGCTCACGATTCCGAAGTACGCGATGGCGAATGCTTACGATTCGGGGCAGGCATTCCTCTATGTCGAATCGGACAGCGGCACGCAGGACTTCTACATCGACGATTTCACGCTGACGTTCATACCGCCAGTTCAGATCGAGCAGAATATCCCGTCAGTTTTCCAGACGTATGCCAATTACTTTCCGATCGGTACAGCGGTTGATGCGTCCGATTTGGCAGGGCCGCATTCGCAGTTGCTGATCAAGCACTTCAACAGCATTACCTCTGGGAACGATATGAAGTGGGATGCCACGGAGAGCACGGAGAACGTGTTCACTTACGCGACGGCGGATGCGCAGGTCGCGTTCGCGCAGAAGAACAACATCGCGATCCGCGGGCACAATCTGGTTTGGCACCAGCAGATTCCTGCGTGGGTATTCCTGGAGGAGGATGGCGTGACGCCGCTAACCCCGGGAAATGCGGCGGATCAGCAGCTCCTGACGCAGCGGTTGCAGAACCACATACAAAACGTGGTGACGCACTTTGGCACCGCGGTCTACGCGTGGGATGTGGTGAACGAGCCCATCGACGAAACCCAGCCAGACTGCCTGCGTCGCAACACCTGGTACAACATCATTGGTCCCTCGTACATCGATCTCGCATTCCAGTACGCGCACACGGCGAATCCAAATGCAAAATTGTTCGTCAACGACTACAACACCACCCTCGATCCTAAGAAGACGTGTCTCTATAACTTAGTGCAGGGGCTGATTGCGCGCGGAGTACCCATCGATGGCGTGGGGCACCAGTTGCACAGCAATATTCAGTATCCGCCGGTGCAGTCGATCACTGACACGGTGAACCTGTTCCACGGGCTGACCACCGTAGCCGGGAAGCCTCTCGATCAACAGGTGACCGAGCTGGATATGAGCATTTACGCGGGCGCAGCGCCGACCATCTACACGGACTACAGCCAGATACCTTCGGACCTGTTCGTTCAACAGGGCTATCTCTATCGTGATTTCTTCCAGGCGCTGAAGCAGCTCAACAGCGATCCGAACAACAGGAAGATCAGTTCGGTCACGTTCTGGGGAATGGCGGACGATGACACCTGGTTGACGTCTTCCACGAAGGTCGACGGACCTCTGCTGTTCGATACTGGGTTGCAGCACAAGCCCGCTTACACCGGCATTATCGATCCGCTCGACCTGCCGGGAGCGGATCTGCAAACCACGATCAGCGCCTCTGCTGGCTCCGTGCTGAGTGGCAGTGCCGTCTCCTATACGATCACGGTGCTGAACAACGGCCATGACGATGCAGCGAACGTTTCGTTGGTGGATACTGTCCCATCGTCGACGACCTTCCAATCGATTACGGCGCCTGCGGGCTGGTCGTGCACGACGCCTGCAGTGGGCGCGAGTGGAGACGTTACTTGTACCGCCGCTTCGCTGGCGAATGGAGCAACCGCGCAATTCACGCTGACGGTGAGTGTGCCGTGCGTAACTGCAAACGGACTCTCGATCGTCGATTCCGCGACGGTCTCTTCGATCACGCGCGATCCGAACACCGACCCGAACAACACGGCTTCGGTCAGCATTCTGGTCTCGAACCCTCCCCCAGTAATTTCGGGGCTGAACGTGAACCACCCAGTTCTGTTCCTGCCGCTGCACGAGTTCGTGAAAGAGACTCTGAGCTATGGAATAACCGACAATTGCGGCGCGAAGATTAAGCCGACTATCACTGTCACCAGCAGCCAGGTAGAGAAAAATCACCGCCGTCCGGATGTGGACTGGGTGGTGCTTGATCCATTCCATGTGTTGCTGGAGGCGGAGATCGATCCGCCAACGCGGGCGGGCCGCACCTACACCATTACAGTCACTGCGAAGGATTCGGCGGGGAATGCTTCCAGTAGTTCGGTGAATGTAAGGGTGGTGCCATTCTTCTGATTTGTTTGGGCGAAAGTACTCCTTGGAGTACAGTGAAACTTGAGCACGGGAGGGATCCCGTGCTCTTTTTTTGAGAAGAATGCACGTTTTGATCCCAGACGCGATGCACCCGCTGTTCGTTAGGTGAACAGAAATTCTTTGGTGCGAAGTTCCTTGATGGTATCGCGCAGTTTAGCGGCCACTTCGAATTCGAAGCGCTTGGCGGCTTCGCGCATATCGGTTTCGAGCTTCGCGATGTAGTTGTCGACGTCTTCTTGCGACTTGAACTCCGGAATGCTATCGGCCTGTTCGGTGAAATCGGTGTAATCGGCGCCGACAATCTGGGCGAGTGCCATATCGACGGAGCGGATGATCGACTGAGGCGTGATTCCGTTCTCTTCGTTGTAGGCTTGCTGGATCGCCCGGCGGCGATCAGTCTCGTTGATCGCCTTGTTCATGGAATCCGTCATGTGGTCGGCATAAAGAATGGCGCGGCCGTTCAGGTTGCGGGCGCAGCGTCCGATGGTCTGGATGAGCGATCCGGCCGAGCGCAGAAAACCCTCTTTGTCGGCGTCCAAAATCGCGACCAGTGAAACTTCCGGCAGATCCAGACCTTCGCGCAGCAGGTTGATGCCGATGAGAACGTCAAATTCACCACGGCGCAGATCGCGCAGGATCTTCACGCGTTCCAGCGTATCGATCTCGGAGTGCATGTAGCGGCAGCGTACGCCGACTTCGCTGTAGTACTCGGCAAGATCTTCGGACATTCGTTTGGTGAGTGTAGTGACGAGCACACGCTCGCCGATCTTCGCGCGCTCGCGAATCTCGTGCAGCAAGTCGTCGATCTGACCCTTCACAGGACGAATCTCGACCGGCGGATCGATCAGGCCGGTTGGGCGAATGATCTGCTCAACTACGACGCCTGCAGATTTCGTGAGCTCATAGGGTCCAGGCGTGGCGGAGACATAAATCGCCTGGTTCACGCGATGCTCGAATTCCTCGAAAGTGAGCGGACGATTGTCGAGCGCCGACGGCAGGCGGAATCCATATTCGATGAGCGTGCTCTTCCGCGAGCGGTCGCCATGCCACATGCCATGCACCTGCGGGACGGTCTGGTGCGACTCGTCGATGAAGAGCATGTAGTCGCGGGGAACGTAGTCGAGCAGCGTGGGCGGCGGCTCTCCGGGAAGGCGTCCGGTGAAGTGCCGCGAGTAATTTTCGATGCCGTGGCAATAGCCCATCGATTTGATCATCTCGAGATCGAAACGAGTGCGCTGGTGCACGCGCTGCGATTCCACGAGACGTCCCTGCTTTTGCAGCTCGTCTTCCCACCATGCGAGTTCGGCCAGGATCGAATCGACGGCGGAGCTCTTCGTTTCTGGCTTCATTACATAGTGTGATTTGGGATAAATCGGCAGCCGCGAGTAACGCTGCTTCACGGTGCCGAAGAGCGGATCTATCTGCGAGAGCGACTCGATCTGATCTCCCCAAAGTTCTATACGGAACGCCATGTCGTCGTAGGGAGGGGCAATTTCGATCACATCGCCACGGACGCGGAAGGTGCCGCGGCGCAGGTCGCCATCGCTGCGCTCGTAAAGAATCTCAACCAGCTTGCGGAGTATGTCTTCGCGCTTGATGCGCTGACCTTTTTCGAGGAAGAGCAGCATGCCGTAATAGGCTTCTGGCGAACCGAGGCCGTAAATGCAACTGACGCTGGCGATGATGATGCAGTCGCGACGTTCGAAGAGAGAGCGCGTGGCGGAAAGACGAAGCTTGTCGAGCTCGTCGTTGATGGTGGCTTCTTTTTCGATGTAGATGTCGCCGGCAGGTATATAGGCTTCCGGCTGGTAGTAGTCGTAGTAGGAGACGAAATATTCGACCGCGTTCTGCGGAAAGAAATGTTTGAACTCGTGATAGAGCTGGGCAGCGAGAGTCTTGTTGTGGGCCATGATCAGGGCAGGGCGATTCAACTGCTCGATGATCTTGGCCATGGTGAAGGTCTTGCCGGAGCCCGTGACACCAAGCAGAACCTGGTGCTTTTCGCCCTCGTCGATACCCCGGGTAAGCGAAGCGATGGCAGAGGCCTGATCGCCGCGGGGGGAGTAGTCGGAATGGAGCTTGAAGTCCATAAGAAAGCGATGAGCAATTAGCCGTTAGCACTTAGCCCGTGAAACTTCTGGCGACCTCGGGACTCGGAGTAAAGAGTCGTTCCGGCGCATCACAGAAGCGAATCTTGGGCTATGGGCATCTCTCGATTATAACGCGAGCAGCGGACGGCTAGTTTCGATGCAACGAAAGTAGTCACAGGAAATTAATGGTTTCGTGGAAGGGCGACACGCCGATTAGACTTACATCTGGGGGAGAATCTGTGAGCAACGGTCAGACTTCATCGGCAACAACTACGGTTCAGCCTTCGATTACAACGCACACACAGCAATTGAATGACTGTGTAGAAGTTCCTCGGCCGCAGTCCACAGCGAATGATGCCGACGCGCTGGTGTTTTTTGGCGCCACAGGAGATCTGGCCTACAAAAAGATATTCCCGGCATTGCAACGCATGATCCGCAAGGGACGACTGAAGTTTCCGATCATCGGAGTAGCCAAGGCTGGATGGACGCTGGACCAGTTGCGTGAGCGAGCCCGCGACAGCCTGTTGAAGCATGGAGGCGGGGTAGATGAGCAGGCCTTCGACCAATTGACTAAGGAATTGCGCTACATTGACGGTGATTACGCCGATCCAGACACGTTCAAGCAACTGAGGCAACAATTGTCGGGCGCCAAAGCCCCGGCACATTACCTGGCCATTCCTCCCAGCATGTTCGAGACGGTCGTGCTGGGATTGTCGCAATCAGGTTGTGCCGACAACGCGCGGGTGATCATTGAGAAGCCCTTCGGACGCGATCTCGAGTCTGCCATCGAGTTGAATAAGACTCTCCACAAGGCTTTCCCCGAATCGCGAATTTTCCGCATCGATCACTATCTCGGGAAAGATGCGGTCGAGAACCTGCTGTTCTTCCGCTTTGCGAATGCTTTCCTGGAGCCGATCTGGAATCGCAACTACATACACAGCGTGCAGATCAACATGGCCGAGGCGTTCGGTGTGCAGGGACGAGGGAAGTTTTACGAGGAAGCGGGCGCCATTCGCGATGTAGTGCAGAATCACTTGCTGCAAGTGGTGGCGTTTCTGGCAATGGAACCTCCGACCCGGATGTATGTCGATTCGCTGCGCGATGAGCAGGTAAAGGTGTTCCGTACAATTCCGCCGATTGATCCGAGGAACCTGGTGCGCGGACAGTTTCGCGGATACAGGAATGAGGCGGGCGTTGATCCGAATTCGGAAGTAGAGACGTTTGCTGCTTTGAAATTGCACGTGGATAGCTGGCGCTGGGCGGATGTGCCGTTCCTGATCCGCGCTGGGAAGAATTTGCCGGTGACGGCGACCGAGGTGATGGTGAAGCTGCGGCGTCCTCCGCTGGCCAAAATGCAGTTGGATAAGAACAACTATTTTCGGTTCCGACTGGGCCCGGATCTGTCGCTCAGCCTGGGTGCGCGGGTGAAATGTCCAGGCACGAGCATGCAGAGTTTGGGAGCGACCACGGGCGTAGAACTTTCGGCGGTGAACGAGAAGAGCAGTGACGAGGACGAAGCATACGAGCGTCTGCTGACGGATGCGATGCATGGCGATCAATTGCTGTTCGTTCGGCAGGATGCGGTGGAAGCGGCATGGACGATCGTCGAGCCGATTCTGGGCGACGTTACTCCGGTGCACATGTACGAACCGGGAACATGGGGTCCGGCGCAAGCGGATCTGCTGGCGAATCACCTGGGCGGATGGCACAACCCGGAGGCGAGTAATCAGGGTTAGTGCGGTTGATGTCCGGTGAGACCCGCGCGAAAAGAGCGCTGGTCGAGGCGGGTGAGCGCTTTTTCCTGCGACCGCGAGAGCAGTGGCGTGTGCGGGATGCGGCAGAGGTACTCGGGGATAAACCAGAGTGGCTTTGCGGTGGTCATCCACTCCAGACGATCGAAGCGCTTCAAGTCCACCGGACGTGAGAAGGCGCGGAGAGTACGTTCTCCGCGCAGATTGCAGTAGCCGTCAAAGTAGCTCATCGCGAGTTCGCGGAGTGAGCGATAAACGGGATCGCGAAAGCGCAGGAAGGCAAAGTTCGATTTGCCGATCGCGCCCCAGCCTCCATTGACGCGATAGATCGCCAGAACATGGTCGGTATCGCGGACGGCTTCAAAGTCCAGCAGCAAAGGCTCGAATCCATTGACGCGCAGAGCAGCCGCGGCAAAGATCGCACCTTCGAGGCAATGCGCGGTTCCTTCCTGAAGAACTCGACGCGGGGACCATGCAGTGTTCGCGTGATGATACGGTAGCGATTCCAAATGTCGCTGGATGAGAAGCGGCGTGCGCAAGGCACGCAAGCGGCGCAGTTCCGCGCGAGTGAATCCGAAGTCGGTCATTGATTGGATTAAAACGCAATCCAGGCGAGAAGCGCAGAGGGAATCCTGGAGTTGAACCATGAGGGGCAAGGGTCGTTCACGAGTGGACACACCCACAGCATTAATGCGGATCCCTCGCTCGCTGCGCGAGCTCGTGATGACAAAGGCTTAGGTGGCGGCCCCTGCGGAGAATCGATTCGGACGAGCCGGTTAGCCGGCGGTGGCGCTCGCAGCTTCCTGGGTTGGCTGGTGAATCTGCAGCCACATCTCCATCACGCGATCCTTTAGCTCCGTATTCATCTGCTCGTAGGCTGCTTCGGGAGAGGCCGCATTTTTCGGCGGGAAGATTGGATCGCCGACAGCGAACTTGGCGCGCGTGAATCCCTGGAAGCCCTTGCCGCGGGGCCACGCTTCGAAAAAGCCGTCGAGCGCGACCGGGTAGATGGGGACGTTCAGATTGACGGCGAGGATCGCAGCGCCCTTCTTAAACTTTTTCGGTGGACCGTCAATGGAACGCTCGCCTTCGGGGAAGATCACCAGGATTTTTCCGTTGCGGAGGCCATAGCCGGTGGCTTTCATCGCGGGAACCATGTTTGCGTCGGGATCGACGGGAACCAGGTTGAAGGAGTTGGCGATGCGTCGCACCAGACCAGCTCCGAAGATCTCGCTGGTACCCACGGAGAATTGGCGGCGAAAGACGCTCCACGGTAGAAGGCTCATGAAGATGGGAGCATCGAGATAGGTCTGGTGATTCGGCGCGATGATGTACGGACCCTTATGGGGCAGCTTCTCGATTCCGGTAGCCTGCAGCCGAAAAGCGATGCGACAGAAGATGTAGACGAGCTTTCCGAAGCAGTACCAGAAAAAGAGCCGAAGGGTGCGCTTTTGCGTGATAGCGAGAATGTCGGGCTCAGTCGGATCTGTCTGCAGAACCGTTCCCCAAGCGGCGACATCTCTTTCGCGAGAGCTCTCCGTGCCGATGCGCGCGCGCACGGCGTCGACCAACTCGCGAACGGTGTAGACCTCCGACACGATGGAGTCGGGCACATGCGAATTCAGTTCGCGCTCGAGAGCGACCAAGAGTTCGACGCGCTCCATGGAGTCGAGGCCGAGATCAAGTTCTAGATTGTCGCTGGGGAGAATGCGCTCGCGCTTATTGTTCGAAGCATCGCGCAGCACCATGAGCGCGCGCTGCACTTCGGGGATGCCCATCCATTCTTCGTCCTGCGCGCTGAGTGTGCCGGTGGACTCGGTGGTATCGGCGGAACGGCCCTGCATAGCGCGAACGCGCTTCTCTACTTCATTGCGCTTCACTTTGCGAGTGGTGGTGCGGGGCAGGTCCTCCTGCCAGATGTCGTAGCTGAGGATTCGCTTGGTCGCGGGCAGTTGCGAGGAGAGGCCCTCGATCTCGAAGCGGATCATTTCCTTCGCATTGACGATTTTCCGCTCGCGCAGCACTTCGAAGTTCGGAACGATTACGCCGTGCAGGCGTTCGGACATCGGTTCTCCGGGCTTTCCTTCCAGCCCGATGACTGCAATCTCCTTAATGAAGGGGCTGCGCAGGTAATGCGCTTCGATTTCTTCGGGATAGATGTTTTTGCCCGAGGCGAGGACGATGATGTCCTTGGCGCGCCCAGTGATGAATACGTTGTTGTGTTCGTCGAGGCGTCCGAGGTCGCCGGTGAGTAGCCATCCGTCGTCCATCACGGCAGCGGTTGCATCGGGCCGGTTGTAATAGCCCTTCATCACGATGCCCCCACGAACCGCGATTTCGCCAACCATGTAACCGGTCTCGGGATCCTTCTCAGGCTTGTGGACTCGAACTTCATTGCCCGGCAGTGGCCTCCCTACAGATCCGATTACGTTGTTAGCTGGAGTTGTAACCGTGGTGGCGCCGCTGGTTTCGGTGAGGCCGTAGGCATTGAGCAAGGTGAAGCCGAGCGCTTCGAAATCTGCGCCTATCTTGGGATCGAGACGCGAGCCGCCGGTAATCAGCATGCGGATGCGCGAGCCGAGCATCTGGTGGACCTTCTTGAAGAGCAAAGGCCCGAGATTCACTCCCATGCGGCGGGTGACGCGGTTCAGCGAGAGCATTGCACGGAAGAGCGATTCCACCATGCGCCCGCGTGCCGCCACTTCTTTGAAGATGCGGTTGTGGATCAGATAGAAGAATTGCGGGACACAGACAAAGATGGTGATTCCGCGCTCACGCAGAGCGCGCATCAATTCGCTGGTATTCAGCGATTCCAGGAAAACGACTCGCGCCCCCTTGATGGGTGGCAGCAGCAAACTCGCCATTTGTGACAATGCGTGAAAGAGGGGAAGGATCCCGAGCAGCGCGTCGTGTTCTCCGATGTCGCTGAAGAGCTGGAAGGCGCCTTCTGCCTCGGCCTGGATGTTGGCATGGCTGAGCATCACGCCCTTGGGGTCGCTTGTTGTCCCCGAGGTATAGAGGATGCAGGCGGTCTCGCCTGAGCCGACGTCGACCACTGGAAACGGATCTGACTGAGGTGTGGACAGAACGGAGTCGAGCGAAGCCAGTTCGGGCGCGTCTTTCGATTTGTCGAGCAGGACCAGGCGGCACGGGAACTTTTCCAGAGCTGACTTCGAAGTAGCCACGTGAGTTGCGTCGGTGACCAGCAGTTCGGCGCCTGAATCCTTGAGGAGCTTGGCAACCTGCTCCGCATTAAAAGCGGTGTCGAAGGGAACGGCGACGCGTCCGGAGGCAACGATACCGAGATAAACGGCGACCCAGCGCGGGCTGTTATTGGCGAGAATGGCGCAACGCGCGCCACGATTGATGCCAGACGATTCCAGCCATGCGGCTACGGAGTCGGCCATCTTCCGGGTGTCGGAAAAAGTATAGGTTTCCAGGTCGCCGTTCTCGCGTTGCATCTGAAAGGCGACGTGCGCAGGGAACTGCTGAACAGCCTGCAGAAACCGCGTATAGAAATTGGCCATGTAAGCTCGGAAGATCATACCTGAAAGGGTGCGAGTCAGCCCAGACCTGCGATTTGCTGGACAGGTGCGCCCGAAATCGATGAGCAGTCAGCACGAATTCGTGGAGTGGCATCGAATTGACTTGGTGAGGAGGTCCGATGCAGACAGCACACGAGTTTTTCATCCACGAACTAGGAGACATGCTTGATGCCGAACAGAAACTGGTAGAGGCATTGGGAGAACAAGCGGAAGAGAGCAGCCGTCCAGAGCTGCAAAAAGCGTTTCAAGCGCATCAGGCGCAGACAGAGAAGCAGGTGGAAAGACTGCACCAGGTGTTCGAGTCGATCGAGGAGGAGCCCGAAGAGATGGAGTGCAAGGGTCTGAAGGGCCTGATCGAGGAGCACGATAGCTTCAAGGAAGAGGAACCGTCCGAAGACCTCATGGACATCTTTAATGTAGTTGCCGCGACTAAGGTCGAGCGATATGAAATCAGCAGTTATGAAAGCTTGATTCGCCTGGCCCAGCTTATGGGTCATAAGAAAGCAGTGAAGCTGCTGAATCAGAATCTGAAGGAAGAGCAACAAACCCTCAAGAAGATGGAAAGCTTCAGCAAAAAGCTCAAGCCCGAAAATCTGGGCATGGGCGAAGAAGAAGAGGAAGAAGGCCAGAGGCGACAACCGGGCCGTTCGGGCCGTGGGCGGAGTCGCAGCGCAGCATAGGAGTGCCTACCGGATCAACGAAAGCGCGGGCATGGCTCGCGCTTTTTCTTTGTGGTCAGCGCTGGTTACCGCAAAGAGCCTTAGAGTCCGGAGTTTCTGAAGAGCATCTAATAATTTGTTAGACTTAAGTGAAGTCTGTCCAAACTCCGGCTCTACGGAGCAGGTCGCCAGCGACGGTCGCGGCGCGTTAATTGGGCGGCAGGATTCTACATTGATCAATACATTACTAGGTAAGGTTTTCGGCACTAAAAACGAGCGCGAAATTAAGCGCACGATGCCGAATGTGCAGAATATCGGCGCGTTCGAGCCTGAAATGAAGCGGCTCAGCGATGCCGAATTACGTGCGAAAACGGACGAATTCCGGGCGCGAATTCAGGAACGAACCAAGGACATCGAAGACGACGACGAGCGTCGCCGGGTGGAGAACGAAGTCCTCGCCGAGATTCTCCCCGAGGCTTTTGCGGTGGTGCGCGAGGCGGGTCGCCGCGTCCTAAACATGCGGCATTTCGACGTGCAGCTGATCGGCGGCATGGTGCTGCACGACGGCAAAATCGCCGAAATGAAGACCGGTGAAGGCAAAACGCTGGTCGCAACCCTTCCCGTCTATTTGAACGCCCTGCCGGGACGCGGCGTGCACGTAGTCACTGTCAACGACTACCTGGCCAAGCGCGACTCGGAGTGGATGGGCAAGATTTACACCTTCCTCGGGCTGACGGTGGGCGTGATCGTGCACGACCTGGACGATCAGGAGCGTCGCGACGCGTATGCGGCTGACGTCACCTACGGCACGAACAACGAGTTCGGCTTCGACTACCTGCGCGACAACATGAAGTTCGATCTCGCTGATTGCGTGCAGCGCGGCCATAATTTCGGAATCGTCGACGAAGTGGATTCGATCCTGATCGACGAAGCGCGTACTCCACTGATCATCAGCGGCGCGAGCGAAGAGTCGACCGACAAGTATTACAAGGTAAATAAGATCATCCCGAACCTGGTTAAAGGCGAGGAGCAGGAGACAGCGCCGGGAGAGCCGAAGATCCTGACCGGCGATTTCGTGGTCGACGAAAAGCACCGGACGATCACGGTATCCGATGAAGGCTGGGAAAAAGTTGAGCGGCTGCTGGGGATTCAGAACATTGCCGACCAGGAAAACTGGGACCTGAAGCACCACGTGGAAACGGCGATCAAGGCGCACGCCTTGTATCACCGCGACGTGGAATACGTGGTGAAAGACGGCGAAGTCATCATCGTCGACGAGTTCACCGGACGCCTGATGCCGGGGCGACGCTGGTCCGATGGCCTGCACCAGTCGGTGGAAGCCAAAGAGAACGTAAAGGTCGAGCGCGAGAACCAGACGCTGGCAACGGTTACCTTCCAGAACTATTTCCGCATGTACAAGAAGCTGGCCGGCATGACCGGTACGGCCGAAACGGAAGCGCCGGAGTTCGACAAGATCTACAAGTTGGAAGTGGTAGTGATTCCAACGAACCGGCCCATGTTGCGCCTTGAGAATTCCGACATGGTGTACCGCACCGAGAAAGAAAAGTACTTCGCAGTTGCCGATGAGATTCAGAAGCTGTACGCCAACGGGCAGCCGATCCTGGTCGGCACGACGTCGATCGAGAAGTCAGAACGCATTTCCGATCTGCTGAAGAAGAAGGGCATCAAGCACGTGGTGTTGAATGCCAAGTACCACGAGCGAGAAGCTGAAATCGTGGCGCAAGCCGGGCGCAAAGGCCAGGTCACGATTGCCACCAACATGGCAGGCCGCGGTACAGATATTTTGCTGGGCGGCAATTCGGAGTTCATCGCCAAGCAGGAACTCGTGAAGAAAGGTATTGCTCGCGCCGTTCAGCAGGTTGGCGGCGAGATCGAAACACGCGATCGCGAGGGCATCACTGTTTGGTATTACCAGGGAAATGAATACGAGGTTCCGACCCAGAACTGGGAAGAGACCCTTGCGAAGTACAAGATCGAGACCGACCGTGAGCACGACGAGGTAGTGGGCGCAGGCGGATTACACATCCTGGGCACGGAGCGGCATGAGTCACGGCGCATCGACAATCAGTTGCGAGGACGTTCAGGGCGCCAGGGCGATCCAGGATCGTCGCGCTTCTATTTGTCGTTGGAAGACGACTTGATGCGCATCTTCGCGAAGGAGTGGGTGAGCACGCTGCTTCAGCGATTGGGAATGGAAGAGGGCGTGCCGATCGAGTCCAAGCTGATTTCGCGCCGGATTGAAGCCGCGCAGAAAGCAGTGGAGGCTCAGAATTTCGAAGCCCGCAAACATCTGCTCGAGTACGACGATGTGATGAACAAGCAGCGCGAAGCGGTCTACGGGCTACGCCGGCAATTGCTTGAGGGCGTGGATCAGAAAGATCTTATCCTCGAAGACTACGTCGCGGATATTCTTGCGGGACTGCTCGATCAGTATGCGGCAAAAGAAGTTCATCCAGAAGACTGGAACATCAAGGGCATGAAGGACGCGATCTTCACGCGATTCGGCGTGGACATCGTGGCGGAAGGACTGAAACCGGAGACGCTGAACCGGCAGGAACTTGGGGACGCGGTCTTCAATAAGCTTCGCGAGCGTTATGACGCGAAAGAAAAGCTGATCGGTCCGGATGCAATGCGCTATCACGAGCGCATGATCATGTTGAGCGTGGTGGATCAGTACTGGAAAGATCACCTGCTGAACATGGATCACCTGCGCGAAGGCATCGGGTTGCGTGGGTATGGACAGCATGATCCTCTGGTGGAGTACAAGCGCGAGTCGTTCGAGATGTTCGAAGAGATGATGAAGCGCTTCCAGGAAGAAACTGTCCGGTACCTGTACCTGATGCAGGTGATTGGTGGACCACAGGGACAGACTGGCGGCGGGCCATCCGCTCCGCAAGGCGGTGGTCCGACTGGCGGCTTTGACGGGGACGGCGCAGGACTGCGGCAACCGATCCCGGGCGGCGGAAACGGCCATTCTCCAAAGCGGCACGCGTCAACGAACGTGGATGAAATCGAGCAAGAATTCCTGCGCAAGAAGAAACGCGAGTTGCAGCAGGCGCAAATGGCAGGAGCGGGCGACGGCGCTCAAGTGCAGCAGGTGGTGCGAGGCGCGGCAAAGGTGGGACGAAACGACTTGTGCCCGTGCGGCTCGGGAAAGAAGTACAAGAAGTGTTGCGGGGCTGGAAAATAAGGAACTTACGGCGAAACTAGGCATCTAGATAGGGGTTGGTAAGGGCACTCGTTAATGAGTGCCCTTTTGCTTTTGCGCAAGGCAAGCAGTCCGAATTTTAGTGCATCGCAGAGCGATATTGTGCAATCCTTATAGGGTAGGGGTGCAGGAACCGAAGAAGGGGAGAGTCGAAATGGTTGGCAACCGGTTGTTTCAGGTCGTGGAAAGTCATTCGAACGAATTGGCCGTCAGTCTTGCCCGCAAGCTGAGAACCTCGGAACGCACCGCGGGATATCGAGCGATTCCGGAAGAGGACCTGGTCAAACTCGGATTGCAAGTATATGCGAATCTGACGGACTGGCTCCTTACCAAGACGACGAGCGACATCGAGTTGCAGTACAGCCAGTTAGGGGATCAGCGCGCGAAGCAAGGGATTCCCCTAAGCCAGCTGATTTGGGCTCTCTTAATGTCGAAGGAACAGTTGTGGGGGTTGCTGCAGCACGAGCACTTTGCTGACCGAATTTTCGAGTTATATGGCGAACGCGAATTTGCGCTGATGCTGGACAAATTTTACGATCAGGCACTCTACTTTGCGGTCGCGCGGATACGAGCAGGCAGTGCAGAAGAAGGCGCACGCCGCGTAGTAGTGTGAGCGTGATAGTCTGCTGCGATGAGCTCGGCAAATGGAACCTTTCAGGTGAAGTTGATTCCGCAAGTCACAGATGGGGATGCCCGTCTCGGACGCCTGTCGATCGAAAAGCAATTCCAAGGTGATCTCGAGGCGACCAGCAAGGGCGAGATGTTGACCGGCGGTACGGTGGTGAAGGGCTCAGCTGGTTACGTCGCCATGGAACTCGTAACCGGGAAATTGCACGACCGCAGCGGCTCGTTCATCCTTCAACACACGGGCACGATGGACCGCGGCAAGCCGTCTTTGAGCGTTACCGTCGTACCGGACTCAGGCACGGATGAACTCACTGGATTGACTGGGAAGATGGCAATCAACATTGCCGACGGGAAGCATTCGTACGAGTTCGAGTACACACTGCGAAGCACAACGCTAGCGCGATAACTACCAGGTGTTGTAAGCGGTGCCGTCACTGCCGTTTGCTTCGGAACCGGAATGTACGTCAGTAATGCCGGGCTGATTCTGATCGACGCTCACCAGCACATCTTCCTGAACCGTCTGCCACGTATCCTTCGAGTTGGTCATTGGATCGGTAGGAATCTGCTTGAGATAGCCGGCCTGGACAAGATCGTCGAGTGACTGCGGCGCCTTCTGCTTGTCCATCGAGTATTGATCGATCACCGAGCGCATCGTGAACAGGTTCTGCCGGAGATACAGCTTCGCGGGCGCGCAGCGATGGACTGGTTGTAAAGAGGAATGGCCACCGACATCAGGATCAGGATCATGCTGATGACGATCATCAGCTCAATCAGCGTGAAGCCTGCTGCCTTAAGGCGCGAGCGGCGAAATTTGCGGCGATCTACCATTCGATGTACTTCGTCCCATCTAACGCTGTGTCTTGCGACTGTGTGTAAACGTCGAACACGTTCTGGCCGCCCCAGGAGGTGCTCTTCGGGTCATCCTGCATAGAACGTTGTCCCCACTCTGTCTTGCCGGTCATGGGATCGGTCGGAATGCGGCGCAGAAAGCGAACTTTTTTGCCGCCGATATCGACTCCCTTGACCAAGGTATCGAGATCGGGTGGATACCCTTCGGTTCCCAGCTTGATCTGAAAGAGACCACGGTCCGCGGCGTCCTTATAGCGATCGATGGCATCCCGCATCTCCCAGAGATCGCGGCGCAACTCCTTCTCACGCTCGCGCCGGATGGTCAGGCGCGCTACGGGCAGTACGGCCGTGGTCAGGATCATCATGATGGAAATAGCCACGATGAGCTCGATCAGGGTCATCCCGCGCTGAGAAGAGCGGCGAACTTTGATACTGGACATCAAAACAAAACCCACACTGGCGATACTTAAATTCTACGCGAGAATGGACGCCAGCATCTTCTCTGGAGCCGCGCCCGCTCCCATCCTATTTATTGACGGTGATCATCGCCTGACTTCCAGCCAGGGGGATCAATTGCATATTCGGATCACGCGCTGTGCCCTTTGTAATTACCAACTGCGAGTTGCCAGGAGCCTTGGCCGCAAAGGTCAAGGTGAATACCGGGCCTTGCGCAGCGACACCGCCCGAACCCGGCGGCCGCGTGGCCGTAATCTGAAGATTGCCGTTGGTCGGATCTTCACGATGCACGAGCGTTATCGGCTGCCCATCTTTGCCCAGGGTGCCGCCGTCGGAAACATTCAGCAACTGCAGGACGTTGTGGTCATAGGAGACTTCGACTGGCACCGAGAACACATTCGAGGCTCCGCCCAGACTCAGGTTCACCATGAAGGTGGAACCGACCTGCTGGCTGATCGTCGCCGGCTCGAAGCTCATGATGCCGTTTCCCGTCGACATATTGCCCTGGGGCGCAGAACCCGGAGGAATGTTAGGCGACGCAGGTGCTGCTCCACCCGGAGGCGTCGCTGGAGGTTGAGCAGCGGGCGCCGGGGCTCCTGCCGGTTGCATCGGCGGTACGAGTGCCGAGACGCGGCGCAGATCCACGGCATTCGCCGTTCCTACCGCGATCGGTTGCAAGTTCGCGGCGGTAATATCCTGCATCCGGACAATCCGCGGGATCAACGCGAACACGGTTTCGGTGGTGTGAGTTTCTTTGTCAACCGACGAGAACAGGTATCTGAGACCGGGGACCTTGGCCAGGAAGGGCCAGCCATTCACGTTATCGATCTGCTGATCTTCCAGCATGCCGCCCATCAGGCTGACTTCACCTTCTCTCAAGCGGATTTCGTGCTCCACTCGGCGCTGGCCGATGATTGGCTGGTTAATTCCGCCGATATTGCTGTTGCCAGTGACGGAGGAGATTTCGAGCACGACTTTCAGCGTCACATCGCCGTCTGAGTGGATACGCGGCGTGATGTCCATGTTGACGCCGACGTCGAGATACTGGAACTGTGTGTTGACCAGCGGGTTGATTCCGACGCCACCAATGCCAGGCTGGAATGATCCAGTCGCAACAGGTACGCGCTCACCGATCTTCAAAGTGGCTTTTTGGTTGTCGACCGCGCGAATCTGAGGATTCTGGATGATCTTGGTGTTGTTGTCGGAGAACAGGAACGAAGCTGTTGCGCTCGGAATGCTTACTGCGAAATCAGTGGCGTTCAGGTGAGCCAATTGATTCAGAGTAAGAGTGCCGTTACCCGACGTAGTCGTAGCAGTTCCGCCGTTCCCGGCGTTCCCATTAACCGTAGTGCTTGATGTGGTGGTGGTGTTGGGTTGCAGGGTCACAGTCGCAGTCTGTGGAGGCTGCAAGCCCAGCGTCCGCACCTTATCTTTGTTGACCTGCATCACCACGACTTCGACGACGACTTCAGGCTTTGACTTGTCGATGTCGGAAAGAATGCGCTCCGCCAATGCCACCTGATCCGGCGTGCCACGAACGACGATCGCGTTTTGAGACTGTATTTGAATAATGCTGTTGATATTCGTGATCTGGCGAACGGCGTTTACGGAATCCTGCAGGTCGTTGGGACTGGATACGTTCGAAAGATAAAAAGTTTTGACTACGCTCTGTTCCAGTTCTTTTCGCTTACCCGGCGTATCGGCGGCGACAAAAATTGTATTTTCAGTAACAGCACGGTAGAAGGTTTTGGATTCCAGCGCGACGATCTCAAGGGCCTGATCGAGGCTGACGTTGTTCAGTTCAATGCTGATGCGGCGGGAGGTGTAATCCGGATCGAAAAGTACATTGATTCCGGCGAGCTTGCCGATGGTGGTGTAGACCACCTTGGCGTCCTCGGTCATGCGCAGAGTGATTGGCGTATTCGAGATTGGCTTAAGTTCGGCCGGTCCTCCGGCACTCGCCGCCAAACGGCTTATTGCGGATTCGTTCTTCTGGGCCGAAGGTTTGGGGATGCCCCCGGTCTCAATCTCGTGTTGAGTGCGATTGGCTTCCTGCTCAGCGGCAAAATTGCTGGGATCGATCGCCGCAGCGCGCTGGAACAGCACGAGCGCGTCTTGCAACTTACCTTGCTTCCGCAAGAGTTCGCCCTGATGAACCAATTCCGAGGACGCATAGAAACGGATACGCGTATAGGCCGCGCGATACTTGATCTCTTTCGGCTTCAGGTCGTAGGCCTGTTTATATTCCTCGTAAGCCTTGATGTAGTCATTGCGAGCTTCGGCGTCGACACCAAGTTTGTAGGCTTTGGCGGCCTGGTCAGCGGCAAATGCCAGTACAGTGAAAGTGAGGGCGAGAAGCGAGAACGCTCCCGCGATTCGTATCAGGCGTTTCATCGAACTTCCTGGGCGACCAGTGTTTCCCACGCAGTACCTCATCCGGATTGGTTGTGAACGCAGACCTCGGCTCTGAATCGATACATGAACACGCGGCCCCGGTTCACGCCCGCTGCGACGCAAAATTAGAACGAAGTGCAGCGCTGGACTTGCACGCAAAGCCGAAGAGAGTTGGTAATGATTCGTCTTCGCGAAGTCGGGATTATAACATCCGGAGCTGCCCAATTTCTGGCCTTCGGCGAAGGACTAGGGCGATGTTAACCCTGTGTTAGCATTGAAGTTTTGGGACTCTCCTGAGAAAGCCTTATGCCGCGGCAAGCCACCCACCAGACCAAACCGGACAAGGAAAAGGCGCCTAAACGCCAGGCTACGGCCGCCGGCGAGAAAGACGCGGCAGTCAACCGGGCGGCTTCGCACAACTACTTCCTGCTGGAAAAGATCGAGGCCGGCGTTGCGCTGACGGGCACGGAAGTGAAGTCGGTGCGGGCAGGGCGGGCCAATCTGAAGGATGCTTACGGGATCGTCAAGAACAACGAATTGTGGCTGCTGAATGCTCATATCAGCCCGTACGAACACGGCAATATCTTTAACCATGAGGCCCTGCGGACCCGGAAACTGCTGGTCCACAAGGAAGAAATCAAGAAACTCATTGGGAAAACCCAGCAAAAGGGCCTGACGCTGATCCCCCTGCGGCTCTATTTCAAGAATGGCCGGGTAAAGGTGGAATTGGCGCTGGCTAAGGGCAAACAGCTGTGGGACAAGCGCGAGACCGAGCGGCGGCGTACAGCGGACAAAGAGGCTCGGGAAGCGATTCAGCGGAGTAAGCGGCCGTAGAGCGGATTTTGGCGGCCCAGTTTTGGCTTGCTCCACGCAAGCAAAAATTCACGGGGTGGAAATGAATACAAAGTTAGTTCAGGGAAGCGCAGCGCAAGTCGCAACCGAAATCCTGGCCGTCGCCGTGGTTGATGCCGGCGAGAAGGACAAGCCGAGCGTACAGATTCTGTCGGCCGACCCGGCGATTCAAGTCGCGGCAAAGGAGCTGCTTTCCGGCGGCGAAGTGACTGGCAAATTGGGAGAGACCACCCTTCTGCACCGTCCACAGGGACTCGCAGCCAAACGGTTGCTGCTTGTCGGCGGCGGTAAGGCGAAGAGCTTTAGTCCAGTGGAATTGCGCAAGGTGGTGGGAACGGCAGTTCGTTTCCTGAAGCCGAAGAGCCTCCGCAGCTTTGCGTTCGTGGTGCCCGAAATTGCGAGCGGAGCGGCGGATGCTGTCCGTGCGAGTGTGGAAGGAGCATTTGTCGGCAATTTCGATCCCGATGTCTACAAGAGCGATCGCAAAGATCAGCGTGTGGAAGAGATAACGCTGGTCGCGGGCTCAGGGGATAAGGCCGCACTCGACGCGGCTGTGAGCGAAGGGCGCATCATCGGCGAATCGCAGAACTTCACGCGCACGCTGGTGAACGAGCCGGGCAATCGCATGACTCCGACGATGTTGGCCGAGCGCGCGCAGAAGATGGCGCAGGAAGTCGGGCTGAAGTGCGAGGTATACGGCGCTGAGAAGATCAAGGCGCTGAAGATGGGCGCTTTCTGGAGTGTGGCCCAGGGATCGGACGAGCCGCCAGCGTTGATCGTGCTGACCTACGAGCCGCAAGGTGCACCTGAGAAACCGGTGCTGGGATTGGTGGGAAAGGGCATCACCTTCGACAGCGGTGGCATTTCCATCAAGCCAAGCGACGGCATGGAAAAGATGAAGTACGACATGGCTGGCGGCGCGACCATGCTGGGTGCAATGCGCGCCATCGCGCTGCTGAAGCCGAAGGTGAAGGTGATCTCCATCGTGCTGGCGACCGAGAACATGCCATCCGGCAAAGCGCAGAAGCCGGGCGATGTGCAGATTGCGATGTCAGGTAAGTCGATCGAGATTATCAACACCGACGCCGAAGGGCGGCTGGTGCTGGCGGATGGTCTGCATTACGCGCGGCAACTGGGCGCCACGCACTTGGTGGATGCGGCGACGCTGACGGGTGCAGTTGTGGTTGCGCTCGGCTACGTAAACGCCGGAGTCTTTGCCAACGACGAAGCCTGGTACGAGCAGTTCCAATCGGCACTGAAGCGCGCGGGCGAGAAGATGTGGCGCATGCCGCTCGATGCTGAATACTTTGAAATGATCCGCTCAAATATCGCGGACATCATGAATACCGGTGGGCGTTGGGGCGGCGCGATTACTGCTGCAATGTTCCTGAAAGAGTTTGTCGAGGACACGCCGTGGCTGCACTTGGACATCGCCGGGACCGCGTGGATGGAAGATAACAAGTCGTGGATTGCGAAAGGACCGTCCGGAATTGCGGTGCGCTCTCTGATTGAACTGGCGCGCGAGGTAGCGAATGGCGCTGGCGGGAAAAAGGGAACACAAGCCGCGCAAGACCGCGCAAACTCGGGAGCAGGACTGTAATCTGTTTTGGGTAGCGCGGGCAGCCCTTGCCCGCGCTACTCAGCTTCTGCCAAAATTCTCCTGTCAAGCCCTCAATTTCGCCAAGATCTCCGTAAATACCTCATTCCACGATAGAAATAAACTTCGCGAAAGTGTCTAGTAGGTTCCCCTGAATTTGTCACAATAGAAATAGGATCGTATGTGGACAAAGCGCACGTAAGCGAACGACTAGTTCTCCGACGGACGATCCGACGGAAGGTGCGGGCGCGTCCGACGGATGATTTCTTCATCCGACAGATAAGTACTTTGTTTTGAGTAGGAGCACTCGGAAGCCCCCTCCCCCGGTATCCGGGAGTTTCGTGAAGGCGATTCTTACGCCGCTTGCGTCTCGCGGCTGCTTGACGCGCGCCAGCAATAGTGTTGCGATCAGTGACGTGATTAGCACCGCCACGCAGGATGGCCATCCCGAGATCGAGTACATCCAGGCGAGCAGTGCGGCTCCACAGCTTCCACCGACGTAATAGAAGGTGACGTAGAGTCCGGTTGCCGACGAGCGCGCTTTTTCGGCGAGACGTCCAGTCTGCACGGTGGCCGCCGATTGCAGAATAAAGATTCCAGAGGAGAAGACTGCCAGTCCCGGAATAATTGCCCACAAAGAGTGAATCAGCGTGAGCGCCAGTCCAGTGATTCCCATGGCGACGGCAACAGTTGCCGTACGCAGGAATCCGCGGCGATCGAGAAAGCGGCCTGAGATTGGTGTGATGATCAGCCCGAGCAGATATACGAAGAAAACATTGCCGAGCGCGCCGGGTCCGAGGCCAAGGGGCGGCGCGGCGAGATAAAAGTTGATCGAGGTAAAGGCGCCGACCAGGCTGAATAGCACGGTGAATCCGGTGACGAAGTTCGTGACCAGTGGCCAATTCAGAAAATGTTCTCCCGTGTGGCGGACAGTGTGAAGAATTCCCGGTGCGCGCTTGAACGTGGCTGAAGGCGGAAGCCATCGCCACACGACCACGGCGCCGATGAGATTCAGGGCGCCCAAGAGCAGAAACGAATACTGCCAGTGAAAGCGGGTGACCACTTGCGCCGAAAGAAATCGTCCGAGAAACCCGCCCAACACAGTGCCGCTCACGTAGGCGGACATCATCGAGCCAACACCGCGGCCTGCCCATTCCTCTCCGATGTAGGTGATCATCACAGCGATAATGCCGGGGACGAAAAGTCCCTGGAGAAAGCGCCAGATCAGTAGAGCGCCGAGAGTATGCGCGCTGGCAGCGAGAAATGTGGGGACGGTGAGTCCGAAGAGCGCGGGTACGATGACTCTGCGGCGTCCGATCGATTCGGCAAGGAGGCCGATTATTGGCGCGGCTACGGCGATGCCCAACGTGGTCGCGCTGACCGTGAGGCTGACCTTTGCTTCAGACGCATGGAATATGGTTTGCAGGAACGGCAGCAACGGCTGGGTGTTGTAGACCTCCAGGAACGTGCAGACGCCGGCGAGGACCACCGCCACGAAGACTCTTGTCGATCGAAGTGCTGCGTTCAGCCGGCACGGAGAAGAGACCGTTTGCACGTCACATGACCGGAGGAACGCTGATGCCCATTACGGCCAGCAGGCGGATCAGCTCTCGCCGCGCGATGGCAGCGGTCGTGAGCAGGAACTGCTTCCGCTGTGGATCAGGCTCATTGAGGATGTGATGGCGGTGGTAGAAGTTGTTGAAGAGCTGCGCCAACTGGAATGCATGTTTGGCGGCATAGGCGGGCTCGGTGGTGGCAATGCACTGGTCGATGATGGTGGAGGTCTTTGATGCGGCCAGCCAGACTTCCCAGATTTGGTCTCCTGTGTCGCCTTCGAAATATTTGTCGAAATCGACGGTGGAAGCGAGCACCTGCTCAGGAGTGATTCCGGCTTTGCGGAAGATGTTGGTCGCGCGCACGACGGCGTATTGCGCGTATGGTCCGGTTTCGCCTTCGAAGCTGAGAGCTTCTTTGAAGTCGAAGGCGATGACTGACGTCTTGGTGAACTTCAGCATGAAGTAGCGCAAGGCGCCCACGGCGATATCGGTAGCGATCCCGGTGCGTTCCGATTCCGATAGCTCGGGATGGCGCATGTCGACTTCTTTCTGTGCGCTGGCGATGAGACGGTCGATGAGGTCGTCGGCTTTGACGCCGAAGCCGCGACGTCCGGAGACCTCGATAAAGGCCTTTCCCATCTCGTCTTCTGATAGCGGATAGCCCATGTCGCTGGCGCAGCGCGGAGTGAGCGCGACCATTTCGTAGGAGAAGTGCGTGTAGTGATCGGCGGCATCGCCGTAGCCGAGCGCGCGCAAGGCTTCGATGACGGTGTTCTGCGCTTCGGCCTGGCGCGTGTCGATGACGTTGTAGATGGTGCTCACGTCACCGAAATGCGGATGCTCGGTCTCGCCATCGGTGGCGGAGATCCAGCACTGCAGGCCCATCGGATAGCGATAGAACTTGCGGTATCCGAAATCGCGGCCGAGCAGTCCGAATTTCCATAGGTGGTAGGCAATGTCCTTGCCGACGTAGCCGACGGTTCCGTTCGAACGCACGATGACCTTTGTATCGTCGTCGGTCATCTCCTCCGGCTTCTTCGTCAGGGCCGACGGGCGCTTCATCACCCAGCAGCCGGCGTTCTTGCCTTCGGTCTCGAGGTAGAGAACGCCCTTGTCCTTCATATGGCGGAAGGCGAGATCCCAGAAATGCAGGTGCAGGATTTCGCTCTCGCGCGGAAGGAAGTCGTACTCGATGGAGAGCCGGTCCATGGTCTCGAGGTGGCGGCGGAGAACGGCAGTGGAGATCAGCTCGGCGATCTCGGCAGTCTCGTTGTTGCCTTCTTCGATGGCGTGCAAGGTCTCGCCGCGCTTCTGCAGGTTCTTCTTGTCTTCCTCGTACCAGGAAGAGGCAGCGGCGTAGACGTCCCAGCAGATGTAGTCGAAACGGGGCTGCTGGATGAGCGCTTCGATGTCTTTCTTGCTCTTGCGCTCCAGTTCGCGGAAGCCGACAACGACGTCGGCAACCTGCACACCGGTGTTGTCGATGTAATTCTGCACGTCGACCGGATATCCGTTGAAGCGAAGCAGCCGGACGAAGGTGTCGCCTAGGATGGCATTGCGCAAGTGTCCGATGTGCGCGGCCTTGTTCGGATTGATGGAGCTGTGCTCGACGAGAATCTTAGGCCGCTCGGCGACGGCAGAGGTCGAGTCTGATTTGATCAGCGCGGTTGCGGCTTCGGCGCGCGAGAGGCGCGCGTTGATGTATCCGGCTCCTGCGACTTCCAGACGGTCGAAACCATCTACTTTGCCGAGACCAGCAACGATCTCTTCGGCGATCTTGCGGGGCGCCTTGCGCAGGCGCTTCGCCAGTTCGAATGAGAGTGGCAGGGCGTACTCGCCGAACTCTACCTTGGGCGGCTGCTCGATGACGATAGTGGGCAAGTCGAGCCCGTACTGCTGTTGAAGGAAGTGGCGAACACGGTCGGTAAGCAGGCGCTGGAAATAGAGGTACAAGTGACAGGAATCCCCGTAAGCTGCTGAATAAACAAGTGATTATAGCAGAGCAGAAGCGGTGATCCGGTTTGACGCGCTAAGGCGGCTTACCTATGATGAAAGTCAGAAGTGCGAAGTCGGAACGGTAGAAGTTAACGGAAGAAGTTAGAACGCTGCAATTTCTTGAATGTCCGAATCGGACGCCTCCGGGACAATGCGAATCGCTTACCTAGACTGTTTCAGCGGCATTAGCGGCGATATGTTTATGGGCGCCCTGCTGGATGCCGGAGTCTCGCCCAGACTGCTCGAGGATGCGGTTGCCGCGCTGAATCTGGGAGCGCGACTGGAGATTGCGAAGGTCACCAAGGGTGGGCTGGCGGCGACGAAAGCGGACGTGTGGGTTGCTGGCGAGAAAGATAAGCCGCGGGATGAGTATTGGGCGGAGCACGAGCATATTCCTGCCCATGTGCATGAACACGAGCGTGGGCATCTGCACGAACACGCGGATGATTCACGCGGACGGGGGCGCCCGCGCCACCAAGGGCACAGTCATTCGCACGAACATGAGCACAGTGAACATGATGAGCATGTGCATGGACGCGGACTGAAAGAGATTCGCGAGATCATCACAGCGGCGGCAATCAGTGAGAAGGCGAAGAAGACGGCGATTGCGATCTTCGAGAATCTGGGAGCGGCAGAGGCGAAGGTTCATAACACAAGCATCGAAAGCATTCACTTTCATGAGGTCGGTGCGGTAGACGCGCTGGTGGATATTGTGTGCGCGGCGGTGGGAGCGGAAGCGCTCGGGGTTGACGAGTGGATTTGTTCTCCGCTGAATGTTGGCGGGGGAACTGTGAAATGCGCGCATGGAATTCTGCCAGTGCCGCCACCTGCGGTTGTGGAGCTGCTGACGGGCGTTCCCACGTATTCGTCAGGAATTCAAAAAGAGCTGGTCACGCCGACCGGCGCGGCGATCGCGAAGACGCTTGCGTCGCGCTTCGGCGCGTTCCCCGCGATGGCGGTGAGCAAGTCTGCGTATGGCGCAGGGAGCCGCGATTTGCCTGGTCAGCCGAACGTGTTGCGACTCGTTGTGGGCGAGAGCACGAGTTCGGCGGAAGCGACGCCGGAGATGATTTCGGTGATCGAGGCGAATCTCGATGATCTGAATCCGCAGGTGTTCGGCTACGTGATGGATCGACTGTTTGCCGAAGGCGCGCTTGGATGTGTTTGGCACGCCGGTGCAGATGAAGAAGGGCCGCCCGGGGATGGTTCTGACGGTGCTGGCGCGACCGGAGCAGGTGTCCCAGATGACGAAGATCATCTTCGCCGAGACGACGACGCTGGGCGTTCGCATGCGAGAAGAACGTCGCGAGGTGCTGCAGAGGCGCTTCACATTGGTTCAAACGCAGTGGGGCGAGGTGCGCATGAAGATCGCCAACCTGAATGGGACAGTGACGAATTACGCGCCTGAATATGAAGATTGCCGGCGAATCGCCGAAGAGAAAGGCGTCCCGCTGAAAGGCGTGATGCAGGAAGCCATCCGGGTCTATCTCCAGAATGGATAAAAAGTTCTACATAACTACTCCTATTTATTACGTGAACGCGCGGCCGCACATTGGGCACGCCTATACGACGATTACGTGCGACACGATTGCGCGGCGGCATCGCATGCTCGGCGACGATACGTATTTCCTAACGGGTACGGACGAGCACGGGATTAAGATCGAGCGCGCGGCCTCGGCAGCGGGAATCACTCCGAAGCAATTGGCGGACGATGTTTCGGCGGCGTTTCGCGGGCTGTGGGATCGGATGGGGATTACCTACGATCAGTTCATACGCACCACAGATGAGTGCCATGAGATTGGCGTGCAGGAGTTATTCAAGGTCCTGCAGAAAAATGGCTTCATTTACAAGAATACGTACACCGGCCAATACTGCGTTTCGGACGAGATGTTCGTAGACTCGGCGGGGCCAGGCGCACCTTGTCCCGAGTGCGGTCGTCCGACGGAAACAATCAGCGAAGAGAACTATTTCTTCAAGTTGTCGGCATTCGAAGACAAGCTGCTGAAGTTGTACGCCGAGAATCCGGATTTTATCCGTCCGGAGACGCGGCGCAACGAAGTAATTTCGTTTGTGCGCAGCGGGCTGCGCGATCTGTCGATCAGCCGCAGCACGTTTAAGTGGGGCATACCCGTGCCGGGCGATCCGAAGCACGTGATCTATGTGTGGCTGGATGCGCTCATCAACTACATTAGTGCGCTCGGCTACGGGCAGAAGGATCACGCCAAGTTTGACCGCTACTGGCCTGCGGATGTGCACATGATCGGCAAGGAGATTGTGCGCTTCCATTGCGTGTACTGGCCGGCGTTCCTGATGGCCGCGGGGATCGAACTGCCGAAGGCGATCGTCGCGCATGGATGGTTGCTCTTCGAGCAGAGCAAGATGTCGAAGTCGCGGGGGAACATTGTTAGGGCAGAGACGATTCTCGATGTACTCGGCGCGGATGCGCTGCGGTACTTCCTTCTGCGCGAAGTGGCGTTCGGACAGGATGGATCGTTCTCGTTCGACGCGCTGGTGCAACGGTATAACTCGGATCTGGCGAACGATCTTGGCAATCTCGCGAGCCGCACACTGACCATGATCGGGCGCTACTTCGGCGATGAGGTTCCGAGCGCGGAGGCGGGGAAGTTGGCGGCCGATGACGCGATCGCCGAACTCGGGCGGACGGTGATTAAGGATTTCGACACGTACTTCGACCAGTTCCAGTTTTCGCGTGCGCTGGAGTCGGCGTGGTCGTTGGTCGGCGCGGTGAATAAGTACCTGGTCGAAAATGAGCCGTGGGTTGTTGCCGAGAAGAATGATGAGGCGAGCCGCGCGCGACTAGGCGCGATTCTCTACACGGCTGCGGAAGCTCTGCGGTTGGTGACGGCGCTGGTGCATCCGGTGATTCCGGAGTCGACGGCGAAGATCTGGACGCAACTCGGGCTGCACGATATTCGTAAATGCAAGCCCACGGATTTGCAGTGGGGTCAGCTGAAGCCGGGAACTCGGCTCGGTAAGGTGGAACCCGTATTTCCACGCGCTGACAAGAGCGCGATCGAAAGGATGCAACAGTTGGAAGACAAAGATCGGCCGGCAACCCGGCACCGGCAGCAGAACCCAAGCAGGAATCACCAGCAGGAGCAGGTGCGCAGGCAGGTCAACCGGCAACACAGGCGGTAGGGGCGCCCGCGCCTGCAGTGGTCAATCAGACGATCGCCATCGATGATTTCCTCAAAGTCGATCTGCGTGTGGCGCAGGTGAAGGTGGCCGAGCGCGTCAAGGGCGCCGACAAACTGCTGCGCCTGGAAGTTGATCTGGGCTACGAGCAGCGTCAGATCCTTGCAGGCATTGCGAAGCACTACGAGCCGGAAACGCTGATCGGACGGAAGATCGTGATCGTGGCAAATCTCGCACCGCGCAAGATGCGCGGGCTGGAGTCGAACGGCATGCTTCTGGCGGCGTCGCTTCCTAATGATGAGAACGGCAAGCCGGTGCTGGCGAGTTTCCTGGAGGACGTGCCGTCTAGGGTGCGAAGCTTGAAGTAGTTTCACGAATTGGGTAGCTGGTAGCTAGTAGCTGGGGACTGTTGCTGAGCTACCGACTACTAGCGACTAGCTACCCCTTTCTGTCGCTGCTCACATCACATGTACATCGATTCCCATTGTCATCTCGAAGGGCCAAAGTTCGCGGAGGATCGCGACGATGTGTTTCAGCGCGCGAAAGCGGCAGGCGTCGAGGCGGTACTGGCGATTGGGAATGGCGATGGTCCTGATGATGTGGACGTCGCAATACGTTTGGCGGAGTCGAATCGATCTGGGGTGAAGGTTTACGCGAGCCTGGGAGTTCACCCGCACGAAGCACGACTGGTTACCGAAGAACATTACACGCGCATGGCGGATTTGGCGCGCAATCCGGGCGTGATCGCATGGGGCGAGATCGGCCTCGACTATTTCTACGATCACTCGCCGCGCGACGTGCAGAAGGAAGTCTTTATCCGACAGATGGAACTGGCGAAGGCGGCGAAGCTTCCCATCCTTATTCATTGCCGTCCATCGCAGAATTCTGAAGACGCGTGGCAGGACTGCCTGGGGTTGATCCGGGAACATTGGGCACCGAGTGGGATCTGGCGGCGTACTGCATTGCTTTACCGGCGAGAAGCATCACGCAACCGCGGCGTTGGACATGGGATTCATGATTTCCTTCGCCGGAAACGTCACCTATCCGAAGGCGCTCAATATCCGGGAGGTCGCCGCGATGGTGCCACAGGACAGGTTTTTCATCGAAACCGATTCGCCATACCTGGCGCCGGTGCCGAATCGTGGAAAACGTAATGAACCGGCATTTGTGATTTTCACGGCAAAGAGTATCGGAGAGCTTCGCGGATTTTCCTCAGAGGAAATTGGCGAGAAGACAACGCAAAATTTCTATCGATTCTTCAAAATCGGAAATCAGACTAATGGGAAGGCCTGATAGCGTAAACTAACCCGTTATGCCTGAGAACACCTTCGACATCGTCAGCAAAATCGATCTGCAGGAAGTAAGCAACGCCATTCAACAGGCGCTGAAGGAGATCACCACGCGCTTCGATCTGAAGGGCACGCATTCGGACGTGAAGATCGAGGGTAAGGACGCGATCGTGCTGGCGTCGTCAGACGAGTACAAGCTGAAGGCCGTGAATGAAATCCTGCAGGGCAAGCTGGTGAAGCGCGGCGTTCCGCTGAAGGGACTGGTGTACGGAACCATTGAGCCGGCGGCGGGTAGTTCGGTGCGGCAGAAGATCACGTTGCAACAGGGGATACCGATCGAGAAGGCGCGCGACATCGTAAAGACGATCAAGGATTCCAAGAAGAAAGTGCAGGCCTCGATCCAGGGAGACCTGGTGCGAGTGAGCAGCAAAGATCGCGACACGCTGCAGGAGATCATCGCGCTGCTGAAGCAACGCGATTTCGGCATTGATATGCAGTTTACGAATTATCGTTCGAGCTAGTCGGGGCGAGTGGGGATCTGGGAAGGCTAGAGTTGGCGACTTCAGCGACAAGCAGCACCAAGGAAGTTTTTGATCTGCTGCGTGACGATCTGCAGGCGATCGAGCGCGACTTCGGACAGGAGACTCTGTCCGACGTGCACGTGATCACCGAGATCGGCGAGTACCTGCGCGCCGGCGGCGGCAAACGGTTGCGTCCGGCGTTGTTGCTGCTTTCTGCGAAATTGTTCGGATGTAAGGAGCGCTCGCCGGTGCGGCTCGGAGTGGTGGTCGAGATTATCCACACGGCCACGCTGGTTCACGACGACATCATCGACGAAGCCGACAAGCGCCGTGGACGGGCCGCTGCGAATACGAAGTGGGGCAACTCGAAGTGCGTGCTCGCGGGCGACTGGCTGTACATGCAGTCGTTCAAGATCGCGGTGCAGGAGCGCAACTTCCGTGTCCTCGACGTGCTTACCGATCTGACGCAGCAGATGGTCGAAGGTGAATTGCTGCAAATCGAAAAGTTGGGAAAGACGATTTCCGAGCAGGAGCATCTGGACCTTATTTATCGGAAGACGGCGTGCCTGTTTTCAGTCTGCATGCGGCTGGGCGGGATCGTCGGGGAAGCGAGCCCGGAGCAAGAGGAAGCGGTCGCGTCGTACGGACGAAATCTGGGGATGGCCTTCCAGATTGTGGACGATGTGCTGGATCTGACGGCTTCGGAAGAAGTGCTCGGAAAGCCAGTTGCCAGCGATCTCCGCGAAGGCAAGGCAACTCTCGCGGTGATCCACGCGCTTGATCGTTGCACGCCAGAGGAGCGCACGCAGATTGAAAAAGTGCTGCACGATCGCGCTTTCAACGGCGTGACGCACCGGCAGATTCTGGACATCTTGGAACGATATGGTTCACTCGACGCCGCTATGAGTCAGGCTGCGGAGTATGCGGCGGCCGCGCGTGAAGCAATCTGCAGTTTCCCCGATTCGGAATACAAACGGGCGCTGCTGTGGGCGCCGGATTTCGTGGTGGCAAGAAATTCGTAAAAAACAGTGGTTAGTGATTAGTGGCTAGTGGTTAGCGAAAAGAAAGGGTGGCTCGAAAAAAGCCACCCTATGTTTTTTGCGAGCTAGTTGGAAACAGATTTCGAAGTAGAAGTCTGAGCCACGTTCGTTGACTTCAGCGCTTGTGGTATGAAGTCATCCATCACGGCTTTCCGCAATAGCTGAGGCGGCAAGAGCCCTTGCGCGAGGATGAAGTCATGGAACTTCTTCTGGTTGAACTTCGGTCCCAGCGCCTTCTCGGTGTCTTTGCGTAATTGTGCCAGTCGCGTGTATCCGTAGAAATAAGCAGTTGCCTGCCCGGGCGCCCAGAACATGTAGCGCTCGACTTCGGAATTTGCCATCGCTGGAGAGACCACGACATCCTCAGTCAGAATGCGAGTGGCATCTTCGGGCTTCAGTTTGCCGGCCTGCAATTCAGGGTCAATAAACGCGCGAGCTGCGCGCAACAAGTCGGAAATCAAGTGAGACGAGCTGTCCATCGGGTGGCATGTAGGGAAGCGTGATCGCTTCCGAGTACAAGCCCCAGCCTTCAACGTTGACGCTGTTAAAAGCGAAAACGCCACGCGCGGCGGAGATTCCGTGCTCGACCATCGCGTCGAATTGCAATTCATGACCGGGACGGCCTTCGTGCGCTTCGAGCGTCCAGGATGCGGCAGCGTAGGTGAAGTCGTCGAACTTCTGCGTCTCGCCGGCCTTGCCTCCGGGAATGGAGAGCGGCAACACGAATTCGCCAGACTCACCCGAGTTATTGAGGAGGCGCGGCGGATGCATGTTAGGAGCGGGTGTCGAGGCGGCTTCGGCGGCGCTGGCGAGGCGAATACGCATCGGCCGGTCAGGCAGCGTGACGAGTTGCTGTTTGCGGATGATCTCCTCGATATCGGCGATGCGCTTCTCGTAGTTGGGCAGAATCGATTCGCCCGTCCACTGGTCTTTTTTCAGCTCGCGGATCACGTCGCGATAGTCGGTGAGTTGCCATCCATGCTGCTTGGCCACGATCGGGCGCGAATTCCTGCATTTGCTTCTGCAGATCGTTAAACGAGGCGTGCGCCATTTCTGCGAGTTGCGCTGGTGGGATGTCGATGCCGACCTGCTCCAATTGGAAGGCGTACTCTTCGGGCGGAAGACGGAAATCGGTGCGCGCTTTGGGGAGCACTTCCTTGGTTACGAAATCGTTGTAGGCGGCCAGTTGTTCCTTCAGCTTGGCATAGGCAGGCTCATAGCCTTGCACATGGTACTTCTCAAAGAGCTTGCCAATGCCGTCGATATAGGTGCTGCTGGTGGCGAGATCCTTCTCGACTTCGCCCTTGTAAGGGCCGATAAGTCCGGGAGTGTTCAATTTTTCCCGCGTGGTTTCTTCGGTGAGTTCGACGGCTGATTTATAACCCGGTTCCATTCCCGCGTACTTCTTTAAGCGAACGACGGCGGCGGGATATCGACTCGGCGAGACTTGCTCGTCGAGGATGGCACGAATTCCAGAAAACAAGCGTCGGCTTAGATTTGAGTAAGGGATGTCGTATTTATCGCTGAGTTCGGTTTCACGGATGGAGTCGTTTCCGGCCTTGATCAATATGTGCAGATCCTGGACGACCAGCGGGTCTTTTTCGGTCGTCAGGCGGGATTGCAGTTCCGCGACTGCGGGAGTCAGCGCCTTACGCGCGCGCTTATCTGCGCCAGGGCTGAAGTCGGAGATCTTCTCGTCGACACCTTCGACTCCAAGTTGTCCGGCGCCCTCTGGCGACAGGTCGGCAATAACCTTAAGCAGGACCTGGGCATTCTGGTCGCTGCGCTTGACCCAAGCGGGCGTCGAGTGGGTCTGGGAAGAAGCTGGATTCGATTGAGCTGGCATAGAAACCTGTAACGAAAACCCGGCAAGAACTACGGCCGCGGTGCTGAAAACTTTATTCATTTTTCCCCACGTTGCAATGGAATTCACGACTGAGAAGCTAAGACGAGTGTCTGCTTAAGTAGACGCTCGAGATAACGGATCGTTAACCCCTACTTTTGTCTTTAGCTATTGTAAGCAACTCTGGCGTGCGAAGGACAATCGTTCAAGCTGGCGACCAATTTTGGCTGGTAGACTGAACCCATGGCGGACGAAGTCGAAATCAAGTTTCGGATCGACGATCTGAAGCGCGTACAGCAGCGGTTGCGCGAGGCCGGCTTTCGCGAAGAAACTCCCCGTACGCATGAGATGAACACGCTCTACGACCGCGACGGCGCATTGCGGGCCAAAGGCCAGTTGCTGCGATTACGTGATTATGGTGGCAAGTGGACGCTGACACATAAAGCGAAGGCAGTGAATGCCCGTCATAAAACGCGCGAGGAATTGGAAACGAAGGTCGGAGACGGTGAGCAGATGGAGCAGATTGTCCGCGCGCTCGGATATCAGCCTAGTTTCCGTTACGAAAAGTTTCGTAGCGAGTGGACCGACGGCAATGGCCACGTGGTGATCGATGAGACTCCGATCGGCGACTTTGGCGAGATCGAAGGCAAGCCGGACTGGATCGACCAGATTGCCACGAGGCTGGAGATAACCGATGACAAGTTCATTACGCAAAGCTACACCGAGCTATTCTTCGCGTGGCAGCGCAAAACCGGTAGCGATGCGCAGGAGATGACGTTCGCAGCCGTCGCGCCGCTTTAGTTCGACGGCCATTGCGCCCCTTCAGGCGCGAGGCTTAACATCTCCACATGCCCGTCGATACAGAAGTTCTGCACTCCTCCTATGTACCCGTAAAAGCTCCACGCGGCACGTCGATTTCCTGCAAAGGCTGGCAGCAGGAAGCTGCGATGCGCATGCTGATGAACAATCTCGATGAGGACGTGGCCGAGCGTCCGCAGGATCTGGTGATCTATGGCGGGACAGGTAAAGCCGCGCGCAACTGGGATTGCTACCACGCGATTGTGCGCTCGTTGAAGTCGCTGGAGAACGACGAGACACTGCTGGTGCAGTCGGGCAAGCCGGTGGGCATTTTTAAGACACATGAGTACGCGCCGCGCGTGTTGATTGCGAATTCCAATCTCGTCGGGCACTGGAGCAATTGGGAGAAGTTCAATGAGTTGGATCGCGCTGGGCTGATCATGTATGGCCAGATGACGGCGGGCTCGTGGATCTATATCGGCTCGCAGGGGATCATCCAGGGGACGTTTGAGACGTTTGCGGCCGCAGCGAAAAAACACAATCTCGGGAGCCTCGAAGGGAAGCTGGTGGTCAGCGGCGGCATGGGCGGCATGAGCGGAGCTCAGCCACTGGCGGCGACGATGACGGGTGCAGCGTACCTGGGAATTGAGGTTGATCCCGAGCGAATTAAGAAGCGACTGAAGACTGGATATTGCGACTTCATGGTGAACACCCTCGACGAGGCGTTGCGCATCCTGAAGAACGCGATTCGAAAGAAGGAAGCGGTTTCGGTCGGGCTAGTGGGGAATTGCGCCGATGTGATTCCTGAGCTCGCAGAGCGTGGGGTAGTACCGGATCTGCTGACAGATCAGACGTCGGCACACGATCCGCTGAACGGCTATATTCCGCAGGGACTCACGATAGAGCAGGCAATTGAGCTGCGAAAGAGCGATCCCAAGGGTTATCTCGAGCGTTCGATGGATTCCATTGCGCGTCATGTCGAGGGCATGCTGAAGCTGCAGAAGATGGGGTCGGTCACCTTCGATTACGGTAACAACATTCGTACATTTGCGTATGAGCGTGGAGTGAAGAACGCGTACGACTTTCCGGGATTCGTGCCTGCGTACATTCGTCCGTTGTTCTGCGAAGGGCGAGGGCCGTTCAGGTGGGCTGCATTGTCGGGTGAGGCTTCGGATATTGCGATCACGGACGATCTGGTGCTGCAGATGTTTCCGGACGATCAGGTGCTCAGCCGCTGGATCAACCTCGCACGCAAGCGGATCAAGTTCCAGGGATTGCCTTCGCGCATTTGCTGGCTCGGATATGGCGAGCGCGCGGAGTTCGGACTTGCGATCAACGATCTGGTGAAGAAGGGAAAGATCAAGGCGCCGGTCGTGATCGGGCGAGATCACCTGGATACAGGTTCGGTCGCTTCACCCTATCGTGAGACTGAGGCGATGAAGGACGGTAGTGACGCAATTGCCGATTGGCCCCTGCTCAACGCGATGCTGAACACGGCGAGCGGCGCGTCGTGGGTATCGATCCACAACGGGGGCGGTGTCGGGATTGGCTATTCGCAACATGCCGGGCAAGTCACCGTTGCTGACGGAACCGATGCCATGGCGAAGCGCATCGAACGCGTGCTGACGAACGATCCGGGAATTGGCGTTGCACGTCACGTGGACGCGGGTTACGAAGAAGCGCAGGAGTTCGCGGCGAAGTCGGGAATCAAAGTACCGATGGCGAAGAATGGCTAAAGCGAAAACTAGCAAGAGAACGACGCAGGCGCGCGCTATGGCGCCTTCTATTCTCCTCACCAATATTGGCCAATTGATCTCACTGCGCGGAACCGGGAGCGGTCCGCGGCGCGGGAAAGAAATGTCGGAGCTTGGCATAGTCGAAGATGCCGCAGTGCTATGTCTAGGCGGGAAGATCGTTTCGGTTGGGACTCGACGCGAAGCGCAGCGCGACGTTTGGATTCATAAAAACAAAAAGAAGATTCGCGAGATCGATTGCCGAGCGGGCGTGGTGCTGCCGGGATTTGTGGACTCGCACACGCACCCGGTGTTTACAAGGCCACGTCTCGTCGATTTCGAGAAGCGAGTCTCGGGCGCAACGTACGAGGAAATCGCGGAAGCAGGAGGTGGCATTCGGTCCAGCATCGAAGGGGTGCGGAAGTCGACACGCAAACAACTCGCTGATCACGTATTGAAGGGCACTGCGCGAAATGTCGGCGATGGGAACGACGACGGTCGAGGCGAAATCAGGCTACGGGCTCAGCTTCGAGGCGGAGATCACGTCGCTGGAGGCGATCCGCGACGCGGCCAAGCAATGGCAGGGTACGGTTGTTCCTACGTTGCTCGGGGCACATGTCGTTCCTGCTGAATTTCGCGAGCGGCGCGAAGAATACGTTACGCTGGTCCGAGACAAGATGATTCCCGAGGCTGCGCGTCGGAAGCTGGCAGAGTATGTAGACGTGTTCTGCGAGCATGGCGCCTTCACGATGAAGGAGACGCAAGCAATTTTCGCCTCCGCGAAGGAACATGGGCTTGGTACGCGCGCGCATGTTTGCCAGCTGAGTGAAGCTGCGCTCGGTCCACTCGAGCGATTCCAGCCTGCCTCTTACGATCACATGGATTGCGTCGTCGATGCAGACGTTCAGTCGCTTGCGAGGATGAACACCGTCGCAACATTGCTGCCCGGAGCGAATTACTTTCTCGGCTTAGGCAAATATCCACCGGCGAGAAAGTTAATCGATTCCGGCGTGGCCGTTGCGTTGGCGACGGACTACAACCCGGGAACATCGCCGACGGCGAGTATGCCGTTCGTCCTGTCGCTAGCGTGCACGCAGATGAAGATGTCTCCGGCAGAGGCGATTACGGCAGCAACCTACAATGGCGCGTGTGCGCTCGACTTGCAGGATCGCAAGGGCAGCATCGAGCCGGGCAAAGATGCTGATCTGGCCGTGTTCGATGTGGGAGACTATCGGGAGATTGCCTACTGGATCGCCGGTGCCGCCTGCTCGGAAGTGATCGCAAACGGCGAACTGCTTCGAACTCACGATTAGAAATTTCAGGTTAAAATCTGCTTCGTTCCAGATCGCCTACCGGGAGGATTACGTGAGCGTTTTGATCAAGGTGTCCAATAACAACAAGGAAGACGTCTACATCAATCCCGCACAGATCGTTTGGATCAAGCATCATCAGGGCGGCGGCACTGAGATTCGCTTCACGAACGAACATGCCACCCTGATGTTGGGCAAGAAGCCCGATGAGCTCGAGGCTATCTTAAGAGATTGCAGCCGGTGAATCGAAGCAGGTCGGGGAAGCAAGTCACAGATTCTATGGTGGCCAGGGACGGAATCGAACCGCCGACGCCAGCCTTTTCAGGGCTGCGCTCTACCAGCTGAGCTACCTGGCCACTTCTAATCGCTTGCGGGAAAGCAAGCTAAAGCGGACTGTCCGGAACATCAAGGCAGGTGATCGCGTGAGCGACCATGATGTCTGGAACAAATTCATTGTAACAAGTAGATTCGATTCGCTCAAACGAATCCATCGGGAACACTCTCGCGCTTTGAATCGGCAATTATTTCTAGCGAGTTGAATGGGTACTCTCTCGAAAACCCAGCTTTGAGGAAGAAGGGACATTCAGGACTTGGCTGCGCGAGTGCTATCGATGCACTCTTGCTGCTCCTACGGCAGAGAGCAATGTCATCGTCTGTTCCTGGCAATGGTCATCGGACAATCAAAACAGTCTTTGCGCCCGTCATTCTCGTCGTGCGACTTTCCCATGCTGCTGCTTTGTGGTCTAATTCTGTCATTGAGTGTGGGAGAGCATGGGCGCACCATCCAACGGGAATGCCGGGGACGTTCAGTACACTATTGCTGCCGTTGACGATAACGTCGCACATATGTACGCGTTGGAACGTACTCTTCGGCATTATGGTTATCGGGTTCAATGCGCCAGCAATGGCGAAGAGTTGTTGTCCATGATCGACGAGAACACGGACCTGGTGATTCTTGACGTTAATTTGCCGGACATCGACGGCTTCCAGATCTGCAGGCGAATCCGGCAGAGCGAAAAGCTGTGCCATCTGCCTGTGATCTTCTTATCAGCCAGCAATAACAACTCTCCGGCGCAAGCGATGGCAGACGAACTCGGGGCGGACGCCTTTCTGGGCTTTCCCATCGAACCGGAGCAGTTGGACATCGTAATCCGGGGAACTTTAGCAAAGCGCTCGCGAAAAAAGTCCTAGTTGTAAGTTGCCGGCCTGCATCTCACTAATTTCAGCATCAGAAACTCTTGAAGCTTTCGAATGGAGGACTCCCGTTCCATGAGCAAGGTTCCGCAAATTCTACGAGAAGACGAGCAGCAGATTCTGGCCGAGTGGATGCGTGACATGAGCTCGGCAGAGAAGCGCTCTGACCTCATCAATGCCGACGAATTACGCCAGCAGTGCGACCGGTTCCTGCGGCTATTCCAGCAGGCCACGCAGTCGGGTCAATTGGCTGAAATTACGGGCGAACCGTACGCGCTGGTTCGCGATTTTCTGACCGAATTGTCGGAGTCGCGAGCACGCCACGGATTCACGCCGAGTGAAACAGCCAAGTTTGTATTCTCTTTGAAGAAGCCTGTTTTTGCCCGTTTGCGAGTTCGTGAATCGGGTAATGCGGACCAACTCTTCATGGAAATCCAGACTACGAGTGAACTGATCGACAAACTCGGCCTGTTTACAACCGAGGTATCCCAAAAATCTCGAGAAGCGATCATCGCACGGCATCAACAGGACATGCTTGAGCTCTCGACGCCAGTCGTAAAGCTTTGGGACGGAATACTTGCGCTTCCACTGATCGGCACCCTCGACAGTGCGAGAACGCAGGTAGTGATGGAGACCTTGCTGCAAAAGGTAGTCGATACGGGATCGGCAGTAGCGATTATTGACATAACCGGTGTCCCAACCGTCGATACGCTGGTCGCGCAGCATCTAATGAAGACGGTTACGGCCGCAAGGCTGATGGGCGCAGACTGCATTATCAGCGGAATTCGCCCACAAATTGCCCAGACCATCGTTCATCTGGGAGTGGGATTGGGCGACATCACCACTAAAGCTACGCTCGCGGATGCATTCCTGGTAGCTCTCGAGCGAACCGGAAGTTCGGTCCAAGCGTCGATCGCAGAGAGCAACGGAAAACCTAGAAGTTAAGGGAGCTGGGATGGAAAGAATACCTATCTTACAGATGGGCGAATTCCTCCTGGTCACCATCCAGGTGGATATGCACGATCGCCTGGCGCTGGCGTTGCAGGACGACCTTACGAACAAGATCGTCAGCGCAGGCGCGCATGGCGTTCTTATTGATATTTCATCGCTGGAAATTGTGGACTCCTTCATCGGACGGATGCTTGCCAACATCGCTGCCATGTCGCGCGTGCTGGATGCGGCGACGGTGGTTGTTGGCATGAAGCCGGCGGTCGCGATCACCCTCGTGGAGCTGGGGCTGGCACTGCCGGGAGTGCGCACCGCGCTCAATGTCGAAAAGGGTATGGATCTACTGAGAGCCGCGGGGGGGAGGGCCGGTGGTCCCGCAAAGCACTGAGACGTTACCTATTCGAGTCTCCAGTGACATCGTGATCGTGCGCCAGGTGGTTCGCGCGCGAGCCGCGGAAATTGGCCTTAGCCTCGTAGACCAGACGAAGATCGTTACGGCCGCGAGCGAACTCGCACGCAATACCCTGGAATATGGTAAAGGCGGGGAGTGCCAGGTTGAGGTCCTGAACTCAACCGGGCGTGCTGGATTGCGGCTAAGTTTTTCGGACAAGGGTCCCGGCATACCGGATATCACGGTAGCCATGAGAGATGGATTTACGACAGGAAACGGCTTGGGACTCGGGTTGAGCGGCAGTAAACGGCTGGTGAACGATTTCGAAATCGCGACCAAAGTTGGGGAAGGTACTCGTGTGACTGTCACACGATGGAAATAGGATGCATTACCAAGTTTTCGTACCCATCGACGATGCATCGCAAATCGGAGAAGCGAGAAGGGCCGCGGTCCAGGTCGCGAACCTGGCTCATCTCGACGACACAGCACTCGGGAAACTGGCGATCGTAGTAACGGAGCTCGCGACCAATATCATCAAGCATGCCAAGCGTGGTGAAATCCTCATAGGGAACATCCGTGGCGCCCAATCGGTAGATGTCATCGCCCTGGACTCGGGGCCCGGCATGGGCAGTCTCGAACGCTCAATGGAAGATGGGTTTTCTTCGGCTGGGACAGCTGGTCAGGGTCTGGGAGCGATTGCGCGCCAGAGTGCCTCCTTGGAAATCTATACCCGTCCCGCGGCGGGAACCGCGGTTATAGCGACGGTAGGGGCTGCGGCTTGGGAGACTAATCCCTTTGAGATTGGAATTGTGTGCCGGCCGGTAAAGGGCGAAATCGAGTGTGGCGATGGATGGGCCTTGCGTCAGTTCCAAAATCGATCCACTTTTATGCTGGCCGACGGGCTTGGACACGGTACTTCGGCCTATGCGGCAGCATCAGAAGCGATGAAGGTGTTTGGCAAAGCCGCCGAAAACGGTCCGACCGAAGTGCTGCAAGTGGCGCATGCGGCATTGCGACCCACTCGCGGTGCGGCCGTCGCGGTAGCAGATGTGAACCACGAAACCGGCATCGTAAGGTATGCGGGCGTGGGCAATGTTGCGGGAGCAATTCTTACCAATGGGACCTCGCGAAGCCTGGTCTCGCACAATGGAATCGTCGGCGCAGAGATGCGCAAGGTGCAGGAATTCACCTATCCCTGGGATCCAGAATCGATGCTGGTTATGAATTCAGACGGGATCGGAACGCAGTGGCATCTCGATAAGCATGCGGGTCTGATGAATAAGTCGGCACAGATGATCGCGTCGGTGCTCTACCGCGATTTCCAGCGTACGCGTGACGACTCGACGGTGATGGTGGCGCGTCGAACGAAAAGGGCTAGCGGCGTGAGGCTTCCACTTCTCACTCTCGATCTACGGTATGAGCAAGATGTGGTGAAGGCTCGTCAGCGGGCACGTGAACTCGCCGGCGCATTGGGATTCGACCACCAAGATCAGATACGAATCGCGACCGCAATCTCCGAGATCGCGCGAAATGCCATTGAATATGCGGGATCGGGAAGGGTGGAGTTTTCGCTGGATTCCGCCAAGAACGTCGATGAATTCATCATCGAGACAAAGGATTCGGGGCCGGGGATTGCCGACGTTGATCGTGTCCTTTCGGGCACCTATACATCGTCCACCGGCATGGGGTTAGGTATTACGGGAGCACGCCGGTTGATGGATGGCTTCAGCATCGAATCGGGTCCCGGCAAGGGCACTCGCATCGTGCTCAGTAAGAGATTGGCTCCACGTGTGGCTCCGCTGGACGCGAAGAAGATTGAAGCCGCAGTGAACAGCGTGATGAGCGGACGAACCAATGAGCCGCTCAGGGAATTGGAACAACAAAATCGCGAGTTGCTTTCGACATTGGAGCAGCTCAACCTGAGGCAGTCGGAACTCGTACAGCTGAATAAGGAACTTGAGGAGACGAACCGCGGCGTGGTCGCCCTTTATGCGGAGATCAACGATAAGGCAGATTATCTGCAACGCGCCTCCGAATTGAAATCCAAGTTTCTTTCAAACATGAGCCACGAGTTTCGGACTCCGCTGAATTCGATTCTCGCGCTTTCGCGAATCCTGCTTGACCGTTTGGATGGCGACCTGACGAGAGAGCAGGAAAAGCAGGTTCAATTCATTCGACGCTCTGCTGACAATCTTCTCGAGTTGGTAAACGACCTTTTGGATCTCGCCAAGGTTGAGGCCGGCAAGATCACGGTCCGGCCGGTTCAGTTCGACGTGGGAGTGTTGTTCGGTTCACTGCGCAGTGTGTTGAAGCCTCTGCTGGTCAGCCAGCGAGTCGAACTAGTGTTCGAAGATCCGGAGGGTATTCCTCCGCTCTTTTCCGATGAAAGCAAAGTTGCGCAAATTCTACGTAACTTCATCTCGAACGCGCTGAAGTTCACCGAACGCGGAGAAGTCCGGGTGTGTGCTCGAATGATCGAGAACGGATTGGTGCGCTTTTCCGTGCAGGATACGGGGATTGGAATCGCTCCTCAGGATCAGGAACGCGTTTTTGAGGAGTTCTCTCAAGTGGACAGCCCGGTGCAGAGAACTGCGAAGGGTACCGGCCTGGGACTGCCGCTCTCACGAAAATTGGCGAGCATTCTGGGCGGCACGGCGACCGTGGAAAGCACTCCTGGCATCGGATCTATCTTTCACCTGACCATTCCGATGCAGTTCCAGGAAACCCGAGAAGAAGAGGGGGCGGCGCCTAATGGAGAGCCGGTGGCGCTGATCATCGACGATGACGAGGTGTCACGATACTTACTGAAAGGGCTACTACACTGGGCAAACCTGCGAATTGTGGAGGCATCCAATGGCACCGAGGGATTGAGGGCAGCGCACGCCCTGAAACCCAGCGTTATTTTCCTGGATCTCAACATCCCTGACCTGAATGGCTTCGAGATTCTTGACAGGCTCAAAAGCGATCAGAACACAGCCGATGTACCGGTCGTGATTTACACATCAAGGATCCTCGATGAGAAGGAAAGAGCTGCCTTGAGCAGGGCTGCAGGAATTCTCATGAAAGATGCCACTTCCCGCGAGGAACAATTAGAAGCGTTGGAAGCAGCTTTCGAACGCGCAGGATTGGACTTCGCGAATAGAAATGTCAAAGCCTAGCAGCTCGTACCGGATCCTCAACGTCGACGACAACGAGGCCAAGCGCTACGTTACATCGCGTACCCTGCGCAATGCCGGGTACCAGGTGATCGAGACCAGCTCTGGTGGCGAATGTCTTGACCTGGCGGCTGCCGAACCTCCTGACTTGGTCGTACTCGATGTAGGATTGCCCGATCTGAGCGGCTTTACTGTTTGCGAGCGCTTGAAGTCGGACCCGCGAACCAGTTCTATTCCCGTCCTTCACCTGTCGGCCAGCTACACCAGCCTCGACGATAAACTGGAAGGCCTAACGCATGGGGCCGACGCTTACATGACTCAGCCCATGCAGCCGCGCGAGTTTATTGCGACTGTCCGCTCGTTGCTCAGAATGCATGAGGCCGAGGGGGAGTTGCGGATCCGCCGCGAGCAACTCGATCTGGCCCAAAAGAAAGTGCGTATGGGCACATGGGAGTGGGACCTCGAAACGTGGAGGATTCACCTCTCATCGAGCGTTCCTCCGCTGTATGGCCGGCCGTCCGAGAAGGAAACGTTAAGTTTTGAGGAATGGTTAAGTTCCATTCATCCCGAAGATCAGTCGATGGTGCGCCGGCAACTGGAACTAGCGATCTTTGGCAAAGAGGACTACGACCTGGAGTATCGCTCGCTGTGGTCCGATGGAACGATACGCTGGATTGCCGCTCGTGGAGCTATATTTCGCGATCCTGACGGCAAGCCGGTTCGGATGTTAGGGGTCAGCCTGGACATCAGCGATCGTAAGACTACGGAAGCGACGCTGCGGGAATCGGAGCGACTGCTGGCTGCGGGCAGGATGGCGGCGGCGGTGGCACACGAAATCAATAATCCTCTCGCTGCCATCATGAACATCGTTTTCCTGCTCAAAAGCAATGAATCGCTGGATGAAAGCGGGCGCGAGCTGGTGGAATGGGCAGACCGGGAACTTTCGCGCGTGAGCTACATCGTCAGCCAGACGCTGGGCTTCTATAGGAGCACGGATCGATCATCGCCAGTGTCAGTTCGTGAAGCCACCAACGATGTTCTGGGACTGCTTAGCTCGAAGATTCGTGAAGCGGGATTACAAGCGTTAGTCTCCTTCGAATGTGCAGGTGTGGTGAACGGCCACTTCACGGAAGTGAGACAGATCGTCTCCAACCTCATCATCAATGCGATGGAGGCATCCGAGTTTGGTGGCAAGATATTTATAAAGGTGACGCCTTCGAGAAACTGGCACGATCTTTCCAGACGAGGGGTGCGGGTTTACGTTCACGACAGCGGCGCTGGAATCTCACGTGCCGCGATCGGAAAGATTTTCGAGCCCTTCTTCAGCACAAAAGAGAATAAAGGTACTGGACTGGGCTTGTGGGTCATACGCAATTTGATCAGTAAATATCGTGGCAATATCACCGTCCATTCCACCTCCAGGCCGTCTCGTTGTACTTCCTTCTCCGTTTTTCTTCCCACAGAGATTGGCTTAGAACGCGTACCGACCGAATGGATTGAGTTCGGTAATGAAACGCACTATCAGCTGGATATGGCGAAGTAGCCAGAAGCTTTGGCACGCATCATTCGTTGAATTTCCCTTGAGATGACCGGGCGGGATGCGTCCGCTCGAGGAAGTTAAACCACTATCGTGGATCACTTCCTCGGGCGAAAGCGTGATGCAACTACTTCAAGTCGGTTTTCTGGGAGAGCGGCAGGTTCTGCGACGATCCCCCTACCATGAACGAATAGGTGCCGGGAACGAGCTTCCAGGCATTCGCGGTTTCATCGAAAACCGATAGATACTTCGGATCGATGGCCAGCTGGACATGCTTGCTCTCGCCGGGATTCAGCTGAACCTTGCTCCACCCCACGAGGCGCTTGGGAGGCTCACCAGCACTCGAGGGCAGTGCGGCATAGACTTCCGCGATCTCGGCGCCAGCGCGCGATCCAGTGTTCTTCACGTCGAAGCTTACGGAAGCACCATTTCCCGGCGCGACCTTGAGATCCGAATAAGCGTAGGTCGTATAAGACAAGCCGTAGCCGAAGGGGAAGAGGACGGGCTTGTTTTCCGCGTCATACCACTTGTATCCGACTTTCAGGCCTTCGTCATAGTTCACGCTGAAGGTAGCCTTTGCCTCTCCAGTGCGCATTACCGCCTCGCGACCATGCGCTCCGGCCGGAGGGACTACCAGCTTTGGATGCGGCAGGTCTTCGACGCTGCGCGGGAAGGTCATCGGCAGTTTTGCGGTGGGGTTCACGTCGCCAAAGAGAATATTGGCAACGGCGTCGGCACCTTTGCTGCCGGCATACCACGCTTCCAGGATGCCGCCAACTTTGTCGACCCAGGGCATGGTTACTGCGGTGCCGGTCTCGAGGACAACGATGGTGTGCGGGTTCGCCGCTGCAACCTGTTCGATTAGCGCATCCTGATTATCTGGCAGTGACAAGTCGGAAAGATCCATTCCTTCACTCTGCCACTGGTTTGCAAAGACGATCGCGACGTCGGAGTTCTTCGCCAAAGCCACGGCCGATGCGGGATCAGCGCCGGAATCGAACTGTACCTTCGCGCCGGGAACTTTTGCTGCAACCGCATTCAAGGGCGAAGTCGGGAACCAGACGTGCTCCTGCCAATGATGAGGCGGTCCGGGAGGATCGACCTGCGCCGAGCCTCCGCCTGAGATCATGCCCATGTCGGCGTGCGATCCGATGATGGCGATTGACTGAACCTTGGTACGATCCAGCGGAAGAATACCGTTGCTGTTTTTCAGGAGCACGGTGCTCTGCTCTGCCAATCGACGAGCGACTTCGAACCCGCCTTCAACATCCACTACAGCTTTTCCGTTCGGTGAATCCACGATTCCGCTGGCAAATTCGGACCGAAGCATGCGGCGCGCGTGGTCGTCGAGCTGCGCCATCGGCACCTGTCCCGACTGCACTGCCTGCTTCAGCTTGTCGCCATAAAATTCGTCGAGGGGCTCTTCGTTGTCGAGGCCGGCAGCTGAGGCTTTCACGGTGCTGTGCGTCCCACCCCAATCGGAGAGGACGAAGCCCTTGAACTTCCATTCATCTTTCAGGACGTCGGTCAGAAGGTATTTGTTCTCGCAAGCAAAGTTGCCGTTGAGAGAGTTGTAGGAGCACATGACACCGCCGGGATTGCCGATACCAAGGCCGATCTCAAAGGCAAGGAGGTCGGTCTCGCGCAGAGCGCGCTTGCCAATGATGGAGTCAACCTCGTTGCGGCCGCTTTCCTGATCGTTGACGGCGTAATGCTTGATGTCACCGATGACGTGCTGCGCCTGCTCACACTTGATGCGATTGCCGACCAACGTTCCAGCGAGGATCGGATCTTCACCCATGTATTCGAACGTGCGGCCATTACGCGGTTCGCGGGTGATGTTCACGCCGCCGCCAAGCGTCATGTTGTAGCCCTGCGCGCGGAGTTCGCGCCCAATAAGAGCGCCGTATTCACAGGCTGCCTGTGGGTCCCAGCTCGCCGCCGAGCCCAAGTTCGAGGGCAGTGCGGTCGAATAGCGGCCATTCTCGGCGCTGCTGCGAACGCCGTAGGCAGCATCACTCATCTGAATGATCGGGATTCCGAGTCGCGGCACGCCGAGCACGAATCCCGCGCCGCCGTTGCCGAGATAGGCATTCGGCCGAGGCTTACCCCATCCGGGCATGCCGTTGCCATGTACGAGATCGATTTTCTCGTCAAGCGTGAGTTCTTTCAGGACCATGTCCGCGCGTTCATCGGGAGAGAGGCTGGGGTTCATCCACGGATAGCTCTTGATCTTCTCTTCTTCAGCATTGTGGAGGCGGTGTTGAGCGAATACGCAAGGGAGCGAAAACAGCATCAAGGCAGTTGCCAGCAGCGTTGCCGGCAGGCGGGTTGGTTTGTACATGTGTAGTTGGTTGTCCTTGGCAGTGTTGAAGTCGTGCTACATAATACCCGCTAAATCGGGCAATGGGCCGCCCTTAACATAACTTCAGATTGAGAGCTGTTGGCCGCCCCGAGGGGCTGATTACCAGGGTGTTCAGCCCGAGAATGATTTGTTTTCTGTAGAACAGGTCGAACTGTTAAGCTAATAAGTGGACCAGATGTTGACTGTGCTCTCAAACGCGCCCCACTGTTGTTGTCCGTGCATCTGTACGTGTGATCGGACGTGGGTGGTTTGAGGAGCCCTGATTAGATTTTTACAAACGGAATTCCTCGGCGGCCTACGACTTAGAAATCGTGGGCCGTTCTGCTTTCAGGGATAAATCAATCGCCTGTAGAAGGAGACGAGATGAAAGTTGCGAAGGATGTGACCGAGTTAATTGGAAACACTCCGCTGGTACAGCTGAATAAAGTGACCAAGGGCAGTAAGGCGACGGTGCTCGCTAAACTCGAGAGCTTCAATCCGCTGGCGAGCGTGAAAGATCGCATCGGCGTGAGCATGATTAGAGACGCAGAGGAGAGCGGCAAGATACAACCGGGAAAGACGGTCCTGATCGAACCGACCAGCGGCAATACTGGAATCGCTCTTGCATTCGTGGCGGCAGTAAAAGGATACAAGCTTGTTCTGACCATGCCGGAAACGATGAGCATGGAACGGCGAGTCCTGCTGAAGGCGTTTGGCGCCGAGATCGTTCTCACTCCTGGTCCGAAGGGAATGAAGGGCGCGATCGCCAAAGCGGAAGAGATCCTGGCGAACACGCCGAATGGCTACATTCTCGGACAGTTCGATAATCCAGCGAACCCGAAGATTCACTTCGAGACTACTGGCCCAGAGATCTGGAACGATACCGACGGGAAGGTCGACTTCCTTATTTCTGGTGTCGGCACAGGCGGGACGCTAACTGGCGTTTCGCAATATATCAAGCCGAAGAAGTCTTCCTTCAAGGCGATTGCGGTGGAACCCACGGAGAGTGCAGTTTTATCGGGCGGTCAACCTTCCCCCCACAAGATTCAAGGCATCGGCGCTGGTTTTATTCCGAAGATTCTGAGAACCGACTACATCGACGAAGTGATCCAGGTTTCCAGCCAGGAGTCGATTGAAATGGCGCGAAGGCTGGCGTTGGAAGAAGGACTGCTAATGGGGATTTCGTCGGGCGCTGCGGTGGTTGCGGCTCTGAAGGTTGCGAATCGGCCTGAGAATGCGGGCAAAGTGATTGTGGTTGTGCTGCCGTCGTTCGGCGAGCGTTACCTGAGCAGCGTGCTGTTCGAGAATTTGCGAAACGAGGCGCAGCAGCTTACCGCAGTTGCGGTGTGACCTATGGCAACAGCTCTGAGTTGGATACGCGAGGACATCGCGTCAGTAAAAGAGAACGACCCGGCCGCGCGGTCAACGCTGGAGGTCGTTCTCTGCTACTCCGGATTGCATGCGTTGTGGGCTTATCGGCTGAATCACTGGCTCTGGAATCACAATTTCCGACTGCTGGCGCGTTGGTTTTCCCAGATCGCCAGATTGCTCACGGGGATCGAGATTCATCCTGCGGCCCAGATCGGACGGCGGTTGTTTATCGATCACGGAATGGGCGTGGTAGTCGGCGAGACATCGATCATTGGGGATGACGTAACGCTTTACCAGGGAGTAACGCTTGGTGGCACCGGGAAGGAGCATGGGAAACGTCATCCCACGATTGGGAATGGGGTGGTGATTGGCGCGGGTGCGAAAGTGCTGGGCAACCTCCTCGTGGGGGACAACTCGCGAATTGGGGCGGGTTCGGTAGTCCTGCGCAATGTTCCTGACAACTCCACGGTTGTGGGCGTTCCGGCCCATATCGTTTACCGCGACGGCAAACGGATCGTAATTACCGATCCGAAGCAGATCGCGGATCCGCTCTCGGAAGCACTTGCAGTTGTTGCGACTCAGGTGAAGGAGTTAAAGGATAAGGTTAAGAAGCTGGAAGGGGACGGCAACTTAGATCACGACGGCGTTCACTCACTGCAAGCCGTGATCGAAATCGACTACCAGATTTAGGCTGGAGTTTCGGCAGCGTTACGTCGAAAGATTTTTTTACGAACCGGCGATATGATGGCGGCGCTGTGCTAATCTGTCGGCCAAATTAGCAAAGCGCTTTTTCAGCATCGAACGTCACTTCAACAACTCTAAAGAAAACTAGCGTAAGGAAACTCGCTCAACCTCCCGGGCCTATTGGTTTCCGAACGCTATCTAGGATTTGGGCATCCAGCCGTTGCACAGGGAACGCGGGTCCTGGCATGAAGTGGTGAAGTTTGAGGCATACAGTACTCCCCCAAGGATCAGGGCAATTACCGCAGCAGAGAGCTTTCGCATTTGTGGAGGTCCTCCATGGAAATGTTTGAAGCTGGAATGATTTTCTATCAGCTGGATCTCGTCTTGAACATATGGCTGCTGGCAGTACTTTGGAGGGGGGACAGGCGTCCATATTTCCTCGCCTTTACGGCCTTTCGGCTCATAGTGACCCTTGTACGATTTCCAACTTTACTGGCTGGCGGGATGGACATGTACTCGCGAGTTTACTGGCTGACCAGCTGCATCCTGGTTTTTGCTTCCATCTGGGTGCTCTGCGATTTCTTCCCGAAGATGATGATTCCAATCAGCCTTGTGGCGGTCACGCTGTCTTTCCGGCAACTGCTCTATCCGACGTGTGCCCTTGAACGCAATGCGGAAATCGTCATGTTTGTAGCTGCGTTCTACGTGCTGCTCCGCGACCGGAAGAATATGGTCGCCGCCGGCCTGGTCATCGGAACGTTGTTGTCGGTCATCAGTGAAAGGCAGAGTGTTGTGCTATCGCGGCAACCTGATGCGGTTTCTCCCGAGCATTGCCTATCTGATAGCCCAGCTAATATGGATCTTCGGAGTGCGTAAGACGCGGGAGTCGAAGGTCTTGTCACATAGATATCTGCAACCGCGCAATTCACTAGATAAACGAATGCTTCGACCGGAGTCCTAAACCGGCTGTCGCTGCGCCCAGACGTCCGGTCTCCCTTCTCGCTCAACGGATCGGAAGCCTAAGAGGTACTCGCGATCTTTACGATCACCATTCGCGCCGTTTCCTCCTTTCCTAAGCGTTACTGAATAATTACTGTAAGAACTCCCAGTATGAAAACGCCGGGGCTTCGGACAATCTCTTCTGAGCGTTACTCATGCATCCGCGCCTAACTATCGAGTTGAGGTGAGATTCGTAATCCAAACGGCTTAATCTTCCGCGTTCGTGCGCAGCAGTAGATAAGTCCGAGGATGACAGAGGTAGGGTGTTACGGATAGTTGCTTAGCGTCGAGGGCTCCCGCTTCGCTGCTCAAATAAAGATTAAAAGTCTCTGTGCTTGTCACCAAATGAGACGTTTATCCGCAGTATCATCGCGTATCTGGTTTTGGGCTATGCCAGAAAAAGATAAAAATCAAAGCGAGCAAGTTCCCGGCACAAAACCGGTGTCCGCATTGGAACCAAATACCAATCGGGATACCTCTTCGCGCGTAGGGGAACCACCGTCAACCCCGTTGGAAGAGCTGGTCAAGGGCAGGGAAAGGGTTTCCCTCGTGGCGCAGGCGGCGGATCTGGGTACGTGGGACTGGGATCTCAGCTCGGACGAGCTGGTATGGTCCAGGCGGTGCTTGTCACTGTTTGGCTTACCCCAAGATGCAGCAGTGAATTATGAGATGTTTTTGCGCGCGCTGCATCCGGAAGATCGTGAACGCGTAGAAGAGGCTGTTAAAACGGCAATCGACTCTCACGCAGACTACGATACCGAGATGCGCACGCTGTGGCCCGACGGAAGTGTGCACTGGATTGCGGCACGGGGGCGCGCCTACTACGACGACGCTGGGCGGCCGATCCGAATGCTAGGGATCGCCTCGGACATCACCGAGCGCAAGCGGGCAAATGAGGCTCTACGCGAGAGCGAGGCTAGATTCCGGTCGCTCTTCGACAGCTCGCCAGATGCCGTATTTCTGACGATACCGGACGGCAAAATCACTGCGGCTAATCCGGCGGCACGCACGATGTTTGGAATGACAGAAGAGGAACTCTGCCAAACCGGTAGAGATGGGCTCATTGCTCCGGATGATGCGCGTTTGACGCCTGCACTGGAAATACGCACCCGCGAGGGAAGGTGCAGTACGGAACTGTCGTTTATTCGCAAGGACGGCACCAGGTTCGATGGCGAGGTCAGTTCCGTTATTGTCCCGGGGATACCAGCCAGGTCTTTTGTTGTGGTTCGCGACATCACAGAGCGGAAACGGGCGGAAGAGGAACTTCGGCTTACTAACGATCGCTTCAAAGTATCGTTACGGGGCTCGCCCGTCGTCGTTTTCAACCAGGACCTGGAGTTGCGCTATACATGGCTCTATTGTCCAGACCTGGGTCATTCTCCTGCTGAGATCATCGGAAAGCGCGATCGAGATATCTATCCACGTGCAGAAGATGCGGAGCTCACAGAAGGTATCAAAGCGGAGGTCATACGAACTGGTTGCAGAAGGCGCCAGGAAGTTGTGCTCGATTTTCGGGGTAAGGAACGACTCTACGATCTTCTGGTTGATCCTCTGCTGGATGCGGAGGGGAAAATTGCTGGTGTGACATGCGCCGCCATCGATATTACTGAGCGCAAGCGAGCACAAGAAGCGCTGATCCGCAGCGAAAAGCTGGCCTCGCTGGGTCGCATGGCCGCGACCATCTCTCATGAGATCAACAATCCTCTCGAAGGCGTGATGAACCTGCTCTATCTCGCAAACACTTGTCCAGGTCTGCCGCCATTGGCGCGCCATTATCTGGAAACAGCGAGTGAGGAGTTAACCCGGATCGCGCATATAACCAGGCAATCACTTGGTTTTTATCGGGAGTCCGGCAGGCCTGCGCTCACGTCAGTCAACGCTGCCCTGCAATCCGCTCTTGACCTGCTCAGAACGAAGATCAGGGAAAAGCGCGCGGTGATCCAGAAGGAGTGTGATGAGGACGTGCAAGTGATTGCCGTGGCGGGAGAACTGCGGCAGGTATTTGCGAATCTCCTGGTTAACAGCCTGGACGCGATTTCGGAAAAGGGCACTATCGCATTGCGTATATCGAGGTCTTCCACATCAAACGGCGGCGGGCGGTATGTGCGATTTACGATAGCCGACAACGGTACTGGTATCAGTGAGAATGCGAAGCAGCAGGTTTTCGACGCGCTTTTCACTACGAAGGGTGCGATTGGGACAGGGCTCGGGCTGTGGGTCAGTAAGCAGATTATCGACAAGCACGGCGGCTCAATCCGACTGCGTTCAAGCGTAGACAAACCTCGTCGGGGAACAGCTTTCTCGATTCTGCTGCCCGCCGAACCTGCGGTAGCCTTGCAGGGGCGCTCTGCAGTCGCCTAAAACAGTTTGAATTCACAGACAGTCTATTTGCCGTAGACTTTCACGTCGCCGTCAATCGCGACGGCGATGTACTTGTTCGTGGCCACGTCACGAAATTGAACGACTTTGTGGCCTTTACGAGCGAGGTCACCCCATCGGCTCGGCTTTTCGCGGTTCTGCTCAATGGCGTCGTACTGACGCCCGTCAATCTCAAATGAGACGATTCTCAACCGGTTGCTGCCGGTGCGTTTTACCAGGATCGACTGACCCTCCACGTCCACGGTCGGCTGCGACATCAGCTGTTCAGCAATCGACTTGAGTATTTCCAGATTGGACATCGATCAACTCTTTAGCCGGTTTGGAACGTGATTATACGGCGATCTGTAGCTGAGGTTGAGCCACGCTCTCTTGCGCTCAGGTCGCCTCACTGGTAACTTTCTGCCTCCTTGGATATGCTCGCTGTCGTTTACTAAATGCGATGCGCGCAAATCTGAAAATCCTGAAATCCTTCGTATCGGTCCTTTTGTTGACGACAGCGATGCCGTCGTTCTCGCAAGAAGCGGTGCGCGTAAACGTCAACCTGGTCAACGTCGCTTTTTCCCTTCGTGACGGTCATGGTGCATTCGTCGACGACCTGACCAAAGATCAGGTCGATATTTTCGAAGATGCCGTTCCCCAGAAGATTGCTTTTTTCGCACGCAGTTCCGATGTGCCATTGACGCTTGGGCTGATTGTCGACGCCAGTGGCAGCCAGGATCGCTTTACGAAGCAGCATCAACACGATCTGGAAATGTTTCTTAAAGAAGTGCTCGGGCCGAAAGATCGAGCATTCATCGTTTGCTTCGGCAATCATCTGCGGCTTGTCAGCGATCTCTCGCCATCGAGCAGTGAGCTTATCGAGCGACTGAACGCCTTCCAGAAGGGAAGCAGTCACTTTCCGGAAATCGGGCCAAAGGAAAGCCGCGACTTGGGTACGGCTTTTTATGATTCCATCTACTACTCCATCACTGAAAAACTGGCGAATGAAAGCGGACGCAAAGCGTTGCTGATCTTCAGCGACGGTGAAGATAATTCCAGTTCGCATGACATGATGACCACGGTTGAGGCGGCTCAGGCAGCGAACGTGACACTGTTCAGTATCCGCTATACCGAGCGCGAGCACGGCAAGCTTACGGCTCGTAACAAGTATGGAATCAGAGTAATGGGGCGGATTGCTAAAGAAACAGGTGGGGAGGAATTTGACGCTGAACAAACCGATCCCCACAACTACTTCCATCTGATTGGCGACGAGCTACGGCATTCCTACGAACTAGCCTACTATCCGACGAATGCGATGAGGGACGACACCTTCCGCAAGATCGTGGTTCGGCCGAAGCAGGCGGGCTTCACGGTACGATGCAAGACAGGATATTTCTCGCGCGAGGTGGAGGCGCCGGCCGCCCAATAGTACGGATGGCACATTTCTGGACAAAATCCGCCCAAAAAACCGGTACATGTCCGATTTTCTGGCGTGTAGGGTTATAAACCTACACCGCTGATGAAAACACTGGTTTAGAATCATCCCACTCTGAAGGGCGAATCTGGGAGCTCGATCGTTACCTCCCTTCCTTTCACCGGCTCGAAAAGAGTCGATTCCATGCGCCGCTGAAGTAGTGCAGTGAATTGAACGATACGGTTCCGCAACCACTTCTGGCCAAGGCGGGATATGACTGTCTATCAGATTATTCAGCAGAAGGAAGAACAAGTTGAGCGGCTGACGCGCGAGATCTCGGCGCTGCGGGCTGCAGCACGCATGTTGGAAGAAAGCCGGAACATGGAGTTGGAACTGGTTACGGCGGGCAGCGAAGTAAGAGTCGGAGAAACAAAGAACGAACAGAAAACACTGAGGCAATTTCCATGATCTGCCGTGGATTGCCGAAGGCTTCCAGAGGCCGGTATGCCTGAAGTGCTGACTGATACAAATCACGGGTCATCGATTTATCCCATCAAGCGAAGCGCGCAGCGCAAGGGAATGGGAAACATACGGCAGGTAAAGGCGCGCCTTGGGCCGGCCGGCGAAGCGGTGGTTGTAGATATAAGCGAAAGCGGCATCGGTCTGGAACTCGCGATGCCTCTCCAGCCCGGGAGCACGCTGGCGGTGGACTTCGATCTGCCCGAGAGTGGTGGTCACGTGCGCGTGGATGGCCGTGTCGTATGGTTCGGCGCCGGCAAGCGCGCAGGCATTCGTTTTGAGCGCGTGCCTGACCTGGCAAGCGAACGTCTGAAACGCTGGGTAAGCCTGGGACGACAGCCCATTCGTCCGACTTCGGCTGAAAGCAGTGTTTCGACGCCAGTTGCCGCAGCGGGCGAAGGCGCCCCTTTGGGTGCAGACGAGTCGCTCACGCTAGATCGAGCGGTGGTGCAAGTCTTGGCGCGAGCGATGGCCATCACCAGAGCGAACGGAGCGGCGATCGCGATCGGGCCTCCGGAAGCGATGGTCTGCCGCGCCAGTGCGGGCAATGCGCCCGATGTTGGAGTGCCCATCAATCCGAGTTCGGGTCTCACCGGGTATTGCGTTCGAAGTCGCGCTACGGTGCGCTGTGATGACACCGAAACCGACGAGCGCGTCAATGCCGCGGCTTGCCGCGAAATGGAGCTGAGGTCGGCACTGGTGATTCCGGTATTCTCCGGCAGGAATGCGGACGAACTCAGCGGGATTCTCGAGGTGTTTTCCTCACAGCCGCGGGCATTCTCTCCTGATCACATTGCAAAGCTGGAAAAGCTAACGAAGATTCTCGGCGTCGTTGCGGCAGATCTGGTTCCGACTGCAGAGAAGAATCCTGAGTCCTCGGCAGTGCCCGTTGCGAAGGCCGAGTCGATGGCTACGGATAGTTCTTCTGAGCTGAAGCCGGAACGTTCGCACCTTCCGCGAAAAATCGGAGACCGGCCATCGGTCGGCCCGCAAGCGAATGTTTCTGCTCCGGTCCCTTCGAACGGGAGATCGATCAGGTCTGAGTCTGCCGGTACCACGCAACGCAAAGTGGAACCGCAGGTAGTAGGGCAGGTAAAGCCTGCGGCGCTGGCTGCGCCTGTGATTACGTCGCAGATCGCAGCCAAGGAAACGGCGGTCAAGCTGGCCGAACTGACGAAGCCGAATACCGCGACGTCAATCACGGAAAATACGGCTGAAGTCAAAACGAGTCCGCACAAGTTCTCGGCGGTTGCCGCGACCGATCTTCCTACGGAAACCGCAGTTCTGGAATTACCTTCCTTCGGGATCGAAAGCCCGTCGCTTGCGGAGCGGACCAGAGAGTGGTTGATCACGGGGAGAAACCAACGCATCGGGAAAGCGCTGCGCCTTGTCGGGGCCATCGTGATTGCCCTTGAAATTGCCGCGGCAGTGTTCCTGTACACGCGCTGGGAAAAGAAGCGCGCAGCTTTCGTGCAGTCTTCGCGTCCGGTCGCAGCCGTAAACACGACGGCGACACCGGCTGTAGTGCCGCCGCCAACTGCATTGCTGCCGGAAGTGGCCGCTCCTGCACCCGTTGTCAAACACAGAAAACCAAGTCAGGAAGCGCTACTGCCCGAGGATGGCTCTGACGATGTGATCGTGGTAAACCGCAGCGGTGAAACAGGAACTCCTAGTGCCGGGGTCTCGGGAACAAGTGGACAACCAGCGGCTTCAAAACCCACGGTGACAACGGAAAGCGAACCGGCGGCGCCTGCTCCGTTGGCAGGGCAAGCTGATCTTGCTGCCATTCGCTTGCCCGATCATTCTATCCAGCCATCTCTTGCGATTCGAATGTCTAGCGGAACCATCGGCGGCAAACTGATCAAGAAAGTCGAGCCGATCTATCCAGAAACGGCAAAGTCTCGCCGTATTCAAGGGCAAGTGTTCCTGAGTGCACACGTTGGACTCGACGGATCGGTGAGAGACATTCGTGTGCTGAAGGGAAATCCGTTCCTGGGGGCAGCCGCAAAGGATGCGGTGAAACATTGGCGCTACGAGCCCATGAAGCTGAATGGCACGCCGGTGGAAATGGATACCAGCGTGATGGTGGAGTTCAAGCTGCCGAACTAGCTTCGACGGCCACCGGCCCGCGTTTGATCGCGGAGGCAATCAGCACGACCAGTAACACGATGTTGATCCACGCGAACCAATCTCCAAAGCGCGAGTAGATGGTGGCCGTGGGATAGACAGGCACCACAACCACGAGCGAAGAAAACGGACTCGCATCGCTGCGCTTCTCGGCCAGGATGCGTCCACGATTGTCGCTGATGGTCAGCAGCCCTTCCTTTGCCGAGCGCGCGATCGTAAATCCATCTTCTACGCCTCGCATGACGGCCATTCGCCCGTGCAGCCAGCGGTCAGTATCGAAGTCCCATGCAGGTACCAACAGCAGGGCTACATCCGATCTGCCATAGTGACGGCTGAGGGGCGGGAAATCCATGTCCTTGCAGATCGCAAGTCCCTGCACGAATGGTCCCGTACTGAGCACGGAGAATTCAGATCCGGGACGATCACGACTCTCGAATCCCGGAACGAGATGATGCTTGATGTAGACCGTTACAGGCCCACCGACGGCATGATAAAGGCGAGCCTCATTCAGATAGTCATTGGATTCACGGTGGTCGATACCAACCAGAATGTCTACGTGATTGTTGGTCGCGGCGGATTGGAAGAGCCGATCCATTTCCGGGAGATCAGTATCGGCGACGGTGGCAATCTTCTCGGGAATGACGATCGTTTGCGCGCCCTGCGCTGCAAGGGTGGCGATCTGATCAGCGTAGTTGTGCAGAACGCGCATGCCTTTTTCGCCCGACGGTTCGCCGCGGTTTTCGCGCGCGTCAGAGGCCAGTAGCCCGACCGTGATCTGTTGTGGTGCGGAAGGGGTGGAGAACAGGCGGTATGAACCGAGGCCAATCGCCGCTAGGAAAATCAGCGCTGTGGCGGCGGCGAATGAGTTCCACTTCTTATCGCGCGGCGAGTACGTCAGCAAGGCTGCGATGCTCGAGGGAAACAGAAAAAGCAAAAAGACAATTCCCCATACCCCGGCAATCGAGGCGACCTGGATGATGGGGAGGAAATTCATTTGAGTGTACGCGAGACTTCCAAATGTGCTGTGCGGCGAAGCGAGCGTATTCAGATACTCGTAGCTAGTCCACACGGCTGGGAATGCAAGAGCGGCGCGCCAGAACGAGCCACGGAGCAGGAACGTGCGCGTAAGCAGCACACCAAGTCCGAAGAGAATTGACGGGGTCAGCGTGGCGAGGATGAAGACCATCAAAGGGAGTTCGAGCACTCGGTGGAGATAGGTCCACCAGGTGAATGCTCCCAGACTGAAGCCAGCGAAAGCAACCGCAAAGGCCGCGCGTTTGCTAACACGTGGAGCGAGGACAAGCGCCGGGAGCGGCGCCAGCCACGTCAGCCACCAGACGGGCGCCAATCCATTGCCGAAGAAGAAAAGCGCGGCGGTTACGCATACCGTGGCCAAGCCGAATTGCCATGCTGATCGCGAGTCGAGCGGTTTGTTTATCATCACCCTGAATCCCAGTACGTTCATCCGGGCTGGATTGTTTCACAAAAGCACTTACCTACTTCATGGATGCTCGCGCGTGTTGATTTGGATTTGGGGAACTTCGATTTACGGCGTACTATGTTCCGCCGGTAACGAGAGCGATGAGACGACTACTCTGGATATGCGCGACGTTGGTTCTTGAAACAACACTCTTCGGCCAAGTCCCGCGCCCGGAACAACAACAAACGCAAAGTTCTGCGCAACAGATAGTTGATCTGCAGCAGAAGCTGCAAAATCTGGCCGCACCGGCTAAAGGTAAGGTTGGTGCGGCAGCTCTGCTGCTGGAAACTGGCGATACCGTCGAAATTCGCGGGTCGAAGCATTTTCCTATGCAGAGCGTTTACAAGCTGCCCATCGTGATGGCAGTCCTGGCACGTACAGATTCCGGACAGCTAAAACTTGATCAGAAGGTACATATTTCGTCCGCAGACCTTGTACCGCCAAATATACACAGTCCGATTCGTGACCGGAATCCGAACGGGGATTTCGACATGACGGTTCGCGAATTGGCACGTGCGGCTATCGTCGAGAGCGATGGGTCGGCAAGCGATGTTCTGTTGCGCCTGGTAAAGCCGCGTCACGTGCGGAAATACCTTCACAAGGTTGGTGTGAAGGGCATCAAGATCGAGAACACCGAGAAGGAAATGGCGCTGGACGATAAGGTTCAGTACGACAACTGGGCCACTCCTCGCGGAGCCGTCACATTGCTGCAAAAACTTCAGGCTGGTGAAGGGCTTTCTGCCGAGCAATCGCGACCTGCTGCTTGGCTGGATGATCGAAACGCGAACCGGTTCGCAGCGTATCAGGGCGCTGCTTCCGCGCGAGGTTCAGGTCGCCGACAAGACTGGAAGCTCGGGCACCGAACACGGAGTGACGGCGGCGACCAATGACATTGGCCTGATACAACTGCCCAACGGAAATCACCTGGCGGTTGCGGTATTCGTTTCCGACTCGCCAGCCGACGCGGATGTTCGCGAGGCAGTGATTGCGCAGATTGCGCGCGCCGCCTGGGATTGGGCAGCGCGCACCACCTCAGCTTCCGTTCACTGAGCTCACATGCGGCTCAGACGAATCGTGCCGTCTCCCGACCTGAGTTCAAGCGTGTTTCCGCCGCTGTTCAGCTTGCCTCTTAATTCGTTTTCACGAATCTGGCCGGAGGTAGAGATTGGAAAGTCGGACGTGATTCGGCCGTCGCCGGTGTGCGCATCCACGTCTGCCGAGAATCCGTCGGGAAGGTGGAGGTCAAGGTTACCGTCGCCGGTCCGCAGTATCCACGAACCCGTCGCTTTCGAACCCTGTTCCACGTAAACGGCCATATTGCCATCGCCAGTGTGCAGCGTAAGCTCATCAAAACGGCCGCGGACTTTGAGATTCCCGTCGCCAGTGCTGGCATTCAGACCGCCATCCATGCCGTTCAGGTCCACGTTGCCATCGCCCGTCTGGATGTGTGCTCCGCCTTTCACGGCGTCGACGACGACATTGCCATCGCCAGTGCGAAGATCAAGATTCGTTTCGCGCGGAACCGAGACGTCGACGCGAATGGAACGGTTCATGCCCCATGAAATGTGATCCTTGTGAACCATCCGGACTTCCACGTTCACGTGATCGCCTTCCTGGCGCTCAACGACCTTCACGTCATCGGGGATCTTCCAGCCCCTGGTAGTCACGTTGACGCGAATCTCCTTCGCGTCGGAGCTGACAACGTTGAGATTGGCATCATCGGTTACCAGGCGGAAGTCGGGCTTCGCGGTAACCGGGAAGTTCTTGTTCCACTCGTCTGCGAAGGCGAGCGCGGTAACGGTGAGAAAAAGCAGGGAAACGATGAGAAATTTACGCACAATAAGCCCCCTACTCCGGAGTCAAGGATAGGTACGAAATAGTTCGGACGTAAGTTCCGCGCCCGCTCCTTAGACGGAAGGGTGTTCAAGATGTTAGCGACAGCCCGCGCAAGCTGGCCTATTGCTGCCCGGGTTGCGCTCCCATTTCAGCAGGCTGTCCCCCCGGCGGTGGCGGAATCGTGATGTCCAGCGTCTTCACCGGTCCGAGGGAGGTCAGTTGGTTCCCCAATTCTCCGGGATTACCAAGCACCAGCGTCGCGAGTTGATCCGGGTGAATGTACTTGTGCGCTACGCGGTTTACATCTTCGACGGTCACCTTTTCAATGCCGGAGCGGTAGCGCTCGAGGAAGTCCGGAGGATAGCCGTAAAACTCATAGCGCATGCGTTCGGCCAGTACTTTCTCTTTATCGTCGAAGTTAAAGATGAAGGAATTGAGGATGGCATCTTTTGAGCGCCGCATCTCTTCTGTGGTGGCTGGTTCGGTCAGCATCCTGCTCAGTTCGGTTTTCATCGCTTTCACTGACTCCGCGGTGGTGGCGCTCTTGGTCGCCATCTCGAAGCGTGAGATCCCCGGATGATCCCAGCCGGTGCCTACGCCTCCGCCGACTGAGTACGCCAGCCCCAGCTTGGAACGGATTGTCTCGAAAAGCCGCGAGGCGAAGCCGCCACCCAGAACCTCATTCATGACTTCGACAGCATAGTAGTCGGGACTGTCGCGACGAATGCCGAGAGAGACCATCTGGATCGAGCTTTGATTTACGTCGTCCTTCGATACAAAATAAATGCTGGGAGGGGCGGGGTTGAAGGTCAACTTCGCCTGGGTGAACGGCTTGCCCTTCTGCCAGGAGTCGAAAGCCTCGTGCAGGCGGGTTTCCATCACCTTGGGATCGAAGTCGCCATAGATTCCGAAGATGATGTTTTGCGGCTGCACAGTCTGGGTATGCCACTGGACCATGTCGTCCCGCGAAACCTTCGCAATCGTGGCAAATTCCGGGATGCGGCTATAGGGGCTATCGGGACCATAGGCGAGGCGCACGGCTTCGCGACTCACAATGGAATCCACGTCGTCATTGCGGCGAGCGATAACGGTTTCCATCTGCCGCTTTGCCAACGTGATCTTGTCGTCGCGGAATGCAGGATCGTGCAACACATCGAGGAAAATCTTGAAGACGTCTTCGAAGTCGCCCTTCAGGCAGTCAAAGGAAAGGGAAGTTGAGTCGGCGCCATCGTTGCTCTCGATTTTGGCGGCGCGAGCTTCGAGGAAGTCGTCCAGTTGATCGCCAGTCTTGCTCTTGGTGCCTCCGGTGCGCCACACGTCGCCGTACATTGAGATCATGCCGGTTTTGTCGGCAGGCTCATCGCGCGATCCGCCGCGCACGCGAATTGTTCCGCCGATCAAAGGCAACTCATGGTCCACCTGCAGAAAAATCACCATGCCGTTCGGCAGCTGAATGCGTTCCGGTTGCTGAGGTTTGAACGGCGGCAATACCGGAATCTTGATTTGACTGAGCGCCGCGTTTTGCTCCGCTTGCTGTTTGGGAGCTTCTTTGCCAGCTTGTGGAACCGACGTGGGCGGAGGCGCCTGCCGTGCAGGGGCAGTCTGCGCTGAGGCAGCTGAGATCAAAAACGAAGCAACCAGCGCAACAACAATTTTCTTTATCATTTCTGTCATCGTCCTATGAGCGGCAAAGTATCTGCGTTTGATCATTGCGGCGTCGTTGGCTGTTGCGAAGGAGGGCTCGCCGGTCCGCGTGGCATCTGTGCAGTTTCGATGACGCCGACAGTACGGTTCGTCTCCACGAAGGTCTGGTTGGCTACGCGCCGGATGTCTGCCTTGGTTACCTTGTCGATGCGGTCCAGTTGCTGGAACAGTTCGCGCCAGTCGCCGTAGCGAGTCTGCATGGTCGCCAACGAGGTCGCGAGTCCTTCGTTGTTCCCCAAACTGCGAATGATGGAGGCGCGCGTGCGAGTCTTGAACATCTGCAATTCTTCGTCGGTCACATCTTCTTTCTTCAGACGATCGATCTCGGCGTGAATCGCATTACGCATTTCAGTGTTCGTGTGCCCTGGCAGCGGTACGGCATAGAACGCAAAAAGGTGGGGATACTTTTGCCCTGGCAGTCCACTGAAACCAGCGGCAACTGCGGCGATCCGCTGGTCGCGGACGAGTGAGCGGTACAGGCGTGAGGTGCGCCCGTTCGACATCAGGTCGGTAATAGCGTCGTAGACGGCGTCATCTTTATCCAGATAATCGGGACGGTGATAGCCCTCGACGTACAAGGGTTGCGCAGTTTCTTGGAGCGCGACTCGCCGCTCAGAATTCTGGGGCGGCTCGGTGGTGGTCGTTTCATCCGGCTTGGGATGACTGGGAATCTGGCCGAAATACTTCTCCGCGATCGGCCAGAATTGCTCCGGGGTGAGATCGCCCACTACGGCAATCGTCATATTCGATGGAGCGTAATAAGTGTGGAAGAAGTTGATGGCGTCGGTCGCGGAAAATGTCTTCAGGTCAGAAGGCCAGCCAATTCCCGGATTCCGGTAGGGATGGGCCTGGAACGCGGAGGACACGAACTGTTCCACCAGGCGGCCTGTAGGGTCGCTGTCCACGCGCATGCGCCGTTCTTCGTAGACGACATCACGTTCTTTGTAGAACTCGCGCATCACTGGTTCCGCGAATCGGGACGACTCCAGGTAAGCCCAAAGTTCCAGCCGGTTCACCGGCATCGAATAGAAGTAGACGGTCTGATCTTCTTCAGTTCCGGCATTCATCCCGACCCCGCCGTTTTCTTCCACGATTTCGCCAAACTGGTTCCGAACCACGTACTGCTCGGCCTGATCGACCAAATCTTTCCATTGCTTCTCGAGGTCGGCGAGCTTCTTGGGATCGCGACCAACAATCTTGTCGCGTTCGGTGATGTAGGCCTGATACGCGACTTCGATTTTGTCGAGCACTACTCTTTCAGCCGCATAGTTCTTTGTGCCGATGGTGGGCGTTCCTTTGAAAGCCATATGCTCAAACATGTGCGCCAGGCCGGTCCTGCCCTTCGGATCCTGAACCGATCCAGCATCGACGAGCGTATAGAAAGAGAACACCGGCGCCTCATGCCGCTGACAAAAAACAATCGTCAACCCGTTCGGCAGGGTTCGTACTTCGGTTCGCTTTTCAAACGAGGCAAGATCCTGCGCGAGGAGAGGCAGAGCGAGGAGCAGGAACAGCAGCGGAACGGCTCTCAAGAACTTCATGCGACCTCCGTGCATGGAAGCACAGGAGACGAAAGTACGGCCCGCGCCGGAAGTTTGTCAAACGGAAGGAGATTTATCCGGGATTGCTAGAGCTTTACTCGGGATCAGCCGTCTTGTCTGAGACGCGCTGCAGTAACTCTCGGATCTCGTTGACCAGCTTCGCTGGCCCTTCGTTCTTGGGGATCACCTCGTCAGGGCAGTCAGATCCTACATACGCGTAAGCAGGCGCCAAAAGGGCCACCGTTTGTTGCGGGTGCTTCTCTTTGATTGCATTACAAAGGGCCGTGCTGGCTTCGATGCCGGCGCTGAGGTCGATCAACACGAGGTCGAAAATCTCGCGCTCGCAGCACTCAAAAGCCTCGTCTGAAGAAGAGGCTCCACTTACTTTGAAGCCATGCATTTGCAGAATCATGGAACGGAGGCGCAGTAGGACGTTATCGTCAACCACAATCAGAACGGTCTTTAGCTGTTGATTCAAGGAATAGTCCCGGTCCAAGGTGTTAACTAAATTATAAACCAGAACTCTCATCCATCAGATATCGAAGACCCGGTATGCTCGGGGCGGGTCTTGCGCCTGCAGGAGGTGCAGCGCGACGTTGTAAACGGGAATCCCGCTTACCGTTTTTCCTTCCCGCACGCCGTGGTGAGCGTGACCGTGAACAATGAAATTCGCGCCATTCCGGTCGACTACCTCGGATAGGCGCGAAGTTCCAAGGTAGGGATAAATCTCTGGCGCTTCGCCGACTACTGTACCCAGGATGGGTGCGTAGTGCAGCACTACGACTCGTTTCTCTGTCCGAATCTGTGCGAGCGCGCGTTCCAGTTTTAGAGCCTCGTCAACGGCTGCCTGAACGATTGATTTGATCTGGGGCTCTCCAAAGGCAGTCAGGGCGCCGCGTCCGAATCCCCCAATGAAGCCCTTGGTTCCGGCAAATCCCACTCCGTCGCGCTCGTAGGCCGTGCCATCCAGAACCTTAATGCCTTCGGCAGTCATCATGCGCATGAGTTCGGCTTCCTGGCCGCTCTCGTAATCGTGGTTACCGAGCACGGCGACAATCGGGATACGCAGCCGGACCAGCGCATTCAGCAGCGACTCCATTTCCTGAACCCTGCCGTAGTTCGTCAGATCACCCGCAACGATCAACAGATCGGCTTCATCGCGAACCCGCTCCATGGTCGCGCGAATACGGTCGTAAGCCGGCGGCGAGAAATGAATGTCGGCTAAAGCGGCAATCCTCATGCAGCAGGTTCCTCGCACGAAGATTGCAATTTCGGTTGGCGGCGTTCCCGGTATTCCTGATTCATATCCGGCATTCCCCATTCATCGACATCGATAGCGAACATCAACGGATCGATCAGGCTTCCCCGAAACGGCGCATTCCGATCAGGGTTCCGAATCGCTGTCTGGAACCGGTTCATCAGGTCGTCCCAGATGCGGCTGGGCACGTAGTCGACCTTCGCGGGATAGGCGTAGTGGAACAGCAGCAGCATCCAGTACAGCACCTCCCAGTGCTCTGCTACGGATTGCAACAGCCAATCCCAGTCGAGTTGGCCGTGTGTGCCGTAGATCACGTGAACAATATCGGCACCGTCAAAACGCTCACGGCGCGTGACAAACAGCTTGGACAGGATCAGCTCTTCGGGTCCCAGGACGCGCACCGGTACGCCGAAAAGCTCGGAAGGAGTGGCGCGGTCGATCCAGGAGCGATCTACTTCACGACCCCGTTGCTCATCCCGGTGATGAGATCGACAAAGAATTCACCCCGGTGGGCTTTGGCGAGCCATACCGGATCACTGACTTCGCATTGGAATCCATCATCTTGAAGAACCTGGATCGCTCGCTGGGCATCCTCGGTCGAGAGGAAAAGATCCAGATCTTTGGTGTCACGATAGATGCCTGTATGCGTCTGTAAAGCGAAGGCACCGGACACAACGAACGGAACCCCCTGTTCCGAGAGCAGTTGCAGCACTTCCCGGAACAAGTTCTCCTGGTCTGGCGGAAATTGCGGCGGACTCGACGAGCTGATAGGCAGCAATTTCTGCTCTTGGCTGGACTTCTCGTTATTTTCCGCGTTCTGCACTCAGGCTTTGATGGCAAGTTGTTGATGACGGTTGTTGCACGGTTCTTCGGCAAGTAAACTGTCGCGACAGCGGGCAGCTGTGATGTGAGCCCCCGCGGCACGGTCCGTGATGTGGGGCAGGCAAGACTTGCCGGCTGGATTTCGTTTCAGCACTCGGCATCCAACGAAGCAGGAGGCAGGTTCCGGACGTGGCGAAACAGACGACCATCATTGAGGTGGAAGGCCGGGAGTTGAAGCTCTCCAACCTGGACAAGGTGCTGTATCCGGCTGTGGGCTTTACCAAGGCGCAGCTGATTGACTATTACGTCCGCATTGCGCCCGTTTTGCTGCCGCACTTGAAGGGACGACCGCTGACCATGAAGCGCTATCCGGAGGGGGTTGGAGGTCAGTTTTTCTATGAGAAGAACTGTCCGACACACCGGCCCGATTGGGTGAAGACGATTCCCGTGTGGAGCGGCGGCAACAATCGCTGGATGCAGTACTGCATGGTGGGCGATCTGGCTACGCTGGTGTGGGCAGCGAATCTGGCGGATATCGAGTTACACACTTCGCTTTCCCTGGGGACGAAGATTGAGCAGCCGACCTTCCTGGTATTCGATCTCGATCCGGGACCGCCTGCCAACATCGTTCAATGCTGCCAGGTCGGACTTTGGGTGCGGAAATTGTTCGAGGCGATGGGGCTCGAGGCTTATCCCAAGACTTCCGGATCGAAGGGACTGCAGGTTTACGTGCCGCTGCACACGCCCGTCACTTACGACGAGACCAAACCGTTTGCAAAAGAGATTGCTCGTCTGCTGGAGAGGCGCTATCCGGATCGGGTAGTTTCGGATATGAAAAAGGCGCTGCGCACGAATAAAGTGTTCGTCGATTGGAGCCAGAACGATCAGTACAAGACGACGATTTGCGTGTACTCGCTGCGAGCGAAGGATCGACCGACCGCGTCTACGCCGGTAAGCTGGGAAGAAGTGGAACGGTGCCTGAAGAAAGAAGACGCCGACCTGCTCGTCTTCGATTCTGCAGCCGTGCTGGAGAGATCTGACAAGCATGGGGACTTGTATGAGCCGGTACTCAAGCAGAAACAAAAGCTTCCAGACATCTCGGCTTTAGAAAAAGCGGTAGAGGCGTTGGATGGAATCAAGGTGGCGGTTTCGACGACCGTCAAAGGACCAACTCGTAAGAAGGCAACTGCCAGAAAAAAGAAGACAGCATAGCTGATGGCGCAAGAAGCAAGTTCGAAGGCGATCTCGTCACCGCGGGTTCACGTGGGAACCTCCGGTTGGGGATATCCAAGCTGGAAGCCGGAGTTCTATCCCAAGGACGTTCCGCAGAAGAAGTTTCTGCCTTACTACGCGAGTGTCTTCAATGCGGTGGAAGTGAACTATTCGTTTCGCCAGATGCTGAAGGCGAAGACGATCGGTGATTGGCTGCAACAGACGCCTGAGCACTTCGTGTTCGCGGTGAAAGCGCATCAGCAGATTACGCACATCAAACGGCTGCGCAATGCTGAGGATTCGGTGAAGTTCTTTACATCGTCCATTGAGCCGTTGTTTACGGCGAAGCGGCTGGGGCCGATCCTCATACAGCTTCCACCGAATCTGAAGGGCGATGTAGGTTTGCTGCGTGAATTTCTTAGTATCTGGCCGCGAGCGGTGCGCTGCACGTTCGAGTTTCGCCACACATCATGGTTCAACGATGAGATTTACGAGACGCTGCGCGAGCGCAACAGCGCGCTTTGTATCGCGGAAAATGAAGAGCTGAAGACTCCAGAAGTAATGACCGCCGATTTCGCCTATTTCCGACTTCGCCGTCCTGACTATTCCGCTGAGGAGCGCCAGCAGATTGGGGCGCATCTCCGCGAACTTGCTGCTGATCGCGAAGTCTTCGCCTTCTTCAAGCACGAAGAAGATCCACAGAGCGCAGTCTGGGCGAAAGAAGTTCTGGACGCGGCAATCGCCAGCTGATCAGCCGGCTTGCTGAATGTAGGCGCGCATCATGCGCACCTCTACATCTTTTTCTTCCACGTCATGCAGAAGCAGGTCGCGCAGTGATATCACGCCAACGAGCTTGCGGTTTTCGCAAATCGGCAGATGACGGAAGCCGTGCGCCTTCATCAATATCATGCACTCTTCGAAGCCAGTGTCGGGTGAGACGGCAAGCGGATCGGAGGTCATGACGGCGTCTACCAACGTGGTTGTAGCGTCGCGCCCTTCTGCGACCATGCGCACCATGAGATCACGTTCGGAGAAGATTCCTACCAGTTCGCCATGACGCAGTACCGGCACGGCTCCGATATGGTGTTGCACCATGTATTGCACCGCTTCCATCACGACTTGTCCGGAAGTTACGGCGAGAATTTCGCGGCCCTTGATGAGATTACAGATCGCATGCATAGTGTCTTCTCCGAAGGTGGTGTGAGAAGTGGCCGAAGCGGACTCTGCCCCACAAAGTCCGGCGCGGCGAGAGTATATGCCTACTTGAGAACGTTAGGGAAGCCTTATTGGTGGCCTCTTCCCGTCAGTCCAGAAAAACAATGTAGGAACACGACCAGAGCGCGGTCGGAATCGTGCCACGCTGGCGCGCTGTGAACACCAGGTTGTAGTCGTCAGTGAGCTGAATCTCGTCCAGCACGGAGGGCGCGGTGCGGCTCTGAACGAGTGCGAGGTATCTCAGGAATCCGTCGAGATTCCAATTGGCGGGCAAACCCGGAGCCATGAACGAAAGCTGCGCTCCCTGGCTCGAGAAATGCCAGGCGAGAGAAGCCGCCAGACTGACCGCTCGCTCGTAGGCTGGTTCACTGACCAATCCGGGCTCCGGATTATCGAAGACAAAGCGGAGCTTGCGTTCATCTTCACGGGTGAATTCGCGAATCTTCAGCGATCCGGTTTTCGCAGTGGCCTTCCAGTCCAAGTGGCGCGCCGGATCTTCGGATGTGTATTCCCGGATGCGATAAAGATCGTATCCGCGTCCCGCGACATAGCTTTCGTATTCACCAGTGATGATCGGCAGGATCTCGTAAAACTCGTCCATCGGTTCGATGGAGGGATAGACGATCAGTTCTTTCTCGAGGCGAACGCGGCGGGTTTTCGCGAGAAAGGAGAATGGAAACCGGGTCGTCAGGCCGAAAGTGTTCTGCGTGAAGCGGCCACGCTTGGGAAAACTCAGCTTCACGTCAGCCGTCATTTTTTGACCCGGAGGCAGAAAAGGGAAATACACAGGATCGCGCAGAATTCGCGTTGATTCCTTTTCGACCTGGACGCGTCGCATGGAAATGTCGGGAAGTTCGACCCACTCTTTACCCGGAGGCGCTTTCGGGGGAAAGCGAAAGGTGACGCGCTGCCAATTCCACTCACGCCGGCGCCGTTTGTCTTTTACCGGCGTTACCGAAACGGAGAATACCGGAAGAATGCGGCGCGTGTTCTTCAGAATGAGGCGGGCGAACGCTTCTGTATTGGCGAACACGTATTCCGGGAGCGCAATGTCCAATTGCACGGAGCGTAGCAGGGCTGTAGAGGTGATGCCGGAGACGAAGATGGCCGCAAGCATCGCCGACAAAACGATGAAGAGAAGATTGTTGCCGGTATTCAGTGCGGCAACGCCGATCACAATTACCATTCCCACGTAGAGCAGGCCTTCGCGTGTCACGTCGAAATCGAGGGCGTCGCGAACGTGGAGCACCGATACCCGACGCGCGAGGTAGGGTACGGTCGTTGCGCCGACCCAGGCCGCAAGCAGCAGTGCCGCAGAAGCGAGAACTGCTGTCGCCCAGAGATTGCCTTGCTGACGAGTCACGGTGGAAAGCAGAGCCGCGCCAAAGGCCATCGCGAGACCAATCAGGGCGAGAAAGAAACGTATCCAAGCCTCTCTGTCGATACCTGCGACGGCGGACTTGAAGAGTCTCTTCATGCTGAGGGCGACACCCAGCGCTCGGCTCTTGCCTTGGCCTTATCAAATTGTTCGGCGATTTTTGGAAAACGATCGCGCAATCGCTGGAGAAGCTGATGCGCCCAGGCATACTGCGTGGAGAGGATGAATAATCCAATCAGCAGAAAAAGAATGCCTTGCAGGATGGGAAGAAACAGACCGGCGATGCCGAGGACGATAAACGCCCAGCCTACAACTTCGATGGCGATCCGCTTCAGCTTCATCCGGGCGCGCATGCTGTAAACATGGTAATCGACTCCGACGGATCGGGCGATCACGGCTGGTTGTTGGCCGAGTTGCGTTTCTTCCTGCGCCAAAGGTAGACCGCGAGTCCGATCAGCAGCAGGATCAGCAACGCGAGTTCGACGTGCTTCACGGTTGCGAGAAGACGATCGAGTTGGCTGCCGAAAAGATATCCGAGGCTGGCGATGACGGTGACCCACGTGACGGCTCCCAGAAAATTGAAGAGGGCGAAGGTCTTCCAATGCATGCGCAGGACACCCGCCAGCGGACCCGCAACGATGCGGGCTCCGGCGATAAAGCGAGCGAAGAATATTGCTAGCGGGCCATAACGATGCAAGAGCTCTTCGGCACTGTGGATGTGCTCGTCCTTCACGCGGAAGAAATTCTTCCAGCGCTCGAGGAGCGGGCGTCCACCGGCGCTCCCGATCAGATATCCAATGTTGTCTCCGGCGGTGCAGGCGATGGTTCCAACGACGATGATCCACGGGAGGCGCAATTCGTGGCTCTTGAACGCGAGCACGCTGGCCAGCAATAGGACGGTTTCTCCGGGCAGCGGAACCCCAGCGTTTTCCAGGAGAAGGAACGCCGCGACTCCCCAGTAACCCCAGTGAATCAAAAACTGCCGAATGTGTTCGAACACAGGGCGAATCCGATCGTGTTGAGAGTACCAGACAAGAGTTTGACGTCACGGGAGAACTGCTTATTACGAGGTCAGAAAACGTCTGACGGTTTCGTTGAACTCGTCGGGCGCCTCTTCATAAGGGAGGTGACCGACGCCTTTGAGCATGACCAACTCCGAGTTGGGCAGGCGTTTTTGAAGTTCGTAGGCAGACTTTGCAATCACCGCGCGATCGCGGTCTCCCCAAATCAGCAGGGTTCGCATTTTGCCAAGTTCGTCGTAGGCCGTATTTAACTTCCGCAAATTGGCGTGCCAGCTGCGAACCACGCTGATCGCGTAATCGATCGTCTGGGGATGGTCGAGCGGAGCGGTGTAGCCTTCCATCGTTCCCGGCGAGATTCGTTTGGGATCGCCATACATGCGAGCGAGAAAGACGCGTTGCATCCTTTTCATGGCCGGGAAGGAGTAGCGGAGAGCGAGAGTGCCAACAGCGGTGGCTGCGATACGAGTGAATTGCTCCCCGTGTCGCGACCAAGGATTCACGGGGTCAACGAGGATCAGATTGCGAACGCGCCCCGGGTCCTTCTTCTCGCACAAGATGGTCAGCATAACGGCCAGTGCGCCGCCGAGAGATGTGCCGAGGATATTGGCACGCTCCATGCCCATGGCGTCCATGAAGCGGAGCATGTGTTCGGCGCGTACGGTCAGATCGGTATCGAGGTCAGGGACGCGCTCGGAATATCCGGTGCCGGGAAGATCGGGTGCATAGACGGTGGCGAACTGGGAGAACGGTAACAAGTTGTAACGCCATGAGAATGAATAACCGAGGAGTCCGTGGAGAAGCAGCAACGGCGGTCCGGAACCTGTCTGCAAGTAGCGCATGCGGACTTCGGAGTTCCAGTCATGGACAGACACTCCTGGGAGCTGACGCATCCAAGATTCATCGGTTATGTGGTCGATGTTGCGCGGCAACTTGCTTTGGTTTTCGCTGCTCGCCATTGCTGGTGGGTTATTCACGGTCTTTGTGTGCCCCTACTTGCGCGATATGGCTCATTTTCCCATCTGCTTCTTTGCGCTGGGAGTGCTCGTCGTTTTGTTTTTCTATGGATGCCACCACGAGGGCAAAGATGAGCATAGAAAGGGAACGGCGAGCGAGAAGACCGACCGCCAGACGTGAAAGTTGGCGAAGTTTACTCATCGATAACCCCACCCCCACCCCCTCTCGTGTAGCAAACAAAGGTACTTACGAGGTAGTGCGGCTGTACATCCGGCATTCTAAAGGAGTTAAGGCCTTCCTCCGGGAAAACAAAGGACTTAGATCAGTTGTTAGTGGTTAGTTGTCAGTTGTTAGAGATTCGGTCGTTCGAAAAAATTGCTTTCCTGCTCTCACGCCATCATTCATTGTTCTTATCTAATAGAAATTAAAATTGTAATACGCAATTGCAAAGAGATAACAACAAAATCGCCCTTGGGCGCAGACGCGTGCAGGAATGGGAATGGATGGCGCCAAGTGGTTCACAAACTGACACGACCAGGATACGGCTTCGTTCGCATTCGCTGGCAGGTAAGTGATGGCCGAGTCGAGCAGCAGGTTCAGCGGCGTCTCAGGCGAGCAGATCAGCGACTCCAGAGCGGCTCGATAATTGAGAGCAGAATGTCTGGTGTCAGACATTGCGTGATACAGTAACCACGGCCGCCATCCCTATGGGGAACGAATGTATCGTGGGCCGCGGCTTTCCGTACAGGCGGCGCTGAACTCGCGAAGCTCTCAAGGACGCTCAGACATGGACCCGATGAGATTCGAACACGTTACGAAAACAATCGAGTCGCTCGATAGCCTTCTGAAGTCGAGAGCGATTGACCTCGTTACCAGGAAACATACCGAAGAAGTAAAGCGGATGCTCGAGAGAGAGCTCGAGGTTGTGAAATCCGGCGAATAGAACTTGTCGTGCGGCAATCCAGTTAAGCCGCGGGATCTCTTTGGGACCTGTCTAACGACTTAGGCAACATGTGTCCGTAGAAATACGCATGACAGATCGGGCACAGACCATGAGAGACGTTACGCTGTGCCGGCCGCAGAGTTGCCGGTACCCAATCCCACTGAGTGGGGGCGTCGACTCGGCGAGTTCTTCTGCAGTGACTGCACACAGTAATAATCCCGGCATCAGTTAAGTACTGCGGGGCAAGTACGAGTGCCGAACGTTTTGCTTCCATCCTCTCCTGAACATTCATTGCGTTAATCACTGTGTAGCCTTTTGGCCGCGCGGTGGGGAGGATTTGCATCTGGAAGGTGCGATACAAGTCGGGACTCGAACACTCGTAATCGAACTCGACCACAGCGTCACGCGCACTGGCAAATGCGGCTCTGTAAAACTCGATTAACTCGGGCGGAACATAGTCCAGGATTAGCGAGCCGAGGATACGATTTGAGAGCGCCAATCCACCGTTGTTAGCGAGCGCAAATCGGTCCCAAGCGGGATTGCAGTAGCAAATCCGCAGGTCGCTGCTGAGTTGGCAGGAAACATCTCCGGATGCTTCCAGAGTGTTGAGTGGGATGACACCCCCAGCGGGTCTTAAGCGGCTTGAAAAGGCGTACTTCATCAGCCCAATTTCGATAAATCCAGTCTACAACCTTGCTGCACTTATTGCTGTTGCTGAGCGCCGGGCCGGCAGCTGGCCCGAGCCAAAGATTGATCGATGTGTGCAATTTTGAACAGATGCAGTGACTCTGGCACTGCGATCATAACTTCAGGTCGCCCCCAGGCAAAAGGAGGGAACCATGCCCAAGTCATCCACACATCAATCGCTCTCCTCAGACGAAGACCAGCGTGTTCGAGAGTCGCTTGCGAGGTTGCTTACCAAAGCCGGATACGACGTCTGTTTTCATGAGATTGAGAAGACTTCCGATGGATCTGAAAATCATCATTCAGGATACAGGATAGTGCTCACAACGCGACCAAGTGCGAGCAGTCACCCCTCCGGAGTCGTAGAGCGATTCCCCATCTTGCTGCGATCAGAGAAACCGCAAACGGCGCATCCGATTTCAAATCGAGTGACGTATCAGGGGATCATCTACGCGACCTGTAGAAGTTGTTATCAGTTGATAGGCAGCGGTTACGTAGAAAAGAGTGTGAGTGCAGCTGAACGGTTTCACCACTGCCCAGAGATGGACGCAAATCGAGGAACAGCGAAATGACAACGAAGAGCGACAGCACGGGGCAGCCCAGGATTCTGGTGGTAGACGATAACGAACAGGTGCGCACATCACTGGGGGCTGTGTTGGAACTCAACCACTTTCAGGCTACGACCGCAGGAAGTGTTAGTGAAGCTCTCCATTTGATTGATGCGGAGCCGTTTGATGTACTGCTCTGCGACTTGCATATGCCCGGAGCGGGGGACGGTTTCACCGTGGTTAGCGCGATGCGCCACACGAACCCAGACGCGGTCACGCTGGTGTTCACAGGATATCCCGCATTGCAGGAGGCCATGAATGCAATACTGTTGCAAGCGGACGAAATCTTAGTGAAACCGATGGCAATTCCGACACTAGTCGCACTCATTCGTGAAAAGTTGCAGAAACGTGGGGAGCGAAAAGTGACCAACATAGAACGAGTCTCTTCGATCCTGGAGCGTGATGCTTTGGCGACCATTAGTGAATGGCTGGTTCGAGTCGAGCGTGAGAGCGAACTTACCTGCATCCCACTCAGTAGGGAGCAGCGCACGGGACACCTTCCGAAACTGATCCAAGAACTTGTTCACCGATTGCGGGTACCGCGAAATCTTGGCACGAAGGCGGTATCGGAAGCTGCGGTCGAGCACGGGAAAATCCGCCAAAAACAAGGCTATTCTCTTCCAATGATCGTCGAGGAATCTCGCATCTTGCAGGTCAGCATTTTCCAAACCTTGCAGAACAGTTTGACGACGGTGGACTTTAGCCTGCTGCTGGTTGACGTGATGACGATAGCCGATGAGGTGGATTCGCAACTGAAACAAACCATTGTCAGCTTCACGGAACAGACGGCGGCAATTCCAGCTACAGCGACTGTCTAACGATAAGCGGGCACAACACGCATTCGTTCGCAGTGTCTAGACCGGTCGGGAAGGAGGTTTAGTCCCTTCCCGGCCCGGCCCGGCATAGATTTGCGTACAAACTCTACGCGGCGGCAGCGACCTTATGGAAAGTCGAGGTCACGTCTTCGAACGTGTGAACCTTGGGGGTTCCATCAATGAATCGTGACATTGTTTTCAACACTTCGGGGTAGCCGTTGGTGTTATAAGCATCTGCCGTGCTCTTGTTGTCCCAGAAGCTAATTGCAATTACATCCGGGTTGCCCGTGTTGGACAGTGTGATTTCATCCCTGAAACCCTTCTGCTTGCGAAGTAAAGGAAGAACTTCGTTCTCGAAGGTGCGGTTGTAATCGGAAAGCATATTGGATTTCAGATGAATAGAGATTTTGCGTGCAAACATGGTCAACCTCCTAAGGTTGTAGTCGTAGCTAAGGTAGGACAAACTCAGATGGGCTGACTTAGTTCAGAGAATCTGGAAGAGGAGAAGAACAACGTCCTCTATAACCACACTGCGCTTATTAGGAGGTAATGTCAAATCATCGTTTGGAGCCTTCCCGACGGCCTGTATTCGCTGGAACGCGAAGCCTTCCGGCCAACAGCACGTTGCAACCCAAGACACCTGACCTTTCGTACCGCAGCGGAGGTTCATGTACCCGTGTAAGAATCGCTGGTGAACGACGCTGGTCTCTTTCGCCGCTTTCACCGAGGAGCGGAAGAGCGGGAACTGTCGTAAAGCGAAAAGCTCGCAGCAAGGATGGTCATGAAAACTCCTCCCTCCAAAAAAACGCCGATCTATATCGCCGTGATCGAGAGCGACCCACTGCGGTTTATGGGATTGAGCACGTTCCTGGGCGCAGCAGAGAATTTCGTACTGAGTTCGGCGTCCCTTGCAGATGTGGGAACGCAACCGAACGTGGACGTAGTGCTACTGGGGAACCATGTCGGTCCGAACCTGTTCGAGGTGATGGCCACGCTGAGAGCGGCACATCCAGCTCTGCGGATTATCGTGATGGGATCTGGAATGAATGACGAAAACATTCTCAAGGCGATTGCGGCCGGGGCAAAGGGATATGTCGACGAGACGGCGGATCCGACGGAGTTCGTGCAGGCGATACGCGTGGTGAACCAAGGGTCGGTGTGGGCTCCGCGGCGAGTGCTGTCTTTATTCATCGAACGCGTGAGCAATTCACCGGGAAGCGTTTTCCCAGCCGGCCCGGTAACTTTTACGGACCGCGAAAAAGAAGTTCTGGAAATGCTGGTTGTGGGACGATCCAATAAAGAGATCGGCGCACCGCTGGGCATCGCAGAGCGCACCGTCAAAGCTCACGTAGCTAAATTGATGCGCAAAGTTGGAGTGCAAAACCGAATTGAGCTGTCGGTGCATGCGATCACGAATTCGCTGGTTTGCGTGAAGTGAAAGAGCTAGTTTTTAGCGAACCCACCCTAGGCAAAAGAAGGCGTAGGATGGGCCACCCGCAGGGTTGTTGGCCCCCTTTGATTTCGTTGATTGACGTCTTCATCACGTTGAGGAGTGCTATTCGAGCCAAGTTGTTTCGAACGTGGGATTGAGATGGATGTCGATCTGGCGAAGGGTTTCCTCTCCTACATTCATGAATTTATGAGGCTCGCCTGCTTTCACAATGAGAACATCCCCGGCGGAGGCTTCTCGCTCCTCATTGCCAACCGTCCACTTTGAACGTCCGGCGATCACGTAAACGATTTCATCGTAATCGTGCTTGTGCAGCCGGATACTGCGGCCGAGTTCTGTGGTGGTTACCAGAAAAAACGAGATGCCAACGCGGCTGTGCTCGGCGCCGACGAATTCGTGCGACATGCCAACAAACGGGAGCTGAGACTGATGGAGGATTTCCATGTCGAGTTTCCTTACCTCGCTCGATTAGACAACTGGGCAGGGCAGGGAGATCAATTTTCGTCGAGGGGGCGAAGGCGTCGGCTGACAACGCGCGATTTCCTGCGAGCATCAAAAAGAGACGAAAACAGGTCACTGGTGTTGACAGCCTTTTATCGCTTTGCTGTCTTCAGGGATGCCGAAGCCGAGCGATGTCACGCATTCCGCATCAGAAACGCAGCCCGGAGCCGATCCGGGCTGTTCTTTTTTGGGGGGAGACGACTTCCGAGTTCTCTCCAGCTTTCGAAAAAGCGAATGGGTCCAGACATTGGATCGCGACAGTGGCAGGAATAAAAAAATGCCCGGACGCGAGTAGAAGGGGCGCCGGGCCAGAGGCTTGGATGAGCAGCGAAAACGATGCTCTCGCTGTTCTCATCTTTCGATGTCAACGGTGGGGAAAGAGACTCATTGAGAAGCGAAATAAAAAGGGCCCTTCCCAAATTGGAAAGGGCCCAAGAGTAGTGCTAGAGCTTCTTCAGGCTTGGAAGAGTGCTCTTCAACAGAATCGACTGGGTATTCCCAGTCGACGCACATAACAAATGAGTGCGATGAGAAAATACCCAAATTGGGAGCAGGGGGATGTGCTTGGCGTCACTGGTGCGCGTGTTCCAGGGGACTCTTTGGTAACGTGTTTCATTCCCCACCCAAGCCAAAAGAGGGCGAGGGTGGGGCACCCACGTTTGGAGATTGGATGACTGAGGCTCCGGCGATACAAAGCTTTTTTCTGAATGGTCCGGCGGGACGGCTGGAAGCCATACTGAATCGAGGGAGCGCCGACGCGCAGTATGCGGCCGTCGTGTGCCATCCGCATCCGATGTTCGGCGGGACCATGCACAACAAGGTCGTATTTCATGCGATGAAGGCGCTGAATCACTTTGGATTTCCTGTCCTGCGATTTAATTTTCGTGGCGCTGGTCTGAGCGAGGGCGTGCATGCGGAAGGCGATGGCGAAAGGGACGACGTTCGAGCTGCGCTCGACTGGTTGGCAAAGGAGTATCGGTTGCCGATTATCTTTGCCGGATTTTCGTTCGGAGCGGCGGTAGGAATGCGGGTGGCCTGCCCGGACGAGGACGTGCAGGCGATCATCGCGTTGGGCACACCCGTGCAGGCTGATAACCGTACGTATGGGTATGAGTTCCTGACAGAGTGTTCGAAACCGAAGCTGTTTTGTAGCGGGGATCACGACCAGTTTGCGCCGGCAGAGGCTTTGAAAGAAGCTAGTTGCGGGGGCGGCGGATCCCAAGCAGCTTGTCCTGATTGGTGATGGAGACCACTTCTTTGCGGGGCACCTGGCGGAAATGCGCCATCAGCTGGAGGAATGGCTCCATTCGACCCTGCAAATCTGAGAGTCCGACGTGCATCTTTGCAATGATCGAGGCAAATTAAGCTAGGGATGAGGATCAACACAGGATGCCTTTAGCCGACGAGCAAGGCGACGCAGCGCCACCGGTGCCGACTTCCGATATGCGGGCGCTGGCGCGCGAGATCTTTCTGGACACGCTGGATGAGTGCAGCGTGCCGGCCGCGTTTCAGCGCAATGTCGAGTACGACCACGGCGTATTGCGCATTGGGGAAGATCTGTACAACCTGGACTCGTACTCGCGGGTATTCGTTGTGGCAATCGGCAAAGCGGCTCACACCATGACCAATGCCCTGGTTGCGCAAGTGGGCGGACGGGTGGAGGGAGTGGTGGTGGCTCCGACCGAACCTACGCACTATCTGCACCGGTTTACATACTTCAAGGGCGGGCATCCACTGCCGACGCAGGAGTCGGTCGCTGCGGCGCGTCATATTCTGCGGGAGCTTCAACACCTCAACGAATTCGCGCTGGTAGTTTTCCTGATCAGCGGAGGCGGCTCAGCGCTGGCGGAGAGTCCGCTGTATGAATCGATTTCACTCGAGGACCTGGTGCAGACGTACCAAACACTGGTGCATTCGGGCGCTCCAATCAAGGAGATCAATGCGATTCGCAAGCATCTGTCGTCGTTGAAGGGAGGGCGAATGGCAGCTGCGGCAGCTCCAGCGCATCAGGCTTCAGTCCTGATTTCGGATGTTCCAGAGAATGCGCTGGACGCGCTTGCTTCCGGCCCAACGATGCCCGACTTGAGCACCACAGAAGACTGCTACCGGATCGCGGCGAAGTATGGCTTGATTGAAGGCTTGCCAGCAAGCGTCCGGGAGTTGTTCCAGCACAACGCATTGGAAGAGACGCCGAAGTCGGATGACTGGGTATTCGTGCGCGCGCGCTGGTGGCCAATTCTTTCAAGTGCGACCGCTGCCAAGGCTGCAGCGACGAAAGCTGCCGCCCTGGGATTCGCGGTGGAGATCGATAACAGCTGCGATGACTGGGATTATGCCCAGGCGGCCGATCATCTACTGGCGAGGCTGAAGGAGTTGCGACGAGGGGCGTCGCGGGTGTGCCTGATCAGCGCAGGCGAGGTGGTCGTGCGAGTTACCGGGACGCCAGGTGTCGGGGGAAGGAACCAGCAGTTCGCGTTGTACTGCGCGGACAAGATTGCCGGTCAGAACGTAACCGTGCTGAGCGCGGGAACGGATGGGATTGACGGCAACAGCCAGGCGGCGGGAGCGATTGTGGATGGTTCGACAATGGAAAGGGCGAGGCGGCAGGAACTAGATCCTACGCAGGCCCTCGCCCGATTCAATGCTTATCCAATTTTCGAAAAGCTGGGAGACGCGGTGATTACCGGTCCAACCGGAAACAATGTCCGCGACCTCCGCATTCTGTTAGCAAGCTGACTTACGCGGCCCGACGCAGACCGCCGGTGCCGCTGGTTCGATTGCCGGCGATGAGACGGACAATCCAGGTGAGAATCACGGCTCCTAGAATCGCAACGAGAATTGTGTAAATCATCCCGCCTCGCGCCGAAAATCCCAGAGCGCTCATGATCCAGCCGCCGACGACTGCGCCGGCAATTCCAACGATAATGTCAACGAGCGTTCCGAAGCCGGAACCGCGCATGATCTTCCCAGTTGCCCAGCCCGCGATCAGGCCGACGATAATCCACCATACGACTGCCATGTTCATCCCTCCGATCCAGACGGGTTCTAGGGAAATGCACCCACTGGAGCTGTATTAAGTGAGACGAGCAGGGAAGACGGCGGGTTGCCGATTCGCTTATTCACGATCCATGCACCTCAAAAAAGGCGGGTTATGCCCTCCTGAAGGACAAGAACACGGTCAGCAATGCCTTCGCGGAATGCGTCGGATTCCAGGCGCTCGACAGGTTCATGCACCGGCTCGTGAGAGAGGCGGAAGGTGCCATAGTGCATGGGGATCATCCAGCGCGCGCCGAGGTCGCGGAAGGCGCGAACGGCGTCTTCGGGGCTGGTATGAACATTGCGGAATGACGCGGGATGATAGGCGCCGATGGGCAGGAGCGCGATATCGGGATGAAGGCGCTGGCCAATCTCGGCAAAGCCGTCAAAGTAGGCCGTGTCACCGGCATGGTAGATGGAATTTTTGCCATGGGCGATGACATAGCCGCCAAATCCACGATGCATGTCGCGAATGATGCGGGCACCCCAGTGCTTGGAGGGAGTATGGGTGATGGTCAGACCGCGATGTCGGTATTCTTCCCACCATTCCAGTTCGACGATCTGGCGAAAGCCGAGGTCGGAAACGAGGTCGCGAACGTGGCTGGGGACGACCAGAATCGGAGCTTGTCCGAGACGGCGGCTGTGACGCGCGATGGCACGGAGAGACGGGCGATGCAGGTGATCGAAATGAGCGTGCGAGACCAACACGATGTCGATGCGAGGCAGATCTCGAACGCGAAGGCCGGGACGGCGCAGACGTTTCAGAACGAACAGCCAGCGAGCAAAGTTCGGATCAATGACAAGATTCTGACCACCAATTTGTAAGAAGAAGCTGGAATGACCGATAAAAGTAATTCCGGTTTGACCGGAACGAGCCAGGACGGGAATTCGTGGCCGGCCTGTACGGGGCGTAAGCGCCGAGTGCCTGACCAGCTTAGAGAATTGTCCCGCTTTTTTGCGTAACGTAATGTTCAACATCTCGTAATTTAGACGTCCTTCGTGGCGCTTCGGATTCGAAGGAACAAGCGGACAGAGTGTCCTTTCAGTTCCGGCGAATCGCTTTTCAGGATTTATAAGCAACGTGTAATAGGTTTGTTGTAATCCCTTCATTTCCTTGACTCAAGTATTAGTGTCATTTCTAATCGCCTTAGTCGGACGGGAGAAATACCTGAAATGAGAGTAGCTTTTCTAGGCTTGGGAATCATGGGTCGGGCGATGGCCGGGAACCTGGTCAAGGCTGGCAATGAAGTGACTGTCTGGAATCGCACTCCGGGCAAAGAGGTTGAGGGCGCGAAGACGGCGCAAACTCCCGCGGAGGCAGCACAGGGCGCAGAAGTGGTATGGATGTGTGTTGCCGATACCGATGCAGTGGAGCAAGTTCTATTCGGAGAGAACGGTGTTGACGGAGCGCTCACGCAGGGAATGTTGGTGGTGGATTCGAGCACCATTTCGCCGTCAGCGACGCTTGGGTTCGCTGAACGCGTGCGGGCGAAGGGAGCGGAGTATGTGGACGCGCCCGTGACTGGTTCGAAGATTGGAGCAGAGAGCGGGCAGTTGGTATTTATTGTGGGCGCGGAGCCCGGGGTGATCGAGAGATTACAGCCGCTTTTCAGCGCGATGGGCAAAACGACTTTGCGGATGGGCGGTACGGGTAAAGGTCAGGCGGCGAAGATTGGCATGAACCTGATGATCGCGACGATGTATGAGGGATTTGCCGAGGCGCTGGTTCTTACGTCCAAGCTGGGGGTGGAGAGCGAGAATATGTTGCAGCTCATCCAGTCCTCGATGGTTCGTTCTGGAGTTGTTGATTACAAAGCGCCATTTGTTCTTAAAGCGAGACTTCAGCCCGAACTTTCCGCTGCGCCTGATGCATAAGGATTTGAAGCTGATGCTGGATGCCGCACGGGAGCAGCGCGTGAAGCTGCCGGAATTGGAAACGGTGGAAGAGGTCTACGACATCGCGGCAGAAGAAGGATTCGGAGATCGCGATTACGCCTCGACGCTTGAACTGCTGGAGAAGTGGGCGGGCGTGGAAGTCAAGGGCAACGGCAAGTAGGCCATTGCCCCAATCATTCCTCTAGGGCGTCTGCACGCGCGGGTGAGATGCCGTACTGCCATCGGTCAGCCGCAATGCCCACTTGATTGCTTCGAAATACATAGTGCGGATATCAGGATCGTCCCACGAGTCCTGTGTATGGCCGAGCGTGGAATAGAAGACGCGGCCCTTTCCATACATCTTGCTCCAAGCCACAGCGAAGTCGTGATCCTGTCGGTGGATGCGCGGGTTGTTTGAATAATCCAACTTGCTGGCGTCGAGGCTCAATAGCACATTCACCTTGTCCCGTGACCAGTCCTTCGGTTGATAGATCTCGTCGTACTTTACGAATTCCCTGGGAAAGTGCCGCACCGCAGGAAAGGTGGGATCTTCGTTGACGATGGGTGCCATGAAAGTCATCCACGGGTGCTGATCGAAGTATCCGCCGATCATCTCGCCATATTCCGGCCAGGTGTAATTCGTGTCGAGCGCTGCGTGGATTCCGACAAAGCCCTTGCCATCATCGTGGATAAACGACTGGAAGTCCTGTTTCTGGCTGGCGTCGAGGGGTAGCTCTCCGGTGGTGCTGGTGAAGACCACGACGTCGAAGTAGTTCAGGTTCTTTCCGTTCAGGGGCAGATCCTTTTTCGTGAGCGGCTTGGTATCGGTCCGCATTTCTGTGTCCCAGAGACCGCTGCTTTTCCCCATGGTGTAGATCGCATCCATGGCGGCGGACACTGACTCGTGTTCCCAACCTTTGGTCTCGCCGATGACTAGCACATGCTTGCGATGGACAGAGTCGCTATGGGGCGGAGGAGGCAGTGTTTCGTTGCCCGATTGTGCCAGCGCCAGGTTGACGAGAGGGAGACAGAAGATGAGAACAGTCAGTAGCCGAAAAAAAGCCTTGCGATGGGACGCCAAAGGAACTCCTCCGTGATTGCCGGGAATTACACCGCGAGGAGTATACGTGAGGAGAACTTCGTAGGCCTCAATAAGCTTGCGCAAAGGGCTGCGTTCGCAATCTCGCGGAGCTGGTAATGAGGGACATATGTCGAGCCGTGTTCGTTGACTGGGTAGAAGGTCATCCGTAAGATGAAGCCACTTAAGGGGCGCTCTTTTTTTCATGATCGGTCGAACGATCTCGCACTACCGCATTGTTGAGAAGCTTGGCGATGGTGGCATGGGCGTGGTCTATAAGGCCGAGGACCTGACCTTGCATCGTTTTGTCGCGATGAAGTTCCTGCCGGATGACGTTGCCAAAGATCCCCAGGCGTTGGCACGCTTCAGGCGTGAGGCTGAAGCCGCCTCGGCGCTGAACCATCCGAATATCTGCACGATTTATGAGATCGGAGAGGAAGAGGGCGAGCCATTCCTGGTAATGGAATTCCTGGATGGATCGACGCTGAAACATCGAATCGCGAATCAGCCGCTCGAAACCGAACTGATCCTGGCGCTAGGGATTGAGATCGCCGATGGGCTTGATGTGGCCCACGCGGCGGGGATCATTCACCGCGATATCAAGCCTGCCAACATATTCATCACGCGTCGGGGACACGCCAAAATCCTGGATTTCGGGTTGGCAAAGGTCGCGCCGGTCGTCACTTCCTCGACGCAAGTCGGATCGGGGAATACGGTGACTGATACGAAGGATGCGCATCTCACCAGCCCCGGCTCGGCGGTTGGGACTATTGCGTACATGTCGCCAGAGCAAGTACGCGCGAAAGAGCTGGACGCGCGCAGTGACCTGTTTTCGTTCGGAGCGGTGCTCTACGAGATGACGACGGGAACGCTGCCGTTCCGTGGAGAAAGTTCGGGAGTGGTTTTCAAGGCCATACTGGACGCGGCTCCGACTGCGGTCGCCCGTCTTAATCCCGATGCTCCGCCGGAACTGGAACGCATCATCGATAAAGCACTGGAGAAGGACCGGAACCTGCGCTATCAGAGTGCGTCGGAGATGCGCAGCGACCTGCAGCGACTAAAGCGCGAATCAGATTCAGGACGTACTACTGCCTTTAGCTCTGGAGCAACGCCCGCTTCCCGTCGCACAGGAAAGTACGCTGCCATCGGCGTAACAGCAGCGGTAGTTGTCGCGCTGGGACTGTTTTTTGTAATCCGGCAAAGGAATGAGGTCGAGAAGCCTCCGGCTCCGCCGGTCACGCCGAGCACTGCGTCCGCGCAGCCTGCGGTACAGAGCCTGGCAGTGCTTCCTTTTCGCGATCTGTCGATGCATCCGGGAGAGGACGCCTGGGGGATTGGAATGACGGACGCGATCATCACGCGACTGGCATCGTTGCAAGGCTTGGCGGTCCGGCCCACCAGTTCCGTGCTGAAGTATGTGAAGGAGCCTATCGATCCGACGCAGGCCGCGCAGCAGTTGGGCGTCGATTCGGTTCTCGATGGCACGTATCAACGGGCCGCGGGTGTGATGCGGATCTCGGTGCAGCTGATCGATCGCAATAAGGGGACGATGCGTTGGGCAGAGCATTACGACTTACGTGCCGGCGATATGCTGAAGTTTCAGGATGAAGTTGCGCAGAAGGTCGTAGACGGCATGCGCGTGGAACTCTCCGGGCAGGAGCAGGAGTCGCTGGCGGCGAAGCCTACCAATTCTGCGGAAGCCTACAACTTGTATCTGCAAGCGCGCTATTACATGAACGAATACTTCATGCACTCGAATGGCGAGAGCCTTCGCCAAGGACAGCGCATTCTTCGGCAAGCGCTGGCGATCGACCCCTCGTTCGCCGATGCCTATGCGCTGCTGTCGCGGCTGTATCTGATGGAAAGCGCAAACATTGCGGAAAACGGGGCGCAAAATCTGGTTGAAGGCGAGAAGCTGGCGCGGCGCTCACTCGAGCTGAAACCGGACTTGCTGGAAGGGCTCGTTTCGCTAGCAACGATACTTACCGAACAAGGCAAGAATATTGAGTCCATCAAGACACTAAAGCGGGCGATGGCGCTGGCACCGAATTCGGAATGGGTCTGGGATGGTCTGGGCTACGTCTACCACTACGCAGGTCTGGACGATGAGGCTGAGAAGGCGTATCGCCGCAGTGTGGAGTTGGATCCCACTACGACGAGAATTCATTGGATGCATGCGCGCATGCTGCTGTATGTGGGTCGGGTGGCTGAGGCTGAACAGGAGATGAGGAAGGCGGTCTCGGAGAATCCGAATCAGTACAAGGCATTGGCGTTTCTGGGCGAGTTTCTTTATTACCAGGGCAAGACGGACGAGGCTGAAGCCGTCCTGAAGCGTGCCGAGGAACTAGGGCGTAACAGCGATGACGACTCGGCGCGAATCATGGCCGGATTTCTTTACGCCTCGCGCGGTGAGCGAGACAAGATTGATTCCAAGATCCTTCAGTTGCGTCCTCAGGATGTGGTGGACGGCGACGCAGCATACTGGATTGGAGGGATTCACTCCCTGCTGGGCGATCGGGACCAGGGAATCGCCTGGTTCCGGCGGGCGGTGGATCTTGGGAACCACAATTATCCGTGGTTTCAGCGGGACAAGAACTACGACAAACTACGCGGCGATCCCGAATATCAGAAGATTATGGATAGCGTTAGGCAGCATTGGGAGGAGTACAAGAAGATATAGGTGCGGGAAACCGCGCAAAATAAGCGTATAGGTGTAGTGCCTGGATATCCCAAAGAAGGGGAGAATGTGGCGTGTACTCTGGAGTGTCCCCTACGTTCGTGATTTTCCTCACCCTGAATGTGAGGCCTGTTCTAGGCCTTTTCCTCACGACCCTTTATTCTGAAAGGCTGTGTTTGACCCGGCTTTTGCGACATGTTATACAATCCCGCTGCGTGTCGAGGACCGAACGAGTGTTCGAAGTCCGAGAATTGGGGCGGGTCCGTCTTTTCAACCGGGAAGGCCATTTTGGACTTCCTGCCGGGCATCTTCTGGTCTATGAACCGGGAAACAAATCCTCGGCGGACCAGTGCGCCCGAACCGTCTCAGCATCAAATTTTCTTGAATTCATTGCCGCACTCTTCGGAGGACATCATGCAAAACTGGCTCCTACAGAGCCTTATTAGTGCGCGTCGCATTCTTGGACGCGCTCGCGTCGCACCGATTGCGCTGGCCGCCTTGTTCCTTTCGACGATGGCTGTCGCACAAACGGGCGGAACCGGTGAAGTTGGCGGAGAAGCTGCGCTGAAATTGCCGGATTTGTCCACGGTCACATTCATCGGTGGCTTGAACGGTCACGCTCTCCTGCTCATCGGTATTTTCTTCTGCTTTCTGGGACTGCTGTTCGGATTGACGATCTACCTGCAGTTGAAGAATCTGCCGGTCCATCGCTCAATGCGGGAAATCTCCGAACTGATTTATGAGACTTGCAAAACCTACCTGCTCAACCAGGGCAAATTCATCCTAGTGCTGTGGGCATTCATTGCCGTCATCATTGTGGCCTACTTCGGGTGGCTGTCGCCGGTGCCGGGTAAATCCGTCGCTTTGACCCTGCCGATCATCCTGGGATTCAGTTTGGTAGGAATTGCGGGCAGCTATGGCGTGGCATGGTTCGGGATTCGCGTAAACACCTTTGCGAACTCGCGCACTGCGTTTGCCAGCCTGCGCGGCAAACCGTATCCGTGCTATGCGATTCCTCTGAAGTCAGGAATGAGCATCGGGATGCTGCTGATCAGCGTGGAATTGCTGATCATGCTGTTCATTCTTTTGTTTGTTCCGGGTGACTATGCGGGACCGTGCTTCATCGGATTCGCGATTGGCGAATCGCTGGGCGCAGCGGCGCTGCGTATTGCCGGCGGCATCTTCACCAAGATCGCCGACATTGGGTCCGATCTGATGAAGATCGTGTTCCGAATCAAGGAAGACGATGCGCGCAACCCTGGCGTAATTGCCGATTGCACGGGCGACAATGCCGGCGATTCGGTTGGGCCGAGCGCTGACGGTTTCGAAACATATGGCGTGACGGGCGTAGCGCTGATTACGTTCATCCTGCTGGCTGTGAAAGATCCGACAATCCAGGTTCAACTGCTGGTGTGGATCTTCGTCATGCGCATCATGATGCTAGTTTCGAGCGCAGCTGCTTACTTCCTGAATGCCGCGTACGCGAAGGCGAAGTACGGCAATGCCGACGAGATGAACTTTGAATCGCCCCTGACCTCGCTAGTCTGGGTGACTTCGATCATCTCGATCATTCTGACTTACGTTGTCTCGCGCGTCATTATCCCGGACCTCGGTGGCGATCCCACGCTGTGGTGGAAGCTGGCCAGCATCATTTCCTGCGGAACACTCGCGGGAGCGGTCATCCCCGAGTTGGTGAAGGTATTTACCTCGGTCGACTCCGGCCACGTAAAGGAAGTGGTGACTTCGGCTCGCGAGGGCGGTGCATCGCTGAACATTCTGTCGGGATTGGTTGCCGGAAACTTCTCTGCGTACTGGCTGGGTCTGACGATGGTTGCTCTGATGGCGATTGCCTATCGAGTGAGCCTGCTTGGACTTGGCGCGAATTTGCCGGGCGGCGAGATACCCTTGATGCTCGCTCCGGCGGTGTTCGCATTCGGCCTGGTGGCGTTCGGCTTCCTCGGTATGGGACCGGTCACGATCGCGGTCGACTCGTATGGTCCGGTCACGGACAATGCGCAGTCGGTGTACGAACTATCGCTGATCGAGCAAGTTCCGAACATCAGCGGCGAACTGAAGAAGGACTACAACATCGACGCGAACTTCGGGCGGGCCAAAGACCTGCTGGAAGAGAACGACGGCGCCGGCAATACGTTTAAAGCAACGGCGAAGCCAGTGCTGATCGGAACGGCAGTGGTGGGCGCGACCACCATGATTTTCTCGATCATCATGGCACTTACCAACGGTCTGACAGAACACGTCAACAACCTCTCCTTGCTCCATGCACCCTTTGTCCTGGGGCTGATTACCGGCGGCGCGATGATTTACTGGTTCACCGGAGCATCAATGCAAGCGGTGACCACCGGCGCTTATCGCGCGGTGGAGTTCATCAAAGCGAACATCAAGCTGGAAGGCGTAGAGAAGGCCTCGGTCACCGATAGCAAGAGAGTGGTGGCCATCTGCACGCAGTATGCGCAGAAGGGCATGTTCAACATCTTCCTGGCCGTGTTTTTCGGAACACTGGCTTTCGCGTTTATCGAGCCGTATTTCTTTATCGGCTACCTGATCTCGATCGCGATCTTCGGTCTGTACCAGGCCATCTTCATGGCAAATGCCGGCGGAGCCTGGGACAACGCGAAGAAAATCGTGGAGACGGTACTGAAGGAGAAGGGAACTGAACTGCACGCGGCGACCGTCGTGGGCGACACCGTTGGCGATCCGTTCAAGGACACCTCCTCGGTGGCATTGAATCCGGTGATCAAATTCACCACGCTGTTCGGGTTGCTGGCGGTGGAACTGGCTGTCAGCATTACCCGCACGCGAGGCACAATGCTGAGCAGCGTACTTGCACTGGTGTTCTTCGTGATCTCGGTTATTTTCGTACACCGGTCTTTTTACGGGATGCGAATCGGGACGATTGCGAAGGCCGAGCGCGCGCAAGCGGCCGACTAACAGAAACCGATTACAAACAGAAACGCCATCCGAAGTCAGGGTGGCGTTTTTTTATTGTGGCGAGAAAGTGCTGATCCGTTCAAATACGGCTTTGACCACACGATCGCAACGCTCGCCCATGAATCCGAAGGCAGAGGTGATCGTCATTCCGGCGCGTACGTAGAGTTCTTTCCTCAACATTCTCCGTGCGCGATGGAGACGAGTCTTCACGGTTTCTTCGGATATATCCAGAACGTCAGCGCATTCTGCGGTGCTCAACTCTTCGACATCTCTGAATACCAGAACCGACCGATAGCCATCGGGGAGATTCAGGATTGCCTGCTCAAGAATCCACGAGACTTCCGCTTTCGCGGCGTTTTCTTCCGGATCTCTGAGCGGAGATGAATTGGGGAATGCGGCCGCGTTTTCGTCAAATTCGCTCATTGCCTCGAGTTCCAGGGTCTTGGCTTTCTGATGCAGTCGTGCCAGGGATTCATGAACCGCGATACGCGTGAGCCAGGTTGAAAACTGCGATCTACCCTCGAATTGGCGAAGATGTTCGTAGGCTTTTACGTATGCATCCTGAATGACGTCCTCGGCCTCCGAGTCGTCTCGGAGAATGGCGCGCGCCGCCCGGTAAAGACGCTGATTGTGACGTCGCATAATCAGCTCGAAAAGCTCGACTTCACCAGCGAGGATCCGGTTTACTACCTCTTCGTCGCTCCATTGTTCCAGTCGTGCGCGTTCCAGAATCGCGGTTGTCTGCATACTTGTCCCCGGTCAATAGAGTGACGGTTGCGAGAATGGTTACACCAAAATCGAGAAATATCGAGGACTGTAACCTTTCGGGGACTGTTCGCTCTATTGATCGGAGGACGAGAAATGGAGCAGTTCAACGGACGTTTGAACAAGAGCTGGTGGGTGTTGCGAATTGGCCTTGGGCTCGGGCCGATCATCGCCGGGATCGATAAGTACTTCAATTTCTTGACGAATTGGGAGATGTATCTCAGTCCGCTGGCTACGAAAGTGATTCCGATCGCGCCATCGACATTCATGCACATCGTGGGTGCAGTGGAGATAGTCGCCGGAATCATTGTGCTGTCGCGCTGGACGCGCGTGGGGGCTTACATCGTGATGGCCTGGCTGATTGGCATCGCTATCAACCTGGTCTCGACGGGTATGTTCTTCGACCTGGCGGTGCGTGATGTGGAGATCGCGCTGGGCGCGTTCGCGCTGTCGCAGTTAAGCGCGGTTCGCGAAGATGCCCGGGATGTTGCCAAAGCTGTGAACTCAGCTGTGAGCCAGAGCCAGTTTTCGAATCTGCACACCAAAACCATTTGAAGTGAAGGAGAGACTGAGAACATGAAAAGAAGGATCGCATCCCTAATGATGAGCGCGGCGCTATTCACAGGGCTCGCAGCCGCGGAAGATTTCAAGAGCGTGCCGGTTGTCGACGTGGCGTGCTCCAGCAAGGTTAAAGCAAGTCCGGATGCCCATACTCGCGAATGTGCGTTGAAATGCGCGAAGAACGGGTACGGCATCTTCACGTCGGATGGCCGATTTCTGAAGTTCGACGAGCAAGGCAATCAGAAAGTCACCGATTTATTGAAAGCCAGCAGCCAGAAGGATCATCTGCGGGTGAATGTCGACGGCGAAGTGCAGGGCGACACAATCAAGGTTCAATCGATAAATCTCAGCTAACACTCGACAGGGGCGTGCCCCGCCCCTGTTTACTGCCCTTTCATCTTCTCGCGCACCTGCTTGGCAAGTTTGTCGATCTCGTCGGCCTTCTTGATCACGTCCAGTGAAAGCGTATTCTCATTGGCCCGATCCACGTTTTGCTTAAGCTCGGTAGCGAGTTCCAGCAACTTGTCGGTGTCGCGCTTCAGGCTGTCGAAACGTTCCTTGTTCATGAGCTTCGCGCGGTCGTGTTCGATGTGCCGCTGTTCGGGAGAAATAGGCGGTGGCGGTGGCCCAATGCCTGGAAGTTGGTCTGAAGGTAAGTCCTGCGGTTGAGATTGAGCAGGGATCGAGAGAATCAACGATAGCAGTGCCAGGAAAATGAAGGCTGAACAGCCTCTTAAAAAGCGCACAGGTAGCCTCATGGCAGTCGGAGTACTCTGAATTATATCCGGGTAAGCGTTTGTGCGATCAGTGGTGGTGGCGGAAGGTCGCCAACCATAGGTGCAGAATCTCCAATCTAATTGTGAGTTGGAACGCATGGTCCTTCTGATCGCTCATGGCATTCATACCTCAATGGAATAGCTTTTCCGACGTTTTTCATCAATCGCGCAGTGACGCCCTGGAATTTGCGCGGACAGACGTTCCCAAGATCGTTATTGTTCTGATCGTTGCGCTGATACTGATCCAGCTGCTCAAGGTGGTAACGCGGCGAGTGAAGGCCTACTCGGCTTCGCAGGCACTGCCGTCGCGTGTACGGGCGCAACAACTGGCGACCTTGTCGGAAGTCATTTACGGGTCAGGAGTATTCCTGGTTGCGTTTGTTGCGATCACGCAAATTCTTGGCGTGCTGAACATCAATGTTGGTCCACTGCTCGCGAGTGCCGGGATTGTTGGTCTGGCGATTGGCTTTGGAGCGCAGACGCTGGTCAAAGACGTGATCAACGGGTTCTTCGTGCTGCTCGAGAATCAGTACGACCTGGGCGATACGGTGAAGCTTGGCGGAGTGCAGGGCTCGGTGGAGATCATGACTCTCCGCCGTACGGTGCTGCGGGATGCGGACGGAACGGTACATGTGGTCCCGAACAGCCAGATCACCGTTGTGTCGAACCTCACGCGGGACTGGTCGCGAGTGTCGCTCCATATCTCGGTCGCATATACAGAGAACAGCGATCGCATCGTAAAGTTGCTGCGCGAGGTAGGCGCGGATATCTGGAACGATCAACCATTTCGAGAACAGATCGTGGCTGCGCCCGAAGTTCCTGGCATTGAGCGAGTGAACGGAAACGAAGTGGACTATCTAATGCTGGTGAAGACGCGGCCGGGTAAGCAGTATGCCGTGACACGCGAGTTGCGGCGCCGGATCAAGGAATGTTTCGAGAAAAACCACGTCCAGCCGGGCGGCCCAGCACGAATGTATGTGGTAGATGTACCCGGTATTCCGGGGCCGACGTCGAAGACTGCGTGACAGCTATTAGCAGTTAGCTCTTGGCATTTAGCCCAGTGCGACATCTTTCTAGTGAGGATCATGCGGCAGCGCGTACGGTGGTTGCCCTCACTTTCGGGTGTCGATTTGGTGCTTGTAGAAAACGGCAGGCTTCAACCAACGTAAGCCGCAGAATTTACATCTGCTTTTGAGAAGTTGCGCATCAAAAGTAGTTGTGAACATGGCTGGGACGATTGTCGCTGAAATCGCGGCGGGCATTCTGCTGGTAAGCGTCTGGTACTTGTGGTTTTTCCGTACCAACCGGCGCCGGTCTCGCGTGCTCATCGAACAGATCAGATCAGCACTGGGCGGTCACGCTCAAATCGTGGGGATTCACTGGATCAGTCCCTCTCGCTTTCACGTCCGGCTACGCCTCTTCCCGGAAATATTCCGGCACTGCTCGGTGGCTGTTCAGTTGGTCCCGAGGGAATTGCCGTTGAGCTGGTTTCTGAGTGCAATCAGGAACCAGCGCGAGACACTTACTTTCGAAGCTGACCTGGATGTCCCGCCCGGATTTAGCCTGGAGGTGCACAACCAGCGATGGTCAGGGCGCTCTGGCCGGAAGCGGCGGCGCCAGCCGCACCTTGATCGCGTCGAGACCTGCGGGCCCTTCGTTCTGACGACGCGCACCGACTGGCAGCGCGAGATTACAGCTATGATGAACGCGCTGGTGGCCTCTCGCGACAGTGACTTTCTGACCGTATCGTTCCGGCGCACGTCGCCTCATTTCGCAGCCAGTGTTCCGGTGAGCAGCCTCTCTGAAGAGCACACGGCGCATTATGGCGGGTACGACATGTTCGACGTTCTGCGCGAACTGGCGGACTGCGCCTCAGCATCTCGATTCTAGGCAGCTTGCCTCGGGACCCAGCCCACACCTCACACCCAATTGTGATTTACGTCATACCCCCCTGCAACATGCCACGCGCACAATCAACCGCGTGCTGGGGATGGCGCCATAGGGAACGCCAGGCGCTCTTTCCTGCCGTCAGTTCAAATCCAGACTACGTGCTTTGCGCCGCGCGACAGTAGGAAGTCAGCGCGGGGGGCGCAAATCAAACTGCCTGACCCGGGTGAAACACCGGCCTTAGCCGGCCACCCCGTCGAGGTTCGAATGGCAAAAGGTAACGTCGTAATCGAAGTGGAGCGCTGTAAAGCCTGCGGTTTTTGCGTTGAGTTTTGTCCAACCAAGGTTCTGGCTCTCTCCACCGCTTTTAATTCCAAGGGATACCATCCACCCCATGTGATCAACCCGGAGAAGTGCAGCGGTTGCGATCTATGCGGAATGTTCTGTCCCGATTTTGCGATCTTCGGGCACCGTGATGTGCCCCCAGCATCGGAGACTTAGAAATGAATGCCGATCCACGTGGGGTTCTGACCGGAACCCACTTTATCGACGGAGATCACGCCTGCTGTGAGGGAGCTCTTGCGGCAGGCGCACGTTTCTCCGCCGGTTATCCGATCACGCCTTCGACAGAAATTGTCGAACGCTTTTCCTCTCGTATTCCGACCGTTGGCGGAACTTTCATCCAGATGGAAGACGAACTGGCTGCATCGATCGCGATCCAGGGGGCGGTCTGGGGAGGCGCAAAAGCCTTCACGGTGACCTCCGGCCCAGGATTTTCGCTGATGATGGAACACATTGGCTATGCCGTGATGACGGAGACGCCATGCGTGTTCATCGATGTGCAGCGCGGCGGACCGTCTACGGGACTGCCCACGCTTCCGGCGCAGTCAGACATGATGCAGGCACGCTGGGGCTCGCACGGCGATTACTCGCTGATCGCGCTCTGTCCGAATTCGCCGCAGGAATGTTTCGACCTGACGATCACTGCCTTCAATCTTTCGGAAAAATATCGCGTTCCGGTGATGGTGATGATGGACGAAGTGGTCGGGCATATGACCGAAAAGGTGATCATCCCTGATGCGGAAAAGATTTATGTGGAGCCGCGGCGGCACACGAAGAAATCGCCGGAGGAATTCTTGCCATACGAGCCCTGCGAGGACGGTGTTCCGGAGATGGTGCACGCGGGAGAAGGATATCGGTTCCATGTCACTGGGCTGACGCACGATGAGCGTGGCTATCCGGCGATGACGCCACCGGTGCAGGACAAGCTGGTGCGGCGGCTGAAATCGAAGATCGATGCGGCAAATCGCCAGATCGGACTGTACGAGGCAGAGAATCTGGAAGACGCCGAAGTGGTGGTGGTTTCGTATGGAATCACTTCGCGCGTGGCGCAGAGGGGAATCGAAATGGCGCGCGCTCGCGGCATCCGCGTCGGGAAACTGCGGTTGATGACGGTATGGCCATTTCCTGAGCAGCTGATTCGGACGCTGGCGAAGCGAGTCACTGCGTTTGTTGTGCCTGAGCTGAACCTGGGGCAAGTGGTGCTGGAGGTTGAGCGCGCCGCTGGCGGTCAAGCGCGAACGGTTTCCGTCACGCACGCCGGTGGAAGTGTTCACCGGCCCGAGCAGATTCTGGACGCCATCCTGGAGGCGGCAAAATGAGTTTGACTACGATAGCTCCAGCCAATCCGGTCGAGCAGTTCCTCAGAACAGATCGCATGCCGCACATTTGGTGCCCGGGCTGCGGAATCGGCACGACGGTGAATTGCTTCGCACGTGCGCTCACGGATGCCAAGGTCGATCTCGACAATCTCGCGATCGTTTCGGGCATTGGGTGCTCGGGACGTGTAGCCGGTTATGTGCGACTCGATTCCTTCCACACCACGCACGGCCGCGCGATTCCGTTCGCGACTGGGCTGAAGCTGGCGAATCCCAAGCTGCAGGTGGTGGTGTACTCGGGGGACGGTGATCTGGCTGCGATTGGCGGCAATCACCTGATCCATGCAGCACGGCGAAACGTGGATCTAAAGGTGATCTGCGTGAACAACCTGATTTACGCGATGACCGGAGGACAGACGGCGCCGACTACTCCGGGAGATGTGATCACTTCTACGAATCCTTACGGCACGTTCGACACGAGTTTCAATTTGCCGCACCTGGTGGAAGCGGCGGGGGCAGTTTATGTGGCACGATGGACGACTTATCACGTGCGACAGCTTTCGCGCGCGATTGCCGAGATTTTCCAGAAGCCAGGCTTCTGTTTCATCGAAATCATCTCGCCGTGCCCGACGCTGTATCAGCGGCGCAACAAGATGGGCGACGGCCTCGACACGATGAAGTACTACAAAGAAAAGAGCAAGGTGAAGAACGGCGCGCCGACGAGCGAAGTCGGACTCAATAAGCAGGGCGAAATTGTAGTCGGCAAGTTCGTCGATCGTACCCGGCACGAGTATCGGGAGTTGCTGCGCGAGCAGATGCAGAACACGCTGGGTTCGCGATATGTGGATCCAGTCGCAGCCGAATGTGCCGAGAGCGAGCAAGAGCCAACGAGTGGGTGCGAGGAGGGCTTATGCAGCTAACAGAGATCCGCGTTGCAGGATTTGGAGGGCAGGGCGTGATTCTGTCTGCCATCGTAATCGGCAAGGCCGCCTCGATCTATGAAAACGGTTTCGCGACGATGACGCAGAACTTCGGTCCAGAGGCGCGTGGCGGTGCATGCAGCGCGCAGGTGATCCTCTCGGACAATCCGATCCTATATCCGTACGTTACACGGCCAGACATCATGATGGTGATGTCGCAGGAGGCTTACAACAAGTTCGCGCCCGAGCTGAAACCGAACGGGCTGCTGCTGGTGGAGCAGGATCTGGTACGCGTTTCGAACATCTCGGCGGCGACGCGGGTGTTCAGCTGTCCGGCGACACGCATCGCCGAAGGCTTGGGCAAGCGCATGGTGCTGAACTCGGTGATGGTGGGATTTTTTGGGGCGGTCTCGAAGGTCCTGAGTGTGGAGGCGTTGCGCTCTGCCATTGCGGATTCTGTACCAGCGAGTTTCAAAGACCTGAATTTGAAAGCTTTCGATCAGGGATACGATTTTGGTCTTAATAAGCTGACCGGAGAAACAGCGCCCCGTCAGATTGAGGACGTGGTCACTACGCTTAATGGTTGAGTGATTAGGGATTCCGGTCAGCAAAAAGCCCGGTCATTGACCGGGCTTTTCATTTCTCACAACTGCCCCACTCAGGCCAAAAGCAGGCTTGAATGGGCCGCCCAAAATACTATCTGCCGCTTTTGGCTTTCAGTACGACCTGACGCTCGGAAGACGACATATCACGCCAGAGCATCGTCAGGTTCTTCTCCAACCATTGGTTTTCAGGATTTACATCGTAGGCGCGGCTGAACCAGATGTAAGCCAGAGTCTTATCGGCTGATACGCACTGTCCGGTCGCATACATCGCTCCCAGGTGTGACATCGCGCTAGGATTTTGTCGTCCGGCGGCCTGCTCAAGGAGGCTGCGAGCCGCGGTGCAGTTGCGCGACGGTCCATACAGGTATTTCTCGGCGGCCACAACGCTCGGATCCTTTGCGGGATCCAGTTTCTCTTTGGGGGGCTCCTGAACCTGTTTCGCGGGGAGGCTGGCGGTAAGGGCTTTGCCTGGCGTTTCGGAGGCTCGCTGGACCCGTGCTCCATTGTTCGGTTTCACGCCTGCGGTGGGACCCTGCGGCGCAGCCTGCGGCTGAGAGGCGGAGCCCGAAGCTGGCGGCGGATTCGTCGGAGCAGAAGGTTGAACACTCTGCTGAGTCGGCGCGGGCTGATTTGCAGGAGGAACGGCTCCTGGCTGGGCTGCTTGCTGCGGTTGAGGTTGCGATTGCGCCTGACCCGCAGCGGGCAGATCCATCTCTACGAGTGGATGCTGCTGTTGAATGTCGGTGCTCGTGTTCGCGGCTGGGTTTGTGGTCCCGGGACTTGCGGCAGGAGGTTGCGCGTCGGTTGCAGCTGGAGGCGTTCCATCGGAACTTGCTGCTGGTGGCGCCTGCTCAGTGGTTGGCGACGACTGCAATCTTGCGCCTTGCTCTGCGACCATTTTTCGAATTGCTCTCCACTCCAGGGCGCCAACGACGATGAGCGCGAGGATGGCAAGCATCATTAAGACGCGGAAAGCCCCGCCTTTTCGGGGTTCTTCCTCCATCAAAAGGTAGTCGCTGGTCGCGGTTGGATCAGAGCTCAGGCCGAGGAATGACGGGCCGCTGATTGTCGAAACCGGCTCTTCTCGGAAGACCTGCCGAGGTTCTGGTTTGGGTTCGGGCGGCGCCACGGGGCGAGTAGCCTCACGCGAGACCACCTGAGGACGCGGCGAAGGCGGTTCAGGCTTTGCGGCGGGTGAGGGAGTAGTCAGGTCAGGCATGGTGACCATCCCCGGATCGACAACTTTCCGGTTATCGACAGTCTTCGAAGGAGGTGCGTCGAAGATGGAAACCAACCCATTTCCGCAGTTGCCGCAGAACTTGTTCGTAGCCGGATTAATGTGTCCGCACTGCGTACAGATAAGTATCGATTCTTGCTCCCTCGCGGTCTGCATTTGGAGCCCTTCCAAGGAACTATTGCTAGATGTTTGATTCTGCCGCTCTGCCATCAGGTTGGACGCCTTCCCCTAGTACTTGTAAGCCCTTGCTGTTGCTTGTCTTTACTGAACCTCTGCCTGCATGTTAGTCTCGTAGGGTACCAAATCGATTGGAAAAATTAGCAGGAGTGCACAAGGTTCAGTGTTAGCCAGAGAGCAAAAGAAAACCATCATCGACAACTATCGCACGCATGCGACTGATACGGGTAGTCCGGAAGTCCAGATCGCAATTCTAAGCGAGCGCATTGCCGAATTGACGGAGCACTTTAAGACGCATAAGAAGGATCACGCTTCCCGGCGGGGTCTCCTCATGCTGGTCAGCAAGCGGCGTAGCTTGCTCGATTACCTCAAGAAATACGACTCCGAGCGATACAAGAGCGTCATTTCGAAACTCGGCATCCGCAAGTAGCTCTGCCATATTTCGAACCGACCTAACAACACGCCTCGGACCGGTGCGTTCACCGGCTCTTCGTCGCAGTCCATCTGCCCGAAAGCCGGTAACAGCTGTTGAAGCAGGGATCTCTGGCCCTAGACTTCGCCTCCCCAATGACCTTGTGCGCGACCGTGCGGAAGAAGGAAACACATGAAGCAGGAAGTCACCGTAGAACTTACCGGTGGTAAATCCATCACATTCGAAACTGGAAAGCTTGCCAAGCAGGCAGGCGGTTCCGTGGTCGCAAAGAATGGCGACAACGTCGTACTGGCAACAGCAACGGCCAGTCCCGACCCCAGGGAAGGAATTGATTTCTTCCCACTCACGGTTGATTACCGCGAGTACACCTATGCCGGCGGACGTTTCCCCGGCGGATTCATCAAGCGCGAAGGCCGTCCGAGCGAGCGCGAAATTCTCACCAGCCGTTTAATCGATCGTCCAATCAGGCCATTGTTCGCGGAAGGTTTCAAAAACGAAACCCAGGTAATCGCGCTGGTTTTGTCGGCCGACACGCAGAATGATCCCGATATTGTTGGCATCAATGCGGCCTCGGCCGCACTGGCTTTGTCAGACATTCCATTCCTGGGGCCGATTGGAGCTGTCCGCGTTGGAATGAAAGACGGACAGTTCCTGGTGAACCCGACCTACGACGAACAGCGCGAAGGCACTTTGCGCCTGACGGTTGCGGGAACGAAAGACGGCATCGTGATGATCGAGGCCGGCGCCAGCGAAATCGACGAAGAGAGCATCGTAGAGGCGATCGAATTCGCGCATACGGAAATCAAGAAGATTTGTGCCGCGATTGACGAACTGGTGCAGAAGGGTGGCAAGCCCAAGCGCGCAGTGACGCCGCCTGAGTTCGATCAAGCGTACTTCGATCAGTTGAAGAGCAAAGTCGGCGCGCAGCTGGCGGATGCACTCAACACTGAGAAATATCCGAAGCTGGAAAGCTACTCGAAAGTTAAGGAGATCAAGACCGCGCTGAAGGCGGAGATCCCGAAGGAAGACGTTGAGGCGCTCTCCAAGCTTTCGAAATACTACGAGACATTGCGTGAGCGAATCTTCCGCGAGCAGGTCGTAGATGATCGCCGCCGTCCCGATGGACGCGCATTCGATCAGATCCGCGCGATCTGGAGCGAAGTGAGCGTGCTGCCCCGCGCACACGGGTCAGCTGTTTTCACTCGCGGTGAAACCCAGGCGCTGGTAACAACAACGCTGGGCACTGGCGAAGACATGCAACGCGTCGAGCACTTCGAAGGCGAAGCCAAGAAGCGCTTTATGCTGCACTACAACTTCCCGCCGTTTTCAGTTGGAGAAGTTGCATTCCTGCGTGGACCGGGCCGTCGTGAGATCGGTCACGGTGCACTCGCAGAGCGCGCGATTTCCGCGGTGCTCCCGTCGGAAGTCGATTGGCCGTACGCGATGCGTGTTGTTTCCGACATCCTGGAATCTAACGGTTCGTCTTCGATGGCGAGCGTCTGCGGCGGAACATTGTCGCTGCTCGATGCGGGCGTTCCCTTGAAGGCTCCGGTTGCGGGCGTTGCGATGGGGTTGGTGAAGGAAGACGAGAAATACGCGATCCTGACTGACATTGCCGGCGCGGAAGATCACTACGGCGACATGGACTTCAAGGTCGCTGGAACCGAAGCTGGTATCACGGCTCTGCAGATGGATATCAAGGTAACCGGCATCACAGCGCAGATCATGCGCGAGGCGCTGGCGCAGGCGAAGGAAGGCCGGCTGTTCATCCTTGGAAAGATGAACGAAGTCATCTCCGAGCCGCGCACCAAGATTTCTGAATTCGCACCGCGCTTCTACACGTTGAACATTCCGACGGACAAGATCAAGGACTTGATCGGGCCCGGCGGCAAGGTTATCCGCGGCATCATCGAGGAAACCGGCGTGAAGATCGACGTCGAGGATTCCGGCAAGGTGAATATCGCCTCCAGCGATGCCGAAGGCGCGGCGAAGGCGCTGAAGATGATCGGTGAGATCACGGCGACCGCCGAAGTAGGGAAGACCTACCTCGGAACAGTTTCACGCCTGGCTGATTTCGGAGCATTCGTCGAGGTTCTGCCAGGTACCGATGGACTGTTGCACATCAGCGAAGTCGCCGAACATCGCATCAAGGATATCCGCGACGAACTGAAGGAAGGCGATCAGATCCTGGTAAAGGTGCTATCGATCGAAGGCAATCGCATTCGACTTTCCCGTAAAGCGATTCTGCGTGAGCAGCGCGCGAAGATGGAAGGTGGTGAAGGCGGCGAAGTTCCAGCCGGTGAGCCGGTGACGCTCGAAGGCGGGCATCCGGAGCCGGGCAACGAAGCCGATGAGCCGGTGGGCGCAACGCACTCGGATCGTCCGGATCGCGGACCTCGTCCGGGTGGTGGGCGCGGCGGCGATCGCGGTGGACGTCGTGGCGGCGGTGGTGGTCACCACAGCGGTGGTGGACGCGGTGGCGATCGCGGCGGACGCGGACGGCGGTAGAGCTTAAAACAAATGAAAGAGCAGCCAGAGATGGCTGCTCTTTTTTTGTGTGCTAGCTTTTGTAACGCAGGTTCTCTCGACTCGGTCGCAAAATGCGGCGACCTCGCTCGAAATGACAGAACTGGAATGGCAAGAGGCAGCCAAGGTCAGCTGCCTCTTTTTTTCGCGGGCGAGGGCGCCCGCGCCACTACTTACCAGACCCTGCACGCTTTCAGCCGCACCATTGGCTGTCCGGCTTTGCAGCCAAATGCCTGCTGAAATTCCGGAAAGTTTGCTTCCACATTGTTCACCCGAAATTCAGGCAAAGAATGCGGGTTGGTGGTAATCACCATACGCGCGAAGTCAGGCCGCCAGGTTCCACACCAGGAGAATGCGTGTGCAAGGAAGAAGCGCTGGCGCGGTGTCCATCCGTCTGGGCCCTTTTCGTCGATCGACTTGCCGGCTTTTTTGTAAGTATCCTCCAAGGCCATCATCGCGATACGGAGGCCACCGTTGTCGGCGGTATCTTCGCCCTGCGTCATTTTGCCGTTGGTCTTCACGCCAAGGCCTGGAACTTCCTCCGTGTATTCGTCAGCGACGCACTTGCCCCGCTCTTCATATCTGGAGGCGTCCTGAGCGGTCCACCAGTCTTTGAGATTGCCTTTGGCGTCGAACTGACGACCTTCGTCGTCGAAGCCGTGCGTGATCTCGTGCCCGATGACCATGCCAATCGCGCCATAATTCACGTCATCGTTCATCGAGGATTCGAATGAGGGTGGCTGCAGGATTCCGGCAGGGAAGTTGATGGTGTTCAACTGCCCATCGTTGTAGGCGTTGACGGTCGGCGGCGTCATGGTCCATTCGAGCCGATCGACAGGCTTGCCGATCTTGTTCAACTGTCTCTTGAACTCGAACGCCGTGGCTTGATGGACGTTGTCGACGAGGCTGGTGCGCGTGATGGTTACGCTGGAATAGTCTCGCCAAGTTTTCGGGTAGCCGATCTTGGGCTCCATTGCGGTTAGTTTCACTAACGCCTGTTTCTTAGTTTCCGGGCTCATCCAGTCGAGGCCATTGATGTCGTCACCCAAAGATTTCTGAATGGCGGCGACCATCTCTTCCACGCGCTTCTTGCTATCAGGCGGAAACGCTTTTTCAACATAGGCCTGGCCGAGGGCTTCTCCGAGATCGCGATCTGCGAAGGCGACGCAGCGACGCCAGCGAGGTAACTGTTTTTCGGATCCGGTAATGGTGCGGCCGTAGAAATCGAAATTCTCCTTTTCAAAGGCGCTGCTGAGGTAACGAGCATGACCGTGCAGCGTCCACCAGCGCAGATAGACTTTCCAATTAGAGAGAGGCTCGGTTACGAGAACCTGCTGGGCGCCGCGGAAGAAGTCGGGCGATGAGACAACGTAATGATTCGGAGTCGGACTGCCGACCAAGGACGAGATAGCGCTGCCAGTCGAATGTCGGGGTGAGCGCCTGTACTTGCGCCAGGGTCATGACGTTGTTGAGTTTCTGCGGGTCGCGCCGGCTCACGTTGTCCATTTGAACTTTGGCGAGCGCGGTTTCGATCTTCAGGACGGTATTCGCGTCCGCCGCTGCCTGCTCGGGAGTATCGCCAGCGAGCGTGAACATGCGCTTCACGTGCTCGATATATTTTTCGCGCACGGCCGTTAACTTCGGATTGTCGGAGAGATAGTAGTCCCGATTGGGCATCCCAAGGCCGCCCTGATCGATGCCGGCGATGACGAGAGAGGAGTCGTTGAAGTCCTGCTGGGATCCGAATCCAAGCAGTGCGGCATTCGTCTGGTTGTCGGCGCCGGCCCACGCAGCGGGAACGCTCTTATGCAGCATGGCGAGAACTTCCGCCAGTTGCTTCTTGTCGTTCATCGCGGCGATGCGATCGAAGATGGGTTGAAGGGGCTTCAGCCCATTCTTCTCGATCCCGCTCTCGTCCATGCAAGCGGCCCAGTAGTCGCCGACCTTTTGATGGACAGCGTCGCGCTGGTTGGCCGGGTTGGAAGCCTCAATCATGGCGTCGCGCAGGATGGATTCATTCCAAATTTCCAAGTTCGAATCTGTACTCCATGTCGCCTGGTCGGACGGAACCGGGTTCGAGGCGATCCATTTTGAGCAGACAAACTTATAGAAGTTGTCGCAAGGATCAAGTGAACGATCTATCAGTGACGGATCGAAGTGCGTAAGCGAGGGTGTAACGCCAGTAGAACTTTGGGCGAATGCAAAACAACAACTGAAAACGAGACCCGCGAAGAAGAACTTTGATGCGCGCATTGCTCCCTCCAGGAGTTGGAACGTTAACAGAACTGTGGGTGAAAGCAGACGAGAATCTTAGATAACTCTGCCAGAACATGGACGCGGCTTGGGACGAAAGGCGAGCGAGTGTCACTCAAACTCGCATCACGAATCGACCCGGTCCGGAGGGATTTCGTGGACAGAAAATCTCATCCTGACCCAGGTGTTGAGGGGCGATGCTTTTGAGTGCTGCTTTCCATTAACCATTTGTGTTCCGCTGAACCACATCGCGTCTGGTTAGCGCCTCGAATCGGGCTATAGTTTCCCTGCGCCGCTTCAAAGCACGAACGCATTTAAACAACTCATTGTTCGGGCACGACACCGGTCTCCGGTGAACGAAAAGAAGATATCTGAGGAGTCGCAGTTATGGCGCTCAAGAAAGTCGTTCTCTATTTCGAAGACCAGCAGGACGCCCTTCGGTTCACCCTCGCTGCGGGCTCCCTTATTTCAGGCGAATACTCAGGCATGACGGGCCCGTTGGCTAAGTTGACGGCACCGCTTTCACGCGCGGCCCGGATCACCGCAGGGGGCAAACTGGGAGAAGAGAGTGGGGCCGGGGAGCCGGACGTCGACGAGTGTGAAGGGCCGGTTCCGGCGACGGTGGCGTCCGAGAATTTGGCTGAATCGGCCTAAGCAACGGTTCGATCAGCTGTAGAATTTCTGGATGGCCCACCAGTTCAGTACCTCCTACATTGAGGATTCCGTCGCGCTTTTCCGCTATTACAAGAAGTTGGGCGAAGGCGCCATGGCGCAACTCACGGACGAGCAGCTTTTCGCTGCGCTCGATCCGGAGATGAATTCTGTCGCGATAACCGTGAAGCACATCGCAGGTAATATGCGTTCGCGCTGGACGGACTTCCTTACCAGCGACGGTGAGAAGCCGGATCGCAATCGTGACTGCGAGTTTGTCGATCCCGCTGTATCTCGTGAGGCGTTGATGAAGTGCTGGGAGGACGGCTGGGGGTGCCTGTTCTCTGCGCTGACTCCGCTTACGGATGCTGATCTGGAGCGGCGCGTGACAATTCGGGGCGAACCGCATTCAGTGATGCAGGCCGTCAACCGGCAGGTGGCGCACTACTCGTATCACGTCGGGCAGATTGTGTTTCTCGCGAAGCAGTTGCAGAGCACGGGTTGGAAGTCGCTGAGCGTGCCACGGAACAAGTCCGCGGAGTTCAATCGCAAGGTGGCGGCGGGCGAAGCGAGCCAGCGGTGAATCTGCGGGCGGAGCTGGGTGCGGGGCACGAGATTGTCAGTCCAGAAAAAGTCCAACTCAAGCGAACGGAACGCTTAAATGGGCCGCCTTCCGCCTTGATTTGCATTCTCGCAGTGAAACCTGAGATGCTTCTCTCGCCATTATTGTGGCTGGAGGCCAGCATTGAAACGTTTCACTTCGATCCTGCTCGCCGTACTCTTCCTGACTTCTGCTCTTATCGCGCAATCGACTAAAACGGTAGCTGAGCGTCTTGGATATCCTGCGAATTCGCGCCTGTTGGTGATCCATGCCGACGATTTCGGCATGATGCACACTGTCAACAGTGCAATCGAAGAAGCGCTCGAAAAAGGCTGGGTGAACTCGGCCAGCATCATGGTGCCATGCCCGTGGTTCCCGGAAGTTGCCGAGTGGGCGAAGGCGCATCCGAAGGCAGACCTCGGCATACATATCACGCTCAACGCGGACTGGACTACGTATCGGTGGCGGCCGGTTTCGGGGCAGCCGAAAGGTTCGAGTCTGCTCGACGATGTGGGTTATCTGCCACTGCTGACTGAATACGTCGACACACATGCCAAGATGAACGACGTGGAGACCGAAGCGCGCGCGCAGATCGATAAGGCGCAGGCAGCAGGAATTCGGCTTACGCATCTCGATCCGCACATGGGCACGATCGCAAGTACGCAGGATCTGCTTGCGGTCTATGTGGGGTTGGGCAATCACTACAAACTTCCGGTGCTGCTCGAGCCGAAGACAGGAAGAGGCGTTGAAGCGGGAAGCACAACTCCTATTGGTATCGACGGAAACTTCAACACTGCGAAGATCACTCAGGGGTCGGTGCTGGTGGATCGCATTCTGCAGATGATGCCCGGCGTTCCGCAATCGCAATGGCTGGACGCGTACAAGAAGATGCTGGCTCCGTTGCCGGCGGGGACCTATGAATTGATTGTGCATCTCGCACACGATGATGCAGAGATTCAGGGTGCGACGTCAGATCACGCGGATTGGGGAGCGCAGTGGCGACAGAATGATTTAGATCTGGTGAGCAATCCGGAGTTCCAGAAATTCCTGAAGGACCAGGGATTCATCCTGGTGACGTGGAAAGATCTGGCGAAGGCGATGCCGGCCGAAGTAGCGGCTAAATAGCGCTGAACTCAACCCAGGCTTTGGTCTTCCCGAAGTCAACGTTCAATTCGCATTTCTTGGGACCGGTGTGCCCGAATGTGACTCGCAGTTCGGGCACCTGCCCACCCAATGTGCCGACCGACATGGTCGCGCGTGCCAGATCCTGCTGCTGGTCGTAGGCCTGATCCACGTTCACGTTCTTGCTGACGATTAGAGTCCAGTCTTTTTTGCCCGGAACCAGGTACATCGTATATGCGCCGACGCTGATTGGTGTATTGCCGAGCATCAGAGTGCTTTCAGTGAAGAGCGTGAGCGCGGAACCTCCGGGGGCCCAGACTTTATCTTGCGGTAAACCCGCGCGGGTGGCGGGCACTGGTGTGTAGCGAGCGCTGATCTGTTTGCCATCATCGAGTGTGCAGACGGCGGCACCCGACTGCTTATCTTCTGCTTGTGCGACTGCGAAGGAGGTCAGCGCTGAACAGGTCAGCGCGAGAAGTAAAATCGACAAGCCAATCCGGTTAAAAATGGGACCGCAGGCGCCTCGGATAATTTCAGTGCTGTTCATATATTGACTTGCCTCTTTCCCTATCAGCTGTGCAGCCGAGCTTGCCTCGAGATTTCGCTGTCAGCGCACTGGCGAATACGCGCGGAAGTTACTCCTTGCGGCGGAGCATCCGCGTGAAATCATGACAATAAGTACTGGATATTTGTCGCGATAACTTTCGCACAAAAACTCTCAAAACTTCAAGGAGGAACTCGCGCGGTTCCCGACTGAGTTGCAGGACACAGCGAAGCCTCTGCGTATCCTTGCACGAATCTCTACGCGCGGCAGGCACTCTTAGCGCACGGTAGATAAAAGCAGGACGATGAGCAGAATGCTCATTACCCCGAAAAGAACGAGTGCAAAGGGAGCCCAGAAATTCGGGTCGTGAACTGGCCGGACGGTCGTCTTCATAATGCCTCCTCGTGAGAGACAAACGAAACGTTTTTTCATCCACGATGAAGTTATCGCTGGGGGGAACTTAAGTCAGTGACAGGGGTCACCGTTGCCGTTAAGCATGGGCCGGAACGTGTACTTTTCGGGGAAGGAGCTCACCGATGCGACGGATTTCAGCTCCTACGCCACGCAGCTTTTCTTCGATGCGTTCATAGCCACGATCGATGTGATAGACGCGGTCGATGATGGTTTCGCCCTCGGCGACGAGAGCAGCTAATACGAGAGAAGCAGATGCGCGGAGATCGGAAGCGAGGACAGCTGCACCACTGAGAGGAGTCCGGCCACGCACAATCGCGCGACGTCCTTCGATCTTGACGTTGGCGCCCATGCGCACGAGTTCCTGCGCGTGCATGAAGCGATTCTCGAAAATGTTTTCGGTGACGACGGAGCTGCCTTCGGCCTGCGTAGCCAGCGCCATGTACTGCGCCTGCATATCGGTGGGGAAGCCAGGATATTCCTCCGTCACGACGTCGGCGGCTTTCAATCCGCCGAGGCTGAGCACGCGCACGGACTCGCCATTGCGAGTGACTTTCACCCCGACTTCTTCCAGCTTGTTGAGAAGAGACGTGAGGTGGTTGGGATCGCAGTTGGTGACCATCAGGTCGCCGCCCGAGATTGCGCCCGCGATGATGAACGTTCCGGCTTCGATGCGGTCAGGAATAATGCGGTGCTTCGCTCCGTGCAGCTTGGACACCCCCTTCACTTTGATGGTGGAGGTTCCAGCGCCCTCAATCTTCGCGCCCATCTTGATTAGCAGATCGGCGAGATCTTGTACTTCAGGCTCGCGCGCGCAGTTCTCCATGAGGGATTCGCCATCGGCGAGCGCTGCGGCCATGAGCAGATCTTCCGTTCCGGTTACTGTGATCTTGTCGAAGACGATGTGGCCGCCTTTGAGGCGATCAGCTCGGGCTTCGACGTATCCATGTTCCTGGGTGATTTTCGCGCCGAGCTTTTCAAGGACCTTTAGGTGGAAGTCGATGGGACGCGCGCCAATTGCGCAGCCACCAGGAAGAGAAACGCGGGCGTGGCCGAACTTTGCCACGAGCGGGCCAAGCACCAACGTGGAGGCGCGCATGGTTTTCACGAGTTCGTAAGAGGCTTCGGGCGTATTCAGACTGCGGCAGTTGATGGTGGTGCGGTGTTGCGCGCGGCCATATCCGAGTTCGACCTCGGCGCCCATGGCGACCAAGGAGTCTGCGTTCGGTTTCGATGTCGCGAACCTGCGGAATATTTTCGAGGATGACCGGTTCTTCGGTGAGCAGGGCCGCAGCCATTGCGGGTAGAGCCGCGTTTTTCGCTCCGCTGATGCGGACGGTTCCAAGCAGTGGACTGCCACCGCGAATCACAAACTTATCCATTCAACCAAGACCACCTATAAGAGCTGAATTCTCATTGTACGGAAAAACGACACCAAGATTCGAAACCGAGGTGCAATGAACCAAAAAATCTAAGTGCGGGAAGCGGTGATTAACTCAATGGCCCTGCGCACCTGTCCATCTGCGGCTTTAAGGCTCTTCCTGGCCTGGTCCTTAGAGGACGATGTCTTCAACATGACCAGCGCTATGGGAACTTTTCCTCCGGCGGCCTTGAGAGCTTTTGCGGCTTCCTTGTGGGTTACGCCAGCGGACTTTTCAAGGATGGTCACGCCACGCTCGCGTAGTTTGTGGTTACGCGGGGTAACGTTCACCATCAGGTTGCCGTAGACATGACCGAGACGCACCATCGCACCGGTGCTGATCATATTGAGGACGAGCTTCTGGGCTGTGCCCGCTTTCATGCGCGTCGATCCGGAGAGCACTTCGGGGCCGACATCGATCACGATCGCGAGGTCGGCGGCATGTTCCAGGGGGGAATTCCGGTTGCAAACGAGAGCAACGGTCTTAGCGCCCTTCTTCTTCGCATACTTTCAGCGCGGCCAGCGTATAGGGAGTGCGACCACTGGCGGCGATCCCGATGACAATATCTTTCTTGCCGGGCTTGCGGCGGGCGATGTCTTTTTTGCCCAGATTGAGCGAGTCTTCCTCGTTTTCGACTGCCGAATGCAATGCTTTGTCGCCACCGGCAATGACATGCTGAATCAGTTTAGGGCTGATGCCGAAAGTGGGAGGAATCTCGGAGGCATCGAGCGCGCCCAGGCGGCCACTGGTTCCGGCGCCTACGTAGATCAGGCGACCACCTTTGCCGAGCGACTCGGAAACGAGATCGATGGCTTTTGCGATCTGGGGCAACTGCTTTTCAACGGCTTTCGGCACGTTCTGGTCTTCACGGTTGATAGCGTGAGCGATCTCGAAAGCGCTCATGGTGTCCAGGTTCAGCGTGCTGGGATTTTGTTGCTCCGTTGCAAGCTTCGAGAGCTCGGCTTTGAGTGTCCGCGATTTCATCGGCTGGCCCTCGATTCGATCGCTTCAACGACGGCGTCGTGAAACTTGGGGCGGACTTCTTTGATTATTTGTGAACTGCGGTCCGACCATGTGCGGTTGGTCAAGAGAATGACGGCGAGTTGCTTCTCGGGATCAATCCAGAGAGAGGTTCCGGTGAATCCGAGATGGCCGAACGATCGCGAGGAAAAATACTGGCCTGCCTGTGACGGAGGTGTCGGCTTGTCCCATCCGAGGCCGAAGCGCGTGCTGCCGGGGAAAGTGCGATCCTGGGTTGTGAATAGCTCAATGGTGTCGCGCCTGATCAGACTGCAGCCGCCGGCCAGCATGCATTGCGAGAAGCGAGCGAGGTCAATGGCGGGGGCAAACAGACCGGCATGTCCGGCGACTCCGCCGAGCACCCAGGCATTCTCGTCATTTACGCCACCTTTCACGATTCCATTGCGAAAGTCACGATCGATTTCTGTAGGCGCAATTCGCGAGAGCAGGCTCGCTTGTGGACGGAAGGTAGTTTCGAGCATTTGAAGCGGTTGAAATAATTCACGTTGAACGAATGAATCCAGACTTGCATCTGCGAGGCGAGCCAGTGATCTCCCCGAGCAAAATGAAACCTACATCGCTGTATTCAGTGACGCTGCCGGGTTCATTTACGAGGGAGAGCTTCATCGCCGCCGCGAGCAGTTTGTCGCGAGTCACGAAACGCAGGAACAGTCGTTCATACGCGGGTAGGCCCGAGGTGTGCGTCAGCAACATGCGAACGGTTACTTCGGAACGGCGTTCGTCGTCGGCTCGCGAACTGCGGGAAGCAACTCGATCACGGAAGCGTCGAGATGCAGGAGCCCGCGATCGTAGAGAATCATCGCCATGGCTGTCGTGGATACGACCTTAGTGAGCGAAGCGAGATCGTAGATGGTGTCGTATGCAGCGCGCGGGGAGCTCGATTCGTAGGTGAAGCGGCCGAATCCCTGAAGCGCGACGAGGACACCGGAGTGCACGACGGCGACAGACGCGCCGGGGAAAGCACGGTCCGCAATGCCGTGCTTTATGACGGCGAACGCTTCGCCGAAGCGGCGGTCTTGCCCGTTCAAGTCGGTGCGCAGGAGTTCTTCGGGAGATTCGGTCATTAAGGGATTCGGTGAAATCTTGATCAACTCAGTTGCTATAGGAGAACACCTTCCACGATGAATGCAAAGTGGCAGCTGTTACCGAAGTATGCACTCCGCCTGAGAGGAATGCTTTCAATGGCGCGGGGCGGGCTATGCTGGTGGTGCAGGCAGCAAGTCTGCCATGCTCAGGCAAATCGAGAATGCAATTCAGTTGGAGGGCGTTAGCCCTACTCTTCATTTCGTTCATCGCGTTCGCTGCGACTTGCGGAGCGCAGGCCACCGAGGCCGTTGGCGGCACGGCGACCGTGAATCGCTTCGCAGCCGTTGACGCCATTCTGGAAAAAGCGGTTCAGGAACAGAATCCGCCGGGCGTGGTGGTTGTCGTAGGACACAATGGCGAGACGGTTTATCGCAAGGCTTTCGGCTATCGGAGCCTGGAGCCGCAGCGCGAGCCGATGACCATGGACACGATTTTTGACATGGCTTCGCTCACCAAGCCCATGGTGACCGCGACCGGGATCATGCAGTTGGTGCAGGCAGGACAGGTGCGACTCAACGATCCAGTTGCGAAGTACATTCCAGAATTTGCGCAGAACGGGAAGCAGGACATCACGGTGCGCCAGTTGCTGATTCATTACTCGGGACTGCCGGAAGATCTCGATCTGAAAGCGAAGTGGGAAGGCAATGAAACGGCCCTGCGCATGGCGATGGAGACGCCGCCAGCATTCCCGCCGGGCTCACGTTTTCTGTACAGCGACATTAACTACATCGTGCTGGGCGAGCTGATCCATCGCGTTTCCGGACAGCCGCTGGACGAATACGCGGCCAAGAACATTTTTGAACCGCTGGGGATGAGTTGGACCCGTTTCAATCCACCGGCATATTGGCGGGAGCGGATCGAATCGACGGAGTACGACGACCATGGCGTGATGTTGAGGGGCGTAGTGCACGATCCTACGGCGCGACGCATGGGTGGAGTTGCGGGACACGCCGGCGTGTTTTCTACGGCGGATGACGCTGCCAAGTTTGCGAAAGCAATGTTGAATGGCGGTGGACCCATTCTTTCGCCACTCAGTGTTGAGAAGATGACCACGCCGCAGCAGCCGCCGAATGACACGGTGGTGCGCGGCATTGGTTGGGATATCGATTCGCCATTTTCCAGTAACCGCGGCGAGTTCCTGCCGGTGGGGTCGTATGGGCACACGGGATTCACAGGCACGTCGTTGTGGATCGATCCAACGACGAACACATACGTCATCATTCTGAGCAACGCAGTACATCCGCGCGGCAAGGGAAGCGTTGTCTCGTTGCGATCGCGCGTAGCGACAGCAGTTACGGCGGCACTGGAGTTAACTCCGGACGGGCAAGACAAGCTACGCATGCAGCAGATAACCGGCTACAACGAAGCTGCGACTGCAGCGAGGCGCATCGCGGTTCGGAATGGTGTGGTGAAGACCGGAATCGACGTTCTCGAGGACGACAATTTCAAGCAGCTGAAAGGGAAGCACCACATAGGGCTGCTGACTAACCAGACAGGCATGGATTCGCTAGGGCGTCGCACGATCGATGTTCTGGCGCACGTGCCTGACGTGGAACTGACAGCGATTTTCAGCCCCGAACATGGAGTAGCCGGGACGCTGGATACGCTGAACGTCGGCAATACGAAAGATGCCGCGACCGGAATCCCCGTGTACAGCGTTTACGGCGGCACGGACGCGAAGCGCCGCCCAGCGGCGGACATCGTCAAAAAGCTGGATGCGATTGTCTTCGACATACAGGATGTTGGCGTTCGGTACTGGACCTATGAAACAACATTGGGATACTTCCTTGAGGCAGCAGCGGCGAATGATGTGGAGTTGATCGTGCTCGACCGGCCGAATCCGATCACGGGAGCATACGTGCAAGGGCCGATCTCCGATCCGGGGCATGAGAGTTTCACGAACTATCACTCCCTGCCGGTCCGTCATGGGATGACGGTTGGAGAATTGGCTAAGCTGTTCAATTCTGAGCGCCACATCAATGCGCGGCTGACGGTGATCCCGATGCGCGGCTGGTATCGAGGGGATTGGTTCGATTCCACTGGATTGATGTGGATCAACGGTTCGCCGAATATGCGGAGCTTGAATGAAGCTACGCTCTATCCCGGCGTGGGATTGATTGAAGGAACCAATCTTTCGGTTGGGCGCGGAACAGATACGCCGTTCGAGGTTGTGGGTGCACCCTGGATCAAGTCGCAGGAACTCGCGGCGTTCCTGAATAATCGCGGAATTGCGGGAGTGCGCTTCGTTCCGGTGAGTTTTACTCCTAATTCCAGCGACTATGTTAACCAGTTGTGCGGAGGCGTGAACATTATCGTGCTCGACCGGAATGTGCTGGATGCGCCGGAGATGGGAATGGAAATTGCCGCAGCACTGCACACGCTTTATCCGGCTAAATGGGAAGCCAACAAAATGTTGGAGCTATTTGGGAACCAGGCTGCCTTCAATGAGTTAGTGGCGGGCGAAGATCCGCGGCGAGTCAACGCAGAGATGTTGGACGAAATACAGGCATTTGAGCAGATCCGGAAGAAATTTCTGATTTATTGAAATCTGCGCTGCCGAGAGTTCTACGGGCCTCCGGGGTTCTATACTGCACCCATCACCTTGCATCAGACAGAAGCAGGGAGGTCTGGATGATCCGCGTTCTAGTTGCAGTCTTCGCTCTTATCTTTATCAGCAGCAGCTCAGTCTTCGCACAACAACCAGTCGCTTCGGGCGGCAAACAAGATCCAGCTCCGGCACTCACGACCGGCGAACACACCAGCGTTCGAGCGATGGAAATACCCGCGGGCACGCAGATTCCGTTGAAGCTGCGGCAGGCGATCTCGACCAAGAGCGCGAAACCTGGCGACGCCGTATACGCCGAGACGGTGTTTCCCGTGGTGCTGAATGATCGCATCATGATTCCGACCGGCACATACGTGCAGGGACGCATCTCTGAAGTGAAGCGACCGGGGCGAGTGAAGGGCCGCGCCGAAATCCTGATGCACTTCACCAGTCTGATTTTCCCAAACGGATATACCGCGATTCTGCCGGGATCAGTGCACAACATGCCGGGATCGGAAAGCCAGAACGTAAAAGGTGAAGAGGGCACGGTTCAGCAGAATCCTGATACGGGCAAGGATGCGGGAACGATCGCAAAAACTGCCGGCGCCGGTGCGGGAATTGGTGGACTCGCTGGACAGAGCATAAAAGATGCGGCGATCGGGGGCGGTGTAGGCGCGGCGGCTGGATTGATTGCGACGCTGGTGACGCGCGGGCCTGACGTCATGCTGCCGGAGGGCACTGCAGTGCAGATGGTACTGCAACGTCCGTTGGTCCTGGACGAATCGAAGATGAGCAAGAGGCCGGTCTCGTACTAGTCGGCAAGCGCTCCTTTACTAAACTCGGGACAGACGGGATTGTCTGTCCTGCAGCGGTCATTCCTCTCCTGATAAACTTTTCTGTCCGATGCCTTCCATCTCTTATTTTGAATGCTCGAAGTGCGGAGAGCGCCTTTCTCCGGAAAAGCCTCAGACGGTTTGTCCTAAAGACGGCGGGTCGCTCTACGTCCGTTACGATCTCCAAAAAATCCGGGAGAAGGCTTCGCGGGATTCGATAGCGCGTGGTCCGGCAACGATGTGGCGATACGCAGCGGTCCTTCCCGACGCCGAACCGATAACGCTAGGCGAAGGGTTCACGCCGATGCTCGCGAGCCGTCACGATACGAATGTGTGGATCAAGGACGAGGGACTGAATCCGACGGGATCGTTCAAGGCGCGCGGCCTATGCATGGCCGTGACCATGGCGAAGGCATATGGGATCAAAAAAGTGGCGGTGCCTTCGGCTGGGAATGCGGCGAGCGCATTGGCTGCATATTCCGCCGCGGCAGGAATTGAAGCGCACATCTTCATGCCCAAAGATGTTCCGCAAGCGAACCTGGTTGAGTGCCAGTCTTACGGCGCGAAGGTCACGCTCGTGGATGGCCTGATCAGCGATTGCGCGCGCATGGTGAATGAGCGCAAGCAGGCGGATGGTTGGTTCGATATCTCCACGCTGAAAGAGCCGTTTCGCGTGGAAGGCAAGAAGACCATGGGGTACGAAATTGCCGAGCAGATGGGTTGGGAGTTGCCGGACGCGGTGGTTTATCCGACTGGCGGCGGCGTGGGCCTGATTGGAATGTGGAAAGCGTTCGATGAGATGGAGCAGTTGGGCTGGATCGGCAGCAAGCGTCCGAAGATGATCGCAGTGCAAGCCGCCGGCTGCGCACCGATTCCGAAAGCGTGGCAAGATCACAAGCAGGTCTCGGAGATGTGGCAGAATGCGCAGACGCTCGCTGCCGGGTTGCGCGTGCCCAAAGCGTACGGCGACTACATCATTCTCGACATTCTGAAGAAGAGCGGCGGAGCGGCGATTGAAGCGACGGATGACGAGATCATGGAAGCGTTTCATGATTGGGCAAGCCGTGAAGGAATTTTCGCCGCGCCGGAAGGGGCGGCATCGCTGGTGGCTTATCGGAAGCTGCTCGCGATTGGTTTTCTGAAGCCGGAAGACAAGGTGGTGCTCTTCAATACCGGCTCCGGACTGAAATACATCGACGTGATCGCGGAGTATGCGAACCGGCGTGTGCAGAAAACTCCTGCGCCGAAAGCGAGACACATCGGAGGGATTATCGGGCCGTATTAGGCTCGCCTCATCATGACCGAAAGGCTCTATTACACGGATTCGTTTCTGTATGACTTCGACGCAGAAGTCGCCGAGGTGATTCCCGGTGAGCGTACCGCCGTCGTGCTGGACCGCACGGCTTTTTATCCAACCAGCGGCGGCCAGGTGTTTGACACAGGTGTGCTCAGCGCGAATGGAAGCGCGCTCCGAGTCATGGAAGTCACGGAGGATGAGAGCGGCAAGATCTTGCACTACATGGAAGCGCCTGCGAGCGCGCTCGCGCCGGGTCAAAAGGTTAGCGGCACGATTGATGCTGAACGGCGACGCGATCATATGCAGCAGCATTCCGGTCAGCACGTGCTGTCGGCGTCGTTCATCGAGTTGTTCGAGATGCCGACGGTTTCGTTCCACATGGGAGACGAGACGTGCACGATCGATCTCGTCCGCGAAAGCGCTGGGCAATGACCAGATTGTTCGGGCAGAGGCGCGCGCAAATCAGATTGTGTTTGAGAACCGCCCGGTTGGCGTTCGCTTCGTCAGCATCGAAGAGGCGCGCTCACTCGGACTGCGGAAACTGCCCGACTTGCAGAAAGATGAAATGCGGCTGGTCGAGATCAGGGATTTCGATCTATGCGCATGTGGCGGAACGCACGTCACTCAGACCAGCCAGATTGGCACGGTCCTGATTCGCAAAACAGAGAATGTGAAGCAGGGAATTCGCGTGGAGTTCGTGTGTGGTGACCGAGCACTGCGAATCGCGCGACGAGATTACGCCACACTGACGGAAGCGGCGGGCCTGTTCTCAGGACATATTTACGATGTTCCGCAGCAGATCAAGAAGACGCTGGATGAAGTAAAGGCGTCGCAAAAGCGGCAGCATGCGTTGCTGGAAGAAATTGCTGAATTGCGGGCTGCTGAATTCAACGCTAGTGCACGGGTTGTCGGGAAATTCAAGGTGGTGCAACAGGTGTTCGCGGATCGGGATCTGACGTTCATCAAATTGCTCGCGCAGAAGCTTACGAAATTTCCGGGAATGCTGGTGCTGCTGGGCTCGACTGCATCCCCTGCTGCAGTCGTGTTTGCGCGCTCTGCCGACGTGGAAGCGGATGTTTCGGCTCTGATGAAGGACGCAATGGCCAGCTGTCGGCGGACGAGGCGGAGGATCGAAAGATCTAGCTCAAGGCGGAGTTCCTGACGCTGCGCGCGTGGCCCCAGTGCTGGATCAGATTGCGTCCCAACTGGCGGGCTGAGTTGTACAGTTAGTTGCCTGAAACGCTGATAGCACACGTGCTACAGTACGATTCAGCAAGCGCCGGCCGTTTCTCAATATGGATAGACTGGTCCTGATTTCGCTACTGGTGAAGCTCGGCGTCGCCGCAGCTGTCGCCAGTACCTTGGCAAGGTCACGGGAATTCCAGTCCCTCCTATACCGTGAAGAGCGCACTCTCAAACAGAAAATCTATCTCACAATCTGGATAGCGATTCCTTTTGCTCTCGGCATTGTAGTGCGTGTAGTTACGCCAAGATTCATCGCAGCTGATTTGTCGTTCGAGGCGGTGATGCTGATCGGCGTGATTGGTGGGCGATTCGCGGGAGCGCTGGGCGGCATCCTGATCGCGGTTCCGGCAGCCATTCATGGCGAACTGTTGAGCCTGCCGCTCAATGTGCTGTGCGGACTAATTGCGGGAACGTTGCGCGATGCAGCGACCGAGCGCGAGATGATCTGGTCGTTCTCGCCGTTTGTCGATTTGAGCTTATATCGGTGGGTACGCAAAGTACTCCCACGCCCGAAGATCGACTGGCAGATAAGTTTTTTCCTGGTCATCATCGGACTGGAGTTCCTGCGAATGGAATTGGCGCGTTCGCGCTGGTTTCACTCGTACATCTTTGCGGTAGACAGTTCGAACATTTGGATCACGATCGCGATCTTCGCGACGGTGCTGATGTGCATCGGCATTCCGCTGAAGATCTGGAACAACACACGTATCGAACTGAAGCTGGAACAGCAGGAGCGACTCTTGATGCAGGCGCGCATGGAGGCGCTGCAGAGCCAGATTAATCCGCATTTCCTGTTCAACACGCTGAACTCGGTTTCGTCGCTGGTGCGTTTTGATCCGGATACCGCGCGCGAACTCATCGTAAAGCTGGCGAATATTTTGCGGCGACTCCTGCGGAAGACGGACGCGTTTGTTCCGCTGAACGAAGAGATTCAGTTTATCGACGATTACCTGGATATCGAAGTCGTACGCTTCGGACACGACAAACTCAAGGTCATCAAAGAACTCGACCCGCTCTCCTTAGACATGATGGTGCCGAGCATGCTGCTGCAGCCGCTCGTCGAGAATTCGATCAAGCATGGATTGAGCCCAAAGATCGAAGGCGGCGCAATCCTGTTGAAAAGCGCCGTGCGTCACAAGCGGCTGATCATAGAAGTGGAAGACGATGGGGTGGGCATGGCGGACGGGATTCTTGAAAAGCCCACCGGAATGGGCGGGACTGGGATTGGGATGGCGAATGTTGCGGAGAGACTGCGCGTACTGTATGGGGATGATGCGCGGATGATTATCAGCAACCGCCCGAGTGGCGGCACGGCAGTTCAGTTGCAAATTCCGCTGCAATCAGCCGAAGCAGCGCAGGACTTCGCGGCGGCACTTCAGGACGCGCGCTCTAATACCTTGCGGTAGAACTCCTCGTAAATGGGAATGATTTTGCTGGCGCAGAAGTGGGCCCTGCGCTGCGTTGCGCGCCTGCTCGCCCATCTGTTTCAGAAGGGCTGAATCGGACAGCAGCTCGGTTGCAAATCGCGCCATGGTGCCGACGTCGCCGACATCGGCCATATAGCCGGATACGCCGTGCTCGATAACCTCGGGCACGCCTCCTACACGAGTCGCGATAGGAACGACTTCGCAGGCCATGGCTTCGAGGGCCGCCAATCCGAAGGATTCGAGTTCACTGGGCAGGAGCATCACGTCGGCGAGAGCGAGTTTCTCGTGTACCAAGTCCTGTTTGCCCAGGAAGATGACGCGCTCGTGAATGCCTTTGTCCATCGCGAGCCACTCGGCCCGGGAACGGTCAGGACCATCGCCGATTAGAAGGAGTTTGGCGGGAACTGTTTTCTGCACGCGGTCGAATATTTCGATTACATCGCAGATGCGCTTTACCGGACGGAAGTTCGACAGGTGCACCAGCAGTCGCTCGTCGTCAGAAGCAAATTCGGAGCGTCTTGCCATGACCTCGGGCGTACGGCGGTAGACATCACAGTTTACGAAGTTATAGATGACGTCAATCTCGTTGCGAACGTTGAACTCTTTATAGGTGCGGTCGCGAAGATAGTTGGAGATTGCCGTTACACCGTCGCTCTGTTCGATGGAGAAGCGAGTAATCGGCAGATAGGAGCGATCCAGCCCCACGAGAGTGATGTCAGTGCCGTGGAGCGTAGTGACGAACGGCAGCTTGTGCGGCTTGCGCGAACTGGCGAGCATCTGCTTGGCAAGCAAAGCACTCACCGAATGCGGAATGGCGTAGTGAACGTGAAGTAAGTCCAACGAATAGATCTCAGCGACTTCGGCCATGCGGGTCGCGAGCGCAAGATCGTACGGTGGATACTCGAAGAGAGGATAAGAAGAGACCTCGACTTCGTGGAAATTGATATTGGGCTGCGGTTCGCGAAGCCGAAACGGCTGAGAGTAGGTTATGAAATGAATTTCGTGGCCGCGCTGCGCCAGTTCGATGCCCAATTCCGTTGCCACGACACCGCTGCCGCCGTAGGTGGGATAGCAGGTGATCCCAATCTTCATGGAGCCCTCAAAGTTGTAGCCGGACCACTATTCGATTCAATTGCAAGGACGACGATGCACGCTGAAAGTCACTCAAGCGGTCAGTTGATGATACGAGATCAACTCGATGCCGTGCTTCGTGAGCAAGTCGCGTGCGCGGTCAGACGTTAATACGGCCAATTCTTTCTCACGGGAGGAGCGCAATCGGGTGCGCAGGCCATCCAGTTCAGCATCGTTGTAGCCGGGATGGCAGACGAATTCCCACGTGCCCTCGGGAATCGAACCGATGATCGCTTCAAAAAGACTTTCATCTAGCGCGCCGGTGACAAGTACGCCGAAGCTCCCGTCGGTTGTCACCATGCCTTCGCTGGTGACCATCTCGTGGAACTGGGACTCATAGCGTCGCAAAAGTTTGATCTCGGTGTAACGCGTCCAGAGCTTGGGGCGGCGGAGCAAATGCGCGAAGGCCAGCGGCTTGAGTGGAACAAAGGGATTGCGCACGGCCTTTACGCCACAGGCACGTGCTGCCCGGAGCACCGCGTTGCAGATTGAAGGCAGCATATGGGCGTGTTTGTGGGTGTCGACGTGAGAGACACTGATTCCAGCAGATTGCAGAGTGCGAATCTGGGCAGCGGCTTCAGCTTCGACTTCACCGGGCTGAATTCTGTGCCGGAAATTGTCGCGGGCTAATTCAAGAAATCCGTTGCGTAAGCGAGCGGTGCCGTTGCTGTTTTCCGCAAGAAGAGAGCGAACTTGTCCCTCAGGCAGCAGAGGCTCGCCATCGACCAGCACCACGTGACATCCAATGCTTAATTCAGGGGCAGAGTGCGCAGATCGGGCGGCAGAGGCGAACCGGTTGCCGTTCGCCATGAGCGTGGTGGAGGTAATCACTCCACGTCGATGACCTTCGAGAATGGCGCGATTCACGCCCTCGGTGAGTCCAAAGTCATCGGCATTAATGATGAGGCGCCGCATTGGCGCCAGTTTATCAGGTGAGAAATGTGTGCCGATGGTGGCTGGACGCTGCTGACTTAATTCGGTCGTGGGGCTCCGGTTAGCTCGGTGGGCGTGTGCTCCGCCTGATCGAGATAGTACCGGATCTGTTCCAGAAGTCCGGGGAAGAGATCTTCTTTGGAAAGGCAGGTGCTAGCGTCAGCACCTGTTTCGATTGGTCCGTAGCCGGTCACGATAATCACCGGGACGTCCGGGTATTTGCCGTGCACCTTGCGCGCGAGTTCCAGACCATTCATGCCATCCATGCGGAAGTCGGTGACCAACAGGTCGAAGCGCTCCTTCTCGAACTTCTCAAGCGCATCGTGGCCGTTATAGGCGGATACGGCCCGGTAACCCTGCATTTCGAGAATCTCGCAACTCAGGCGAGCCAACACCTCGTGATCGTCGACGAATAGGATGGCCTTCATGCACACTCTCCCGCACCGACACAGCCGTGCCCGACAGCCAGATGTACTGGCGCGTTTCGTTGGATTTCAGAGCGAAGGCGAAAGATGCCCGCTCCCGTAAAAAGCTGAACAGAAAGCCAGAAGACGTGTTTACGATGCTTGAACCGGTGAATCGATTTCGCTTTTCTATCGCCTAACTCAGAGATCGTCCCGCATCAAGATTCGCGATAGGACCAATCTCAAACACCGATTGTCCTTGAATCGAAGATTCACGTATAGTCAGGGAAATGAGCTACTGTTGCGGAAACCGTCCATGCTGTTGTTGTAAGGCGGCCACAGGACTGTCTTCCGGACGGATGCGATGATGCGCTAAAGCTCAAAACAAGCTTAGATCAAGCAAACGCCACCGCCGGAACTACCGGTTGGTGGATTTTTTTTGCGTGCGAAAGGACCGATGGCGACTTCTTCGGAATTAGGTTTTCGTGACGTTCCCGATGCGCTTCCTCTGCAGGGAACGATAGCGGAGAGTTACGAACGGCGGCTCAGCCATTTGCGTACGTTAGAGGCAGAGAGCATTTACATACTGCGTGAAGCGGCAGCTGAATTCGCGCGGCCAGTCATGCTGTATTCCATCGGGAAGGACTCGTCGGTCATGCTGCGACTGGCGCAAAAGGCCTTCTTCCCAGGCAAGTTTCCGTTCCCGCTGCTGCACATCGATACCAGTTACAAGTTTCCCGAGATGATCGAATTTCGTGACCGCTATGCGCGCGAGATCGGGGCCGAACTGATCGTTCATCAGAATCGTGAGGCACTGGAGCAGGGTGCGAATCCGTTTGCTTTGGGTACGCAGAAGTGTTGCGGGCTGCTGAAAACGAAGTCGCTGCTGGACGCGCTGACGGAAGGTGGATTCGACGCGGCTTTTGGCGGGGCGCGCCGAGATGAAGAGAAGTCGCGCGCAAAGGAGCGAATCTATTCGTTTCGCGATGGTTCGGGGCAATGGGATCCGAAGAATCAACGTCCGGAGCTGTGGAACATCTTCAATTCGCGGATTGACAAAGGCGAGAGCATCCGCGTGTTTCCGCTCTCCAACTGGACTGAACTGGACGTTTGGCTCTACATCCACCTGGAGAATATTCCAATCGTGCCGCTCTACTTTGCGCAGGAACGGGATGTGGTGATTCGCGGCGAATCGATTGTCGTGATCTACAGCAAGGACCAGTTGCTGGACGGGGAGAAGACGCACCGTATGAAGATCCGCATGCGCTCGCTGGGATGCGTGCCGTGTACAGGGGCGATCCGATCGCATGCAGACACTGTGCCGAAAATCATTGAGGAGATGATTCAGTTCCGGCGCTCGGAGCGGGAGAATCGCGCCATCGATCACGACGAGGAAGGCTCGATGGAACTGAAGAAGCGCGAGGGCTATTTCTGATGAGCACTGCCTTCGCAGAATCGAACGTACATACCGAACTGCTGCAACAGAATTTGCAGGCTGAGCTACTGCGCTTCACGACCGCGGGCAGTGTCGATGACGGGAAATCAACGCTGATCGGACGGCTGCTGCATGATTCGAAGTCGGTCTATGAAGATCAACTGGCGTCGGTGAAGAAGAGCCGCATCAATCGCTCTACGGGTCCAATTGATTTTTCGCTGCTCACGGACGGACTGCGTGCCGAGCGCGAGCAGGGAATCACCATCGATGTTGCCTACCGCTACTTCACGACGGCGCGGCGCAAGTTCATCATTGCCGACACGCCGGGACACGAGCAGTACACGCGCAATATGGCGACCGGCGCATCAACGGCGGATTTGGCGATCATTCTGATCGATGCGACCAAGGGGCTGCTGCCGCAAACACATCGCCACGCTTACATTGCATCGCTGCTGGGAATTCCGAATGTGCTGGCGGCGGTGAACAAGATGGACCTGGTCCAGTTCAGCGAGGCGCGCTTCTTGGAACTGGAACAGGCCTTCGCGGAACTGGCTGGGCAACTCGGGCGTGCTAACGTGCAGACGATCCCGATCAGCGCGTTAGAAGGAGACAACATCGTCCAGCGCAGCGGTCGGACGGCATGGTACACCGGCCCCACGTTGCTGGAGCATTTGGAGACGGTGCCGATTCGCCGGCCGGTGAGCTCTGGCGCACTGCGACTTCCAATCCAATACGTGATCCGTCCGGATGCCAACTTTCGAGGATTCGCGGGGCAGATTGCGTCAGGCGTGCTCGCGCCGGGCGATGAGGTGCTGGCCCTTCCGTCGCAGCAACGCACACGAGTGAAATCGATTGCGAGCTTTGATGGAGATCTTACCGAAGCATTTTCTCCGATGTCGATCACGCTCACATTGGAAGATGAAATCGACTTGAGCCGTGGCGACATGCTGGTGAGCCCGGATCAGGCGCCCGAAGCGTCAAGGCGCTTCGAGGCGATGATCGTGTGGATGCATCCTCAACCGATGCAGCTCTCGCAGAATTTTCTGCTGAAACACACGACGCGGACCACGCGAGCGCAGGCATTGCGAATCCTGCACCGGGTGAATATTTCAACGCTGCGAAATGAACCGAGCCGGCAACTGCAGATGAACGACATTGCGTCGGTTGAGCTACAGACGGTGGCGCCACTGTTCTTCGACGGATACGAATCGAATCGAACCACCGGTAGCTTCATACTCATCGATCCGATCAGCAACGCGACAGTGGCTGCAGGGATGATCCGCAGAAATCTGGCGGAAAGCGCTGGGGATTATGCTCCAGTGACGGCAGTCGAGCGCCAGGCTAGAAACGGCCATCGGCCAGCAGTGATCCTGGTTAAACATCAAGAGCTGGGGCAGGCGATTGAGCGGAAGCTGTTTGACGACGGTTACCAGGTGATAGCGGTGAACGAAGATACTCATCCGGGTGACGGTTTGGTTTCGTTGGCGAAGCTCGCAGCGAAGAATGGATTTGTCGCCATAGTTTCGAGCGAAACAGTTTCCGCTGAAATCGCGCACGGATCGGAAGATGTTTCAATTCTCGACCTGACTGTCTTGAACTCCGGCGAAAGAGGCGAGGCCTTGCAGCGCGTTGCCTCGTTAGCACGCAGCTTGCGCAATCTTGGAGGTTCCAATGACCTTTGATCTTCAGCTGAGTTCAGAACTGGCGACGGACCAGATCATCGATGAAGTGCTGGCGAAGAACGGTGGCCCTGCGTGCCTAACGTGCAGCTTTCAGGCGGAAGACATGATCGTGCTGGATCTGCTGCGTAAGCGTTTGCCGGAGATTCCTGTGCTGTTCCTGGAGACTGGCTATCACTTCGCGGAGACGTACGAGTACCGGGATCGCATCGCGAAGCAGTGGTCACTGAACCTGGTGAATGTGCTCCCCGCCAAGACTGTGCCACAGCAGGAATCAGAGCTGGGCATTTTGTATCAGAGCGAGCCCACGCGATGCTGTCAGCTGCGCAAAGTTGAGCCGCTGATGAATGCGCTTGAGCCGTACGACGTATGGTTCACGGGGCTGCGGCGCGAACAGTCGCCTACGCGGCGGAATTTGAAACTGTTGGAGAACCATCAACTGCCTAGCGGTAAACAATTGCTGAAGGTGAGTCCGCTGGCTGCCTGGGATTGGAAGCAGGTGTGGCGATACACGGTCGAAAACCAGATTGAATATCTTCAGCTATACGATCGCGGGTATTTGAGTATTGGATGCGAGCCTTGTACGAAGATTCCAGATGCCGGGGCCGATCCGCGTTCAGGACGCTGGGGTGGCGCGAAGCTGGAGTGCGGCATACATACGTTTTCAAAAGCAGCGGAATAGTCCCAACAGTCGTTTCGCGTTTCACGTTTCACAAAAAAACACGCCGATGAAAGATTGTGTGGCGCCTGCTTCTTAAACCTTCAAATCGAGGGTTGGCAGAAAGCGCGGAGGGGTGCGTGCTTTGATCGTCTGCTCGAATCCGTATGCGATCTTGATGAGTGTTGGCTCGCTCCAGGCTCGTCCGAAAAACGAGATCCCAACGGGGAGTCCGAAAAGCATTCCAGCAGGCACATTGATATTCGGATAACCGGCGACGGCCGCAAAGTTCGAGCTTCCTCCGATGGAATGATCTCCGTTTACAAGGTCAGTGACCCAAGCGGGCGAGCCGGTGGGCGCCACCAGAGCATCTAGTGCCAAGCGGTCCATGACAGCATCGATGCCTTCGGCGCGTGAGAGCTGGTGATTCTTCGCCAGAGCGTCGATGTACTCAGTCTCGGTTAGCGGACCCTTGTCCTGCGCCTTCAGGAAAATATCCTGCCCGAAATATTTCAATTCTTCTTCGTGATGGCGGTCGTTGAAATCAATGACGTCCTTCAACGTGTGGACTGGAGCATTAGGACCAAGTCGCGCGAGATAGGTGTTGAGATCGGCCTTGAGTTCGTATTCAAGGACCAGCAGTTCCGTGTCGTCGAATTTGCCGAAGGTGGGGAGATCAACTGGATCGACGATCGCGGCCCCGGCCCGCTTCATCTCATCGATCACAGTGTTCATCAGGTCGTCGACGTTCTCGCTAAAACCGAAATACTTCCGCACGATCCCGAGACGCATGCCTTTCAATCCGTCGGGGTCGAGGAATCGAGCGTAGTCAGACTTAGTTTTGCCACGACTGGCGGCGGTAGCAGCGTCTTCGGGATCGACACCCGCCAATGCACCCAAAAGAATCGCGGCGTCTTTCACAGTTCGCGCCATCGGTCCGGGCGTGTCCTGGCTGTGGGAGATGGGAATAATTCCGGAGCGGCTTGCAAGTCCAACCGTGGGCTTGATGCCGACAATCCCGTTCGCCGAAGAAGGACAGACGATGGAGCCGTCGGTTTCGGTGCCAATCGCGACGGCGCAAAGATTCGCGGAAACGGCGGCGCCGGATCCGGAACTCGATCCGCAAGGATTGCGATCGAGCGCGTAGGGATTGCGGGTGAGGCCGCCGCGTCCACTCCATCCGCTGGTTGAATGGCTGGAGCGAATGTTCGCCCATTCACTGAGATTTGTCTTGCCGAGGATCACTGCACCGGCGTCGCGGAGGCGCTGCACGATAAAGGCGTCCTTCGGCGGTTTGCCACCGATCATCGCGCGCGATCCAGCGGTGGTGGCCAAGCGATCGGCGGTATCGATGTTGTCCTTGATCAACACGGGAATGCCGTGCATTGGTCCACGAGGGCCCTTGGCGTTGCGCTCTTTATCGAGCGCATCGGCGATGGCGAGCGCGTCGGGATTCAACTCGATGATGCTGTTAATCGCAGGCCCGTGTTTATCAATCGCAGAGATGCGCTCCAAGTACTTCTGTGCGAGCGAGTGAGCGCTGAGTTTGCCTGACTGCATGGCAGATTGCAGATTGGTGGTGGTGGTTTCGTCGAGTTCGAAGCTGGGAATCGAGGGCGCCGACTGACTTAACGCCGATTGCGCGAGTGCGGGCGCGAAAGCACCAGCTGCTCCGGTAACCAAAGTTGATTGCAGAAATTTGCGACGATCCAAGGAGTTCTCCTGCAGCTAAGAAAGAGAAGCGGGAGGAGAATGCTAGCAGATGGGACTAGAGTGTGGAAGTCGATTAAGAGGCAGTCAGCGTGGGGCCGACTGCCTCAATATAGTCGTCGGGCATATTGTTAGCGAGACTGGTTTGTCAGCGCGGCGGACTTGCCACGTTCCAGCATCACGTGTTCGGCATTTTGCTGCAATGCTCTGGCCTGCGGGAGATACTGCACGGCCTGCATCACTTCGGGATCGGTAGCCGCGCGGGCTGCCTGCCCCTGCTCCAAACCAAAAGCGTCGGTGAACAGTTCGGCCTTGATGTGCGCCTTCACCCATTCGGTGTTGGAGTCAAAGTCGGCCTGCGAATAGGTCACGCTCTTGTCTTGCAGGAAATTGCGGAATGCCTGCAACGTCTGCTCGTCCACATTCCAGTCAGGCGTGACCTTGTGCTGCGACAGATATTGCTGAGCGAAATCGAAGAAGATGTAGTGGAGCGTGAGGTTCTGCTGGAATGCATTTGGCTTCGGCTCGGGCAGTTTGACGTCCGGCGTGATTCCGTCGCCCCCATACACGAGGCGGCCTGTATCAGTCTTCTTGGACTCGCGATGACTATTGTCGGCGCTGTTATCGTTTACGTTGTAGTAGTAGTCGTACAGCGATATGCCTTCGTAGTTACGCTGGATCAAACGGCCGCTGGGCGTGTAGTACTTTGCGGTCGTGAGCGCCAATCCGGTGCTATCGGAAAGCGGAAATACTGTCTGGACCAATCCCTTACCGAAGGTGTTTTGACCAACCACGATACCGCGGTCGTGGTCCTGAATTGCGCCAGTGACGATCTCAGCTGCCGATGCGGTTCCACGATCGACGAGAACGACAATTGGATAATCTTTACCACCATTTCCCTGAGCGACTCGATAGACGCGCTCGGGAGACGAGCGTCCGTGCTGCGAGACGACAACTTCTCCCTTTGGCAGGAACTGGCTGGCCACGGAGACTGCCTGGTTCAGGAGACCGCCCGGATCCTGACGAAGATCGAGCACAAGACCGTCGAGATTTCCGAACTCGCTTAATGCGTGCTGGAGTTCGGTATCTGTAGTTTCGTCAAACATGGCGACGTGAACATATCCAACACCCGGCTTGAGCGCGAAATGCACATCGACGCTGTTACGCGGGATCTCCGCGCGCATGACCGTGAGGTGAACGGGCTGGTTGAGGCCTTCGCGGACGATCGTGATCTGCACATTGGTTCCACGGGGACCGCGCACGAGGTCGGCGACTTCGTCGGTCGTCATGTTATCGGTGGGCTTGCCATCGACGGCGGCGATTACGTCGCCCGGACGAATTCCAGCTTTATATGCAGGGGTGCCGGCGAAGGGCGCGATCACCACAATCTTGTTGGCGCGCGCACCGATGCTCATGCCGATCCCGTAATATTTGCCGCTCTGTTCTTCCTGCAGCTGCGTGTAGGCTTTGGGATCAAAGAACGTGGAATGGGGATCGAGCACCCGTAACATGCCGGGAATAGCGCCTTCGAAAACAGCCTTGTCGGGATCGACGGCCTCGGCGTAATTCTGCTCGACCATCTCATAAACATTAGTGAAGTGGCGCAGAGATTCGCGAGCTTGCGCGTCGTTATCGGGGGAAGCACTTTGAGGGACCCGAATTCAGGCCACCCGAATCCATGCGCTGGCCGAGCACTACGCCCAGTCCGGCAAAGACAAGTAGAACCAAAAGCAAACGAACACCAAGGCGCCGGTTGTATGCCATGAAACGAAAATCTCCGTCTTGGTATGGATGCAAAGAGCGCATTAGGTGGTTCAATCTCATTTCAGATTGCAGGGATTAGAAAGACGTTAAGGGCCTTAGTACCAGGTCAGTGAAAATCGTGAGAAGTAGTCTCTGCTTGCGTGATGTGTAACGGCAGAATACGGTTCGCCTTAACGGAAATTACGTTGTCGAGGTTCTGCAGTACTCCCTCCACAATGAGGAAGCGTTCAGAGACGAGTGCGACCCGGTTTTTCTGGTACAGATCGGGATGAATGATCGCATTCGCGATTCCAGTCTCATCTTCGAGGCTGAGAAAGACGAAGCCTTTCGCCGTGCCGGGGCGCTGGCGCACGATCACCGACCCAGCTGCACGGACCAGCTTTCCATTTGGGAGATTCGGCAGTTGGCTGGCTGGCGAGATTCCCATGCGATTCATCTGCTCGCGGTGATAGCGCATGGGATGCGGGCCCACGGTCATGCCTGTCCCGGAGAAATCGGCTACGAGACGTTCTTCGGCGGTCATGCGGGAAAGCGGTGATGCGTCGTGCTCGTCTGAGATTTCGCTCAGCAAAGGTCCAGTGCCGCGGACAGCTCGTTCTACTTGCCAGAGAGCATCGCGACGATGAACACTGGCACCGCCTAAGGCGTTCAAGGCGCCGATCTCGCCCAAGGTGACCAGCTCCGTTTTCCGCAACTCCGGCACGCGACGCGCGAGTTCATCGATCGAAGCAAAGGGCCGCATAGCACGCGCGGCGACAAGCGCTTCTGCCGCTTCCAGGCGCATACCACGCGCATAACGCATACCGATGCGCAGGGCGAATTGGCCATTGTCTGGCTCGAGCGTGCACTTCCAGTCGGAGCGAAGAACGTCGAGGGGACGAACTCTCAGCCCATGCCGCTGTGCGTCTTTGACGATGGTAGCCGGATGATAGAAGCCCATCGGCTGATTGTTGAGCAATGATGCGGTGAATGCTCCCAGGTAGTGGCATTTCAACCAGGCGCTGGCATAAGCGAGCAGAGCAAAGCTGGCGGCGTGCGATTCGGGGAATCCGTAAAGCGCGAACGAGGTGATGGACTGAATGATCTGTTCCTGCGCTTCCGCGGAGATGCCGTTTTCCTGCATGCCTCGTCGAAGCTTTACTTCGATTTCGCGCATACGTTTTTCCGAGCGTTTGAAGCCCATTGCGCGGCGCAACTCTTCGGCTTCACCTCCGCTGAAATTGGCGGCGATCATGGCTACGCGCAGGAGTTGTTCCTGGAAGAGCGGCACACCCAGAGTCCGCTTGAGCACGGGTTCCAACGACGGATGCGGGTAGGTGACGTCTTCGCGTCCCAGGCGGCGTTCAAGAAATGGATTGACCATCTGCCCGACGATTGGTCCGGGACGAATGATGGCGACTTGCACGACGAGGTCGTAGAAGCGCACGGGTCGCAGGCGCGGCAAGCACGACATCTGCGCGCGGCTTTCGATCTGGAACATGCCAATGGTGTCGGCCTTTTGCAATACGGCGTATACGCTGGGGTCGTCCGCTGGGAGCTGGGCCAGGTCGACATTTTCACGATGCTGATCGTGAATTACAGAGATGGTGTCTTCGAGTACGGCCATCATGCCGAGACCGAGCAGATCAACTTTGACGATCTTCATGTCGGCGCAATCTTCTTTGTCCCATTGCACGACGACGCGATCAGGCATGCTCGCGGGCTCGAGTGGGACGACGGAATCAAGTCTTCCCTGACACACGACGAGGCCGCCGGAGTGTTGCCCGAGATGACGCGGCAGATCCTGCAATGCCATGCAAAGCTGCAGGAATTTGCGGATGCGTGGATGCGAAGTGTCGCAACCGGCATCGTTGAAGTGGCGCTCCATCGTGTCCGACTTGTCTTTGTATTCCCAGGAATTCACCAACGGAGAAAGACGATTGAGCGTTTCGGCGTCGAAGCCCAGCACCTTGCCAACTTCGCGCGAGGCAGAGCGTCCGCGGTAAGTGATGACGTTGGCCGTCATGGCGGCACCCAGTTTGCCGTAGCGCTTATAGACATACTGAATGGCGCGTTCACGCTGCTCGCCGCTGGGTAGATCGAGATCGATGTCGGGCCACTCGCCGCGCTCTTCCGATAAGAAACGTTCGAAGAGCAATTCCATGCCGACGGGATCGACTGCGGTGATCCCGAGTGAATAGCAAACCGCGCTGTTGGCAGCGGATCCGCGGCCTTGCACGAGAATGCCTTCTTCCCGGCAGAAGCGGACGATATCCCAGACGATGAGGAAGTAGCCGGCGAGGCCGAGCTTCTCGATGAGGGCGAGTTCGCGCGCAATCTGTTTGTGAGCGCGTTCACGGAAGGCAGGATCGCGCTGGCTGTAACGTGCGATCTCGCCATCTGCGGTGCGCTTGCGCAGGAAGGAGTTCATGTCATCGCCGTCCGGCACGGGATAGGGCGGGAACTGATATCCGAGTTCGGTGAGTTTGAATTCGAGACGGGCGGAAAGTTCAGCAGAGTTGGAGATGGCTTCGGGAAGGTCTGCGAACAGACGCGCCATTTCCGCGCCAGATTTCAGACAGCATTCATTGTTGCGCGAGAGCAGGCGTCCGGCGGTGGCCAACGTGCGATGGTTACGAAGACAGGTGAAGACGTCGAGTACCTGACGCGCGGCCGGTTGCACGTAACGAACTCCGTTGGTGGCGAGTAGGGGCAAACCAAGCGAACGCGCCAGCGAGACGGCTGCCTGATTGCGAGCTTCCTGTTCGCGCCGATGATGACGCTGGAGTTCAACGAAGAGATTGTTTCGTCCGAAGGTAAAAGCAAGTTGCTCGAGAGTACGGCGGGCTGCGGTGAGTCCGCCGTTGGCGAGAGCGACGGCGAGCGGGCCTTGATCTTCACCGGTGAGGCAAACTAGACCGGTCGCAAATTGTGCGAGCTCGTCGTAAGTCGTGATGCCTTCGCTTTTGCGTGGCACCCGCAACTTCATGCGGCTGATCAGGCGGCAGAGGTTCTGATATCCAGCCTGGTTGGTGACCAGCAGAGGAACGCGGACAGGTCCGAACTCGGTATTGCAAAGGACGTCGGCGCCGAAGTGCGACCGGATTTTTGTTTTCTCCGCGGCAAGATGAAAACGCGGCGCTCCATAGACGCCGTTGCAATCGATCAGCGCCATGGCCGGCATATCAATCGCGGCGCAGGCGGCGGCCATCTCTTCCGGCAGGGAAGCGCCATCGAGAAAACTGAAGGCAGAACGGGCGTGAAGTTCGACGTAGGTCATATGAAATCAATCAGTCGTAGCTGGCAGCGATGAACCAGCGACCTTTCGCCATGTCGCGGTAAATGCGATAGAGCGCGACATCTTCTTTTTCGCGGACGGCAACGTCCCACTCTTCGTGCTGCCATGCCTGATCGCTCCACCACTCGCCTGAACTATGCCAAGGACCGCTGCAGGCAAGGACCTCCCTGTGTGGCTGCAGCCTTACCGGACAGCCATTACTCACGAGCACAATCACAGACACAGGCGGACGAAAAATTCGTTTCACTATACGGCCTGACTGTTTTGCAACCGGCGCTTTGTCCGTTGGCGGCAGTGACCTCGAAGCGCTCCATGCGAAATGGATCGGGACGATTCGTATCTAAAACTTTGGCGACTCCGACGCGCTCTTCGCCAACAACGCCTTTGGCACGTGCGAGCGTGAGTTCGAGTCGTTCAGCTTCAGGCGCTACAGGGAGAAACAGTCCACCTTGCGCGAAGCGCGGACGCACGGGATCGGCGGTGAGCCGGACTTTGCCGATTGGAGCGGAAGGCGGATGCGCCTTCAGGTCGAGATGCAGCAGCTGCAAGAACAATTTTGGATTGAGCATGGGCACGGGCAGCTGCAGATCGCGCTCGAAGATGCTGGAACCGCGGTCCATGTCTTCGAGTTGAAGCCACAGATGCAGCGCATTCGTTGCCAGCGAACGCGATTCGAGCCGTGCACAGATGTGCTCCAGCAATCGCGCAAGTACGAATGCAAGCGGTTCGAGCAGATCGATGGGATACTCAAGCTCCATTGCTTCCTGAAAAGTGAGCGGAGTTTCCGCGGGAACAAGGGTGCGGACAAACGCTCCGCACGCGAGTTTCTGAAGCTGCAATCCTTCCTGGCCCAGACGCTGCGAGAGCGCGACCTCGGGCAGAGCTGCAAGTTGTGCAAACGTGCGCACGCCCCAGCGGTAAAGGGTTTCCAGAGTTTCAGGTGGAGGGAAAAGATTTTCGATCGGAAGCGTGCCGAGACGCTCGGTCTCTGAACCAGCGGGGATCACAGTAATTCCTGGAAATCCATGAGCGGCGTAAATTGCTGCGTCGGGATTGGAGGCGAGCGCGACATTCGTTTGTAATCCCAGACCGGCGGCGCGCTGCGCGATTTGTTCGGCAACTTGCGGCAGATTGCCGAGGAGACGATCGAGACCAGAGACGTCCATCACAATGTGGTCGAGGGCCGTGTCTTCGACGCGCGGCGAGAAGGCGTGCCCGCAATCGAGCAGGGAGGCGTGCGCGGTGGCCTCCTGCTCGGGAGAGCGCATGCGCAGCACAGCTTCGGGGGCGCGCAATTGCGCCTGCATGCGGGTCATGCCAAGTTCAAGAGTGGCCTCACGTGCGCGATCGTTCATCGCGATGATGCGCGACAGCGGCGGCTTGCCTTCCAGCACGGCGACCGGCTGGACGCGCAGTTCAGGTTCGAGACAGACGAATGCTTCCACGGGAAAATCAGGGATGAAGAGACAGGCGAACATGGAAACAACTCCTGATTAACTGCGAATCGACCAGGCGGAAGGCAGAACGTAATGGGCATGCGCCGATGCCGGACGTTTCTTTATGGCGATCTGCGAGCGCAACACTTCAGCGCCGATTTCAATTTTGCCCAATAAGCGCGTATGCGATGGCCCGGCCCGATCGGCAATGGCTTTCCAGTGGCAATCGCGCCGCGTAAGGCCAAGCACGAGAGAAGCAGCAGCTTTTGCATAAGCCTGCTGCTCCAAGGCGAGCAGGACCGTGGGCGTGTTTTCTATTGCACGGCGAAAGCGAAACCACGAAGTGAGTGGCACGCGCCGGGCGATCGCCGGCGGAACATCGCTGAGATCCAGAACCACAACTCCGAAGCCACCACTTTGCAAGAGCAGGTCGGCAGTTTTAAGCGCTTGTTCGACGTGGGCACCGGGATCGGTTTTGCTCTTTCCCATAATTCCGGTCCTTGCTTCGCAAGGACCGGGCACCCGGCAGCGCACCCAGAGCAGGCGTTTCAGATCGATGCCGGCGGCAACGGCAGATTCAGGATCGAAGGCATCGCTGGCGTCGACCAGGGCGCAGGCTTCCTGACGTGCGGTGGCCTGGGCCAGCAGGGAAAGCAGCAGGCTAGTGCGGCCGGAAGAGGCAGGGCCGACGATCTCGGTGAGTGCTCCACGCGGTAGTCCTCCGGTGAGCGCATCGATGGCAGGAACTCCGGTTGAGACCATCTCCGGAGAGGGCCGTTCCAGTGTCGACGCACGGCGAACTCCCAGTTCTGAATCAGCCAGAATGGCCTGAGCACGCGAAAAATCGAGAACACGAGCAGCGGCAGAAGACATAGGGAACCTGCGCAGGGGAAGTGGGAATCAGGCGATTGCGAAGCAGCTACTTTCGCTTTTTATTCGCCATCGGATAGATTCTGGCGCGCGGCGGAGAGGTTGTCAAGCGGGAGGAGGAAAGCAAGGATAGGAGCGGGATTTCGGCTACAACTTGTCCGTGAAACTTAGGCGATGTTGGCGTTTCCGGCTGCGCGCACGGAAGAAGTCGCAACCCGCGGCGTTTCGATCTGAACGTTGCTGAGTTCGTTGATCAGGGTTCCGGCCCAGCGATAAATATTCTGGTCTTTCACCAGTTCGCGCATGCGATGCATGCGGCGGCGGCGCTCTTCCGGGCGCATGTCGAGAGTGACCCGGATGGCCTCAGCCATTTCGTCGGCGTCATAAGGATTGATGAGGATGGCATCGCGCAATTCATTCGAAGCGCCTGTGAAGCGGCTAAGGATAAGCATGCCTTCCTCGTCTTCGCGGGAGGCGAGGAATTCCTTCGCCACCAGGTTCATTCCATCGTGCAACGATGTAACCAGGCAGAAGTCAGCCAGCTTGTAGAAACGCTCAATTTCTTCGTGGCTGTGATGGCGGTTTAGAAAAACGATCGGTTTCCAATTTCCCGATTTGAATTTCCAGTTGATTCGTTCTGCTTCCGCTTCCACCTCGGTCATCAGGTCGTGATAACGCTTGATGTGAGTGCGGCTGGGAGCGCCAATCTGCACAAAAGTGAACTTGCCGATGAAGGACGGGTATTTTTCAAGGAAGCGCTCGATACCTACGAAGCGCTCAGGCAGACCCTTCGTGTAATCGACGCGATCGACACCGACTCCGAGATAAAAAGCCTCGATACCAAGTTCCTTCAGCAATTGAGGCTGACCAACGAGATAATTTTTCTCGCTGCGATTGCTAGGTGCTTTGAAGTCCACACTGATGGGGAACGGCTTCACTTCCGTTAAATGCCCAGCACGCATTGCGGTGGCGGAGGGCCAGTCAATCCGGCACTCGAGGGCGCGATCAACGGTCTCCAGAAAGTTATGGCAGTGCGACTGCACGTGGAAGCCGATGAGGTCAGCCCCGAGCAGTCCTTCGAGCAATTCCGTTTGCCATGGGCAAATGCCAAATGCTTCTGGATTCGGCCATGGGATGTGCCAGAAGATGGCTACACGCGCATCAGGGCGTTCCTGCTTGATCAACTTAGGGAGCAGAGCGAAGTGGTAATCCTGCACCAGGACCATGGGCTCGGTGAGGCCTTCAATTTCTTCCAGAACGGCATCGGCGAATTTCTGATTTGCGCTCTGGTACTGATCCCAATCACTGGCGCGGAATGTAGGTCGTGTGTGCGCGATATGACACAGTGGCCATAAACCTTCGTTGGCGAAACCGTAGTAGTAGCCTTCCTCCTCCTGCTTGGTGAGCCACACACGCCGCAGCGTGTAGGCAGGCTCGGAGGGCGGAACTCGCAAGCGATTGTTGGCGTCGACCATCTTGCGATCCGCGTCTCCGCTGCCGTGGGCCACCCAGGTGCCGTCGCATGCGTTCAGGATCGGTTCGAGCGCAGTGACCAGACCGCTGGCTGGAACTATGGTTTCAACGTCCTTCCCCTTTTGCCGGTGCATGTAGGGCTCGCGATTGGAAACCACGATGAGCTGGCTTCCTTTGAGCTTCGAGCGAACATGGACGGCGAGCCGCTCCTTGGTCCAGACAGAATCTGCGGAGTCGCGAAGTTGGGCTTCCTGTTGGGCAGAGGCGCGTGCGTCAGACAAACTTTGGGCGAGAGTTGTCACTTCCTGCGTAAAAGATTTGAGCAGATCGTCGCTTTGGACCACCGCAGTCGACGCCGGTGATAAGCGTCCGGCGCGTACGGCACGGATCCACTGCAGGGTATGGCTCATGGGGTGAAGCAGGTTACGGCGCACAATCAGGATGGTGATGGCAGCAACCAGGATGAGTTGCAGCAGCATGCGCAGAGCTGCTTCGCGGTAGAGCCGATAGATGCGCACATCGATGTAACTGGTGTCGTGAACGACGGCCAATCCACCTATTTTTGTTTGATCGTCGTGATCGTGGAGCGGTACGGCCAGGATGTTGAGCGAAGCATCTTTAGTACGAACGAAATCGCTTTGAGGTTTGTCGGCGGCAATTGCGTGGATTACCACACCAGGCTCGCCGGTAATCCGAGACTCGGTTCCGGGGGATTGGGCGATCAGAGTTCCGTCAATGGAGTAGACGGCTAGACCTGCCAGTCCCATGCTATAGCCGTAGCGTTCGAAAACCCGCTGGTACTGGCTTGGCTTAGCACCCTTTTCGATCAGAGGCTCGATGCGAGCGGCTAAGGTTTCGCTTAGCAGTTGGGCGCGCCTCTCCACATCCCGTTGCATGTTGCGGCGTTCGCGCCGAACTTGCTGCCAGGTGAAGATGACCGAAATGAGGGCTAAACCTATTGCCAGGATCCAAACGATCCGAAGGGCTAAACGCATTCTTCCTCAAGTCTGGTGGTGTTAAGGCGCAGCAAAGGCATGTCTGCGCAAAGAATTGCACTTTATTGAGATGCAAGAACTAAGCCAAAGAACAAGGCGGGTTAAGCATCTCACTTACAATGGATTTCGAGGCGATAGGTGCCTTACGTGAGACCCAACCTGTAATAATTGTACGATCAGACCGAAGTTGAGTGAAGATTTTGACCAGTGGCTGAGGCATTCCGAGTAGAAGCTGAAAGGCGAAACTCTGCCAAAAAATTATGCGGAACTCTGCCCTGGAGCGGAATCAGAATTGCAATAGGGACTAACAGACTCTTTAGATGATGAACAAGTTCGCTATTTTAGTTTGTGATTACGACGGAACTCTGGCCACTGGTGAGACTGCAGGTTCTCAGATAATTGAGGCGCTCATTTCAGCCTCGGAGGCTGGAACGAGGTTGGTGCTGGCAACCGGGCGCGAGTTGCCGGATATACGTCGAGTGTTGCCAGAGATCGAGCTGTTCCAGTGGGTAGTGGCTGAGAATGGGGCGGTGCTTTTCGAACCCGCAACAGGGGTCAAGGAAGTTCTCGGAGCGCCTCCTCCGGACTCTTTTTTCCAGGAACTTCGCCAGCGGGGCATCGGACCGGTTGTCCGGGGCGAGGTGATCGCTGCCATCCACTCGAGGCATGCTGCTGTTCTTAATGACGCGATCGCCGAGTTGGGGATCCCTTACCATGTGATTCTCAACAAGAATTCCGCAATGGTTTTGCCGTCGGGTGTCGATAAAGGAACCGGGGTGGGCGCAGTCCTTGAAAGCATGGGTGTGTCGAGCAGAGAGACAGTTGCTGTGGGAGATGGCGAAAACGATGAAGATCTGTTTCGAATCGCAGGCTTCCGTGTGGCTGTTGCCAATGCCGTCCCAGAATTGAAGGCGTGCGCTGATATGGTGACCACAGCAGAGAACGGCGCCGGAGTGATGGAACTGATCGATGCGCTGCTCGAATCGGCTCCGATTTTCATCGACAGTAAAGCTAAGTAAGACCTCTGGTCATTCCGGTGGTGCGCTCGAAGTATCGGAACGCATCGTTGCTCACGGGAAAGAAAAAAGCCCAGCTCTTCAGCTGGGCTAGTCTTTTGTGGATCAGAAAACCTACTTCACGATTTCTCTTACCTTCGCGATGATTGATTTCGAGGAGATGCCAAACTTCTCTACGAGTTCCTGCGGCTTTCCGCTGTGGGGAATCTCAGTAACGGCAATCTTGTATACAGGGATTCTCTCGGAACTCAGTGCTGACTGGACAGCATCTCCCAGTCCGCCGTGGGAGTAGTGGTCTTCGACGGTGATGACCTGGTTGCCGGCAGCACGCGCTGACGCAAGGAGCGTCGCACGATCGATCGGCTGCACGCTGAATAAATCGACTACGCGAATGTCGATCCCGCTTTTCTTCAGTTCGTCGTACGCCTTCAGCGCTTCGAACAGTGTGACGCCGGCAGCCACAACTAGAATGCGATCGTTGCTACCCTGACGGAGAACCTTAGATTTGCCGATTTCAAATTTCTCTTCGGGGGAGTACACGATCGGATTATTCGGACGCCCTAGGCGAATATAGGTCGGGCCGACAAGTTCTGCTGCGAGCATGGTTGCGGCCCACGCGCTCGCTGCGTCGCTGGGATACAGGACGGTGAAGTTCGGCTCGGCAGCGAACATAGCGATGTCTTCCAGTCCCATCTGGGAAGGACCATCTTCGCCGATGGATACACCCACGTGCGTTCCTGCGAACTTGACGTTCAATTGGCTGATGGCCGCCATGCGGATGAAATCAAAAGCACGGGTAAAGAAACAAGCGAAGGTGCTAGAAAAAGGAATCTTGCCACGTGCGGCGAGACCCATACTCATGCCGACCATGTTTTGCTCGGCGATATAACCTTCGAAGAAGCGTTGCGGCGCTGTCGTCATGAACTCTTCGGTGAAGGTGGAGTTCTTCACGTCGGCATCGAGCGCGACCACACGCGGATTTACCTTCCCAAGTTCGTGCAGCGCATCACCGAAAGCTTTGCGGGTGGCCACTTCTTTGCCGCCGATCGCGTACGGCGACTTTGGCATCGCACCGGTAATGGGCACTGCCGGGGTCGCACGCTGATCGGGCAACTTCGGCGTCCAGCTATCGGCTTCGCCGGTGAGCGACTTCTCCAGGACCGCAACAGCGCGATCGGCCTCTTCTTTCGGGAGTGGCTTGCCGTGCCAGCCGTCTTTGTCTTCGATGCCGACGATGCCCTTGCCTTTCAGCGTGCGGGCGAGAATGATGGTCGGTTTTCCTTTGACTTCTTCGGCTTCATCAAACGCCTTGAGGAGCGCCGAAATATCGTGTCCATCCACAACGATCACGTGCCAGCCGAACGCTTCCCATCGGGCCTTATAAATTTCCATATGGTGCTGCAGCATCGTGGGGCCGCTCTGCCCGAGGCGGTTCACATCGATAATGGCGCATAGATTATCGAGCGCGTCATTCCCGCCCAGTTCGGCCGACTCCCATACGGAACCTTCGGCTGATTCACCGTCTCCCATCAGAACGTAAACTCGTTGGTCGCTCTTCTCCAGTTTTGCATTCAGCGCGATTCCGAGTCCGACGGGAAGTCCCTGGCCAAGGGATCCGGTGGCAACATCCACATAGGGCAGTTTCGGAGTCGGATGGCCTTCAAGGTCGGAATTTGTCTGACGTAATGTGAGCAGGTGCTCTCTCGGAAACAGGCCAGCTTCTGACCAGGCTGAGTACAGCACTGGCGCGGCGTGTCCCTTGGAAAGAACGAAGACATCATTCGTGGGATTGTGGGGCTGCTTCGGGTCGTAACGCATAACGGAAAAGAAGAGCACAGAAACAATATCGGCCGCGGAAGCGCAACTGGTGGGATGTCCGCTGCCTGCTGCGGTGGTGGCGCGAATGGAATCGATTCGCAAACGCGTGGCTTTGTCCTGCAGAAGTTTGAGCAGATTAACGCTGGCTGCTGTTGTGACCATCATTCAACCTCGCCGATCTTAATCAGGAATTTTGTGAGTGCTAGACCGCAACAGATTTTTGCGACAGTTCTAAACCAAGATTCCTATTTTCTCATTTGGATTCCGAAAGAGCCTCACGAAAAAAAAGAGCGCAAAGTACGAAGTCCAGAGAGCAATTCTAATCAGGACGAACTCACGATTGGCTCGTGCTACTCACTCGATCGAGGTTGTCCTTCCCGAATCGGCGTCCGAGGTTCAGAGTTCGACGAAAGTCGCACTCCTCTGCGTCCGTATTCTCTTGGGATAGAGGGCGGACGCATCAGGAAACAGAGGATTGTGCGATGACTGCTGAAAAGCAGTCCGAAGTAGCGAGTGTCGAGAGTCGGCTCGTGAGGGTGAAAAACATGGAAAACAAGCAATACGGCACAGAAATTATGCGTTTCATTACCTAAATCATGTAGATCGACTATACAAATCTGGATGAGTGGCAATTACGATCTACCAAATTTGGAATATCCCCGTTAGTCCCCAATACTAAGCCACTCATAACAAGCTACTTGGAATTCGTCACACGTGGTACACAGATTGCACAACTCTGGGGGGCTTCTCTCAGGTTGTCGCATTGCTTTGGGGCCGAAGTGTTCCAGAAAAGACTCAGCTAAGAGATCGGCAAGTTAGACAGAACGACCGATAGGGGCCTTTCGAGTTAGTTTTCTTTTTTCAATACCGAGTTGAACAAAGTTGGACGAAAGATTTCAGGAGAGTCAGCATGAGATTGCTACTTAAGAACTTGAGGCTGTTCAGCGTGCTTGCGCTGCCGTTGTTGTTGGCGGGCGCAGCGCTGGCACAGACGGAAACGGGCGTGATCACTGGAAGCGTCCACGACAACACTGGTGCTGTCGTTGCAGACGCCAAAGTGACCGTCAAATCACCCACGACAGGCTTTACCCGTGAAACGGTTACGAACTCGGTCGGGCTTTATAATTTCGCCGCTCTGAAGCCCGACACCTATGACCTCACGATCGAGGCGCAGGGCTTCCAGAAATACACCCGTCGTGTTCAGGTCGGTGTCGGATCGACTAGCGAGATCGCGGCTCAATTAGCCGTTGGAAGCTCAGAAACGGTAGTAGAGGTTTCGGGCATCGCTGAAGCTGCAACGGTGAACACCGAAACCCAGACACTTTCGGAAGTTGTTACTGCGAAACAATTGGATGAACTTCCAACTTCGCCGACTCGCAATCCTTACGCTCTGGTCGGAACGTCCGGGAACGTGACGGAAGACAATAGCGGTGCCAACCGCGGTGCTGGATATGCGATTAATGGCATGCGGACGGCCTCGACTAGCATCCTGCTTGACGGTGCGGAAAACGTGGACACTTTCACTGCCGGCGTGGGACAGACCATCCCACTGGATTCGGTGCAGGAGTTCAGCGTTCTGACGAACAACTTTGGCGCGGAGTTTGGTCGCGCTAGTGGTGGCGTTGTAAACCTCGTGACCAAGTCCGGTACGAACGCCTTCCACGGAAGCGCTTACGAATACAATCGTATTTCAGCCCTATCCGCAAATACGTACCAGAACGACGCAACTCAAACCCCGAAGGGACTGTTTGTCCGCAACGATTTTGGTTTCGCATTCGGTGGTCCGATCATCAAGAATAAGCTGTTCTTCTTCAGCAACACCGAGTGGATTCGTGTACGCAGCAGTACACCGATCGAATACACAATCATTGATCCCAGTTCATATTCGCTCTTGGCCGCGCCCAGTCAAGCGTTCTTTTCGCAGTACGGGACGTTTGCGTCCGGTGTAAAGACGGTGAACACCTTGCCATGCGCCACCGGGTCGGCACTGACTTGCGCAGTCGTTTCGTTTCCCGTTGCGACCGATGCAGGTGGCGGACTGCCCCAGAACACTTGGATGACGGTTGGCAAGATCGATTACAATTTTACCGACAAGACCACACTGTCTGGACGGTATGCGTCTTACAAAGAGTTGGATTTTGACGGCACTGTCAACTCCAGTCCTTACGCCGGTTACAGTACTGGTCAGAGCAACTACGATCAGAATATCGCACTGAATTTGACGCACGTGTTCAGTTCGAACATCGTCAACACTACCAAGTTAATCTATAACCGACTCAACGGGCCCATTCAACCGTTGTCCACTGCTCCTATTGGTCCGACACTCTACACAAGTGCTACGAGCACTCCGAGCGTTGGTGGATTCCCTCTCATCTATCCTGGGTACAGCGAGACTACGCCGGGCAACGCTATCCCGTTCGGCGGACCGCAGAACCTGTATCAGATTTACGACGACGTCTCGTGGACGAAAGGGAAGCACCAGTTCAAGTTCGGAGGCCAATTCATACAACTCCGTGACAATCGCGTTTTTGGTGCTTATCAGAACGCGGTCGAAGGTCTGGGCACGAACTTGGCTACGTCACTAGCGAACTTGGAAGCCGGACAAATTCACCAGTTCCAAGGTGCTATCTACCCGCAGGGCAAGTATCCTTGTCCAAACGATCCGACGACCGGTTCACCGGTAGTGAGCGCGGCATGCACACTGACTCTCCCAGCTACCCCGCCGGCTTTCGAGCGTAACTACCATTACAACGATACAGCCTTCTACGCTCAGGATTCGTGGAAGATACAGCCGCGATTGACACTGAATCTCGGACTGCGCTGGGAGTACTACGGTGTACAGCACAATGCGAATCCAGCACTTGACTCCAACTTCGTAATGGGTCAGGGCGCAACCATCTTCGACCAGATTCGCAATGGGTCGGTGCAGTTGGCGAAGGACGGTGGCGTTTTCTGGAAACCTGATTACCATGATTTCGGTCCGCGTGTCGGTTTTGCCTATGATGTGTTCGGTGATGGCAAAACAGCCATTCGCGGTGGATACGGCATCGGCTACGAACGTAATTTCGGAAACGTCACATACAACACAATCCAGAACCCGCCGAACTATGGCGTTGTCAGCTTGATCGCAGGAAGTGATGTTCCTTCGATGCCGGTTTACACCGACAACTTCGGTCCGTTGGCAGGTACTGGATCAAAAGCACTGCCGTTGGTTAGCCAGCGCGCCGTTAACCAGAACATAAAAACCGCGTATGCGGAAACCTACGATCTCGCGGTCGAACATCAGGTGGGGAGAGGGTCGCTGCTCTCAGTCGCTTACGCAGGGTCGCGTGGCGTTCACCTGTACTCAATTGCGAACATCAACCCGGCAGGCGCTGGTTCGTTGTACCTGGGCGATGCGAGAGCTGCAAATCGCATCAACTATCAGTACAGCAATATGAACTTCCGCAGCGATTCCGGTTTCAGCAACTACAACGCGATGAATGTGAAATGGGTTTCGAATAACCTTTTGAACAAAGGTCTGGGGATCACCGCAAACTACACGTGGTCACACTCTATCGACAACCTCTCTTCGACGTTCACGGATGGCGCTCCGAGCAATTACATGTTGGGCTTCCTGGACGCTTTCAATCCTGCTTTGAACAAGGGCAACTCGGATTTCGACATCCGTAATCGTTTGAATCTGGCTGCGACTTGGGAAACTCCTTGGTTCAAGAGCGGCAGCCACGCTATCGCCCGTACCATCTTGGGCGGTTGGGGCGCTGGGGCCGTCTTCAATGTCCGTAGTGGTGCGCCATTTAGCATCTTCGATTGCAACAGCTTCAACGGCACCTCCTGCGCGCAGTGGGCGCCGGCAGGAGCACTTCCGAAGTCTGGGTCCTCGGTTCCGTCTGGCGACCCCAACATCTTTAATTACTTAACTTTGCCAAGCGATTCCTCTGGCGCTGTTCTCAACCAGGGTGTCGCCCTTTCTATGCCTACCTGCACCGGCCTGGATCACACCGGATGCACTTATACCACTGACGGTTCAAAGTATCCGGGACGTAATGGATTCTATGGTCCTGGCTACTGGAACGCGGATATGAACTTCTACAAGAACTTCAGTCTGACCGAGCGGTTCAAGCTGCAGTTCCGTGGGGAGTTCTATAACATCTTTAACCATCACAATCAGTACATCAGTGCACTCAACCTAGACGTTTCTTCGATGGGGACACCCTTTGTTCAAACCGAAAAGGGTGGAATCTTTGGAACGGCCGGACAGTCGACTGATGAACGTCGTAACATCCAGTTTGGCTTGAAGCTGAGTTTCTAAGCAGAGAGTCAAGTCTTGTTCGTCGGGGAGCCGCGAGGCTCCCCGATTTTTTGTAGATTAACCTGATCGCCCTTAACGAGAGATTCGTATGTCGAACCGCTGTCGCGCTTTTTTGCGTTTGTTCATACTGGCTATCCCGCTTACAGGCTGGACGCAGGATCCGCAGGCCCCCGCTTTCAAGGCAAGAACTGACGTCGTTCTGGTTCCCGTCGTGGTTCGAAGCAAACAAGGTCCTGTCGAAGGATTGAAGCCCGAACAATTTTCCGTGCTCGACGATGGCAAGCCGCAGAAGATCGTGACAGTGGATCTGATTAAGACCGGGGCGAAACTGCAGCGGCGCGTAACTCCGGGCGAATTCTCCAACGAACTGACCGCATCTGGTCGGGTGCGGTTGACCATCATTGGCATTGATACGATCAACACGCCATTCCTGGATCAGACCTTCGCGCGCCAGCAACTTCTGAAGTATATTGCCAATTCTCTGGATACCGGCAATCAGGTTGCGATCTTCAGCATGTACCGCGACGGCTCGGTGCGCCTGCTGCATGACGTCACCAGCGATCCCGCCCTGTTAGCGGCCGCTATCAAAGGCACGACCGGTGCTTTACCGAACTCCGCGGCCGATTCAAAGGCGGCTCCACCGGTAAGTCGGGCAGAAACCGAGCAGTCTTTATACTCACGGAACAAGAACGCACTTGGTGGGGATCCGGAAGTCGTCCGTGCTGCTGATGAAGCGCAAGCGCTCCAGGCCTTTCAAGATTCGACAGCTGGCGCGGGTGCATACGAATTGCGCCGAAACATGGAAGCGACGTTGGAGAGCATGCGCCAGATCGCGGAGGCGTTCTCGGGCGCGCCTGGCAGGAAATCGTTCATATGGATCACGGGATCTTTTCCGTTCGATATCACAGGAACGGCCGACCTGGTATCTCCAAGGGCTTCTTTTTATGGGTTCAGCCAGGACCCTGGCCGCTACTATTCCCAGAACAGCGGCGCCTTGCCGCCGCTTCCTGAGACCGCAAGCGTGGTCAGCGATGACGTGCTGAATCCGTTGCGGCAGGAGTTCCGGATTCTTCTGCAACAGTTTGCCACCGGAAACATTGTTTTGTACCCGGTGGATGCGCGCGGAATGATGACGCTCAACGCGGAAGCCGCCGATGAGCACGCCAACAAGTTGCTGCAACAGCTCGAACGTGAGCGGGCACAGGTGTCGCAATCGACGATGGCGACCATAGCGAAAATGACGGGCGGGAAGAGTTGTTTTAATAAGAACGATATCGCTAACTGTGTTCGCGATGCGGCCACCGATGCCGAGCAGTACTACATGCTCAGCTACTACCGCGACAAGAAGAACAATAAGCAGGGATGGCATTCGCTTGCTGTGAAAGTGGATCAACCGGAAGCTGAAGTGCGCGCGCGCACCGGGTACTTCTACGGCAACGATGTGGGCGATAAAAATGCCAGGACCCGCGAAGTGGGCCAGGCGGCACGATCAAGCGTGGCATTCAGCTCCGTGCAGTTTTCGGCGAGATTCATGGGAAGGTCGCCGGACAGTGGCAAGAGGGCAGTCAAGTACGAGATCTATCTCCCACCGGAAACGATTGGCGCCATCGACCAGGGCGACAACAAGATCGAGCTGGAACTGATTGCAATTGCCACGGGCGCGAAGGATGCCAAGGTCGATACGGTTACGGAGACAGTCGGAAAGAATTTGCCTCCGGATGCGATGGCTGCAATTCACAAACAGGGTCTCGCTTACAGCAACGTACTAAAGCTGTCACCAGGCGACTACAAGGTCCATTTCATTGTTCGCAATGTGGCGACGAATGTGGTTGGGAGTGTGGTCGCACCCTTAAGGGTGGAGTAGCTAATGCTGGAACAGTGCTCCTCAGAACTGAACCAGCAATAAGGCTGCACCCATATCGATGCCCGAAAGTTACGCGTTCACTACTTCGGATTCCTTCTCTTTTGGAGTGTCCCCACCGTGCCCATTTGCGGTTGGATGCGTGTGCTCGCTGCGCTTATCCTTCACATATCGATTACGGGCTGCGCGGAGCTTCAGGAAGGACTTCGCCTCTTTGTACAGGCGCTTCCGCTCCGAAGAGTCAAACATAGACTTTCTCAGGATGCGGAAGATGGCCTTGGGACGGAAGTAATACTCGTCGTAGAAGCGGTGCACCATATCGACTACTTCTTCGGCTGGTAGTCCCGGATACTGGATGTGGGCGAGCTGGTGCCCCCCCTCATCGACCATCTTCGCGTTAGTGATGAATCCGTTCTGTTTGGCGAAATCGTAAAGCTCTGTGCCCGGGTAAGCATGGGCGATTGAAACCTGGATGGTTTCGACGTCGAGTTCCTTCGCGAAATCGATCGTCCGCCGAATGCTTTCACGTGTCTCGCCTGGCAGGCCAAGAATGAAGTCACCGTGGATGGTGAGTCCAAGTTTGTGGCAGTCCTTGGTGAACTGACGTGCGCGCTCGACCGTGGCGCCCTTCTTGATGTTTTTCAAGATCTGAGGATCCCCCGACTCGAAACCAACGATCAGGAGGCGGCAACCTGCTTCGCGCATCGCCTTCAGCGTTTCGTAGTCGGTGGTGACGCGAGACGTGCAGGACCATGTCAGCTTCAGCGGCTTCAGCTTTTCGCAAAGCTCGATGGTGCGCGCCTTCTGAATGTTGAAGGTATCGTCGTCGAAGAAGAATTCCTTTACGTCAGGCCAGAGTTCTTTAGCCTTGGCCATTTCGCGAGCGACCGCGTCAGTGGAACGCTTGCGCCACGGATGTCCGCTGAGCGTTTGTGGCCATAAGCAGAACGTACACTGGGCGGGACAGCCTCGCGTCGTATACAACGCCACGAAGGGGTGCAGCAGAAACGGTACGTTGTAGCGCGGAACGTCGAGGTCACGCTTGTAGATATCGACCACATCGGGCAGGGCATCCAGATCCGTGATCTGCGGCGCATCGGGATTGTGAACGACGCGTCCATTCTTGCGATAGCTGATGCCCGCGATTTCTTCCAGCGGCTTGCCCTTGGCAAAATCCGTGACAGAGTAGTCAAACTCTTTGCGCGCGACGAAATCGATTGCCGCGCACATCTTCAATGATTCTTCGGGCAACGTCGTGACGTGCGGCCCTACGAAGGCGATCTTGATGTTCGGATTTTTCTGCTTGATCGCTTCGGCAAGACGAATATCTCCGGGGAAGCCCGGAGTGCTGGTGAATAGCACCAGGAATTCATATTCCTTGCACAGCTCGATCGTCTGATCGCCCGAGACGTGATGTGGAGGGGCATCAAGCAGCCGCGAACCTTCCAGCATGCCGGCCGGGTAGGCCAACCATACGGGATACCAATATGACTCGATTTCGCGCGTAGCGGGCCAGCGCGAGCCTGCACCGCCGTCAAAGTTTTCGAATGACGGTGGGTTGAGAAAAAGCGTCTTTAAAGGCATGTTATTGATTCTAATATCCTAACATTTCCGAGTACCTTTTGGCGTGTTGAGCCGGGTACCCAAAAGGGAACGGGATCCAAGGCTCGTACAAACGATGAGCATATCAGCCAAGAGATTCAAATTAGAAGCTCAAGCAAGGCAACGGCGTTGTAGGCGAGCCGAAGAGTCAGGTAAGGCAGTGAAATATCGAGTAACCTAGTCACCTTTTTGGAATAGCCCAAGACTCGAGTTCTCCAGTTTGCCTGAGCAGTTGCAAACGAGCTTTGTCGTATTCGAATGAAGAGTCCAGGTAGCTGCTGTATTTTTCCTGAGCCTCCAGTTCGGCATTCACAAGGTCCCCGGGAGAGGCTGTGAGTGACACTCCCTGGGGGGCTGGCGTTGCAGCGGATCCGGTGCCGCCCGCGGTCTCGGTCCTAACCCGAACGGCGCGCGCCTGGCCGTCGGCAAGTTCATATTCCAGTTGTGCTACTTCCTGTGCTGCTTGCAGCTGATTCACCTGGTGCTGCAACTTCAAAGTCTCTGCCGAGACTTGATTACGAGTGATCTCGACTTGTTTTTTGGCGTTGAGGGCTTCGGCATCTGCCTGGGCCGCATGGGCTCTGGCCACATAATTCAAGAATGGAACGCGAATGTTAACGCCGACTGCGGCGTTGTTGCTCTGGAAATGATTGAAGTAAAGGTCGTAGTTGTTGTACTTGGAAAACAAACCGTAAGTTGCGACCAAGTCGATTTCGGGCAAAAAGGATTTGTGTTCACCGCGAGCGAGGAACGAGGCCGCCTTTGCGCGATCCTGGGCAATCGCAATCGCTCCGCTGTTCGAAACAGCTTTCGTGGAGAGGTCTTCTTCCACGTTTGTTTCAGGGAACTTTGGAACAGACTCGGCAACTGTCTCAATGGAGCGAGCCGGCAAGCCGGTGGCTTGCGCGAGCTTGTCCCGCAAGACGTCAGCCGCCCCGGTTAGGTTAGCCATCTTCATGGTAAGGCGCGCAGCAACCAAACGGGCGCGAGTGAAATCGAGTTGGGTTGCCAGTCCAGCTTGTACTCGCTGATTCACAATCGTGACCAACTTATTAGCTTGTGTGCGCTGCGTATCGGCTGAGCTGATCTGATTCGTGATCTTGTCGAGTTCGAGATAGGTGGAAGCGACGTCGAGGATGACATCGCGCCGCAAATCTTCACGGCTGCGATTCGCTGCGCTCCACGAGCTCTTGGCGGAGCGAATGTAGTCGCGTTGCGCAAAATTAATCAGATACGACTGGTAGTTCACATTGAAGATGCTTGGCGCGGAGCCTTCGATGCTTAACGGGAATCCCCATGTCTTAGCGAGACCAGATCCGAAGTAAAGAGTAGGGAGGTAGCCATTGCGAGTCTCCAGATAACTCTCATACGCCTTGACCTGATCGTTGGTGGCGATGACCAGAGTCGGGCTGTGCGTAAGCGCTAATTGGATGGCCTGCTCAAATGTGATCGGCTGGGCAAGTGACAAAATCGATGACGCGAAGAAGACGAGCAGCAGAAGTAGATTGCGATAGATATTAGACATTGCGCCACCTGCACGAAATCGTAATCATCCCTTGCGCCATGGGGGCATCAGCGCCGGAAAACGCGAGTATAACAACCTTGTAGCTATCTGGCGGGCTCAGAGAGGCGACGTGAACCATGCCCCGCATAGGACGAATGACGATGGCTATGGCACAACGTGGATAGGCAATCCATCGCGAAGTGCACGGCCATTTGTCGAGCCTAGAGCAATCGAAGCGTTCGGCTGAATGCCGCGAGTGATCTCAATCACCGTAAGGTTGGAGATTCCGGTATCGACGTACTGTTGACGCAATTTATCGTTCACAACTTCGTAGACGTAACGCCGGCTATCTTCCTGGTGGACAGCCTCTCGAGGAACCACGACCGCATTGTCGTCGCGCGCGGTTGTGATGTTCACGCTGACATTGGTGTTAGGAAGCAATTTCAAGTCGGGATTCGCAACCAGCGAGGTGACATCACCCACGGTACGTGAGCCGCGAACAGTGACGGTTGTGGGGATTTGAGTCACTGAGCCCTGCCATGTACGTCCGGGCAGCGCGTCCCATGCGACTTCCACGTGTTCGCCGGCGGCGAGCCTGCCAAGGTCGGGCTCGTCTACAAAGGCGCGTACGATAACTTTCGACAGGTCGGCGACCTGTATCAAAAGATCGCCTGCATTGACGAAATTACCCTGCTTGATCGGGATTGAGTAAACGGTTCCATCCACCGGAGACACGACATTGGACTTGTTGAGAGAGTCCTGCGCGGCCGAATAGGCAGCTTGAGCCTGCTGTACTTGCGCTTCCACGCGCTCGACTTCGGGACTCGAATACCGTTTCGTTGTTTTCTGCTGAAGCAGAGTGAGTTGATTCTGCGCAGTCTGGAGACGCTGTTCGGCGTCACGAATTTCGGAGGGCGAAGCCGCACCAGTTTGCTGAAGTTGTTTCAGGGCGTCCAGGTTTCTCTGGGCTGCATCGGCGTCGGCATGTGCCCGATTAAGCTCCGACTGATTGGTGATAACTTCCTCGCGAGTTCCGCCGCTATGGATCGCATTCAAGTCTGCTTCGGCCGCCCGCAACTGCGCCAGAGCCCTGGCGGCCTCGGCGCGCGCGTCGGAGTCATCTAGCTGCAGCAGCAATTGTCCCTTCTTGACGGAGTCGCCTTCTTTTACAAGGAGTCTTTTGACGGTGGTTGGCCCCGGGGCGTGAGCTTCGAAGTTAGCGGAAGGCTCAATCTTGCCATTCGTCGAGATGGAGCTGGCGATCGTTGCACGTTGCGCCTGCGTGGTGCGAATAGGTACGACGGTCCGTCGGCTTGATAAAAACGCCGACAGCGCGATCACCGCGATGGCGATTAAAAGGAGAATAACCCATGTGCGCCGGCGCGGGTTAACTGCTTCGTGTTCTTGATGTTCCGGTTGCATCCTGAGAATAGGAAAGTATAAATGATCGCCGTCGCTTCTGATTGCCGTTACGCCCCAGCATCCGGAAGGTATCGGTCCGAAATGGGGAAATCTACCTCTCGAGCCGACAGCGCCAACATCTCCACGGTTGGATGCTCCAGGTACCTGGTGAGCTCTGTTTTATCTCCTGATGTCTGCTGGCGACAGTGCCACAACACGCTACATCGAAGAGAGTGTTCGTCTTTAGCCCACAACTCTGATTTATGCGAGCCCTCGCCGCCCTCGTTTCGAAGCTATTCCATAACGTGATCACCAATCACATCATGGCCCTGGCAGCAGGCCTGTCGTACTACTTCGTGATGTCTCTGTTCCCGGCACTGATTCTCGCGGCGGCAGTGTTGGGTTACTTGCCGCTACCACACATGTTCGGAAGGATTCTGAGTGCAATGTCGGCAGTTGTTCCGGCGGATAGCATGGGGCTGGTGCGGACGGTTCTGCGAGAGGTTGTCACCCCGCATCGACGTGGCCTCTTGACTCTCGGACTTCTTGGAACGCTTTGGACTGCGTCGAACGGCTTTGCGACCTTGATCGAGGCTTTGAATGTAGCTTACGGCGTGCCGGAAACGCGCCCCATCTGGAAGACGCGTTTGCTTGCACTACAGCTAATGTTCATCTGCGGATTCTTGCTAATGGTAGGCACGACATTCATGTTTCTCGGACCGCGTTTCGGTGGCTGGCTCGCCAACAAAGTGGACATGAGCAGGCAATTCGTTGACGTGTGGCCGCTACTCCGTTGGAGTTTGTCGGTCGCGTTTGTCGTTCTGGCGGTCGAGTTGATCTTTTATTGGGCCCCGAACGTCAAGCAGAGATTCATGGCGACGCTCCCTGGGGCTGCGATTGGAGTGGGTTTCTGGATCGGGGCATCATTCGTCCTAGGCTTTTATTTCAGCCGATTCGCCGGCATCAATCACACCTACGGAACGCTCGCCGGAGCCGTGGCGCTGATGGTATGGCTCTATTGGAGTTGGTTCGTCATCCTTATTGGCGCTGAAGTCAATGCCGAACTGCTGAAAGCGAAGAGTGGAGGGAAGTTGGAGTTGAAGCAGCCGCCACCGAAAGTAGTGAAAGCTCCGTCAGCGTGGGACGAAGGCGTAGCAGCATAATGTTGAAGTCGAGACGGGGCAGTCCGAGCGCGAGAACGGCTGCAATTACGCGGCGCCATTTACAATAACGTCATGCCAGTTAAGTCCCCTCGTTACACGCCTGAACACGCCGCTTCCGGACTGGATGTACCGTTGCCGGAGATCGAGTGCTGGCCGAATCAGTTTCCCGCCTACGAAATTGTGATCGATAATCCCGAATTCACCTCGGTGTGTCCGAAGACGGGACTGCCAGATTTTGGAACGATCATCATTCGCTACATGCCCAACAAGCTTTGCCTCGAACTGAAGTCGCTGAAGGAATACATGATCCAATACCGCAGTATCGGCATATTTCAGGAAAACGCGGTGAACCGGATCCTCGAGGATGTGGTGCGAGCGGCAAAGCCCAAGTGGGCCGTGGTGAAGGGAGATTTTCGTCCGCGCGGCGGGATGGGCACGGTGGTAGAAGCGCGCTGGCCCCGTGCGAGCGCCAAGAATAACGGCAGCCGGTAGTTTCTTTCGACCCTCGAATCGTTTATCGGAATCTAAGGGCTCCAGAACCTGCTTTCAGGAGATCACCAATGCCGCAGACTTCCTCTCTCGTTTGGCCTGAACTTCCTCTTGCGGCTTGGCAGGACACGCGCGACACGCTGCACATGTGGACGCAGGTAGTCGGGAAATTGCGTCTCGAACTCAGCCCACACTTCAACCATTGGTGGGAAGTTCCGTTCTATGTGAGCGCCGTAGGACTGAATACTTCGCCCATCCCGTACGGAGACGGGATCTTCGACGTGGAATTTGATTTCATCGCGCACCGCCTCGTTTTCCGTAAGAGTGATGGTCAACACAGGGAGCTGCCGCTGGCGCCAAAGTCGGTGGCAGTGTTTTATTCCGAAGTCATGCAGACTCTGCGCTCCATGGGCATCGACGTGAATATCTGGACGATGCCGGTAGAAGTTCCCAATCCGATTCCGTTCGAGAAGGACACGCAGCACGCGGCGTACGATCCCGAGTACGCGCATCGCTTTTGGCGGATACTGACGAATTGCGACACGCTCTTCAAGAAATTCCGTGCCGGATTTCTGGGCAAGGTGAGTCCCGTACATTTCTTCTGGGGGAGTTTCGATCTGGCCGTGACGCGTTTTTCCGGACGGCGCGCGCCGGAGCGTCCTGGTGCCGATGTGATCACACGCGATGCTTACTCGCATGAGTGCAGCAGCGTCGGCTTCTGGCCAGGAGGAGGCGACGTGAAGGGCGCTGCCTTTTATTCCTACATGGCTCCGACTCCAGAGAACTTCGCCAATGCTCAGGCCCTGCCAAAGGAAGCGGTCTGGAGCAAAGAACTGGGCGAGTTCCTGCTGATGTATGACACTCTGCGCACACTGGCGTCGCCGGAAGAAGCGGTCCTTGAGTTCTGCCAAAGTACATATGACGCGGGCGCAACACTGGGTCGGTGGGATCGTGCGGCGCTGGAGGTTCCTGCTTCGTCACAGTCGGCAAAACGAGCGAGCTAAAAGCGCCACCGAGTGCTGATACACTGACCGACATCGGATGGCACGCTCTTACTATCCACGCACAGCTCTAGCAGTCCTGTCGGCGCTGAATTTCTTCAACTATGTTGACCGGTCCGTACTGTTCGCGGTGCAGCCGCTGGTCCAACGCGAGTTTCCTCGCAACGACGCCGAATACGGCTTTCTAACGACCGCATTCTTCATTTGTTACATGGTGGCGGCGCCCATCGTCGGCTACTTTGCTGACCGATATTCGCGAAAATGGATCATGGTGGGAGGCGCGCTGTTGTGGTGTGCGGCGACATTGCTTACCGCCGTCACGCACAGCTTTGAGACGCTGCTATTCCGTCACACCCTGGTGGGGATCGGCGAAGCCACATTCGTTACGATCGCACCTTCGTTTCTCTCCGACTTATTTTCGGAAGAACATCGTGGGCAGATTTTCGGGATCTTCTATTTGAATATTGGCCTGGGAACCGCCGTTGGATACATGTTGGGCGGATATCTCGGGCATCATTTTGGGTGGCGTTATCCTTTTTATGTCGCCGCCGCGCCTGGATTCCTGCTGGCGATTGCGATGGCATTCTTGCCTGAACCCGTTCGCGGCAGCCACGATCTGCTGAAGGCAACGGGCGAGCGGACCACGATAAGTGGATTATTCCGCAATGGTGCATTCTGGATGGCCACACTCGGCATGGCAATGACTACGTTCGCCATGGGTGGACTGCAGGTGTGGATGCCGACTTTCCTTTCCCGTTCGCGCGGAGTTGCTCTCGATCATGCCAACCTTGTCTTTGGCGGAATCACTGCGTTCAACGCTATCGCGGCAACTTTCCTGGGCGGATGGTTGGGCGATCGCTTGCTGAAGCGAACGGCGTCGGCCTACTACCTGGTTTCGGCGGCGACGCTTGCTCTGTCGGTGCCTGCCATGCTGCTGGCCATCTATAAGACTGGCCCCATGATGTTCCCAGCGATCTTCCTCGCGGAATTCCTTCTGTTTCTGAATACTGCTCCACTGAATGCGGCGGTGGTGAACTCCGTAGGCGCGGCGATCCGCGCGACCGCGATTGCGCTAAATCTATTCGTCATCCATCTGCTAGGCGACGCCTTCTCGCCAACGCTGATCGGGCACATCTCCGATGTAAGCAGTCTGCAAACTGGTTTTCTCGCTGCGATTGTTGCGATCGTGCTGGGATCACTCGTCCTGTTCTACGGCATGCGATTTGCGCCCGAAATTCCAAGCGCCACAGCCGAGGTGGTTGCGGGATGAAATGGGCGTGGTGGCTGTTCGGTGTGCCCCTGGCTCTGTTCTGGCTGCGCAGCGTGATCGATGCTGCCTTTGGCATGCGCACGCTCACGGACGTCAGCCGGCCCGAATGGGACCACGGGCCTGCAAATCCGAAGCGTGTCAGCATTGTCGTTCCGGCGCGCGACGAACAGGAACACCTGGAACGCGCGCTGACAGCGTTGCTCGAACTCGACTATCCCAACTACGAAGTGATTGCCGTCGACGACCGCTCGTCCGATGAGACTGGCGCCATCATGGAACGGCTCACGGCTACGCATCCGAACGGCGAGCGTCTGCGGGTGATTCATGTCACGAGTCTGCCGGACGGCTGGCTGGGAAAGCCGCACGCGATGTGGACCGCCGCGCAGCAGTCAACAGGAGACTGGCTGCTGTTCACCGATGCCGACATTCACTTCCGCGCCGATGTCCTTCGCCGTGCCGCTAATTATGCGGAGAAGAATTCCGTCGATCACTTGGTGATGTTTCCCACGCACACCGATTGGAGTTTCAGCAAAAAGGTGATGCTTGCGGGATTCAACATTCTCTTTATGTTCGGACACCGGCCGTGGAAGACCGCGGACCCGAACTCGCGCGACCATATCGGCGTGGGCGCTTTCAATATGATTCGCCGCGAAGTGTACGAGAAGGTGGGGACATTTCAGACGCTGCGCATGGAAATCATCGAAGACATGCGTCTCGGAAAACTAGTCAAGGACGCAGGCTACAAGCAGCACAATGTGCTGGGGCCGGACCTGCTTCTGCTCGATTGGGGTGACCATGCGCTCGATATCGTTCACAATCTCACGAAGAATTCTTTCTCGTTGATGCACTTCTCCGTGTCGAGAACGGTGGGAGCATTCTTTCTTTTGCTCGGACTCAACCTGCTTCCGTTTGTCGGAACGTTATGGGCGCCCGGATTGGCGAAGATACCCTATGCGCTGGCGCTCTTCAGCGTCTTCTGCATGTACGTGGGAATGTCGTGGTATTCACCGATCTCGCCACTATTTGTGCTATTGCATCCTGTGGCAACGCTCTTATTGGGCTATACGATGATGCGCTCGATGTTCCACGCGCTTCGGAACGACGGAATTATCTGGCGGGGAACTCGGTATCCGCTCGAGCAGCTGAAGAGCGGACTGGTAAAGGGCTGAAGTTCAGTCCTGCATTGCAGGTTCGATCTCGTCGACAGAGTTACTCTGCTTCTTCGATTTGGTGCCCTTGCTCTGTTTCGGAGTCTTGGTCCCATAAAACGATCCCGCGCTGTAGTTTCCATGGCGGCTCACGTCGTATGCCTTCGGAAGTTTTGGTATTTGCGCGGATTCGCCTCGCAATTGACGCACATCCTTCAAGATAATCTCAGCGTGGCTGCCATATTCCTTGATGAGTCCGTGAATCTCGATGTCTTTGCCTGCGAGTTGCCGCACATCGCCGACATCGCGCAGGTCATCGCGAAATACGACAACACTGAATCCACAGGTTTTCTGGTTTTCGCAGAAGTTAAGGATGAAGTGTCCTGCCGGCAGTGGACTTACGCTGCTGACCTTTCCCCTGACGCAGGTTTCCGATCCGATCTTGTCGGCAGCCTGCGCGACCGAGAGGCACTTCGCTGATCCGAGGGAAGAGAGAAGCACGATGAATACTATCGAGCGAAGCATCGGACAGCGATTTTATCGGCATGTAAACCTCTTCGCTGCGATTGCGATCACATGTTGTTGGTCGGGCTATCTCCAGCTGATTGCAGCGTCTTCTTCTGCTTGCTTTAGCAACCAAACCGCGAGTCCGATCAGCAGCGCGTCCTCGCCCAACGCCAGCATGTAATCCGGTATCTCGTAACGTCGGCCCAGTTCCTTGCGCAATTGATAGAAGAGAAAGCTGGCTCCGAGGGCTCCAGCCGCGCCGAGTAGCGCCGCACGGAGCTTCTCGCTTCGATCCTCATCAAGCCTCGCTGCCGAGCTGGCGCCGGAAACCACGCGTGCTAGAAGAGAAAATGGCTTGGTCCGAGCCGGCATAAAGGGCAACAGGTCGGCGATGAGCTCGCCCACAAACAGAGCTCCCAGGACGGTCTTCGCCTTGGAACCATTACGGTTTTCGTGAGCCCGAATCTGCCCGACGAGCGCTGGCGCGGAACTACTGCGCATTCCTGCAATAACTCCCACGAGCGCTGAGCGCGTCCCTGTTCTCATTTCTGCGTCTCTCCTGGACTTTGTGGTCCCATCTTCAACCCATCTCCTGACCGAATGGAAGCTCGAACGGTTCGATGCCCGATGGGGATTTGATGATCTCTCGCTTGCCACCGAAATCCGGAACGCTGCTCGCACTCAACTTGTTGACTTTCCTGTGACATACCGGAAGTCCGATCGCCGTAAGCTTGGTCAGACCTTGAGTCGGACGGTCCCTAGGCCCAGCCGCAAAGACCCGGGCAACAACTCTCTGAAAGCTCAAGGGTTTGAAGCTGGTAAGGATGGATGAAGTCTGTTGTGAGCCGAGCAGCGTTATCTATCCCAAGCCGCTTCTAAAGATGGTAGTCTTTGCTGATCGGAGCGCTCCAATGACCAGGCTACGAGCAGTATCCGCACTGGCGTCTGTAACTATCCTTTCCCTTGCGCTTCCAACCCTAACCTTTGCCGATTCGCAGATCCGCATGGTTCGGTTGAGTCAAGTGGATGGAACCGTTCAAATCGATCGCAACTCCGGGAATGGCTTTGAAAAAGCGATCCCCAACATGCCAATTACCCAAGGCGTACGCCTGCAAACAGGAAGCAATGGACGCGCTGAAGTTGAAATGGAAGACGGCACCACGATCCGGCTTGCCCCTGATACGGCGATGTCGTTTCCGGAACTGGTGCTGCATGACTCCGGCGTTCGCGCTAGTACCGCGCAATTGACGCTCGGAACCGCCTATTTCAACGTGCTACATAAGAAGAAGGAAGAGGTTCGCGTTGCGTTCGCTCACCAGTCAATCGATGTGGATCACGAAGTGCGCTTCCGCGTGTCGGTTGATCTGGCGACAGCCAAAGTGTCGGTGTTCAAAGGGGAACTGAAGATCCCCAATGCAGTTGAAACAGCAACCTTGAAAAAGGAACAGACAGCTACCTTCGATCTAGTCGATGAGAAACAGGTCGCTACTGCGAAGGGCATCGAGACACTGCCCACGGATAACTGGGACGCGGAACGTTCCGAGTTTCAGAAGCAGTACACGGGATCGGTTTATGGCAGCACGCCCTATGGAGCTGCGCCTGACCTGGCGTACTACGGACAATATAGTTATATCCAGGGAACAGGATACCTGTGGCAGCCCTTTGGAATTACCAGTGGCTGGAATCCGTACATGAATGGCGCCTGGGCATTTTATTCAGGGGTCGGTTATTCGTACGTTTCGATGGACCCCTGGGGTTGGATCCCGTATCACTACGGCGCGTGGACGTATGTGAACGGCTACGGTTGGGGCTGGACACCCTCGGGCACGCGAACCTGGCAGGCAGTACCTAGAATCGTGCGGCCACCTGCAGGATTCCAGGCGCCGGCAGCTCCCGTTGTAGCGAGAACATCGGTCGGAACGTCAGTCGCGCGGCCGACAATGGTTGTGAGTCAGACACGCATCCCGGTCGGCAGGCCGGTATCATCATTTAATGGCACGATGATCGCTCCTGGTGGTGGACGAACCGCCGTGATGGGGTCCGGCGCAGCGGGCCGGAGCGCGACTTCCATGGGCAGCGCGGGAGCATATCATTCGTCGTCTGCTGCAAGCGCCGGTGCAGCTTCTCATAGCGGAGGGGGATTCAGCGGAGGCAGTGGCGGTACTGCTCGCGGCGGTGCAAGCACGGGCGGACGTACTGGAAACCCACGCTAGACTAGGAAACCTGGTAGAAGAAAGAGCGCTCCAGAAATGGAGCGCTCTTTTTATTTTTGGTCTGCGGTTCTGAGTCGCGGTTGCCCCGCGTCACTTCACGATGATTCCGGCGTAGCCGACGACGGAATCGCGATCGCCGGAGATGTCGCCTGAAGTGGCATATTTCACCAACTCCGCTGAAGTTGCTCCCAAAATTTTCGCCGCCACCAACATCGCGATCGTCGGACCATACCCGCACATGGTGCTATGTTCGCGCGTGAGTACTTCCTGCAATCCGGCCGGATCGAGCGCGAGGATTCGGTCAATCGCTTTGCGATCTTTCTCACGGGTAATGGAGTCCGATTCGTAATGATTCATATCGCTGGATGCGATGATCATAACGCGCCCGGCCATATCCGCCAGCGTCTGCCCTAAGGCTTCACCCAGCCCATGCAGATACTCGTAACGTCCTAGCCCGACGGTTATTGGAACAAAGGTAAATTGTGGGACGAGCACCTGCAGGAAAGGCAGCTGCACTTCCAGAGCATGCTCATACTTCTGTGCTTGAGGATCTTCACGAAGGATAGGGAAGCGTTGCATCAGCGCGGCAGCCAATTCTTGATCGATATCAACGTCGCCCAAAGGTGTTTGCCAGCGTCCCTGACTCATTATGGAGAGAGGCTGACCTTCGCCAGTGTGATTGGGGCAGAGAATCACGAAACGCGATGGCAGCTGCAAGATTCCATAGACCGCACCGGCCACGTGTCCGGAATACATGTATCCGGCGTGAGGAACAACGCAGCCAAGGGCCGTCACTTTCTCGCCGGCGTGCGCGGTGAACTCGAGAACTTCGCTGCGCAGGCGATCCGGATTCGCAGTGTAGAAGTGGCCAGCAACTACCGGAGGACGAACGAAAGTTGCCATGGCGTAATCCTTTCCGCCTTCGCTCCGGGTGACAAACTCGAAAGCGACAGTCAGGAGGCGAGCGGCTTCGTAATCTGGTCCAGTTCCCGGAACAGTTCTGCCGCCTTTTCCAGCGAAATCGCTTCGGCGCGCACATCGCTGCGCAGCCCAGCTGCTTTGAGAGCCGCACGCAGCGCATTCGCCGGATAGCTAGACTTCAGATTATTGACCAATGTTTTGCGCTTCTGAGCAAAAGAAAGCTTGAGGAAGCCGATGAATTCCCGCTCTGGCACGCGGAGTTGGGCCAGCTTCGGCTGCATAGTGAGGCGCAGCACCTCGGAATAAACCTTTGGTGGCGGCGAGAAGGCGCCCGGCGGAACGACAAAGAGCTTCTCGATCTTCGCGTAGAGCTGCGCAGTAGCAGAGAGAAGTCCGTATTCGCTCTTGCCCGGTTGCGCCAACAGTCGGTCCGCGACTTCCTTCTGTAACATCAGGATTACTTCGTCGAAGGAACTATGAAAGCTGAACAGCCGCAACAGAATATCTGACGTGATGTAGTAGGGAATGTTGCCGACTAGACGCGCGGTAGTTGGCAGCGCGTGCGGCGAACGGTCGACCAGCATTCCGGGACGCGGCCCCAGCATGCTGGAGAAGTCCATGGTCAGAATATCGCCTTCGATGACCTCGACATTCTCGAGTCGGTTATAGCGCATGCGTAACTGCGCGGCGAGCACACGGTCGAGCTCGATGGCAATCAGGTGTCCGGAGCGAACGGCAAGCTTGTCGCTCAGCACACCTTTGCCGGGACCGATCTCGATGACAATCTTCTGGGAGATATCGCCTAGTGCATCAATGATCCCTTGCACAGCGACCGGATCGACAAGAAAATTTTGGCCAAGCTTTGGGCGATTTCCGCTGCGCGAGCGTGTACGTGGTGCTTTCGTTGCCGTCTTTTGTGTATCCACCACGGTTATTGCTTCTTCCTGTTCGCTCTCAGCGTTGACCCGTTTTCCATTCGCCATTAGACTCACCTTTCGCGCCGTTCAGGCTGCCAGCGGCTGCATTCGTCAGCGACTTATTCTGACGGCCTGTTCAGGGCTCCCAGTTTCGCGGACGAAAGGGACCCCGTTCCATGCACATTGTTTTTGCGGCATCCGAGTGCGTCCCGTTTGCAAAGACCGGCGGGCTCGCAGACGTAGTCGGCTCCCTGCCTCCGGCGCTGGCCCAATTAGGACACAAGCTCACAGTTTATCTGCCGCTTTATAAACAGGTAAAACTTCCGCCCACCGCCCGCACAGTCATCCCCAGCCTGACTATACCTTTCGATGACAAGTATCGATTCTGTTCTGTCGTCGACGGCGGTACCCACAACGGCGTTCAGTTCTATTTTATAGATTATCCACCTTACTTTGATCGTGACTCTCTTTACGGCACTTCTTTAGGGGATTATCGGGACAATGGCGAGCGTTTTGCCCTGTATTCACGGGCGGTAATCGAAGCGTCCAAAATTCTTGGTGTCCCCGACATTTTTCATTGTCACGACTGGCAAGCGGCTCTCATCCCTATTCTGCTGCACGAAGTCTACGACGACGATCCCGTATTCCATCGTGTTCCAAGTGTCTTCACTATTCACAACATGGGATATCAGGGGCTGTTTCCGCCAGACATTCTGCCGCTCATCATGTTGCCCTGGGATCTGTTCACTATTGGCAAGATGGAGTTCTACGGCAAAGTGAATTTTCTGAAGGGCGCGCTGGTGATCTCCGATTTCGTTACCACCGTTAGTAAGAAATACAGCCAGGAAATCCAGACGGCCGATTTTGGATTCGGTCTGGAAGGTGTGCTGAAGGCGCGCTCAGCGACGGTGGCCGGAATCTTGAATGGCGTTGATTACAACGAATGGAGCCCGGAGAAGGACACTTACATTGCGCGCAAGTATTCGCCAGAGGATCTAGACGGCAAATTCGCATGTAAGAAAGATTTGCTTACGTTGTACGGGATCAAGGAAGCGAATCCGAAAATCCCGGTGATTGGCATCGTGGGACGTTTTGCCGCGCAAAAGGGATTTGACCTGATCGCGCAAGCAGCCGACCGCCTCGCTCGCGAAGAACTGGTGATCACCGTTTTGGGTACGGGAGATCGCGACTACGAAGACCTGTTCCGCCGCTTGATGAAGCAGTATCCGCAAAAAATTGCGGTCAAGATCGCATATGACGATGCGATCGCGCACAAAATCGAGGCGGGCGCCGACATGTTCCTTATGCCTTCGCGTTACGAACCGTGTGGGATGAACCAGATCTACAGCTTGAAATACGGGACGGTGCCGATCGTACGTGCAACTGGCGGGCTCGACGATACCATCGAGCAGTGGGATCCAGTGACGAAGCGCGGTACCGGCTTCAAGTTCCAGGAATATGCGGGTGAGGCACTACTAGCAAGCGTCCGATTGGCCCTGCAGACTTTCAAAGATCCGGCGAACTGGCAGACGCTGATGCGTAATGGCATGAAGAAAGATTTCTCCTGGATGACGTCCGCCAAAGAGTATGTGCGGGTTTATGAGCGCGTGCGGCAGATCAGGGCGGCTGCAGCCTAATCGGTTACGACGGGCGCTGTTGTTCGAATCCCGTGCTTCACCAGGAAGCTGCGGAACTCTTCGTCGAATGTGCGGCTGCGATGATATTCGGTCTGCTCGCGCACATATTTCACAACGGAATCGAGATTGGATGCGCTGACGCTGAAAGCGCCGTATCCCTGTTGCCACGCGAAGAAATGGCCCGACTCGTTGACCTGTTTCGCCGACTCCGCCTTGAAGACGCGCACCGCGACGGCCACTCCAATCTTCGGTGGCATGCAGACGACCAGATGAACGTGATCTTCCGTCGCGCCAATCTCAATGAGATCGATCCCATACTGGACTGCAATTCCGCGCAGAGCTTTGCGCAGTTCGATTTCAATCGGCGGCTTGATCAGCTTGCGTGACTCTCGGGTGCCGAATATCAGGTGAACATAGTTACGGGCATACGCGTGAGACATGCCCGTGAGTTTCGTGGGTGGAAGCAGTCTTTCGCGGTAATCGAGATCACAGGCGCGGGTGCGAATGCGCACAACGATTCCGTGGGACGGTTTGGGTAAACAGGGCGCAAGCTTCGCTCCCGGACGATTCATCTTGCGCCCTGGCCACGATGGATCTACTGGCAAAAAAAATTCTAAGCTGCTGCCCGCGTCATCCCCAATGACGAGTCGCGTTCTGCAGCCGATTTTTTTAGATTATTGCGCAGGTGCGCGAACCAGAGTAGAAGCTCTGTGCGGCAAGTTACTTCGAAAGAAACCGGCAATTATGTGGTGTACTTGCTGTTCTCGGGATCGAGGTGTTCGAAGCTTTCGATCACCGCTGCCACTCCGAAGCGATTGGCCTGCTCGGTTTCTTCGACGCGCATGACACGAGCGCGGCAACGAACCCAGGTATCGTCTGCGGGCGTAACCCCAATCGGGATGGGAAATACCAGTTCAACTTCTGAGCCTACGGCTACGCGGCTGCTCAGATACACAAACACACTGCGCATGGTCGAGCCCACGTCACGAGTATGGCCCGTCATCTCTCCGGCGCTTTGCGACTTCGCGCGCACGGGCACTGTGGCGATCACCCTACGTTCGCGCCGCTGCTCCTGCTTGGTCTTCATGGGCATGCTATTCCCCTACCACTCCTGAGAAGCTAGTGCTGCCACTTTATGCGAGAAGCAGCAATTCTGCAATGATTGGGGCCGCTGATTGGTAACGAGTCACGCTGTTTTAGTGCGCCTGCGGAAAAAGGCAAAAACAGGAATGCCAGCCAGAATTACTAGCACTCCGACGACAGAATTGTGCCAGTTTGCCATGAACGAGTAATAAAGCAGAACCGCGGAGGCCGCGATGAATAACGCAGGCACTACCGGGTATCCCCAGGTTTTGTAGGGACGCGCGGCATCCGGCTCTCGATGGCGAAAGACGAATACTGCTCCGGTTCCCAGCATGTAGAAGAGCCATTCCGCAAACAGCGTAAGCGAAAAAAGCTGTTGGAACGTTCCCGCGAATAGCACCAAAACGATTGCCAGCGCCGCCTGGACTCCAAGAGCTACCGAAGGAGTATGGAAGCGCGGATGAACCTTCGCCAGCCCATGGAAGAAATAGCCATCACGGGCGAGCGCAAAGGGAATGCGGGCGCCGGTCATGGTGCTGCCGTTCAGCGTCACCAGCATCGAGAGCGCCATGCCCGCCGAAACGATCGCTGCGCCCGCTGAGCCCATCACCAACAACATAGCGTCGCTAGCTGGCCGCGGAGAGGCGGCGATGGCTGCTGGCGGCATCACGTACTGCACCGCCGCATTCAGCAGCATGTACAGCACGGCGACAATCGCTACGCCGAAAATGAGCGCGATCGGAAGGCTGCGCTGCGGTTCGCGGATCTCGGCGGAAACGGTCGTCACCAGATTCCAGCCGTCGTAGGCCCAGAGCGCCGCGATCAGTGCGGTCATGAATCCGGCGAAACCACCAGTCGCAGCCGCATACGATTCCGCAAAATGATGCCAACTGCCGCTCGCATAGGTGAATCCAGCTACAGCGATACCAAGAATGATCACCACTTTCAGCGTCGTGAAGAACAGCTGGAATTCGCCAGCGCGCTTTACTCCGATGTAGTTCAGAAGCGTTATGAGGACGATCGCGCCGACTGCAATCAGTTGGCCGTAAGTGATAGTGATCGGCTGGCGAATGAAGACTTGCGGCAGGAATGCCAGGGGAGCGAACGTCCCGAGAATACGTACGAGGCCAGTGACGATGGTGGCGATCGATCCAGGCTTCGCGATGAGGAAGTACGTCCAGCCATAGAGGAATCCACCGAGCGGACCGTAGGCGTCGCGAATATAAACGTACTCGCCTCCGGCTTGCGGTTTCATTGCGCCCAACTCGGCGTAGCTGAGCGCGCCAAACCACGAGAGCAGGCCGCCGACGATCCAAGCCAGGTAAACCAGCGCCGCGGAGCCGACCGCCTGCATCATCTCTGAGGGAACAAGAAAGATGCCGCTGCCGATCACGGTCCCGACCACGACTGAGGCCGCGTGACTGACTTTGAGGTCGCGAGCCAGTTCCGGTTGTGCGGATTGGGTGCTCACGGGCGAACGTGCTCGGCGACGATTGCAGCAGGTTCTGGGCTGTTATGGTTCGATCGCAATAAGACACTCGTGACATAGCCAACAAGAAACGTCGCGAGACTGCCTATCATCACGTACCAGGTGAATGGGATCGCGCGCGGAAGGGCGAACGCCGTCCACCGCAGCGAAGTCACAGCTTGCAGCCACTCCAACACGTTGCGGCCTTGCCAGAGGTAAACAGAAGTGAGGAAGCCTATGAGCATGCCGATCATGGTTCCACGCTCGTTGGCACGCTTCGTCAGTACACCGAGCATGAAGACGCCGAGTAGTGCTCCAAAGGAGACAGCGGCGATCGAGAGTCCGACCTCTACGACACGCCCGCCGCGCCGGGAGAGAATCGCCAGAACAAAGAGGATGAGTCCCCAGATCACCGTGGCCACACGCGAGAGACGAACACGTGTCTGCTCGCTCGCTTCGGGATGGCGGCGAGCGTAGAAGTCGACGATCGAACTGGATGAAAGAGAGTTCAGCGCCGCGCTAAGATTGGACATGGCAGCGGCAAGGATCGCCGCGATGAGAAGTCCGGAGATGCCATGCGGCATCTGCGTAACTATGAATGTGGGGAAGATGCGGTCGGTCTTGCCGAAGGACGCGCTTGGCGGGAACTGATGATAGAAGGCAAAGAGCATCGCTCCGACCATCAGGAAGAGAGCGAATAGGGCTGCTACGAAGATTCCACTCGCGATCAGTGCCGCCTGCGATTGCCGCAGACCGCGTGCGGCAAGCAGTCGCTGCACGATCAGTTGATCAGTACCGTGAGTTGCGAATGTCAGGAAAGCTCCGCCGATCAATCCTGACCAGAACGTGTAAGTCGTGAAGAACGACCAGGAGAAATCGAAGACACGGAACTTGCCGGAAGTCGAGGCGAGCGAAGAGACGGTGTGCCAGCCGCCTGGAACGGAGTGCAGAATCGTAAAGAAACCAACCAGCGTTCCGCCGACATAGATCGCGGTCTGCACGACGTCGGTCCAGATCACGGCGGTCATGCCGCCTTCGAACGTGTAGATCAACGTCAGGACGGTAACAATGGCAATCGCCGCCAGGTCGCGCCCGAAGTCGCTCATACCGCTCAACGCAGCTGAAAGCGCAATGCCTACCACAATCGCAACTGCGAATACGCGGACGCCTTCAGCCGCGGCGCGGGTGATCAGAAACAGCCCTGCCGTAAGCGAATGCAGGCGCGGTCCGAAGCGGCGTTGAATCAGTTCATACGCCGTGAAGAGATTCCCCTGAAAATAATGTGGCAACAGTACGAAGCTGATGACGATGCGTCCGACAATGTAGCCGAAAACGAGTTGCAGAAACGCGAAGTTGGTGGCGAACGCCAGTCCAGGGACGCTGATGATGGTGAGTGTGCTGGTTTCGGCGGCAACGATGGAGAGCGAAATCGCCCACCACGGAATATTGCGGTCGGCGAGAAAGTAATCGCGCAAGGAGCGCTGCCGCTTGCGGAATCGCAGGCCGAACAGAGTGATCCCTGCGAGATAAACAATGATGATCAGCAGGTCGAGCGCATTCAGGCCCATCGATCTCCGGAGCGTTGCGAATCCAGCAGTTGTGCGGCAGAGTATCCGAATCGAAGGCGCGATGTCTACGTATGGTGACGAAAGAAGTAACACTGGAAGCCATGCTGTCCGGCTCCAAACCTATGGTAGAAATGAAGGCCAAGTTGCTGATCTGAGGACTCGGCGAACGTGAGCGAAGACATCGCAGTTTCACAACAACAAGCCCTGGATTCGTCGCTAGCGGCCAAGATTCACAGCGCGTCCGAGCAGGACCTGTTGCAAGCGGTGTCGAGTCCTGAGCTGAATGAAGACTTCGCGCGCGCATTGTTTCAGCGGCGTGATCTCAGCGCTGAGATTCTTACAGCGCTCGCGCAGAATCACGCGGCGCTGAAGATTCGCGCCGTGCTAGTCGGATTGGTCTCGCATCCGAAAACTCCGCGTCACATTTCGATTCCGCTTACACGGCATTTGTTCACATTTGAGCTGATGCAGGTGGTGTTGCAACCAGCCGTTCCCGCTGATTTGAAGATGAAGATTGAAGAGGCGCTTACTAATCGCATGAGCACGATTTCTGCGGGTGAGCGCATCACGCTGGCGAAGCGCGGTTCAACGCGGATTGCGGCCGGGCTGTTGACAGACGCCGATCCGCGCATCCTCGAAGCAGCGCTGAACAATCCTTACATGACAGAGGCTTTCGTCGCCAAGGCGCTCAACTCGCCAGACTCGACGGCGATGCTCTTCGAGTTCACCTGGCGACATCCGAAGTGGTCGTTGCGAACCGATATACGAATCGCAATGCTGCGAGCCGCGAAGACGCCGCTTCACATTGCGATGGAAATTGTGAAATCCATGCCAGCAGTGCAGGCGAAGAACGCGCTTTCGAGCTCCCGGATGAACGCGGCGTTTAAGGCGAAACTGCTCGAGGAAATCAGCGAGCGTTCGAAGGCCCGCTAAGTTCTGCCCGATCCCTGTGAAAATAAGAATGAATTGCTTCTGCCTGTGACTTGTTGACGACAGCAGAGAGAGCTGCGGGATCCGCTTCCTTCACGGCCTTCACACTGCCGAAATGTTCGAGCAGACGCCGTCGCGTGATCAGGCCAATTCCAGGGATATCGTCGAGTTCGTTCGTACGATCGCGCATTTCACGGCGTTTGCGATGGAACGTGATCGCGAAGCGGTGAGCTTCATCGCGAATCACCTGTACCAGGTGCAGCACCGGATTGTGGTGATCGAGCACAACCGGATCGTTCTCCTGGCCATAGACGTAGATGATCTCTTCGCGCTTAGCGATCGAAGCCAGCGGCTGGCTGGTGATCTGCAGCGCCTCGAGCGCCTGCGCCGCAGCATGCAACTGGCCGATGCCGCCATCGATGAGGATCAGGCTCGGCATCTTCAGCTTGTCTTCTGTTACCCGCTTATAGCGTCGGGTAACCACTTCGCGCATGGAAGCGAAATCGTCGACGCCGTCGACAGTCTTGATGATGAACTTGCGATAGTCGCCCTTCTTCATCTGGCCGTCTTCCCAGACGACCATGGAAGCAACGGTCTCAGCGCCCTGGATGTGCGAAATGTCGAAGCACTCGATTCGCTTCGGTGGTTCGGCCAAGGTGAGCGCATCCTGTAAGGCCTGGGCGATGGCTTGCGCATTCGGCTTCAATACGCGGAAGCGTTGGTCGTAAGACTGCTTGGCATTGTTTCCGGCCAAGTCGATCAATGAGCGCTTGTCGCCGCGCTGTGGGATGAGAATCTCGACCTTGTGCCCGCGAATTTCGGTTAAGACCTCTTCGAGGACTGGGCGGTCTTCAAAGTCGACGGGCAAATAGATGTTGCGAGGCACATACTTCTGTCCGAGATAAACCTGATTCAGCAGCGTGGAAAAGAACTCGCCGGGATCAAATTTGCCCTCTTCCAAAGCCGGCAGTTTTTCCCAGAAGAACTCTCTGCGGTCGACGATCTTTCCGCCGCGAATGTGGAAGAGGTTCACGGCGAGCATGCCGTTCTCGAAGTGATAGCCGAACACGTCGGCGTCGTCGCCCTCCGCAGCCGCCATGCGCTGCTTTTCCTGCAGCTGTTCGACGGTCGAGATCAAGTCGCGATACTTGGCCGCCAGTTCGTACTGCTCAGCCGCCGCAGCAGCGGCCATGCGCTCGCGCAAGGATCGCGCCAATTCCGTCTGCTTGCCTTCCAGAAACAGGCGCACGTCGTTTACCGCTTCCTTGTAGCGCTCGGGAGTGGTCAGATCCTTCACGCACGGACCGAGGCACCGTCCAATGTAGAACTGCAAGCACGGTCGCGGATGATAGCGGTTCAGATCGATGTTGCACGACGGCACAAGGAAGTGGCGGTGAATCAAATCTGTGATGCGGTAGGCGAGGTTGGCAGGGAAGTACGGGCCGTAGTACTCGCTGCCGTCTTTCTTCAGCCGCCGTGTGACATACACGCGCGGGAAGCGTTCACCGAGCGTGAGCTTGACGTACGGGTAGGTCTTATCGTCGCGCAGAAGAATGTTGTAGCGCGGCTTCTTCTGCTTAATGAGGTTGTTCTCGAGCGCCAGCGCTTCCTTGTTGTTGTCGACGACGATGTAGTCGATGTCGACAGCTTCGCGCATGAGCGTGCCGGTCTTAGTGTCGGCCAGGGCTTCGTCGGAGAAATAATTGCGGACGCGCGCACGCAGATTCTGGGCCTTGCCGACATAAATCACCTCGCCTTCGGCGTTCTTGTAAAGGTACACGCCGGGCGCGGTAGGAAGGGTCCGAATTTTAGCGAGCAGATCCATGTTTCAGGGCGAAGCGGGCCTCCAAGCCCGAGCCGGGCTTGTTGTCGTAATCCAGTATTGTCGATGATCGAGGAACTGGAGAGAAGAATACCCGGAGAGCCGCGACAACTCTATTTTACAGTGCCGAGGGAAATTGCGGCGCAGCAGCGCAGCGGAGGCGTTTCAGCCGATTCCGCTGCGGATGCCTGGGCGAAGGACTACTGGGGTTTTTCTGTACCGCCGAATTTGCGGGTGCGACGCAGGTCGTTGGATAAGAGAACAGCTTCGGCGACGTCCTTCATGGAGATGCGGCGATCGCGCGCTTCCTTCTGGAGCATTGCGTAGGCTTGTTCCTCGCTGATATCTAGTTCGCTTTGGAGAATCCCCTTGGCGCGCTCGATTAGTTTCCGTGATTCCAGCTTGCCGGAGAGCTCGTTGACTTCATCTTCCAGGTGCGCCATTTCGATAGCTGCGCCCACGAGATGGCCGATTGTGGAAATGGCCTTGATTTCGCGTTGAGAGAAAGGATACGGATCCTGGTGCTGGACGTTGATGACACCAACGAGGCGGGCACGCGAAATTACCGGGATCGACAGGAACGATTCGTAAGTATCTTCGGCCAATTCGGCAAAAGGGCGGAATCGCGGGTCGCGCGGAGCATTGCGTTCCAGCACAACGGGCTCGCGATGTTCCGCAACCCAACCGGTGATGCCCTGGCCGAGGTGGATGGTAAGACGGTCTAAGACTTCGGGATGGGAATTCTTTGAGGCGCGCAAGACGAGCTCGTCCCGCTCGAGGATGTAGATGAAACAGGAATCGCAGCTGACGAAGTCGGTAACGAATTCGACAATCTCGTTCAAGACTTCATGAAGCGGGTCTGCGGCGGCAATACGGGTGCCAACATCATGGAGAAAATCAAGCGCAGGACTTATCGGTTCCATAGTTCCATCTTAATGACAGAGTCAGGTTGTGCTGATTGATTGTCTTTATCGCGACGATTGCGATTTGTTATCCGCTTTCATCTGCCGTTTACGTTGAGGTTGTGGGACGCAGCACCGGGAATGCTGCGTCCCTGCGCAGGACGGCTACAAACTACTGGGAACCTTTAGCGGAACCCACCTGCGGCGAAAGGCTGGCAAGCGCTGTTTTGGGGGACGTAGCGCCGAAATAGAGCGCCAAGCCGGACTCATTGAAGCAAACAGAGGTTACGTTCCAGGCCGCGCCATCGCGGACGAGGTTCACGGAGCTGCTCTTGCAGGAACTGGAGTAATCGGCGATTGTGGGCACCGCGATGATGGAAGGTCCCTTGCGATCTTCGGCGCTGACAATGGCCCGTGGAACTGTGCCGCTGTAAACGGACATCAAGTAGGTTCCGGCGGGAAGGGTGGTTTTCTCCCAGCGTACCTCGTGAGTTAACGTGAATTTAATGCGAGCGTCCTGCGCGTTTGCGGTAAAGGTGGAGGCGAGCACGACGAGAAGCGCGAGAGCAAGTTTCTTCACAGAATTCATTTTCATCTCCAATCGAAAGTCGATGAGCGGAAATTCGCAGATGCTGGAGATCCGGGGATCTCGATGGCAAGTTGCGATGTCCGTTGTGGTTGCGTCCGCGAGTCTTGCCGCTGAACGGTTGCTCAACAAGGAGAACGCCAGCTGCTTCAGAACGACTGCGGAGCCGTTGAACGCCGGGCGAAATTGTTTGCCGCTCGACGCTGCGGTAACAGATCAGCTTGGATTGGAAGTAAATGCGCGGCCAGGAGCATTCACCGAGATCAGCGTACGAAGAGATTGCCTTCCACGCAAATCAGAAATTGTTATTGCGCACATTGCGCAGTTAAGAATTCTTAACACTTTGGTACAGGTACCGTGGTGCGTGAGATGCATCGTTACGCGATACGTGACTCATTTCTGCCATTGATTGCTGTGCACGAGCGGGGCCCCCCGCACAGCAAATCGGATGAAACTGCCCCACTCAAGCCAAAAGAAGGCTTGAATGGGCCACCCGAGAGGTTTGTGATAATGTTTGCGGCATGAAACCGAAAGCCAAGAATCGCCGGATTCTTGTTTCGCCTGAGCACTACACCGAACTCCTTAAAACTGACTTGCTCGTGTGCTCGAAGTGCGCCAAGCCACTGAGTGATCACGGCCGACGATGCGTCGGCGGTTCGGCATTGCTCACCCATTCGAAAGAGGCGACATCGAAGCTGGCAGGCGTTCTCGAGAGCTTCGGCTATAAGCGCGTTCTGCACGAAGAAGTGTCGGGCGTGAGCTCCGAGTTGTATGTGCTCGTCCATCAGGGCGTGCACCGAGCGCAAATCTCGCACAGCGGCAAGCAGGTAAGCGTCATGCTCCCCGGCCACTACGAGCTATATCGTGATCCGGTACAGTTACAGAAAGCGCTGGTTGCGATGTTCGGGGCGAAGGCACCGACGGTCTGAACCATTCCTGATAATGCTTACAGTGCCCGTCACAAGTTCAAGTACATGTGCAACTCGGCGCAAAAAGCTTTCTAACTGATTTCCACTAGTGATCGTCTTGCCTGTTTTCGCTATGCTGCCCGAGAATGACCTGGATCAAAACCATTCCTCTCTCCGAAGCCAGCCAGCAGTTGCTGGATGCGATGCAAACCCAGCGTGCTTTATACCCACAGGAATATGCCTCGCCGGTGTTTCCACAAGACGACGGGACTGGTGGCATCGTCGCCTCGCATACGCTGATCCCGAATGCGCTGTTTCATGCCTTTTCAACTTTCGGCGCACTCATGTCGCCGGAGTTGCCCTTGCAGCGTCGCCAACACGAGATGATCGCCACCATGGTGTCGGTGACCAATCGATGTTTCTATTGAATCGAATCGCACGCAGAGTTTCTGCGTAGAGTCACCCTGGACCAGGAGATGGTGAGCGCACTCCGGAACGACTACACCAAGGCGCCGATCACGGAGCAGGAACGGGCGATGCTCGACTACGTTGTAAAGCTCACCAAGGATGCCACCCAGTGTTCGCCGGACGATCATGCGAGGCTGCGCGAGGTTGGTTTCGACGACCGCGGCATACTGCAAATCACGCTCATCGCATCCTGGTTCAACTACATCAATCGAGTCGCGGATGCTTTGGGTGTGGGACGAGACTGGGCGGCGACGGCGAAGCCCTGATTTGGAGGTGACTGAGTTCCAAAACGGGTCTCCCTGGGTACCCCTCCCCCTCCCCCCTTATACCGCATTCTAAAGGACTTAGAGGCATGGCATAAGCGTCATACCGGCAAACAAAGGACTTAGTCCACGTTAGCGGCAAACAAAGGACTTAACTCAAGTCAGAAGTCACAAGTGAGAGGTCAGAAGTTAGGAATTAGTAATCAGTAGTTAGTAACACCGCACCCTTTCCTATCCCTTATTCAATTGTGACAAATCGAAGGGTACCTACTAGACACTTTCGCGAAGATTATTTTTCCAGGCAAATGAGGTACTTACGGTGATTCCCGGAGTTTTAGGGGCTTGACATTGAAAGTGACGTCATAACGGGAAGGTAGAGGACTTCTGTTCATGGACTTGTATCCCCTCTGTAAATTTTTTACGGCTGTGGTGAGATGTGCTTCCCTGAGAGCGGTTCCGATTGGGGATCAAGTTTTCAGGTTACTGAAAACAGGTAGGTTAGCTGAGGGAGATGGTTCGTAACATTGGCAGAAGGCGTGCTATTTCCAATAGCGAAGCGCTCGTGCCTAGATCGAGAGTAGAAGACAGGGCGCCGGATGGACCCGGCAGCCGGTACAAAAGCGCTAAGGAGCTTTTCTCCATGAACAAGGTTCTAGTTCTCTCAGTTGCCGCCACTCTGAGCGTAGGTCTTTCTGTAGGGTGCTCGAGCAAGAAATATGTCCGCAGCCAAACCGGACCTACCATCAACAAAGTCAACGAACTGGATGACCAGACCGCGAAAAACACGAAAGACATCAAGGATGTCGACGCGCGCGCTCAGCAGGGAATCCAGGGCGTGAATACCAAGTCCGATGCTGCGGATCAGAAGGCCCAGGCTGCCGGTCAGCAGGCTGATCAGGCGCAGACGCTGGCTTCCACGACCGCCGGCCAGGTGCAGTCACTGGCGAACACGGTCGCGAACCTCGACAACTACCGTCCAGTGGTTGAAACCACGGTGCATTTCGGCTTCGACAAGTCGATCCTGACGGCGAAGGCGAAGGAAGCGCTGGACCAGTTGGGCACCGAAATTCCTAACGCTAAGAACTACATCCTGGTGATCGATGGCAACACCGACTCAGTAGGTCCCGCGTCCTATAACTATGAACTGAGCCGCCGCCGTGCGGATGCCGTGGTCCAGTATGTGGCTTCGAAGTACAACGTGCCCGCCCACAAGATCTACTTAATCGGTCTGGGCAAGGACAAGCCGGCTACGGATGACAAGACGTCCAAGGGCCGTGCGGAAAATCGTCGCGTGGATGTGCGGTTGATGACGAACATCCAGGACCAGAACGCTACCGCTGCTTCGGCGAAGCCGCCAGCCGCACAATAAATTTGCCTCCCCTGTAAATGCCTCTGCGGGCCGCTCGAAAGGGCGGCCAATTTTTTTGAAAACCGTATTTTCAGTATGTCAGTATTTCAGTACATCCGTCCGACTGACTGAAAGACTTCCGGAAAAGGGCTAGAATATCGGGATGCGGCGTTTGCTACTTGGGCTGGTGATTTGTGCTCCGCTACTGGTTTTTGCGCAGGATCCAAACCTGAGCACGGACACAACTTTCCCGGGCGACAAACCGGCGACGAAGTCGGGAAGTGTGCCGAATGCGCCGGCTCCTGCGAATAAGCCTGCGTCGAATGTGCCGGACGCACCGACTCCAACCAACAAGTCCGCGTCGAATGTGCCGGACGCGCCATCACCTTCGCCCTCGACCTCAAGCAAGCCCGCTGAAGATAAGGAAACGACGCCTCCTGCGGAGGATGCGTCGAAGCCGCCAACTAGCGCTCCGTTGCCGAGGAGCGATGGTGAAAGTTCGAGTAAGGACAATCTGCCCGACATGAGCCCGCCACCGGGAGATGAGAAGCATACGGGAGCGGAACTGCCCAGCGACGTGGAAGAGATGCGTCCTTGGAATCCGCATCAGGCGGATAAGAACGTAGAGATTGGCGACTTCTATTACAAGAAGAGCAACTATCGAGCGGCAGAGGGCCGTTACCAGGAAGCGCTGCGATACCAGTGGAATCACGCGGAGGCGACCTACAAGCTCGCGGTCGTCGAAGAAAAGCTGGAGGAGCCCGAGGCAGCGCGGAAGAACTATTCGACTTATTTGCAGATCCTGCCGAAGGGACCGGACTCAGAAAAGGCACAGAAAGCTTTAGATCGGCTAGGCGGTCCGGTGCCGGTTACGACGCAGAACACGAATGGTCCAGCAGAGGCGGGCAGTACTGATGGTCAGACAGGGCACCATGGAGTGCATCTTAAGGATTTGAAGCCGGGCTGCATCCACTTGGGAAACAGCCCTTGCCACACTATGCCGGGATCGGGAACGGCGTCGAAGAAATCGCCGCAAGATACGGGAACTACTTCTCCACCCGCACAAAGTCCCCAGTAGTTGCGTTCACGGAAACGCGAAGTTTCGCTTCGTTACCAGTGCCTCCATATTGAACGTGCCAGATCAGGATGTTCTCCTGCGTGCTCCACTCGGCGAGGCAGACGATCGGCGTGGTGGGAGTTTGCTTCACCAGCTTCTCGCCGCCGTGTTGATTGGCGACCTGAATGGCCTTGTCGGAATCCACCTTCAGAAAAGCAATATCGAACGTTTTGGTGAAAGCGTTGGTTGGATTGTAGCTGTCTTCGGCTCCGAAGGAGATGCCAGGCTCGGGAGCGTCGTCTTCTTTCACGCCGGACCATGTGTAGGTCTTGGCGACGCGATGGCTGGGTGATCCGAACGAAGCTCGCCAAACGGCATATTTGCCATCCTGCCCGGTTATGTTTTTCGTGGGCTGGGATTCCAGTCGAAAGGGCTGGCCGTCTGCTTGCCAGGAGCGAGCCGCGACATACATCTTGTAGACCGCCTCGCGGCCCGTGTACAGCGTAGGTTCAGTGGGCTGCGGCGCAGCTGCTTCCTGCGCGGGCTTTTTGGGTTCAGAGGTGCAGGCGAACATCAGGCCGAGCAAAACAAGAACGGTGAGTGGTTGAATTCGCATTCTGTGTTTGAGTCCTCGAATAAGGGAGCGCCGAAAGAGATCAGGCGCGCTTCATTCTAATTCATCATACGTTGGCAGTTTTGGGGAGGCTGATGTGTCGCCCCTCCAGGGCTCGTATGCCTTCCCGGCCACTACCCAGGCCTTACGGCCTGGGCTTACGAATGCCGGCGCTCCGCGGCTGTTTCACCCGTCAATAATTCTAGTCAGCCACCCTAATCAGCCGCATCGGTGGCAGTTGCGGATTGGCGTCCGAGATTGGCGATGGTGTCTTCCAGAACGGCGGCGGATTTGCGCAGGAGATTCTGCTCATGCTCGTCGAGTTGCAGGTGAAGCACGCGCTCAATTCCGTTGCGATTGATCACGGTTGGCAGGCTGAAACAGACGTTGCTAATTCCGTAGTAGTTCTCGACGAGACTGGACACAGAGAGGATTGTGTACTGGTCGCGCAGGATCGCTTCAACAAGGCGCATTAGTCCGGCAGCGACCGCATAGTAGGTCGCGCCTTTGCGTTCGATAATTTGATAAGCAGCATCGCGCGTGTTGAGGAAGATCTTTTCCATTTGCTCGATCTCGTAATCACAGTCGCGTGCTTTCGCGAAATCGCGTAGTTGCATTCCCGCGATATTTGCCGAGGACCAGACGGGAACTTCGCTATCGCCATGCTCGCCGATGATCCAGGCATGAACGCTGCGCGGGTCGACGCGGAAATGACGTCCGAGCAAAGTGCGGAAGCGCGCGGTATCGAGAATGGTGCCGGAGCCAAAGACACGTTGTGGCGGGAGTCCGGAGTCCTGCAGCGAGGTGTAGGTGAGCACGTCGACGGGATTGGTGGTGATGAGAATGATGCCGTCGGGATTGTAGCGAGCGACTTCGGGGATGATTTTTCCGAAGATCGCAGCGTTACGCTTCACGAGGTCAAGACGGGTCTCGCCGGGCTTTTGCGCGGCGCCCGCGGTGACGACGGTGACGGCGGCTCCGGCGCAATCCGAATAGTCTCCAGCCCAAATGTTAGTGGCGTGGGAGAACGGGACGGCATGACTCAGGTCCATGGCTTCGCCTTCGGCCTTGGCGCGATTTACGTCGACAAGAACGATTTCAGCGGCGAGGCCACTGAGCATGAGCGCGTATGCAAAAGTGGCGCCCACATTGCCAAGTCCGACGACAGCAACACGAGTAGCGCGGTTGGAACTGTTCACTTAGATTCACCCCAGCTGAAGTCAATTGTGACACGAATGGCGGAGAAAACGCGCACGCATTCGGATTACACTGAGGTGGGATTGCGCATCTCACAATCAGCCACATGCCAAAGATTTCTGCTCTTCTGCATACGATGAACGACGTGAAACGGATCGGGCGCGCGCTCGATTCATTACGCAGCTGCGATGAAGTGCTGGTGATCGATCATGGCTCGACCGATGGAACGCAGAAAGCCGCCGAGGAGCATGGCGCTGCGGTGAAGGCTGCGATCCCGGGCGTGGATCGCGGGGCGTATGTGCTCGATCTGAAGAACGATTGGGTCTTCTGTCTCTGCGCGAATGAAGCCTTGAGCGAGGAGTTGGAGGCGTCACTGCAAGAGTGGAAGCAGCGCGATCCCGATTCGGAGACGGGGATTGCAGTTGGCGTAAGGGAAGAGTCCGATGGCGGCTGGAAAACGTGTACCAGCGAACTGAGATTAGTGAACCGCACACGGCTGAACTGGACCGGCGATCTGCCGCCTAATACCGACGGACCGCCCGGCGTGGCGGGCGACCTGATCCGATTCCAGAATCCATAATTTTGCCCATACAAGGTCTCCAGGAGCGACCCCAAGTACCCAGCGTCCATGTACCCATGAGATTACCTATGGCACGTTGGTACCCTTCGACACGGGCGATTGCGACATATAATCGGGGACGAATCCAACACCTACTGGGCGTGAATGTTCCTTTTCTTCGCGATCGCGATTTTCTGCTTTGGACTGCTGTTCGGGAGCTTCCTGAACGTGTGCATCCATCGGATTCCGCGCGAAGAGTCGATCGTGTGGCCGGGTTCGGCGTGCCCGCATTGCAAGTCGCCGATTCACTTTTACGATAACGTTCCGGTTTTCAGCTGGTTGGTGCTACGGGGCCGCTGCCGCAATTGCAAAGCGCCAATCTCGCCACGATATCTGCTGGTGGAACTGCTTACAGGCGTGCTGTTCCTGTTGTGCTTCCTCGAGTTTGGGTTGAGCTTGAGCACGCTGAAATACTGCGTGTTCGCGTTCCTGATCATTGGATTGGTTTTCATCGATGCTGAGTGGAAACTGCTGCCGGATAAGCTGACGCTGACGGGATTGGTGATTGGACTCGGGTTTAGCCTGTTCGCTCCGGTGAACGATTTTCTTGGGCAGATCATGCCGTCGTTTATGCACTCGTCGCTAGGCGGCAATTCGTGGCGGCTGGTTTCGCTGATGGATTCGACGCTAGGAGCACTGGTGGGCGCGTCGTTCATCTACGGAGTGGGTGAGATTTATCTGCGCGCGCGCGGCGTGGAGGGAATGGGCTTTGGCGACGTGAAGCTGATGGCCATGGTGGGCTCGTTCCTGGGCGTACGGTTGACGGTGATTACGCTATTTGGCGCGTCGCTAGTGGGATCGTTGTTTGGGCTGGCGATGATCCTGAATGTATGGCGGAAACGAACGCGGCGAAGGGTGGTTCGGAATCACGAACCAGTGGGGATCGCGCGCAAGCGTGCATGGCAATCCGCCAGCATGGTGTACCGGTTCTATCAGATTCCGTTTGGAGTGTTCTTAGGCAGTATGGCTTTGTTTTCTCTGTTCTTCGGTAACGCGCTATTGCGAGGTTACTGGGGCTTGTTCTTGTGAGATTGGGAGGTCAAGCATGAAGAAATTGAGCGGAGTTATCCTGGCGACGTTCGTCCTGATGCTGGTGGGCACGGCAATGTCGCAGTCACTGGCTGATCAGGCGAAGGCTGCGCGGCAGCAGCCGAAGAAGTCCGCGACGAAGGTGTACACGGAAGACGATTTGCCGTCAGTGCCGGAATCGAAGATGGCGGAAGAGTCGCATGCGGCTGAAGCGACTGCAACCAATGCTGAAGCGGCGAAGGAAGCTCCGGCGGCGGATACAGCGAGCGGTGATGCCGATAAGAAAGACGACGCCGCAAGCGATGCCAAGAAGGAAGACGATGCTGCCGCCAAAGAAAAAGAAGAAGCGGCGAAGGCAGCTGCTGAGGCGCAGGCGAACGATTTCAAAGCCAAGGTTAGCGACAAGCAGGAAGAAGTCAAAAGCCTCGAGAAGGAGTTGGACCTGATGCAGCGCGAAAACAAGCTGCGGCAGGCTTCCTACTACGGCGATGCCGGCAACCAGCTTCGCGATCAGAAGAAGTGGGCCGACGAGCAGCGGCAGTACCAGACGGATCTGGAAGCGAAACAGAAGGCACTTGCTGAAGCGAAAGAGAAACTGGACGACTCTCGCGAGCAGGCGCGCAAGAATGGAATCCCAGAATCGAAACTGGAGTAACTGGCCAGTCTGTAAAACTTGCAGTGATAAGGATTGAGGCGCCCCGCGGGGCGCCTTTTGTTTCAGTTGCGGTACTTAAGTAACGCCAGGAAGGTCCGGTTTCAGCAGATTCGGCATGGTACTCGGGATACAATCCCGAGTTCAGGGCAGATCACCAGTGCGCCGCTTGGTCGCTGACCCGAGTGTTTGGGGCAGGAGTCCCTTGCCATCGGTGGGGAAGAAACGTTCGCTCAAATTCGCGCTGCCGCAGAGAATCCCGATCCTGTATTTGATCGTTGGAGTGCTTGTGGCGTTGAGTGTCGTGCCGATGTACTTCTACGCGCGGCAAGTGCTGGAGATCAACCGCGAACGCCTGAAGACGAATGAGATGCTTCTGCAGAATACGATCACGCGCTCCTTGAGCGACGAGATCTCGCAGAAGATGAGCAACCTGGATTCGATGCTGGGCAATCTGGGCTCAGCGATCCAGGTGACCAGCGGCGGGGACCTGGCTGGAAATAAAGTTGGTGCTCCCGAACTGCGGGCGTTGCTTGAACGATTTGTTTCGTCGTCCAATGACATCGCGTATGTCACGCTGCTGAACACCGAGGCCAAGGGGCAATCGGTGGGACGCATCAATCCTGACGAGTTTTTACAACGCGAGTTGGAACGTGCCTTTGCCGCGGCCAGGGAAGGGCGCGCCTATAGTGGCCAAGTGCTGCCGATTGACAGCGGCGAAAAGCATCGCACGGTGGTTCTGGTCAGTGTGCCGATCATGGCAGGCGGGCGGTTCGTCGGGATGATTGGTTCGGCGGTGGACCTGGCGTTTCTTCTGAATGATCTGGATCAGGTAAGCAAAGGCGGACTACTGGCCTACGCAGTCGATCGCCAAGGGTCGACTGGTGGCCGCGCCGCAATGGACGCATCTTGCAGCCGGCCAGAACATGACGAAGTTGGATATCGTAAAGAGCTTCGCCGAGTCTGGTGGTCGCGTTCGCTGGGTTGCTACGTACGAATTTAATACGAATGACGATGGACGCAAGACCCCGATGCTTGGGACATACAGTCCGGTTCCCACGCTGGATTGGGCGGTAATCGCGCAGAAGCCGCAGGACGAAGCGTACCGCGGGGTGTATGAGATGCAGCGTACGGCGAAACTCCTGGCGCTGGCCGCCATCCTGGTGAGCTGTCTGGTCGGCATCATGGCGGCGCGATGGATTATCACCCCGATTGAGATCCTGACAGAAACCAGTCGTGCCATTGCTCGCGGCGATTTTTCACGGCGCGTCAATCTGAAGAGCCGCACGGAGATTGGTGAACTCGCGCAAACGTTCAATTACATGAGCGAGGATCTGGAACACCTGGTGGCCGATCTGCGCCACGCTGCGGCGGAAAATCGCGATCTGTTCCTGGGCTCCATTACGATGCTCGCCGGTGCAGTCGACGAAAAGGATCCGTACACACGCGGCCATTCCGACCGCGTTACGCGCTTTTCCATGATGATCGCCAAGGAACTTGGATTGGCGCAAGAAGAAGTCGAGAAGATTCGTATTTCCGCGCAATTGCACGATGTGGGAAAGATCGGTATCGAAGACCGCATCCTGAAGAAGCCGGGTGCGCTGACGGCGGAAGAGTACGAAGTAATGAAGTCGCATACGGTGCGCGGCGCGAACATTCTGCGTCCGGTCGAGCAGTTGAAAGAGATGATTCCCGGTATCGAGCTGCACCACGAGTCGCTCGACGGTAAAGGGTATCCGTACGGACTCAAGGGCGACGATATTCCGCTTCCAGCGAGAATCATCGCTGTGGCAGACACGTTCGATGCCATGACGACGAACCGGCCTTATCAATCGGCAAAAGAGCCGGAATACGCGATCCGGATTATCCAGTCGCTCACGCGAAACAAGTTCGATGCGGATGTAGTGCAGGCGCTCACACGCATCTTTGAGCGCGGTGAAATTCGGGTAAAACGTGCGGCGACGGTCGGGGAAGAGGCCGATCCGGCAGCAGTTCCCGCCCCCAGCGACGCAGCTCCGAGCGAAGCTGTTCCCGCCAGCTAAAGCAAACAACGCCACAGATCACACGGATTATCAGGGATAAATCCAGCCGAATTTCCAATCTTAAAACCGTGCCTGTCACGGTCATCATTAAATCGAGTCGTGAATATCCGTGAGATCTGCGGTGGGTCTTTCCTGCACAGCGGTCGCGAGTGTGCTCCCCGTATAATGAAAGATTCCGAAGTCCGTGCTGCGTCAGCTAGAAGCACGAACTCAGGCTGGCATTCATGATTCAGACTTTATTTGGCAGCACAGAAGAAGAACCGAAAAAGCAGGGCATCTTCGAGCGCATGAAGCAGGCGGTCTCGCGCACCCGCGAGAACCTGAGCGAGCGTATCGACGAAGTGGTATCGCTGAACGCGGAGATCGATCGCAGCACGCTGGACGATCTGGAAGCGACCCTGATCGGTGCAGATCTTGGCACGAAGACCACGGAACAGCTGCTGACAGCACTGCGCGAGAAGGCGGATCGCAAGCAGATCGCCGACGTTGCCGAGTTGAAACGCTTGTTGAAGGAAGAGGTTCGCAACGTTCTGCTGCGGGCAAATGTTCAGCCGGTCGAGACGGTTGATGGCGAGCCGGAAGTGATTATGGTGGTGGGCGTGAACGGAACAGGAAAGACCACTACGATCGGTAAGCTGGCGAATATATTTCGGGCGGATGGAAAAAGTGTCGTGCTCTGCGCGGCGGATACTTTTCGCGCGGCGGCGATTGAGCAGCTTGAAGTCTGGGGAGATCGCACGGGCACCGAAGTGATCAAGACGAAGCCAGGTGGAGATCCCGCGGCGGTGCTTTTCGATGCGTTGCAGGCGGCGAAGGCGCGCAATCTGGACTACGTGATCGTCGATACAGCCGGGCGTTTGCATACGAAGTCGAGCTTGATGACGGAGCTGGAAAAAATGCGGCGCACTGCGCAGCGCATTATCACGGGCGCACCACACGAGACATTGCTGGTGGTCGATGCAACGACGGGTCAGAATGGTTTGCAGCAGGCGAAACTGTTCACCGAGTCTTCCGGCGTGACGGGAATTGTGCTGACGAAACTGGACGGCACGGCCAAGGGCGGAATCGTGGTTGCAATCTCGAACGAACTGGGATTGCCGGTGCGATACGTTGGCGTCGGCGAGAAGGCCGGCGACCTGTTGCGGTTCGATGCAGAAGCGTTTGTCGATTCGCTATTCGAATAAGAAGTCTATTCGTGCTGGGCTGAAGCCCCAGCCTAAGGGACGGATGGTCACCGCCTCAAAGGCCAGTGCTTTCACCACCAAAGATTCAAAGACAAATTGGAAATGAACACACAGGACGAGAAGTTCATGCGACGCGCGCTTGAGCTTGCGCGCGAAGGGGTCGGTCTTACTGCACCCAATCCGGCGGTGGGAGCCGTCATCGTCGATGCCAAGGGAAAGATAGTTGGCAGCGACTTCCACACCTACGACGGTCTGAAGCACGCGGAAGTTCTGGCGATTGAGCAAGCCGGCGAGCGAACTCGCGGTGCGACGCTATATATCAATCTTGAGCCTTGCTCACACCAGGGACGCACTGGACCATGCGCGGATGCCGTAATTGCCGCCGGGATTAAGCGGGTGTTCGCGTCAATTGAGGATCCAAATCCGGAGGTGAGTGGCGGGGGCTTGCAAAGACTGCGCGATGCAGGCGTCGAGGTACACGTCGGGCTATTGGCGGAAGAGGCGAAACATCTCAACGAGGCTTTTGCGAAATATGTGCGCACGAAGCTGCCGTTGGTAATCCTGAAGGCCGGCATGACGCTGGATGGGAAGATCGCGCCGCCTCCGAGTGACGATGTGTTGCCGGCTCCGGGAGCAGGTGGCTCAAGTGGTGGATGGATTACGAGCGATGAAGCGCGAGCCCACGTGCAGCAACTGCGGCATGCCAGCGACGCGATCATGGTCGGCGTAGGAACAGTTTTGGCGGACGATCCGCTGCTGACCGATCGGAGCGGACTGCCACGTCGGAGGCGATTGTTGCGGGTCATTCTCGACTCGCGGCTACGGCTGCCATTGGATTCTGAAATCGCCGAGACAGCTGGGGATCACAACGATGTGCTGGTGTTCTGCTCGTTTCCGGACGACAAGCGCAAGGCTGAGTTGGAGGCGCTGGGAATTCGCGTCGAACAAGTTCCGCTGGCGTGGCCGGATGGGCGTCCCGATATGAGGCGAGCCATGGAGCGTCTGGGCGGCCTGGGTATCACCAGCGTCCTGATTGAGGGCGGCGCGATGGTTAACTGGGCGGCCCTTGAAGGGCGTTTGGTCGATAAGATTTTCCTGTATTATGCGCCGAAGATTCTAGGCGGGACCGGCTCGGTGCCCTTTGCCGGCGGACGTGGCTTCAGCAACATGCAGGAGGCCGCGTACGTGAAGAGATTCCGGCTGCACCGTTTCGGAGAAGATTTTGCGGTGGAAGGATACTTACGAGATCCCTACGGGGAAGAGTGAGGCACTCATGTTTACTGGCTTGGTGGAAGAAGTCGGAAGAGTTGAGAGCATTCAGCACATAGGTGGGAAGCGGCGGCTCACGGTTGCGGCCAAGAATCTTACGCGTGAATTGAAGAGTGGCGACAGCATCGCTGTGAGCGGCGTGTGTTTGACGGCGGTGGAGATTGCGCCTGATCACTTTGGCGCGGATTTGGCGGAGGAGACATGGGTGCGCACGTCTTTTTCGCGCATCACCGAAGGCGCGCTGGTCAACCTGGAACTGCCGATGAAAGTCGACGGCCGCCTGGGTGGTCACATGGTGCAGGGACACGTGGATGGAACCGGGAAATTCCTGGGGCTGGAGAAGATACAGGGTGCAGATGATTTCTGGCTGCATATCGAGATTCCCGAAGAACTGGAGCGCTATGTTGTGTTCAAAGGATCGATCTCAATTGAAGGGATCAGCCTGACGGTTGCGAAGATTGAAGGGAACCAGGTAACGATTGCGATTATTCCGCACACCTGCGAGATGACGAACCTGCAATCATTGAAGCCGGGTGATCCGATTAATTTGGAGACGGACATCATCGCGAAATATGTGGAAAAGATGATGGGCGGGGAACGCGCGGAAGGGGCGATTTCGCTGGAGAGATTGGTGGCGCAGGGATTCTAGGCATCGGGTAATCGGGGAATTTGCAAATCGGGTAATCGAAAATCAAACGTGCAAAGCAGAGGCGGATCCGTCTCCGGACCGATGACGGAACTGGTCGATGCTTGGGCTGTCGAGCTCGATGAACTCGCGTACGATTTCCTGTGAGCTATTAACCATTTCATCTGGCGTTCCGTAGAAAACAACTTTCGCCTCGTGCAGGAAAACTACCTTGTCGGCGACCTTGTGGGCCAGGCGCATGTCGTGCGTGACGACGACGCTAGTCAGCTTCAACTGAAACTTTAACTTCTTGATGAGATCCCCAAGTAGCTGGGCCATTAGCGGATCGACGTTAGTGGTTGGCTCGTCATAGAGAATGGCCTCTGGTTGGGCGGCGAGTGCGCGGGCAATCGCGACGGATCGTTTCATCCCCGTAGACAAATCCGCAGGCAACTGTTCGCGCATGGTCTTCACGCCAACCATGTCGAGAAGGCCGTCCACGATCTGATAGATCTGGCCTTCGTCGAGATCGCCGCGCTCGCGCAATGGAAAAGCAACGTTCTCTCCGACGGTGAGCGAGTCGAAGAGTGCGCCATTCTGAAAGACCATTGTGACTTTCTTGCGAACGCGTTCCAGTTCTACTTCGGGGAAATCAGTGATGTCCTGATAGGCGACGATGACGCGACCGGCGTCTGGTTTGAGAAATCCCATGATGTGATGGAGCGAGACGGATTTGCCAACGCCACTGCGGCCGAGGATGGCAACGGTCTCTCCGGGCATCACCGTGAAGCTGACATCGTCGAGCACCACGCGCGAGCCGAAGGCTTTGTGCACGTGCTTGAACTCGATGTACGGATTCTGTTGTGGGTCGCTCATGCCGTGTGTAGCCGCCGCTGCGCCCGCTCCCAATCCGCAGGCGTGTTCAGATTATCGAAGATTTCGTCGCCGAATCCCAGTTTTCTCAATTCGGCGTCATCGATTGTGCACGTTTGGATGCGCGCGAAGAGAGGATCGATCTTGTAGTGGCCGCTTTGCAGCGAGGCTTCGGCGATCGGCCCAAATTCTTTGCGGTAGACGGCGCAGAGCGGCTGATATCCAGAGGCGAGGCGCGGGTAGGTGACCAGCGCGTCGTTGTCGCGGGCGCGTTCGACCAGATAGCGCACAAAGTCTTGTGGAACGAAAGGTGTGTCGACGGAGAGAATGAAATTCAATTCGGCGTTGGTGGAGGCGAGTGCGGCATCGATTCCGGCGAGAGGTCCGCAACCGGGGAAGCGATCGGGGATGGCGGTATCCCAGATCTGCCAACAGAAGGCAGATATGGGGCACCAAGTAATTGCACATCATCGCTGGCGGCGTGGGCAATCTCAATCGCGCGTTCCAGGAGCGTGTTCCCGTTGAGGAGGAGCGCGGATTTTTCCTGGCCCATGCGGCTGCTCTTACCGCCGGTGAGCACAAACGCCGCTACGGTGGTCATGGATGAATGTTACAGGGAAGCCGAGATCGAGTGCCAGCGCTCGCCCTAGTTGGCCTTCTCCGGAGGCGCCCAGAGAATTTCCATTCCCACGATGCGACCGGCCAGATCGAGGTCAAGATTGGCGGCGGCGCGAATGACGGCGTCACCATTCTGACCAGGAACATCGATGAAGATACGCGGAGGAACGTAGTTCACACCCTGATGTCGACGCAGGAACGTGAGGGCATGGTCGTTGCGACAGGACTTGGGGAGTTCAAACGTGAAGTCGGCCAGATCGCCATTTTCATTGACGGATACGGCGGTTTCGACGGGCATGCGCTGGTGAACGATACCGCCGCCTTCTTCTTCCATCATGTAGGGCTTGAAGTATACGTAGTACTGGAATCCGACAGACGGATCGAAATCGCTCCGTTCTACCTGGATCGGCATTTGGGTTTGATTCAAGACGAGAGCCTCATTTCAAGTGGCCGCCTTTTTTATCACAATAAGGAGCGGCGAGTCATGAGAAATTCAGTGATTTGAGCTATCTGGGAAGCAGGGGGTATTCCCAAAACGCTACCGCGTCAAAACCTTGAAAGACGGGTTTACAAGCTAAGAAAAGGAACATAGGCGGTTTCGTAAGCCAAGGAAACCAAAGGGTTAGGTCCTAATCCTGGTCGCCGAAACCGCACGGATCATGTATATAAAGGAAAGCGTTTGGTCTTCGGTGTTGGGGTTTATGAACCGGATTCCAGTGCTGGGGGTGCAATGTTATGGAGAAAAAGACGGTAATCATTCCAGCGCGGCTGCTATTGCTTGCGCTGCTGGTCTCATTAGTGCTGGCGGTAGGCTGCAGCCGTACGCCCACGGACGCGAAGCTCACGTCCGATGTGCAGAGCCAGATACAGGCGGACAAGAGCATCACGAATAAAGATCAGGTCACGGTACAGGCTTCAGGCGGAGTGATCACGCTATCGGGGACGGTGGCTTCGGACGCGGAACGCAGCCTGGCCGGAATTGACGCCGGCAAAGTTGCGGGCGTGAAAACGGTGGTGAACAACCTGCAGTCCGCGCCTCCTGTTATGGCGCAAACACCGCCGCCGGTTGAAGAAGCGCCAGCGGTTGCTCCGGCGCCGACTCCAGCTCCAGAAAAGAAAGAGCACAAAAAGGCGAAGCCTACTGCTGATCGTTCGAACGACCAGGATCAAGCACCGCCGCCAGCGGCTCCCGTGGTAGCGCAGAATGAGCCTCCGGCGCAGCAGGCAGCACCGCCGCCGCCTCCTCCACCTCCGGTTCAGAAAGTCACGATTCCGGATGGAACGCAGTTGGCGGTACGGCTGGTTGAGGCGTTGGATTCCGGTCGCAATCACGGTGGCGATGTGTTCCATGGAACGTTGGCACAGCCAATTGTTGTCGGCGATAAGGTGGTGATTCCGGCGAACTCCGATGTGACGGGTCAGGTAACGGATGCGAAGGATGCTGGACACTTCTCCGGGCAATTCATCGTTGGCGCTGAAGCTGACGACGCTGACGGTGAATGGGAAGACTTACCAGATCAGCACCGAGGAATTCTCGCAACAGGGGAAAGGCCGCGGTAAGAACACAGCGGCCAAGGTCGGGGGCGGCGCAGCGGTGGGCGCGCTTATCGGCGGACTGATTGGCGGCGGCAAAGGTGCTGCGATCGGCGCTGGCGTCGGAGCTGGTGGTGGTACGGCTGCCCAGGGCGTGACGAAAGGGCAGCAGGTAACGCTGGCGTCGGAGTCGATTGTGAACTTCAAGCTATCGGATTCGCTGACAGTGACACCGGTGGGCCATCACAATCGCAATGCTGACTCGAACGGCAACGGCACGGGCAACGGGAATGGCAGCAACGGAAATGGAAACGGCAATGTGAGCCAGAGCAACGATCAGCCGTAGACTGGCCTGATACGAAAAAGAGAACGGCAGCCTTAGCGGCTGCCGTTTTTGTTTTAGGTAGAGCAGGTGATCAGGACGAGTAGAGTCCGACCTCACTGGTGCCGCGGCGGGTCATGAGTTCGCGGATGGCTTCGCGCGGCGACTTGCCTTCATGCAGAATCGCATACATCTGCTCGGTGATGGGCATCTCGACTTTGTGCTTGCGAGCCAATCCGACGGCGGCGTTGGTGGTGAGCACGCCTTCGGCAACCATTCCGCGCATACCGGCGATGATTTCGTCGAGCTTGCGGCCCTCTGCCAAGTTCCACGCCTACGGTGCGATTGCGCGACAGGCCTCCGGTGCAGGTGAGCACCAGGTCGCCGAGACCGGCGAGTCCGGCCATCGTCTCGGGACGTCCGCCACAAGCGATGGTGAGGCGGGTAATTTCCGCGAGGCCGCGCGTGATGAGAGCGGCAATGGTGTTGTGTCCGAGGCCAAGACCGTCGCACACGCCGGCGGCGATGGCGATCACGTTTTTGAGCGCGCCACCGAGTTCGACTCCGGCGATATCGGTGTTGGTGTAGACGCGGAAGTTGGGATCGCTGAACTCGCGCTGCACGAAGCAGGCAAGCTCCGAATCGGTGGAAGCGATGGTGACAGCGGTAGGATCGCCACGGGCAACTTCCTTCGCGAAGGACGGGCCACTGAGCGCGCCGATGCGTGAGGCAGAAGAACCGTTCTTCGAGAGAACTTCGGTGATCACCTGCGACATGCGCAGCAGGGTTTCATTCTCTACGCCCTTGGTGGCGCTGACGAACATAGTCTCCGGACCGAGATAAGGCGCCATCTGCTGAAAAATGCGCCGAGTGTGGTGCGAGGGCATCACGCTGACGACGAGCTTCGCATTGCGCAACGCTTCTTCTAGGTTGTTAGTGGCGGCGATGCCCAGCGGGATGGGCAAATCGGGCAAAAAGAGTTGATTCACGCCACGCTGGGAAATTGACTCGCAAACCTCTTTCTCATAAGCCCAGAGCGATACGCGATGCGTTCCTTTGCGTCCCGAGAACAATGGCAAGTGCGGTTCCCCAGGCGCCGGCGCCGATGACAGCGATCTCGCTCATGCGCTTGCGCCTTTCTTGCTGCCGAATCGGTTTTCGGTTCCAGCGAGGAGGCGTCGGATGTTCTGGTGGTGCTTGGCGATGATGAGAGCGGCGGCACCGAGGGTTGTGATCACAAAAGCAGGCGTGATGTTACTTCGATAAAAAAGCAACGCGAACACCGGAAATGCGGCGGTAGCCACGATGGATCCGAGTGAAACGTAGCGCGAGACGGCAACGATTGCAGCGAAGATCAGCAACACAACGAGTACTGCCTTGGGGGCAAGCGCGAGAAACGAACCAACTCCCGTTGCGACTCCTTTACCGCCCTTGAATTTCAGCCAGACCGGAAAGATGTGGCCAAGAATTGCGAAAGCGGCTGCGAGTGCCATGGCGATCGATCGATTCACGGGGTCTGCAGAGCTGAGCTGATGTGCCAACGAGGATGTTGCAAAGGCTGCCGCCAACGCGACCGCACAATATCCCTTGCTAGCGTCGAGAATCAGCGTGGCGATGCCGAGGCCCTTTGATCCCGAGCGCATGACATTGGTTGCGCCGATATTGCCGCTGCCAGTGGCGCGGACGTCCTCGCCGCGAAACAGACGCACCAGGATGTAGCCGAAGGGTATGGAGCCAAGGAGGTAAGAAACTACAGCGACGATGGCGTAGATCATCATGATTGTGGATGCGTGAGTGCCATTCAGCCCAATGCAAAACTTTCCAGCTTCGTATACTGCGCTCCGGCTGGAGACAGTTTGCTTTCGTAAAGAAAGAATTCCTGCGCCGCCATTGTACCGAAGTCAGGAACCGGGAAGTTCTGCAACTTCTCGGCGAGATATTTCAGCTTTGGATTCGCGCGCTCGCCTCGTTTCGGACGAGGAGAACCTGAGCCTCCACGCGCCAGAGTGAGATGCGGTCGGAACGGGTGTTCCTCAAGTGGAACACCGAGTTGCGAACAGGCCTGATCGACAGCATGTGCGAGTTGCGGCAAGAGATCGTCGTGTTCCATGCCGGCCCAGAAGACGCGAGGGGAATTTGCGTTAGGAAAGAAGCCGAAGCCGCGAAAGGCGATGTTTACCGGCGGGTTGCTAATCCCTGCAAGGATGCGTTTTAGCTGCTCGACTTCGGCGGGAGACTTCTCGCCGATGAATTTCAGGGTGACGTGATAGGACGCAGGCTTCACCCAGTTCGCGTCTGGGGCGTATCGCTGCAAGCCTTCGACGAAACGCGAAATGCGCTGGCGGATCTCGGATGGGATGTCTAAAGCTACGAATAGCCTCATATAGTGGCGTTGGGTAGCTGGTTGCTAGTGGCTGTCGTGCAGAGATAACCGAGACTAGCTACGAGCGACCCCGTCGAGATTTACTCAAGTGTTGATCAGCTTACGACGCAGCATGTCCAGCGCCTGCTGGGTTGCGAAGCGGCGAATGCGTTCGCGGTCTCCGGGAAAGCGGCGTTCGACGACCGCAGTTTCGTGTTCGTCGGCCAGGGCGCAATAGACGAGTCCGACCGGCTTCTCCTCGGTTCCACCGGTAGGACCAGCGACTCCCGTGATTGCCAATCCATATGTGGCCTGGCATTCGTCACGTACGCCTTCCGCAAGCGCTTGCGCTACTTCTTTGCTGACCGCGCCGTGCTCAGCGATCATCATTGGCGGGACATTCGCGAATAAAGTCTTCAAATCGTTCGAATAGACGATGGCGCCGCCGAGGAAGTAGCGCGAGCTGCCACTGAACTGCGTCAGTCGACTGCCCAGCATTCCGCCGGTGCACGATTCGGCTACTGCCAGCGTAGCGTCTTTCAGTTGCAGGAGAAGGCCAACTATATCTTCGAGCGGTTCGCCGCGCGAGTACACGAAGTCACCGAGTTCTTCTTCGATCTTCACGGCCAGCTCTTCGACGCGGGTCTCGGCAATCTCTTTCGTCTCGGCTTTGGCGCGCATGTGTAGCTGGATTTCGCCACCGGTCGCGAGAATGGTGGTATCAACTCCCTCGGCAGCTTTGTAGATCGGCGAAACGCGCGCGTCGCACTCAGACTCGGCCATCATAGCGATGCGCAATGTGCGTCGCGCGATGAACTGTTGCGAAACATGCTTGCGCAGGCGCGGCAAGCACTGCTCTTCGAACATTGGTTTTAGTTCGTAGGGAGGTCCGGGAAGCAGCATGATGTAACGCTGACGGTCTTCGTATTCGGCTTCGAGCCACTGGCCGGGGGCGGTGCCAAAGTTGTTCTTGAGTACAGTCGCGCCGTCGATGACCTCAGCCTGTTTTTCATTGTTGGGAGACATGCGCCGGCGGCGCTCGGCGAACATTTTGTAGAGAGCTGCAATCAAGTCGGGATCGGGATAGACTTCGCGACCGAGCGCTTCGGCGACACACTCGCGGGTGAGATCGTCTTCCGTAGGTCCGAGGCCACCCATGAAGATGACGATCTCGGCTCGTCCAAGCGCGGTTTGAGCCGCCTGGGTCAAATTGCGGCGGTTGTCGCCAACGATAGTTTTGAACGCCACCTCGATCCCAATTTCATTCAACTTTTCGGTGAGGAATAGGGAATTAGTGTCTTGAAAATAAGGGGTAAGGAGTTCGGACCCGATCGCGACGATCTCAGCGTTCACGAGACGAGTTTAAATGAGGGGAAGAGCAAATACATAGATGGATTCCACTTCCCCTTCGGCACGCAAATTCGTGGCGAGTCATCCCTCGTTGCGCTCGGGATGGGTGCTTGGTGGAATCCCACCCAAGCCAAAGGAAGGCTTGGATGGGGCACCCGTGAGTTGTGGTTCGTCAGAAAGGCAAATACATAGATGGATTCGCTGCGCTCACCATGAGTCCGGAGGCGGCGGATGCGTTGGTGGAGGAGGAGGGCTTGGATGGGGTGCCCATGAGATTTACATCTCTGGGGAGGCGAGGACCTTACCCTGCACGTCCCACGTGAGGCGGAAGACGGCATTATTCGTGGCCAGAATGGCGGCACGGCCTGAGGCAAACGCGAGGCCGACGAGTCCCTGTCCGGCGACGACCAACTTGGCTTCTCTCGCAGGATTGATGCGCACGATCCCACGCTTGCCGTTCAGCGAAGCGGCGACATAGAGATTGCCTTCTTCGTCGAAGGCAATTCCCTGTGGGCGTCCCAGTCCACGATAGAAAACTTCGGCCTCGCCGTTGGGGTTGATGCGATAGACGGCGTCGAAACTGGAAGTAGTGGGTCCGGTAACGTAGAGATCGCCGGCGGGTGAGAATGCGAGGTGATACGCCGAAACGCTTGGGTCAAGCGTGGCGAAGACGAAAATCTGGCGGTCACGCGCGATCTTGAAGATCGTACCGCTTCGGTCTCCGACATAGAGATTCTGCTCTTGGTCGAAAGCGATTCCGGTGGCGATGCCCATCCCTTCGGAATATGCGCTCATGGTGCCATTGCGGCCCACGCGATAGACAGCGCCGTCGTGACGCGAAGAGACGTACATCTGACCTTCGCGATCGAACGCGATCGAAGTGGCGTTCATCATTTCGGTGAGGAACGGCTTCACGGTGTAATTGGTGTCGATCTTGTAGATCGAGACTGGGACTTTTTGTCCGCGAGATCCGGAAAACGTGACGTAGATGTTTCCTTCGGCGTCGAGCGCAGGATTGGCGACGGGATGGAGATTCTCCGCGATATTGACCGCGACCCTGAGTTGTTCCGAATTGCTGGCGCCGGCTTGCGTTGAAACCGTAACGGGTCCTGAGGTGGCGGTCTCCGGAACACGGGCGATGACGAATTCGCTGGTGCTGACGACGACCGAGCCATCGGCTTCGCCGAAGCGAACCTGCGGACGGTGGAGATCGAGGGGATTCAGGCCGGAGCCGACGATGCGAACTTCTCCGCCGGGAAGCGCAGCGGTGGGCTCGAGCGCATTGATATGCGGCTGTCCGTTGACGTTTTTCTTTCCCACCGACCGGTTTGCTGAGCCCATAGTTCTAGACTACTTCAGAATCGCGAAATGGAGCAGAAGCTGCATCACTGCCAAGGCGTATAGCCCCGCACCGAGGTCGTCGACGACGATTCCGGTCCCCTCTGGGAGCTTTTCCAAGCGCCGGATGGGAAACGGCTTAGTGATGTCGAACGCCCGGAAAAGTATAAGTCCCACCAACATGCTTTGCCAGTTGAGCGGAGCTCCGAGCAGAGTCAGTAACTGGCCGGCAGTTTCGTCGATCACTACGATGCCGGGATCTTTCTTGCCGAGCGCACGCGCAATTCGCGTAGCGGCGGGAATGCCAACGGCGGTTACCAGCGCCAGCAGTGCAAAGAGGATCGGGAGACGCATGCCGATGGGCAATGCGCGGCCGAGAGCAAACCAAATCAGGGTGGTGGCGAGAGAAGACCATGTACCCGGACCGGGTCTTCAGCAGGCCAGTGCCGAAGAAAGTACCTACGACCCAAGCCCATCCCGGGGCGGGAGCGCCTTTCGGATTCAACGCAGTTGCTTCAGTGGTTTCGGCGTCGTTCATTCTGGTTCCGGTAAGCAGTTGTACCAGAACCTTCCGGTCGGATGCGAGAGGTAGAAGGAGGAGCGAAGTCCACGTCCTCCGGATCGTTGACGGGCGTTGAAATCACATACCCTCCGCTGGCCCACTTGCCGAGATCGATTAAGCGGCAACGATCGCTGCAGAAGGGAAATCCTGCGTCGGAGCGTAAAACAATCTTCCGGCAGGTTGGACAGCGCAAGTTGAGAACTCTTTTGGCCATGACGCGCGACCTTCTCAAATAACTTGGATGCTGCTGTTGGAATTGATGATGCGGAAGGTTAAACCAATCGGACGACTAAGTCATAGTCGTGTGTTTCTGTAACTTGGCAACGGTAGAAATTTCCGGGTTGCGGATCAGAGATCTGGTCAAAATCTGTGACATAGACTTTGCCGTCAATCTCGGGCGCGTGCATCTCGGTCCGGCCTTCCCAGAGCAAGTCGCTCTCCGATGAGGGGCCTTCGAGGAGGATATCGAACTCGCACCCCACTAGCGCCTTCTTTCGTTTGCGACTGATTCGTTGCTGGATTCCCATTAGCTTCTTGCGACGGTGCTCGATTTCGCGTGGTGAAAGTTTCTGGTCGAGGGCGAATGCGCCGGCACCCTCCTGATCGGAGTAGGCGAAGGCTCCCATCCAGTCCAGCTGGGCAGCTTGGACGAACTGGCAAAGCTCTTCGAAATCCTGCTCAGTCTCGCCGGGAAATCCCACGATGAAGGAGCTGCGGAGAGTGACGTTGGGAATCGTGTTACGAATTTTCTCAATCGATTTGAGAAAGATTTCAGAACCGGCGCCGCGCTTCATGCGCTTCAACACATTAGGCGATGCGTGTTGTAGCGGGACATCAACATAGGAGCAAATTTTGTCGTACTTGGCGATCGTGTCGAGCAGGCGGCCGGTGATCTTGTTGGGGTAGGCGTAAAGAAAGCGCACCCACCGGAGATCTTCTATTTGCGCCAGCCTCTCGAGGAGCAGCGCGAGACCGTCTTTCAGATTCAAATCTTCGCCGTAGCAGGTGGTGTCCTGGCCGATGAGAGTGACTTCGCGAACACCGCTTTTCGCCAGGCGCTCTGCCTCGGAAATTACAGATTCGAATCGGCGCGAACGGAACTTACCGCGGAGTTGAGGAATGATGCAGAAGGCGCAAGGGTGATCGCAGCCTTCGGCAATCTTGATGTATGCCGAGTACTTCGGAGTCGCGAGAACGCGCGGTGTCTCTTCGTCGTAGAGATAGTTGGGAAGATCGGCAACGGCGCCGTCCCAGTTCTCGCGAGAGAAACGTCCAGCGGATTCGCGCGCGTCACCTTCAGCGCGGCTGGTGATGATGTTGAACGGGGAAGCTGTGGCTGAACGGGGCTTCGGCTGGATTCCCGCAGCCTGCAGGATGTTCTCCAACTCACCGGTACCGACGACGGCATCGACTTCAGGAATGTTCTTCTGAATGTCATTGCGGAAGCGCTCGACAAGGCAGCCTGCAACGATCAGCTTCTTTGCCGATCCGCCCACCTTGTGCTGAGCCATCTCCAGGATGGTGTTCACCGACTCCTGCTGCGCACTCTCGATGAACGAGCAGGTGTTCACGACGATGACGTCGGCGTCTTCGGCCTTGGGAGTGAGCTCCGCGCCGGCACGGGCCAGCAATCCCATCATGACCTCGCTATCGACGAGGTTCTTGGGACAGCCCAGGCTGACGAATCCGACCTTTGTCGGTGACGCCTGGGTTTTGGTCTGGGGTGCCTCAGTGAGTTTCAGATCAGACATGCAATCTTTCTATTCTACCAGCCTCCGGATCACTCGCGCCGATTCCGGGAATCTACGGGCGGCGTTCCAGAAGGCTGTGCAGCCGTTGTTTCACCGCAGGCCATTCTGAAGCAATGATCGAGAATCGAACTGAGTCGCGGGGGATGTAGTCGGCAGCCATGCGGTGGGCGCGCAATAATCCTTCAAACTGACCGCCGATGCGCTCGAGCGCCGCTCGCGAGCGTGTGTTTCGTGCGTCGGTATGGAAGCAGACACGAAGCACCTGCCAGATCTCAAAGGCATGAGTGAGCATCAGGAGCTTGGCCTCGGTATTTGCGGTAGTACGGATCGCCAAGGGCGTGAGCCAGGTGTAGCCAATCTCACAAGCATCGGGCTCGGGGCGTCCGTAGGACGGGTGGCCTTCGGGCCAAGACCAGCGTTCGAGATTCCAGAAGCGGGTAGAGCCGATGACTACACTGTCTTTCGTGCGGACGGTCGCGAAGGGAACTGCCGTCCCTGCATCTCTCCATGCAAGGGCAGTTTCAACGTACTTCGCGGCTTCCAGTTTTCCTTGCGGGACGGGGCTCCATTGGTAGAGAGTGCGGTCGTTTCCTGCGGCGGCCGCCAGTCCATCAATGTGGCTTTCAGCAAGAGGTTCCAGCCGCACGTGCTTTCCCTGCAGCACGAGATTTTCAAAGTTCATCGTCTAACTATGCATCGAGTCGCGATGGAGTGGCAAACGAAGAAGTGACCGGTGGTCACTGTCCTTTCAATTCAGCAATGACCACGCCGCCCAATCACTCAATCGGTTTTGCCGTGCTATAACTCTCTTCAAATGAACTCTCGCCAAGGGACCATCCGCCTCTTTCAGTTTTCGGGAATAGATGTCTTTCTGCATTGGTCATGGTTTCTGGTCGCAATCTTTGAAATCAACGGCCGAAATCGCCAATATTCTTCGTTCGTTTGGAACGTGCTGGAATATCTCGCGCTGTTCCTGATTGTGATGCTGCACGAGTTCGGGCACTCACTCGCGTGCAGGCAGGTAGGAGGCACGGCAAACCGCATCGTGCTATGGCCGCTTGGTGGAGTAGCCTACGTCGACCCGCCGCCACGTCCCGGAGCTATGCTCTGGAGCATCGCCGCGGGACCTTTGGTAAATGTGGGTCTGTTCCCGGTGCTGCTTGGACTCGGACTCCTGTCACGATCGACGGGGTGGGCGGTCGCTTTTCCGAATGCGCACGCACTCCTGCGCGCGGTCTTTTACATCAACGGCGGGTTGCTTATTTTCAATCTGCTGCCTATTTATCCGCTGGACGGTGGCCAGATCTTCCGGTCTCTTCTCTGGTTTGTGCTCGGACGGGCACGCAGTCTAATGGTCGCCGCTGCGCTTGGTCTGGTTGGCGTGGCTGGATTCGTGATCCTGGCCGTTTATCAGCAGTCGGCGTGGTTCGGCATTCTCGCCGTATATATGCTGCTTAACTGCTGGGGAGGCCTGAAGCAAGCGCGTGTGCTCTCGAAGTTAGCCAAGATGCCGCGTCGCGAGGGTTTTTCGTGTCCAAGATGCCGGCAGTCGCCGCCTGTCGGCGAGTTCTGGAAGTGCGGCAAATGCGGACAGGCTTTCGATACCTTCGCGAGTAATGCAGCCTGCCCCTACTGCTCAACTCAATTTTCAGCGACCCGGTGCTTGGACTGTGGCGGTCTTCACCCGATCCATGAGTGGACTGCGCAGAGCTATGCAATGAAAAGCTGACAATCGCGATCGCTACTGAGCCGGGGCAAAGCGGTATCCGGGTTTCAGCTCACAGCGGTAGGATTTTGTCTGGTCTTTCGCGACTGAGACTTTGCAGTCGGCCCAGGTCAGGCAGAGATTGGGACCTATTGGATAAACAATCGGCTCGGTATTTACGGTGGCTTCAATACTCAAGCCTTGAGCGGTCGGAGGTAGGTTGAAGTTCAGAGCCTGGCCGAAAATTACCGGATAAAGATCGAGGTTCAGATCGCTGACCATGGGATGTACGACCTCGGCTTCGACGAGAAACGTGGTTGTGTCGGACCAGTTCAGCGCGGCAACTTCCATTCTGCGGCCGTTGTCAGAGACCGTGGTGGACTCGATTCGAGTGAAAGCGCATGGGCCGGAGATGCAGGAAACGCGCGCATTCTGGAACTGGTTGCCTGGACCGGAATCGAGGGTGATGTTACCGATTGTCGCTCGCCATTTTCCATCGGGCGAGCATGGAAAGACTCCACCACAAGCAACGTTGCCGGTATTGACTACCTGGAAGGTTTTTACTGCGCTGCCAGTATTCGCCGCGGTGGTCGTCTGGATGGAATATCTGATCACGACATTAGCAACGCCTACAACCGGTCCCTTGGGGACCACAGGATTCACTTCGTGGAGCGGATTGAGGCGAGCAATCAGGAGCCGGCCGCTCGAGATCTCTTCCAAATCGAGCGGCTTGTAATCTGGATGGTGGAAACTGAGCGTGACCGCCGCGCCTTTGGGAACACCAGGGCGCATCACAAGATGAAAAAATCCCATCTCGTTGGACTTCGCTTCGCCGGTTGACGTGCCACTGGTGGCAACAACTTGTACATCCGCAATCGGCTGCTGCTTCTGGGTATCCTCGTCGTTCTTTAAGACTGACCCTTCCAGAAAAGAGGGCGGCAGGATATGCGGCTTGGGATGGTAGAGCTTCAGGAACAACGCGGCGGCGCAGGCAAGTGACGCCACCAGCACGCCAGCCCAGATCGCCAGCTTTCGCCGATTGGATTGTGTAACTACTTCGGGCGTGTAGATCTCAGGCATTTCTTTTCTCACAGTATCCTCGGAAGAGCAGGGAAAGCAAGATGCTCTGCCTTCACTCCGTCAGAAATTCGTTTTAGATTAGTGATAGGGTGTTTATCGCGTGAGCCACAACAAAGTTTCCCGTCGACAATGGATACGGCAACTTGCCGGAGCGGGATTGGCGATACCGCTGTCCCGTCTGGACGGCTTGGCAGCAGACAACCCGCCTGCCGGTCCGGATGCTTGTAGCGCGACAGCGCCTGTTCTGACGGCGCTTACTCCGGACGACAACAATCTTCTGGAAGAAATCGAGAAGGTTACGTTCCGGTACTTCGTCGAGCAGGTAAATCCTGAGACAGGGTTGGTGAGGGATCGCGCGAATGTCCGCTCGAAAGAAAACAATACGGTGGCGAGCATCGCCTCAACTGGTTTCGGGCTGACCGCGCTGTGTATTGGAACTCAACGGAACTACATTTCGCCAGCCGATGCGCGAACCCGTGCCACGGCCGCGCTTCGCTTCCTGTTGAAGAAGGTGCCGAATCATCGCGGTTTCTTTTATCACTATGCCGATATGAACACGGGCGAGCGGCAGTGGGACTCCGAAGTCTCGTCGGTGGACACTGCCATTCTGCTTTGCGGTGTACTGATGTGCCACGAATACTTCCTGAATACAGAGATCAGGGCGCTCGCGCGAGAGATTTTCAATCGCGTGGAATGGAGCTGGCTTTCGGAAGATACGCCGCTGCTGCCGCATGGATGGCTTCCTGAGATTGGGTTTCTTCCGTATCGCTGGGACTACTACAGCGAGCTGATGATGATGTACCTGCTCGGGCTCGGATCGCCCACCTATCCCTTGCCAGAAGCGACATGGACGGCGTGGAAACGAAAAACCTTCGAGTACCGTGGGCTCCGATACATTGGATCGTTCGCGCCGTTATTCGTTCATCAGTATTCGCAGGCATGGTTCGATTTCCGCAACAAACGCGACGACTATGCTGACTATTTCCAGAATTCAATGATTGCGACCGAGGTTCACCGGCTCTTCTGCCTGGAACTGGGAAGCCGGTTTCCCAATTACAGCGAAGATCTGTGGGGAATCACGTCTTCGGATTCCGAAAACGGCTATGTCGCATGGGGTGGTCCTCCACAGATGGGGCCGATCGATGGAACGGTTGTACCCAGTGCCTCGGCCGGATCGTTGCCGTTTCTTACGCAACCAGTGATGCGTGTGCTTCACAACATGCGAAGAAGTTATCCGGACGCCTGGTGCCAGTACGGTTTCGTGAATGCATTCAACCCGTTGAGGAAGTGGTACGACAACTTCGTGGTGGGCATCGATACCGGGATTACGCTGCTCATGGCAGAAAATGTTCGCACTGGATTCCTGTGGAAGACATTCATGAAGAATCCCGAAGTGCAGCACGGCATGCAACGGGCCGGATTCACGGCATACTCAACGGCGCCAGCGACCAAGGCAGCCGGATAGTACGGGTACCGATTTCTAAAGCCTACTTGCCCTTCACTTCTTCGAAGATTTCGGGCAGGCGGTTGGCGTCATCGGGCGAATCGCCAAAGCGCGCGCGCTCATAGGCGTGGGTGAAGTTCTCGACTGATCTTCGCAGGGACTCCTCGCGAATGGTTTCCACGAATTCACGTGGAGTCTGTGATGGCTGTTTGCGGTATCCCCGCTTTGCAATCGAACGCACCATACGTTCATACCAGACGGCGGCGGCCAGTCGCGGTGAGTTGGCGGGTCTGCGCGCAACATGGATATTGATCACGGCACGAGCTATGCGGCGCAAGTTGGCGACCAGCAGTACGAAGGCGAGCAGAGCGATGGCAGTGGTCGACCATCGGCCCGGTGCTTGCGAGACCCGGTTCTGCATGCGTTCGGCGACAACCAGCAGGTGCTCGTAGGTATCGTGCATCCAGCGGCCGATGTTCCAGAGGGTGCGCTGGCTTTGTGCAGTTGCGGTGTTGGTAAGCGCACGCTGGTGGGAGAAGTCGTAGTTGATAATCCACTCGCGCCAGAACTCCTGGGCCGCGTCCAAGTAGCTCATCAGGCGACTCATTCCGGCTGATGCATATTGCGGATCGGGCGGCGTGGGATCAAAAGCGGTCCAGCCAACGGGAAGATAGACCTCGACCCACGAGTGCGCATCGCGTGCACGAATGATGTAGTTGCGGGTGAGTGGATTGTATTCGCCAGTGCGAAAACCATTGACGATGCGTGCTGGAACGCCGATGGAGCGCAGCATCACTGCCATGGAAGATGCGAAGTACTCGCAGTGACCTTCTTTGCGTTCGAAAAGGAATTCGGCGAGGGGATCGGGCGTGGGTCGATCGGAGAGTTGCAGCGTATAGCCGAAATTGGTGCGGAGATAGTTCTCGATGGCGGCAGCTTTGTCGAAGTCGGTGCTCTGATCGGCAGTGATTTTACGGGCGAGGGCGCGGATGCGTCCATCAATCGGCGGCAAGCGCAGATCGCTTTCTTTTACATCTGTTGGATAGTCGCCCGAGTTCTGGCGTAGCGCCTCGGCCGAGGGCTGCACGATCAGGGATAGTGCTTCATAGCTCTCCGTGTTGCGAGCGTGATCGGTGTTTAAGACCGCGCCATTCTCGTCGACGCCCACATCGCGGAATCTGCCGTTCACTTCGATCGGAACGGGTGCGAGGAAAAGCACATTGGTTCCGATCGGTTCCATGATCACGCGATAGCGCAGCAGACGGGACTGCCCGGTTTCGCGGACCGATTGAGGGAGATTGTGCCGCTCGACTTGCAGGCTCCGAATCGGGGACTGCTCGGAGATGATTTCGAGCTCTGGATTCTCGTTCGTCCAGGTTTTGCCGTCAAACTGGTTCAGCGCGATGCCGCGCCAGCGAAGGTCGAGGTTCCCTTCGCCGTGTTCGAACTGCACATGCATCACGACCGCGTTCGATTGCTGGATGCGGCCGATCTCTCCGAGTTGAACGTGATCGCTGAATCCGGTGGTGAATTCGGTGCGAGGAGCGTACGAGCTCAGATATCCGGCAGAGAAGCGCGGCAACAGGAAAAACAGGATCACGGAGAATGCCGCAATGCCGCTCATCAGGAGGAGGCTGTTGAGCGAGAGCCAACGGCCCACTTGCCGGCTGAAGTCGCGCTGGTTGGGAATGTGTCCGCGATGAACGGCTTTGATCATTGCGCGGCGAACTTCCATCGCGATGAAAGTGTTGATCGCAAGCAACAGAAAGACCGTAAAGATGGGCAGGAAGCTACTGCTGACCGTCAGCACCGAAGCCGCAAGGACGGCAAGGAATGCCAGCACGGCGAGATAGACATAGTCGCGCGGCTTTTGAATGGAGAAGAGCTTGATGACGAGGCTGAAAAGAACGAGATGAACCGTGGCAGCCACGTAACTTCCGGAAACCAGGAAGAGGTCACCGAAGAAGACGAGTACGTAGAGGAGCGTGAGGTAATTGGTCCAGCGAACGGGAATCTGAAGGTCGCGATTGCGCGCGAGGAGGTATCCACGAAAAACGAGAGCGCCCGCGACAAAAAACGTTGAGAGCCAGTCGAGGCGTCCCGTTCCGGCAAGGGCTACGAATCCAGTGACAATGAGAAGAAAGAGTGAGACCTGAAAATATCGTTCGAGCGCGGACGCAAATGGCGTGTTCAAAACGGCAAGTGTGAGGGGCTCTGGGGCTACTGCCGGGGCCGATTTGCGAAAGCGCTTCAGCACTCAGCTATTGTTCGCCATTCGGGCAGAGAAGAAAAGAGGCGAGGCGCACGAGAGGGCAGAGACGATTTGCTAGAATCAAGGGTCGGGCATCGGTCCCACGCGACGCAATCCCGCCAACCCCGCCAGGTCCGGAAGGAAGCAACGGTAACGGGCTAGTGCTTGTGCAGTGGGGTAGCCGGTGCTCGGCTTGTTTGTACCTCCTCTATCGCGGTTCATCCCACCGCAATTACGGCTAGCTAACTTCAAAAAAATTAATATTACGTTCTGTTTCCTGCTTCGTCTGGACAGGGTAGGATTTGCTGAACCGAGGAGGCGCTATGAAGCGACGAGAGTTCCTGGTGAAGACGGCTGGCGCAGTGGGAGCGGCCTGGTTGTCGCGAGGCGTGACAACTGAGCTTTTTGCGGATTCGGCGCCGCTGAAGGTTAAAGCCACGGATACGGTGACACTCGGGCATACAGGAATTCAGACCAGTCGGCTGGCGATGGGAACTGGAACCGTAGGGTCGGGGCACCACTCGAATCAGACCGCGCTAGGAGTGAAGGGCCTGTCCGAGTTGTTGCTGAATGGCTACGACAATGGATTGCGTTTTTTCGACGCCGCTGATTCCTATGGGAGCCATCCGCATGTGGCCGAGGCGCTGAAGCACGTGCAGCGGGATAAAGTCACCGTGCTGTCGAAATCGTGGGCGCGGGATCCGAAGGAGATGCGGGCGGATATCGATCGCTTCCGGAAAGAACTGGGAACCGACTACATAGATGTTTTCCTGATGCACTGCCTCACCGAGGGGGACTGGACCACGCGCTATCAGGGAGTGATGGACGTGCTGTCGGAGGCGAAGCAGAAGGGGATCATTCGCGCGCATGGCTGTTCATGCCACAGCATTGAGGCGCTGCGTGCGGCGGCGAAGTCGCCATGGGTCGAGGTCGACTTAGTCAGGCTGAATCCGATTGGATCGCACATGGATGCCGATCCGCAGACGGTGCTCGCCGTCGTAAAAGAAATGAAGGCCGCAGGCAAAGGCGTGGTTGGAATGAAGATATTGGGTCAGGGCGATATGCGCGATCGACAGGACGAAGCCATTCGTTTTGCGCTGTCGACCGGCGTGCTGGACGCATTCACGATTGGCGCGGAAAGCAAAGCCGAGCAACAAGACCTGATGCGAAGAATTGCGGCAGCGTAGGAGACGTTTACTGAATCATGCCATGTGGGTTCTCCTGAATAGACTTTTCAGTTTCCAAGCTTCAAAATAGAGGATTCTACTCAGGAGAAAGCCATTGATTAATGGTGCTCGGGTAAAAATTTCATCCCTTGGAACCTACGTACCACCCCGCATTCTTTCCAATCACGACCTCGAAAAGCTGGTCGATACCAACGACAAATGGATCATGGAGCGCACCGGGATTCGTGAGCGGCACCTTGTCGACAAGGGCGTTGCGACCAGCGATTTAGGTGCGGCTGCGGCGATACAGGCTCTGCAACGCCGCGGATTGAAGCCCACGGACATCGAGGCATTGATCGTAGCCAGTGTTACGCCGGACATGATGTTTCCGGCAACAGCATGTCTAATCCAGAACAAGATAGGGGCACCCGGAATTTGGGGCTTCGACATTTCGGCAGCATGTTCGTCATTTTTGTATGCACTACAGGTGGGAACCCAGTTCGTACAAACCGGCGCACAGAAGCGGGTGCTGGTGGTGGGTGCAGACGTGATGTCGTCGATCATCGACTACACCGATCGCGCGACCTGCGTGATTTTCGGCGACGGCGGCGGCGCGGTGATCCTCGAACCGGCGGATGAAGGGCTGGGGATGATCGATTACCTGCATGAGATCGATGGTTCGGGCGCCTGTTCGCTGTTCATGCCGGGCGGGGGAAGCTTGAATCCGCCGACGCATGAAACCGTCGATAAGAAAATGCATTACGTTCACCAGGATGGGCAGGCGGTATTCAAGTTTGCGGTGCGCAAGATGGCGGAGGTTTGTGACACTCTGCTGAAGCGGAACGGACTGACCGGCCACGACGTGAATGCGTTTATACCGCACCAGGCGAATAAGAGAATCATTCTGAATACGGCTGAGCGGCTGGGGATGGATCTCGACAAAGTGATTATCAACATTGACCGGTACGGCAATACGACCTCGGCGACGATTCCGCTGGCGATGCAAACCGCGATCGATGAAGGCAAGTTGAAGAAGGGCGATCTGGTGCTGCTCGCAGCCGTGGGCGCGGGATTCACAGTAGGCGCTGCGCTGCTGAAGTGGGCTTACTAACAGCCTAGCCGCAGATGAACGCAGATCAACGCTGATTTTTGCTTTTGAACCCACCAGTCGATCTGCGTTTGTCAGCGTGTATCTGCGGCTGATTATGGGTGGGTCATTGTTTCGGGTTTCACTGCTGCGTCGAATTCTTCCCCAGTCAGATATCCAAGCTTTAGAGCGGCTTCGCGCAGGCTGCTGTGGTCGACGTGCGCCGTGTGCGCGATTTTCGCAGCTTTGTCGTATCCAACCTTGGGCGCGAGAGCCGTTACGAGCATCAGCGAGTTGTTGACGTAATAGTCGACCTGCTCGCGATCGACTTCGATGCCGTTGATCATGAACTCCACAAAGCCGCGGCACGCGTCGGCGAGCAACGTGACCGAGTGCAGGAAGTTATAGATGATGACCGGCTTGAAGACGTTCAGCTCGAAGTTGCCCTGCGAACCGGCGAATCCGACTGCGGCGGTCGCGCCGTGAACCTGGGCGGCGACCATGGTCATCGCTTCCGATTGCGTGGGGTTGACTTTGCCCGGCATGATCGACGATCCCGGCTCGTTCTCGGGAATAATCAATTCGCCGAGGCCGCAACGTGGTCCGGATGCGAGCCAGCGAATGTCGTTGGCAATCTTCATGAGAGAAGCTGCAAGTGTTTCGAGGGCGCCTTGCGCGAAGACGATTTCGTCGTGAGCGGAGAGAGCCGCAAACTTGTTGGGATGCGAGCGGAAGGGCAGTCCAGTAAGCTGCGCGATCTTCACGGCGGCTCGTTCGGCGAATTCGGGATGAGTATTCAATCCGGTGCCGACGGCAGTTCCGCCGATTGCCAGGTCATAGAGTCCGCCGAGCACGAGTTTCAGGCGCTGGACGTCACGGTCGAGCAGGGAAGCCCATCCGGAGAATTCCTGACCGATGGTGAGCGGCACTGCATCCTGCAAGTGCGTGCGACCGATCTTTACGATGTTCTCGAACTGCTTGGCCTTAGCGGCAATGGCATCGCGGACTTGCTCTACGGCGGGAATCAGAACTCGCTCCACGCGCTCGGCGGCGGCAATGTGCATGGCGGTAGGGAACGTGTCGTTCGACGACTGCGACATGTTGACGTCATCGTTTGGGTGAATGGGCTTCTTCGAGCCGAGTACGCCACCGGCGATCTCGATAGCGCGGTTCGAAATAACCTCGTTGACGTTCATATTGGTCTGCGTGCCGCTGCCGGTTTGCCAGATGCGTAGTGGAAACTGGTCGCTGAGTTTGCCGGCGATGACTTCGTCTGCTGCCTGCACGATCAGCTTGGCTTTATCGCCAGGGAGCTTGCCGAGTTCCTGATTCACGAGTGCCGCGGCTTTTTTCAGGATGGCGAAGGCGCGGATCAGTTCGGGCGGCATGGTGTCGCGGCCAATGTCAAAGTGATGTAGCGATCGCTGCGTCTGAGCGCCCCAGTAAACGTTCGTGGGAACTTCGATCTTTCCCATGCTGTCGGATTCAATGCGGGTGGGCTGCTCAGTCGAGGTGACCATAGAAAAACTCCTAACAATGCCAGATATGCACACGCTGATTTCAGGAAGAGAACCGAAAATTATAGCAACGCGTCCGCCCGAGGTGTGTTCTGCGACACTCGGCGGTGTGATCAGCCGCACCTCGCGAAATTGCCGTCGTCGTATGCTGTGCGTTGCTTTCGGGGGAGTGTTTGAACCGGAGCGTGGCTATAGGCAATCCAATCGCTAGCAATTAAAGTGATCTGAATGGAAGAACTGGATATACAAACACAGACGCGCACGGCGGCCGAGCGCTCACGGGATCAGCAATGGGACGTGATCATCGTAGGTGCGGGACCGAGCGGCCTGGCGACCGCTATCGAATGCCGCCGCCGGGGCCTTTCCGCACTGAACATCGACAAAGGTTGCGTGGTGAATTCGCTGTTCAACTATCCCACCAACATGACGTTCTTCACCACGCCGGAGCTGCTGGAAATCGGCGAGATACCTTTCAGCACCGAGAACAATCGCAAGCCGAACCGAGCTGAAGCGCTCGAATACTACCGGAAGGTGGCGGCTCACTATCGGCTCGACTTCCGGCAGTACGAAACCGTGACTCGAGTGGCCGGGCAGGATTGCCAATTTGTTGTGCATACCGTCGACCAGCATGACCGCGCGCATGCGTATAAAGCACGGAAGATCGTAATTGCCATCGGGTATTACGATCTGCCGAACTACCTTGGAATTGCGGGCGAGGATTTGCCCAAGGTTCTGCACTACTACCGGGAGCCGCATCCTTATTACGATACCGACGTGGTGGTGATTGGGGGAAAGAATTCCGCGGCGATTGCGGCGCTGGAACTTTATCGCCACGGTGCTCGAGTGACGCTGGTGCATCGCGGTTCGGGGATGCATCCGCACGTAAAGTACTGGATTAAGCCAGATATAGACAATCGCATCAAGGCAGGCGAGATCAAAGCGTACTTTCGGAGCGAGGTTCGCGGGATCACGACGGATGAAGTCATCATTGCTACTCCCGATGGTGGAGTCGAGTTGAAGAATGATTTCGTTTTCGCACTAACTGGCTATCACCCGGACTACGATTTTTTGCGTGCGCTCGGAATGGAGTTGACGACCGATCAGTGCCGCCCACTATGCGATCCGACGACGCTGGAGTGCAATGTGCCGGGAATTTACGCTGCAGGCGTGATCGTGGCGGGCGCGAAGACGAACGAGATATTCATCGAGAATGGGCGCTTTCACGGAGTGCAGATCGCGAAACATATTGCGGAGAAACTTGAGGGCGAGGGAAGACGCGAGCCGGACTATTCGGAGTCGACATAAAACCTGGCCACGGATCGCAAAACCCGGGCCACGGATCAAACGGATATTACGGATCAATTCAGGAAGATCAGGTCAGGTCGACAGCTTCTTCGCCTAATTGTTCATTGATGAGACGGGAGACTAGCGGTTTCAGTGCTTCCCCGGTTTTCATCAGGACGAAAGTCTTCGCGTCTTCGGACCAATCGAGTTTGAAGCTGGTGGAGAGCGCTGAAATCCAGATCTGGCGCACAGGAGCATTTGGGGAAATGACAAAGCGGCCTGCAGGTTCGTCGAAACTTATATGCAGCGCTCCTGACTGATCTTCCACTTCCATGTCGGCGGACTCTTCGGCAGCGATCAGACTGCGCTTTAAATCTTCTAAAGCCGCATCGGCGGCGCGCCGGAACTGCTGTTCATCTTGCGTCATGCGGTGATTCTAGCAAAGCGAAGGCTATTGGCCCGACGCGGCAGCGGACTGCGTGTTGCCGGTGCTGCTGCACGCGTTGATGCCGTGTTCGATCGCGGTGCCTTCTTCGTAGTCATTCCAGGTGACGATCATCAAGAAGGGAAGCTGCCGATTGTCGTTGTAATAGCGGCGGAAAAGACGAACAGATTCTTCGAAGGTGCGCCCGCAACGATCACTCATATGGCGGTTCTGTGACCAGGAGGCGCGTGTGTCGTTGAAGCCGGGCCACGCGGCTCCGACCGCGATCTTATTGGGATACTGCGAACTCATGCGCGTGTAGAAGTCTTGCAGATACTGCTCGCCCCAATTGCTGCCGTCGCGCTGCCAACCCACACGGCCGGGTTGTACCCACGCGTAGAAGCCATCGAATGCGTTTGGGTAATGCGTGTTGATGTCCTTGAAGATGAGCAGGGGCGGATCTTCCCAGCTATTCACAACTTCACGCACCCGAGTCCAATCGGTGCCGCCGCTCTTGGGGAAAATGAAGATCATCGGACGGCCGTTAAAGCGCAGGTAGGCGCTGCGAGAGGCTATGGCGTGCGGTCCAATGTAGCGGTCGTAGGCGTATTGCAGGTCGACGAGCACGGCCTCGGTGTTCTGGCCGACGTACTCGGTGTCTTCGTCATACATGATCGCCGTCTGAAAACTGTTTTGCGAAGCGGCCTGTTGCAGCAAGGCGTAACTTTGATCCTCGAACTGCTTGCGCGGACCGTACCAGTTCACCACGAAGGCGTCGATGCCAAGACCCTTGGCTTCGGAAACCTGGCGCGCGAGCACGTTGGGATCATGCGAGGAATACCCGACGTTGATGTGCTTGGGCTCGCCAAACCAGGGCTGGTAGGCCGCGAGCAGGCGTGGAGATCCTTCGGTGCCTTGCAGTTGAGCGGCTTGCGCGAGGCTCTGGCGGACGTCGGTCGTGTGCCGACTGCATCCAGTGGCGATCGACAGAGAAAGAAATAGGAGAGTGAGCTTGCGAAAATCTGGCATCCCAAGCTCTTGGATGTAGATGGTACGAGCAGAGTTGGCAGGCTTTGTGAGTGTCACCTGAGGCGAGCGGACGGTGGTAGTATTTCCGCCGGTTTCATGCGGGCTGCTTGGCCTGCGGGAAAGAGAGAAATCATGGCGCAAAAAGTGATTGATGTGGTGGGAGTATCGAAAGAGAGCTTCGCGAAGGCGGCGGAGAATGCTGTTCAGGAAGCAGCGAAGACGGTGCGCGGATTGAAGTGGGCGCGCGTGTCGGAATTTGAGATGGAGATGGACGGAAAGAACGTGACGCTATATCGAGCGACAGCGAGGATTTATTTCGACATAGAACACTAAAACAATTGGTAATTGGGTAATTGAAACCTCCGGACGCGCGCGTTTGTTCTTTTGGACTAACAAATTACCGATGACGACATCACCAATTCGTTAGTGGCTCAGCGCTTTGTCGAAGAAGTTGGCCATGAGATGGTGTGCCTCGATCGATTCGGGCAATTTGAACTGGTTCCAGTAGGCATGCGGAAGGCCTTCGAAGACCACGAGTTCTGCGTTACTGTTGCCGGCATTCAGAAACGCCCGATGCAGAATGGACGTGCCGCTCAGCAGCAAGTCGCGTTCGCTGGTGATGAAGAGCGTGGGCGGCATTTCTTTGAGATCGGCGAACACCGGCGATAGGACCGGATCGCGGCGATCGGTTGAGCCTACGTAGGGAGGATCCGGCAGTGTGTTGGGAGGATCGTTAAGCGGTCCTTGCAATCCGCGAAGTCCGAAGAGAGCTCTGGAATCTCCCGGACGCGTGAAGTCGCCAAAACCGGAAAAGATGCCGAGCGCCGCTGGAAGCGGAAGTCCGAGCTGTTTCAGTTTCACCGCGACTTCGGCAGTCAGAACCGCTCCGGCGGAAGTTCCATACATGACCATGTTCTGAGGCTTGTAGGTCTTCAGCAGTTCCTTATAGACAGCGACTGTGTCGTCGACCGCAGCCGGGAACGGGTACTCCGGCGCGAGTCGATAACGAATCGCGATGACCTTTGTCTCGGTCAAGCTGGCGATCGGGATGGTTTCGGCAACGGAACCCCAGTCTGCGCGGAATCCGCCGCCGTGGATATTGATGAGCACGCGATCCCGCTTATTCGCGGGAATCGCTGGCGGCGTGATGATGCGTACTCGGTACGCCTGCGATTTTGTCTTCCGTCACTTTTGTCGGATACATCCCCTGCATGTCGATGGCGAGCTGCTTCTGCCAAGCTTCCGCGCGCGCTTTGTTCTGCTCGTCGGTGACCGGGGGGTCGGTGTCGGCCATTGGCTCCGAGAGCCACTTCTGCGAATTGGGACTGACAGTCTTCGGGACCGGCACGACACGTGTCACGTGTGCGGTGCCACTGGCGTCGATGAAGCTGGAATTGGTTTGGGGGACAGAGGCCTTTTCCTGCGCGTACGAGATGGCTGAGATAAGAATGATCGCGGAGGCAAGAATCGAATTGCGAAGCGACAAGTGTGGCTCCCGAAATGTGATGGATAGCGGCGGGAGTAAGGTACGTCTGCGAGACGAGTGGCGCAAGTAAAACCATCACCGCAGAGGACGCAGAAAATCCTAAGGGTGCGAGACGACTTCGTAATGCGCGGCGCGATCGTCGTGATGCTTCAGATATTTCCGACGCTCTTCGGGGATGATGGAGACTTCGTAATCGGGTCCGGCGAAAGCTTTGAGAGCGTCGATGGATTCCCACAAAAGAATGGTGATGAACTCGACATCGTCGCCGACGTTGCGGCGCAGGAAGTAGCTGCCCTTGAACCCGGGGACTTTGCTGATGCCGGGAAGTAGTTCGGGCTTGAGCATGGACTCGTACGAGTCTGCATTTTCGGGAGTGGTGGTGCCGTGCCACATGCGCGCGATCATGAGGAGATTGTGAGACGGTGGAAGTACGGGCGCAAGAGAAACCGGCCACGGATCGCACGGATTGTACGGATCAGGAACGCGCGGACAGGAATGTCCGCGCCACACAAGCAAGCCAGGCGCAAAAAAAAGGCAGCCGAGGTCGGCTGCCCCACGTGAGCTTACTCGTCTAGAACGGGATGTCGTCGTCGGTGATGCCCTGGCTGCCGGCGTCGTCGTGAGCAGGCGCGTGGCTGGCGGAAGCACTACGAGAGCGAGCGGGCGCGGCTTCTTCGTCGTGATCACGACCGCCTTGTCCTTGTCCCTGGCCTTGACCGCCAAGCAGGACGAGATCACTGGCGACGATTTCGGTCGAATATTTCTTCTGGCCGGATTCCTTGTCGTCCCAGGAGCGGGTCTGCAGGCGTCCTTCGATGTAGCAGGTGCGGCCCTTCTTAAGATATTCGCCGGCGATTTCTGCGAGGCGCTGCCAGGCGACTATCTTGTGCCACTCGGTGCGGTCCTGCCAGTTGCCTTCTTTATCTTTGTAGCGCTCGTTGGTCGCGAGAGAGAAGCTGGCCACGGCGGTGCCGCTGGGCGTGTAGCGCAATTCAGGATCTTTGCCGAGATTGCCGATGAGGATGACTTTGTTGACGCTCTTTGCCATGAGAACTCCAGGAGGTGGTGAAACGGCAGTGTAACAGCTTCGAGATGATGGTTTCGAGTTCCTAATCCGGCATAGAAGCGGAATTCGGACCGGATTGGGAGCCTTAGCAAGACGACGTCCAGATTCTGCGGCTGTCACCACGCAGTCTGATCCAAGGCGAGAGATCGTTTATCCTGCTTACCTCGTGCTTTTGACTCCCATGACGATGAAGGACGCGGTCCTTCTATTTGTTGCGGCGGTAGCTGGCGGCGCGTTGAACTCGGTGGCAGGCGGCGGAAGCTTCCTGTCGTTTCCGGCGCTTCTGTTTACGGGAATGCCTCCCGTGCAGGCGAATGCCACAAATACAGTGGCACTGTGGCCGGGTGCTCTGGCCAGCGCCATTGGCTATCGGAACGAACTAGCGGGTGAGAAGCCTGGGCTGGTGGTCGAGTTTGTGGTGATCAGTCTCGTGGGCGGGATTGCAGGGGCAGTACTGCTGCTGCATACACCGCAGTCGACGTTCATGAAGCTGATTCCGTGGCTGCTGCTGGTGGCGACTCTGATCTTCACCTTTGGTGGGAAGATGACGCGCGCACTGAGAGCCCGCGGATATGCGCTGAGTACGCCCATCGTGCTGCTGCTGCAACTGATCACGGCCGTCTATGGCGGATTCTTCGGCGCGGGGATCGGGATCTTGATGCTCGCGATCCTGTCGCTGATCGGGATGGAGCACATCCATCGGATGAATGGACTGAAGAACATCCTTGCGACCTGCATCAATGGCGTTGCGGTGATTACGTTCATATGGGCGGGGATTGTGGAGTGGCGACAGGCCGGGCTGATGATTGTGGGCGGGATTCTGGGCGGCTATGGAACTGCGAGATTTGTGCAAAGAGTTGATCCGCGCTACATACGAGCGTTCGTGATCGCAGTGGGATTTGCGATGACGACGTACTTCTTCTGGAAAACGCGATAAGACAGCAGTCAGTGTCCAGTAATCAGCAGCTAGTGGTTAGTGCTTAGAGGTAATTGGGCTGTCAGCGACCTTCAGAATTCATAGGTTCCTTGTAGCGATTGCTTATTGCGGACGACTGACGGTTGCCTAATTTCAGATGTTAACCGCGTGTAAGTATCTGAAAAATCAACAAAATTTCTATTTCGCCCAACCGCTTTTGCGCCCCGTTTGACCCTTGAATTGCTCCATTCGATACAAACAGTTCTTCTTATTGGACAAAGAGGTCAACAATGCGTATTGTTGCCGTGGGTTACGAGGATGGCAGCGGGGGATATCCCTATCATTCGGCAGTTCTTTGAAGAAAAGGTGAAGAAATGAGCACTTCCACTCATCCGGCCACCGGTGGCGGACTGGTGCAGATTTCCTCGTTGGAAGAGTTAGTACGCCAACGGGTAGCGGAAGAACGGGCCCGGCTAGAAAAAGAAGCCGGCATTCAGCATAAAGAACTTCATCACTTCCATAAGCCGATTGAGCGAGCATTTACCGCCGATCAGCGCCACAAGACCACCCTCCTATTCGGAGGACTCACCTGGAAACACGAAAAACTTGTGCACGGAGCCCTCGAAGGACTGGGCTACAAGTGCGAAGTCGTGCCGACGGCGAATGTTGCTGCTTTCCAGCTTGGCAAGGAATACGGCAACAACGGCCAGTGCAACCCGACATATTTTACGGTCGGGAACCTGGTTCAGTATCTGCAGAAGCTCGAAGAATCGGGCATTCGGCGTGAAGACCTCATCAACAACTACGTCTTCCTGACTGCGGGCGCTTGCGGTCCGTGCCGTTTCGGCATGTACGAAGCCGAGTACCGGCTGGCGCTGCGCAACGCGGGTTACGACGGGTTCCGCGTGATGCTCTTCCAGCAATCAGGCGGACTGGATCAGTCCGATGCAGAAGCCGGGTTGCAGATGAACCTGGACTTCTTCCTAAACCTGCTGAACTCTCTAAACATGGGCGACATCATCAACGAGGTGAGCTACCAGGTGCGGCCGTTCGAAACGAACGCCGGCGACACGGATGCGATTCTCGACGAAGCTGTCGACTACATGCACGAAGTACTGAAGAAGAAGTCGCCATGGTCGGTTGAGCAGAAGCTCGGCAAGATTGCGAACAAGATTCCGATGAAGGGAACGGTCGAGTACCTCGGCAAGTTCCTGAACCAGCTCATGTCGGACGACTACATGGTCGCCCTTGAGCATGTGCGCGGACGATTCAACCAGATCAAGGTTGATCACTTCCGCGTGAAGCCAATCGTGAAGATCACCGGCGAATTCTGGGCGCAGACCACAGAAGGCGACGGCAACTTCAACATGTTCACCTTCCTGCAACGCGAAGGCGCACAGATTATCGTGGAGCCGATCGGCACCTGGATCATGTACATGATTCATCAGGTGGTGCAGAAGATCCGTGACGAGCGCGGACTTGAGGAGGGCGTTGTTATGCCTCCGAAGTGGCGTCTCGACAAGCAGGCCAAGATCGAGTGGAACTACCGCAACAAGCTGATGAAGCTGAAGGCTGCGGAAGTGATCTTCGCTCGCGAGTATCACCGCATTGTCGACGCGCTGGGCGGAACGGCTCACCGGCTGGTGGACCAGTATGAACTGCAGCGGCTCGGACATCCTTACTACAACTCGCGTGCGGGTGGTGGCGAGGGTCACCTGGAAGTCGCGAAGAACATTTACTACACGAACAAAGAGATGGCGCACATGGTGCTCTCTCTGAAGCCCTTCGGCTGCATGCCTTCGACACAATCGGACGGCGCACAGTCGGCGGTGGTGTCGCACTACAAAGACATGATCTTCCTGCCGATCGAGACCTCCGGCGAAGGCGAAATCAACGCGCACAGCCGCGTACAGATGGCGCTGGGCGAGGCGAAAGCCAAGGCCAAGCTGGAATTCAAGGACGTGATGGAGAAGATCGGCAAGCCGCTCGACGAGTTGAAAGCGTATGTCGAGCAGCATCCCGAGATGTCGAACGCGCTCTACGCCGTGCCGAAATATAAGGGTGTGGTGGGAACCGCCGCGAATTACGCGATCCACGTGGCGGAGAAGATGGGCGTGCAGGTGCCGTACCACACGGACGCGCACTAAGCCACTGAAGTCGATCAGTCTCTCGGTCGGCGCGATCGCTGACCGAGAGACCAAAACCCCAACTAAAACTGAACGACTGACGGACTGAGAGACTAAATGCCCGGACTTACCGACAAAGCGATTGCAGATAAGAAATACGAAATGCTCTGGATGGGTGTGGACGTAGGTTCAACGACCGTAAAGATTGCGGTCATTGACGGCGACACCGACGACATCCTCTGGCAGGACTATCAGCGCCACGAGACCAAGCAGCCAGAGAAGCTGCTGGAGATGCTGAAACAGATCAAGACGGATCTGCCGAATGTTCCCGACGAGAACTATCGCATCTTCATCACTGGTTCGGGCGGCTCTGGAATTGCAAAACACGTTGGCGCGAAGTTCGTGCAGGAAGTCAACGCGGTTTCGCTGTCGGTGGAGAAGCTGTATCCAGAGTGCGGATCGGTCATCGAGTTGGGTGGTCAGGACGCGAAGATCATCATCTTCAAGGAAGATCCTGAGACTGGTAAGAAGAAGAAGCTGCCCTCGATGAACGACAAGTGCGCTGGTGGTACCGGCGCCGTCATCGACAAGATCAACGCCAAGCTGCGCATTCCGTCCGATCAGCTCTGCAACATGGGCTACAAGGGCGAGAAGCTGCATCCGGTGGCCGGCAAGTGCGGCGTGTTCGCCGAGACGGATATCAACGGTCTGCAGAAGCAGGGCGTTCCGCCGAACGAGCTGATGGCGTCGCTGTTCGAATCCATCGTGCAACAGAATCTGTCGGTGCTGACACGTGGCAACACGCTGCGTCCGACGGTGCTGCTATTGGGCGGCCCGAATTGCTACATCAAGGGCATGCGAGATTGCTGGAAGCACAACATCCCCAAAATCTGGGAAGAGCGCAACTATCCGCTGCCGGAAGGCGTGGATCCCGAGTCGCTGATCAAAACGCCAGATAATGCGCAGTACTTTGCTTGCATCGGCGCAGTGGAGTTCGGTAAGCAGGAAGATCCCGGAATCGGCGTGTATGTCGGCTACGACAAGCTTGAGTGGTACATGACCGAGGGACGCGCCCAAGAGAAGGCAAAGAAGGGCGGCGCGCAGGCACTGGCGAAGAGTCCGGAAGAACTCGCCGAGTTCACCGCGAAGTATACGAAGAAAAAGTTCATTCCGACCACGTTCCATTCTGGTCAAGTGGTGGAAGGCTTCATCGGTATCGATGGCGGATCGACGTCGACGAAAGCTGTACTGGTCGACAAGGACCGCAACATCCTATGCAAGACCTATCAGCTCTCACGCGGCAATCCAATTGAGGATACGCAGGAAGTGCTGGCCAAGGTTGCGAAGCAGGTGACCGACCAGGGGGCTGTGCTCAAGATCATGGGCGTAGGCACAACTGGCTATGCGAAAGACATCCTGAAGGACGCTGTTGGCGCAGACGTCGCGCTTGTCGAGACCGTGGCGCACACGCAAGCCGCATTGCACTTCTATCCGGATGCGGATGTGATTTGCGACGTAGGCGGTCAGGACATCAAGATCATCATCCTGAGAGACGGCCGCGTAAAAGACTTCAAGCTGAACACCCAATGTTCGGCAGGCAATGGCTACTTCCTGCAAGGCACTTGCGAGAGCTTCGGCTTCAAGGTGGAAGACTTTGCGGACATCGCCTTCAACGCGAAGGGATTCCCGCAGTTCGGTTATGGATGCGCGGTGTTCATGCAGTCGGACATCGTGGATTTCCAGCGCCAGGGATGGAAGCCGGAAGAGATCATGGCCGGACTGTGCAACGTGCTGCCAAAGAATATTTGGCTCTACGTTTCGCAGATCCCAAACCTCTCGGCGATTGGCCGCAAGTTCGTTCTGCAGGGCGGCACGCAGCACAACATGGCGGCGGTGAAGTCGCAGGTCGATTTCATCGAATCGCGTTTCAAGGGCAAGGATGTTAAAGCCGACGTGATCGTTCACCAGCACTGCGGTGAAGCGGGCGCGATTGGCTGCGCGTTCGAAGCCGTACGTCTGTGGGAGAACGGCATGAAGACCGAGTTCATCGGTCTGGAAGGCGTTGCTTCCATCACGTACACGACCACACGCGACGAAGCGACGCGGTGCTACTTCTGCAAGAACAAGTGCCTGCGTACCTTCATCGACGTAACGACGGCGACCCCGAATCCGAACTACAAGCCTCCGGTCAAGACCAAGGTTCCACTCGCCGAGGGCGCGCAACGATTGATTATTGCGACCTGCGAAAAGGGAACAGTCGAGAACGTGGAAGAGATGCGCGTCATCAAGGGCAACATCGACGCCATCAAGAAGGAAAACCCGAACCTGGTGGAGATCGCAGCCAAAGCTGCTTTCAAGAGCTACGAGCCGCCGGTTGTGGCCGATCCGCTGCCGAAGCTGGCGATCACCAAGTCGCAAAAAGAACGTATCGAGAAGATGAAGAAGCGCGCCGAACTTCGTATCGGCATGCCCAAGGCGCTGAACATGTACAGCTGCGGGCCGTTCTTCACTGCCTACTTCGAAGCGCTGGGTGTGAAGGCCGACAATATCTTCTGGTCCGACTACACCAACGAGCAGCTTTACAAGGAAGGTGCGAAGCGCGGTGCCATCGATCCTTGCTTCCCGTCGAAGGTCGGTATTCCGCACGTGCACAACCTGCTGTACGCCGTCCACCCGAAGAAGAACCTGAATGTAATCTTCTTCCCGATGATCGACTCGCTGCCAACGTTCCTGAAGCATGTGCAGTCGAGCCGCGCCTGCCCGACGGTTACCGCGACTCCGGCGTCGGTGAAAGCGGCGTTCACCAAGGAAGGCAATCTCTTCGAGGAGAAGGGCCTGATCTGGAAGGACACGCTGATCTGTCTCGATGATCCGAAGATTGCGCACCGCCAGATGTTCGACGATTGGAACGAGATCCTCGGCCTGAGCGAGGAAGAGAACTATCGCGCGGTGGAGTTGGGATTCGCTGCGATGGAGAAGTTCGACAACGTCATCATGCGCGGAACAGCGCGTGAGGTGTTGAAGAAGCTCGAAGAGGAAAACCGGCTGGGGATCGTGCTTTTGGGCCGTCCGTATCACAACGACCCGGGCATCAACCACGAGATCCTGGAAGAGTTCCAGAAGCTTGGATATCCGGTGTTCTCGCAGGATTCGTTGCCGCTGGACGATGAGATCGTCTGGAAGCTGTTCGGTGACGAGGTTCGTGCGGGCTACATCAAGCACCCGATGGACGTGTCGGACGCGTGGAAGAACTCCTACTCGGAGAACACTTCGCGCAAGGTTTGGGCAGCGAAGTACATTGCCCGCCATCCGAACCTCGTGGCGCTGGAGCTTTCGAGCTTCAAGTGCGGACACGACGCTCCGATCTATACCGTGATCGAAGAAATCGTGGAGCACTCGGGGACGCCGTACTTCTGCTTCAAGGATATCGACGAGAACAAGCCGAGCGGCTCGATCAAGATTCGCGTGGAGACGATCGGTTACTTCCTGAAGCGCTATCGTGAAGACATGGTTCGCAACCGCAGCAAGGAAGTCAGCATTGCGGATCAGCTGAAGAAGTTCGAAGATCAGCTGCGCCACGAACTGCAGCTGGCGGGCAGTTCCAGCGACCGCGGCAATAGCTGCGGTACGCACGAGAGCGTTCCCAGCGAACTGATTGGCATTCAGCCAGCGCAGAACGAACTGGTGGAGCTGAGCGGAGACTAAGAAATTGGTAATTGGGTGATTTGGTAAGCGGGTAATTGAAAATCGCTTCCGAAGGCGGGAGCGATTTTCTTTTGGGATCTGCAAAGGTTGCACCCTGTCAAGGTGCAAGCTGCGCGGGACTCCGGTATGCTTAAGCGAGATCAGGACGGGGTGTGTCGATGGCGATGGAATCCGACAAGGTGATGTTCGAGATTTATCGGGAAGCCACTTATACGGGCAAGTTCCGTGTGGTGTATTACACCGAACTCAATGAGAACAACAAAGAGTGGGAAATCAATAAGGCGATGTCCGGTGAGCACTTCTACGACGGGTTCATCAAGAACTACGGCAAGGACGAAGCGAAGGACATTATCGACTCCCTGCTGAAGCGCATGAATGAGGGCGAGAACCTCACGCCAGAAGCCATTGAGCAGGCGCTCGGGCAGTACGCGGCGGCGAAGTAAGTCGGTAAGTCTTTCAGTCGATTAGTCTGTCAGCTTGAGAGTCTTTTCCCCGAGGAACCTGGTTCACTTTTCTGCGGGATCGTACTGATAGGGCTCCTTCGACTCGGGCGTTCGCCCTCGCTCAGGATGACAAATCCTCTGACCGACTGAAGGACTGATCGACTGAAAGACTTCTTTACTGCAACTTCAGAAACACCACTCCATATCCATTCAGCGTAAAGGTTATTTGCGGCGCGAAGGTGATGGTCTGCGCGGTTGGGCCGTTCACCAGACTCGTGTTCGCGTCGATCGTGAGCTGCGAGGCGCTGGAGAAACTGCCTAGCGCCGTGACGTCCACCGTAACCTTACGCGGCGATCCCGCGCCATTGTTGTCAGACGCGCTTGCAACCGCGTGGTTGGAGATCATGACGACAACGCTGCCGTCCGCATTCTTCACGGCCAGGGCTTCCACGTTTGTGTTGTCGCTGTTGGTGGCTTGCAGAACGTCGACTCCGGTAGTCGCAGCTGGGAAGTATTGCTGGAGCGTTTTGTCCACCCAGTAGCTGAGGCGATTGTTTCCGGTCTGATCGTCGAGTTCGCCATATTGCGCGTCGGCAGCGAAATCCCAATGGTGCAGCAGTTGTGCTCGAGCTTGTCCCACCTGCGAAAAGAGATAAGGGCGCCATGCCGCAAAGAAGGCGCTGGAACCACGCGTATCGTCCACAAACTTTTGTCCAGGATTGCAAGTGCTGTTGCCGTTCGCGTCGCTAAAGTCGGCATTGACGTTGTTTTCGGTGATCCAGACAGGCACGCTCGTCAGGGCAGGACTCTTCTGGAGAATCGAGTAGATGTTTTTGACCCCAGCTGCAAAGGCCGGGATGGTGTTGAATAAAGTCTGATCGGTGCTGCTCTGGTTACACGTGGAATAAAAGTGAGTGGCGACAACGTCGACCTGAGCCGTGACATCGCTGACAAACGTTGGCAGAAAGTCGTTTTCCCAAGTTCCGAAATCAGATAGTTCGACGGCAACGAACTTCAAGCTGGGATCGACTGCCTGCATCTTGGGAACCGTGACGTTGTAAAGCGTTGCGTAGTCGGCTGGCGTGTAGTGCCCCGCGGTATTGTCGAATCCATTGATGTTCGGTTCGTTGTAGATGCCCCAATAAGTGATGGGGTGCGTACCCGCAACAGGAGAGATCAGGTTCGCCCCGCCACTCGGATTCGGAATGCCCGGCCCGTTGTAGTACTTCACCAGGTTGGCCGCGTAATCGCTAAACATCGCCGAAGGTTGGCCATCGTTGAAGATCTTCGTATTCGTCTGATACATGAAAGCAGGCGCGAAGGCGACCTGGAACTCAGGGACTGTTGTCGCCAACGCCGAGAACGGGCTGAACGATTGCATCGAGCATGGCGAAGTTCCAGGCGCTCACTCCGGTTTGCGGTATCGCCTGTGAAACTGCCTGAATGCGAATGTGCGAGGCATTCAGATCTCCCAGTGGACTCAATCGCCGTCGGATGATTGGTGAAGAACTGGTAGTCCCACTCGGCTGGCTGAAACGACGTCGACATCGCCAGCTTGAACGGCGCACCAGTGACCGTGTTGCTTACGGTAACGGAGACCGTTTGTACGGGCGTGGGAGTTGGGATCGGTGTTGGCGTTGGAGTTGGAAAGATTCCGCTGCCGCCACCTCCGCAGGCGATGAGAGTCATGAAGAATGACAGAAGGATGGAGATCTCGCGGAGCTTGTTCATGGGCGCTGAACAGTGTAGCTGAAATCAATTGGAGCGGGATGTGACTTGTATCAGGTGAGTAAAGCCCTGTGTAAGCGAAGGAGCATTAGTTTCCGGGATCTTCGTCCTTGTGACCGAAATCAAGTCCGATCTGCGGTTCGGACTTTGTGCCGGTGATCTTGATGGGAACCTCGGTGCCTGCGCCGTGCTTGCTGAAGAAGGGATCGACTGGTTTCAGGAAGATCGACTTCCATCCACCGACTAGTTGCGAAACTTTGGCGTCCATGCGCGCGTGTCCGTGAAAATCGAAGCGATTGCCATCAAGGCTGTAGAGCCCGGTGAGGTTAACTTGCGTTCCCGGAACCTGGAAATGCACGCGAGAAAAGTTAAGGACGCCGTCGTTAAGGACGAAGGCGCCGGCAAGAATCGAGTGAACGTCCGGATTAGACTCGGCGATCTGGCTGACTTTGCCTCGACTGCGGAGGCTGAAGCGATCGATCTTCTCCTGAATCTTCTCGTTGGTGAAGTGCGCGGATGAGACGCGAAACTTGGCGATCAGTTTGAGGCGGTTGGCGATATCAGGTTCGCCCGGCGGGAGATCAAGCTTCGCTTTCAGCGCGAATAATTCCGGTCATAACGGCCGGATCGGTTTTCACGCCAAGCTTTAAAAAGTCCTCGATTCGCCCTTTCTCGACAACTACGTCCAGCTTGACGTGCCGTCCAGGCGGTTGAGTTTCTTTCACGATGAAACCGTTACACACAAAAGGCGAGTTCAGGAGCTGCGCTTTGACTGGTTGCAGGTATGTGTCGCCGTCGGTGCCATCGACAATGGCATGAAACTCGGTGTGCAGGGGAACTGGATGTTCGCTGATGCTCAGGCGAAAGTCGGGCGTGTCGGTAGTGCCGTCGACGACGATGCCGCCGAGAGTTCCGCTGTACCGGCCGGTAGAGGAGAGAATGCCGCCGATCCCTTTGATGGTGCCGAGATCGGCATTGCTGAAGGAGTAGTCGCCTTTGACCGGAGTGTCGCGCGGGCTATCTTCCTGGAAGGGCCCGAAGTAGCCGCTGGAGGCAATGTCGCCGACGGGCTTGGGATTCACCAGCGTTGCATCAAAGTGCAACGGTTGACCCGATGCGATCGTGCGCAACACGAGATGCGAGATGTCGAACTCGGTGGGCAGCTTGCCAGGTTTCAGGGTGTTGATGACGAGCTTAGCGTCGTCGGAGACGATCTGGCCGACAGAGATGCGGATTTTTCCGCCCTTTGGCCGAAGCTGCGGCGCCTGCTTGCGCTCCTCCTTGGGAGGAATATTCAGAACCAGGTTCTGCACATGGACCGAATCGATGTGCATGGGCGTGCGCAGAAGACTGCGGATCGTGGTACGAAATCGGAACGAGCTGACGGCGAACAGAGGCTGAATCCCCGTTTGACTTGGATTGGGATCGAAGCTGCCGAAGACCCTTAGCCCACCACCCGAAACTTGAAGGCCCTTCATCACAGAGACGTGGAGCTCGCCGAGCTCGACGCGGCTGTTGAAGCGCGTCGAGAGTGTTTCAATGATGCGCGCGCGCAGGATTGGCTCAGCATGGGAAATCAGCAGGCGCGTGCCGATCGCGGCGCCAATGAAGAGTACGAGCAGGACAATGCCGAGCCAGCGCCAGCGACTGCGTCGGCGAGTTACCGCAGAATCGGGTTGTGAGGGAGCGAGGGAGTGCATTCAGCGTGTACGACCAGCTTCTCTCGAATAAGATGTGCGTCTATAGGTCAGATGATGGCTGAGGAAAAGGGTTCCGAAGATGAGTTCGGAAGCCAATGCAGAAGGGCAGCCGAGGTCGGCCGCCCCACGCAAGTAGTGGTCCGGCTCAGGAGATGGTGAAAGTCACACGAACCTGTGTTTCGACTTCGACCGGTTCGCCGTTGAGCAGGTAGGGCCGATAGCGCCATTGCTGGACCGCATCGACAGCGGCTTTGATCAGCATAGGGTGCCCGCTAACGACGCGGAGGTTCTGGATGCTGCCGTCTTTGCCGATCACGGCCTGGAGGATGACTTCTCCCTGCGTGTGCGTGATGATCGCAAGGTGCGGATAGGTCGGCTTGACCTGGTGAATCAGAAGACCTTCGGAAACGCCGCTAGAAACGAGTACTGGTTTCGAGTTGGGCGACCGACGAAGGATGCGCGACGCGGGTGGATGCTGTTGAGCAGCGTTGTCATGAAGCCGCTGTTTGGATTCGCAGTGTTAGGTGAACCATAGACACCGTTGGGGTCGGCGAACGCACTAACAGGTGGAGGCGGTCGTCAGTCACCTGGATCCACGTTGGGGGGAATGCGCGTAGGCTGCAGCAGACGACCCTCAGCCATGTTCGTGTCCGGCGGCCGCGTGTGACGGATCGGATTACTTCCGCAGAAGTCGGTGCGGTGCTGCAGCTGGTGGAACGGTGAGGATAGTCGGTTAAGTGCGTGAGCGGCAGAGCTTCGGTGAACAGCAGCGGAAGCGCGACCAGCACGCCAATGAAAAGAGTTTGAACGAAGAAGGAAGTAAGCGCGGTCCATCCTCGTCGCGGATTCGAGACACTGTTCGATGCAAACAGGCTGTCTTCAAACATACGCCCTCCTGAACGGCTTTCGGCGAGCCCCACATCGCTCGCAGGTTCTTGGTGGGAGCGGCCCACCGGGATTGCGCATGCGCTAACGGAATAGACACCACGAACGGAGAAGGTTCCCAGTTTTGCGAAGAAATATATTTCTGCGTTTTTGGGAACGTTTTGGAGGGCGGCGTTGTCTACAGGGAGTTAATGGCAGGTCAAGCCTGATCTGTTGATGTCCCTGCTGGAGTCGCTGCTCACGGATGCCCCCGGGGGCGGCGGCTCCTTATAGTCTGTCAGTCGATCAGCACCTCAGTCGATCAGTCTTCAGTACATCAATCAGTCCGTGCATCGTTATGCGATGCTATGTCGGGTCGAAAAGCATGGGCGCGATTGTTGAGTCCGCGACATAGTAGGGCTCCCTCGACCTCGGGCCTCCGCCCTCGCTCGGGATGACAGTCCTCGCAGAAGCTCGGACTGAAAAATTGGTGCAGTGTCCCGTGGCTGCCTTAGTGACTCTGTGGCGCATTGAACAAGTCGAGCAACGCAGTCGTCTCAACTTCCATTGCGGTTTTCAGTGTAGGCTCGCGGTCGGGCGCAAACATGGATGAATGCAATGAGGGAAGAGCTTCGCCGCTTGCGCTGGCGGCCTTGAATTTCGCGGGATTCACGGCTCCAACGAAAAAGATGGTGGCGGGAACACCTGCGACTCCGTATTCGGAGAAATCTTCGGAAACCATTTTGGGTGGGATCTGATACACATTCGCGTCACCAAGCGCACGCTTTTCCGCGGCGGCGAGGCGTTCGGTGAGCGCGGGATCGTTGTACGTGGCATGGCCGCCTTCCTTGGCAGTAATGAGCGGCGGCTTGGGTGCGTTGGCGGCAGCGGCTTCAGCGTCGGCAATGCGCTTCATCGAATCGAAGATGTGCTTGCGCACTTCTTCCTTGTAAGAACGCACTGTGAGCTGTAAATGGACTTCGTCGGGAATGATGTTGTGCTTAGTCCCGCCGTGAATGGAGCCGACGGTGATGACGGCAGGATCGGTGGGAGCGAGTTCGCGCGAGACGATGGTCTGGACCGAGAGGATAAAGCGCGCAGCGATCACGATGGGATCGACGGTGGTCTGCGGCATCGCCCCATGACCGCCCTTGCCGTAGAAGGTGATATCGACGGAATCGGCGTTGGAGAGCGCGTAGCCGGGGATGAACCCGACCTGTCCGGCTGGAATGCCGCTGTCGTCGTGAACGGCAAAAGCATAGTTAGGCTTGGGGAACCGAGTGAAGAGGCCATCCTTGAGCATGGCGGGCGCGCCGGCGCCAATTTCTTCGGCAGGTTGAGCGACGAGCATGAGAGTTCCATGCCAGCGGTCGCGAGCGTGGCTCATGAGCGTGGCGGTGCCGATCAGGCTGGACATGTGAATGTCGTGCCCGCAGGCGTGCATGACCGGAACGTCGTTGCCGGCGGCGTCTTTGGTGACGACGTGGCTCGCGTACGGCAGGCCGGTGTCTTCGTGCACAGGAAGAGCGTCGAGTTCGGTGCGCAGCATGACCACTGGGCCGGTGCCGTTCTTCAGGATGCCGACAACGCCGGTGCCACCGACTCCGGTAGTGACTTCGAATCCGAGCTTACGGAGGGCGTCGGCAAGTTTGGCGGCAGTGTTCACTTCGTGCAGCGAGAGTTCGGGATTGCGATGAAGATCGAGATACAGGGCTTCGACGCTTGGGTAGACAGCGTTGATGTCAGCTTGAGTGAAGTTCTGGGCCGAGGCGGCAAGGGACAGGAGAAGAACGGCAATGAGTGGGCGCATGCGGGAACAGTGTACTTCAATTGCTAGTTGGGTAATTTGTAATCTGGTAATTGAAAACAGATCTTGCTACAGAGAGGCCTTGTCCGAAAAGCCTGTTCGTTTCATCGTTTGAGTGGGCACTGTAGGGCTCCCTCGACTCGGGCGTACGCCCTCGCTCGGGATGACAGAATCCTCGCTGCCGCTCGGATTGAACACGCACAAGCGCTGCTCTAGCTGACGAAGATCTTGTAGAGCATGAAATAGACGACTACGCCGGTGATGGAGACGTACAGCCAGAGCGGGTACGTCCAGCGGGCGATTGCACGGTGACGGTCGTAGTGGCCTCGCCAGGCGCGAGTGACCGTGATGATGACAAGTGGAACAATCACGGCGGCGAGGATGGTGTGCGTAGTCAGGATTGTGAAATAGAGCGGGCGTGCCCAACCGTGTCCGCGGAAGTGATAGCTGCCAATGTGCGCGTGATAGTAAAGATATGAGATCAGGAAAAGAGTGGATGTGGAGATGGCGAGGACCATCACGGCCTTGTGGGCGCGCTCGCGTCCGGTTTTGATGAGATAGACGCCGGTGCCGATCAGGACGGCGGCGGTGCCGTTGAGCGAGGCGTTGATGACCGGGAAGATGGAGTAGTCTTGCATGTTCTGTATCTGTCAGCTTCTCGTCTGGCTGGGTAGCTAGTAGCTCGTAGCTAGTGGCTGAACGAATCCGTAAGCAAGTTGCTACGAGCTACCGAATCACAAGATTCATGCCGCAGGCTTCGTAGTGCGACGATTGGCCATGAAGAAGGCCACAGCAAACATTATCAAAGAGAAAATTCCTAAGACCAAAATCGACGTACCCACCGGGAAATCGGGGGAAGCGCTGGCGGGAAAGAGCAACGCGCGCAAGGCTTCGGTTCCATAGGTGAGCGGGTTGATGCGCATCAGCATACGAATCCAGAAAGACGCTCCGGTGAGCGGGAAGAGCGATCCGGAGAGCAGCCAGAGCGGTATGAGGAACAGGTTGATGATGGCGTGAAAGCCTTGTGTCGAATCCATGGGCCACGCGATCGCGAAACCCAGCCCCGTGAGTGAAAAAGCGACCAGGAATACTGTGACGGCAACTAGGGCGAAGCTGACGACGCTGAAATGAATGCCAACCAGCGGCGCGAAGGCCAGGAAGATCAGGCCTTGAATTGCCGAGAGGGTTGCACCTCCGAGAACCTTGCCGAGCACGATGGCGCTGCGACTAACCGGCGCTACGAGCACGGTGAGCAGAAAGCCTTCGTTGCGATCTTCGATGAGCGACATCATGGCAAAGATCGAGGTGAAGAGCACGATCATGGTCAGTGCGCCGGGAAAGAAGAAGTCGAGATAGTGTTGGCCTCCGGCCGTGCCTCCGCGGAAAGATGATCCGAAGCCGGAGCCGATCACGATCCAGAAGAGCACTGGCGAGATGATGACGCCGACGACGCGCGAGCGCTGGCGGTAGAAGCGCACGATCTCGCGCTTCCACAGGGAGAGCGCAGGCAACAGGGTGCCGACGGATGTTGGTGCCGGGAGCGTTTGTACTTGAGTTGCCATTGAATTCTTAAGCCGCTGATTAACGCAGATAAACGCTGATTTTCAATGCTTCTTCTTTTTCTTACCGCCAGCCGCTTTCTGGGCGTCTGCTTGTTGTTCTTCGGTCCAGAAGCGATGTCCGGTGCGACGGATGAATACATCTTCCAGAGTTGGTTTGCTCACGGATACTGATTGAATCTCACCGGGGAAGGCTTCGACCACGTCGGTAACGAAGCGGTGTCCCTGGTCCTGCTCGAGGCGGACCTTGCCGTCGTCGAGCACGGTGGCTTCGGCTCCATAACGCTGGCTGATACGCACGGCCAGCTCTTCTGGATTGTGGCGCGCTTCAAGCAAAAGCACGTCGCCACCAATTTCGTTCTTCAGCTCTGCCGGAGTGCCAAGCGCGACCAATTGGCCTTCGCTGAGGATTGCCAGGCGATCGCAACGCTCGGCTTCTTCCATCAGGTGCGTAGTAACAATCACCGTGACATTTTCCTCATCGCGAAGGATGGCGAGATACTGCCAAAGGTCGCGGCGCGCGCCGGGGTCGAGGCCGGTCGTGGGCTCATCGAGCAAAAGCACTGACGGATGATGCAACAAGCCTTTGGCGAGTTCGAGACGGCGCTGCATGCCTCCGGAAAAGGTTTCGGCACGCTCATTCGCACGATCGGAAAGTCCGACGCGGGCAAGCATTTCTTTCACACGCGTATCGAGAGTGGCGCCGCGCATTCCGTACAGATGGCCGACGTGCTGCAGGTTCTCGTAAGCAGAGAGCTTCACGTCAATGCTGGGCGCCTGAAAGACCACGCCGATATGCTGGCGAAGGCGAGCCGGATCGGAGGCAGAGTCGCTGCCGTTGATCACTGCACGGCCACCCATGGGCAGCATGAGCGTGGAAAGGATGCGGAACATGGTCGTCTTGCCGCTGCCATTGGGGCCGAGCAGGCCGAAGATCTCGGCGGGATAAACGTCGAAGGAGACGCCCTTGAGTGCGGCGCGTCCGTTGTAGGCGTGCTGCAGGTTTTCGACGTGAATCACTGCATTGGCTGCATTCGCCGCACGGGGCGGAGTTGCGGAAAGGGATGTTGTTCCGGAGGTCACCTAATTGATTCTACGCTACGTTCAGCATCATCAGGAGGAAGAGCAAAGGTAAGTAGATGACAGTTGCACGGAGCAAATGCCGCGCCGGAGCCTTGGAACGCGGCGAGTCAGCGGGCAAATCGCAGAGGGCGAGGCGCAGGCCATAGTAGAAGAGTCCGCTGCTGAGGATGAGCGCGCCGAACAGGTAAATGCGTCCAGCCATGCCGACGTATGTAGGGAGCAGGCTAATAGGGACGAGCAGGCCCGAGTAGATCATGATTTCGCGCGCGGTGGAGCGGCCGTCGGAGTGCACGACGGGAAGCATGCGAATGGCGGCGCTTTCGTAGTCCTCGCGATAGAGCCAGGCGATGGAATAGAAGTGCGGAAATTGCCAGAAGAACAGGATGCCGAAGAGAACCAGGGCGCCGAAATCAACGTGGCCCCGCAGAGCGGTCCAGCCGAGGATTGGAGGCATGGCGCCGGAGAACGCACCCATGAACGTACAGATGGGAGAGACGCGCTTCAGCGGCGTGTAGACGCCGAGATAGAAGACGGCAGTGGCAAGCGTGAGCAGGGCCGTGAGAGCGTTGGTAGCCAGCCAGAGATAGGTGGCTCCGCCGATGATCAGGGCGGAGCACACAATAGAGGCGTGCGTCAGGCCCATACGCTTCGCGGGCAGCGGACGCATTGCGGTGCGACGCATGTGCGAGTCCGTATCGCACTCGATGACTTCGTTGAAGCCGGCGGTCCCGCCGGAGACGAGGCCAATGCCGATCAAGGCATGGAAGAGAGTCCATGAGAAACCACTGACACCTGACTTGAACGCCGCGAAGTAGAACCCTGTCCACGCGGTCAGAACGATCATCGAGGTTACGCGCAGCTTGGTGAGCTCGGCATAATCGCGCAACAACACCGAGAGACTGCTGGGGGAGATCGCAACGGCTCGAGGTGCGGTGTTCATGCGGTAACGGGCCTCCGCGCGCCGGTACGGACGGCGTGCTCATCGAGAACAGCAAGATGACGTCGAGCCTGGATGGCGAGGACGACCGTGGACGCCAGCAGCAGCGCTCCAACGGCGGTGTGTGCCACGGTGGAAGAAACCATCAGCGGCGTAGGCTGTACGGCTTGTGCTCCCCAGACAACTTTCGTCAAGAAGGACATGAAGCCCAGGCAGAGTTGCACGATAACAAGGCTGAGAACAAGGATCGCAGGACGACGTAGACCTTCGATCTCAGAGTAGTACGAGAGCACGCGCACGGAGGTCCAGATCAGGATGAAGGTGACCAGCGCGGCGTTGATCACGTGCGGCTCCCAACTCATGCCTTTGTGGCGGAACATGCCGCCGAGGGCCAACTGGACGTAGACGATGAAAACGGACAGGTTCGTGAGCGCAATGAGGCTGGGACGGCGACTGTCGCGCGCGGTGCGTGGCTCTTCCTGCACGAAACGGCGTCCGGTAAAGAGGGCGATGGCGACGGCAATGCAGAAGAAGGTCTGTCCGACGATGGCATGTGCCGTCGAAACGGCGGGCGGTAACAGTTCGAGAACGGTGATTCCGCCGAGAACGCCTTGAAGGATTACGGTGCCAAGTGCGGCGATACCGAGTTTCTTCATCCACGAGCGGCGGTCGCTGCGCCACGTCCAAACCGCGATGATGATGGTAAGAGTGCCGATGAATTCGGCGATCATGCGATGCGTGTGTTCAAACTTCACGCCGCCGACCATGCGGGGCATCTGGGCTATGTGGCCGAAGCTTGTGGGCCAGTCGGGGACGGAGAGGCCGGCGTCGTTGCTGGTGACCAGGGCACCGGCAATGATGAGGATGAAGGTCGCAAACGCCGCGAAAACCGCGAAATTATGATGCGCCCGATTGAAGGGCGTGGTCAGAGAACCTTTCAGGTGCGTGTCTCCTTAATGTCCCCACATCACATCGCGCTGTGATGCGCAACCAACGATGGTATCACTCGGGTGGGCGGTTGCGGCAAGGGGATTAGGGCGACAACTTCCGACATCGGACCGAAATGGGATGGGGAGACGCGGGCGCTACTTGGCTTGGAAAGTGAAGGCGGCCTGCTTCGTTTCTCTCGGGCCGACGATGATTCTCATGGTCTGTTCGCCTAGTTGCTCGTGGACGGCGGCGATGGTGTACTCGCCCGGCGGGAGGCCTTTGAGTTCGAAGCGGCCGTCTGGTCCGGTGACAGCATAGAAGGGGTTATCAACCACGTTGAGGTACATGTGCATCCAGGGATGCTGGTTGCAGTGGATCGGAAGCATGATTTCGGGTTCGGTGAAGGTTTTCGTCAGCGGCTGAGAGTTGGGCAATTGTGAGGCGTTCCACTGATGATTCGCGTGGCCCAGGGGATGGACGTTGTGGGTAGTGCTGTCGGAGTTAAGGATCTGAACAGGCTGTCCGGTCATTACGCCGAGCACATGCGGGACGTAGCGGCAGCCGCGCTGGTCGATGGTGACGGGCGTCTGCGGAGGGGCAAAGCCGCGATCGCCAAGTCCGTCTTTCACATATACGAAGACATTGGCGAGATTGCCATGATCGACGAGTAGGTTTTCAGAGGAGGCCAGTTTGGCGCCGCAATCGGGATCATTGGACATGTCGATCTTGGCCGCGGCGGGAACGGCGCCTTCGAAGTGAACTGTGCCGGTAATAGTGGCTGCGGTGGTGGGATCGACGGTGGTGATGGGCTTGGACTGAGACAATTCCGATGTTGGTGTTGTTGCAGGCGACGAGAGCGAGAGCAATAGGAGTAGGAGAATTGTCCGTGACATGATGAGTGTTCGAAGGAACTGCATTATTCTAATCAGCTGCTCTACGCGGGCGAGGGCGCCCGCGCCACCAATCCCACCCTCGCCAAAAGCGGGCGATAGGGTGGGGCACCCGTAAACCATCCCTGAAAACAGTCAGACTGCTAAGCGAGTGGTGGGAGCGGGTTGAGTCTTTCTCGCTCTGGATTGCGGCAATCACTGCGTCGGCGAACTGGCTGGTGGTGGCCGGACCGCCGAGATCGCGCGTCAGGTTCTGCTTGTCGCGATAGACATACTCAAGCGCATCGCGAACCTTGAGTGCTGCGTCGTGTTCGCCAAGATGGCGGAGCATCAGCAGTCCCGAACGGACGACCGCGGTCGGATTTGCCAGGTTTTTGCCGGCAATATCCGGCGCAGAGCCGTGGACGGCTTCAAAGACCGCGATCTCGTGACCGATGTTCGCGCCTGGCACAAGGCCTAGACCGCCGACGAAAGCAGCGCAAAGGTCGGAGATGATGTCGCCGTAGAGGTTTTCCATCAGCAGCATGTCGTACTGATAGGGGTTCATCACCAACTGCATGCAAGTGTTATCGATGATGTGTTCGCCGTAGGTGATTTCGGGGTAGTCCTTGGCGATGGCGCGTGAGCACTTCAGGAAGAGTCCGTCGGACATCTTCATGATGTTGGCTTTGTGTATGACGTGAATCTTCTTGCGATTGTTGTTGCGTGCGTACTCGAAAGCGAATTTTGAGATGCGCGTGCAAGCCTTCTCCGTCATGATCTTCAGGCTTTCGACGACGCCGGGAACGACTTCGTGCTCGATGCCGGAATAGAGGCCCTCAGTGTTCTCACGAATGATGATGAGGTCGACATCGGGATAACGGGTGGGCACGTGCGGCAGATTACGAATAGGGCGAAAATTTGCGTAGAGCTCGAATCGCTTGCGAAGTTCGACGTTGATACTGGAAAAGCCGCCGCCAATGGGAGTTGTGATGGGGCCCTTGAGCGCGACTTTGTTGCGTTCGATGGACTCGATCAGTTCCTTGGGAATGTACTCGCGATACTTTTCGTAAGCATCAGCGCCCGCCTTAAAGCTTTCCCATTCGAACTTGACGCCGGTTGCTTCGAGAATGCGAACAGCGGCGCTCGTGACTTCAGGTCCGATGCCGTCGCCGGGGATAAGAGTGACTTTGTGTGCCATAAATCAAAAAATCCTGTTCAGTTGCGCATATGTGGGCGTTGATGACTCAGCTCTTGGCGGTCGATTTCGCTTTCTCAGTTGTCGATTCCGCGGCTTTCAGGAGGTGCTTCAACTCCTCCATGAACTCCTTTACATCTTTGAAATCAAGATAGACGGAGGCGAATCGGACGTAAGCGACTTTGTCATAGCGTCGCAGGCGATTCATGATTAATTCGCCGACTTCGCTGGTCTTGCGCTCGCGCTCGGGAGAATCGATGACAAAGCCCTCGGCCTCGTTCACAATTTGCTCGAGTTTGCCCATGGGAATGGGACGTTTTTCGCAGGCGCGCAAGAGGCCGTTCAGGACTTTCTGGCGATCAAATTTTTCGCGGCGGCCGTCTTTCTTCACCACCATATATGGGATTTCGTCGATGCGCTCGTAGGTGGTGAAGCGCTTGGAACATTTCAGGCATTCGCGGCGACGCCGGATCGACTCGGCTTCTTTGCTTTCGCGCGAGTCCACAACCTTGTCATTTGGGAACCCGCAAAACGGACATTTCATTGGAGTTAGCGCTGACCTGAGTATCTCTCACCAATTGTAACAGCCGAAGTGATGGGTCGAGAGGTTACTGCGGATGCTCGGGCGGACATGCGGGGAGCGAAGTCTCCGATTCTTCGAGGGATTCGCTGGCCTGGGTGATCTTGCGCAGGGAAAGATGTTCGAAATGAGCAAGGATCAAGCCGACCGGTGCGATCGACATGAAGGTCACGAGCCAGAACAGGATGCCTGCGCTGACGGCGAGTTCCGGGCCGGTATCGAAGACGTTGTTGAGAACGGCGATGGTAGCCAGCTGCGCCCCTCCGCCAACCATGGGTAGTTGCAGGACGCCACCAACTACACTGGCACCCATCAGCAGGATGACTTGCGGGAGGTCCAGGGCAGGAATACCGGTATCGATGGGATATGCGTGCGTTACCTCGCGATAGGCGAACGCGACGAGGATCCAGATCACCATCGAGATGCCGGAGACCTCAAGAATCGAGAGGGGATCACGGAGCGTGTCCAGGCCTTCGCTGAAGGAGCGGATCTTCTTTTCGGCAGCGGTCCCCAAGCGCGGCGATATCGGAGTCAGCATGCGACAGACCCAGGCAGCGAAACGCGGTCCGATAAGGCGTAGGGTAACCGCGAGACCGACCAGCAGCACAACGATGCCGATCAGGCCGTAACCGAATTCCCGAAATGCCTGGTAGTGGTCAATGGTGCGCAATGAAGGAACAAAGAAGATGACGATAACGAGCATGATGACTACGGCCGTTATGTCGAAAATTCTCTCGATGGCCCAGATCGCCATTTGTGCGGAAAAGGCGGTTTTTGTCTTCAGGCCGATAAGGTAGGGCCGGATCAGTTCGCCCGGGCGTCCAAGAATGGCGAGGCCAGCGAATCCTACATAGGTAGGCGCGACCAGATCTTTCCAGCGAACATCAGGGCGGGTGGGTCGAAGCAGGATCTTCCAGCGGATTGCGCGCAAGAAGTCGGCGAGATAGACGAGTGCCACGCCGAAGAGAACACGATACCAAAGGATACCTTCGCTGCCTTCGGCGAATTTCTGCCAGTCAAAGCGGCGCCACTCCCGAATCTGCAAGTAAACCAGCGCAGCCAGAACGATAATAACGACAATCGAGATGATGATCTGCTTGCGCTTCATGCAGTGACAGAGGCAGCCCTGGGTGGCGCTTGGGCGAAGAGTCACAGTAAATGAGGGGGCGTATCAGGTCAATGTTGCCGGGATTGGTGCAGAGGAGGGAAATTATTGCGAAGCAGTAGCTGAAGCGGTGAGCGGTAGGTGTTTTTTCGGGGTGGCTTGAGCTGACGCTTGGGATTTTTGTGCAGCCAGCTTCTTGCGATTGAAGTCGCGGACGATCTGGGCAACATAGGCCCGAGTCTCGTGATAAGGCGGAACGCCGTGATACTGCGCGACGCGCTGCGGGCCAGCATTGTAGGCGGCAAGAGCCTTCACCATATCTCCGTGATAGAGGACGAGCAGATCACGAAGGTATTGGGTTCCGGCATTCACGTTGGAGGCGGGATCGAAGGCGTCCTTCACACCCAGTTTGGTGGCGGTATCGGGCATGAGCTGCATTAATCCCTGAGCGCCCTTGCGGGAAACCGCGTGCGGATTGAATGCGCTCTCGGCGCGAATCACGCTGTTGATGAGGTCAGGGTCGATCTGATGTTTATCACTGGCAGCATTCACAGCGTCAGAGATCGACAGAGTCGCGGGTTGCGGTGTGACCTTGTCGGCGACCTGAACTTCCTGAATCGATTGAATCTGAGCGGTCGGAATGTCGATGTAGCTGGTGGCCTCGTTCGAAACGAAGAGGCGGGTCGTCTCGCCTAAAATCTCACGGCGGATGTGATGGATCGAGAAGCCATTCTGCAGAACGGCGTCGAACTCAGTGTGCGATGGCGCGATAGCGGTAGTTTGCGGGGCGTCGGCAGCCATCGCCATTAGCGAAAGCAGCGCAATGGAAATCAGGAGGCCGAGTTGGCGTCGAAAATTCAAATCAGGTATTCGCAATCTCTAGGCCTAGCGCCTGCTCAACAGCGGCGGCTACTCCGCCTTCATCATTGGAGAGGGTAACGGTCCAGCCAAGTTGTTTCAACTCCTCTGATGCATTGGCCATTACCACTGGCATACCGGCATATTCCAGCATTTCGCGGTCGTTGTAATTGTCACCGATCGCCATGATCTGGTCACGCGGAATCCGGCGGTGGGCGGCCCATCGCTCGACCGCATGTCCTTTAGAACAGGCATAGTTAAGTACGTCGAACATGCAGAGGTCACGAAGGGGGTATTCCGTCTTTAAAACGGTAATCTTGCCCTCTAAACCGGCGGATTTCAGGTGATTTTCGGCTTCCCGCATACGAGGGAATGGTTCCGCAGTACATCGCCTGGACGGGATCGGTAGTGAGGCAATCTTCGAGCGGAATGCGGTATTCGAGGAAAGGGGCGTTCTTTTCCAGCCAGCGGCTGATGCTGTGGTGAAGCTCGTCCGCGCGCTCAAGAACGAGAGCGCCTTTGGCCTCTATGTCAAAGGTGACGACGGCATTTCCGCGGAAATCGTCCATGTGGCGGATGAGTGTGCGCGCGGTTGCGGCTGGCAGCAGGTCTCGGTGAAAAAGCTCGCCCTTCAGAGAACGTGTAATCGCGCCGTTCGAGCTGATGAGCGTTACATCGAAGCCCAGCATTTCCGCGATAGGCAGCGCGAACGAGTGGCGACGGCCAGTGACAAGCGCGATTTCAACTCCCAGTTCGTGTGCACGGCGCAGGGCGGAGGTATTGGCCGGAGGTATCTTGAATTGCGAGTCGAGCAGGGTGCCATCGATATCGATGGCGATAAGACGGATGGGAGAAGTCACTGAAGCGATTTTATCAGGCTGAAGCGTTTGCCAACGTAGCCCAACGAGTTGCCATCGCTCCCTACACTCAACTTGCTCACGCTCCCACATCTGCCAACAGAGGGCAGATGTGGGGCACCAATTTTCGTACAAGGCTAGAAGCGAAAGACGATGCCGCCGGTCGTCAGCAATTGGTTTTGGCGGGCGTCTGCTCCAGGGAGCAGATTGGGGCTACCGGAGTAATAGTCGCGGACTTCGCCACGAAGGCTCAGATAAGGAAAGATCTTCATTTCCAGGCCGCCGGCAAAGTCGAAGGTGCCGGCGTTTGTCGATGACGAGGTGGCGAGCGCGTTGCCGCTTTTGCTGAAGTGCGCGAGTCCGCCGCCGATTGCCAAGTAGGGAGAAAGCGGCGAGCCGGGAGCGAGTTTCAGTCGAACTCCCGGAGTGACGAACACTGCGGAATAGGTCCCGAGGGAGAGGAGATGTCCGGTGGTGAAAACGTCGGAGTTGAATGTGCCGGTCACTGGGATTTCGACGAAGAGAGAGGCCAAAGGCGCGTGGAAAATTCGGTGTCCAAAATTGCCTTGTATGGCAAACGAGTTGCCGACGGGGATCTGGCTGTTAATCGGGAAGTAGCCGCCGACAGTGACTGCTAAATCATTGCTCTGAGCGAAGACAGGGGCAACAAAAAGAAGGAGGGCGATCACAATAAGATAGTTTTTCAGCATGCGCATTTAGACGCTTTCAGCAGCTCTGGTGTTGCGTTACATCCTTGATGACTATTTCGTGGTGGCGGCAGATAACCAGAGCCGTTTATGCTGGTCAGGCTAATCTCATTTAAGCCGATGTAACCATACGAGCCGATGACTGCGATCCTGGACTGGTTAAAACGCTGGCGCACGCAGATTTTCCTGTTCCTTGCAGTCGTTGGGCCGGGATTTATCACCGCAAATGTCGACAACGACACGGGCGGGATCTTCACTTATTCACAAGCCGGAGCACAGTTCGGGTATGGACTGCTGTGGACTCTGGTTCCCACCACGCTGGCGTTGATCGTTGTGCAGGAAATGTGCTCCCGCATGGGAGCGGTCACCGGCAAAGGGCTGAGCGATCTGATCCGCGAGGAATACGGCCTGCGGACGACATTCTTCCTGATGATCGCGCTGGTGATTACGAATTTCGGGAATGTAGTTTCCGAGTTTGCCGGTATCGCCAGCAGTGGAGAACTGTTCGGCATATCGAAGTTCTATTCCGTGCCGATCTGTGGGGCGCTGGTATGGCTGATGGTCGTAAAAGGTAGCTATAAAAGCGTCGAAAAGGTATTCCTGTTCGCTTCGTTCTTTTACATCGCATACATCCTCGCTGGCGTGCTGGCGAAGCCGAACTGGAGCCTCGCGCTGATCTCAACCGTTCGGGTTCCCAGGCTACATGAGTTTCAGGATCGCGATTACCTGTTGATGATCATCACTATCGTGGGTACGACGATCGCGCCCTGGATGCAGTTCTATCTGCAGGCGTCGGTGGTGGAAAAGGGAGTCACCCGGCGTGACTATGCGGCGTCGCGGCTGGACGTGATCGTCGGATGCGTTTTTACCGACATAGTGGCTTGGTTCATTATCGTAGCGTGTGCGGCAACGCTGTTTGTGGCAGGACATCAGGTAAAAAGCGCGGCGGACGCGGCATTTGCGTTGCGGCCGCTGGCTGGGAATTACGCTTACATACTGTTTGCGGCGGGACTGTTTAACGCCTCGATATTCTCGGCATCGATTCTGCCGATCTCGACAGCATATACAGTTTGCGAAGGACTGGGATTCGAGTCGGGTGTAGGGAAGAAGTTCTCGGAAGCGCCCTTCTTCTATTGGCTCTATACGTTTCTTATCGTCGCTGGCGGCGGCGTAATCCTGCTGCCGAAAATCAATTACGTGAAGATAATTCTGCTTTCGCAGGCGCTGAACGGCATGGTGCTGCCATTGGTGCTGATCTTCATGGTGTTGCTGGTGAACAAGAAAGAATTGATGGGCGAATATACCAACTCACGTGTGGCGAACCTGGTGACATGGGCGACCACGGTGATTCTGATCGGGATGACGGCGGTCTTGTTCTGGTCGCAACGGGGAGACGTGCTGAAGGCGCTCGGAATGCAGTAAGCGGTATCGGAGACATTCCCACAGATCTTTAGCGATTTCGCACCGTCTTAGCGTTTTTTAATCTTCTCCTAATCTTCTTCCAAGACTTCAAGAATACAAACGAGGGGCTATGACGACTGCCCCCCTCTTCCAGTCGAACGCCGGCGTATTGATTGCGAGTTCCGATCCGGGATTTCGCGACCGCGTGGCGGCGAATTTTCTTAATCAGTGTGCAGTGGAGCTGGCTTCGAGCGGAGCCGACGCGCTCGCGAAGCTCGAGCACAGCGAATGCGATCTGCTGATATTGGATCGTAACCTTCCCGACTTGAACGCAGACGAACTGCGTGAACTGGCGGCGCGAGACTATCCGGGCGTGCACGTGGCGATACTCGACTCCGCGAGTCCTGATCCGTTTTCGAACCTCAAGAAGAACTTGTGCGGGAACAGGACGCGTGCTGCCGTGGACCGCGACGGAGCAAGGGCCCTCTGCAACGCACCTGAAGATCCCTTTCGAGCCTTTGCCGAGAATGGTGGGAACGACACTTCCGATGCAGAAGCTGGCGAGGATGGTAAGGCTGGTTTCGCCGCGGAGCACTGCGGTATTGATCACCGGACCCACGGGCAGCGGAAAAGAGCTGGTGGCACGGGCGATTCATGACTTAAGTCCGAGGGCCGAGCGGCCGTTTGTGGTGATCAATTGCGCCGCGATCCCTGAAGCGCTATTGGAAGCCGAACTGTTCGGATACGCGCGGGGAGCGTTCACCGGAGCAGTGCAATCGCGGGTAGGGAGAATTCACGCGGCGCAAGGCGGAACTCTGTTTCTCGATGAGATTGGCGAACTGCCCATGGGATTGCAGGCGAAGCTGCTGCGCTTCCTGGAATATGGCGAAGTACAGAGACTGGGGAGTTCCGACGTTTTCAAAGTGGATGTGCGGGTTGTAGCGGCGACGAATGCGAATCTGGAGAACCGGGTGAGCAAAGGAGAGTTTCGCCAGGATCTTTATTTCCGGCTGGCCGTGTTTCCAATTGAGCTGCCGCCGTTGCGCGAGCGCGTTGGCGACATTCTGCCGATTGCGCACGAATTCCTGCGACGGATTTCGGCCGACCAGAGTGCGTTATTCAGCGAAGACGCAGAGAAGATGCTGGAGAAACACAGCTGGCCGGGAAATGTGCGTGAACTCATGCATGTGATCGAGCGCGCGCTGATCCTGGCCGAAGGAGACGAGCGGATTACTCCGGAACATCTTTACTTTTCTGCGCCAAGCTTGGGCGAGGTCTCGTGATTAGAGTTTGCTGAGCTTCGGCAAAGGCCTCTGGCAGGCGAGATGCGGATGATTCTTAGGACGAACCAATGGTCGAAGAACTTGAGAAGACGATATGAGCATGATTGATACGCCGAACCTGGAGCGGCTGACACAAATCCTCGACCTGACTACAGCCCGGCAAGCGCAGATCACCAACAACGTGGCCAACGTCGATACACCTGGCTATCACACACGCGATATCAGCTTCGCGAGGGAACTAGACCGTGCGCAAAGCGGTTTGCAGCTGGTGAGCAGTGGACCGCAGACAACAGAAGTTCGGGGATTGCTGGAACGGCCAGACGGAAACAACGTGAGCGTGGAGCGGGAAGGCCTGTTGATGGCACAAACGCAGCTGCAGTTCAATGCAGGCGTACAGCTGGTGAAACTGGAATTCCATCGACTGGCATCGGCGATCAACGGAGGCAGCTAGAGATGAACTTGTTCGAGATGCTGGATGTGAGCGCATCGGCGATGACTGCGGAGCGACAGCGCTCGGAGGTGGTGGCCAGCAATATGGCGAACGCGGAGACCACGCGCACACCTGAAGGAGGGCCATATCAGCGCAAGCTGGTTGTCTTCCAGTCAGGTGCAATGCAGCGTTTTCCGCGGCTGCTGAACGCGCTGTATCGCCCGAACGCGCAGACAGAAGGCGTGAAGGTGGCGGCTGTGGTGACAGATCCAGCGCCTCCGCAGATGCGTTATGACCCATCGCATCCCGATGCGAATGCGCAGGGCTACGTGGCTTTTCCGAATGTGGAGCCGGTGCGGGAGATGGTGGACCTGCTGGGGGCGGTGCGCGCCTATGAAATGAATTCGTCGGCAGTGCAGGCGGCGAAACAAATGATTCAGCAGTCACTCGAGATTGTGAAGTAATCCGGTGCAGAGAAGAAAATGAGCGGCGCGATATCAGGAATTCGCATACTTCCGGCGGAGATTGAAAGCAGCCAGATCCGTCCCAAGCCGGGCAGCGGGTCGAGTTTTGGAGAGGCGCTGAAAAACGCCGTCGCCGATACCGATTCGCTTCAGCAGACCGCAGAAGACCAGATCGGCCAGATGGTGAAGGGAAACGGAGCGGACGTGCATCAGGCGATGATCTCGGTAGAGAAAGCCGATCTGTCGTTCCAGTTGATGATGCAGGTGAGAAACAAGATGGTGCAGGCGTACCAGGAGATTTCCAGGCTGCAGTTCTAGCCGCTGCAGACGAGGTAATTCGTGCCGCCAGAGACACAGGGATCCGGACAAGTTGCTGACCAGGTGAAAGAGTTCGTGCTCGGTTTAAAGCCTCGTCAACGCGCGATGTTTGCAGCGGCGGCGGTGGTAGTCGTAGCGGTGTTGTGGATTTTTGTTCGGATGCTTACCAGTCCTGACTACAAAACGCTGTATTCGGGGCTGAAGCCAGAGGAATCCAACGGTATCGCTAGCAAGCTCTCCGCAAAAGGAATCAGCTATCAGATTTCGCCGGATGGAGCGAGTATCTCCGTTCCTGCGGACCAACTCGATAAGGGGCGCATGGAAACAGCCTCGCAGGGTCTTCCAAAAAATGCACGTCTTGGGTTTGAGCTCTTCGACACTCCGAACTGGATGGGAACCGATTTCACGGACAAGGTGAATTACCAGCGTGCGCTAGAGGGCGAACTGGAGCGAACAATTCAGACGCTCGGGGAAGTCGAGTCGGCACGCGTGCACCTGGTGATGCCGCCGGAGTCGCTGTTCGTGGATCGTCAGGAGGAGGCCAAGGCTGCGGTGATTCTGAAGACGCGCGGATCGATCTCGGAAGACAAGCAGTTTGGTATTGCACAGCTAGTGTCCAGCGCCGTTGACAAACTGAAGCCCGAGAATGTGACGGTGCTCGATGCCGATACGGGGCGTCCACTGTCGCATCATAGTGGCCTGGTGGGAGGTGTGGCGTCGCGAGAATTGGGAGATCAGCTGGAGAAGGAAATCGTTCGCACGCTCGAGCCGGTGCTGGGAGCAGAGCGCGTGCGCGCCAGCGTGCGCGTTGAGATTGACAGCAGTACGAGCGAGGAGAACCAGGAATCGTACGATCCGAAATCGGCAGTGGCGGTGACGTCGCAAAGGTCTGAGGAAAATGCGGGAGGAGTTGCCCCAGGAGGTGTTCCCGGAACTGCGAGTAACGTCCCGTCGGCCGGGGCAGCGAATTCCGTAGCCGCGATGCGTGTAGTGCAGGACCAGCAATCCTCCAAAGCAGAAGCGAACACATTTGTGGTGAACAAGCTGACCCGTCACACCATGGAACCTGCCGGCCGTTTGAAACGCATTGCGGCAGCGGTAGTGGTGGACGATGCAACTGAAGTGACCGGCGAAGGAACGCAAGCGAAGACGACGCGGAGGAAGCGCACGTCGGAGGAGATGAAGAACATTGAGCAGCTGGCGGCAGCAGCGATCGGGCTGGACGCGAGTCGAGGCGATGTCCTGGCTGTCGAAAATCTAACATTTCAGCAGGCGCCGGTTGAAACGCCGTCGAAACCATCAAAGCTGGTACAGGTGCGCACGCTGCTGGTGCAGTGGTCGAGCCTGTTGCGATATGCCGGAATCGCAGCACTCTTCCTGGTCGTCTATCTGACCTTCCTGCGTCCGATCAAGAAGCAGCTGATAACGGCATTCCGGGAACTGCCCGCGCGAATCGGCATGTTGAAAGCAGGAGGTACGGATCACGCTTCGGTGCTGGGACGCGACAGTGTGCTGGATGCCAATGCATTGCCCGGAGAAGGTAGTTCGGAAACACAACGGCTCTCAGGCTTGAAGAAACAATTGTCGGAAAAGGTGAAATCGGAGCCCACGTCGGCGAGCCGGCTGATCCAGGGCTGGATGCACGAGAGCTGACGATGGCCCAGGGGACACAAATCAGCGGTGCGAAGAAGGCTGCAATCCTCGTCTGTCTGCTAGGCGAAGATGCGGCCAGCACCGTGTACAAGAATTTATCGGACCAGGATGTAGAGAGACTCACGCAAGAGATTGGCGAACTCCAGACGATCAATGCGCAAACGGCGCTGCAGATCCTGGAGGAATATCACAAGCTCACGCTTACCCAGGACTACATGGCACAGGGCGGGAGCGATTATGCCAAGCGTCTGCTGGTCAAGGCATTTGGTGAAGACGGCGCGCGCTCGCTGATGGAACAGGTGGCCCGTTCGCAGGAGATGAGCGCCGGCAAGCTGGATTCGCTGCAAAAATCCGATCCGCAACAGCTGGCAAAATTTCTGGAGAGCGAACACCCACAAACGATTGCGCTGATCCTCGCGCACCTCGATTCGAAGCAGGCATGCACATTGTTGATGCGGTTGCCGGAGACAGTGAGAGCAGAGGCAGTGACACGCCTGGCGCAACTGCGGCAGTTTTCGCCGGACGTGGCGCAGAAGGTATCGCTGGTGCTGCACAACCGGCTGCAATCGCTGGGCGAGCAGAGCAGGCGTGCGTATGCCGGATTGAAGGGCGTCGCCGACATGTTGAACCGGTTGGAACCGAATGCCGCGCGATCGATTCTTGAGGTAATCGAGAAACAGGATGCGAAGGTCGCGGTGAATATACGCAACCTGATGTTTACCTTCGAGGACTTTCTGGGCGTGCCGGAGACCGGAATTCGCGAACTGCTGGCGCATCTCGACAAGAAGACGCTGGCTGTTGCTTTGAAGGGAGCGTCGGAGGATATGCGCAGCCACGTATTCAAGTCGATGTCATCGCGCGCGGTTGAAATGCTAAAGGAAGATATCGAAATTCTCGGGCCGGTGCGCTCGAAGGAGGTCTCCAAGGCGCAGCAGGAGGTGGTGGCAATCGCCAGAAAGATGGAGAGCGAAGGAAAGCTGACGCTGAAAACTGAGGGCGAAGATGAGTACATGGTCTGAAGCAAGGACAGCGATTAAGGATTTCGAGTATCCGGTGGTGGGCGGTGGAACAGGGACGCAGAACTCCGATTCTTCGCCCGCGGAAACAGAGATCACGGAAGAAAAGCTTGCGCGGCGGGAATCGTATGCGCGGCAACTGGGCCGCCAGGAGGGAGAGGCGGCGGCGCGAGCGGACTACGAGTCTGCAATCCGTGAAGAGCGCGCAATTCTCACGGCGGCTCTCAATTCGTTTCATGCGGAGCAGGAACGCTATTTCCGGGCGGTGGAAGCGGAGGTGATTCAGTTGGCGATGGCGATCGCTCGCAAGATTTTGCATCGGGAAGCGCAACTGGATCCGCTGTTCCTGCGGGCCGTGGTGCGAGTGACGCTCGATAAACTCCAGGAGGAGACGCAGATTTCACTGCGGGTTACGCCGCCCCTGGCGGATGAGTGGCGGCGATTCCTGGGGAACGAACGAAATCTATCGCAACGTGTCGAAGTGCTTGCCGACGAGGCTATGACAGACACGTCGTGTGTCGTCGAAGCCAGCGTGGGTACAACCGAGATTGGAGTGGAGGCTCACCTGAAAGAGATTGAACAGGGATTCTTCGATCTGCTGGCGCAACGACCGAAGGCGGAGTAGGGATCGTGCTCGAACCCTATTTCGAAAGCGTGAACAACAGCTGCTCGAATCGCTGGCAGGGCAAAGTGAGCCAGGTTGTGGGGCACCTGCTGGAATCCGACGGTCCATTTTGTTCAGTGGGCGAATGCTGCGAAGTGGAAGCGGCAGGACGTCGCTTTGCCGGAGAGATTGTTGGATTTCGCGGAGCGAAGGTGCTGTCGATGTGCCTGGAGCGACCGCAGGGAATTCGTTATGGTGACCGCATTCTAACGTGGGGACAGCGTCCGGTGATCCGTACTGGAGAGTCATTGCTGGGGCGCGTGATTGATGCTGCGGGACAGCCAATAGATAGCCTGGGACCGTATGCGGCCGGATTGAGTAAAGCAGTGGACGGAGCAGCGCCGTCGCCACTCTCGCGTCTGCCGATTCGCGAACCGCTGGGCTGCGGCGTGCGGGCAGTTGACGGATTCTTGACCTGTGGCCGCGGACAGCGCATGGGAATTTTCGGCGGCAGCGGAGTGGGCAAGAGCACGCTCATCGGAATGATGGCACGGGGAACATCCGCTGATATGACGGTGCTGGCGCTGGTAGGTGAGCGCGGCCGCGAAGTGGGAGAGTTCCTGGAGGAGCTTAGGTGAGGACGGGACGAGGCGCGATCAGTGGTGGTGGTTTCCACATCGGATCAATCACCATTACTGCGAATTCGGGCGGCCCTGGCCGCTACGACGATTGCAGAGTATTTCTGCGCACAGGGAAAACAGGTTTTGCTGGTCGTCGATTCACTCACGCGATTCGCGATGGCACAACGGGAGATAGGACTGGCGGCGGGAGAGCCGCCGACGGCGAAAGGATATACACCATCTGTTTTCACCATTGCTGTCGAGACTGGTGGAACGGGCTGGACGATTCAGCCACGGGAGCATCACTGCGTTCTATACGGTGCTGATGGAGGGCGACGATGAGCAGGATCCGCTGGTAGATGCCGTGCGATCTCTGCTTGATGGCCACGTGCTGCTCGATCGCGAACTGGCAGCACGAGGGCACTATCCACCGATTTCGATATTAAACAGCCTGAGCCGCCTGATGCCTGCGGTCTGCTCGGAGGAGCACCGCAACAGAGCCGCGGAATTACGGTCACTGTTGGCGCTGTACACGCGCTCGGAGGACCTGGTTCGAATAGGCGCATATCAGAAAGGTAGCGACAAAGAATTGGATAGAGCGCTAGCGATGTTGCCGAGAGTTGAAGATTTCCTGAGGCAGGATGCAGCGAAGATGGCCAAACTCGACGATAACATTCAGCAATTGCTGGCGCTCGGGAATTGAAAATGGCGTACCGCTTCCCGCTGGCCACGCTGCTTCGGTTTCGGGAGAACCTAGAACATCGCAGTTGGCTCGAGTTGCAGGCAGCAAATCAGCAGGTGCAGCGAGTGGAAGTCTCCCTTTCGCAATTGGAGCGCGAGCGTATGGAGTGGCGCACAGGGCGGTCGTCGGCGCTCGACAGAGGAGTTAAGGCCGCGGAACTCGAGATATGGGGTGAACCGTATTACCAGAGAAAGCGTTTGGACTTCGAGCAGTATTTGCTGGCGGCGAAGCAGCAGGCAGCAGCTAAGCTCGCCGAGTTTTCCCGAGCAAGACAGAAGCGCCAGGTTTTGGAAAATCTCTACGTACGAGGGAAGAACATCTACGATGCAGAACGGGCGCGGCGCGAGCAGGCCCGCGTCGATGAACTATTTCTGCTTCGCCGCGGCAGGATCGCCGGCAGCTGAGTTGATGAAGTCTCTAATCTCTCCGTCTCGACAAATCTCCAACAATCTTTAATTTTCCCAATCTCTCTGGCAAGCCGCTTGCACTTAAACATCGCGTGGACGCGATCCCACAGGGCGGCAGCAGTCAGGCACAAGGCTTGTCCGGGTTGTTCTCACCTACCGGAGGCCCAACGGCGAAAGACGGTAAGGCCTTCGGGACGGAATTGACGAAATACATCGATGACGCCAGTCCAATTCAACAAAGTCATATGGGCTGCAAGCCTGAGAAGAACAAAGACAAAAAAGACGACGATGGATCGAATCACAGGCAGCAAGCGGATATCGAGTTGCCGCTTATAGTCCCTGCAATGATACCGGCGCTCAATCTGACGCCGACGAATGGGATCGCGATCACTCCAGCAGGTATTGAGAGTGCGACAGGAGTGCCTAGACAAGGCCAGTCGTGAATCTGGCAGCAGTCGCTATAACGCAGGACACAGTTGACACCGCCAGCGGCGGCACGGTGAATGATGTTCCTACCGACTCCGGGTTGAAGGCGGGATCGGTAGCAGGAACACCGCAGGAAGAAGTTGTTGACGCGAAGAGGATCGCAGGACCAATTGAACAAATGCAAATGGCCGATTCGAGCGAAGCACAAGAGGTCCACGCTGCGAAAGATGATCGTCGGCAGCCGGCTAAGGCAGGCGGTAAAGAAGCAGAAACTCAGGTAGCCGACGTGCTTCTCAACACGGTCAAGGCAGAGCCGGTGAGAGCCAGCAGTTCGATCGCCCAGACCAGGCACAAAGACGATATTTCGCGCGCACTTCAGGCGAGATGCATGAGAAGAAGAAAGCAGTATCTGGAAAAGAGCACGGTCAGATGCAATCGGTGAGTTCGCCCGAAGCCGCACCGCCTCCGACTGATCAGACAGAACCGCCCGCGTCGGTTGATGCTGTGGCAGAAGCCACCAGTGTTGACGAACAGTGGCACAGTGAGCACTCCGGTCGAAGAAAGCAAGCTGAGCAGACTTAATGCAATGGAGCCGCTCCAGGCGAAAACGCCTGTCGACCGGCTTCAACCTAAAGGGAACGACACGAAATCAGCTTCGCCGCTCGAGAATCTAAAAGGGACTAAAGATCACAGAGGCGGGTCGGACGAAGGCAAGCGTCTTGAGCAGCGTGCTGGTGCAGCAACGCACAGCCAGGAACGCAGTCGGACGAACAGGTGAAGCAAGCTCTCGCCAAAGTCAATGGGGAGAAAGTGCCGGAGGTCTTGCCGGGAATGCACCTGCGGTTAACACGCCGAGCGTACCTGCGAATACGGAGCACTCTCCTGCCGCGAAACTGCCTCAGGGCGGACAGATGAGTGCGCCGGAGATTGTAGCGCCGGTTAGTACTCCGGCTGATGTCGTGCACGCAGTCCGCATGTTCGAACGGGATGGCCAGGCGGAGATGCACATTGGCGTGCGTTCGGAGACACTCGGCACAATCGATGTAAAGACCACAGTCCACGACGGCAGTGTAGGAGTATCGATCGGAGTGGAGAGACACGAGGTCCGCTCCGCGCTGGTTTCAGAGTTGCCGGGCCTGGAGAACACCCTTCGAGAACGCGATCTGCGGCTTGGTGAAGTGAAATTTCATGATATGGGTTCAACGCTTGCGTCCGAGTACGGAAATGGACAGCGACATCAGTCGCAGGAGTTCTCGCGGCCGCGGCTTCCGCATTTTATCGTGCGGCGAAATCAATTTCAGAAAGTAGCGAGCTGCCTGTCGAGATGGTTACGACCATTGCGCGGCGAGGCATCAGCGTACACGTGTGAGGAAGAAATGAACGTCACATCAGCAACTCATGCAGACACATCGGGCAGCACGACTCCAACGACTTCGACGACAAGCGATACGAGCTCTGTGTTCATGCAGTTATTGCTTGCGCAACTGCAGAATCAGGATCCCATGTCGCCGATGGATGGGAATCAACTGGCGAGTCAGATGGTGCAGTTGAATTTGTTGGATGAAGTGACGCAGATACAGCAGGACGTCGCTCAATTAGGTTCTACGCCGGCAGCGGGCAAATAACGATTTCAGGAGAGAGTGTATGCCACAATTTTCGATTCCATTGTCAGGCTTGAAGCCAGTTCCACAGCACTGGCGACATAGCGAACAACTCGCTAACTGAATACGTTGGCTACAAGCGCGCACAGAGCATGTTTTCCGATCTGTTTTATCAGACGATCGGATCGTCAGGCAGTGGCGATCCCATACAGGTCGGCGCGGGCACAAAGGTTGGAGTGATTGATACGAACTTCACTCCAGGAAGCACTGACAGCACGGGCGTAGACACGAACGTAGCCATCGGTGGTGACGGGTTTTTCGTAGTGCAGGACAACAATGGTGTGAACTCATACACCAGAGCAGGTAATTTTTCGAAGAGCACAGATGGTTATCTAGTCACGGCGGATGGCCAGGAGGTGCTGGGTTTTCCTGCGGTCAACGGAGCGATCAGCCAGACACAGGGGCTCTCGCCGTTGCAGGTGGGAAGTGGCACGGTGAGTCCGCCAAATGCGACAACTAAAGTGGAAATGACGGCCAATCTGGATTCTCGGACCACACTGAACGATCCGTACAGCACTCCGGTTACGGTCTACGATACGCTCGGAGAGGGCCATGTTCTGACCTTCCAGTTCACGAAGACGGCAGCGAACGCCTGGGATTACCAGATCACAATTCCGGGCGCAGATGTCGGCGCAGCGACTCCGCAAGTTGTAAAAACCGGCACGATGACGTTCGACAGCTCCGGAAATCTTACGACTCCAGCAGCGGATGTGGCCGGGATAACGGTTACGAATCTGGCCGACAGCGCGGCAGACATCAACTTCACTTGGCAGCTGTATCAGAACGGAGCGGGCATGATCTCGCAGGTCGCCTCGGCCAGCAGTCCGTCGTCCGCGAACCAGGATGGTTTTGGAGCAGGGTCACTGCAGAGCTTCGCCATAGGCAGCGATGGCGTGATCGAAGGCACATTCAGCAATGGCAAGACCGCGACGCTGGGCCAACTGGCGCTGGCGAATTTTGCCAACACCCAGGGCCTGATGCGAACTGGCGGAAATAACTATGCTCCCACGCTTGCTTCGGGTGCAGCTACCGTTGGCGCACCGGGCACCGGCGGCAGAGGAAAGGTGACCGGAGGCGCTCTGGAACTCTCAAACGTCGACATTGCAACCGAGTTCGCGAACCTGATTCAGGCGCAACGTGCGTTTGAAGCGAATGCGCGTACAGTAACTACTTTCGACCAGATCACGCAAGACACGATCAATCTGAAGCAAGGATGATCGTTCGCGGGCAAGTGGTCGTAAACGAAAGCGCTTGCTAACGACAGCAATCGCGGCTACTCTCGGCAAAACCGGTATTTAATACCGTTGCGTTGGGGTGTTTGCATGCAACTGAAGTTGGAGAAGCACGTCATCGACGACGTTACCGTGATCCGCTGCAAGGGCCGTATCGTTTTCGGCGAAGAGGCAGTAGCCTTGCGCGAGATGGTGAAAGGGCTGCTGCCGGAGACAAAGAACATCGTGATGGATCTGGCGGAGACCACGCACATCGACAGCGGCGGCCTGGGAACATTGGTAGGTCTCTACACGTCGTCGCGAAAAATCGGATCGACCATCCGGCTGGCCAATCTTCACGAACGCATGCTGGATCTGCTGCAGATGACCAAGTTGCTCACGGTCTTCGATGTTTTCGACAGCGAAGACAAGGCTATCAAGTCTTTTTCCCGCTCGATGAGCGCTTAAGAGACAGCTCGAGATTTCTTCTTCGTCAGCAAGCGTTTCTTTTTGGCTTCACGCTCGCGGCGACGGATTTCTTCGCGCGAATACAAGGTTCCGCGGCAACGCTTCGATCCGCAGTAGCAAGGGGCGTCACCTTCGCCGTCAAACAGGTTGTAATCGTAGGTGATTTCATCGCCCGGCTTGATATTGCGGATAGCGCAAACCCAGACGTGCCCGTCGATCTCTTCCGTCTCGCAGTTGGGGTCGCAACTGTGATTGATAAAAGCTGCAGTACCGTGTCCGTCAATCAGGAGCTCCGGATCGTCGAGAGCGAACAGATAAGTTATCGGACGATCGTCGTACAGACGTGAGCCCTCGGACTGCGAGATGCGCGGTCCGGTGTATTCAACTACCTGCTCGCCTTTGGAAATTCGGGTGGTGGCGAACACTCCGGCGGCGTGAAGATCGGAAGAACGGACAATCAGACCCATAGACGGCATTCCCTCGGTAATCAGCTTTATGAGAACGATCAGAGATTGGTTTTGGTTGGGAGTTCGCCGCTCAGCAGTCTCGCCAGATCCGCCACCTGGCAGCGCACGCCAAGATAGAACGTTCCAAATAATGCGTACACAGCGCTGACTTCATCGAAACGCATCTCGTAGATCAGCTTCTTGAAAACCAACGCATCGTCGGCGAACAGATCGACTCCCCACTCCCAGTCGTCGAAGCCGATGGAGCCGGTGATAATCTGCTTCACTTCTCCGGCATATCTGCGGCCGACCATGCCGTGCTCGTGCATCTGACGCTGGCGTTCGCGAATGGGCAGGGTGTACCAGTTCTTCTCCTCGCCGCGCCGGCGATCCATGGGATAGAAACAAAGATAACGGGCGTTCGGGATGTCGGGATAAAGACGCGGCCGCATGGCTTCACGCTGGCGTTCGAGCACTTCCTTGATCGCCTGTTTCCACTCCTCGGAATGCGGTTCGAGGCCGCGTTCCATCAGTTGTTCGTAGGTCTTCACTGTGGATTCGTACAATCCCAGTTCGATAACCGAGACGTATGAGGTGAGCGGCTCGAGGTAGTCGGCGAGCCTTAACTGCGACAGCTTCAACTCGGCGGCATTTACTTCGTCGAACGAATTGCGGAAGTGCAGAAAAAGAAGATCACCTTTGTGACCAAGTAGTGAGAAGAGCGCCGTCTGCTGCGGTTCCATCTGCTGAAGAACTGCTTGTGCTTCTTCGAGCACAGCTGCACGTTCGGATTGTGATAATGCGCGCCAGGCAGACCAGCGGAACCGCATCATCTGATGCAGGACGCTGTAACCTTCAACGGTTAGCGGTACTTCTGGCATGGTGGCCGGAGCAGTTTGCGGACGTGCGTTTGTGGTCGCGGACATAAGTCACCCTCAGCGGAGTGCAACTATTGTAAATGCAGGGGTGACAAACGCGACCGGGCCGGCTGCGAGCGAGCCCACTATTCCATGAAGAGCTGATCGATGTAGCACCACAGCCAGTCTTCTCCGGGCTCGAAGGATTTGATGATCGGGTGGTTCGTCGCATGGAAGTGCTTGGTCGCGTGCTTATTCTTGGAACTGTCGCAGCAGCCAACATGACCGCACGTTTCGCACAGGCGAAGATGGACCCACGTGTCGCCCAACTTTAGACATTCTTCGCAACCCTTTGCCGACGGGGTGACCTTATGAATCTGGCTCAGATGCGTACATGTCGCAGCAGCCATTGAGTTCTCCTGTTTCTTTGAAAGACCAAGTTTGGATTCGGGAGACTGACCCGGAGATTCAAGCTAATCGGCGGACTCGGCAAAAGGCGGGGAAACCTCGGCCGCGTGGCGCTCATATTTCCAACCCGGACGGCCAAAGACCAAATGCCATCTCTCGTTCCAGGTGCGCGCCAAGCGCAAGTCACGAGCGATGTCGATCCATTCGTGGAAGGCAATACGAACCGGATTATAGGTGTTGATGTTCTTCGTCAGGCCATAGATCAGCGGCTCAGACTCATCTTCCAGCTCGAAAGTCCCGAACAGACGATCCCAGATAATCAGCGTTCCGGCGTGATTGCGATCGAGGTACCGTGCGTTGGAGGCGTGATGAACACGATGGTGGGACGGCGTATTGAAGAATGCTTCCAGCGGGCCAAGAGAACGGATCAGTTCCGTATGAATCCAGAACTGGTAAAGCAAGCTGATGGCCTGCATGGTCATCACCATGATGGGTGGGAAGCCGATCAGCGGCAACCAGAGCCAGAAGATGAAGCTGAACGAGATGCCTCCGGTCCAAGTCTGGCGGAGAGCAGTGCCGAGGTTATAGCGCTGGGACGAATGATGGACGACGTGCGAAGCCCAGAAAAAACGGCATTCATGACTGCTGCGATGAAATACGTAGTAAGTGAAATCTTCGGCGAAGAACAACAGCAACCAAGCCCACCACTGGTATCCAATATTGAAGATGGCGAAGCGATGAACGAAGCTATAGCTGACGAACAGCAAGACCTTCGTGAAGAGACCGATAATCACGTTGCCGATGCCCATAGTCAGGCTGGCCGCCGTGTCTTTCCATTCAAATAGATCCTGATGCATCCACGCTGCCGCGATCACTTCGATCAACAAGAGCAGCAGGAACCCGGGAATCGCGAGATGAATGAGATTGTGCATGCCTCACCCCGGTTCGGCAGGAAAGTAGTTTAGCCCAGATTCGACGAAGTGACCTAGCGCGTGGGGTGGAAGAGGAACACGAGTTCGATCACCAGGATTATGACGACCATCAGTTCGAGGATGAACGCGCGACTCTGCTGGAAACCGTCGATCAGGAAGCGATAAAGATCTTCCGCGGTGTGGAGTTTCTGGTTTACCAGGCTTTTGTAATCATGCACGCCAACTTTCGCGGCAGCCAGCCGGTACAAGCGCGCGGAAAACATGTCGCTCAGAAACTTGATGGCATTGTCAGCACGTTCAACCAGTTCGGTCACTTCCACGGTTACGCTTTGGAGCTTGTAGGCCTCTCGACCCAATCGCCACCGGCGAAGCACGCCACTGCTGTGCTTCAGGAACGCGTAGACGGAGCCTAACTCGCGCGTGAGCAGATCGTCGTAATGCCGAAATTCCAGCAACTGCGAATTCGCATATTCGAGCAACTGGATACTGGTTTCCGCACCGGCAGGCGTGTCGTAAACGAACGCTGCATTCCAGCTGATTACCGAAAGATCTGTTGGGTAGTACGAAATGGTGGATTGCAATACCTCTGCGCGTTCGCTATCCGCGAGCTCGATCGTTTCTCCGCGTACGACTCGGGCAATGTCGGCACCGCGCTTCTGGATAAGTTCGGAAGCAGTTGGGCCGCCGGCAATGTTGCGAATGTTGAAGATGAAGTAGTCCTCGGAGAGCCAATTTGAGTAAGGGCGAATCAATGCTGCCTGAGCTCGCGCGGTCTGCGAACGAGCGAGACGTTCTGCCTCACGCTCAAAATCCGTGCCAGCCATCCACTTTGCGGATAGGGTGATCAGGTCTTCCCACTCACCGGCGAATGGGATTTCAAAGATCACGCTAACAACGCCATAGTCGTAATACTTAATCTGGCGGTTGAGGATCAAGTTGCCGTCAATCCGCGCCGGCTCCAGCTGTTCAACGACCGGAGGCCGCTCGAATCGAACATACTCAGGTGCTGCGTGCTTAAATGCCTGTGCCAGGCGGCGCGCACCGAGGATCTGGTTCAGTTCCGGGAGTTGGATCTCCTCGCAGGTGTCGAAGAGCATGAGAACGAGAACGGAGCCTTCCAGAGACGGCGTGGTGGGACGAGTAACGGACATGAGGGTTTCCGGCTGAGACAAGTGGTAACACCTCACCCTAAGTGTACTAAGAGCCCCTGCAATGGGCCAAAATTAGGACCGTCGGCGTAACGTGAGCAGACTGATTTCGGGATCGACTCCGAGGCGGGCGGGAATGCCAATCGTGCCCAAGCCGCGATTCACGTAGAGGGCGGATGTGGCCGTGCCGTTCGAGGCCGCGTCGCGCGGGCGCAGCGGCAGCTGGTAGAGTCCGGCTACAAAAGGCGTAATAAAACGAGCGGGACTCCAGCTGTGATCGATGATCTCAACCTTCACCTGTCCACCGTGGGTGTGACCGGCGAGGCTCAATTCGATACCAAGTTCGGCGGCGCGTTGAAAGCTATTGGGATTGTGGGAAAGAAGAATGTTGGGAACGTCATGCCGAACCAATGGCTCGATGGTCTGCAACATTGGGACTTCCAGACCAAGAGGAGAGTGCTGACGCTGATAGTCCACGCCGATCAGATTGAATGCTTCGCCCTTCCAGGTGAGCTCTGCATTGTTCTGGCGTAGCAGGCGCATGCCGTAACGGTTGAATAGTTCCTCGGCGAGATCCTCCGCATCCGCGTAGATCTCATGGTTGCCGTTGCACCCCCAGACCCCAAGCGGAGCGCGAAGACGGCTCAGTTCCGCGATGCACTGTTGCAGCGGGTCGCCATTGGACGTGATGAAGTCGCCAGTGACGACTGCGAGATCCGCGCCAAGGCTGTTGGCGAGATCGACGGCGCGGCGAACCTGGTCCGCGGGCATGAAGTCGCCGGCGTGAATGTCACTGAGTTGGGCGATTTTCAGGCCATCTAAATCTGCAGGCAAATTCGCGATCGGGATGTCAACGCGGTGGAGTCTGAAGTCGAGCCGTTCTTTACCGAACCCGTACGCGGCTGCCACGAGCGGAATGGTTCCGGCGGCAAAGGACACCGCTCGAAGAAATCCTCGGCGTGCCGGACTAGGGAGCTCGGGCGTAGCTTGAGGACGAGCCCATTCGGCGAGCCGGTTCCAGAGTCGCTCAAGAAGCTGGATGGCTTTGATTCCTAAAAAGCCAAAGAAAGAGGCAAAGAGCCAAAGCTGCGCCATCGCGATCAAGAACGAAATCGCCCCGCCTCGGGGCAGCGCGTGGATGAACATGCGATCCACGATTACGACGACCAGAAGTGCGACAAACGCGTATAAAGCGGCGAAGCCTGCGCGACGAATACTTTGATTTTGAATGCGCCGAATGAGGGCAAGAGCTCGCCTGACCCAGAATCGCTGGGCGAGAAAAAACAGCGCCAGAATAGCTAGCGGGATCAGCAAAAACGTGAGATGAAATTCAGAACCAGGTCCCAAAAGTGCTCCTCAAGTATCTGTTCAGATGAGCGAGCTAGGCGCAGAGTCGCACAATTGCTGTAACCCTGGAGTGGAGAGGGAGTTCTGGCGAAAAGCTTCGGTTGCTAGGTAGTGAGTGACAGGGCACGATCGCGAATCTGATCGGCGTGACGACGAATGTCTGCGGCATGCTGGCCTAGGGAGCGCTCAAGGCTTTGGAGCTGATTCTGAACGAGCTCCTTATGTTGAGACGCGGTCGATCGCGCCAGTAGATCATTCGCCTTCAACAGTGAGGCGTACGCCAGTTCATCCTGATGATCACTGTGGAGGAGAAGCGCGAAGTTATACCAATCGATGGCTTCACCCTCGCGGTCTGCGAGAACGGCGTCCAGCTTCAACGTGGCTTGGAAGAGGAGAAGGGCATCTGAGGTACGTCCCAACTTGGCGAGAAGATCAGCTTCGCTTCCAGCCGCAACGCTCTCATAGTTGGGGGCGTTCGCTTTCGAAGCGATCATGCGTGCCAGATCGTAAGATTTCACGGCATTTTCCCGCTGGCCGCTTTTTACCTGGCAGTCGGCTAACTGAAGGACGATGGGAATGATTCGATCAGCTGGAAGATCTGTGGCCTTGGAGGTTTTCGCAACGCTATCAAGAAAGAAAACGTAGTGCGGAATTGCGTCGGAAAAGCGTCCCTCAGATTGAAGTTGGTTAGCCAGATAAAGGTGCAGCCGTACCTGTTTTTGGTCGCGTGCGAGGGCCTTTTGCCAACTATCGATTGCTTCGTTGGAAAGGCCGAGTTTACTGGCGAGAACTCCATTGTTCGTGAGGAGTTCGACATCCCAGGGCGATTTTTCGAGCAGGGCAAGGGTGAGTTCGTGTGCTTCACGGTAGTGCTTCTCGGAAATTAGCAACTGGAGAAGCTCGTTGCGCGCCGCCGGAAATGTGGGGTTGACTGCTACAGCCTGCTCCAGATTCAACAGCGCCTGTCGGTCGTTTCCCTTTTGAATTTCCCGGCGAGCAAGGCGCAGCGTTACCGTGCTGTCGTATGGGTTGAGCTGAGCCGCATCGTGCAGGCGCTTCACATTGGTTTGATCGACGGCCAGTCCGTAGCGAACCAGGTCCACTGCTGCGAGTGCAACGAGGAGAAAGATCAGGCTGTAGCGAAGTCCGCGCGCAGGGAGTGTCGCGCCCTTGAACCATTCCAGTCCTGATGTTGCTCGATCGCGCGCATTGCGCGTTACGTACGCGATTTCCTGCTTGGAGTTCAACAGCAGTGAAGCGATTCGACCGTCCCGCAGCTTCCAGATTGCGCCGTCGAGTATGAAATGATGAATATTCACCAGGGCCGTGAAGATCAAGAAGCTGGCGCTGTAGTCATAATGGAAGACGTAGCTTGCCAGCCATGGGCCGGGGATAAAAAGCGCAATTCCGCCAACTACCAGAGCAGCAAAGTAAGCAAGCGGCTTCCATCCGGCGAGCCGTTTGGCCGCTGCTTCTTTTCGAGCATAGAAGGTAGTGATCCAGAGGTATTGCACGGAGTGCATGATCGCCAACACGCCGGTACTGTAGCGGCTTTGCGGAACCTGCAAGCCTGCAATCAGAGCAAGCAAACTAGGCGCAATGAACCAGAGCGTCTGCGAACTGAGGAGCGTCAGGGATGGAATTATTGCCTTGCCGCCAATCTTTTTGGCGACCGCAATTAAACCGGAGCACGATGCAGCCACGAAGCCTATGCCAAAGATTACGCGCAGAACAAGGGACAGTTTGACTGGAATGCCGAGCGAGATGAACAACGGATCGCCGGATGCGCCAGTGTGCAGCGTCAGAAACAAGAATCCGTAGGACAGTAGAAAAGCCGAATAGAGCGCACGACGTTGCATCGGCGTGGGTTGGGCACCGGCACGTCGGAGAAACATCATGAACAGGCCGTAGTTCTGGCCGCTGTAATGCCAAGGACTCCAGGTCAGGTAAATGGTGATCAGCCAGGGCAGGACTGCAAAGGAAAAATGCGCCAACAAACCGGTCAGGATAACCAACCCGGTGATATGAACCGTGAAGATACGGTATTTCCGGAAGTCCTCGCGCGTGTGATAAGCGCGATAGATCGTTGCCATGTAGTGGGGATAGTTAAAAACCAGGGCCAATGCATAGAAGGCAACGCCCCAGGCGAGCTCGTGCGAGGCTGAGAGATACGTCAGCAGGAGTAGCGGTACGGTCCAGGCGCCGCAGCCAAGAATAAGATCGGCCCACGGATTGTAGAGCCACAAATTGGAGTGGCTCGATCCCTGTTCTGAAGTTGCTGTCATGGCGGAAAGAGGCTGATTCAAAGCGGATTATAGGTGGATTCGAGGTCCCCTACGTTATCCATCAGGGTGCGTACCTAGGTAAGCAGAGACGGCCGCAGCGGCTTGACTGCTTGGGTAGCCAGCAGCTTCGTTGTATCCTCGGCATGTGCCGCGTTCAACTGGTAGGTCTCCGACAAGCGCCCTGCTTCTGGGCCTGATCGTCACACTTGTGGCGGTGGTCGCCTACTCGTGGTACATCACTGTGCAGATTTCGGGCCTACGCGATCTGCAGCGCAACATCGCTGACCGCAATCGCAAGGACTCGCTGCAACTCCTCCGTATCCAGAATGACTTGAACCAGGTCGCCTTGTCGATGCGCGATATGCTCGACAATGATGAGCCGTATCCTCTGAGCGCGTGGTCGGCGCCGCTGCAAAGAATTCGTGGCGATCTGGATGACGCGATCAATCGCGAAGATCAGCTGGCTACCGCGACCCGCACGCCCGAACAACGGCAATATCTGCGCAACAACCTGGCACAATTCTGGGACGCCGTGGACCGAACGTTTGCCCTGGCGCAATCAGGCAAGGAAGATGAGGCGCGCGCGCAGATTCGGCTGTCATTGCAATCACGGCAGGAAGCGTTGAGCAACGCGGTTTCGCGCCTGCTGGTGCAAAACAACGAAAGCGAAGAGCAGGCCGCGCAGAGGGTCAGCCAGATCTACGATCGGGTGCAGCGGCAGGTTTATATCTTTCTGACAGCGGTGCTAATTGCGATTGTTCTAACCAGTTTGTATCTGATTCGCTCAAATCGCATGCTGTTCGCGCGACTGGCAGAGCTCTCGCAGCAGCGCAGTGAATTGGCGCAAACGCTGATTGCGACGCAGGAATCCACGCTGAGACACATTTCGCGCGAATTGCATGACGAGTTTGGGCAGATCCTAACGGCCATGGGATCGATGTTGGGGCGCGCTGGAAGGCATGCGCCCGAGGGTTCCAAACTTCGCGAAGATCTGCGCGAGGTGAATGAGATTGCCCAATCGACGCTCGACAAAGTGCGCACGCTATCCCAGGCATTACACCCGGTTACACTCGATGAAGCCGGTCTGGAGAGCACACTCGACTGGTATCTGCCTACGGTGGAAAGGCAGACGGGAATTACCGTATCCTATGAGAAGTCGGGAACTCCCTTTCCGGTGGAAGGCAGCGCTGCTGTGCATGTGTACCGCGTCTTGCAAGAGGCGCTGAACAATGTTGCGCGGCACTCCAAAGCGAAAGAGGCGTGGGTGCGGCTGCGATTTCTTCCGCAGATGCTGGATCTGGAAGTGGAAGATCACGGCGTGGGATTCAGTCCCGACGGCAAGAGGCGGGGCATTGGGCTGGTTGCGATGCGGGAGCGCGCGGAGTTGGTCAACGGCACGCTGGAATTCAGCCGGCCGACTCAGGGAGGAACGCTGGTGCGATTGATAGTTCCAAGAGAGGCAGCAGACGGACATGCCAGATAAGATTTCAGTTTTGCTTGTCGACGATCACAGCCTGGTGCGGCGTGGTTTTCGCAAGATATTAGAAGACGAGCCTGGAATCGAAGTGGTCGGCGAAGCAGGCGATGGGGCTGAAGGCGTCGATCTGGCGTACAGACTCAAGCCGCAGGTTGTGGTGATGGACTGCGCGCTGCCGGGCATGAGCGGGTTGCAGGCGACAAGAAAGATTGTCGACACCTGTCCGGAAACAGTGGTGCTGATGCTGAGCATGCACTCGGAAGACACTTGGGTTCGGCAGGCACTGGACGCGGGCGCTCGTGGTTACATCCTGAAGAACGCCGTCGACCTTGAGCTGGTCAACGCGATCAAGCGTGTTGTAGCGGGAGAACAGGTGCTCGATCCAGGAGTGTCAAAAGCCGGGAGCCTGAAGGGCGAGCGCGACTACGGCCTGACCACGCGCGAGCTAGAAATCCTGCAGTTTATTGTTGATGGCAAGTCAAACAAAGAAATCGCCACACAACTCGATCTCAGCGTGAACACCGTTGCGGTGCATCGCGCAAATATGATGGACGCTCTTGGTATTCACAAGACCGCGGAACTGGTTGTTTACGCGATCCGGAACGGGCTGGTGAATATTCCGTGAACCGGCGGTCTTTTCTGTCTGGTCTCGTCGCTTCCGCAATTGCAGCCAAGGTGATTCCGACTCCGGCATTCGCGCTTCCCGGAGCTGCAGGTCTAGGCTTCCAGTTTGTCGACGTCACCCAAAAGGCAGGCATTCAGTTTCAACACAACACCGGCGCCTATGGCGGAAAACTCTTGCCGGAGACGATGGGATCGGGCTGCGCTTTTCTGGACTACGATCGCGACGGCTGGCAGGACATTCTGCTGGTCAATGGCATGGACTGGCCCGGCCACAAGCGTCAGCGGAGCACGCTCCGGCTCTATCACAACAATCGGAATGGTACGTTCACGGATGTAACCCATGCAGCCGGCCTCGACGTGGAGATGTACGGCATGGGCGTCGCCGTTGGCGATTACGATAACGACGGCTTTCCGGACATTCTAATCACCTGCGTAGGACAGAATCGCCTGTTTCACAACACCGGCAAGGGAACATTTGTCGACGTCACGCGCAAGAGTGGCCTGTTTGGTAAGCAGGCGTTCAGCACATCCGCACTGTGGTTCGATTACGATCGCGATGGGCTGCTTGATCTCTTCGTCTGCAACTATGTACGGTGGTCTGCCGATCAGGACGTCTTCTGCAGTCTGGATGGGAAACACAAGTCGTATTGCACACCAGAAGCCTACCGTGGCGCGACCTGCTGGTTATTCCACAACCGCGGGGATGGAACCTTCGAGGATGTAACCGCCAAGAGCGGAATCTTCGATGCGACTTCGAAGTCTCTGGGAGTGGCGCTGCTTGATTATGATCGCGACGGCTGGCCGGATCTGCTCGTTGCCAATGACACTCAGCCAAACAAGCTGTATCGCAATCAGAAGAACGGAACTTTTAAGGACGTTGCCGTCGAGGCAGACATCGCTTTCAGCAACGATGGAAAGGCCCGGGCGGGAATGGGTGTCGATGTCGCGGATTTCGAGAACTCCGGCGTCGTCGGAGTGGCGATTACCAATTTCGATAACGAAATGATCGGGTTCTATCGTGAGAAGAACGGCAGCTATGTCGACGTTGCCGATGAAACTGGGATAGGTCGAGCCTCGCGCAACTCGCTCGGATTCGGATGCAGCTTCCTCGATGTCAATCTAGACGGCTACCTTGACCTCCTTGCGGTGAATGGCCACATTGACGATACCGTACGTAACATCCGACGCGATGTAGGGTACGCGCAGCCGCCGCAGCTTTTTCTCAACAACGGCAAAGCGCAATTCCGCGAAGTTGCCGGGGAGACCGGTGGCGATTTCAGCCAGCCGCGGGTTGGGCGAGGTCTAGCCTATGGAGATTTTGATCGCGACGGCGATCTCGATGTGCTGATCACCACGAATAATGGGCCTGCATTTCTCTTCCGCAACGATCAAACCGCCGGGAACCACAGCATCCGTTTCACCCTCATCGGAACGAAATCCAATCGCGACGCCATCGGGGCTACGGTGCGTATCTTTTACGCCGGCATGAGCCAGTCGCGCATGGTTAAGGGCGGATCGAGCTACCTCTCGCAGTCGGAGCTGCCGGTCACATTTGGATTGGGCAGAGAGGATCGCATCGAGAGAGCGGTGATCTACTGGCCAAGTGGAATCAACGAGGAGCACAAGAATCTCGCTGCCGGGAAAGCCTACGAGTGCACCGAAGGGAGGGGTATCCGGCCCCTGCCTGGTTTTTAGCGACAAAAATTTAACTTCGCTTGCTGCGGTCTATGGGCGTCTAATTCCGCCATGGACGTCTCTGCGATCAGCGAAGATGCAGTGCGAAGAGGAGCAGCGGTTTATAGCCGGCCGGTGCTCGCGATCTACGACCTCTTTGTTCTCCGGTTCACGAACACTTTCGTCTGGAAGTGCCCGTCTTCACACATTTTGGAGTTCTACAACCAGAATGTTTCAGACAAGCACCTCGATATAGGCGTGGGGACCGGGTATTTTCTCGATCGCGGCAGGTTCCCATCCGCGACGCCGCAAATCGCGCTGATGGACCTGAACGAGAACAGCCTTCAGAAAACGGCGAAGCGGTTGCGGCGCTATCATCCCAAGACTTATCTGCGAAATGTGCTCGAACCGGTCGAAATTGGAGACTCGGGATTCGGGTCGGTTGGTTTGAATTTTCTTCTGCACTGCCTTCCCGGAAACATGGTCACGAAGCGGGTTGTCTTCGAGAATCTCAAGCCTCTGCTGCGCGAGGGCGGCGTTGTTTTCGGGACAACGATCCTTGGTGTTGGCGTACAACGCAGCTGGCTGGGTGACATCTACATGCGAATCTTCAACTCAAAGGGAGTTTTCAGCAATTACAACGACCGGCGCGCCGATTTGGAAGATGGACTTTCAAAAAATTTCGGTCGGTATGAAGTGACCACCCGAGGCTGCATCGGGTTCTTCAGAGCGTGGAAGTAAGCTCTCTTTCGCTGCCGGTGGCTGTTGCGCATTCGTGGCCTTTAGCATTTGCAAAGCCTCGTCCGTCTTTCTCCACTTGCCGCGCTTAAGAGAAAGACTCGCGGTATTCGTAGAGAAATACCACAATATGTTTTCCCGCAAACCGGGCGTCACGCCTGCAAAGTTGTGCTTTGCAAGCAGGAGTACCAGCTCACTGTAGGCGTCATCTGCCAATTTATATTGGCCGGGCTTGGTGAGAGCGCCTGTATCCAGATTCCGATCGGGCAGATCGTTTGTGCCGTCTGCCATCTTATGCGCTTGCTCAACGTAGATTCGTACGACGTTGTTCATGCTCTTAATGTAGAGGTCTTCCGTCTGCGGGGTCGGATCCTTATACTGCAGTGCTTTCAGCGGACCGAATTTCGGAATCAATTTGAACAGGAAGGCGAGAGTCTTGGCGAACCAGCCTGGATGTTGATATTCCGAACCAAATTGCTTTTCGTAGTCGGCGCGGGAGAGGTGAAAGAGGAATTCTCCGTGCGCGGGATCTTGCTTCTCTTCGAGATGCTGATGGTCGCGCGACGCAAGTGCCACCTTCGTCATCTCCGGGATAACCTGGCTTACCGCAAAGCGAAAGGTGCCGATGCTGAGTTCCTCGTTGTGAACAAATTCCGAAAGTGCGATTCCGTAGGTCTCTTGGAAAGCACGCTGAAGAAGGTCTTGAGCGATCTCGAATCCGATGAAGTCGTGATATTGCTTGGCGCTGTAGCGGCCTTTGGCGACCTGCACGACATCGAAGCTGAATTCGGTTTCTAGGTGCGCCTCGGGATTGTCTTCATAGGTAACGATATTCCCATGCTTCTTGCGGAGCTTCGGGTATTCGATTGGCACCGACTCATTGACCGCGGGATGCCCCCAGCTGTCACTGACATAGTGAGCGAGCGCTCCCAGAGCGAATGCGTATTCATTGACATTACTAGAGTCGCGAACCAGGTGGTCGACAAAATTCCCCGTACGGATGTAATGCAGCAGGTTCGTAAATTCGTGACTGCCGAACGGGTAATAACCGATGTCCTGGATGACGGAACCGCCATACGCGTAGGCGTGCGCCGTCTTGAGATCTTCAGGCGTGGATTGCGGGAAGCGTCGGAGCAGCGCAGGACGAATCGTGCTGTCCCAGCAGATATCGATGACCTCCTCGTGGGAGAGGACTGAGTACGCCCGTGCCTCATGGGCGTGTGCAACCAGGAATGCGAAGAGGATCGTGATTGGAAGGAGTAGTTTTCTATCAGAACGCATCAGCAGCCACACTGGGGCAAGCTGATTAGATGCAGTTTACGTCGAGGACGCAGTGCGCGGTCCTGACTGTAGCAAGTTCCGGCGGAAACCGGTTCCCCGAAACCCAAATATTGGGTGAGGATACTCAATTTCCGCGACAGTCGCCCTTTTTGGGGGTATTGTCAGTAGCGGTACGGAGTACGCATGCACCATACCATCTTGATCGTGGACGACGATGCCGCCTTGGTCGAAATCCTGACCGTTTTTCTCCGCTCTCAAGACTATGAGATTTTCGCGGTGGATAGCGCGCCTGCCGCTATGAGAGTGATTCAGGAAGAATCACTGTCGGGATTGATCATCGACTCGTTGCCCGGTTTGCGCGGTCTCGATGTCGTGAAGATATTTCGAAAGAAGAATCCATTAGGTGCGATTATCTTCTTCACCGGCCTGGCTTACGACGACACTTCCGAAACGGCAATGGAAGCAGGCGCGAACGCCGTGTTGTTCAAGCCCGTCGGGCTGGAGAAGATTGCTTCAGCATTGCGGCGACTGCTCGCGAAAACTGCATAGCCGCAATCCGGCTTGATTCCTACGGAAGTGTGCGAGTCCCCACTGCGGCTTTCAGTTGCTCCACCGCAAGCATGTAGCTGGCCAGCGACTGCCGGTAAGATAATTGAACTGAACGGTAGCTGCGTTCGGCATCGAGAAAATCGAGAAGGCTTGCGGCGCCATGCTGAAATGCATATTGGCTGATATCGAGTGATTCCTTAGCCTGATCGAGATACCCCGAGGTGTAGAGCTTAACGACCTCATCGTTCGAACGAACGGCAGCGTAGGCGCTGTAGACGTCAGTTAGGACCCCGTCGGAAGCAGCCAGATCCATTTGCTTGGCCTGATCAATTGCGTAGTGCGTGCGCGCGATTTCTCCCTGGTTACGATCGAAGACGGCGAGGGGAATATTGAAGAAGAATGCGGCGGTATTGGTCCCTGAGACGTGCGAGTAGGTGAAGGTTGTTCCAAGATCTTGCTTACCATTGGCGATCGCCAAGCGATTCTGGCTTCCTGCCGCATTTACGCCTGCATTTGCCTCAAGAAGGTCGGGCCGTTCGCGCAAAGCTCTCAGCTTCAAATCATCGACGTTCAGGTTGAGGGGTTGATACAGCAAGTCGCCGGTAATGTCATACGCATCAGGCAATGCGTCGTAGCCTATGAATTGCCGGAGTTGGGCCAGGCCCTGAACGCGGGCAACGTTGGCGGCCGACACATCTGACTGAAATTGCAGCAACTGCAACTTCACTTTCAGCAGATCGCCTTCGCTGATATCTCCTGCCTTAAAACGTTCGTTACTGATGCCGACTGTTTTCTGATAACTATCGAGCGCCTGCTTTGCGAAATCGAGATTGGACTCGGCCAGCAGCACGTTGATGAATTGCTGTGCAACGGAAAACGCGAGCGTGCGTTCGGTATCGGCCACCTGGTAACGGGTTACCGCGGTCGCATCCTGCGCGGCTGCGAGACGTGCCTGTCGCTTCTTGCCACGTTCGATCGTGTACCCAATTCCGACATCGTACTGAGCGTTGTCGTTCAGGAATGTCGAGGTCAGCTGGCTGGGCTCAAAGATCGGGATAAATTGCGCATCCCACGAAAGCAATGGATTAGGCCGCAGGTTTGCCGTGACCTCATTCGCCTGGCCCTGGAGAATCTGACTCTGGGTAGCTTTCAGGGCATGACTGTGTTCGATGGCAAGCTTGATGGCGTCATCAAGCGAGACGCGCACGGGAGTTTGGGCGCCAGCTGCAGCCGAGAATGTGATCGAGGCGACGAAAAGGGCGATTACTTGTAGGAGAAGCGGTCTGAACGTGCGATGGCGGAAATCCGTCATGATTGAGTTGATTTGAAGCTTCTAACTGCTTGGGATTGTAAATCCACGATAAAGTTCGAAATAGTGTAAAGCTACGGTCTGACAGATTGGTGTTGAACAGAGATTGAACACCAGATGCAGAAAAAGTTGCTTAGAAATAGCGAAGTAATCGGCCCCAAAAGAAAATCCAGCTGCGATAGATCAGCAGCTGGACGTTGAACTAAGAGGCAGCCAGAAGCTATTTAGGCAATCCGTTACTGTTGTTCGATGAGTTTGCCGTTCCGGGAGCTCCTTCGCGAATCTGGTCACGTCCGGCAGTCAACGCTCCTGCGTCATCGATGCGGTTGGCCTTCTTGGCATCTGTCACCAAGCCGCTGATCCGGCGGAAAGTGTCCCCCGCTTCGGAGATCTGGTCTGCCGGGACCTCATTATCTACCGCCAATCCGTCAGTGGCAGGATCGTAATGAGCAGCTGTTTCTGCCGCCTTCGTGGAATTCGGTTTACCAAGTTGATCGAATAAACTCTTCTCAATCAGAGCGTTCATTTTCTTGGCATCTGCCTGAATCTTCTTCCAGTCAACTTTGCGTTCGTTGGCGATCTGAACCGCCGTTTTGCCGCCCTTTATCTCCCCACCAAGCTCGTCCATGCTGACCCCGGTGGCGGAGATTTCCTGCAGCAGAAACATGGAACCGTAATCGACATTTAGCAACCGGCGGGCTTGAATCAGTTGGTTGCGATCCAGTTTGTAAGTGTCGGCAACGCTCTTATTCACTGCTTCGCGAGCCGTCTGGTCCCAGGCCATTGCCTTGATCTTTGCGATTTGTTTTTCGGCGCCCTTTTGATCATCGCTGAAAGCCGGAACCGCAGCCGCGAGCACCAGTATGATTGCCATCCAACGTACTGCACTTCTCATGGTAAGTACCTCCGCTCTATTGAGTGTTATCGAAACAAAAGCAAAAATCAAGGACAGCCGCCAAGTCTGTGACAGAACACGGTCCAGCTCTTGTCTGCTATACGCGATCGGCCGTCAATTCGTTCCGACCTGTGTTACTGCGAGGTAGATCAGCCTGGTCAGGTTCCCGATCTGGCCCGTTTGCACTCTCTCATCGTTCCCGTGGACTGTTGCGCCTTCGGCTTCTGTCCGTGGCACTGCCAATCCGTATGCTTGCACATCCTTGGCGCGCAGGAAGGACGAATCGGTAGCGCCTGTCTGCATCACTGGCAATGTGATCGAATCCGGAAAGACCTGCGCCTGCGCTTTCTCCAGAGCTGCAAACATCACAGTGTGGATGCTGGAAGGCGGCGCTGCGACCATGTTCAATGCCGTGTCTTCGGCGATGACTTTCACCTGCGGATCGTCAATCAGCTGCGCTAGTGAGGCGCGAAATTTTCCCAGGTCTTCATCCGGGAGCGCGCGAACGTCAAGCACACCTTCGGCCGTTGGCGGAATCACATTCGATTTAAATCCCGCTTTCAGGATGGTTGGCACGACTGAAGTTCGGAGCATGGAATAGTAGATTGGCTTTTTCACTCGCAGGATTTCCTGCACTTTGGGATCTTCCACATTCCGGTACCAGGCTGCTTCCTCGGGCGGGCTGATCTTCGCCAGACCCTCGAAAAAGGCGCGCGTGGTTTCATTGAGCCGGGACGGTGTAGTCCAATTTCCGGCTTTCGCGACGGCCATAGCGAGATGCGTGACAGCGTTATCGGGGCGGGGAACGGACCCGTGACCGCTGCTGCCTTCCGCACGCAGCGTGATACCGCGAGGCAGCTTTTCGGTGGTGCTCACGCCCAGATAGTGCAGCTTGCCGTCAGTCAACAACGAAACACCACCTTCGTTCAGCGCAAACTCGCAGTTCAGCTTGTCCCAGTAGCGTTCGACCAATGTTGCCATTCCGGCCGTCGAGGAAGCCTCTTCGCTGGCTTCGGCCAGAAAGATGACGTCCCTCGTGAGCGGCGCATGCAGGCGATGCAGCTGCAAGAAGACCTCCAGATTTGCGGCGACCATGGCCTTGTCATCGAGGGCGCCACGGCCATGAAGGACTCCGTCTTTCACTTCACCGCTGAAGGGATCGGTCGTCCAGTGCGAGCGGTCCACGGGGACGACATCGATGTGCCCCATAATCAGGATTGGCCGTTTGGTTCCGTTCCCGCGCAATCGGGCCACAATGCTGGCGCGGCCCGGAACCGGCTCGAGGAACTCGGAGTCAATGCCCTCTCTCTTCAGGACGTTCTGGATATAAAGCGCTGCTTGCGACTCGTTGCCCGGAGGGTTGGACGTGTCCATCCGAACAAGGTCACCCAGGAAACGCACGGCTTCGTCCCGGGCTGCATTGAAGTCGGGACCAGCGGCTTGCGTTTGTGCGAATGTGACAGAGGTAAGAGCGAGGACTGCGAGTGCCAGAGCCGATTTGCGCTGCAAGCTGCCTCCAGAGTGGAAGCGGAATTATAACGGTAGCTCAGCTCACAGCGATTCAGCTTGCGGCAGTTTATAGTTGCCGTACGACATGACCAAGCTTCGACCTTGCATTGGAGTATTCGACTCCGGCTTTGGCGGATTAACCGTCTTGCGCGAGATGGTGCGCCTGATCCCCAATGCCGACTATCTGTATTTCGGGGACACTGCGCGCCTGCCGTATGGATCGAAGTCGGCAGAGACAGTTTCGCGCTACGCCGTTGGCGCTGCGCACTTCCTCGAACAGCATGGAGCGGAGTTGCTAGTGATCGCGTGCAATACCGCAAGTGCGCTGGCTCTCGACAGCATTCGTGCTGGCGCGCATGTGCCGGTGATCGGCGTGGTCGAGCCGGGCGCTGATCGCGGAGCGCAAGCCAGCAAGGGCAAGAAGGTTGTGGTCGTGGCGACCGACGCGACCGTCAGCAGCCATGCGTATCTGAAGGCGCTGGAATCGCGTGGAATCACGTGCGAAGGAGAAGGCGTGTCCGCTGCTGGTTCCGCTGGTCGAAGAGGGATGGATCGATCACAAAGTGACCGAAGAGGTCGCGCGCATTTATCTGGACGAAGCTTTCCGCGACGGATTCCAGGCGGCTGACGTGCTGCTGCTGGGATGCACGCATTATCCGCTGATTAAGCCGCTGCTGCAGCGCGTTGCGCCAGCGCACGTCACGATTGTGGACTCGGCCGAATCGACCGCAGGCGTGGTAGCGAAACAACTGGCGCAGTCTGGCGCGGCCGCGGCCGGAACACCGGGGCTGAAGTTTTTCGCGACCGATTCAGTTGAGAAATTCCGGCGATTGGGCGCACGATTCCTCGGACAACCGATTGAGGCTGTCGAGCACGTTCAACTGAGCGAATAAGTTAGTGAGCGGCCGGCTCGGAGCCGGGATCGGTGTCGGCTTCCATGGCTTCCGGACCCGGGTCCTCGGCTTCCATGCTTCCTGACGTGCCCAGGTAGGTGTCCCACTCTTCTTCGGAGAGTTCGACCTGGAACGTGTCGTGAAGCTGCAGCCACGCCTGGAGCATCTCCAGCCGGTCTTCGAAGACCAAAGGCGGATCGTAGGTATCCACTTCAATGATGGCGCCGCGAATCTTGTGAAGGGCGACGCGCTCCCACAAGGCAGGGACGTGTCCACGGGCCTGTATGCGGAAGAGGATGGAATTGATGCTGTCGTCGATCATGGCGAAGACCCGACCGTCCGGCGTTGCGAACTGAAACTCGGGCCACGCCGTAGCAATTTCGCGGAGATATCTGGAGACAATATTGCTGAGTCGCATTGTGTTTCCCGCCTGGGGTCGGGTTTTCACTCAAGTGACGCAGCGGCTCGGGGGATTCGCCACAGCTGTCGTGCTATTCCTATAGTGCACTTTTCGCTCCACAGCAAGAGCTTTTAATTCAGACGCGTGCTGGCAAAAAACGTGACAGGAGTGCAAACAAGTGCACACATAGCTCAGGGAAATTCATCTTCGATTGCGATAGCAGCCGATGACGCCTAAGTTACAGAGCCATAGCGAGTTTCCAAAGGCGGAAATTCGCAGCCTGTTTCTAATAATTTCGCAGTGATCTGAAACGCTTTTCAGGTGGCGTGCACTATCCAACAGATTCGGTTTGACCCTCGTCCCATTTTGGAATCGGTCGGCCGAAGCCAGCCACAGGATGGGAGTGCATCACAATGCCGCTGTCGTTCCTGGTAGCCACTGACCAAGAGATGTTGATCGTCGACGCCGAAACCACCCCACAAATCCCCGTCAGCGCGGATGCCCTGAAGCCGACGCACGCCTACAACGTATTCGCGTTCCTGCAAAATACGGACCCGCTCGATCATCGCGACATCGAAGTTACGGCCTGGCACGACACGTTCGGGATCGGCATACGCGAGAAGGCGCTGGCGATCGTTCAGCCGGAGCCGATTACCGTTCCGGGGCGGCGCGGGGATACTCCCGGAGTCGCTGCCGTCAATTTCTCACTGGTTACGCCGCCTTCGGGGCGCGGCCGCCTGGCGCTGAAGGTGGTGCCCTATGGCCCGGCGCTGGTGCAGCCGGTGAAGATCGTGGCGCCGGAGACGCAGTCGTACTGGCGGACGCGTGGCTGAGCATCCCTCGGAAGCAATGCACGCGGCGAGGGAGTAGGAAAACAGTTGTTAGTTGTCAGTTGCTAGTTGTCAGACTCCGCCCCTTGCTGCGCACGGACCCGACACCCGGCTCTTCGCGGGCGAGGGCGCCCGCGCCACTCTTGCACGCCATCGGTTCTGCGCCACACGACACGGGAGGGTACCCCTCCCCCCTCGAATCCTTAACCTGTCGGAAATCAGCAACTTGGCGCGCGGGTTCTGCCAGTTGCCGCATAACAAAAGACTTACAGGTCAAATTCTTCAAAACAAAGCAGTTGCTGGTTTCTGATTGGTAGAACCAAATCCCCAGGTTATCGGCCCAGAAGAGGGCCGCGAACCTGGGGCACCACTGAACTGGTCCTAGTTTTAGAGTAGCAATTTTGAGGGGAGCTACTGGACACTTTCGCGGAATTTATATTTGGAGCGATTTCATCGGGATACGAGGAATTCTGGGTGGAAGAGGGGCTTGACAAGATTTTTCGAGGCTAAAGCCCGCCGTTCGAGCGCATTACGCGGCGCTGAAGCGCCCGCTCTTCCACGGGACGCGTGGCCTCATCGAGTCTCTAAAAACGCAGGAATGCAGATTCCTCGCCGACTAACGTCGGCTCGTAATGACAACGATGAAAGGCGATGAGGATTCCGGATCCGGTTTATCAGTCGTCACCGGACGGAGTGCGGGGCAGATACTTGGGGTTCTGCCCCGCTCGAACCTTGATACAGCTGAAAGGGCGCCCAGTAGAACGGGCGGCGGTAGATGCCGTCGGAGTGGGCCATTGCGAGTTTGGCCGCGCGTAAAGCGACTGCCGGATCCTTTCCCTTGTCGATTCCCGCATAGAGCTGATCCATCAGTTGAGCCGTAGAGGCGTCGTTGACCTCCCAGAGGGCCGCGATGGTGTTGTGCGCGCCGGCCCGCAGGAAAGCCCAGGAGAGTCCGACCAGGCCTTCGCCGGTATAGGCGCGGCTGCCTGCTCCGTAGCAGGTGGAGATGGTCACCAGGTCGGCGTGCAGCGGCTTGGTGACGATGTCGCGGGCGTAGAGCTTGTAGGAGTCTCCCTGGGGCGAGAGGATGACGGCCGATTCCAGCGGCGTGGTGCGGCTGGCGGTGCCGTGGGCTACGAAATGGACATAGGAGAAGCGGCCGGTGTCGCTGGCAAGGTAGGCCTGCGGCGTGGCCTGCGCACCTTCAAGTACCAGACGAGCTTTGGCGGGGAAGTGCTGCTCGACGCGGTCGATCTCGGTGGCGGCTTGAGGCAGACGGGGATACTCGGGGGAGGCGGACGTGGGGTCGCCGACCAGCAGCAAGTTTCTCTGCCTGGGCGCGGTCGCGTGCCGGGAGCCTGCGAGCAGCGCCAGGGAACTGGCGTCGCTGAGGACGACGTCGTCGATCCAGTAATGTGGCTTGGGCGTGGGCGCGATCAGGGTTTCGAAGTTCAGATTATTGAGAGCGCCGTCGGCAATGATGATGACGCGCGCGCCGGGGCGGATGAGCTTCTGTGCGGGCGCAACGAGCATGTCGTAGAGCTTGCGGCCACTGGCATTGCCGGTCTCGAGCGGATCGCGCGGGACCGAGCAGGGCCTTGCGGTAGTCCTGAATGGCGGCATTGATTTCGGTATCGGCGGGAAGCTTGAAGAGCGCGACGTTGTTCGGCGTGACTGCCCAGAGATAGGACTGTTCGGGCTTGAGCCAGTATTCGAGGATGACGGCGCCGGACTGTCGCGAGATTTGTTCCGGAGCCAGCGTTGAGTTGAGCGAAGCGGATTTGAGTCCCAGGCCTTCGGCGAGGGTGCGAGCACGGCTGTGCTCGGCGATGCGAAGGGCGTCGTTCGCTCGTCCGTGCTCGACAAGGAAATCGATGTAGCTGTTGTAAAAGAGCAGTGGCCGTGTTGAGAAATGAGAGGCGGTATTCTTCTTTCCCGACGGCTGCGCGCGCCTGATCGATGGTGGCGAGCGCGGTGCGGAATTCGCGGTCGGCAGCAGCGGTTGCTTCTCAGCCGAATAGGTGTTCGCCAGACCGACCTGGCCCATCCAACGCAGCCAGATGCATCATCGGTGGACTTCCGAATAAGATCGGTGAACAGAGCCTCTGCCTTTTCGAGATCGCCGCGTCCTTGGGCGATTGCGGCGCTATTTTGAAGTGAATAAAGCTCGGACTGGACGATCGTGATTGGCACGATTCAGATCTAGAGCTTCATGATTGAATTGCTCGGCCTCGTCAAGCTGTCTTAAGTCAATCGCCAACATCGCAAGGTTGTTCAGACACATCGGCGATTGCTGTTTTGTCATTGATTTGCCGTGCTACGGCGAGTGATCGGTTGAAGTATTGTTTCGCTGCGGGATAGTCCTGTTGGTCGTAGTGAACGAGGCCGAGATTGTTGAGTGCTTCTCTCTCTTGCCGCAGCATATCCGATATCCTCGAAAAGAGAAGCAGACTGTTGAAATAGTTCGGTTGCTCGCTCGAGATCGCCAAGCTTGTAGTAGCACCATCCAAGATTGTTGATTAGTTACGGCGGTTAATGCAGGATTGTTAACAGTTCGTGGACTTCTCCAGCGCGGCGGTAAACCAGTCGATGGCTTCGTCATAATGTTCTTCTCGCATGTATGCAAGGCCAAGTCCGCCGAGTGCATTGGCTTCAAAGTAGGTGTCGCCGCTAGCTGTCGCGAGAGACAGGGCCTTGTGGTATTGAACGCGAGCTGCGGTGGGATCATTCTGGAAGGCAAAGACGGTGCCACGATTCACGGCTATTTCGGAACGCAGGCTCGACGACTTCGTGCTAGCGAGTTCTTCGGCTTTGTCGAGGCACTCTTTGGATTCTGCGAACTGCTGCAGATGGTAGTAATCCATTCCCTGGGCGAGATATCGCATAGCTGCAACATCGTCGGACTGCAGGGACGGAACCAGTTCTGGTTGCAGCACTTGAAGCGAGTCTTGAGAGAGCCCGCGATACATCAGGATCTCTCCCTGTAGAACCCGAAATCGATCTGCCCACGCGAGGTCTTTTCCGTGAAATCGCCGGTAACCAGCATCGGCCAGATCTCCGGCTGCACGAAGATTCCCGTGGCGCATGTTTGATCGAATCTGGGAGTACAAGATCTCCGGCGCAGGCTGCTTGCTGCATGCGCCGGAGAAGAGAAGTACCGTGGAAAGAAAGGCGAGGTTTATGTGCCGGACGGCGGGAAGCCGCTTCCGTTGCCGTTGTCCTCCGTCGACGACTCATCCCTTTTACTGGCCCGTCCAACTCCACGCGAACCATCTCCAGGCGGGTCGAGTGCCGGTCGATGAAGTAGTCGCCGAGATAGATGGTGCCAAAGTCGGGCAGCACGATGATATTGCCGAAGACACGTGCTTCTGGATGATCGACTTCGGCCTTGTCTACCAGCGTGCACAGGATATGACCATGTTCGGGAAGCTTTTTGTTTAAGCGCTCAGCCCATTTATACCGTGTCTGCACGCAATCGGGAACTTTTGCTTTGGGTTTCTCCGGGACCCAATGGAACTTCTGCTGCACGTGCTTGCGGAAGGGACCCTTCTTATAGGCCTCTCGCAGGCGAGCGTAGTTCGAGAAGTCGTGAAAGAACTTCTTATCGAGAGTTATGTTCACGGGACGGCCATCGATCTTCACGCCGGAGATGTCGCTATCGACAGGGATGATCTCGGAGCGATCCTTGTTTTCTTTTCCGAATTCGCCGAGCGTGTGCTTGCAACGGATGTGAGTGACAACTTTGTCGGCGGTGAATCGGTCGCGAATATTCAAGCCTTCGATGGTCACCTTCATGTCGGTTTCGTGGACATTGCCACCGTTGGCAGGCATGCCGGTGATCCGCGTGTAGGCTCGCTTGAAGGAAACGATGTCCTTGTAGCGTAGTCGGTTTGTTCGGCTTCGGCAAGACCGCCGGTGGTTGGAAGAGTCGCCGTCGCCTGAGTTGGGATGAAGTCCTGGAAGGGCTTCGTGATCATTCCGCTGATGGCGAAGCCGTGGGCGTGATACAAGAAAGCTCTTGGGGTTTTGAAGCGCTTCATTTGTGATCACCTGTTTTTCATGCTGTGTCGCCCCTTCCGGGGCTAGCTATAAAACTGTGCCGTCCGCTAAAGCGGACTCGCGCTTGATTCACCGTGCATTCCCGGCACTTACGTGCCGGGCTATCCTGTGCCACCGCTGCGCGGTTTCTTCTACTTACTGAACGGAGAAGGAATAACGTGCGATTTCTGTGCCAACATTGGCAGCCGAGGTCGGCTGCCCCACGTGAGTCTCGCTAGCAGACGATGTCGCCTGTGCCACACCACGAACGACCAGCACATAGTTGCCTGGCGTAAGCGTGTTGGCGGGCAGAAGGATTTGTACCGGATCCTTCGCTTGTTCGCGAGACACTGGCACGGCAAACTTGCGGCCACCGGAATCCGTTTCTACGGCGGCACTATAGTATGCGAAGGAATCGCTAGCGGGAATATCTATGTAGAAGCTGGATGGCTTGCCGGCCGGAACCATGGGCTGCGATTCCATCGCACCACGAGATCCCGCGGTGCGTGAGGTTGAAAGACGTGAGCGCCTGCGGAGTAGTGGCAGCGGCCATTTCGGTCTTCAGATGCGGAATGGTGACCAGGTTCTGATAGCCGACGACGGCGAGTATTGCGGCAGCGGCGGCCAATCCCCAAGCGGGCTGAAACCATCCCCACCAGGCTTTCTGGCGGGCTGGTTGTAATTGACGGGCCGGAACCGGAGATTCGCGCAGGACTGAGCGAGCGTTATCGATGAGGACCGCGGCGGCTTTGACGTCGTGGGCGCATTCCGTACATGCAAAGAAGTGCTCTTCGAAGGCCTCCCGCTGGTCGGTTGGAAGGTCGCCCAGCAGGTATTTCTCGGTTGCCCTGAGTTGTACGGCCTCGGAATGGTCCATCGTTAAGTCGCCTTTAAAACTGCAGATTCCTCGCCGACTAAAGTCGGCTCGTAATGACAAAAAGTTAGCTCTTCACCAATCGGTCTCGGATGTCGCCGTCCTCCCCAGAAGCAGTCGCCACCCGAGACCAACTGTGTACTTCATCCGGATAGTGCTGGAAGAGGGTAGAACGTTTCATCCCATTTTCTGTTTTTTGGCGATTTCCGCCATCATGCTCTCGTATAAGGACTTAAAGTTCTTCTTGGCGCGATGGAGGAGCACGCGCAGGTAGTCTCGTTCGATCCCCAAGCGACGGCAAAGCTGGTCGCGGTCGCCAATTTCATCTTCAAGAAAGACTTGGCGCAAGACCTCGCGGTCACGTTCGGAAAGCTGGTCGAGGACTCGCTGTACGTGCTTCTTGGCCTCGGCGGAAACGAGGGCACTGTCGAGATCGGCGCGGCGATCGGGCGGGTCGATGAAGCTGCCGTCGAGCTGATCGTGCCGGGAGTTCGAGCGGAAGAACTCGCGCATCACGTTGTTGCAAACCGAATTCACGAAGGGACCGAGGCGATCGGGCTTTTCCAGGCCGCCATTCTTGCGAAGGGTGACGAGGACGCGCGCGAAGGTCTCCTGCTGAATTTCCTTGATGGTATCGCTGGGAAGCAGACGCGAACGCAGCTTGATCAGAATGAGATCGCTGAAATAGGAGACAAAGTGGCGTTCCGTCTCAGGATCGCCAGTCCTAAGGCGTTGATAGTATGCGTTGTCGAATGCATAGAACTCCACGTCTGCCTCTGGGGAAAGCCAGTATAGCCAGCGCACCGTACAGAGTGCAATGAAGTGATAGTACATTGATTACGGTTCGGACCGAAGCGGGAGGAAATCGACAGACGGTGGCGGACTTTCGATAGAATCGCTGGCCGGATGACTTGTTCGGCGGAAACACTTTTCGTGACTTTCTAAACGCACGGCGTAACACTTCTTAACTTCCGAGTGCAGCTGGGGAGCATTTATCGTGCTGGGTGGAAGGCTGGAGCGAAGAAGGAATCATGTTGCGGATCTCGCGACGTAAGTTTCTAGCTGGTCTGAGTGCGGCGGGTGGTGCGGCGATCGCAGGGACGGTGCCGGGCGCGCAGGCACTGCTTCCGAGGCCGCTCTATCCACCGATGAATCTTGCGTATTTTGATACGAAGATCACGCCCGCAGCGGCGGACATTCGTATTGGCTATGCGGCCATCACCTGGGGAGGGAATGATGGGCAGGCGATCGATGACATTGCAGCGGTCGGTTACAAGGGCATACAGCTCCGGTCGAACTGCATAGAGGAATTTGGGAGTCCGCAGAAGGTGCGGGATTTGCTGGCGGCGCACTCGATGCAGTTTGTGGCGCTGTCGAGTGGCGATCTGGATGTGGATGCTCCGGATGCGGCGGCAGCGGTGGCACATCATGTGTCGAATTGCCGGTTCCTAAGAGACGCGGGCGGACTGTATCTGCAGATTATCGATAAAAAACCGAAGCATGCCCCGACTGCCGCTGACTACAAGCGACTCGGACAGATGCTGACGGACCTGGGGAAGCAGACTGCTGATCTGGGGATTCCGTTGGGCTATCACAATCACATGGGAGCGATGGGACAGACGCCGGAGGAAGTGGATCGGGTCATGGAGGCGTCCGATGCGCGCTATGTGAAGCTGGAACTGGATATCGCACATTATTTCGAAGGTGGCGGCGATCCCGCGAAAGCGATTTTGAAGTACAGCGACCGACTGCTGTTCCTGCACCTGAAAGATGTGAAGCCGTTGGCGGCTGCGGCTGGCGCGAAGCGTGACTATCAGTTTGCGGAGTTGGGACAGGGCAATGTGGATCTGACTGCTGTGTTGAGGGCGCTGAATCGCGTCAAGTTTCGCGGGTGGGCGATTGTCGAACTCGATGGTCCGACGGATGGAACGCACACGCCGAGGCAATCGGCGGAGGTTAGCAAGCAGTATCTGCAGAAGGCGGGGCTTGCGCTATGAGCTCGCCATTTCGCATTGCGGTGATCAATGACGAGGTCTCGCAAGATTTTGGGCGGGCCTGCGAGGTGGTGGCGCGTGAGTTCGGACTGCAGTGGATCGAGATTCGCGGCATGTGGAACAAGAATGTACTGAATCTCGATGCGAAAGAAGTGGACGAAGCGCGCAAGATCCTGGAGAAATACAAGCTGCGAGTGACGGATATTGCGAGTCCGCTGTTCAAGGTGGATTGGCCGGGCGCGCCGACGTCGAAATTCAGTCCGAAGCGCGACCAGTTTCATGCAGACTTCACGTTTGATCAGCAGGACGAAGTGCTGGAGCGAAGCATCGCGCTGGCGAAGGCGTTTCAGACCGATCGCGTGCGCTGCTTTGATTTTTGGCGGCTGGAGGATCAGACGCCTTATCGTGCTGCGATGAATGAAAAGCTGCGGCAGGCCGCGGCGAAGGCTGCGCGCGAGGGCGTGATCCTGGTGCTGGAAAATGAAATGTCCTGCAACACGGCGAACGGCGCCGAGGCGGCGAAAGTTCTGGCTGAGGTGACGGCGCCAAACTTTTTTCTGAATTGGGATCCGGGGAATGCTGCGACGACGGGAGAGGTAACGTATCCGAATGGATATGACTTGTTGCCCAAGGCGCGCATCGGTCACTGTCACTGCAAAGATGTAGTGAAGGCAGCAGATGGTAAATACGAGTGGGCGGCGATGGGGACGGGGATCATCGATTGGGTTGGGCAGTTCAAGGCGCTCAAGCGCGACGGGTATCGGTATGCGGTGAGTCTGGAAACGCACTGGCACGGTACGGGAACGCCGGAGGAGTCCACACGCAGAAGTTGGGCTGGGCATGAAGGAACAGTTGCAAAAGGCGGGTGCTTTGTAACTCAGCAGTGGAAAGAAGAACGAATGGCGTTCAAAGGACTTGAATTAACCGGAAAGACAGCGGTGGTCATCGGCGGAACTTCAGGAATCGGACGGGCGATCGCACTCGGCTATGTAGACGCGGGCGCAAATGTGATCGCGACATCGCGGCGCAAAGAGCAAGTGGAGACGGTCGCTGCGGAAATCGAGGAGCGCGGCGGGAAAACGCTGGGGATCACCAGCGACGTGGGTGAGCGGAAGTCCGTCGATCAATTGTTGGAAGCTGCCGTCAAGAAGTTTGGCAGCGTGGAAATTCTGGTGAACTGCGCCGGACGTACAAAGCGAGCCCCGACGCTCGATTTCTCCGAGGAAGACTGGAACCAGATCATGGAGACGAATCTGACCGGGACCTTGAGAGCTTGCCAGATCTTTGGACGCCACATGATCGAGCGTCGCTATGGGAGGATCATCAACATTGCCTCACTTTCTTCGTTCGTTTCACTGATGGAAGTTGCGGCGTACAGCGCGAGCAAGTCTGCGGTGGCTTCGTTACCAAGTCGCTGGCAATCGAGTGGGCGCCGTATGGCGTCTGTGTAAACGCAATTGCGCCCGGGGTATTTCCGACGCCGCTCAACCAGAAACTGCTCGACGGAAGTGCGCGTGGACAGGAATTCATCCTGCGTACGCCGATGAAGCGATTTGGCAAAGTCGAAGAGCTTGCGGGAGCAGCGATATTCCTCGCATCGGATTCTGCTTCTTTCGTGACCGGCGAAATCCTGTGTGTCGACGGCGGGTTTCTTGCCAGCGGTGTGAATCAATAGGAACAATCAGAAGGAGAGGGAATGGCCGACAGCACTCGACGAGAGTTTGTGAAGCAGGCCGCGCTGGGGACAGTTGCCCTGGCGGCGTTTTCGCCTGCGAGAGTTCTTGGCGCGAATGATCGAGTGCGGGTTGGCATGATTGGTGTGGGCGGGCGCGGGCAGGAGCTGTTGAAGCAGGTACAGCAGGTTCCGAATGCGCAACTGGTTGCTATCGCCGATATATACAGCCTTCATCGCGAGCAGGCGAAGCAGATGGCTCCCGGGATTGACGTTCTCGACGATCATCGGCGTTTGCTGGAGCGCAAGGACATTGATGCGGTGATCGTTGCGAGCCCGCTTCACATTCATAAACTGCATTTCGTGGATGTGCTTGCAGCGGGGAAGGATCTCTACTCCGAAAAGACAATGACGTGGTCGATCGCTGAGGCCGAGGAGTGCCTGGCGGCGGCGAAGAAGTCGGACCGCGTGGTGCAGATTGGATTGCAACACGAGAGTTCAGGCTCACTGGCAGATGCGCGAGATTGGCTCAAGCAGGGGATTGTCGGGAATGTGACGCAGGTGGAATCGTGGATGAGCCGCAATACACCGCACGGGCAAGGACAGTGGGTGCGGCCGATCCCGGCTGATTGTAATGCGCAGAACGTGAACTGGAAGGCATTCCTGAATGGACGTCCCGATCACGGGTTCGACGCGAACAAATTCATCAACTGGCGATTGTTTTGGGAGTTCTCGGGCGGCAATGTGACCGAGAACATGGTGCACCAGATTGCGTGGATCATGACCGCGCTCGATCTGCCAGTGCCTGAATCGGCATACATGTCGGGAGGAGTTTTCTCGGAAAAAGATGGCCGCCAGGTGCCGGACACGATCGCGGTGACGCTCAACTTCCCCGGCAAGGTGGTGACGTGGCAGTCCACTTTCAGCAACAACCACTTCGGATTAGGTGAACGCATTCTCGGGAGTGATGGAAGTATCGAGCACTTGTGGGGCACCAACGATATGGTGACTGGGCGCTCAGTGCAGAGCGTTCGCTACTATCCGGAAAAAGTGAACCGGCCAAACGGCGCTGCGCTCGCGGGCGAGTCGCAGAATCAGGATCACATGGCGAACTGGATTGATTGCGTGCGCACGCGCAAGACTCCGAACGCTCCGGTGGAGATCGGATACCGGTCAGCGGTGGCGGCGCATATGGCGAATATCTCGTATCGGCAGAAACAACGCGTTACACTCGAAGAGGCGCGCGCCTTCAAGACGCAGTTCTGAGCCGCAAGCGAGCGCTGAGTCGAACTGCTGATTCATGGACCTGGCAAAACTAACTAACACACCGCACCGCCGGCTGAATCCGCTGACCGGCGATTGGGTATTGGTGTCTCCGCAACGAACGCAGCGCCCATGGCAGGGAAGAGTCGAACGCGCGTCGAGTGAGGCGCAGCCCGCGTACGATCCGAATTGCTATCTTTGTCCCGGCAATACGCGGGCCGGTGGCGTGAAGAACCCTGCATACGCGAGCACATTTGCCTTCGATAATGACTACCCCGCGCTGATTGCGGAGACTGCGGACGTGTGTGTGCGGGAATCGGAGTTGTTGGTTGCGCGGAGCGAACCGGGTGTGTCGCGAGTGGTCTGCTTTTCCCCGCGGCATGATCTGACGATCCCGCGGATGAAGCTGGCTGAGATCAGAAACGTGGTTGATGTGTGGGCGGAGGAATACGCCTCGCTCGGTTCCCAAACCTGGATCAATTATGTAGAGATTTTCGAAAATCGTGGCGCGATGATGGGCGCGAGCAATCCGCATCCGCACTGCCAGATTTGGGCGAATGCCAATGTTCCGAATGTTCCTGCGCGCGAAGAGCAGATGCAGGGGGCGTATGTCGCCGAACACGGGCGTTGCCTGCTTTGCGACTACACTGCACTCGAAACAAAGCTCGGGGAGCGCGTTGTTTGCGAGAACAACGGCTTTGTGGTGGTCGTGCCCTTCTGGGCAGTGTGGCCGTTCGAGACGATGCTACTGAGCAAACGGCACATTACTACGATGGACGAATTATCGGACGTCGAGCGCAAAGCACTTGCTGACATCCTCCGCCAGATTACAACGCGCTACGACAACCTGTTCGAAGTGTCGTTCCCCTACACGATGGGATTCCATCAGAAGCCGACGGATGGCCAGCAGCATCCGGAGTGGCATTTCCACGCGCACTATCTTCCGCCGTTATTGCGATCGGCAACCGTGCAGAAATTTATGGTGGGATACGAGCTGCTGGCGACGCCGCAGCGCGATATCACGCCGGAAGCGGCAGCGGAACGGCTGCGCAGCGTTCCAGCGGAACATTACCTCGGCTCGGTCGAGTAACACCCCACGCGGATTTACGCCGTCATCGCGGCTGGTTGCGATTCACTCTCGTTGAAGCGCACGGAGACCAGCTTGGAAACCCCCGGTTCCTGCATGGTGACGCCGTATAGCGCCGGAGCGATGCTCATCGTTTTCTTGCTGTGGGTGATGATGATGAACTGCGTGCCCGCGCTCATCTCGCGCACAAGTTGCGTAAAGCGTCCGATGTTCGCTTCGTCGAGCGGTGCGTCTACTTCGTCAAGGATGCAGAACGGGCTGGGTGCGAATTGGAAAATGCCGACCAGCAGCGAGAGGGCGGTGAGCGCCTTCTCGCCACCGGAGAGCAGCAAGACGTTTTGCAACTTTTTGCCCGGAGGCGAGGCGACCACGTCGATGCCGCTCTCGTAGGCGTTCTCCTCGTCGGTGAGGCGCATGAAAGCCGTGCCGCCGCCGAAGAGCTTGCTGAAGGTTGCGGTGAAATTGGTGTTGATTGCCGCGAAGGCCTGTTCGAACTTTTGGCGCGAGACGACTTCGATTTCCTTGATGGTCTTCTGCGTATTCTCGATTGAGTCGAGGAGGTCCTTGCGCTGCGTGTCGAGGAATTCATGACGCTCGGCGGTTTCCTTGTACTCCTCGAGCGCCATCATATTCACCGGACCCATCGCGTCAAGGCGAGCGCGCATCTGGCGGTATTCTTCGTCCTGAAGGGCGAGTTCGTCGCCAGCGATGATCTGGAGTGTCTCATCGGCGATTAATTCCTCGGGACGCTGGCCGAGTTCAGCGACCGAAGTCTCGCCCATGTGGATGGAGTCCGATTCAAGCTTGCCGGCATGTGCGCCGAGTTCGCCGCGGCGGTCGCGGCTCTGATCTAGAAGCTGACGCTCGCTTTTCAGGCCTTCTTCGATTTCGGCGATGCGAGCGCGAACGGTCTCGGATTCAGCCTGGAGTTCGGCCACGCGGACTTCGAGTTGCTCGCGCTCGGCGATGAGTTGGGTTGTCTGCTCGGCGATCTGAATGTTTTCGGCCGCACGCTGCTGCGATTCTGCCGCAGCGGAGTCCGATTGTGCGCGGAGAGCTTCGATGCGAGTGCCTACTTCTTTCAGCATCGATTCGATGCGTTGCAGGCTCACTGCCGCGCCACGGCGACGCTCTTCGAGCGCCGCGACCTGAGCCATCATTTCTGACGCGGTCTGCGCTGCGGCTTCGCGCGCAATGCGTAGGCCAGCCAGGCTCTCCTGAGCTTCGGCGATGCCGCGCTCGATCTCCTGACGACGCTGTTCGCAAGATGTCAACAATTGCTGCTTTTCGCCGATGAAGCTTTCTTTCGCGGCCCGCGCGGAAGCGACTTGCTGCAGTTCGCGCTCGTAGGTAGCGAGACGCTCGCGGGTACGCGCCATTTCGGAATCGAGTTGCTTCAGTGAGTGACCGGAGGTCATCGCCTGACGATCGGCTTCACGCTTTTCGGCTTCGAGGCGTTCGAGCGTTCCGGTAAGCTCGCCGATCTCTCGAGTCAGCAGGGCGGAGCGGCGTTCCTCTTCTCGCAGGGTGTTTTCAAGTTCAGCAACCTGGCGGGCGATGTCGCGCAGTTCGCGCTTCATGGCGAGCGGACCCTCGGCGCGCTGCTTGCCGCCGGTGACAGTTACGTTGTGGAAGCATTCGCCGGTGGCTGCGAGGAAGAAGGCATCAGGATTCTCGAGGGCGAGATCACGCGCAATTTTGGGATCTTCGACGATGTAACCGTCGCGCAGCTTGGGAAGGATCACTTCGAGCGATTTGCCAAATCCGTCGAGTACGCGGATGCACTGCTTCAGAGGAAGTACCGTATCGCGGCGCATCGATTCGCTGGTCACAGCTTCGCCCGGAATAAACGAGAACTTCGCTTGTGCGTCTTCGGGATGAACGAGGAAGGTCGCACGTCCCTCGACGTCGCTGCGCAGGAGTTGCAGCCCGTTTTCGGCGGCATCCCAAGACTTCACCACGACATAGTTCAGTTCATCGCGAAGGAAGTCATCGACCACGTGTTCGTAGCGGTCTTCGACTTCGAGGAAGTCGGCGAGTACACCTGCTGGCGTCGATCCTGCGATCATCGCGCCGGACTGGAAGAGTCGACGAACTGAATCGGTGGAATAGCCGTGCTCGGCGATGACGGATTCGAGCGAAGCCCTCTTTCCGAGCGCGGTGGCAAACTCTGCGCGAAGTCCATCGAGGCGATGTTTCGACTCGGCTTCTGCTGCTCGCTTCTCTAACAGCGACTGCCGCGTGGCATCGATCATCGTTTGCAGAGTCGTTACCTGTCCGGAAGAAGACTCAAACTGGAAGGCGATCTGTCCGCGTTGCGCACCAAAGGCTTCCACTTGTGCGTTGGCGGCTGCAAGTTCTGCTGCGAGGCGAGACGACTCGCGATCGTAACCGGCGATCTGCTCGGTGGCTTTGGCTATTTCGCTGCGCACACCGGATTCCTCGGCGACGGCCTGCATCACCGTGACGCGGCGCTGTTCCTGCTGGCGCTCGACTTCACTGAGGTTCGCGGCGGCCGCGCGCGCTTCATCCTGACGGATACGCGCCTGCTCTTGCGCGGCGGCAACATCGGCGTCGGCGCTGGCGAGAGTCTGGCGATTGGACTCGCATTCCTGCGCAAGTGCACTGCGGCGTTCTTCGGCTCCGGCGATCTCGTTGGCCGACGCGGCTACGCGCGCCTCGAGTTCGACACAGCGTTCTTCGTTGTTCTTCTGGCGATTGAGGAGGCGATCGTTCTCGCGCGTGATGTTGCTGAGGCGTTCGCGAGTCTCGCGCGCTTCGTTCTCGACGACGTAACCGCGTTGCATGCGCTCGGCGACTTCGGCTTCGAGCAACTGCACCTGCTCGGATTTGACGCGGATCTCTTCGGCCAACTGGTTCAGCAGAGTTTCGATCTCGGCGCGCTCGCCTTGCAGGGCGGTCCATTTGCTGGCGAGGACGAGGCGCAGCTTGGCACGCATCTCGTCGCGCAGCTTGGCGAAACGCTCGGCCTTGGCAGCCTGGCGCTTCAGGGAATTCATCTGGCGCGTGACTTCGTCGAAGATGTCGTTGAGGCGCGAGAGGTTCAGCTTGGCTTCTTCGAGGCGCGCTTCGGCGAGGCGCTTCTTCGTTTTAAACTTGGTGATGCCGGCGGCTTCTTCGATGATCGCCCGGCGATCGGTGGGCTTGCTGCTCAGGATCTGACCGATACGACCCTGCTCGATGATCGCGTACGACTCCGGTCCGAGACCGGTGCCCATGAAGATGTCCTGAATATCGCGCAGACGGCAGAGCTTGCCATTGAGCAAGTATTCGCTCTCGCCCGACCGGAACAGGCGGCGCGTGACGACAATCTCGCCCTTCTTAAAGGTGGTGCGATTGAATTTGCGACGACGAATCTTGAGAACGACAGCCGAATGCAAGTTATGCGCTTCGGTGGTCGAAGCTTCGGGCGCGTCGGGAGCGGGCGAATCAAGTGGGCTCGGACAGAGGCATCTGCGGTTTCAGCGGGCTGGGTCTCGCTAGTGGCCTTTTACTTCTCCCGGGACTTCTTCGGTCTGTCCGGGGCGTACGTCTTCGGTGTACTCGTCTGTTTCGTGCTCGGCCTTGGTGCGCAGGCTGGCTTCGTCCCAGTCGCCGGGCATTTCGTCGACAATTTCGATCTCAGGCTCCGCGACGTCTGCTCCCTCGTAGGCGTCGGGATCGATCATCGTCAGCGAGACTTCGGCCATGCCGTTGGGCTTGCGGTCGCGCGTGCCGGCGAAGATCACATCTTCCATGCGAGATCCGCGAAGGGTTTTGGCGGACTGCTCGCCCAGCACCCAGGCGATAGCGTCGGCGATATTGGATTTGCCGCATCCGTTGGGGCCGATGATGCCCGCGACGCCTTCGCCCTGGAACTTCAGTTCCGTGCGGTCACAGAACGACTTGAAGCCAAGGATCTGTAACTTCTTAAGTTTCAGCAATGTGACTCCTTATGGCCGTTGCGTTCGCCGGCGCACGAGGGATGCGCAGACGGAACCACGATGCATCTTGCCCAATCCACAGCTACCGGACAAGAACCCGGTCGTCCAGTTAAGGATGGGAAAGTGATCACCCCACTCAAGCCAACAAAAGGCTTGAATGGGCCACCCGCTCGACCAGGCCTGTCTGCAAGCCCGCCAGAGCCTGCATCGTTGTTCGGATGGCCGCCACCTTGGCTGGGAAAGCTGTGGCTGCGTAACTCCGAAGTCTCGATAAATCTAGCGGGGCAGGGGGCGTGCGTCAACCATATAAACACCACATATTGGGGCTTATCTGTGGAAACTACGGTATGTTGCACATCCAATGCAGCAACTTCGCAAGACACGACAAATAAACCAATTGCATGGCGGGAAAGAAGAGGAAGGGAGAACCACTAGAGCAAGGTCAACTGTAGCGCGAATGGTGCAGGGAGGCAAGGGAAGTCGGAGGGAATATCGGGCGAGGGTGGAGGGAGAGTTAACCTTAGATACATACGAGTTGACCTCGATTAAACCGGACTTTTGTCATAGCCGAGGCTGGTTCCGTAATCTAAGTAGTAGACATGCCGGTTCAGATTGGTGCCACTGCTCACAATTTCTCAGACCCAACGGGACTTCTCTCCGACTGCCATCGGCGTATCGAGATGTTTCTGCGTTCGTTACAGGCGGTTGCAGCAGGAGGGCCGCGACTGGATGACCAACGCCGCCGAGCACTTGATCTCGCGCTGCGATACTTTCGCGATTCTGCGCCGAAGCACACGGCGGACGAGGAAGAGTCGTTATTCCCGAGATTGCGATCGGTTGGGGACGAGGAGTTGAAGACCGCGCTGGAGAGAGTCGATGCGCTCGAGCGCGATCATCGCGAAGCGGATGCGTTGCACAGACAAGTCGATGAGTTGGGGACACTCTGGCTGGGCGCGGAAGAACTATCGTCAGGGGATTTCGCGCAATTCAGAGATGCGGTAGCGAAGCTCGCAGAAATCTATCCGCAGCATATCCAGGTGGAAGATCAAGTTCTGTTTCCTGCTGCAGAGCGAGCTTTATCTCCTGAGCAGAAGGCGGAGATTGCGGCAGAGATGGCAGGGCGAAGAAGCGTGAAGTTAACGAATCTCTGAAACGTGTCGAGGCCGTGCTTGGGGCATCTTTACAGTTGTGTCGCCCCTACGGGGCTTGTGGATTTTCCGCTACATGACCCAGACCTTACGGTCTGGGCTTACGAATGCCGCCGCTCCGCGGCTACTTTGGTCGCCGAGGGCAAGAAAACCGCAAGGTTTCTCGACTCCTGGCCGCGCGATCCAAAGGCAGGATCGCGAAAAGCAACGGCGGCCAGTCGCTCGAAATGACAAAATCCAGAAGTCTAGTGGTAGTTGAATCCTCGGTGCGCTCGGAAGCGCAGCCGACCCTTCGACTGCGCTCAGGGCAGGGTTGGCTGCGCCACGCGAGTGGTGGTTGAGCAGGCGAGATCGCTACGCCGCTAGACGATGGAAGAAGTTGATGATCGACTCGATCCCGCGGTAGAAGTTCGGGATGTGGAACTTCTCGTTGGGCGCGTGCAGATTGTCGTCGGGCAGGCCCAGGCCCATCATCACCGAAGGAATCTGCAGCACGTTTTCGAAGTCGGTCACGATGGGAATGGATCCGCCTGAGCGGATGTAGACCGTGTCCTTCTTGAAGACGTCGTGAAGTGCTTCCGTCGCGGCCTTGATGTACTTGTTGTCGGTGCCGACGACAATCGCCTCGCCCTTGCTGTGCACTTTGATCTTGATCTGGATGCCCTTGGGCGTGATCGATTTGATGAAGTTTTCGTACTTCTTCAGGATGTCGTCGGGATTCTGATTTGGCACGAGGCGCATGGAGATCTTCGCCGATGCTTTCGCCGGAATCACGGTCTTTGCGCCGGGGGCAACAAAGCCGCCCGGCATGCCGTGCACTTCAAGCGTTGGACGCGCCCAGGTGCGGTAGAGTACGGAATAATCGGGCTCGCCGGTTAGCACGTTGGATCCGACTTCTGTTTTGCGATAGTGCTCTTCGTCGAAGGGCAGCGACTTCCAGGCTTTCAACTCGGCGTCGGTGGGCTTCTGTACGTCGTCGTAGAAGCCGGGAATCAGGATGCGTCCGCTGTCATCTTTGAGCTTGGAGATGATTCGTGACAGCGCTTCCAGCGGATTCGGAGCAGCGCCGCCGTAAACGCCAGAGTGCAGATCGGTCATTGCGCCAACGGCTTCGAGTTCGGTGTATACGAGGCCGCGCAAGCCAACACACAGGGTCGGCAGTTCCGGGGCAAAGAGTTCCGTGTCGCTCACGAGCGCGAAGTCGGCTTTCAGCTTATCGCCATGCTTGCGGATGTATTCGGCGATGGCTTCGCCGCCAACTTCTTCTTCGCCTTCGAAGAGAATGCGCACATTGATAGGCAACTTGCCATTGCCGGAGCGGAAGAGCGATTCAAATGCCTTCACCTGCATCCACAGCTGGCCCTTGTCGTCGACGGCGCCGCGCGCGTAGATGTTCTGGTTGCGCTCGGTTGGCTCAAAGGGAGGCGTGGTCCATTCTTCAATGGGATCGGGTGGCTGCACGTCGTAATGCGCGTAGCACAGCACTGTAGGCTTGCCAGACGCATGCAGCCAGTCGGCATAGACCATGGGATGACCGGAGCTAGGGATGACTTCGACGTGCTCGAAACCAATGCGCTTGAGTTCACTGGCCACGAAGTCGGCGGCCTTCTGGACGTCGTTCTTGTGTTCGTCCATGGTGCTGACACTGGGAATGCGCAGCAGTTCTTTTAGTTCCTCAAGGAAGCGTTTCTGATTCTCGCGAGCATAACTGACGGCGGCTGTAGCCATGGAATCCTCACTTTCGCGAATGCGATGAGTGCTGTGGAAGCAAACAGGGAAGTATAAATTAGTCTTTGGTCGGTCGTCGCTGGTCGTTGGTCAACAGCTTCGATGATGGGATAGCTGGTAGCTAGTAGCAGGGAGACAAACCTCAAGCGGCCAAGCTGCGCGGTCTAGAAGAGGCCAACGACCAACGACTAACGACTGCTGTTTCTCTCCATCTGCTCCAGCAGGCGCCGATTGCCCAGTTGGGCTGCGATTTCCGCGTGTTCGTGCGCACGATCGAATTCGCCTTCCGCGATGAGAAGTTCCCCAAGCGCGATGTGGGCATCGGTTAAGAGAGGTTTTTTCTCGAGCGCGATCAATAGCTGACGTTTGGCTTCTAGAGGTTTCTGCTGCACGCGTAGCAGTTGTGCGAGGTGATAGTAGCCTTCGGCCCAGTCAGGATTCCGGGCGATTGCTTCTTCCTGCTCGGTGATCTGGCGCGCGGTTTCGTGATCCAGCATCTCGTCCGCGACGCGCCGAAAAAAAGGTTTGTTCATCGTGAAGGACGGCTCATCGCGCGTAGGCGAGCTGATGGTATTGCTGTTCGGCTCCATGCGAGAGCAGCACCCAGATGGTGTAGATGCCGATGGCGGTGCCAAACGGGAAATCGATGAGCGACAGGAATCCAAGGATCAGAGCGAGGATTCGTCCCCAACTTTGTTTTGCGTAGAGAGCCCATCCGGCGAGCAAGCGTACCAGAGCGGTGATCACCAGGAGCGTGCCGATGAAGCCGATCATCGGACGAATGAAGGGAGGCATGGGTGTTTCCTGGCCCTGCATCCAGGGACCAAAGAACGCGTTGGCGATCAGCAGCATCACGAGGCCGCCGATGGCGGTCAGCACTCCGTAGATGATCCAGAGAATGCCGAGTGTATTCACATGCTGCGCTACGCGGTTCGCGATGAGGGGAGCGACGCCGGGCGTGGTGTTGCCAACGGCTGGAGTCCAGGTTGCTTTGCCGCAGGAAGGACAGGCAGTTTGTCCGGCTTGTATATGCGTGCCGCAGGAATTGCAGAACATGATTGCGCCTCTGCTCGACCCTCGCTACGACGACACCTTTACGGGGTGGAATGCTTTTATTCTACTTCGCCTGCATGGTTTCGCTAGTCTGAAATCGGTTCAGACGAAAATGCGAGATGTCGAGTTCAGGGTCCTCCCCGCGAATCAGACGTGACATCACCTTCGCAGTGATAGGCGCCAGCAAGATTCCGTCGCGAAAATGACCGGTCGCAACGTAGTAGGCGTCGATCTCGGTGCGCCCGAGGATAGGCAGGCCGTCCGGCGTACCCGGGCGCAATCCAGCCCAGTCTTCCAGAATGCGTGCTTCGCCGATTGCTGGCACCAGATTTGCTGCCGACTGATGCAGGTTCTGGATGGTGGGCGCGTCGACTCGCTTATTAAAACCGGCGTCTTCGGATGTGGAACCTACGACGATTCTTCCGTCGCCGCGAGGGATGATGTAGACGTCTCCGCGAACGACGTGGTGAACCAGTCGCTTCGGAGTAGTTAAATTCGCTGGAGTCACCAAGGGAGCCAAGGCCAGCATCTGCCCCTTCACCGGGCGGGTGGGGATTCTCAATGGACCGATTTGCGCCGACCATGCGCCAGCACAATTCACAATCGCGGCGCCCGGGTATCGAGTTTTCGTAGTGATGGCGGCGATAGCGCGATCATTGACTACTTCGATCTCCTGCACCTCGGCACCTGAGGCGATGTCGACTTCATGATGCTTTGCCGCTTCGACCAGGGCCGGGAGCAGCAACCGCGGATCGACGCAACTTTCCTCAAGGAAAACGGCGGGAGCCGCGTAGCCAAGATTCGGTTCCAACCCGCGTAGCTCGATTTCCGTCAGCAGTGGGAGCGCACAACTGGCGAGTTCCTTGGGGAGAAGAAACCGGATGGCTCCGTCAGCGCGAAAGTCAACGGGCGTTCCTGATTCGTCCTGGATCTGGTGTATGAACTCGGGATAGATCTCTGCGCTGGCGATTGCGAGTTCCCGCAACACAGGCTTTGTCTCGGGATCGCGCGCGGCGAGCATACCGCCGGCGGCCCACGATGCCTCGCGTCCGGGCTGGCTGGCGTCGAGGACGATCACGCTCTGCCCATGGCGACGGAGTTCGAGCGCGAGCGAGAGTCCAATGATGCCGCCGCCAACGACGACTGTGTCCCACACCTTCACGATTCTTATTCTAGAGGACGAGATGCGAGCTGACTGCTTTAGTTCAGTGGGCGCCGGCCTGCGAGGCTGAAGCGCGGGCTGAATCCTGCAGGGAGACCAGTTTTGCGATCACGATGGCCCGCTGCGGCGCAGGACCAATGTAGTAGGTGGGATAGCAAGTAATGAGTGTGAGCCGAGGATCTTTTGTCTGCCGTAGCACTTCCACATCGTCGGGATCGACGATCTTCTTCTCGGTGACCTCGTAGACCGCTGTTTTGCCGCCGTGTTGCACTTCTACCTGATCGCCTTTCGCGAGTTCGAAGACGTGGCGGAAGAAAGTATCGCGATGCGCGCTGATGATCACATTCCCGGGCTGGCCCGGCTCGGCCGAATTCTTTAGACGGCCCGGTCCCCGGAGCAGCGCTCTTTGCGAGGTTCCTTCGACTACGAAGGAATCCAGATTGATCTTAGGAATGATCAACCGGGTAAGGGCGGGGTCAATCGCGGCATTATTTGCCGGACGTTCCTGCGCGGTCCATTGTGCGGCCATGTCTTTCTGGCTGCGGTACATTTCCGCGTATTGCGAAACCACGTAGGTGAGCAGGCCCGCACCAAGCAGGATGAAGAGGAGTGATACCCAGCGCTGTCGGATCTGTTTAGAGCGAAAATGCGAGCGGAGGACGAGAAGAGATAGATGCCAGCGTTGGTCGAGCCAGGTAGATGCTCTTTTTAGCACGTCGCCGTCAGGCGGAGTTTCCGCTAAACGTGTAGGAGATTGCTCAGCCAGCGGTTTCGTAGCTTTGCTGGGATTTCGCGAAGCTTGCCGTCTTCTTCGTCGCGCACGAGCTGCGTCTCGCGGTGGCATGCATTCAATAAGATGCGTGCGCCGGTAAGGGAGAAGACCGCGAATATCGCGGATTTCAGCGTAGAAGAAGCTTATGAAATTCCTAAGTACGAGTCTTCATCGCCGAAACCATTCCGCCAACCAGGACGCCTAGTCCGATGACGCTCAGCAGCGGCATTTCAGCGCTTCCGTCACCTGGATCGATGGGTGCGGCGGCTTGCGGGAGAAACATAGCCACTTTTTGCAGACTCGGTGGCAACATCGGTTCCACGACGAGTTCGGCGGTGGAATTTGTGTCGGGCACCGCAGACACAAAGCTGGTCTTGACGAGCGATGAGGCGAGGGGGCGGTTCCTCGAGTCGAGGAGTTCGACGGTGACGTCGTGCGGCCCGGGCGCCAAGGAGTCGAATGTATACGCGGTTTCAGTCGTCTCGACCGGCGGTTGAGAATCCATCTGAATTCGGAACATGGTGGGGCGTGCCGAGGTTCGTTTGGTCGAGTTCACCTCGTAACGAATCGAAACAGAAGTTCCTTCCAGATTCTCTCCAAAAGCGGGCGAAACAATATGGATCACGCGTCGCGCGGTTGCGTGGTTAAGGGCAGTACTAGATGTAACGCTTCCAGAGTTCTGAGCTCCGGCGATAGAAATGGCGGATAAAACTAAGATAGCGATTATTGCTGACTTACGCATAAGACCTGCTGTATGACTTTGCGACTTTCTGTTGGAATCTGTGTTCTCACCGTTGGCACCGTAAGTTGATTGGGCCTATGCACCTCCAGCTGCCTTTTAGCCCTGACTGCATGGCCTAAGCCGCTGGTTGTGTGCTGCTTATGGCCCGGCCCTCTCAGACGCGGTTACGATTGGGGAACAACTACCTGCAGTATTGTGCAAGTGTCGTGCCGAACCCCGCTTCGGGTGAGCTTTTTGGGGCAGCAGAGCGCAAACCGAACGCTCTTCGATGTAGTATCGGTGTTGACGAAATGTTAGATGCTGCTGAACAATGGTCGCGATTCCTCCAGGAGAAGGTTAAAGATGCAAGATCAGGAAACAGCTTACGAACCGATGCAAGAAAGCCACACGTTACGGAACGTGCTGCTGGCCGTGGGAATCCTCTTCGTCATCGGATCTTCGATTCTCATGTATTCGCTGTACACGCGTCTTGGCGCTCTTGAGACGGCGCAGAAGCAGGCGGCTGATGATGCTGCCGCGCACAACGAAGCGATCATGAAGAAGCTGGGGATCACCCAAGCGAATGTCGAGGCTGAGGCGAAAGCGCTGGCAGCCAAGCTTGGACAAACGCAGAAGGACGTTTCGACTCGCACGGCCGAACTTCGCCGGCAACAAGAGGCTTCGGAGAAATTGCTGAGTTCGAATATCTCGAACGTTGCAACAGAAGTGGGAGGCGTCAAAACCGATCTCACCGGCGCAAAAGGTGAGATTGCCACTACGCGTACCGACCTCGACGCGACCAAGGCTAAACTCGACCACGCCGTGGGCGACCTCGGAGTACAAAGCGGGCTGATTGCGCATACGCAGTCGGATCTGGAATACCTGAAGCATAAGGGCGACCGCAACTACTACGAGTTCACGCTTAACAAGGGATCGAAACCGACGCCGGTTGGGACCGTGAGTCTGCAGCTGAAAAAGGTGGATGCCAAGAAAGGCCGCTTTAGCCTGAACGTGATTGCGGACGACCGGACCATCGAAAAGAAAGACCGCACTGTGTCCGAACCGATGCAGTTCTACACGGGTCGGGACCGTAATCTGTACGAAATCGTCGTTTTCACTGCCGACAAGAATAAGGTCACCGGCTACTTAAGCACGCCAAAGAACGCGCCTACACCGGTGCAAACCAGCTCGAATTAGCTAGACTGCCCGTTCGAAAAAAAGGCCTGCTGCGGCAGGCCTTTTTCTTTGTGCACCCGCGCAGCTAATAGTCATGCCTCGCGCGCTGAGGTATGAAGAATCATGTTCTTCCCGCATCCGCTGATCGCGCTGGGCCAGATCGTGGTCCGCACGGCGATCGTTTACCTGCTGGTACTGATTGGCGTACGCCTATCCGGTAAGCGCGAAGTCGGACAGATGACACCGTTCGACCTCACGCTACTGCTTCTGCTGAGCAATTCCGTCCAAAACGCGATGACGGGCCGGACACGTCGATCGGTGGGGGCGCGGTTGCCGCGATCACTCTTTTCGCGCTTAATCATCTTGTCGCCAACCTGTCGGGCATGAATCGCAACTTCCGCAAGTTCGTCCAGGGACAGCCGTCGATGCTGATCCACGATGGCACGATTATCGAAGCTCACATGGCGAAAGAACACGTCAGCATGGACGAACTGGAGCGCGCCCTGCGCGAGCACAGCATCTCCAGCCCGAAGGATGTAGCCATTGGCGTGCTGGAAGTCGACGGTTCAATGAGCTTTCTCAAGTACGACGACGTGAAACCGGAAGTCCTGCCGCACCGCCGGGTTCGGTTCCTGAATAAAAAGCAATAGTCGTTTTTGGCGTCGGCGCATTCCCGCGCGACGGAACTTCTCAAAAAAATAGAACCGCCGATTAGATGCATATACATCTAATTGTTTAATGAACAAATCTGTACTTCCGAAGCTTCCATGCGCGTGCGCCACCCTTCGCCGGGCGGCCCGTGCGTTGACCCAGCTTTATGAGGAGGCCCTGCGTCCCTTTGGCCTGCGTTCAACGCAATTCACGATTCTGCAGGCGTTGTCGTTTACCGGGGAAATCACGCAGGGCGAGTTGGGGAGAATCCTGGCCATGGATAGCACCACTTTGACGCGCACGCTCGAGATCATGAGGCGTCAAGGTTGGATCACCAAGCGGCGTGGGAAGGACAGGCGGGAGTGGCGGCTGCAACTCGCCGCGAACGGCAAAGCTCAGTTCGCTCGCGCTCTTCCGGCCTGGCAGAACATACAGGAAAACGTGAAACGACGGATGGGGGCCGAACCTTGGGAACAGCTGATGAAGTTAGCCAATGACGTCACAGCGGAGATCGCAACAACGGAGGATCGTCATGACAAGCAAAGGGTATAACAAGCTTACTGCCGGGCTGATCGCAGTCTGGTTCGCTTTCTCAATCATCGCGTCGGCGCGACATGTATTCGACACATCGCCTAACCTTCCGCCGCTTCGTCTTTTGCTGGCGGTGCTAATTCCAATCGTATTGTTCGCGGCGTGGTACATGCGATCAGCCGGATTTCGCGCGTATGTTCTCTCGCTGGATCCGCGCACATTAACGGCTATGCAGTCGTGGAGAATTGCAGGTTTCGTGTTCCTTGTTCTGTATAGCTATCGAATGCTGCCTGGAATGTTTGCGCTCCCCGCAGGTTGGGGAGACATTTTCATCGGGGCGTCGGCATTGCTGGTAGCAGCAAAGTGGGCTACTCCGACTCATCGGAAGAGCTTCATTTTTTGGCAATGGCTTGGAATTGCAGACTTGATGACGGCAATGGTTACTGGCGCCGCTGGACGATTCATTCGCCCGGAAGACTTTACTGGTGCAAGTGGAATCGCTACCAGTTCAATGACGGCACTGCCGCTCAGCCTGATTCCCGTTTTCGCGGTGCCATTCTTTCTAATTGTTCACATCATCTGCATCGCACAGGCCAGGCGCTGGGAGGAAAGTGAGCTTGGGCCTGGTCGACTACGTTCGATCGCAGTGCATTCCTGAAGATCCGGAGGCCCCAGCCTACCGTTCATCTGCGTGGGGAGGGGCCTCAGGCCGTTTGTAGAACGGGTTATCCGGCCCAATTCCACGACTGCTGCACATTTTCGTCGTATCTTGCGGCGATATGTATTCCTTGTGCAACTCCCATGGTGCAAGAAATCCATTCTGGAAGAATGGTGCGATATCGGACTATAGGTGTTAGGATAGCCGCCAACCGACATCCCGTTTCACCATTCTTCAGTTCCTCTGAAGCGGGCGATTTGCCGGGACTGAGCGCCAGCAGCAGGCTGTCTACGGTGAGGACCGGCCATCTGAAGATTCTTCTCTATAACCCCGACAACGGTATCACGCAGAATTTCATGCCTCATCTGTGGATGTTTCTGCTGCAGGCGCTAACGCCGTCTGGACATGAAACCATCCTGATCGATGGCAATACGCGACCGATGAGCGACGCTGAACTGGTTCAGTTTGCCGTCGAGCAAAACGTCGGTCTAGTCGGCATTGGCGCCATGACTCGCATGATCGCGAAAGCTTACCGGGTGGCGGATTCACTCCGTGCCGCTGGTATTCCGGTGGTCATGGGCGGGCCACACGTGACTGAAATCCCCGACGAAGCGCTGGGACGAAATGGGGAACCGCGCCATGCCGATGCACTGGCTCTGGGGGAAGCGGACGAAACGTGGCCGGTTATTGTAGAGGACGCAGCCCGGGGTCAACTCAAAGAGATTTACACGCCGACGGATGCTTCCGGCAAAGAACGCAAGCCGCCGTTGAAGGACTACCCGGCAATTCCATGGGAGTCGCTGGACTTAAAGCAGTTCAATCGCATCCCTGCAGTTTTTCGTCCAATCATGAGGCACTTCAAAGCCGAATGGGAAACATTTCACATTGTTCCCATCGAATCCGGACGTGGCTGTCCTTACGGTTGCGAGTTCTGTACGGTCACGGGTTTCTTTGGTGACTCCATCCGTTTCCGGACGAATCAGAGTGTGGTTGACGAGATGCTGAGGCTGAAACAGCGCGGGCGGGGAAGCAAAGGGAAGGTCGCCGTCTTCTTTGTCGATGACAATTTCGCGATCAACGTGAAGCGTACCAAGTCGTTGCTGCGCGACATTATTGCCGCCGGAGCGGAACTCTCGTGGGTGGCGCAGATCAGCGCCAACCTTCTGCGCGATGAAGAACTGCTGGACTTGATTGCGGCCTCGGGCGGTAAGTGGATTTTCATCGGCATGGAGTCGCTGGATCCCGCGAATCTGGCCAGCGTCAAAAAGGGGTTCAACAAACCGGCGGAATATGCGGGCGTGCTACAGGGGTTGGCGCGACGGAATGTGTACGCCATCACGTCGTTCATCTTTGGACTGGATAACGATACTCCGGGAGTCGCTGAGCGCACGCTGGCGGAGATCCGCAAGTGGCCACCAGTTTTACCCGTGTTCGGACAGATCACACCGTTTCCTGCGACTCCGTTGTACGACCGCCTGGCAAAAGAAGGAAGGCTCACGCGGCCGAAACACTGGCTCGAATTTGCGCCATTTCGAATGGCCCACACGCCGACGCACATCTCCATACCGGAGGTACAAAGCGAAGTGCGGTACGCGTGGACGAACTCTTACAGCCCGGCTGCCACTAGATTGGCACTCGAGTCAATTGCGGATGAGCCGGCGCCCTACAAGATCAGCCACCTGATGTCGCGATTCTTCTTCCGCGGAATTTATTTCCCACAGAAGGGAACGTGGCAGTGGTTGAAATTGATCGCTCAAAATCGAAGTTCAGTGTGGCGTATTGTTAAGGACTCGTACACGCAATGGAACGGGACGTCGGATCGTCGGCAGGTGCGAGATTTCGAACATGGTGTGCAGAATGCGACGCTAGTTGCGCAACCGGAACGAGAGGTTGCGGCGGACTGAGTCCGCACTGGAGCCGCTCTACGGGGTCGCACCTGTCTTGGTGAGCACCACGTCGCGCTGATCGTAGGGTGTGACAATTACCGACAACGATTGGCGCTTGTCGAATGCGTCTTTATTGATCGGGAAGCTTACGAGGATCGTCCCACTCTGCCGGCCACCGGGAGCGATCTTCGTTTCGACGAGCATCGGGGTTCCCGCATGTAAACGCAGGTCAGGGAAGCCCTGGAAATAACGCTCGAAGTCGGAAGCAGAAGCAGCGGTGTCGGAGAATTCGCCCTGGTCCGTTTTGATTTTCGCCCCCATTTCCTTGATCCAGAGCGGCTTCTCGGTGGTGTTGTACATAGTGAACTGGACCACGGCGAGCACACTGTTATCTGATACCTGCACCACTCCCACGTCGTTGATGCTGCCGGACGCTACCGGTTTCGCGCGGCCCAGAAATGCGATTGCGGCTACAACCACGGCCACGATTCCCAGCGCGATAAAGAACATGCTGGCCGGTGGCAGGGTCCATTTGGCGCGATCAAATTCCTCGGTCAGCGGAGTGTGGCCAGCTTCTGTCGTGATTTGACCTGAGGGACGCACTGGCTTGGTGCGAACGGCGGCTTTGCGCACAGCCTGCCCCGGCTTAGGTGGGGCTGGCGGCGGCGGCGCCGCTTGCGTGGCGGCAGGAGTGACCGGCGAATCGGAGGGTACAGGCTGAGCCGCTTGTGCGGGCTCTTGTGACGGCTGTGGCAGATTCGTATTCTCGTCTGGCATTCGATCCTCCGATGGTGCGGTGCTACTCATTATCTCTCCGGCAGCTGTGCTACGCCCAATTGCCCGGTGACAGGCAAAACGTGAGATGCACAATTCCGAGGGTGCGCACGGCTAAGCGTGCTTCATCGCTTTTGCAAAGTCCGCCACAGGAAGCGTATTCAGGACGTCCGCCTTGGTCAGCCATGCACGTCGCGCCTGCAAAATCCCAAAACGGATTTTTTCCAGGTGCGAGGTATGGTGCGAATCCGTGTTGATCACGATTTTCACGCCGCGATCTTTGGCCATGCGGAGGTGAACGTCGTTCAAGTCGAGCCGGTCGGGATACGCATTCAGTTCCATGGCGACGCGGTTCTTCGCGGCTTCGCGCAGAATCGCTTCCATGTCGTACGCGTAAGCATCGCGGCGAAGAAGAAGACGTCCAGTCGGATGCCCGACGATTGAAACATGTGGATTGCTGACGGCTTTCAAAAGGCGGTCGGTCATCTGCTGCGGTTCCTGATTGAAGTGTGAGTGAACGCTGGCGATCACCAGATCCATTTCTGCAAGCACAGAATCGGAAAGATCGAGAGTGCCGTCGGCAAGGATATCGACTTCGATTCCGGCGAAGATGCGAATTCCGGACACGTTCTGGTTCGCGGCATGAATCTTTTTGATGTGGGCGAGCGCGCGCTCATCATCAAGACCATTGGCCATGGCCAGGTTCTTGGAATGATCGGTAATGGCCATGTATTTGTATCCACGTTCAAGCGCGGCTTGGGCCATTTCTTCGATGGTGTTGCGGCCATCGGTTTCGACGGTGTGCATGTGCACGTCGCCCTGGATGTCCTGCTGAGTAATCAGCTCCGGCAGGCGGTTTTCTTCAGCGGCTTCGATCTCGCCACAGTTCTCGCGCAACTCTGGTGGTATGTATTCAAGCCCGAGCTTCTGGTAGATCTCCGACTCAGTTTTTCCGGCTACGCGTGCTCCACCCTCGAGTTGGGCTAGTCCGTATTCGTTCAGCGTTAGGCCCATCTTCAGCGCACGCTGGCGTAATGTGACGTTGTGGGATTTCGAGCCAGTGAAGTACTGCATTGCTGCGCCAAAGGAATCGCGCGGAAGGAGGCGAACGTCTACCTGCATTCCGCTGCGCAGACGGAAGCTGACTTTATTGTCGCCTTTGGCAAGAACGTCCATGATCCCTGGAAAGCGGAGGATGTGATCAATTGCGGCCTGCCGCTCTGCATCGTTCTCGCAGACTTCGCCGGTGACAAGGATGTCGAGGTCCCCAACGGTTTCGCGTCCGCGACGTAAGCTGCCGGCAGGTGTGATTTTCTCCACTCCGGCCAAGTCTTTCATGTGGTCGATTAGTTTCAGCGCGGTGCGATCCGCTTCGTCGATGAGAAAACGGCCGGCGATGCGTTTGTAGTCGGCGATCGACTTGAGGATCTTCTGTTCCTGCTTCTCGCCCATGCGGGGGAGAGTGCGGATCTTGCCTTCTTTCGCAAGTCTTCTCGACGCCATCGAGATCCGCCACCTGGAATGCGCTCCATAGAAGAGCGATGGTCTTTGGTCCAAGGCCAGAGATCTTCAGCAACTCCAGCATCGAAGGACGATATTTCGCGAGCAAGTCACGGCGCACGGTCAAGTCACCGTGCTCGCAGATTTCCTGCAAGTTCGCGAGCATGCCCCTGCCGATGCCCGGCACTTCCAGCATTTTCTTGGGCTCGCAGATTAGTTTTTCAACCTGTTCACCCAGCGATTCGATGGCTTCGCCCGCTCTTCGATAGGAGCGGATGCGGAACGAATCGTCGCCGTTGATTTCCATCAAGTCTGCTGTTTCGTAAAGCAGAGTAGCTATGTTCTTGTTATCCACGTGCGTCCATTCGGATGGGATCAGAGCCGATACACAGATTTTAGCTGGAGTGCGTGAAGGCGTGACGGAAACCTACCTAGAAAAGAAAAGCCCAACCGCGAGGGCTGGGCAAGGGGAACTTTAGACTGAAAAGGTGGCTACACTGCCTGGGCTAGTTTTGTCACATTTGCTGCCTGGGGACCTTTTTGGCCATCGACGATTTCGAATTCAACGTCGTCGCCTTCTTGCAAGCTTTTGTATCCGTCGGCTGATATTCCTGAGTAGTGCACAAAAACGTCTGGACCATCGTCTCGACCGATAAATCCGTAGCCCTTGGCATTATTGAACCATTTAACTTTTCCTTTGATCCTTGCCACTGTGTTGTCTTCCTCCGTGCAGATGAAGCACATGCAGAACGTGCCTGAGACTGCCTCAATCAGGTAGTGAAGCCAAACGCACAGGGGGGCGAACTATCTTTCAGTCGGAGCCGGGGTCGCTTGGGCTAGAAAAGACCTGCTTGAAGACCAATGCTGTAATTCTCGCTGCATTGATTCGCTATTGTCAATACAGTAACTAGGCTGAAAGCGCTCTCCGAGTCAGTATTTTCGCACCTAAGGCTTTTTCCAGCCAGAGGACAGCCCCGATCGTCTTACCGTCACGGATTGTGCCCCGCAAAATCATATTCGTGACCTTAGAAACAGGGAAGAATCGGTGTGCGATAGACTCATCCTCTTCCGGTGTAGCCTGTCCGGCTGTTAAACCCGTGGCCAGGTAAACAGCCATCGTTTCATCCATGAACCCTGGACTGGGATAGTAGAACAAGACTCGTTTCCATTTTTTTGCGGTGTAGCCGGTCTCTTCCAGCAACTCACGCTTCGCGGCCGGCAACTCGTCTTCGCCCTCATCAATGCGTCCGGCCGGCACCTCCCATAGAAATTGGTTTGCGGCGTAACGGTACTGCCATTCAAGCAGTACATGGGGCTCGGCTTTAGCGGATTTTGCACCTTGTTTCTTGCTGCTTGGCCCAACCTGTACCGCGATGATGACCACCGATCCCGGGTGCCGAACGATGTCGCGGCGAGCGGTAACGCCGCTTGGTTCCTTTACCTGATCGGAGGTGATTTGAAACAGCGGTCCTCGGAACACTACGCGGGAGGAGAGGATCCGGACCGCCTTCTTCTTCGAATTGTTCTTCGTCTTTGCGCTTACCATGACGAAGAAATATAGCGGGTAATCTCTTTGGCGTCTCGCCTTTTACGTTTTTGCACCGTTTGGAGTGCGCCTGCTATTCTGCCGCGCAGTGAGAAAACCGAAAATCACGATTGTTGGTCCGGGGCGGTTGGGCTTGGCATTGGCACAGGCGCTTACGGAAGCGGGTTATAAGCTCGATGAAATCATATTTCGGCGCAGTGTGCAGGGAAAGAAGACAGGGCATGGTTCCGAGCAAAATGCGCGAAAGCTAGCGCGGCGTTGTGGGGCACGTGCGGTTGAACTTGGCAAAGCGCAGTTCGCAGCTGAGGTGGTGTGGCTTTGTGTCGGGGATGGATCGATTGCTTCGGTCGCGCGCAGCATCTCTGGGAGAGGCGCATGGAAGGGAAGAGTTGTATTTCATTCCAGTGGCGCACTCAGCAGCCGGGAGCTCTCGTCGCTTCGCGAGGCGGGAGCATTCGTTGCGTCAGTGCATCCGTTGATGTCGTTTGTGCACCACGGCGCCGAGGCTACGTTTGAAGTTCCTTTTGCCCTGGAAGGTGACGCGAAGGCCTTGCGAGTCGCGAACAGCATCGTGCGTGATCTTGGTGGCGAAAGCCTGCGGATTTCCGCGGCGAACAAACCTCTTTACCACGCATTCGGTGCTTTCCTTTCGCCTTTGATCATCGCGAATCTGGCGTTGGCGGAGCGGATTGGAATTAGGGCGGGAGTTCCGAAGGATTTTGTCAGGCAGGCAATTGCGCCCATTCTGGCGACGACGGTGTTCAACTACATCACTCTGGGCACTGCGGGAGCAGTTCAGCGGACCGCTGGTCCGCGGGGACGTGGAGACAGTTCGCAAGAATCTGGCAGCTCTAAAGAAAATTCCTGACGCCGAAGCGGTCTACCGGGCACTGGCGCGCTCGGCGCTGAGAACACTACCTGTCGGGAAGAAGAGAGAGTTGGCTCGATTGCTTGCCGGAACCAAGAAGTCTAGCGGGTGAAAAGGTGTCCCATCTTTTCTTTCTTCGTTTTCAGATACGCCTCGGAGTAAGAGGAGCCGGGCTCAACTTCACAGGGAACGCGTTCGACCACTTCGATTCCGGCACTTTCTACGGCTTCCACTTTGTCGGGATTATTCGAGAGCAGGCGAATTTGTTTCACGCCCAGTGCTTTCAATACCTCGACCGGCAAAGCGTACTCGCGGTAGTCATTTTTGAAGCCCAACTTCTCATTGGCCTCGACGGTATCGAGACCCTGATCCTGCAACTCGTAGGCTTGCAACTTGGGCATCAAGCCAATGCCGCGGCCTTCCTGCTCTTCGTATACGAGGATGCCGGCACCAGCTTCGGCAATGAGCGCCAGCGCCATCTCAAGCTGCTGTCGGCAGTCGCAGCGAAGCGATCCAAAGACGTCGCCAGTGAGACATTGCGAATGAATGCGGACCAAGGGAGGCGTGCTCAGGACGTCGCCCATCACCAGCGCGACGGCAGATTCCTTACGCCGTTCGCCGATGCCGTCAAAGTGACCTTCAAAGCCGTAAATGCGGAACTTACCCCAAATTGTGGGGAAATTTGCCTCCGCCATTTTCTTGATGGAGATAGAAACGTTCACACATTGATTATAGCGGTCGAGGCGAATCTGCAGGCCGAAGCTCATGTTTGCGAAGTCCGCCTATCGGGGTCGTGCCAACTGCAAAGCGGATGAACTCCCGGCGCGTCATTGTGGACGGGGAGCGCGGCGGCGGTGTCGTCGTAGGATTTCGGACATCGATCAGACATGGCATTCTCCAGTTCTGGGGATTCAATGCCGTGACCATTGTTCGACACTATGAATTGAACGGCATCGTGTGGCGATGGCGGGAGTTATCTATAATGAAGGGCGGGACAAGAAAAGAAGTTTTTGCAAGCCAAAATAGCCGCAGCTTGCATCCAATTGAGCGCCGAGCATGGATCAAACGCAAGTCAAACCAAAAGTGCTAGTAGTCGACGATGAGCGGGTTATCGCAGACACGCTTGCAATCATTCTGAATCAGCACGGCTTCGATGCTGCGGCCGTGTACACCGGTACGAGCGCCGTTGAGCGAGCCCGTGCGGTTAAACCTGACCTCGTGATCAGCGACGTCATTATGCCCGACATGAATGGCATCGAAGCGGCCATTCACATACGAAAGTTCCTTCCATCCTGCAAGATTCTCCTGTTTTCCGGCCAGGCGGCAACGGCCGACCTGCTGGAGAGCGCGCGGGCCCAGGGACATGAATTCGAAATCCTGGCAAAACCCGTTCATCCTCAGGACCTATTGGCCAAACTGAAGGGCTGAGATCCGTCCAAAAGCAAGACGGTTCAACCCGGCATGGCTTCCGACTACAATCGAAACGCTTATCGTAAGCGCCTCGAATGAACTGGGAAGCCATTTCGCTTACTGCACGCCTCGCCTCGATCGTCGCCGGGGCGCTGCTGGTCGTCGGTCTGCCGATTGCGTACTGGATCACGTTCAGCCGCTGGCGATGGAAGTTCCTGGTCGAAGCGTTGGTTTCGATGCCGCTGGTGCTGCCGCCAACCGTTCTCGGTTTCTATTTGCTGATTGCTTTCGGCGCGCATAGCACGCTTGGCCGGTTGTGGCAGTCGGTTACGGGGCAGACGCTCGCGTTTTCATTTCAGGGGCTGGTGTTCGCGTCCATCCTGTACAGTCTGCCGTTTGCGGTGCAGCCGTTCGCGGCGTCGTTCGCTGGGGTTGATTCCGCGTTGCTGTCGGCATCGTCGACTCTCGGCGCATCGCGTTGGCGGACCTTCTGGCGCGTGATTCTGCCCCTGTCGGTTCCCGGGGTGATTACAGGAATTGTTCTCAGCTTCGCGCATACCGTTGGCGAGTTCGGCGTTGTGCTGATGATCGGCGGGAACATTCCCGGAGTCACGCGAACGGTCTCGATCGACATCTACGATCGGGTGCAGGCGCTGGAGTACGGGAGCGCGAATCAAACCGCCGTGGTGCTTTTGATCTTCTCGTTTACTGTGCTTTCCGTGGTTTATGCGTTGAACCGGCGAGTGTGGGCGGTGTATCCATTCAAGTGAGACCAGACATTCCGTTGAAATCCGAAGAACACGGAGATGCTCTGCTGCGAGTGGAAGTCATGAAGACGTTTCGCGGCGGCAGACGAGACACAGTCGCTCGCGAGTTTTCGCTGGACGCGCAGCTGTCCGTTCAGCAGGGAATCACGATGCTGTTCGGAGCTTCGGGCTCCGGCAAGACAACTCTGCTGGATTGCATCGCGGGTGTTGTAACGCCTGACTCAGGCAGAGTCGAATTGGGCAGCGAATCTTTGTTTGACTCCGCAACGCGAGTGAATCTCCCGTCGGCGAAACGTGGAGTTGGATACGTCTTCCAGGACCTCGCGCTTTTTCCGCATCTGAGCGTCGAAAATAATGTCGAATATGGATTGTTTCGATTTCCAGCTGAGGAAAGAAAGACTCGATCTGGTGCGATCCTGGAAAGCTTCCGCATTGCGCACCTGCGAGATCGCAAACCTGGCGGAATCTCTGGTGGAGAGAGACAGCGGGTAGCGCTGGCGCGAGCACTGGTGACGAGTCCCAGAGTTTTACTGCTGGATGAGCCGCTCTCAGCACTGGATCCAGCCACGAAGTCGGGAATTATGGACGATCTTCGCAGCTGGAATGAGCAGCGTCGCATCCCGATCCTTTATGTGACCCATAGCCGCGAGGAGGTATTTGCCTTGGGCGAGAGTGTGATTGCCCTGGAGCAGGGAAGGGTAGTGGCGGCGGGAAGTCCGCTGGAAGTCTTGAGCGCGCCGCGTACCGAGGCGATTGCGGGGTGGATGGGGCTGGAGAACATCTTCGACGCCAAGGTGATGGCGTTGCATGAAAGACAAGGAACGATGCTGTGCCGAATCGGCGGTGCTGCGAACGTTGGGCCGGAACTGGAAGTGCCGCTTGGACGATCGCTAGTTGGAGACGCAGTGCGAATCGGAATTGGTGCGGGCGAGATTCTGGTGGCGAACAAAGTTCCGGACGGATTAAGTGCGCGCAACATCCTGAAGGGTGAGTTGAAGACGCTCAAGCGGAGAGACGTGATGCTGGTTGCCCAAATCGATTGCGGCGTTCCGTTCGAGGTTCATCTGACGCCGGGTGCGCAGGAATCGTTAGCTCTGCGGCCGGGCAACACCGTCTGGCTGGTAATTAAAACCTACTCCTGTCATCTGCTGCAGCGATCGCCCAAGCACCTGCTTTAGGCGAGAATTCAGCGGCTTAGATTTTTCCGGCTTCGAAACCGACGAAGACAGGTTCCGGTTTCAGTTCGATACCGAATTGATTGAGAACGGCATGCTGAATTCGATTCTTGAACGCAATGATGTCAGCGGCGGTGGAAGTGCCGCGATTCACGATGGCAAGTGAGTGTCGGCGAGAGATACCGACCGGACCGGAAGTAAATCCCTTGGGAAATCCTGATTGTTCTACGAGCCAGGCGGCAGGAAGCTTCACCAGGCCGTTACCTGCAGGATAGGTCGTGAGGCGTAGCCCACGTTGTTCGGCAACGCGCGCGACTGACTCAGCGGTAGTGCCATCGACGACCGGGTTCTTAAAGAAAGATCCGGCGCTGCGGCAGTCATCGTCACCAGGAACGATCAGCATTGCCTTGGAATGGCGAATCTCGCGGACTGCTTTGCGCGTATCCGCTAAGGAAGGAGCAGGCTCTGCCGCGAAGCGCTCCTTAAGATCCCGATAAGAGATGGTTGGTGAACCGCCGGGATCGAGGCGATAACGCACGCGAAGCAAGACATAGCTGGCTCGCGCGCGAGTGTTGAACATACTGGCGCGATAAGAGAATTCGCAATCAGAATTGGTGAAGAGGCGCTTCTTGCCAGACGCGATTTCGATGGCAGCAACACACTCGACAGTCTGGGAGACTTCCTGTCCATAGGCGCCGACGTTCTGTACAGGAGTGCCGCCGACGGTCCCCGGAATGCCGCTCAGGCACTCAAGTCCCGCGCAAGTCTGGTCAACGGTATGCGCGACGAACGCGTCCCAATCTTCGCCTGCGCCGACATCGAATATCCGGCGGCTGCCCGCGGCTTCCGCTTTGATCCCACGAATTTGAATTTTGAGCACGAGGCCGGGAAATCCACGATCTGAGACAACCAGATTGCTGCCGCCGCCGAGGACAAAAAGAGGGAGGTCGCCGCACCGCGGCAAAATCCAGCGCATCCAGAACATCTGATTCGCTATTGGCACGAGCAAAAAAACGGGCCGGTCCCCCGACTTTGAAGGTTGTCAGTTCGGCGAGCGGGACGTGTTCCTGGAGCAGCATCACTGGCGCCATCTTAACAGCAGGTACGGCCGCGAATGATCGACGGCTGAGGATGGGACTTTTCGGGGATGGCCTGTTTAGTGTATTAATGATGGACAAATCCCCCAATACAAAACTGGAGCGGGAGACGGAATGTACCCAGAACTGATGGTGATCCCCATGCGCGAGGAACTGACGCGTATCGGGGTCGAAGAATTACGCGTGTCGGAAGATGTGGAGCGGTTCGTAGAGCGTCCGGGCATCAACATGATCGTGGTGAATTCCATTTGCGGATGCGCGGCGGGACGGATGCGGCCGGCAGTGCGGGCGGCGTTGCAACACGGTACTTTGCCGGATTCGATCGGCACGGTTTTCGCGGGACAGGATCGCGACGCGACTGAGCGCGCACGTTCCTATTTCACAGGTTATGCCCCTTCTTCGCCATGTATTGCGCTTTTGCAAGATGGCAAACTGATCTACCTGATGCAGCGCAGCGACATTGAACATCGCGATGCTGAAGACCTGACTGCCGAGTTGACCCGAACCTTCGATCGGTTTTGCGGTCAAAAATCGGCTTTGCAGGCCTGAGAATCAGGTCGCCGGACTGAAGATCCCTCGGGGACTGATGTCGGCTCGTGGTGACAAGTCCTCAACAACCCCACCTTTACGCCAAGATTGGGCTGAAGGGTGGGGCCCCGAGGCTGTAATTCCCCTTTCCCGGCCTCATGCCTGAGGTTGTCGCCAAAGGTCCATCTAACGAAGGTAATCTTGTGTGGTTACCCGGCTGTTGGTAACTTCGCGGGCCACTGACACAGAATTCGTGTGTCGCCAAGGAGTTTTCAATATGGCCCGTGCGAAGTGCCTGGCCCTAGCCCTTCTGTTGCTCAGCGGACTATCGAGCGTTGCGCAAACGCAGACCGCCGCGAAGCCTACCGCCAAGAATGGTCCAAAGCTTGGTCTAATGATCGCCGATCTGCGTCACGAACGCTGGCAAACGGACGTGGAGCAGTTCACGATTCGCGCGGGAGAATTGGACTCTGCTGTCCTGACGCGGGACGCTCAGAGCAACGCCGATCTGCAATTCGATCAGGCCAAGGAACTTATCAGCAAGGGCGTGAAGGTCCTTGTGGTAAACCCGGTGGACGGCGATAAGGCTGCCGAACTAGTCGCCTACGCTCACAAGCACGGAGTTCCTGTGGTGTGTTACGACCGGATGATCTTGGGTGGACACCCTGATTTTTTCATCTCCTACGACAACGAACGCATAGGTGAACTGCAGGCGGAATACCTGTTGAAGCTGGCGCCGCAAGGGAACTACGTTCTGTTGGAGGGATCGAGCACCGACGACAACGCGACTCTCTTTCACCAAGGTCATATGAAGGTGCTGAAGGCGGCGGTCGATAGTGGAAAGATCACGGTCGTGACGCAGGAGTGGGTGAAGGATTGGAGCGAGACCGAGGCCTACATGCAAATGATGAAGGCTCTGGCCGTGACCAAGAACATCCAGGCAGTTGTAGCCGCCAACGACGACACAGCTTCGGGCGCGGCGCAAGCGTTAGCCGATATGAATGTGAAACCGTTTCCGGTGATCTCGGGACAAGATTCGGATTTGTCCGCGGTGGTGCGAATCATCAAAGGGACACAGACGATGTCGATTTATAAGCCGATGACTCCGTTGGCGCGAATGGGAGCCGAGGCTGCGATCGAATTGGCGAACGGCAAGAAACCAGCCGCACAAACGGCGCTGAGTAACGGAGATTCCCAAGTGCCTTCAGTGCTTCTGACACCTAAGGCAGTGGATCGCAGCAATTTGATGCAAACGGTTTTTGCCGACAAATTCCAGAGTCCCGCGATCGTACAAAAAGAATTGACCGAACAGGAATGGCAAGCCTTCGCCGCGCAAACCAGCAACAACGGCGGCAGCAACTAGAAAAAGTCGGGTGGTAACACTGAAACCCAAGGAGGGAGGGCTTAGGCTCTCCCTTTTCTTTTTGGACGGAAGTGCTTGGATTGCAGGGTAATCGATGCACCTAAGTCGACGGGCAAGAAATGAATCCTTCAGATCGAGGAATTCCTCAAAGAACATGATCCGGCCCCACCCGGAGCAATGTGGAGTTGCGAAGGAATTGGCGAGAGACTGAGGCTGTTGCAGTGTGAGCCGGACATCACCCGCCTGCTTGGTAGACTCGAAAAAAGAGGATTGATTTCGCGGAAGGACGTGTCGGAGACAAACAATGGCGCAGATTGACAACAATAAGCTGCACACGGCTGTGACCGATGCAGGGACCACTCTGAAAGAACTGCATCGTGAACTGGTGGAGCTGACTAAGGGACACTACGAGAAAAAGTTCGGACGGGTGAACAGTCCCGGCGAGCTGCTGCGCTTGCTTCTGAATGCGCCAGAATTCGCATGGCTGCACGCGATGAGCGAGTTAATGGTGGATATCGACGAGTTGCTCGTTCATCCAGAGATTTCACCGCTAGATGCGGCAGCAGTGCGATCCGAGATCAGCAAACTAGTTGCGCCTCCGGAACTGGATACGTCCGATTTCTATAGAAAATATAAGGAGGCGCTACAATCGCCTGAAGTTGCCGTCAGCCACGGAAAGTTACGCAAGGTGCTGGCGGAATTGCCTGAGCCTCAGCCTGAGGATATCGCCGAGGTTATGAGGGTTCGGCACAAGTGGGCGGAGAAGAATCGGCAGAGATCGCGAAGGGTGCAGTAAGGATCATTGAGTCATCGGGTAATTTTTGTGATTGGGTAATTGATCACGATGTGGTCTTGGCGGCTTCTTCCTGGGGGGCAGGCTCGGTGTAGAGCTGTTCGATTTGCGGACGGTAGCGATCTTCGATCACCCGGCGGCGTAGTTTCATGGTAGGAGTCAGGAATCCGTTGGCGATGGTGAACTCGTCGGCGATCAGCAGGACTTTCTTCAGCTTCTCGAATTGCGCCAGGCCCGTATTCACCTCCGCGACAATCTGATCGTAGACGGCACGAACTTCAGGGCGAGCAACGAGCTCCTCGCGATTGTTGAAGGCGATGTTACGCTCGCGCGCCCACTCTTCCAGAGCGACGAAGTTCGGCACGATCACCACAGCAGGGAACTTGCGTCGGTCGCCGAGCAGGGCAGCTTCGCCGACCATAGGATGCGACTTCAAGGTACTCTCGATCGGCTGGGGAGCGATGAACTTTCCGCCAGAGGTCTTGATGAGATCCTTCTTGCGATCGGTGATGGAGAGAAATCCATCAGAATCGATGTTGCCGATGTCGCCGGTCTTGAACCAGCCATCTTCAAAGGCACTGCGCGTTTCATCACGAAGGTTCCAGTAACCCTTAAAGATTGATGGACCTTTCACAAGCACTTCGCCGTCTGGTGCGATACGTACTTCGAGGTTACTAAGCGGAACTCCCACGGTTCCCAGCTTGTGAGTGTTGGGAGTATTAACGGCGATGACGGGTGAAGTTTCCGTGAGCCCATAGCCTTCGTCGATACGAATGCCCATGTCGGCATACCACTCCGCCAGCTCGCGTCCGAGCGGCGCGCCTCCCGAGATAAATAGCTTTACGCGACCTCCAATTCCTTCGCGAAGCTTGCTGTACAGCAGTTTGTTGGCGAGACGCCAATCCCAATCGGTAGGCTGGTGATCGGCAAGTGTCTCTTTGCGATGGGCGCGGCCGACCTTTAGTCCCCATTTATAGATTGCTTGTTTGACGCCAGTTGCAGCCTTCTTCTGAACCTGCGCTTTCATCTTTTCGTAAACTCGCGGAACGGCGACAAAGATGGTGGGACGAATCTCCAGGAGTGTGAGCGGCAGGTTGTCGATGACGGGGCAGTATGCGATCAACACACCATGATGCAGCATTACGTAGTCGACGTGTCGGGCGGTGATGTGCGAGAGCGGGAGAAACGAGATGTAAGTATCTGCGGGACCGATTTCGGCCCCCTGAAGAGAGCACTGGAAATTCGAGGTAAGGTTGCCGTGCGTAAGCATGGCCCCTTTCGGCGTGCCGGTGGTTCCTGAGGTGTAGATGATGGTTTCGACATCGTCGGCTTGATTGATGGTGCGCGCTACGGCGTCGAATTCCAGATCGCGAGACGCAGGGCCCTCCTGCATCATGCGACTCATGGGAATGGCCTCGGTGACGCCGACATAGTCCATCACGATACATTTTTCGACTGCAGTCTGCTCCTTGATAGAGCGGAACTTCTTAAGTTGATCAATGGTGGAGAGAAATATGATGCGAGCGCCGGAATCGCGCAGCATAAAAGAGATCTGCTCGGGCGTCTGTGTAGGGTAAATGGGGACGACGACAGCACCGAGGAGGGCAGTGGCGAATTCGGCGAACGTCCACTCCGAGCGATTTTCGCTGAGGATAGCAACGCGGTCGCCTTTCTTGATCCCCCATTTCGACAGAGTGAGAGAAACGCCAACCACGCTGCGATAGATTTCCTCGCTGGAGATTGGGTTCCACTCGCCAGACTGTTTGGATAGCATCACCCGCTCTGAACCACGGTCCACGATCGCGAAGAACAGATCATTGATAGTTTGAAGTGTCATGGCCGAGTCTCTCCACTCGAACAGATGAACGCAGCAGCCAAATGGCAGCTTTCTGAGGTTGTTCCGTTGAGATGAAGGTTCGAATTTGGGAATTTCCCCGAGCGTTCCCGGGCAAAAATCTAGCGAGAATTGCGGACAGAATCAATGGCGGGACAGGTCTCGGGAACAATAATAGAACAAAATCGGGAAAGAATAGTGACACCGTGGAATTGACCGCGATGCGCGTGTGCTTTAGGCTGAGCGCACCTGTGAGGTGAAAAGAATGAGGAAATCCGTACTAGCCGCGGCAATCGCCGTGGGACTGCTGTCCACTGTGGGCGCGGGATTCGCCGCTGACGAGGCGGCGCCAACTCCAACGGTGAAGGTGGGAAGCATGGCTCCCGACTTCACTTACGCGACCAGACCGGGAAGGAAGTGTCGCTCCATGATTTCCGAGGGAAGAAGAGCGTAGTCGTCGCGTTTTACGTGTTTGCATTCACCGGCGGTTGAACGAAGGAACTCCAGGGATTCCAGCAGAATATGCAGAAGCTGGAAGCCACAAACACCCAGGTCCTGGGTGTAAGCATGGATAGCATGTTCGCGAACAAAGCGTTCGCGGAACAAATTGGTGTGACCTTTCCGCTGCTGAGTGATTGGGGCGGCGACGTGACTAAGCAGTACGGAATTTACAATCCCAAATACAAAGCCGCACGACGAGTTACCTACCTGATTGATCCCACGGGAAAAGTAGTGGAGATGAAAATCGATAGCGAGGCTATCGATCCGACGCAAATCGTGACAGCATGCGAGCGCCGAAAAGGGAAAAGCTAGCCGAGTGCGCGCGTGAATTGTTAACGAAGTTTGACCGAGCTACCAGTGACTGCTAATATCGAAATGCGGGGTGGAGCAGCCTGGTAGCTCGTTGGGCTCATAACCCAAAGGTCGCTGGTTCAAATCCAGCCCCCGCAACAGGACCCAAGTGGCTTATTAACAGCTACTTGGGTCGTGTTGTTTGTGTAGCCCTTCAACACGAACTAGCTCCCATTAGCTCCCATTCGCAAATCGCCGCTTTTTTCGCAGATTTTCCGGATCGAAATGACGTTGGGAAGCACCATCCGGACCACCTTACTGTTGGCATCGCGCTTGGCCTCCGACACCGCCTGCGTGTACACGTTCAGAGTCGTCTGAATGTCGGCGTGGCGCAACAGCTCCTGCTGCACCTTCACATCGACGCCAACGATCGAAGCATCGTTGAGTAGGTATGCCGGAAAGTGTGCCACCCAATTTTCCCGATACCGGCACGCGGTGCTGCCGGCTTGAGATGGCGTTTCGAGTATAGTCTCCTGCCAGCGTGGTTGCCCTGCATCGTTCGCGAATACCCAGTCGACTCTGTTCGTCATAGAAGCGATTGCTGACGCCAAGTGAGCAGCGCGACTCCAGGCTGGGATGCACAGGCAGGGGCCTGCGGGAGTATTCGGTCTTGGTGTCTCCCACCCTAGCCTGAACAACACTGCGCTGCATCAGCACCGTAGAGTTCTCCCAATTGAAATCCCCCCACTGCAGCCCGATGATTTCACTTACCCGAAGCCCCAGACATGCGGCCACGAGAACCATCGTGCGGTATGGCTCAGTCAGCTCCTGCAAGTAGCCGAAACTCCTCGATGCGAAGCACCCGAGGAGTGCTGAGGCGCTGCTGCTCTGGCGAACCAACTCGATTGGATTGCGGTCGATCAGTTCCCAACGACTTGCGTTCTCATAAAGCAGGTGCATGAGATTGCGAATATGCGTTTTCGTTTTCGGTGCCAGGCTAAGCGATCGCAACCATTGCTCGACTGCGATCGCCTTGACTTCGTCAGGGGGTATTCGCCCCATTTCGGTCCGATCCAGCGCCGCAAAACTGCGAGATAAGATCGCTGGGTCGAATAGCGCTGCGGCAATTCTTGCGCAATGTACTGTTCGATCAAACCGCCTACGGTGATCGCTCGCAAATGAACCGGCTGATCGGAGTTAATCCGCAACCGAAAGCTTTCGACCACGCGCATGGCGTCCGCCTTGTTACGGTACTGGTCAGTTGAGCCAATCGTGATCGTCTTTCTTTCACGTTGACCGTCCAGACCAAGAACGTAGTAGCGGAATTGCCAAACATCGCCCGTTTTGGAACGCTTCTTCCGTGACAGGCTTCCTAATTGATACCGTGACCGCTTGTGCAAGGAATTCTCCTTCCCTTAGCGGCACGGATGGTGATCGAAGCTTACTTTTTCAGAAATCCATTTGTCTAGATCGGAAGCGCGAAAGCGCCAGAGTTTCCCGATTTGAATACCTGGAATCTCTCCGGTCCGCGCGAACCGCTGAAGGGTTTTAGTGTGGATTCCCAGTAATTGCGCAGCCTGCTGTGTGTCCAGGAGTGCTTCGAAGTTCATCTGTTCCCCCCTGGACAGGGAAAATAAGGAAAGGGAGTGAAAATGGCGAGGTCGGATGCGGCTGGAAAAAATGTGGATGTAACCATCCCCAGCGGCGCCAGACTTGTCTCATAAAGAACCTGAAATGACTCCGAAATTACCGTCATACAAGAGATACGTCGCCGAAACGCGGACGACCTACAACGCCTTTTTTGAAGGATTAAAGTCTGATCGCGTAGCAAGAAGGCGCTGTGATGAACTTCTCAAACTAAATTGCGATCTGCGTGTTGTCTTGAGCTGGCTTGCTGGGTTTTGCTATCCGGAACTCTCGGACTTCTGGCTAAGGTGCTGGCGAGACGATGCAGACACTTTTGTTCGCAAGGCCAGTATGTTGTCACACAGCCTAAAAGCCCTTTCTGAAGAATACAAACTCTTGCGAGCGCATGCGGGGTGGGGGATCGCTTTTGTCGAAGATTGATGAGGTCTGGGGTGAAAGCCTTGGAGACACATGCGGCTATTATCAGGAATGTATAGATCTAGATGTACTTCCTGTGCTCCGTTTATATAAAAGCAAAAAAGGGCGACTTACTACAAACGCAGTGCTCGCTGGCATCGTCGGCTATCTTAAAAGTTGCGGCTGTGAGAACTACTTTGAAGTTATCTCTGACATTTTGAGCGCGGGGTCTCCGGAATACCGGAACAGCTTCGATCCTAACGCCTTTAGGAAGAAAGAAGTATTACCGATACGTAAAGAGTCACCCAGAGCCACTTCCCTCGTTGATGAGGGAGATTGAAGACCTTGCTCATAAGCCTTGGCCGACTGATATCAATGAAATGAAAGCATCATTCAATCCATTCCGTTGGAACGGACTCGATCCGAAATCGAATTACAACTGGACGGATCTTCCGCCCTCGAATCCCCGTCCATCCGGGCTGTTGGTATTCCCGCCCTTCTGATACCGATACCTGATGCACCGCGATCAAGAAGGCCGAGAAGACGCAAAAAGTTCCGTTGAGAACGACACCAACATCCTGCAGTCCGAAATGGCTCAAAAGATGGGCGAAAGATTGCAGGGAATTGCGCCAAGCGTTGATCTCGCCATGACCAGGATTGCGTCCTAACTGGTCAACAAAGCTGATCTTTAGTTTTTCTGCGATGCGATTAAGGAGAACGTCTTCGCTGAACAGTTTGCCAGTGGCCGAATATAGGTACACTCATGGGCTCCCAGATCGAAACGAAGAGAGTACCACGATCCGAGCTCAGCTGAATGTGATCCTTCGCAGATTCCGATTTCCAGAAATGTTTAGCACGCTTTACGATGTCTGGCACATACCATGAGTAATCTTGCCGAAATAACTCAAGCCATTCTTTCTTTCCGTGACGCTCGAGATTGGAAGCAGTTTCACTCGCCGCGCAATCTGGCCGCTGCGTTAAGCATCGAGGCCAGCGAGCTGCGGAAGCTCTGCTGTGGAAGACGGATGCCGACGTTGCCTCCGTGCTGCGAACACGAAGTGGCCAAAAGCGTGTCGGTGCCGAACTGGCGGATATTCTCATCTACGCACTGTTATTCGCCGATTCGGCTGGCATCGATCCCCGAAAAGGCGATTCAAGAAAAGCTCAAGGAGAATCGACAAAGTATCCGGTGAAGCTGGCGAAGGGCAGGGCAGAGAAGTACACGGAGTTGCGGCGGAAGTAGGAGTCAAAGGGAGCTGCGGACGGTCGCGGTTCTGGGAGCCAGAGCAAGTTTAGAGATGGGGGTGTTTGGGTTCGGGTGCCCAAGAAACACATCTTAACCTCACAGAGAAAAGACAAGCACGGGTTGCAGCTTCGGAAAGACGAAGGGGAGGAGGAGGTACAACCCGGAGGATATTGCTGTCGCGAGCGGCCACTGAGTGCGTATTCCCCGTTTCACGGGCAGGGAAATACCAGCTCGTGCGACCATGTGATCGAGAATCACTGCGGCGTGCGTCAGATATGTTAGCTTACGCTGAGTCCGATGGGACGTGGAACTCCAGTTCGGAGTGGCCACCGTGATGTTTGTAGTCGTCATCACAAGTGCTCCTGCTTTTCTATGTGTGGGTTACTTTGGCCAGAGATTCGTCTGCACGATTGTTGTCCCTCACCTTCTCCTGAGTTCTGTTCTGTCTTCTGCGTTCAGTCGCCTGCGATAACCACTCAGACGCGAGCCTCAGATGTTTGGGACCAGCTTCGGCAACGTTGGTTGTCGAACAGAGTCCGGTTGCTAACGCTCACAATGTAACAATTCTAGTGACAATCATTCCTGCCTGCTTTTTCACTCGGCCCGATTCCCCAGGCAACAATGCCAGTTCTGCGTATCTGATTTCGCTTTTCCTCCTAATCCTGCGCTGGCACTCGTGTCTGCGCATGATTTGTCTGCTCTCGCGTGCCAGTAAGGTGCACTGAGACTCGGAGGAAATAGTGAAATCCGCTTCTATTAGCAGTTTTCTTATTCTGTTCTTCTTTTTTACTCGCGCAAGTACCCGGCAGCGAACACGGTCATACGCTGCTCAGCCCATGACCGATCGATGAGATCGAGCGCGAGGCGATGGCCAACAATCCCGAAATTCGCGCCGCGGAGAGCAAGGTTGCGGTGACCAGGCCCGCTATGCCGGAGCCGGCGCGCTGGACGATCCCATGGGGATGTATCGAACTGGGCACACCGCTGCAAAAACCGTGGGACTGGAATCAGTCGCAGCAGATGTTCATGTACCAGCAAACGCCTGCCGGAACCGGGCAAGCGCGCTCCCGCAGCGAAGTCGCCAATCGGCAGATCGTAGAGGACGAATCGCAGGTCGATGTGGTGAGGCGGGAAATCGGCCTCAGAGTGCGAAAGCCTATTACGACCTGCTGCGTTCTGCCGACGAGCACCGGCTCCACGATGAGCAGATGCAACTAGCGAAGCAGGCGCTCGATTCGGCGACGGTGAAGTACACAGTCGGGCGGGTGCCACAACAAGATGTATTAAAGGCACAGATCGCGATGACGCGCTTGGCGGAACACCTCGTGATGCTCGACAAACAGCGAGGAGTCGGCGCGTGCGGAACTCAATTCGCTAATGGGTCGCGATCCTGGAGCGCACCCTCGAGGTCATCGGTCAGTTACGGGACGCCGCAGCACTGCCGTCATAGCGAACTGGAGCAGATTGCTGTCGACAATCGCCCTGAACTCAAGAGCATGGCGGCCAGACTGATGTAGCCGAATCGCAAATCGCTCTCGCGAGAAAGGCATACACGCCGGACGTCACCGTAGCGGGAGGCTACATGCTCATGCCGGCCGGCTCCGAATTCCGCAACAACTACATGGCGGAAGTGACGGTAAGCCTGCCATGGCTGAATCGACGAAAGCACGACAGCGAGATCAGGGAGGCTGAGAGACGGGTGCAGAGGTCATGCGGTCGCAGGAAGCTACGGAAGAAATGCAGCCTTCCTGGAGATACAGCAAGCGCTGATCCGGGCGCGTGCCGCTGAACGCAGGGTCGGGCTTTACCGGGACACACTGAAGCCGCAAGCGGAAGCGGCGCTGAAATCCGCAACCGTTGCCTATCAACACGACCGCACCGATTTCCTGAACCTAATCGACAGTCAGAACATGCTGCTCGACGTCGAGACGTCGTATTTCACGGCGGCTGCGGATTTCGATGCCCGCATCGCCGAATTGGAAAGCGCGATCGGCGCGCCCTTGCCCGCGAGTCCTGCGGCTAGTCCTGTTGCGGAGGTGAAGTAATGACTTCCAAAGAAAAGAAATCGTACTGATTGGGCGTAGTGGCCGAGGGCTGATCCTTGCCGTGTATCATTCGTGATTGTTCCATGTGGCGAGCAGGAAACGGCCAGCGCGGCAAAACCGTGATGGCGAATCAGTCTCCGCGGCTTCCGATCGGAAAACAACGAAAGCCAGCGGAAAGTGGGAACAGAACCCGGAACCACGGTTCAACTCGATCCTGACGAGATCAACGCGGCGGGAGTGCAACTCGTAAAGGTTTCGACGGCGCGGTTGAACACGACATAGATGCGGTCGGCCGAGTGGAGCAACCGGAAGCGCAGCTGGCGACCATACCGGCACGCGTAGGCGGAAGGATCGACAAGCTGTACGTCAGTTCACAGGCGAACCCGTGCGTCGCGGCCAACCCGTTGCGGAGATCTACAGCCCTGAACTGGTTGCTTCTGCCGAAGAATATCGTCTCGCGCTGGAAAATCGTGATCGCATGGGTGGTCGTCGAAAAGCTGCCGAAACGGCGCCAACCAGTTAATAGCTGCAAGCCGGAGGCGGCTGGAGCTCTGGGGAGTAAGCGAACGGCAGATTGAAGACGCCGGGCACGGCAAAGCCGCCTTCACGTCACCATCTATGCGTCCTGCCGGCGGAAGCGTCGTCGAGCGAAAGGTCACCAACGGACAGTACGTGAACACCGGAGACGCGCTGTTCACCGTCGCCGATCTCAGCACCGTGTGGGTGAAAGCTGACGTTACGAATTCCAGAGTACCGCAGATCCGTCCCGGGCAGAACGGTCGAGATCACTTCGGATGCACTGCCCGACAAGGTTCTCCACGGCCGCGTCGATTTCGTTGAGCCAGAAGCGAATCCGCAGACGCGCACCATCCCGGTTCATATACATGTCCCAAATCCGGGCATGCGTCTCCGGCCCGGAATGTTCGTTCGCGCTAAATTCGTTTCGCCCAGCGAACATGAGACGCTCGTTGTGCCCCGTTCGGCGGTGCTTGATACGGGCACGCGCAAGCTGGTGTAGTCGCGAAAGCCGACGGAGTTTTCGAAGCGAGAGATACAGACCGGAGCACCAACGGAGGATCTCTATCCGGTCCTGGCAGGATTGAGAGCCGGAGAGCAGGTCGTGACCAACGGCAACTTCCTGATCGATTCCCAGACTCGGCTGACCGGCGGCATGACCGGCTTGTTCGGTGGATCGAAGGAAACAGCAATCGCGAGAAGTCGGCGGAAGGACAGTGCCAAAGGCTACCGCAACTGAATAGCCGAAACGGCAACTGCAAAGCTCACGCTTCGCGTCGATCCCAATCCGGCGAAGGGCGGCGGCCGACAACATGTTTCACGTAAGCGCCTGTCAGATGCGAGTGGAAAAGCGATACCGATGCTCGAGGAAACGGTCACGCTAGTGATGCCGGCCATGCCTTCGATGGGCATGCCGGAAATGCGGGAACTCGTTCGAGGTACCGTTGTGAGCGGCATGTACATGGGGAAGGGCAACGTCGCGATGGCAGGGTCTTGGAACGTATCTGGTTGAAGCCAAGCGCGATGGACAGGTCATCGCCACATATCGCACACGATTGAGCGCGGAGTAACGGTCATGATCAACCGAATGATCGAATTCTCGATGCGAAACCGCTGGCTGATGCTGGCGATCTATGCTGCTCTCGCCGCGTCGGGCTACTGGGCGCTGTTGCACACGCCCATCGACGCCATCCCGGACCTCAGCGAAAACCAGGTAATTGTCTTCACCGATTGGCCGGGCCGCAGCCCGCAGGAAGTAGAAGACCAGATCACATATCCCCTCACCGTCAACATGCAGGGTCTGCCCGGAGTGAGTCGGTGCGTCCTCTTCCGCCTTCGGCTTCTCGATGGTCAACCTCATCTTCGAAGACAACGTCGACGTCTACTTTGCGCGCAGCGCGTGTCTCGAGAGCGTCTCAATCTGGCCTCCAGTTTCCTGCCGGCCGGCATCACGCCATCTCGGGCCCGACGCCACCGGCGTGGGGCAGGTGTTCTGGTACACGGTCGAAGGTCCGTACGACAGCGGAACTCTTCATTCCATCCAGGACTGGTATATCAAGTACCAGCTCAACTCCGTTCCGGGAGTAGCGGAAGTAGCCAGCGTCGGCGGCTTCATCCGCGAATACCAAATCGATGTCGATCCGTTGAAACTCCGCGCCTACAACATGCCCCTGAAAGATGTAGTCGGCGCGGTCGAACGCAGCAACAACAACGTCGGCGCCAAAGTCGTGGAGATCAGCGACAGCGAGTACATGGTCCGCGGCATCGGCCTGATCAAAGGCTGAAGGACATCGAAGACATTCCGTCTCCGCCGCCAACGGCACCCCCGTCTACCTTCGCAACGTTGCCAGCGTGCAACTAGGTCCCGAGTTCCGTCGCGGCGTGCTCGACAAGGGCGGCAAGGAGGCCGTCGGCGGAGTCGTCGTCACCCGCTACGGCACCAACGCGCTCGAAGTGATAACTGCCGTCAAGCAGAAGATGCCGACATTCAGCCCGGACTCCCAAAGGGCGTCAAGATCGTCCCTTTCTACGACCGCAGCATTCTCATCGGTCACGCCGTCGACACGCTCAAGCACGCTCTCATCGAAGAGATCATCCTCGTCACCCTGGCTCACATTCTTTTCCTGTGGCATTTCCGATCATCCTGGTCGTGACCTTCCCTTGCCGCTCGCTGTTCTGGGGCCTTTCTCTTCATGCAGGGCGCGGGCATCTCCTCCAACATCATGTCGCTGGGAGGAATCGCGATCGCCATCGGCGTGTTAGTCGACGCCGGCATCGTGATGACCGAAAACGTAATCCGTCATGCTGAGCAATACGAAGCGGAGCACGGCAACTATCGCGATCACATCTGGGAGATCACACTCGGTGCTGCCAAGCAGGTAGGCCGCCCCATCACCTTCGCCATGGTCATCATCATCCTGGCCTTCGTTCCCGTCTTCGCACTCACCGGCATGGAAGGCAAAATGTTCCATCCCCTGGCCTTCACCAAAACTCTCGCGATGGTCGGCTCAACCATCCTCGCCATCACGCTCGTCCCGGTGCTCTGCACCTTCCTGATTCGCGGCAAGCTGCATCGAGAAGAAGACAATCCCATCATGCGCGTACTTCGCGCAATCTATCAGCCATCGTTGCGCTGGGCGCTACGCCATCGAGCCAACACTCTCACCATCGCAATCCTCTCTTCGCCGCCGCTATCTACACTGCCACCACCATCGGCTCTGAATTCATGCCACCCCTCAACGAGGAGACTGCGCTCTTCATGCCCATCACAGATCCGCGAATCTCTCTCACCAAGGCGACAGAGATTCTCCGCCAGCAGGACCGCATCCTCCGCGCTGACCCCGCCGTCGCCATGGTGGTAGGCAAGGTCGGACGCGCCGAAACCTCAACTGATCCCGCGCCGATCAACATGGCCGAGACCACCGTCGTCTTCAAACCTAAAGAGGAGTGGCCCCAAGGCACCACCAAGGACTCCATCCTCGCGCGCCTCGACGACAAGCTGCGTATCCCCGGCGTCACCAACATCTGGACACAACCCATCCGCAACCGCATCGACATGCTCTCCACCGGCATCCGCACCCAGGTGGGAGTCAAAGTCTTCGGCCCGACCTCCAGGTCATCGAGCAGAAGTCCGAAGAGATTGAGCGCGTCCTGCGTACCGTCCCAGGCGCCAGCGATCTCTATGCCGAACGCATTACTGGCGCACCGTATCTCGAGATGCACGTCAACCGCGCCGCCGCTGCCCGTTACGGCATCAACGTCGCTGACATCGAAGACGTGATCGAGACCGCGGTCGGCGGCAAGATCCTCACCACCACCATCGAAGGACGTCAGCGCTTCCCCGTCCGCGTTCGCTACGCTCGCGACTTTCGCGACAGACATCGACCAGCTCGGCGACATCCTCGTCACCGGGAGAAGCCGGCTCGCAGGTGCCGTTGCACGAAGTCGCAGACATCCGCACCGCCATGGGACCATCCATGATCAGCAGCGAAAATGGCCTGCTACGCGGTGCCGTCCTCATGAACGTTCGCGGCCGCGACGCTGGAGGCTTCGTTGAAGAAGCCAAGCGCACCGTCACACAACGGTTGCAATGCCCCCCGGCTATTTCTTGAGTGGACCGGTCAATACGAGAATCAAATCAGTGCAAAGAGGCGCCTCGAACTCGTCATCCCCGTTGTCCTGCTCATCATCTTCGCGCTTCTCTATCGTACGTATGGCTCAATAAAAGAAGCCCTGCACGTGCTCCTCGCCGTTCCCTTCGCGCTCACCGGAGGAGTCTTCCTCGTCAAATTCCTCGGCCTCAACTTCTCCGTCGCCGTGTGGGTAGGATTCATCGCCCTCTTCGGCACCGCCGTGCAAACCGGAGTCGTGATGGTGATCTATCTGGAAGAGGCGGTCGCCCGTCGCACTGCACTCGATGGCACCCTCACCCGCGAGGGCCTGCACGCCGCGGTCATGGAAGGGGCCCTCCTGCGCCTGCGCCCCAAAGTCATGACCGTGGCCACCGTCGTCGCCGGCTTGCTCCCGCTCCTCTGGTCCACCCGCACCGGCGCGGAGTTCATGAAGCCATTGGCCGCTCCGGTATCGGTGGCATGGTTAGTTCATTTTTGCATGTCTTGGTAGTTACGCCTGTGATCTTCACATGGTTTACAGGAACGTGACCTAATGGTCGCCCGTTGGAGGAGTGACCCAGTGTTTCTCAACCAAACAGCCATGTGGCTTGTCTCTGAAGGATGAGCTCGCGCTGTTCACAATCGGGTTCTCTAAGAGCGTGTCATGGCCGGATGGCGGAAGTAAATTTTGAAACGTACAGAGATAATCTTTGGGTTTCAAACCCAAAGACACTGAACGTGCTTGGATTTTGGGTTAGGTGCAAACATGCGTTGCCGAGACCGCATAGCGAAAGACTCCGGATAGCAACTAGGGGAGCTTCTGAGATTCATTACGACAAGCGCGTTTCTCAGTATCTATCGCGG
>CAWKDK010000019.1:0-213731 GCA_963848375.1 Terriglobia bacterium
GTTCTACCGGATTTCGACACAAACCCGACTGATCCATGAACGAGACTAAACGTGATGTGCAGCGGTGCGATTTCCGCGTCATCTGTTCGTTGGGGGTCTGTTGAACATCATCCTGCACGACTAGAATCGCGCAAGCGCATTCCATTGCATGCACCTCTTCTTACGACACTACATGCCCTTGTACGGTTCATAAGGTACGTCGGGTACGGCGGAGTTCTTTGCGTACGGCTTAAATGGGCGCCCAGACGAGGTCGGCTTATCAGAGTAGGGCCAATACGGAAGCTCAGGAAGCGACGGCAGTCCCGCGTGTTCCAACGTAGACGGTGCCGGACCGGACGACTGCAGTTCGGGAGAGTTGTTCAGGTCAGCAGGCAAGTGAGCCGAGGCGTATGCCTCTTAACAAGTGAAGATACGCGTTTTACCGAGAAGGAGATGTTCACAATTGCTCAGTTCCGAGCGTAGGCAGAAGTGAAACCAACCATTCGCTCCGCTTGACGGCTGGCACATAGCATCAATCGGGGGAGACTCGATGTTAGGATCGAACATCAACTCGGTGCCTGTGTTGATCACATCAGGCCCGTCGACCGGCAATGACGTGGCGCGAATATCACGAAGCGACTAAGCACAGCATTGAATCGCTCGCGCAATCGCGGCGGGGCCTCGATTGGGCGAACATGCCTGATCCCTTTCGTCATTACGAAGGTGTGCCGGTCCTCGACCTGCCGGCAGATCCGCCCGAACCTCAAATGCCAGCGGTCGATGTGCTCCAGGGTGCTCTCGGTGCAACATCCGCCGGCGACGGCCCGACGTTTCTGTCGCAACTCCTGTTCTACTCTGCAGCGATTAGCGCATCGAAGCGCGCGCCCAGCGGGTACAGTTACGCCCTGCGAGTGAATCCGTCCTCCGGGAATCTGCACCCGACGGAGTTCCACTTTGTGACAAAGGGTCTCAAGGGGTGGCTAGATGGGTTGTACCACTACGACTCATCCAGACACATGGCGGAACAGCGCGGGCACGGTGATTTTGAAATGAAGCTGGCGGGCGGCTCTGCCCCGATTGTCTTTATTCTGACCAGCATTGCCTGGCGTGAAGCGTGGAAGTATGGCGACCGAGCCTACCGATACTGCCTGCACGACATGGGACACGCCTGGCAAGCGCTGGCATTGGCCGCCCGATCGCTCGGCTGCCACAGTTTCGCGACCGGACATTTCCCAGACGATGAGGTGACGCAACTGCTGTGGTCTGAATAATGACGAGTGGCCGATGCTCATTGTTAGTCTGCACGGCAAGTCGATTCCAGTGCGCACGGCAGATGTCGGCGAGACAGTCTGGTTAGGCGGACTGGCAAACCAGCTTTCGAATGAGCCGATCTGTCACCCGCTGATTGACAGGATTCATGCTGCCACGAAATTGAGGAGCAGCGAACGCAGTGGAGGCATCCCCGTCGGTGAGCCGGCCCCCATGGGCTTCGGAGAGATTAAGCTGCCCAGTCCGGCTTCATCGACTCGCACCTTTGGCGAGGTGGCGCGAATGCGGCGTTCAGCTCTCGACTTCCGCGGCGGAGAGCAAGCAATATCCCTGGCGCAGCTCTCAACCATCCTTGACTGTCACTGCCCAACCGTTCTTTGCTGATTTCGCCGGCACACGGTTCGTACAGCTCTATCTTTACGTCCATCGCGTTAGCGGACTGCAGCCAGGCTTGTACAGGTTCTGGCAGGATCGTGGCGAGTTGGAGCAGATCGGCCGCGGCGATCAACGAGTTGCAGCCGCTGGCCTGAGTCTCGGGCAAAACCTTGCCGGTAATGCGTGCGTGGCTTTCTCGATGATTGGCGATCTCGACCGAGCGGTTCGCACCTATGGCGACCGCGGTTATCGTTATGTGCATTTTGAAGCAGGTGCCATCGGCCACCAGTTGTATCTAGCGGCCGAAGCGCTCGGAATGGGCGCGACTGGCATCGGAGCGTTTTATGATGATCAGGTACATCATTATCTAAATCTGGTGCCCGAACAGGGACAGGTTGTCTACCACTTCGCGATTGGTTATCCAGTCACCGACCCGCGCCTCGAGGGTTGAGACGATACAGAACCGGAGGAGTGGGCCTGCGTTTGGGCGTGGCGGTTAACAAAGACCAAACTGGCCTATTCTCGGACTCCCATGAAGCTCAACCTTGATGCGGATTCGAGTTCCGGCATCCGCGCCATCCTTCGTCAATGCTTTCAAGCCGGCCTTTTCGGAATCAGGGTGCATTTCAGGAAAGTTCGTCGGCAAGCCTTCCCCGCTGGTTCAAATCCAGCCCCCGCAACCAATCCTTTCAACGACTTCCGAACAACAGAAAAAGCTGGAGTGGGGCCAGTTGGGGCCAATCACAAGGCCATGCTGACAACCTTGGAATTTGCCTGCCGCTTGGCGTCCATCAACGCATTCCCATATACGTTCATCGTCGTTGATACCTGCGCGTGCCGCATCAAGCTTCTGCTGCACGCCTACCGGTGCTCCGGCAACATCCAGCCAGGAGCGGTAGGTGTGACGGAAGGTGTGCCACCCAATCCGTCCCAATCCCAACTCCTCGCCCGCCGGCCGGGTGTAATCCTGTTGAATCGGGCTGGCGTGGTAGGGACGTCCGGTCAGAGGGCTCAGGAAGACCGACCCGTCGTCGGTGCGTGGGCATTGGGCTCGCCAATCGATCAACATCTCTGCGAAGCCGGCGTCCAGAGGAAGTTCATCTTCCGAGTACTCCGTTTTCACGCCTTCGATGCGACCGTTAACGACGCCGCGGGTGACCTTGACCGCTTCCCGTTTGAAATCAAAATCTGCTGGTCAGCGCTTGTAGCTGTACGATTGCATTCTTGGACCATCGGAACTTCAGACGCTTGCACCACACGTCCTGACCTTTGGGTTCACAACTCAGGCATCAAACCGGTTGCCCGGGGAGTCTCTTGTCCTATGCTGTCCGGACTAAACTTGAGCTCGGCGGCCCTCGCCTGCTCTTGCTGCAGCCGCACGCGCAAACAGATCAGGAGACCGCATTCGATGACAAAACCGTTCAAACTCAATATTTGGCCCATTCCAACGAAGAACATCGAGATCATCAAATACCGGAACATCGAGGCGTAGAGTCGCCAATGTACGAAACAACAGGGCGTCGTCCCACTTATTGAAAAGGGATTCGGACAATGAGCGCGCCTTTCGAATTGAAGGATCCCATTCATGCCAGTCCTTTGGGATGTCCTCGAAGTGGGGGTACCGCGACAAACATGAGGCGGCAGCCTTCTGTCCCCATCCGGATATGCCGGGGTAACCGTCCGCGCTGTCGCCAACGACTGCCAGGTAGTCTGGAATTGATTGCGGTTGTACGCCGAACTTGTCTACAACGCCAGCTTCGTCGCGCAGGATTTCGCGCCTGCGATCCAGTTGAACGACTCGTGTCCCCACGACGCACTGGGCAAGGTCTTTGTCCGGCGAGCAAATCAGCACCTGATTCGCTTGAACGTCTCGAGCCGCCTTGGCTGCCGCAGAGGCCAGCGCATCATCCGCCTCGAAATAAACCATAGGCCAGACGACCACTCCCATTGCGATAAGCGATTCCTCAAGAATTGGAAACTGGGAGAGTAATTCCGGCGGCACGCCTTCGCTTGTCTTGTACCCTGAGTAAAGATCGTTCCGAAATGATTCCACCACGTGATCGGTGGCAACGCCGACGTGGGTTGCCCCGCGCTCAAACATCGACAGAATGGAGTTCAGGACACCGCGTACGGCACCGATCTCCTGACCGGTCACGTCTGCCGCGGCGGGTACCGCGAAGAAGTAGCGGAACAATTCGTAGGTCCCGTCGATTAAGTGGACGTCCATGATAAGTCTGTTAGGTCGCTATCGCCTTCTCTGCGTTCGTCACCCTATTCGAGCAAAGATGTCTGGACCGGCGGCGACACGAGTTCGATGGGCGCAGCGCAACCTTCATCGTCGTTCTGAACAGCATTCACTCGAGAGCTCACGGGATACCGTCGCATTCGAGTCCCATCGAAGGGTTTTAAGAGCTCAATGACCGCGGCCACATTACTCATTTCTGGATCAAGCCACAAATCGTGTTCGTCTCTGTGGAGTATCACCGGCATGCGATTGTGGATGTCGACGGTTATAGAGCTCGCGGCGGTGGTCAGTATCGAACAGCTTTCCAGCCATTCTCCGGTCGCATTTTTCCATCGATCCCACAAACCAGCAAATGCGAATAACTCTCCTGCGCCCACTTCGAAACAGAACGGCTGTTTAAGCCTAGAAGTTCTTCGCCATTCGTAAAAGCCATCGGCGGGAATGAGGCATCGGCGACTTTTCAGAGCGTTTCCGAACGCTGGTTTGCTGGCCGCGGTTTCCGATCGTGCGTTGATCATTCCAGCGGAATTCGAGGCATCTTTAGCCCATGACGGGATTAATCCCCACTGCATCAAGGACAACTCTCGGAAAGACTGTGTAGGCTTTCGACGAACGGTGAGGACAGGCTGAGTCGGAGCGATGTTGTAGCGCGGTTCCCATTCGATGTCATTTGCTCCCGCTTCAAAATATTCCTCGATAGCCTGTTTTCGTCGTGACAATCGATAACGTCCGCACATTCCGGCATTCTAACCCGAGACAGCGCAGACAAGCGCGACGGGGCGACCAGCGAAAGCAACAGCAGGGAAGTATGCTTAGTAGAAGCAGACTACGGACAGGACTAGGGCTCGCCCAATTGGGCCTTTTCAGCGAAAAGACCACCTCGTTGGGTTAGGTGCCCAAACAGGCGCGGCCGCTTGGTATCGTAACCGGCAACATGGTCCCCAGCAAACCTTGGCCAGACCACCTTCATTCCCCAATAGAAACTCAGACCAAAGTTTCTTCGTTTCGGGGCCCACACGTCTCCGTCTCGCACTAACATAGTGTCCAGCAATCATCGACTTGCAGCCGCAACACCTTCTGCGACGATTTCGCCATGAGTCCGAAACAGCATTTCGACTTTGACTTCATCGTAATTGGCTCGGGATTTGGCGGAAGTGTCTCGGCGCACCGTCTCACCGAAAAGGGATATCGCGTCGCAGTAATCGAAATGGGTCGCCGGTGGACTCCCGAGAATCTTCCGCGCACCAGTTGGTCGCTTCACCGCTGGTTCTGGCGTCCGAAGCTCGCTTTGCGCGGCTTCTTCAACATGCGCTTCTTTCGCCACGTCACCATCTTGCATGGCTGCGCTGTTGGTGGCGGGTCTATCACCTACGCCACCACCATGCTTCGCCCGGCGGAGAAAATCTGGGACATGGGATCATGGGCCGGCCTCGCCGACTGGAAGCGCGAGATGCCGCAACACTATGACACCGCTTCGCGCATGCTGGGCGTAATCGAGAATAGGATTCTTGGTCCGTCGGATCATTTGCTGAAGCAGGTTGCTGACGCGGTCGGCGTCGGTCACACCTTCTATCGCACTAACGCTGCGGTGCTCGAACCGCCCGAGGGTGTGCCGGGCGGGCAGGTCATCCCAGATCCATTCTTCGGTGGCGAAGGCCCTGAGCGCACTACCTGCATTGCATGTGGTGGTTGCATGATGGGCTGCCGCCACGGCGCCAAGAACACCCTCGATGTGAATTACTTATATCTGGCGGAAAAGCACGGGGCGCATATCTTCGTGGAAACGCAGGTCGTAAGCGTGAAACCGGTAGCTGGGCAGTCGGACGGAAGCGCAGGCTATGAAGTCCACACCGTCCGCTCAACCTCCCTGTTCGGAAGTGATAAAAGGCGATTCACCGCACGCGGCGTGATCTTTTCCGCCTCGTCATTGGGGACCATGGAACTTATGTTTCGTCTGAAAGAGGAAGGTTCGCTGCCTGCCATCAGCGATCAGCTGGGACGCTTCGTACGAACCAACTCCGAGTCGCTGATCGGCGTGCGTATCCCCGGCCACCCAGACGACCTGTCCAAGGGGATTGCCATTGGCTCTGGTATTTTCATCGACGAGCATACACACATCGAGGCAGTTCGCTATCCAAGCGGATCAGATGCGATGAGCCTGCTCGGCACCATCCTGACCAGCGGTCGCCCGGGCAGGATACGAATCCTAAGCTGGATCAAGAATGTCTTTGTCTCAGCTCTGTGCCACCCGATGAAAACGTTTCGTATTTTTCAACCCTTTGGTTGGGCTCGAGAGTGCGTCATCCTGCTTTGCATGCAGGCACTCGAGGCGCACATCGACATGTGCTGGAAGCGCCTGTGGTTCTGGCCATTTCGCAAGTTCCTCGCGAGTCGAGGCGAGAAGGTGCCCACCTACATCCCCGCAGCGAACGAGTTCGCGGAAAAGTTCGCTGCGCTCACCGGCGGTGTGGCCATGAGCATGGTTCCGGAGATTCTCTTCAATGTTCCCAGCACCGCCCACTGCCTCGGCGGATGTGTGATTGGCAATTCGCGAAACAACGGCGTGGTCGATTCTCGCCATCGCGTCTTCGGCTATCGAAACATGTACGTGTGCGATGGCTCGGTGGTCTCGGCCAACCTGGGGGTAAATCCGAGTCTTACCATCACCGCATTAAGCGAACGGGCCATGAGTTTCATCCCGCCTGCATCCGAGAACCAATGGACAGACACAGCCGCCGATTCCGAATCGTGATTCGTACGCAGCTTCTATTGGTCGGCATGACGATCTTGCGTGCTGCCGGTTTTACCGGGAGGTACCGTGGTGGCAGTGATACTTGCGTGTGGTGAGTTCGAGCCAAGACTATTTTTGTCCTGTCCTGGAACATCCCATCCACCACTTTGCGAACCACTACTTGCCACTCCCGTCGGTTTGACCAGTTTCACCAGTGCGGCGGGACCGTGACTTACTTGTCTGCTTCACCAATGTCGCAGCGGAAGCGGTGCAATTCGGAATGCAGCCAATTCAACTGGCGCAAGTGGGCGTATAGTACCTCCGAATAGCCGAACTCGGCTGAAGGCGAGTTGACGTAAGCGCGCGTGCAATATGCAAAAGATCGAAGCGGTAGAAGAGGCACGAAATCTGATGTTGGAAGCGAAGGATTGGTCAGTCTGGAAATGGCTCACCGAAAAGCGACGCGTGCGCGAAGCTGCCGATCAGGCCAATGAGGCGCTCGACAAACTCGAGGAGAAGATTAAGAAATCGTGGAGCGACGAACTGAAGCACGCTTATCGCGAGTTGGAAGAAGCTGATCCGGATCACGAGCAGCATCGGCATTCCAAGAAGCTCGATCAAGCGATCAAAATTTCGCCTGAAATCCGCGCACTGGCGAAGAAAATCAAGCAGGCCCACGACGTCGCCTATGATGCGCATATGCGCGCCGAAGAGACATTCGAAGTTGCCGCATCACGTCTCAACATCAGCATGGCTCGCGAAGGCACGGCGCAGGCGATCGAATCGTGGGACTTGAAGGAGAAAGCGATCCGAAAAGCGGAAGCCGCAGCTCACCCTCGCCCCGAGTGACCACGGAGCAGCTATTCCCATGTTGGGAAATCACATAACGCGGTGATCTAGCTTCGCGACACAATTATTGGAAGAAGTATGATGGCCTCGTTTCCTGCCTCTGACCCTCCAGTCAGTTTCGCGCGAAAGGAGGCAGCATGATTACGAGTGCCGAGCGCGATCGTCTTCGCATTCCCCGCGACAAAGAAAACGACTATACACACCAGATGGCAGTGCAGCGTCGAAAGTTTATCCGTGAACAAACGGGCGCCGAACTGTCTCATGTAGCGCAGTATTCGTTTGACCCGGCAGTATTGCCGGGAAACATCGAGCAATTCATTGGAGTGGCGCAGGTTCCTATCGGAGTTGCTGGACCACTGTTGGTGAATGGGGAACATGCCCAAGGCTTGTTCTACGTTCCGATGGCAACTACTGAAGGGAGTCTGGTTGCGAGCTACAACCGCGGCATGCGCCTGCTGAGCGAATGTGGCGGAGTGAAGACGACCGTGATCGACGATTGCATGCAGCGCGCACCGGCGTTTGTTTTTGCGGATGCACGCCAGGCCAGAGATTTCGGCCAGTGGGTGAAGGACAACTTTGCCGCTATCAAGCGAGAAGCGGAAGCGACCACCAGCGTGGGGCGGCTGCGCGACATCGCACAGTTCGCCGTTGGTCCATTGCGCTATTTGCGATTCAACTACACCACCGGTGACGCTGCCGGACAGAACATGGCAGGCAAAGCGACTTTTGCGGCGTGCGAGTGGATCAAGAAGAACTATCCGGATCCGTTGCAGTATTTCCTGAGCGGAAACCTGGACACCGATAAAAAGCATTCGCATATCAACACGCTGCTCACGCGCGGCAAACGCGTGGTTGCAGAAGTGGTGGTCAAGCGAGAAGTTTTGCAGAACGTCATGCACGTGGATACCGCAGAATTCTTATGGGCGCGCCAGGTGCAGATGACCGGAGCATTTCTGGCAGGCTCGTCGAACAATGGCGCGCATGCCGCCAATGGACTTGCGGCGCTGTTCATTGCGACCGGACAGGATGTTGCCAACATCGCCGAATCACACGCGGCGCTCACATATACGCAACTAGTAAACGGCGGAGATTTCTACTGGTCGATCACGCTGCCCTCGTTGATTGTAGCTACTTACGGTGGCGGCACTGGTCTGGCCACGCAGAAGCAATGTCTCGAAATGCTCGGCTGCTACGGTAAGGGCAAGGTGAAAAAGTTCGCGGAGATCTGCGCAGCCGTGGTGCTGGCGGGCGAAACCTCGCTGGCCGCAGCCATGTTGCACGGCGACTGGGTTTCGGCCCACGAGAAGCTGGGACGCAATCGTCCCTAGTTCTGAAAAGAGGGCGGCATGCCGCAATCACAAAAGGGCGAACGTCTTTCCTGGGGCGATGCTGCGTTTCTTTACCTCGAGCGCGAGGGCACACCGCTGAACGTTGCCTCACTTTTTATCTTCGAAGGCAAGATACCGCTGGAAGAGTGCATTCAATTGGTGGAGTCAAAGCTCCCGCTCATCCCGCGATACCTGCAGCGCGTTGTGACGCCGCCCTACAACATAGGACTTCCGACGTGGGAACCTGCGCCAGAATTCGACATTCACAATCACATACGAGAAGAGAAGCTGAAGCGCGGATCGGAAGCGGAACTCAAACAGAAGACTTCGAAGATACTGAGCAAGGTCATGGACCGCAGCCGGCCTCTGTGGGACTTCACTTTGCTACACGGCGTGCGAGGAGGACGAACCGGAGTAGTGGCGCGTATACATCATTGTCTCGCGGATGGAATCGCTGGCATCGGGCTGATGAATGTGCTGCTCGACAGCACGCCCACCCAGCAACGAACTACAAAGAAGAGCACGCGGGAGCAGGCTGCGCCGCAGCGGGACTCCGGCGCACTTTTACTGGAGTCGCTGGTTAATTCTTGTTCTCAACTGGTACAGAAGACGTTGGGAACAGAAGCCGAAGTTCTGAAAGTTGCGCAGGGAATTGTGGCGCAAAGTGGCACAGGTCCTCTCGCCGACCTGGGTTCATTGTTGCCGGAGATAACGGCGCCTGCCGAGCGTCTGCCCTTCAACCAAGTCTGCGAAGGGCCGCAGAAATTCGCGTGGACCAGCGTTCCGATGAGTGAGTTCAAGGCCATCCGCGAACGTTGCGGCGGAACATTCAATGATGTGGTGCTGACGATTGTCACCAGCGCCTTCCGAAAATATGCGGAGGCGCACAAGGTGAACACTGCGAATCGTCTGCTGCGCCTGGTAGTTCCGGTCAATGTGCGTGGTTCGGGCGATGTCGGTGAATTGGGAAATCGAATCTCGTTTGTCCCCGTGCCTGCACCGATGGACATCCGAAACGCACGTGAGCTGTTGGCGAATATCTCGCAAAGAACACAACTGATCAAGAATGCCCACCTCGCCGAATTCATCGGATTGTTCGGGGCATTGTTGGCCGCAATCCCCACATCTGTGCAGGCTCTGATCGGGCCAATCGCCAGTCGATTGCCGCTGAGCGTGTGTAACGTGATCTGCACGAATGTGCCGGGACCACAGACGCCGATTTATCTGTTAGGTCATCGGATGACGGCGTGGTATCCGTATGTCCCGATCGGCGGCGAAATGGGCGTGAATTGCGCGATCTTGACGTATGACGGTCGCGCTCACTTCGGATTTACGGGAGATGCGCACGCAGCGCCCGACCTGGAGCGATTGGAACGATTCGTGACGGAAAGTCTGGCGGAGTTGCGTAAAGCAGCAGGAGTCAAATCGCGCACGAAAGTGGAGAAGCCGGTGCGCACGCGCAAAACGAAGGTACGAGCGATGAGGATCGCAAAGATCAATCCGGCTCCTGCTCCAGGTTCAACTGAGCACGAAACAACGGCACAAGAAAAAGTGTTGGCGGTTAGCGCATAGTCTGTCGCACGCCTACTTGTGCCAGTCGACCCATTTTGGGAAGACGTGCTTTAACTTTCTTGCGCGCGTGTATCTGCAGAGATATGCTTCGCGCATTAACCCAGGGCACGTGGTCGCTGTCTGCAGATTTCGGACGCGACGCTTCATTCTCCCACGTCACGCCCGGCTGCAGCCAACCCCCTCCGCAGCCCGACGGAGGAACTTATGCTGGCCTTCTCTGATCCCTCTACCTTCCCAGTAACTTCTGCCAATGTCGCTCTGATGGAACACAAGAACCTGGAGAAGTTCGGGAAATACACCCGCCTCTATTTCGAAGATCGCAGTTATACCAATGTCGAAGAACTTCAAGCCGCCGGGAAACTGGCGCGCATTCTTCAGGACCGCGGAGTTGTACCCGGTGACCGAGTGGTGCTGGTAATGCCGAACACACCGGAACTCACCGCCGCCTTCCAGGCAATCTGGACGATGGGCGGTGTAGTGGTTCCGGTCATGCCGCAATGGACGGCTCCCGAGATTGCTCATGTGCTGAAGGATGCGGGAGCGAAGACGGTGCTGACCGTGGCGGCGCTTGCACCCCGAATTGCGGAAGCCAACAGACAGGCCGGCACTGTCCGCAACCTACTGGTGTTTGGCGAATGCGCAGTTCCGGGAGCACAAGACATTTTGCCTCAGCTGACTATGGGAGCCAAAATGCTGCAACTGCCCGCCCATCGCGCAGCTGACGACATTGCAATGCTGCTCTACACCTCGGGAACGACGGCTGCCCCCAAGGGCGTGATCGCAACCCACAGGAATATCGCAGCCGCTGTAAATGCCGTCTGCGAGATGAATGCAGACATGCCACAACTTCCCATGCTGCACGCGTTGCCGCTAACGCACGTGTTCGGACTCTTGCTACTGCGGTGCGCAAATGAATGGGGATTGACTTCGGTGCTGGTTCGTCAATTTGAACCCGTAAAGGTGCTCGAGACGATTGAGCAACATAAGATTGGGTACCTTCCAGTCGTCCCGACGATGATGCTCTATCTGATGAGTCATCCCGACCATGCGAAGTACAAGACAGGTAGTCTCTATCGCACGGTTAGTGGAGGCGCAGCGCTTCCCGAGCAAGTACGCGTAATGTTCTCAAAGATTTTTCCTGGACGAACCGATCAGGGATATGGGATGTCGGAGTCCTGCGGCATTGCGACCGTATATAACGTTCATGAGACGTATCGACCCGGTTCCGCGGGTCGAGCGGTGCCTGGCCTGACGATTCGTATTGTCGATGACAGCAACCAACCGTTGCCGCCGCGAGAGGTTGGCGAAATATGCCTGATCGGCCCGAATATTTCTTCCGGGTACTGGAACGATGCCTCGGCAACGAAAGATGCTTTCGAAGGTGGCTGGTTCCACACTGGTGACGTTGGCTACATGGACGAGGATGGCTTCCTCTATATCACCGATCGCAAAAAAGACCTGATCATTAAGGGAGGAGAAAATATCTCGCCACGAGAGATCGAGGAAATCTTGTACCTCCATCCGGCGGTTGTCGAGGCAGCGGTCGTCGGAGTTTCCGACGCTACGTATGGAGAGGAGATCTGCGCTGTCATACAGAACAGGGCTGGATTGGTGATCAACGAAGACGAGATTCGTGCCCACGTAGGACGACATCTGGCCAAGTTCAAGGTACCGGGGCGGGTGGTCTTTCGCGACAGCTTGCCCAAGAATTCGACGGGAAAAGTGCAGAAGCGGGTTCTGCGAGAGCAAATTACTACTTCCGCAGCGGCCGCTTAGAAGTGCGTTTCAGGCCGGCTTTTGGAGCTCCGTTCTTTTTTAGGCGCGCTTCCAGGTACGCAATGCGCCCGCGGAGTTCCTCCAGCTCCTCTTCATGTGCAGGTTCGAACTGCGGCGCCTGCAACAGGCTCTTCATTGCCTGCAGAGGAGAGAGCGCAGCCGATTGCACCCCAGCGAAGCGGCTCTGCACCGCATGCTGCACCTTGTGATAGGCATCGAATGCGGTTTTCAGGTACCACACGATGAACTCCCGGCCAACCCGATCGGTAGCCATGATGAGTTGCCGCAGAAACTCAACGGGCAGTCCCTGTGGTTGTGTCTTCGCGTCTTCCACGATGATCTGGGTAAGCGTCAGGCGGGTAAGATCTTCGCCAGTTTTGGCGTCGACAACTTTTACATCAGTTCCATTTCGGATCAGAGTAGCAATGTCTTCCAGGTTGATATATCGGCTGCCGGAAGTGTCATACAGTCTACGGTTTCCGTATTTTTTGATGACAACCGCTCTCGCCTGCACGGGAAAAGCTCCTTGTTGCAATGCACAATCTTATCTCACATCATTGACAAATAAACATGTAAATCCTATCTTTAACTTGATGCTGCAATGCAGCAATTGGAGGCTGTTATGCCAGAGACTATGAGGAGCGAGCCCTCCAGAACGTACGCTCGGGAATCATCCTTCTTGTCCCTGCTGTCGGGATGGGTGCAGCAGGGGATCGAGAGCTTTATCGCTACCCAAAGAATCCTGGTGGATCTTGCCATCCGTCAGAACGCGAATGCCATGGAAGTGATCCGTGAGCGGCTTGCCGACCCGGATATCTGTCCTGTGGCGATTATCAGCGAACTGGCGGGGGAGGGGATCACCAACTTCATCGAGGCGCAACGGATTCTGCTCAGCCTGGTGCAGAGCGAAAACGAAATCCTGATGAAGGGCGTGAAGGAACGCGTTGGAGTCACCAAAGTGACGGCGGCCATGACCGATATGGCGCGTCGCAGTATCGATAATTTCCTCGAAATGCAACATGGGTTCCTGAAGATTGCGAGCAAACAAACACATCATTGGCTGATGGGAGCCAAAGCCGGCAAGGGAGCGGATGGTGTGCGCCTGGTCGATATCGCCCAGGAAGGGATGGACAATTTTGTCCGCTCGCAGAAAAAGTTTCTCGACATTCTTGCCGAGGAGACTGCGCACGCAATGTCCACAGAGCGTGGCAGTGGGCGCAAGATGAAGAAGTCGGAGCTGAGCCAGCTTGCGCTGGAGGCGACGGATTCGTTCATCGATGCGCAGAAGAAGCTGCTTGACGTCGCGGGACGTCAGATGGGCGCCGGAGTAAAGGCGGCTGGCCGCACAGATGAAAATGTTCAAGCCGCTGCCGCTGGAACCGCTGGCGGACATCACACGGGAGGGCGTGAAAAGTTTCGTCGATGCCGAGAAAGCGATGATCGATTCGATGATGAAAGCAGGGCGTAAACCTGCGGCGAAACCGGAGCGTCGGGTGAAAGCGCGCACGACTCGGAGGCCACGCACAACGAGGGCTGCCGCTGCTGTCGCCTGAGGTTTAGCGATTGTCAGTTGCAGGCAAACGAATCACTATATCGCCGTGCCGTTGTCCCGGAAACGGCACGGTTTTGTTCCCGTGTCGTCGTGTGGAGCATCAGGGCCTGGTGATTTCCCGCTTCTGGAGCGCTTTTTCAAAACGGCTTTTCTACCAGAGCGACTCGGTATACTCTTGCTTCAAATTTCTGCATCCAACTGGGGTTATTCCTGATTTACGCCTCCGGACACGTGGGAGCAGGCTGGCGTACGGAATACGGGGAAGTTAAAACAATTGCGATCGACCGTGCCTAGGAACAGCATTCGCGAAGACTTCGCTGAAGCAAAGATCTCGATGTGGACAGAAGCATTTTTTGGCGCTGAGATGCTCCTGCTACATATGTCACCTACATATTATGGGTTTGGAGTTCCGAAGGGAGATCACTCGGGGGTCGTCGTGATCCCCGGCTTTCTTGGAACGGACTTCTACCTTTCGCATCTTCACTCCTGGCTGGGCCGCATCGGCTACCGCGCGTATTTCTCAGGCATCGGATTGAACGCGGACTGTCCCAACCTTCTTATTCAACGGTGTCTGAACGAGACAATGGAACAGGCCCTGGCTGAAACCGGGCGCCCGGTTCATCTGATCGGACATAGCCTCGGTGGGATCATCGCGCGCTCCGTTGCCGCTCAGCGGCCGCGTGATGTCGCTTCTGTCATTATGATGGCGGCTCCATTCCGAGGAAACGTCGCTCACAAGAATATCCTTCGCGCAGCCGAGATAGTGCGCCGGCGCATCCTCGACGAACACGGCTCCGGTGTTTTGCCGAGTTGCTACACCGCACGCTGCACTTGTAGTTTTCTGGATTCGCTGCGCCGCCCGACGCCACTGTCGATCCCTGAAACAGCGATCTTCACAAAGAATGATGGGATCGTAGACTGGCGCTACTGTCGAACTGAGAACTCAGAGATTGATTTCGAAGTTACGGGAACCCATGTTGGGCTTGTCTTCAACCCAGCGGTCTACAACATAGTTGCGACACGCCTTGCCGGGGCCAGATCTAAGTAGACTTCCGGATGCGCTATGCGTTATTGCCTGAAAGGGAAGTCATCTTCTGATCGGGTGGTGATGTGACTGGGCGATCATGAGTGGCCTTCAGCAACAGTCTGCTTTCCCATCAGACCGCGGTTAATGCATGTGCTCGCATGCTATAGAGATTCGCCTCATGATTTGCGCGAGAGTCTGAACCCCAAGGAATGCATGGCAAATGTTTTTTCTCTCACGCGGAGTCGTGAGCGACGTCACAGACGACCTTCCCCCGTTATGCAAGCCTCGAAACAGAACGAGCCCACCGAGTTTCAGCGAGACGACCGAACGCAAACACAGGAGTACCCGCCATGAACGGTCAGTTTCAAAATCCTTTTGAAAGCATCGAAAGTGCTCACGATTTCTTTCGTCTGTTGTCCGAAGAAGTTCTTGAAGCGAAGCAGGAAATTGATGCCGATTTGCAGCGCGAGTCGGCTCTGCCGTCTTCTCGGCGACTGGATGCTTTGCGGGTCGCCTCCTATGGCCTGGAAAAGCTTGAGGCGCATGTGATCAGGAGCAGTCGTATACTAAACGACCTTCGATCCCTCCGGCGACTCCTCTTCTCCGAACGAGTCAGCACTCGACATGTCAGAGCCATTGGTGCACAGCTCGAGGAAGTTAAAGTAGATGATCATCCGGCTTGGGTTCAGCGTCCGCTCGATAGAGCGGGAGTGAGGACTGGTCGCCCCACGGCGACAGAAGCGGGAAATACCAAGAGGGCCGCCACTGCGGCCTGAATCGCGGGCGCGCACTCGGGCGGTGAAATGAAATTCCCGAACGGAGAGTGTTCATGGACCGCTGGTTCGAAGGAGTAATGGATATGGAATCCAAAATAGCTTTGTCTGAGTGCGTTCGTTATGGCCGCGCAGTATTAGAGTCTGGGATCTCAGGACTACGCAGCGGCGAAAAGTCTTATCTTCAAGGGAAGCCATTATCGGCAGTTCTCGTTCCGCCGGCGTGCAACTCGTTGCGCATCGGGGTAATCGGAGCCTGCGTTGGCCTGCTGGCACTGACCCGAGAGTCGCGAAACAAACCGCTCGCAAAAAGCCTATTTTACGGCGCTGTCGGAAGTGCAATCGGATTCTGTGCTGGATTCGCGTGGAACACGCGCGAACTTACCGGAAGTGCCGCTCGGTCCGCACTTCGTCAGATGGGCAGCGCTCGCGACAACCTGTGGCTGGAGCGTCATCCGATCGATTACGCATAGCGCTCGATGGATCGGGCAATGAGCGAATTAGCCCACCAGATCATCAGAACTGGGCTCGGCACTTCGGGTTGTCGTCCGGCCCTCAACTCGCAGCCGTCCAGCAAATCGAGAGGAGATAGTCATGCCCGCATTATCGAAGCGAACACCGAAACAAAGGCCAAAGGCACGCATGAAGCCGTTGACGAAATCCTCGTTACGGACAGCCGAACCGTCCCTGCGTTTCTATCACTCAAAGGCGCTCCGCGCGAAGACGCTCGCAGTCCTTTCGTCTGTCGAACACGCGAAAGACTTGCAACATCGAGATGAGTTGTCGGACCTTGTCGTGGAGCTAACCAACAGTGGCATGGACTACTACTTTCTGCGGCCGCTGAGGCTCGCCAAGGCGGGTTTTTTCGTTGAGCAGTCAGCCAAAGTCGGCATGGCAGCTACAACGCGGGTATTAGCCTCCGTCATTTGCAGCATCATAGGCCGCATGGACAAACCCCAACTCCTCACAGTGTGCAGCTATATTCGGGGCCTCATGGAATGACCATCGTCCAGGCTTGATATTGCGATGCAGGGAAGGAGCGTCAATTTGCGCCATTTGCGTCTCGTGGCGCTTCACTGCTTCGAGGTGTGGTGGTCATACAAATCAAGCCCCTCCGCCCCTCACTGATCTCAAAAAGAAGAGCGAAGCCGTCAATGTCTGTGCTGGGCCTGAGATTCCAGAGGATCTCAGTGTTAGACGTCCGGAACGCTGAAACCAGGACTTCATCGGCAACTCTGCGCGGACTGACTATCAACTGAGATTCGTGATCCGACATTACGTGCTGATGTGACCGGCCTCACACCAGTGCCCCCTCGGACCTCACAGACCGTACTAAGCAAGCGACGCAAGATAGCTACAATTGCCCGGGTAGATTGCCTTCCGGCTCGCGGCAGCATTTACGAAGGTACTTCTGCTTTGTTCCCGGGATGACAGGATTCTGGAACCAGCACTCTTCTGCCACACAGGCCCGAAAGACTATTGCGGAGAATGGGCGCCGGCTAGGTTCGAACTCTCCATTTAGATCGTAGAACGACAAACGGTCACAGGGTCACGTTGTAACGCGCCAGCGGAGTCATTCCCACGGGAATGCAGTGTAGTATGGAAACCGCTTTTTCACCCGCGCAGACCATCTTTTATAGCGTTCCAGGGCAAGTTCTGTTCATCGCGATAGCACTGCTCGGCATCGTCTTCTTCGCATATACGTTATGGAGACGCTCAGTACCCCTGATCCACGCCTCGAATGATCCCCGCTTCAATCGTGTACCAGAACGGCTCGCGAGAACCTTCAAGTTCTGGTTGTGGCAGTGGAAACAACCGCGGTACAGGTTTGCAGGAGTTCTGCACATCCTCATCTTCGCAGGCTTCCTGGTGCTCGCCGCCCGATCCCTGTCGCTGATCCTGCAAGGCTGCTTTGGGCCTGCTTTGTCGCTGGATTTTACTGGTAATTTTGGGGCGATCTACGGAGTAGTCAAGGACTACACATCGACGATTGTTCTTATCGCGGTCATTGTTGCCGGAATTCGTCGCGTCGTGTTCAAGCCATTGCGCTATGCGGCTGCCCCCAATGACAAGCGGAATCATACCGCCGAGGCACTCGTGGTGCTCGGCTTGATCGGGCTGCTGATGATTTCTGAAAGCCTTTTCAGTGCCACTAATGCCGTTCTATCGGTTCGGGAGGGGCGCAGCCCGGAATTCATGGGAACGCTAACGTTTGCATGGTTATTTGGAAAGGTGATCGCGAGCAGTTCGCAGCCCTGGTTAAGCAGGCTCTTTACGGGCAGCTTCCTCGTTCATGACCTGACCTTTTTCGGATTCCTATGCTTTCTTCCGTTCGGGAAACACTTCCATGTGGTTACTTCGTTGTTCAACGTGTACTTCGCGAAATTGGATCGCGGAGCCGTAAAGCCAATTGCGTGGAGCGTTAAGGACGAAGAAATCGAAGAACTGAGCTCATTCGGCGTTAAGAGGTTCGAGCAGTTCACATGGAAGCACATGCTCGATTTCTATTCATGCGCGGATTGTGGACGGTGTTCCGACAATTGTCCCGCCAATGCGGTGGGAAGGCCATTGTCGCCGAGATTCCTCAGTATCAAGGCGCGAGATTACATGTTTGAACACTTTCCGGTACTCGGAAGGTCCCATAACAGTGCCGCCCTGGTTGGCGGCATTTACTCGGAAGACGAGATCTGGTCGTGTACGACATGTGGAGCTTGCGAAGAGGAGTGTCCATTGTTGATCGAGTACATCGACAAAATTGTCGATTTGCGTCGAGGCATGATCGATGACGGCAAAGTACCGCAAAGTCTGCAAAAGCCACTCAAGGCCCTGGAGAGTCGCGGCAATCCGTATGGAAAGTTGGAGAAGAAACGAGCTGAGTGGACGAAGGCCGGAGACTTCCAGGACGCTGCGAAGTCAAGATCGCCGACGGAAAGAACGGGACGAGCACACTTTTCTTTGTCGACAGCGTTACTTCGTACGATGATCGGATTCAGTCGATTGGCCGGGCGACTGCGAGAATCCTGAGCGCCCTTGGGGATGATTTCGCGATCCTTGGTCCTGCCGAAAAAGACAGCGGACACGAGGTAAGGCGTTTTGGAGAAGAACTCCTCTTCCGTTCCCTCCGCGATCAGAATAGCTCGGCAATTACACGCTCGGGAGCCAAACGGATCGTCACCGCTGATCCGCACGCATTCAATGCTCTGAAGCATGACTACGTCGGTATCCCACCTGTAGAACACATCAGTCAGTTGCTCGCACGCGAAGTGAAGGCCAAGAGGCTTCAGCTCACGCCGTTGGAGAACTCACGCGATGTTTATACGTTCCACGATCCCTGCTACCTGGGTCGACACAACCAGGTGTACGACGACCCACGTCAAGTGCTCGATGCAATTCCGGGCCTCAAGCGAGTGGAGATGGCGCGGTGCCGAGATCGTTCCTTCTGCTGCGGAGGTGGTGGACTGATGCTCTTCTACGAACCGAAGGAGAACGAGCGAATGGGCGTGCTGCGCGTAAAGATGGCAGCGGACGCAGGAGCGAACGTCATTGTTACCGCTTGCCCGTTTTGCATGGTGAACCTTGAAGATGCGATCAAGGTCAGTGGCATGGAAAGCAGAATGCGAATCATCGACTTGACGGAACTGGTGGAGCAGCACCTTGCACCGAGCCAAGAGCAGGCAAGAGATTCTGAAGATGCGGCCAACGCCGCTGATGTCGTCGAAGGCCGGGCCGAACTACAAAGGAGACCACAATGAACATTCTAGTTTGCGTGCGAAGAGTGCCTGATACCTCGGAAAACGAGATCGACGGTGAACAGCGACTGGAACCGATATCGAGCGCGAAGATCTCGTCTACTCCATCAACGAATGGGACAACTATGCGGTCGAAGAGGCGTTGCAGATCACCGCTCGAACTGGCGGCGAAGTCACCGTCGTGACTGTAGGGGATGAAGATGACGAGGAGGTGCTGCGCCGGGAAATGGCTATGGGAGCAAAGCAAGGAGTGCTTCTATCGGACGCAGTCTTTCTCGGTTCGGACGCGAGCGGTATCGCGACGATCCTTAAAGCTTACGTGAAGAGAGATGCTTTCGATCTGATCCTGACCGGTGTACAGGCCGAAGACGGCGGCGCGCAAGTGGGCGGGATGCTCGCCGCTCTGCTGGATTATCCGTTTGCGTCGCTAGTGACCTCCGATTGAAGTGATTGACGAAAAGAGACTGAAAGTCACTCGCGAGATCGCCGGAGGTAGTAAAGAGGTTAGCGAGATCGATCTGCCGTGCGTCCTGTCGATTCAGACGGGCATTAACGAACCTCGTTACGTCGGCATGCGAGGCATTCGTCAGGTTGCTTCAGTGGAGATTCCGATTCTCAGTGCATCCGACTTGGATCTGAACGCGAGTTCAGTCGGCGAAGACGCTGCCAGGGTAAAGCGCCTTGGATTACTTCGTCCCCGAGGCGGCCAAAAACGCCGACAATTCTTTCCGGTGAGCGCGAGGAAGTTGCCGAAAAGCTGATTGAGTTGATGAGGAAACGGGGAGGGCTGCAGGTATGAATCGCATCTTCACGTACATTTTGCACAAGGATGGCGTCATCGACGACTCCGCTTTCGAGTTGATCGCAGCGGCAAGAGGAGTTGATCACACAGTGTCTCCGATCGCTGTTGTTGCCGGCTTCGGAGACCAATTGACGCGAGCCTGCGATTCGCTTCGCGGCAGCTACCGCGAGATATGGAAGATCGATAATCAGGAGCTTGCTCAATCCAATGCCGAAGCTGTGAGGCAGGCGCTTGTGAACGTGCTGCCGACTGGGAGCATATTGCTTCTCGCCCACGAGCACTTCGGCATCGATCTTGCGCCCGGGCTTTCGATCAAGCTGCACGCGCCCTACGTTCCAGATGTGCTGAACATCGAGGCTGAGCAGAGTTACCTGAAACTGGTTCGCCAGGAGTTTGGTGGACAAATCAGTACGCATGTCCGCTGCGATATTTCTTCGGGAGCTGTTATCAGCATTCGCCCAGGTGCATTCAAGACCCAACCCGTTACCGAGGCAAGCAGCGAAATCGTAGACAAGTCAGCTAACGTCGGTCCCATCATCGTGCGACGCCGATACGTGGAGACACTGATCGCGGAATCGGGAGATGTAGACATCAGCAAACAAGCGGTACTGGTTTCGATCGGCCGTGGCATTCAGGACCAGGAGAACGTCTCGATCGCGCAGGAACTGGCAGACGCGCTCGGCGGAGCTGTGAGTTGTTCGCGTCCGGTCGTCGATGCTAAGTGGATGGACAAGTCTCGGCAGGTGGGCTCGTCGGGCGCCACGGTGAAACCTAAGATCTATCTCGCGTGCGGCATCAGTGGATCGTTTCAACACCTGATCGGCATCAAGGGCAATCCGTTCCTCGTAGCCGTAAACAAGAACCCGAGAGCTCCCATCTTCCAGGTTGCCGATATCGGCATTGTCGACGACATTCTCGAATTCATGCCGGTACTAACCGCGAAGATCCGGGAGAGTGCGTCGGGAAAGACTACGCACACGTCAACGCACGCTGCTTAATAGGGGCACTGCAATGATCACGAAGAAGACGCTGAAACTAAGTGTGAAGTCGCTGAAAGAGTTCGCCAAGAAGCGGCTACCCGATCAGGTCCTGATCGAATTGGATGAGCGCGACGAATGCCCAGTCGAGATTGTTCGCGACATGTGCAGCCCGGACCAGCTGGGCATACAGCTGCTGTTCATACCAGAGGAATACGGCGGCTTCGGTGGCGGTGCTTTCGACGTGTATTGCGTTTGTGAAGCGATGGCCGCAATCGATTTAGGAATCGCTACGTCGGTCCTGGCGACATTCTTGGGTAGTGATCCGATCACTGTTGGCGCCACTCCCGAACAGAAGAAAGTCTGGTTGGGCCGCATTGCCGATGAAGGACTACTGTTTGCTTACGGAGCGACCGAGCCTGACGCCGGCAGCGACTTGGGCGCGCTACGTACGACGGCGGATCGCGTCGTGGACGGCGATCGGATCACTGGCTACAAGATCAGCGGCCTGAAACAGTGGATTAGTAACGGCGGTATTGCCGACGCGTACACAATACTCGCGAGCACGGCGGCGGGCCCGAGTTGGTTCGTGGTTGAGAAAGGTGCGGCAGGATTCACACATGACAAGCCCGAGAACAAACATGGGATCCGAACCAGCAACACGGCCGCTCTCGCTCTGGAGAACGTCTACGTCGATGCCGACCGATTGATTGGAGGCGTAGAAGGTCAGGGACTGCTGCAGGCGCAAGCGGTATTCGGCTACACGCGCTTGATGGTGGCTGCTTTCGGACTGGGAGCAGGATGGGCCGCTCTCGACCGCGCGATTCCATATTCGACGAAGCGAATCCAAGCGGGATCTCCGCTTTCCGAGAAACAGGGATATACGCACAAGCTGATCGTGCCGCATGTCGCGCGACTGGAGGCTGCCCGCGCGTATATCGAGGAGACCGCCGAACGAATCGATGCTGGCGAAGGTAGCCTGAACACCGAAGGCGCGATTGCGAAATACATGGCCACAGAGGCTGGCAATCAGGCTGCAGAAGCCAGTATCCAGGCGCTTGGTGGCTATGGCTACACGCACGAGTACATGGTGGAGAAGATCAAGCGCGATGTCCGCATTACCACCATTTACGAGGGAACGTCCGAAATCATGGAGATGACCATCAGCCGTGATCGGTGGCAGCTCCACCTCAAAACTCGCGGTCAGTACTATCACGACTTGGCGAAGCAGTCGGAAGCCCTGCATACACGGCATCCGGCGGTAGGAGCCGACAATGCCGCGCTGGCTCTACACGCACTAGCGGAGATTCTAGAACGGGCGCGCGTAGCACGACTCACGCGCTTCCAGCACGTCTTGCTGCGACTGGGCGAGCTGATTGCATACGCCGAGTGTGCCGCCACTCTCGCGCGAAGAGCCGCGCGGTGTGCAGAAGGCAAACTTCACGAGAAAGCAAATGACCGCTTCGACGCGACGGCGCTGGCAGCAGTGAGCCGTGTCTTTGCGCGAGAGGCGGCACTCAAGGTCACGGAAGACGGGCTGCGCTGGATCGCCGGTGCGGGTGGCATTCCCGAGGCCGAGTTCATGGCATTCGAGTCAGGCCTGGGATTGTCTGCCATTCACCGTGCGCAAGCCGGCCTCATGGCGGATATGGATTTGATTAGCGACATGCTCTACGGGCGTGTCGGGAAGCACATGGAAGTTGTTGCGGGGCGCTAATAAGCGGAAAACTGATCCGGCGTCCTGCTCGGAAGAACAGCCAAAAGCGGGAGGGCCATCATGGAACCCATTCACCGAGCAATTGCAATCGTTGGCGCGGGAGCCATCCTGCCCGACAGTCCGAACGTCGCCGCATTCTGGAGCAATATAAAGGATGGGCGGTACAGCATCTCCGAAGTTCCGCGTGATCGGTGGGACCCCGAGCTTCACTACGATCCTGATCCGGCTGCTCCCGACAAAACATATTCGAAGATCGGCGGATGGGTCCGCGAGTATTCGTGGGATCCGATGAAATGGCATTTACCACTTCCCCCGCGGGTGACTGCGGCGATGGACGAAGCCCAGCGATGGGCAATCGCGTGCACACGACAAGCTCTCGACGATTACGGTTATCCAAATCGACCTCTCGATACCGATCGGACCGCGGTGATTCTCGGCAATGCCATGGCCGGGGAGAAACACTACCTCACGGCATTTCGCGTCTACTTCCCGGAATACACTCGCGAACTGGAGCACACGTCGAGCTTTGCCGCGCTACCACAAGCAGTGCGCGCAGATATCACCCGGCAGTTGCATAAGGGGATGACAGGCCTCCTGCCCGAGATCACGGAAGACAGCATGCCCGGCGAATTGGCCAATTGCATTGCGGGCCGGATCGCGAATCTCTACAACTTCCATGGACCGAACTATGTTGTGGACGCTGCATGTGCCTCCGCGATGGCAGCGATGTGTTCGGCCGCGGAAGGGCTCCTAGAGAACGATTTCGATGTGGCCATCACCGGTGGCATTGACAGAAATATGGGTGCGTCCACCTTCGTGAAGTTCTGCAAAATCGGCGCGCTCTCGGCTACCGGAACTCGTCCGTATGCAGAGGGCGCAGACGGGTTTGTTATGGGCGAAGGCGCAGTGATCTTCGTGCTGAAGCGTCTCGCGGATGCGGAGCGCGACGGAGACACCATCTACGCAGTATTGCGCGGTATGGGCGCTTCCAGTGATGGTAAGGGTAAAGGGATCACCGCGCCAAATCCTGTTGGACAGAAGCTGTGCGTGCAACGCGCGTGGGAGAACGCGGGACTATCCCCCGCTACTGCGTCCTACGTCGAGGGACATGGAACATCGACACGTGTCGGCGATGTTGTTGAGGTGCAGAGCATCGCTGATGTGCTCAGCACATTTCACGTACCGCAAGGTTCGGTGGCAATCGGCTCGGTGAAGTCGAACATCGGACACCTGAAAGGAGCAGCTGGGGCAGCCGGACTGCTGAAAACAGCGCTGGCGCTGCGCAACAAGGTTCTGCCTCCGAGTGTTCATTGCGAGCACCCCAATCCGGACATCGACTTCACGCACTCTCCGCTTTATGTGAACACGGAACTGAAGCCGTGGAACGTGAATGGCAGCGGCGTGCGGTGTGCAGGTGTCAGCGCATTCGGTTTTGGCGGGACCAACTTCCATGCCGTGCTCGAGGAATACATCCCTGGCAGACTAAAGGGCAATGGCAAGCGCTCAGTGTCGGTGTCCGAGACTTTTGCCGGTAGTCCGAGCAGAATCGATTACGACGCGAGTAGCGCCGTTACTGCCAGCACGACCATGAAGGCGCCTTTGCGTGGTGCGCTGGTGATTGGCGCCGGCTCAAACGCAGTTCTGGCTGAGCGTTTACGGACCATTAGTAAGGACGCACAAAGCGGTCGCGCGCCGGTGCCTGCACCGCCTTCAATCTCTGATCTGCATGCACCTGAGCGAATCACCATCGACTATTCCGGCGCGAACGATTTGGCCGACAAGTCGGCGAAAGCGATCAAGGCACTCGAAGCGAATCAGGCGCCGATCTGGAAGGCGCTCCGCGCGCAGGGAATCTTTCGCGGACATGGCGCTGCACCGAAGGTAGCCTTCCTGTACACGGGCCAGGGCTCGCAGTACGTGAACATGATCGCACCGCTTCGCGCCGCGGAACCAATCGTGGCCGACGTTTTTGCCGAAGCAGACCGCATTATGGCTCCGCTATTGGGAAAACCGCTCAGCGAGTTTGTCTTCGTCGACCCCAACAATACCGAGGCCGTTGAAAAGGCAGAAGAAGACCTGCGTCAAACCGAAATAACTCAGCCCACTGTTCTGACGATCGACCTGGCTTTAACGAAGTTGTTGGAGGCCTACGGCATAAAACCCGACATGACCATGGGCCACAGTTTGGGCGAATACGGTGCGCTGGTCGCATCCGGCTCCCTCACTTTCGAAGAAGCATTGGAAGCCGTAAGCGCCCGCGGCCGCGGTATGAAACGCGTTGCCGTCAAAGACAACGGAAAAATGGCGGCGGTATTCGCGCCGCTTGCTGATGTCGAACGCATATTGAAAACCATCAACGACTACGTGGTGATTGCCAATATAAACAGCGGCCAACAGTCAGTGATTGGCGGCTCCAGCAAAGGGGTTGAGCAGGCCACAGAGATCTTCCTGCAGGCCGGCTTTAACGTAGTTCCATTGCCGGTCAGCCACGCCTTTCACACTTCGATTGTCGCTCCAGCCAGCGAACCGTTGCGCGAGATGCTGTCGCACCTCCATATACGATCGCCGCGGGTACCCGTTGTTGCCAACGTAAATGGCGAGTTCTACCCGACGGGCCCCGATGTCGTTCCGCAAATGCTGGACCTCCTCGCCCAGCAGGTCGCTTCTCCTGTGCAGTTTGTGAAGGGCTTACAGACCCTCTACGACGCAGGTGCACGTGTCTTTGTAGAGGTTGGACCGAAGAAGGCTTTGCAGGGATTCGCCGAGGAAGTGCTCGGGGATCGTGGCGATGTCGTTTCGCTGTTCACGAACCATCCTAAGGTGGGCGATATTCCGTCCTTCAACCAGGCCCTTTGCGCACTCTATGCCTCCGGCCTCGGAGGCGGATCGATTGAATCACGAATTGAGGTGACAGCCGTGCCGACAACTCCGGAGAACATTCGTACACAGGAACCCAAACAGGTCAGCTCGGTAACTCAGAGTCGTGAACCGATAAGTACAAACGCGGCCACCTCAAGCCCAGCCTCTGGCAACGGCGACCGCTATGAGCAACTCGGCCACCTGTTCGCCGACTTCCTTGATCGTGGCTGGCAGATTTATCAGGGCGATGGAGCAAGCAAGGCGGTCGATGAGCCGGTGGTAATCACCGGGGCCGCATTGGGACTGCCCGGAACGGACCATGTCTTCGATGACGCTAACATCGCTCGCTTGCTCCGTGGCGAACAGTTCATCGACGTCATCCCTGCTCGTTTACGCCGTGAGATTCTCAAGAAGCACATTACGCGCCTGGTGAAGAGCGACAAAGGTGAGCCCACGTTCGAAACCATTCAAGATGTGGGAGATGTGATCAAGCTCGCGGGTCGTGCAGGAACATTTGACCTGGAGAAGGAGTTCGGCGTTCCGTCCGAGCGAGTTGCGGCGCTGGATCGCGTGACCCGCCTGGCGATCGGGGTGGGCATCGATGCGCTGCGCGATGCCGGAATTCCCCTCGTCCTCCGCTACAAAACGACAAGCAAAGGGACCCAACTGCCGGATCGGTGGGGACTACCCGATTCACTGCGAGATGATACCGGTGTAATCTTCGCCTCGGCATTTCCTGCTGTCGACACATGGGCTCGCGTAATGGCGGAATTCTACTCGGACCAGCATCGTCACCAGCAACTGAGCGAACTGCAGGATCTGAGAGCCAGGATTCACCAGAATGGCGATGCAGATCTTGCGCAAGAAATCGACCGGCGGATCTCCGAGCTGAAAGATGCAATCGAGAGAGAGCCTTACTCGTTCGACCGGCGCTTTCTTTTTCACGTGTTGTCGATGGGGCACTCTCAATTTGCCGAGTACATCGGTGCTCGAGGACCGAATACACAGATCAATGCGGCATGCGCGAGTACCACGCAGGCTGTGGCAATCGCAGAAGACTGGATCCGTGCAGGACGCTGCCGTCGCGTCATTGTTATAGCGGCTGACGATATAACAACCGATAATCTTCTTGGATGGTTCGGCGCGGGCTTCCTGGCCAGCGGCGTGGCTGCAACCGACGATGTGGTTGAGAACGCTGCCCTGCCGTTCGATCGGCGCCGTCACGGAATGATCATCGGCATGGGGGCGGCCGCTCTGGTCATTGAAGATTCCGAAAGCGCGCGTGAGCGCGGGATTCAAGCTATCTGTGAAGTAGTGAGTTCGGTAACGGCGAACAGCGCGTTCCATGGCAGCCGTCTCGATGTGCAACACATCGGGCAGGTGATGGAAGAGCTGCTCAAACGAGCAGAGAAGCGCAGTGGCATTAGGCGGAATCAGATAGCGCCGCATACGGTCTTCGTCTCGCACGAGACCTACACACCGGCCCGTGGTGGTAGTGCCTCGGCGGAAATCAACGCGCTTCGCAAAGTGTTTGGCGAAACTGCCGATCAGGTCGTGATTGCCAACACCAAGGGCTTTACCGGACATGCCATGGGTGCGGGTGTCGAGGATGTCCTGGCAGTGAAGGCGCTTGAGACCGGATGTGTGCCGCCGGTTGCAAACTATAAAGAAGTTGACCCCGAACTGGGCACTCTCAATCTGTCGAAGGGCGGATCGTATCCCGTGGAGTACGCGTTGCGGCTCGGAGCTGGCTTCGGCTCGCAGATCAGCATGACGCTGCTCCGCTGGGTGAAGACGAAGAACTCTGTGCGCCCAACTCCAAACGCACTCGGGTTCCGCAATCGCGTTGTCGACCAGGACACATGGACTACATGGCTGCAGCGGGTCGCAGGGTATCCGAACGCTGATCTCGAGGTGGTGCACCGGACATTGCGGGTGCGCGAACAACCAGCGGCGGTACGCGTCACAGAGAGCACAACGCAGCAAATCCTGGCTTCACAAGTTCGGCGAGAGACTGAAGCACCGATACCTGTCGTGGCTCAAGAAGTTAGGTCGCCTATGGGTGAAGTCCAAGTGCTTCAGTCCAAGACTGCTGCAGAGGAAAAGCGTGAGCCCGTTGCGGTTGCTGAAAGCCCTTCGAAGGCGAGTGATCCTGTTAGGGAGAAGATCCTGACATTGGTGGCTGAGAAAACAGGCTACCCAATGGACATGCTCGCGCTTGATCTGGATATGGAAGCTGATTTGGGGATCGACACGGTGAAGCAGGCTGAGATGTTCGCGGCGATCCGTGAGACCTACAACATCCCGCGCGATGAAAATCGTAAGCTGCGCGACTATCCAACACTGGATCACGTGATCCGGTTCGTATATGAGAAGCGACCCGATCTGGCAGCTCCACTCGGCACTCTAACTCCGGCTACCGAAAAGCAGATTGAACCAGCAGCTACTGTCTCGGCTCCTCAGGAGTCGCCACGACCAACTACCAGCGATGATGCGGTCAAAGATCGGATTCTCGCGCTAGTGGTGGAGAAGACTGGTTACCCGCAAGACATGCTCGATCTGGATCTGGACCTGGAAGCCGATCTCGGCATCGACACGGTAAAACAGGCTGAGATGTTCGCCGCGATCCGTGAGATCTACGACATCCCTCGCGATGAGAATCGCAAGCTCCGAGATTATCCAACGCTCGCACATGTAATGCGCTTCGTGTACGAGAAGCGGCCGGACCTCGCAGTCAGTAGTGCGCCGCCGAAGGCTGAAGTTGCCGTCACTTCAGTCTCTCCCGTCGTAGTCCCAGTCACCTCAGTAGCGATATCAACTCCTACAGAGAATCACGACGAGATAACAAACACGATCCTCGGAATCGTCGCCGAAAAGACTGGCTATCCACAGGACATGCTCGACCTGGATCTTGATCTCGAAGCCGATCTTGGCATCGATACAGTGAAACAGGCGGAGATGTTTGCGGCCGTGCGTTCGGCCTATAAAATCCCGCGCGACGAGACGCTGAAGCTGCGCGACTTTCCGACGCTTGCGCACGTCATCGAGTTTGCCCGGAAGGGAGCGCCAAAGAATCAGGCGCCTGCCTCCCCAGTCCCCGCAACTCCGACCGAACCAGTCAGGGAGCCGAAGCTTCTTAAGCCCGAGGTCATGCGTCCAAAGCCCGCTACCTTCGATGCGGCGAATCGTATCCCACGCCGCGTTCCGATCCCCGTGTTGCGTCCGCCCCTTGAATTGTGCAAATCAACTGGCATTGCACTTGGTGCTGACAGTCGGGTCATCGTGATGCAAGATCAAGGCGGAGCTGCCAATGTGCTATCCGAGAAGTTACGCGCTATGGGCGCGCAGGTTCTGACACTCGATCACGCTTCGGATGCTGCGAGCGTATCGCAGCAAATCAAAGAGTGGTTGTCTGCAGGTCCGGTACAAGGTGTTTATTGGCTGCCAGCACTCGATGATGAAGGCCCTCTGACCAACCTCGATTTGCCCGCATGGCACGAAGCATTGCGCGTGCGCGCCACTTCTCTATACGCCACGATGCGAGCCCTTTACGAACAGATTGGTGCGAAAGGTTCTTTCCTGATTACAGCAGTTCGTCTCGGAGGGCAACATGGGTACGATCCCGCTGGCGCTGTGGCTCCGATGGGAGGTGCAGTCGTCGGGTTTACGAAGTCGGTTAAGCGAGAGCGCCCAGAAGCGCTGGTGAAGGCCGTTGACTTCGAGACGGAAGCAAGTGCTGAGCAAGTCGCCGATCACTTGCTTGCCGAGACACTGCACGATCCAGGTGCGGTCGAAATCGGATACAAAGACGGATTGCGCTGGACTGTGGGTCTGCAAGAACAGCCTTCAATCGATGGACGCGCCGGCCTGTCCTTGAATCATGACACGGTTTTCCTGGTGACGGGCGCAGCTGGGAGTATTGTCTCGGCCATCACCGCGGACCTTGCGGCGGCATCGGGTGGAATCTTCTATCTACTTGATGTTGTACCGAAGCCGGATCCGGCCAACGAAGATATCAAGCGCTTCGCAACCGATAAAGAAGGATTGAAGCGCGACTTCTCGGAGCGCCTTAAGACGACCGGAAAGCGCGTTACTCCGGCGATCGTCGAAAAAGAACTCGCCGCACTCGAGCGAGCCCAGGCGGCGCAAACCGCAATCGACGCCGTCAAGTCAGCGGGCGGTACTCCTTATTATTTTAGCGTCAACCTCACGGACGCCGCAGCAGTCGCCAACGTGATCAGCCAGGTACGCGAGCGACACGGCCGCATCGATGTGCTACTGCATGCAGCGGGACTCGAGCGCAGTCACTTCCTTCCTGACAAGGATCCACAAGAATTTGACCTGGTCTTTGGCGTTAAGGCGGACGGTTGGTTCAACCTCCTGAAGTCAATCGGCGACATGGCTCTGGGGGCCACTGTTGCATTCAGTTCGATTGCCGGGCGCTTCGGAAATGCCGGTCAAACCGACTACAGCGCCGCTAACGATCTGCTCTGCAAGTTCACGTCGAGCTTCCGCTCAACGCGTCCGCAAACGCGCGCGATCGCCATCGACTGGACTGCATGGGGCGGGATTGGGATGGCCAGCCGCGGATCGATACCGAAGATGATGGAGGCTGCCGGCATTGACATGCTCCCACCCGAGGCGGGTATTCCGCTCATTCGCCGTGAATTGACGTCCGGCGCAACAAGCGGCGAAGTGGTGATCGCGAATCGCCTGGGCGTATTGATGAGCGAATTCGATCCGACTGGTGGACTCGATCCACAAGCGCTGGAGAAATCGCTCGATCAGGTCTCTGCACAGGGGCCGATGATTGGCAAGATCACTGGCATGGGAATCTACCGCGGTCTCACCATGGAGACCACGCTGGACCCGGTCTCCCAACCATTCTTGAATGATCACCGCATCGACGGCACGCCGGTGCTTCCAGGTGTGATGGGCATCGAAGCGTTCGCGGAAGCGGCGCTATGCGTGCACCCCGGATGGCATATTGAGGCGATTGAAGAAGTCAATTTCCTGGCGCCGTTCAAGTTCTATAAAGACGAGCCAAGAATCGTAACCATCGAAGCCGAGTTCCATCCGCACGGTGACAATCTCATAGCAAAGTGCCGACTGATTGGCCGTCGAACGCTCCCTGGCCATAGTGAACAGCAGGAGACGACGCACTTCACCGCTCGCGTTCTGGCGACAAAGCGAAGACCAGAAGCGGTGATCGGAGCGGCTCCTCGTTTGTCCGCCAAATCCATCATCGAAGCCGCCCAGATTTACCGTATCTACTTCCACGGTCCCGCATATCAGGTTCTGGACCGGGCGTGGTGGGATGGAACACATGTCGTCGGCGAGATGGCCGCGCATCTACCCGCTAATCACCAGCCATCCGATCGGCCAACGTTAATGGCGCCACGGCTGATTGAGTTGTGCTTGCAGACTGCGGGCGTCTGGGAAATCGGTACAACGGATAAGCTCGGGCTTCCCATACACATACAGCACGTGTCGTGGTTAAACGCGCCTGAGGCAGCCGAAAACCACCTGTACGCGCTGGTGACTCCGCATCCGGAGCTGGGAACTTTTGACGCAGAAGTTGTAGATGCGACCGGAAAGAAGTACGTGCAGATCGACGGCTATCGCACGGCGGCCCTGCCCACCGCTTTGGATACCGAAACGTTGAAGACTTTGCACAAGGTAGTGTCACGAAAGGCCGCGGCCTAGCTCCATCTTGGTTGAGTCCTCAAATTGAGCGAGTGTCCTATGCAACCGAAATTCGAACGCGTAGCCATCGTAAATCGCGGCGAAGCTGCGATGCGCTTCATTCATGCCGTTCGCGAATTCAATGAAGAGCACGGCACCGCCCTCCGAACGATCGCGCTCTTTACCGATCCGGACCGGCATGCCATGTTCGTCCGCGAAGCTGATGAAGCAGTGCATCTCGGTCCCGCACAAGTGGTCGATCCAGTTACTCATCAACTCAAGAGCAGCTACGTTGATTACAAAAAGCTCGAACACGCGTTAGCAACGGCACGCGCGGAAGCGGTATGGGCGGGATGGGGATTCGTCGCCGAACATGCACAATTCGCCGACCTTTGCCGCGACTTGCAGATCGTGTTCATCGGTCCCGATGGGAATGCGATGCGGCAATTGGGAGACAAGATCTCTTCCAAGCGTCTGGCCGAGCGGGTGCAAATACAGATAGCAGACTGGAGCGGCGGGCCCGTCGAGACAGTAGCTGACGCTTTTCACCACGCCGAGCATTTGGGCTATCCGCTTTTCATCAAGGCAACTACCGGGGGCGGCGGCCATGGAATTCGACGAGTAACTTCGCCAGCGGATCTGGCAAGAGCATTCGAGAGCGCCCGCGCCGAGGCATTCAAGGCGTTCGGTGATCCAACTGTTTTCATGGAGCAACTTGTGACCAGCGCTCGCCACGTGGAAGTGCAAATCATTGCCGATCACTGGGGAACGACGTGGGCCGCGGGCGTACGTGACTGCACAATCCAGCGCCACCATCAGAAAATTCTCGAAGAAGCTCCGTCTCCAGCGCTCTCTAGTGAGCAGGACGATGAGTTGCGTCAGGCTGCTATTCGACTGAGCAAGGCAGCCGGTTATCGCAATGCCGGCACAGTCGAGTTTCTTTACGAGCCGATCACCAAGCGCTTTCTCTTCATGGAAATGAACACGCGCCTGCAGGTGGAACATCCGGTAACGGAGTGCACCACGGGTCTTGATCTAGTGAAGCTGCAGATTCACGTCGCCTTGGATGGGCGTCTCGAAGGAGAGACGCCAAGACCGAGCGGTCACGCGATTGAAGTGCGCCTCAATGCGGAAGATCCAGAAAACGGCTTTTCCCCTTCAGCCGGGAGAATCGAACGTTTTCGAACTATGACTGGGCCCGGAGTTCGAGTGGATACCGGCGTAGAAGAAGGAGACAGCATCCCGTCCGACTTCGATTCGATGATCGCAAAAATCATCGCGTTTGGGCGCACTCGAAAAGAAGCGTTGGCGCGGCTGCAGCGTGCGCTGAGCGGAAGCGTAGTGGTCATTAAGGGTGGAACCAGCAATAGATCGTTCCTGATGGAACTGCTGAGACGCGACGAAGTATCTCGGGGACAGGTCGACATCGGATGGCTCGACCGCCTGGCCGCAAAGGGTCAGCACCTATCGCGCAATCATGCCGATGTCGCTCTGGTGCAAGCGGCTATCGAGGCCTACCAAGTGGAACGCCGCGTGGAGCAGTCACAGTTCTATGCCACCGCTTTGCTCGGACGGCCACAAGTTCGCAATGAAGTTGGATATCGCATTGAGTTGCGACGGCGCGAACACACATACTCAATAAAAGTCTATCGAGTTGGTCTACAGCAGTATTGTTTAGAGCTTGACGACGCTCGCATCACTGCCCAGCTCGAGCCCCTTGGTCCTTTTGAGTATTGGCTCACTGTTTTTGGACGGCGCTTTCATGTCGTCTCGGTGGAGCAAGGATCAAGTTATCGGATCGAAGTGGATGGCATTTCCCATTGCATCGACCGCGATGATGGCGGAATCGTCCGAGCTCCGTCCCCGGCGGTTGTAGTGTCGGTATCAGTGAGCGCGGGCAACACCGTCAAGAGTGGAGAACGCCTGGCGGTGCTGGAAGCAATGAAGATGGAAATGCAGGTGGTCGCACCTTTCGCCGGGAAAGTGCGCCAGGTGTTCGCAATTCCTAACGTTCAGGTTTCGAGTGGTGCTCCGCTGGTGCAGATCGAGCCGTTTACGGAGAACAGAACGGGAGAAGAGACCGATCGAATAAAGTTCGGAATACCGTCTGATGCAATCACAGAAACGCAACACATGCGCTCTCAGCAAGGCATCGCGGACCTGCGCCAGTTGATGTTGGGATTCGATGTCCCTTCCGAACGTACTGCTATTTTGTCCGCAGATCGTGCCCAGTCGAGCGAAGAGAACGCCTACGTTGAAGAAGAGCGGCGCCGTGAAGATGACGCACTCAGCATCTTCGTCGACATTTGTTCTCTATTTCGCAGGAACCCGAAGATTACGGAACAGGCGAGCGAAGGACCAAGCCCTGAGTCGTATCTCTTCTCGTATTTGCGCATGCTGGATACGGCCGGAGAACGACTGCCGGCGGAGTTCGTGAAAGCACTTCAGCGTGCGCTCGCTCATTACGGAGTCACAACTTTGGATCGCTCTCCAGAACTCGAGGAGAGCCTGTTCTGGATCTACAAGTCTCATCAGCGCGTGGAGCAGCAGATAGCGCGGATTCTTGAGTTGCTGCAGCAGCGACTGAGCAGACCGAATGCGTTGGGATCGGCTGACGAAGCGTTTCGAACGCTACTGACTCGCATGGTCTCCCTCACCCGCGTGCTCTCGCCTGCAGTAAGTGATTTGGCGCGGGAACTGCGTTACCGCACCTTCGACAAACCGATGTTCGAGGATGCACGCAGAAAGATTTACCACACTGCGCAGGACCACCTGGATTATCTTGCCAAGCATCCAGATGCTCCTGACCACCACGAACGTATTCGTTCATTGATCGAGTGTCCGCAGCCGCTGGCAAGTCTATTTTCCAGTCGCTTTGCATCTGCTCCGCAATCGCTGCAGCAGTTGATGCTGGAGGTGATGACCACTCGCTATTATTTTGTCCGAAGTGTACGCAGCGTTCAAAGAGTAGCCATGAGTGGGCTGTGCTGCGTTTCGGGGGAGTACGACGAAGACAGAAAGCACGTTCACGTATTCACCGCACATACAGAATATTCATTGCTGCCCGATGCGTTGCGCACGTTATCTCGTGCCGTCGACAGTGTTCCAGAAGATCACGAGGCTGTGCTGGACTTGACAGCGCGTCGTGCTCGCCTTCCTGATGCCGAGCATCTCCAGAACGAGATTGCCTCCGTAATTTGCGAAGCCGGTTTGCCATCCAAAATCAGGCGCATCATCGTCGCAGCATCGGCGCCTGACGGCGAGCCTGGACTTGAAGAGATGCAGCATTTCACTTACGACCTCTCTGAGAACGGTTACAAGGAGACCGATCTCTACCGTGGCGTTCATCCCATGCTCGGGGAACGCTTGCATCTGTGGCGATTGAACAATTTCAAGCTACATCGGCTACCGTCCATTCAGGATCTCTACCTTCTGCATGCAGTCGCCAAGGAGAACCCGAAGGACGAACGCCTCTTCGCGGTTGCGGAAGTTCGTGACCTGACGCCAGTCCGGGACAAGACTGGCAAAGTCACTCAGTTACCGCATTTGGAGAGAATGTTCGCTGAGGCCGTTGCCGCGATCCGGATGTTCCAATTGAAGCGTACGCCCAATCAGCGCCTGTATTGGAACCGGATATTCCTGTATGTATGGCCCACACTGAACCTCAAAGCAGACGAGGTAAACGAAATCGTGCATCGCCTAGCGCCTTCGACCGATGGCTTGGGACTGGAGCAGGTTGTGGTACGAGCGCGCATTCCTAACCCTCGAACTGGCGAGTTGCGTGACACGGTAGTGCGAATCTCCGCGCCGGGAGACGCGGGTCTGCTGATGACGTTCCGGCCGGCCGCAAGGCTTCAACCAATGAAACCGCTGACAGCGTATGGCCAAAAGGTAGTGAAAATGCGCCAGCGGGGAATGCTCTATCCATACGAGATCGTGAAGATGATGACGCCTTCCCACGATGAGACGAGTGCTGAGTTCCCCCCCGGCGATTTCGTGGAGTTCGATCTGGATGAGAAGGGGCAGCCGGTCGAAGTGGACCGCCCGTACGGAGAAAACAAGTCGAACGTCATCTTTGGGGTCATTCGTAATTTCACGACCACATATCCAGAAGGCATGATGCGGGTGATGATCCTCGGGGATCCCAGTAAGGATTTGGGCGCGATTGCTGAACCGGAATGCCGACGGATCATCACGGCGCTCGATCTTGCGGAACAGAAGAAAGTCCCGGTGGAGTGGTTTCCGATTTCAGCTGGCGCCAAGATTTCGATGGATAGCGGCGTGGAGAACATGGACTGGATTGCGCGAGTCCTTCGCCGCATCGTCCAGTTCACGCAAGCTGGCGGCGAAATAAACATAGTGGTGAATGGCGTTAACGTTGGCGCGCAACCATACTGGAATGCGGAAGCAACCATGCTGATGCACACACGGGGCGTCTTGATTATGACGCCCAAAGGGGCGATGGTTCTGACTGGCAAACGCGCGCTGGACTACTCCGGCAGCGTTTCGGCTGAAGACAACCAGGGGATTGGCGGATATGACCGCATCATGGGATTCAATGGACAGGCGCAGTATTTCGCGCGAGGGATCGATGACGCCTGCCGGATTCTCCTTCGCCACTATGAGCACACTTACGTCGCGCCGGGCGAGCGCTTCCCACGACGTGCAACGACAATTGATCCCGTAGATCGGGATGTTCAACTGTATCCCCATGGAAATGGCGGCGAAGACGGCTTCTCGCGGATCGGCGAAATATTCTCCGACATCACCAATGCTGGGCGGAAAAAATCCTTCGACATACGCAAGGTGATGACGGCGACCGTCGATCAGGACCATGCGCCGCTGGAGCGCTATTCTGGCATGCGATCCGCTGAGACAGCGGTTATATGGGACGCTCATCTTGGTGGCTATCCCGTGTGCCTGATCGGCATCGAGTCCAAACCTGTTCCGCGCTTTGGGTTTGTTCCCGCCGATGGCCCAGACCAGTGGACCGCGGGAACGCTCTTCCCGCTCTCGTCGAAGAAGGTGGCTCGAGCGATTAATGCTGCCAGCAACAATCGGCCTGTTGTCCTCCTTGCAAATCTATCGGGTTTCGATGGTTCCCCCGAATCAATGCGCCGCCTGCAGCTGGAATATGGTGCTGAGATTGGCAGGTCTGTAGTTAATTTCAAAGGCCCGATGATCTTCTGCGTAATCTCGCGCTATCACGGAGGCGCATATGTCGTGTTCTCACGGGCGCTGAACGAGCAACTCGAGGTCGTAGCACTCGAAGGGGCCTATGCGTCGGTGATTGGCGGCGCTCCCGCCGCCGCCGTGGTTTTTGCCAATGAAGTTGAGTCTCGTGCGCGAAAGGATCCTCGATTGCAGGCTTTGACGAAAGCCATGTCAGAGGCCGAAGCCGCCGAGAAGAGTCGCTTGCGTGCCGAGTGGGATAGGCTCTTTAAGATCGTGCATTCCGAAAAACTCGGCGAAGTGGCAGCCGAGTTCGACAAGATACACAGCGTGCACCGAGCTCTCGAAGTTGGCGCCCTTCACGACATCCTTGCACCGCGGGACCTTCGTCCATACCTCATTCATGCTGTCGAACGTGGTATCGGCAAGGATGTAGTCAACGACAAGAAACTGTCAGTGCAAGAGTCAGAAGGAACTGATGTCTCCGATAGGAATTCATTGGCTAGAACAGCATGAGGCCGACCTCCCGGACGAAAACGATTGGCTTAGCGCGAGTGAGCTAATCCGGCTAGGCACTCTTCGGTTTCCGAAACGCCGCGCTGATTGGCTTCTCGGACGATGGACGGCAAAGCTGGCGGTCTCTGCGTATCTGGGCAGGTCAACCTCTCAGGAAGCGTTGCGCGTCGTAGAGATACACCCCGCTGAGTCAGGAGCCCCGCTGGTCTTCCTCGCCAGCGAGCCCGCACGAATATCGATCTCGATCAGCCACCGTGACGGCCTGGCCATGTGCGCAGTGGCCGCTCCGAACACAAGACTGGGGTGTGATCTGGAATTGATCGAGGCACATAGCGAAGCCTTCATTCGCGACTACTTTACAGAAGAAGAACAGCGCGCGATTCAAGCCGCTTCAGAAGAGGATCGGCACCGAATGGCCACTCTCATGTGGAGCGCGAAAGAGAGTGCATTGAAGGCACTCGGCGTCGGACTTCGAGCCGATACCAGAAGCGTGGGTATTTGCTTAGCAGGCAAGTCGGCAGGCCTCAGCTGGAATGCATTGCGTGTTCATGTAAATGACGAACTGAGCTTCGAAGGATGGTGGAAGCAGTCGGGACGGCTCATACGCACTATCGTCGTTCCTTCTGTCCAAAAAGCGACAACCGGTCGCACGGATAAACAGATTCAAAAGAGGGTCTGGAGAATGCATGCGTGGTCGTAGTGGACGATCACTGCAATCGCGGGGGAGTGAGCAGACTTTTGTTGCGGATTAGAAGGAACACAGCATTGTAAGACTCGAAGGTATATCGTTTAGGAGTGGGGCCAGAGTGGGGCCAATAACCCATTCCCGAGCATTTCGAGCCGTTCCTTACGGTTTCTGAGTGCGCTGTACGTGCCTTAGAATTAACTACCTAACTTCAGACTCCCTTTGGCCACGAACTCATAACCCAAAGGTCGCTGGTTCAAATCCAGCCCCCGCAACCAATCGCTCCCTTTGATTTCAATCGGTTGAGCCGATATCAAAGAACGGCTCGGTGACTCTGAACTTAAGATTCCGTCCAAACTCCCTTCAAACTTTTACGCACGGATTTACGCATCCCTCACGTTCAATCTGTCCAGCAACGGCAAATGATACTGGAAGGCTAGGGAACAATCGAAAGAAAGCGGGAGCTTACGCAACAGGATCATAGTTCAAGTTTTGTCCCAGCCATCGTTCGACTTCGGATACGCTCATTCCTTTGCGCTGGCTGTAGTCGGCAACTTGATCACGATCGATCTTGCCAAGACTGAAATAACGCGATTCGGGATGCGCGAAGTAAAGGCCACTCACGCTCGAACCGGGCCACATCGCAAACGACTCGGTGATCAGAATCCCTGTGTTAGCTGTCACATCGAGCAAATTCCAGAGTGGGCCCTTCTCGGTATGATCCGGGCACGCCGGGTAGCCTGGAGCGGGCCTAATGCCGCGATATTTTTCTTGAATCATTTCCGCGTTGCTCAAATTCTCTGCACAACCATAGCCCCATTCGCCGCGTACGCGCTTGTGCAGGCACTCGGCGAAAGCCTCCGCCAGGCGATCCGCGATAGCCTCCGCCATGATCGCGTTGTAGTCGTCGTGCCTGGCCCTGTATGACTCGCATAGCTCCTTCAAGCCGATCCCGCTGGTCACTGCAAATGCACCGATATGATCAGGCAGTCGTGTTTCCTTGGGCGCGATAAAGTCGGAAAGGCACCGGCACGGCTCGCTGCCTTCTTTGTTTGATTGCTGGCGCAGGAAATGGAATCGCTCAAGTACTGTTTCGCGCGTGTGGTCCGTGTATAGCTCGACGTCGTCGCCCACCGCGTTAGCGGGAAACAAGCCATATACGCCCCTCGCCGTAATGAGTTTCTGTTCAATGATGGCATCGAGAAGGGCATTGCCTTCGCTGAATATCTGGCGCGCTTGCGCACCCTGTTCCTCGTGCTCAAGAATGCGGGGATAAACCCCTTTCAACCCCCAGGTGTGGAAGAAAGGTGTCCAGTCAATGAACTCGCGCAGCGTTTCCAGCGGAAAGTTGTCAAGCACGCGTACGCCGATAAAAGTCGGCAGGGGCACATCTTCAGCACGCCATTCAATCGGTGTCCGCCTCGAGCGGGCGATCTCAAGAGAGACGACCGTTTGCCGCGGTGCAGCATGAGCCTTGCGAAGTGCCTCGTATTCAGCTCGGTGTTGGGTCACAAAGGCTGACTTACCCTCGTCGCTCAAAAGACTGGTAGTGACGGGCACCGCCCTGCTGGCATCGACGACGTGGACTACAGGCTCACTGTAGTGTGGCGCGATTTTGACGGCAGTGTGCGTCCGGCTCGTGGTTGCTCCGCCAATCAGAAGCGGCAACTTGAAGCCCTGACGCTCCATCTCGCGGGCCACGTGTACCATCTCGTCGAGAGATGGCGTGATCAGCCCGCTGAGGCCGATCATATCCGCGTTTTCTGCCTTAGCGCGTTCGAGAATCTTTTCGCATGGGACCATCACACCCATGTCGATCACTTCGTAGTTATTGCAGGCGAGCACGACTCCAACGATATTCTTGCCAATATCATGAACGTCGCCTTTAACTGTCGCGAGTACGATTTTTCCTTGCGCCCTAACGACTTCGCCGGCCGCAGCCCTGGCTTCCTTCTCGGCCTCCATGTACGGAGTGAGATGCGCCACAGCTTTCTTCATCACTCGCGCTGACTTAACCACCTGGGGCAAGAACATCTTGCCCGCTCCAAAAAGATCACCCACCACGCTCATGCCGGCCATCAATGGTCCTTCGATGACTGAAAGCGGGCGACCTAGTTTGACGCGAGCTTCCTCGGCATCGACCTCGATATAAGTGTCGATTCCCTTAACGAGCGCGTGGGTAAGGCGCTCCTCCACTGTGCCGTTGCGCCATTCTTCTGCTTTCTTTTCGGTTGCGGCCTTGCCAGCGCCCTTTAGTGTTTCGCCATACTCCACTAGACGCTCTGTAGCGTCTGGGCGGCGGTTCAGCAGCACATCTTCGACCAGCTCCTTTAACTCGGGGTCGATCTCCTCGTAAACCTCGAGCATGCCGGCATTCACAATGCCCATATCCATGCCGGCGGCGATCGCGTGATAAAGAAACGCCGAATGAATCGCTTCACGAACTACATTATTGCCGCGAAAGCTAAAAGAGATGTTGGAGACGCCGCCGCTGACTTTCGCGAACGGCAGGTTGGCCTTGATCCATCGGGTGGCGTTGATGTAGTCGACCGCGTAATTGTTGTGCTCCTCCATGCCCGTGGCAACGGTGAGGATATTGGGGTCGAAGATAATGTCCTCGGGTGGAAATCCGAGTTGATCGACTAGTATTCGGTAGGCACGTTCGCAGACACGGATTTTGTCCTCATAAGTTGCGGCCTGACCCTGTTCGTCAAAGGCCATCACGACCACCGCAGCTCCGTACTTCAAAATGGCAGCTGCGTTCTTGCGAAACCGTTCCTCTCCTTCTTTCAGTGAAATCGAATTGACGATGCCCTTACCCTGCAGGCACTTCAGGCCTGCTTCGATGACCTCCCATTTCGAGGAGTCCACCATGATGGGCACCTTCGCAACTTCCGGCTCACTCCCCAACACCTGCAGGAAGCGCGTCATTGCAGTGACGCCGTCAATCATGCCCTCGTCCATACAGACGTCGAGCACATTGGCTCCATTCTCAACCTGTTGCCGGGCAATGCTTACTGCTTCTTCATATTTGCCGGCCTTAATCAGCTTGGCAAACTTCGGCGAACCGGCAACATTGGTTCGTTCGCCAATCATGATGTAGACGCCAGACTGTTGCGTGAAAGGTTGCGATCCGGAAAGACGGAGGGGCCTTGCCTTCGTGTGTTCGAGGCTGGCGCTGTCGGACGCGCTCACGTTCGACTCCCAATCGCGCTCTGGCGAGCGAACGATTCTTCGAAGGGCGTCTCGAACCTTCGAGGAGGCTGGCTCTTGAGCGCTGTCGCGATCGCTGCTATGTGCTCGGGAGTATTCCCACAGCAGCCACCAGCGATGTTGATCAACCCTCCCCGCGCAAAATCACCCAAGTAGCGGGCCATGTCTTGCGGCCCAAGATCGAAACCCGTTTCCGAAAGAGGATTCGGCAGACCCGCATTGGGATAGCACGAGATTGCCACGTCCGCTTTTTCCGAAAGTTCCTCCAGAAACGGATACATGAGATCGGGACCGAGAGAGCAGTTGAGGCCAACCGACAACGGTTTCACGTGCCGCACCGCGTTCCAGAATGCCTCGGTCGTTTGCGCCGAGATCATCGTCTCGCCTCCGCGCCCCACCGCCGCTGAGATCATGACTGGCAGTTCCGTGCCCAACTCATCAAAAACGTCTCGTATAGCGACGAGTGCGGCCTTCGCGTTGAGCGAGTCGAAGATCGTTTCGACCAGCAGCACGTCTACGCCACCGGCAATTAAAGCGCGCACCTGCTGCGCGTAAGCGGTTTTGACCTGGTCGAAGGTGACGACCCGAAATCCTGGGTCGTCGGCATCAGGCGAGTTCGAGAGAGAAACAGTTAGCGGCCCAATGGCTCCTGCCACGAAGCGCTGACGCGAGCTTGTGGTTCCGACACGATCGGCCCATTCCCGGCACTGCCGCGCCGATTGCTCATTGATGTCCCAAGCCAGACTGCCGAGAAATGGATCGTCGATGATCTTCTGGTAGAAGTCGGGATCCTTGCGGCCGCCTCTCTCCCGTGGATCGTCCACAAAAAATTCGCTCTGGGCGATGCTGGTGGCGCCGAAAGTGTTCGTCTCAATGATGTCCGCCCCTGCTTCCAAAAATCGGCGATGGATGTCGCCAATCATTTCCGGTTTAGTCAACGAAAACAGGTCGCCATTGTTTAGAAGACTTTTCGTCGCGCCTTTGAAACGCTCCCCTCGGATGTCCGACTCTGTCATCCCATAGGTACGAATCGTCGTGCCCATCGCTCCATCGATGATGGCGATGCGGCTTTCGAGGATCTTCTCCAGAGGATGTCGTTGGGCTTTGTTCATGGATTTTTGATGATTTCAGCCAGCTTTCGATTCGACCTCAACTTGCCCACATTCCTAAGAAGAATGCCTCATTTATTATAGCGATTGGCCGTCATCAAAAATCCGAGGCGTGCTGCCGAAGTAATCGTGATGCCATTAACCATTAAGTTGTCTTACGACCCGAACGACAGTGAATACCTTCATCTTAAGGCCTTGACGACAACCTTCTGGAGAGATTGAGAAGTGCAAGCCACAGCTAGTAGATCTCACGCCGGCCGGATACCCTTCCTCGCTACGGGTGCGGTTACAGGCATCGGCAGTCTGCCTTTCACCTCGATTTCTTCTGCTGTTCGTTCCGTCGCCGAATTCTCGCCGGAAATTCCTTTTTGGCCCCAGCTGCCTCAACTCTCGGAACGAGAGAGTATCGTCGGCCAGGGTCTGGGTGTTGTACAAAACCTGATTGAACCTCGTGATAAAGGTTATGGCTACCGGGTGAAAGAGGGCCAACTCGATTCGGTCCTCGAAATTCTTCACCGGAGTAGTGGGGAATTGACATCGGCAAATGCCGCAGGTTTCGGCGCATTCGAAGAAGCACTGTCCTCCGGTCTCTTCAGCTCCGCGCTCGCCGTCAAGGGCCAGATCGAAGGTCCAATTACGCTGGCAGCGTACCTATTTAACGGGGACCGGCCGTTCCTGGCCGATCCGGCGCTTTTTGCAGCCGTAGCTTTTCATGTATCGCAGATTGTCGGTTGGCAGATCGATCGCCTGAAGTCGGCTGGTCTGCCCGTGCTGTTGTTTGTCGATGAACCCGCCTTGTGCCTTGAGGCGCCTGTGACAAACGCTGTCTCGGAAGAGAAGCGGCTCAACGCGCTGGCAGCCACGCTGGAAGGCGCTCGCGTTCGCGGAGCCTATGCCGGCCTGCATTGCTGCGCAGCGCGTCCCTTCGAACGCATGTGCCGCGTAAAGCCGGACATCATTTCGTTCGATGCCCATGAAGGACTCGAACGGTTTTTTGCGGATTGGCGTGCGCTGGACTTCATGCAACAAGGCGGAACCGTCGCTTATGGGCTAGTGCCCACCCAGCCAGGAGTGAACGCTGTCGATTCAGCAACCATCTTCGTCCGATGGCTCAAAGCCGCATCCTTGGCTGGTGATCCCCAGAAATTCGCCCAGCGCGCCATGATCACGGCAACCTGCGGACTTGGATTGCTCAATACATCCGCTGTAGCTGAATCATTTGGCGTCGCCCACAGTGTCAGCAGACTGATCAGGTCGTTGGCTGGTTCGCCGGAACCGGAGTGACGCGCATCGGCATGAGATGCCGACATCGCACAGTTCGACCAAGCTTAGGCGGAGCTATTTCGGACTGCTCGAGATTGCACCAAGTTGCTGCGCAGCTATCTCGACCTGTTCGGCTGATTTTTGAAGAACACGTCCGACCCGGGCGATGCTCGCTTCGGCCTGACTCCACTTCTTTTCCTCGATCGATTCACGAATCGCCGGTAGGGTTTTGACACCATATCCCGTGTAAGCGCCGGGAGCATAGATCATGTTCTTAAACCAGGGCCGCTCCGGAAGCCCACTCTCATCAAGGAAAGCTTGCCAACACTGAATCAGTTGGTGGTTGAGCGCATCCACGGAAGCATTTGCAAACGCGGTCCCATTGTTCTTTTCTGCAGCGGCGAGACTCTTCTCAAAATGTGTGGCGGCGGCGGTGAATGCTGCCGAGCCATTGTCAAGTGGCGCAAAGTTCAAGAACGGAGGAATGTCTTCACGTTTTGGCGCGGAAAGCGGCTTTTCAGGATCGGACGTCGCTTCAAAGACACCCTCCTCGATTTCAGCATCAGTTTCCTTGGCCTTGGACTGGTCCTTGTCTACCATTTCGTGCAGTTCCTTGTCGTAACGCGCGATCGTGTCGGCCATATTACCGAAGCTGACAGGAATCATGTCTGCATCAGCCATTCGCATGATGGCAGTTCCAGCAACCTGCGCGAGGGCGCGTCCATAGACAAAAGTCTTGTCGGAGAAATGGGTGTACCAGTAGAAATCGTCATAGATGGAGTGATAAACGCCGCCTTCGTCCTCACCCGCAAAACGAAGATCGAGAGCGGGTACGCCAGCATGGTCGAGGAATGGAGCGTAGTCGGAGCCATCTCCAAGCGGTGTAATGCGAACATCGGGTCGATTGCGGAGCTCAGCGCGGTTGTCTGTATCAGTCGCGACGGCGAGGTGGTGCAATCGCGCGCGTTCCCACACGCTGATGTTCTTCTCCGGATCGTTGATGTCCTTGCTGACGTCGTTAATGAAGTGTTCAAGCGTGTGTTCACCAGAAACATGGAGGTATCCACGTCCGGAATTGTCCGAATTGACGTACATCACCGCGTGCTGACGAAGATCGTCAAGGTGTGCTTCGACAAACTCGGTTGAGCCCAGCAGTCCAGGTTCTTCACCGTCCCACGCGATGTAAACGATGGTGCGCTTTGGGCGCCATCCTTGTTTCAGAAGTTCTCCGAGGGCGCGAGCCTCCTCCAGTTCCGACGACATGCCCGATAGTGGATCGTCGGCACCATTCACCCACGCGTCATGATGGTTGCCGCGCATTACCCACTGATCGGGATACGTGGAACCGGGGATGCGAGCGACCACATCATAGATAGTCTTTGTGTCCCAATTGGAGGTCATCTTCAAGTGGACGCGCGCCGGACCGGGGCCAATGTGATACGTAATCGGCAACGTGCCGGTCCATTTCTCGTCGGCAACGCGGCCGCCGATGGCGGCGAGGAGCGGTTGAGCATCGGCGTAGGAGAGAGGAATCACGGGAATTTTGGTGATCGTCTTGGCATCGGCAAGCGCCAAGCGCTTCGCATCTTTCGTGGATGCCACACCAGGAGTGAGCGGGTCTCCCGGATAGTCGGTATCCATTACGCTGCCCCGCTGGACGCCATCTTTCGGACGGAACGCGCCCTTCGGGAAAACATCGCCGGCGGTGTAGCCGTCGCCAGCAGGATCGGAGTAAATGATGCAGCCGATCGCTCCATGCTCGGCCGCGACTTTCGGCTTGATGCCGCGCCACGCGCCTCCATACCGGGCGATTACGATCGCTCCCTTCACGGAGATTCCCATGCGCTCAAGCTCGTCGTAGTCTTCGCGCATGCCGTAGTTCACGTAGACAAGAGGCGCGGTGACATCGCCGTCGGCAGAATAAGCGTTATATGTGGGAAGTTGTTCGGCGGTCTGGCTGGATGTCGGATCTTCAGCGACTGGAGGCTCCCGTAATGCCGCAACGAATTTCGTCGGGGCGACCAGTTCGACAACGCGTTCTTTCGGCGTGGGGAAAAGAACATCGAAGGTTTCGATATGCGCGTCGAATCCCCATTGTTTGAACAGAGAGAGCATCCACTCAGCATTGTCTTTGTCGTACGGTTGTCCGACTGCATGAGGGCGAGCGCTTAGCCGTTCCATGTTTCGCCGAATGATGTCCGGCGAAGGAAGCCCGAGAAATTTCATCTCCCACTGACGTTCGCTCGCCGCAGATGCGGGCGCATACCCGGTTAGAGCGGGATTTGTATGGGCCGCTTTCGTCAGATCAACCTTCTGTGCAAGTGCGAAGACATGAAACAAGAGGGTGAAGGAAAGAAAGATTCCAGCGCGCAACGAGGTCTCCGGGAGTTTAAAAATTAAGCACGAGTGGTAGTGAATTATACGTGGAGCAGTTCGAACTGCACGGTGTGCGATACTACGGAGCTTCCGCCGGGGGGAATATGGTAACGAGATCAGTTCGATTTATCGCGATTTCCTTAATGATGGTGACATGTTGTCTGTCGCAAGAAACAAAATATCAGTACTTCCGCGCGGGCAATCCGCAAGACGTGGTCACGAAAACACAATTTGGGATTGCACTCATGGGAGGCGGGAAGGATCTCGACGACGCTTTCAGTTGGATGTGCCAAAAATCCGGAGGCGGTGATTTTCTGGTGATTCGCGCGACGGGAGACGACGATTACAACCCGTACATCGCGAAGCTTTGCAAACAGAATTCAGTGGCCACTCTCGTCATACCGACGCGTGAGGCGGCCATGGATCCAAAAGTGGCCGAGACCTTGCAGAAGGCAGAAGCGCTGTTCATATCCGGTGGTGATCAATCCAACTATGTGAAGTATTGGAAGGGGACTCCGGTAGAGGACGCTATCAATGAACTTATTCGCCGCAACGTGCCGGTTGGCGGGACAAGTGCCGGGCTGGCGATTCTTGGGCAGTTTTCATTTTCCGCGATGAATGATTCGGCTTACTCCAAAGAGACGCTACAAGATCCTTTCAACAATCGCGTGACGATCGCGACCGACTTTCTGAAAGTGCCGCACATGGAGAACACGATCACCGACACGCATTACGTAAAAAGAGACCGGCAAGGGCGGTTCCTGGGATTCATGGCGCGGATTCTAGCGGACGGAACTAGTAAAGAAGTGCGCGGAATCGCGGTGGATGAAAGGTCGGCGGGTCTGATGGAGCAGGATGGAAAAGTGCGCATTGTGGGAAGTGGCAAGGGAGCATACTTCTATCGCCCGGAGAAGCCGCCTGAGGTATGTGCACCAGGAAAGCCCCTGACGTTTCGAAGTATTCAGGTCTATAAAGCGCCGCGAGGAGCGAGTTTTGATTTAGAACGCTGGACTGGAACAGGTGGGCAATCGTACATGCTAGATGTGATGGATGGACGAATCACGACCACATTGAAAGGCGGCAAGGTGTATTAGAGAATTCGATAATACTTAAGTGTTATTCGACATGAAGCGCGGTTTCAAAAGAGACAAGCTCAATTGCGTCACTATTGTGCCACTGATGATGAATAGTGATTGACTTTCTCAAGCTGCTTTGAAAAACTCTGCGGCCAAGAAGTGCTTGTGGGCCAATAATGAGCGAAGCGGTTTTCCGTCCCATTTTTATTCTGGAACAGTGTGTGGCGCTCGTCGCTGTCGGCAAGCTTGAAGCCGGCCTGTGAAGCCTTCTTGCCTTTTCAGTCCTCTTCGGGACTTGGACTCACTGACAAAAAACATGAGGTCATCATGAAGCGACTTGCCGCCGTTCTACTGGTGTTTGGAATTGTTCTATGTAGTGTGGCTTTGTTCGGCCAGACATATCTCGGAAACATCAACGGAATTGTGACTGACTCGTCAGGCGCAATTATTCCGAACGCCACAGTCACCGTCACGAACCTCGGCAAGGGCATCAAGCACACCTACAAGGCAAACGAGTCAGGTGAATACGTAGCCCTGAATCTTGAGCCGGGGAAGTACACCGTGACCGCGGAGGCGCCGCAGTTTCGGACGATGGCCCACGAAAATATCCAGCTCGAAGTGGCCCGCACATTGCGAATCGATTTCCGCATGGTTCCGGGTACGGTCAACGAGGTAGTTTCCGTGAGCGGAGAAGCGCCACTGATAAACACCTCCAATGCCGTGCTGGAGAGTACTTTCACGAATAACCAGATTGTGGAGTTGCCGTTGCAAGGTCGCGACTTCCAAAATCTGGTGGTATTGAACCCGGGCGTGCAACGCAGCCCCGGTGGAGGATTTCAGTCGATCACCTCGAACGGAAATCGCGTTGAGGATAACAACTTCATCGTAGATGGAATTGACGACAACGATGCGTACTACGGGACCACGGTAATCAATGCGGAAGGCGTAGAGGGGACGCCGGCGACGCATCTGCCAATTGACGCTATCCAGGAGTTCAACGTTCAGTCGAGCCCGGAGGCCGAATACGGATGGAAGCCAGGCGCGATTATCAATGTCGGCATTAAGTCGGGTACGAATGATGTTCATGGCAGCGCGTACTATTTCCATCGCAACAGCGCGCTCGATGCCCGCAACTACTTCAATCCTGCGCCGGATCCGGTATCGGCGCTGCGCTTGCACGAATTTGGAGCATCGATAGGCGGTCCGATCAAGAAGGACAAGCTGTTCTTCTTTGCCAATTACGAAGGCGTTCGCGATGTAGTGGGCAATCCGCTGCAATTAAGTTCTCCGATCACCGATCCGACGGTCACAGGAGACCAAACCGACATCAGCATCCCGGACGCAATGAACGATCTCGGCTGCACGATGGCGGTGCCTGGCCCATGTAGTCCGTTGAGCTTGCAATTGCTATCGCTCTATCCCACGAATCATGGATTCAGGAACGCGCAGGATCCCACGCTGCTGAACCTGGACTTCAACAATACGAATCGCGAAGATAACGGCATCGTAAAGGTCGACTACCAGTTCAATGCACGACATGCCTTTAGCGGGCGCTACTTTATCGGAGATAGCGTTCAGAACGAGGAAAGCCAGAACGTCTTACAGCCATATTGGCTGACCGAGGCATTAACGCGCGCGCAGGTCTTGGGTGGGACGTGGAATTGGACGCTCAGCAATAACGCCGTCAACCAGTTGCGTTTCGGATTCAATCGCTTCAGCCAGCAGATCTACAGCGACGATCACAACAAGCCAGCGACGGATTACGGAATCAATACGGGCGTAACAAATCCTCTGGATTACGGGTTCCCGCAAATCACGGTGGGTTCGTTCAATCGACTAGGCGGCGGTACCGGTTGGCCTCTTCTGACGACCCCGAATCTGACATACCAGATTGGCGACAACCTGTCCTGGACACGCGGAAAACACAGCATCAAATTCGGTGGGGAGTTCCGCACCGGCAGCACTGACAACACGCGCGACCTGTACGGAAAAGGAAGCATCACGTTCCGATCGCTCGAGGATTTCCTGACGGGAGATTACCGGAAGGGAACAATTTTCACCGGAGATTCAACTCGAAACGTGAGTCAGAAATCCTTCGGGCTTTATGCGCAGGATAACTGGCGGATTGTGCCGCGATTAACGGTCACGGCGGGCCTCCGCTACGATGTGAGTTTGCCGATCACGGAAGCAAATGGCCAACTTGCGAATTTCGATCCGACAGTGGGGATCGAACAGGTCGGTCAGCAAATTAAAAAACCGTACAACACAGACTGGAATAACTTCGCTCCAAGATTGGGCTTCGCCTGGGATCTGTTTGGAGATGGCAAAACGGTTCTGCGCTCCGGCATCGGAGTGATTTACGAGATCCCCCACATCTCTCTCTTCATTTCGCAGAACTCCGCCGAAGCCTTGGGACTTGCAACGATTCCTTCAGGTGCGAATGGCGTCTCCGTGCCAGGTGGGAATATCGCTACGGGAGTCGTGAACCCTTCACTCGACTGGAGCTCTACAGGGCCGGTATTCGGAGACATACCGACAACGAAGTTGACCTGCGATACCTCGACTCCGTGTGCAATCCTCGGAGTCAACAAGAACATTGTCACTCCCTACACGATCAACTGGAACTTGAATCTGGAGCGTCAACTCACCAACACGACCGGCTTGCAGATTGCGTATGTGGGCAATCGTGGTGTGAAGTTGTACAGCGTACGAAACATCAACCAGAATCAGTGGTACGCCGACTGGGTCGCGAATGGAATGGGCGATCCGTATGAAGACACCGACGGGCAGTCGGGGCGTCCCTTCGCGAATCCGACACTTTGCGGCACGAATTGCTTCCCATACTTGAGTGATGTGGAGATGTTGGAGAATCACGACTACTCGATCTATCACGGCCTCCAGGTTACCTTGAAACAACGTGGCTTTAAGGGGTTGGATTTTGTGGCCGGCTACACCTGGGCGCACGCGATCGACCTGTATGGCAGCAACCGTTCGTATGACTGGGAAGATCCCAATGACCCTCTGCTCGAGCGTGGCGACGCGAGTTCGGACATTCGTCATCGTTTCACACTTGCGATGACATACACGATGCCGAAGGTTGAGCACTTCAACTCGGTCCTCGGAGGATGGATCTTCAACACCATCCTGAATTTCCAGACGGGAGAGCCGCGCGATTTATACGACGGCGATAGTGCTTTCAGTGGTGCCTACACCGGCAATGATCGTTGGAATATGTATGGCAGCGGGAACAATCTGAAGTGGGGATTGAACGGAATCCCGTTTATCCCGAAATACGACGAGGACGGGAACGTGACGCCCCAATGGACGAAGACCTGCGCTCCCTATGCACCAGGATTGCTTCCGGGCATCGATCCGGGCACTGATTATCCGACAACCTCCGACTACGCTGGCGGTTGTTATGCACAGAACGGCACGGTGCTGGTCCCTGCACAATGGGGAACGTTCGGTAATATGCGGCGCGATTCCGTGCGCGGTCCTGGATACAGCAACGTAGATATGTCCCTTGCGAAAACGTTCGCCATCAACGAGCGCCTGAAGGCGCAGTTCCGAGCGGAGGTTTTCAATATTCTCAATCATCCGAACTTCGCCGGCCTGAGCGCGAATCTGGAGAGTGCGGAGAATGTGATGGTTCCAGCGTACACGCCTGATGTTGCCGCATCGAACCCGGTGGTTGGATCTGGCGGAAGCAGGCACATCCAGTTGGGAGTCAAACTGGTGTTTTGATTGCGGACCGGGCTGCAGAATCCTTGAAAGGATTGTGCGGCCCGTCGCTCGCTCGACCAGAGCGACGGCCGATGGCAGAACTTAGGAGTTCGAGTCTCCGCGTCCTCTATCTTTTCAATTGTCTCGAGCCAAGCTGCGAACCGAATCTACCTGGATGAATGCATCCGCAAACTGTATCTGGCAACGCAAGCAATCGAGTTGAGAGCCTTCCAGTTTTCATTGTCAAATTGGGCGCGTAAGCGAGCACTCAGCCGCCCCGTCAAGCCTTGATCTCTGCCTCTCATCTGGCTCACGAATGTGAGACCCGTCGGCCAACGGCGGATTGGAATGACATCAACAATGAGAACCTTGATCGCAATCTTTCTTGGATATGTAGCACTCGGCTCCGTCCTTTCAGCTCAACAGGCACGCCCCATTACGTTCGACGAATTCTTCAATAGCGTAAGCATCACTGGCGTCAAAATTTCTCCCGACGGCACGTCCATACTTATCGGAACACGGCGCGCCGACTGGGACAACAACCGGTTCCGGCGTGATATTTGGATCTATCGTGAAGGCAGTGACGCTCCGGTTCTGCTCACCGACTCCGGCCACGATAGCGACTTCCAATGGTCACCCGATGGTAAATGGATCGCGTTTCTCTCTGACCGCGGCGCTCCAGTCAGCAACAGCGACGGAGGACCCGAAAAAGAAAAGCATGGTACGCAGCTATATCTGATTTCTCCGGTTGGCGGCGAATCTTTCCCAGTCACATTCGGTGAAGATTCGGTCGAAGAATTTGCCTGGTCGCAGGATTCGGCATCGTTATATTTCGCAACCCGTCAACCATGGAGCGCCAGCCAACGCGATCAATATAAGAAGGAATGGAAAGATGTCGAACGCTTCCGAGAATCGGAGCGTGGTGATGTCATTGCTCGTGCGAGCGTTGCCGAGGCTCTGCAAACCACGAGCGCGATCGCCGTCAAGGCAACAACCGACTCGCACTCAGATGAGAAGGACAAAAATCCAGAAATACCGCACGCCAAGGTGATCGCGAGTGTTCCATACAGCGTCGATGAAATGGTCGTCTCTGCCGACGGAAAGACGCTGGCCATCACCAGTGAGCCCCCCTCAGGTCGCGTCGAGGACATGGAAGCGTATGAGATCTATCTGCTGAATACGCTTGGAGGTGAACCTCGCCGGTTGACTCGAAATCAAGTTTCGGAAGGGAGCCTGCACTGGAGCCCTGATAGCCGCCGATTATTTTTTTCTGTCCACGGTGATCTGAACGCGGGCTACCAGCAGATACAACGCCGAATTTACTCAATGGATATTGCCAGCGGAGAGATCCAGCGCTGGGGTGCTGATAGTGTTGGCTCCCTCTCCGATCATGACATCGCTTCCGATGGCTCCCTGGTGGCTTCCGTAACACGTGGCACTCAGGTCCAGCTCTTCCGTCTAAAGTCTTTTGACAGCAAACTCACGCCGATCACGAACTGGCCCGGCACCTTCGGCGATTTTTCTCTTGCGAAGAACTCTTCTCGAGTTGCATTTGTGTACTCATCGCTGGAGCATCCACCAGAGGTCTATCTCGCCGAATCCCTGGACAAACTGGGAGAGGCACATGCAATCACGTCATTCAATAAGCTGTTCACCGAGCGCCTCTTGCCGAAGGGAACGCCCTATCGCTGGAAAGCGGACGACGGAACCGAAGTCGAAGGGATGCTGATTTATCCCCCCGGGAAGTTCGGAGCCAAGCACTTGCGCATGCTGACACTTATTCACGGAGGTCCTGCCAGCGCCGACGGCGACAAATTCCGCGCCGATCACTACGACTGGGCGATCCTCGCCGCAAGTGAAGGATGGCTCGTATTTCGCCCCAACTACCGGGGATCGAGCGGCTACGGAGATAAGTTCCAGCGGGACATTTCCCCCCAACTTCTTTCTCGTCCGGGCAAAGACATTCTGGAAGGAGTCGATGCACTTGTCCGAGATGGTGTCGCTGATCCCGATCGGCTAACCATCGGCGGGTATAGCTATGGTGGTTATCTGACGAACTGGCTGATCACGCAAACCGGCCGATTCAAAGCGGCGGTATCGGGAGCAGGAGCGGTTGAACATGCCGCAACGTGGGGAAACGACGATCTGACATTCGATGATGCTTGGTACCTCGGCGGCGCTCCATGGGAAGCCCAAAAGAATTACAACGAACAAGCGGCGCTATGGCTGATGAATCGCGTGACCACTCCGACCCATATTGTCGCAGGCGGAAGCGATGTCCGCGTCCCTGTGCTGGAAGCATACCTGTTGGAACGCGCCCTCCACACTCTCAAGGTGCCAAGCACATTGCTGATCTTTCCGGGCGAGGGCCATGGACTCAGCAAGAATCCATGGCATGGAAAGATCAAGGTTCGAGAAGAACTGAAGTGGCTCGAAAAGTACTGCCCTGCGGAGCATCCTGTCCAATGACGCTGGCGGGTTCGGATTCCAAAGGACTCGGATAGTTCACGTATTTGGGCGCTTTCTTTAACCCAAATACTTATGACTCAAACTCAAGTAAGTCGCGTCAATTCTCTCGAGCGAAGTGGATCGAATCCTCTACCGTATCGCCGGTTTGGCGTCCTCGCGGAATTGTTCGGCAGAACCTTCTTTTTGGATAAACAAGACTGAAAATCAGGAATGCAATCGCTTCACTAATCCAATTTTTACATTACGAATTGTTACTTATTCTTTCGAATTGTGTTATTGTCGAACGGACCTAAGATCAAACTTCACGAGCATGTGACATGGACTTCTTCTGGGAACGGATCCGTAGGACACGTTCGGATGCCGTAAGTATTCACTCGAGCGGGGCAAAGCGGTGCCTCGCGCTAGTCTGCGCGGCGTTTTTTGCGGCGTCGGCCGGAGCGCAAACGGGGCAGATCGGATACAAGGCGGCGCAGGATGCTGACAGCAAGAAGACGCTTCTGCTGAAGGATTTCCACCCACAACCGATGCTGCATGTGCCTGCGCACGAGGTGAAGCGCGCGAAGTTTCCCGTCATCGATGTACACACCCACACGAACGATGCCATGGGCATCGGAGATCGCGTTGACCCTGCTCAACTCGTCCAGATGATGGATCGCGACAATATAAAGATGATGGTGATTCTCACCGGCCTATGGGGAGATAAGTTGCAGGGCGTTATCAACCAGATGGTCAAGCCTTATCCCAGCCGCTTCATGGTCCTGACGCAGATCGATTGGAGCAAAATCGACGATCCGAACTTTAGCCAGTTGATGGTCAAGCAGGTCGACGATTCGGTTCGGCGCGGCGCGCGCGGCGTGAAGGTGTTGAAGGAACTTGGCCTGGGAGTAAAAGACAAAACCGGCAAGCTGATTCCGGTGGATGATCCGCGACTGGACCCAGTCTGGGACGAGTGTGGGCGGCTGGGCATTCCGGTCTTTATCCATGTTGCCGATCCGGAAGCGTTCTTTCATCCCATCGATGCGAACAATGAGCGCTACGAAGAACTGCATGAGCACCCGGACTGGAGTTTCTACGGCCCTCAGTTTCCAAGCATGCAGCAACTGATGGATGAACGTGACCACATGTTTGCGAAGCATCCGAATACGACATTCGTGGCGCTTCACTTCGGCAGTTGGCCCGAAAACTTGGACTTTGTGGAACAGACGCTGCAGCGCTATCCAAACGTGATGATCGAATTCGGCGCGCGTGAAGGAGAGCTGGGACGCCAGCCACGACTTGCGAGGGAAGTGTTTCTGAAATATCCGGATCGCATTATGTTCGGCACTGATGAAGGCGCTAGCGAGTCGATGTATCAGAGCTATTTCCGCTGGCTTGAGACTGACGACGAATATTTTCCTTACTCGCAGTACCCCGGCCAGGGACGCTGGATGATCTACGGCATGGGACTTCCGGATAACGTCCTGGAGAACGTCTATCACCTAAATGCAGAGAAGCTATTCGCACAATTTAAGGGTGCCAATCTCGTGGAGGCGAAATGAGCAGGCGGAGACTTTGTTCGGCAACAGCTGCAATGCTTGTATTCCTGTTGTTGGCTGGCGGTTGCAAAGAGAAAAAGGCGGAAGAGCAGGCTCCGCCGAAGTCATCGAGCGTGAAAGTCCTCGCTCCTTCCAGCGGGGAAGCGCCATGGATCATCGAAACCGGGGCGGCGGAATTCGACGTCAGCAGCAACGGTTCGCTGCAATCGTTTCTGTTGAAGGATGGAAAACGGCTGAGTATCGACTCCACTGCAGGAAACAACAACTCTGCCGATGAGCTCCAGGTTCACGGAAAAGCGGTTGACGATTTCAAACTCGCAGGCTCGCCGCAGGTCGCTGATGCCAACGGAAAACTAGGCCCGGTAGGCAAGCGAGTTGAGTTCACCAGCAAAAGCGCATCCACCGGAATTGAAAAAACCGTCGCCGTCGAGGTCTATGACGATTTCCCCAGCATGGCGATTGTCTCTACCAGTTACAAGAACGGCGGATCCACTGACGTGATTCTGGATCGTATCCTCACGCAGAGGCATGTGCTGGATGCGTCACTTGCCGATAATGGTGCGCAGCCATACCAGATGTGGCTGTTCCAGGGCGCGAGCATTGATTGGGGCAAAGACGAGATTCTGCCGATCCACGCCAGTTACTCGGCGAAGAACGTGATGGGCGCGCCGGTGAACCAGGGACATGGCGGCGGTGTGCCGGTGAACGCGTTCTGGACAAAGTCAGTCGGGATGGCGATCGGCCACATTGAGACCGTGCCCATGGTCCTTGACATGCCGGTCGTTGTGGGAAAAGACAAGCGCGTTGATGCTGCGATCGAAATCGACAATCCGGCTACGCTGAAGCCGGGCGAAAGCTTTTCAACTCCGCGAACATTTGTGGCTATGTACGCAGGTGATTTCTACGAGCCGCTGCGAATGTACTCGGAGACATTGCAAAAGGAAGGCTGGACTTTGCCGAAGCCGAACGCGCAGGATTACGGGATTGCCTGGTGTGGCTGGGGATATGAATTCAACGTAACACCGGCCGACATGACGGGCACGATTCCGAAGCTGAAGGAACTCGGCATCCATTGGGCGACGCTGGACGATCGGTGGTTCGACAAGTACGGTGACTGGAATCCGCGCAAAGATACATTTCCAGATGACTCTATAAAGAAGATGGTGCAGGACTTCCATCAGCAGGGAATCCGAACCCAGATCTGGTGGTATCCGCTGGTAGTGGAAGACGGGACAGGACGTTGGGAGTCGCACAAGTATGTTGTCGCTGACGTTGTGAAAGAGCACCCTGATTGGCTGATCCTCGACAAGGATGGGAAGCCTGCGAAGAGTTTCCGCGATCTTGCTACTTTGTGTCCGGCAGTGCCGGGGGTGCAGGAATACATGAAGAAGTTGGCCGAGAAATTCATCAAGGATTGGGACTTCGACGGCCACAAACTCGATAACATCTATTCGGTTCCGGCTTGTTACAACCCCAAGCACCATCACAAGTCGCCGCAGGATTCGATCCGCGCGATGGCCGATGTTTATAAGACTATTTTCCAAACCACCCGTGCGCTGAAACCTGATAGCGTGACGCAGATCTGTCCGTGCGGCACAACGCCGAACATCGCTTGGTTGCCATACATGGACCAGGCAGTTACGGCCGATCCAGTTGGTGGTGTGCAGGTGCGTCGTCGCATTAAGGTGTACAAAGCTTTGCTCGGCCCGAAATCAGCGGTGTATGGCGATCACGTGGAATTGTCGGAGATGACGCCTGTCGGCAAAGATGGATGGAGCGAGCACGGGGCGGATTTTGCGTCCACGTTAGGCACAGGCGGCGTGCTTGGCACCAAGTTCACGTGGCCGGATAAGAATCCGAAATTCAAGCGGGTTGCGCTCACTCCGGAGAAGGAAGAACACTGGAAGAAGTGGACCAGTCTTTACAACGAGAAGATGCTGTCGGATGGCGAGTTCCGCGATCTGTATACCTACGGGTACGACAATCCTGAGGCGTACGCGATTGAAAAGAGCGGAACGATGTATTACGCATTTTTCGCCAAGGATCCGACAACAGCATATAAGGGCACGATCGAACTGCGTGGTCTTGAGCCGGGGAAGTATCGTGTCATTGACTATGTAAATGACAAGGAGCTTGGAACCGTCGACAGTGCAAGTCCTTCACTGGAGATGTCGTTTACCGGCCACTTATTGATACAAGCGGTAAAGCAATAGAGTTCGTAGTCACGAAAGTAACGAGCATGTCCCACCAGAATGGAATGTTGAACGAGGAGCGTCGCCGATCGATTCTCGACGTCTTGCATCGGGAAGGCCGGGTGCTGGTCACTGACCTTGCCGAGCAATTCCGTACGTCGCAAATCACGATTCGCAAAGATCTCGAGGCGCTCGATGCCCAGGGTTTGATCCAACGAACGCATGGCGGCGCGCTGCCACTGCACTCAGGAGCGTTGCTGGATCCCACGTTGCGCGAAAAAGAAAAGCTTCATCGCAAGGAGAAGATGAAAATTGCGATGGCAGCCGCGAAGTTGGTCGAGGAAGGGCAATCAGTGCTGCTTGATTCCGGCACCACGACCACCGCCATCGCATCCGCGTTGAAGCATGTCGGTAAGCTGACGGTAATTACGAATGCTACCAACATCGCGTCGGAACTGGCGGGAACAAATATCGAAGTGATCCTCACTGGAGGAACGCTGCGAAAGAATTCCTTCTCCCTAGTTGGACCGATTGCCGAGCAAACCCTACGGCAGTTGAGCGCGGATATTTTATTTCTCGGCGTCGATGGCTTCGATACCAGAGCGGGCCTGTTCACACCGAACATCCTGGAGGCGCAAGTCAACCGCATCATGGTGGAAATCGCCAGCCGAACAGTCGTCGTTTGCGATTCCAGTAAATTCGGTCGCCGAAGCTTATGCAACATAATGCCGCCCTCGGCGGTGGATCAGGTGATCACGGACAAGAATGTGGGCAAGCACGACCTTGAGGTCCTCCGTGATTCAGGCGTCAAAGTCACGCTTGTTTAGCTGCTGAGGAGACGATGATGAATCCTTCGCTGAAAAATCTGAGTCGAGTTGTCGTTCTCGACAGCAATCGCTAGAGCTATGGCCAAATTGGACATTGTCATTGTTGGGGAGCTTAACCTCGACCTCATCCTGTACGGACTTCCACTGTCGATGCCGACGGAGCGGGAGTTGCTGGGCTCTGGTTTCTCCATGACCCTGGGCAGTTCCTCGGCGATTCTCGCGCACAACCTATCGGTACTTGGTGCGCGGGTCGGTTTCATCACGAAAGTCGGAGACGATACTCTGGGCAAAATCGCACTCGACCGCCTGGGGGAAACCAATGTCGATCTTTCGCGCGTAGTTCGAGATGCGAAGATCGGGTCTGGAGTTACGCTGATTCTGCCCCACGGCGGCGAGCGCCATATCTTGACGTATCCCGGCACGATATTTGAGTTGCGCTATGAGGAGTTGGATCTCGACTACCTGGCATCCGCCCGCCACTTCCACATGTCATCGTTGTTTCTGCATCGCGGCATGCGGGACAAAATACCCGAGCTGTTCCGGCTCATGAAGAGTAAAGGATTGACTACATCGCTCGACACCAACGACGATCCCGAGGACCTATGGGCCAGCCCTCTGGCAGAAACGCTGCCTTACGTCGACATCATCTTGCCCAACGAGCGTGAGGCACGGAAGTGTGCGCGCCGCGATGATCTCGAAACCGCAATTGCCCGTCTGTCAGAGCAGGTTCCCACAGTGGTTGTAAAACTGGGGGCCAAGGGTGCAACTGCCGCCCACGGCGGTGAGCGATTTACAGCGGCACCGGTGAAGGTAGATATTGTCGATCCTGTGGGCGCCGGCGATAGCTTCGATGCTGGTTTCCTGTCCCAGTATTTGCGTGGCCGAGATATCCCTACTTGTCTTGAGTACGGAAATCTCGCTGGCGCATTTTCCACGACTGCCTCCGGAGGCACCGAAGCTTTCCGCGACCGCCGCAAGCTCCGTGAATTCTTTGACCAGGCCGCCACCTCGAAGGCCGTCCAATAGATCCCATGCCCTTCCTTCAGAAAATTGATGCAGGTACCTGGTTGCGCGGAGTGATTGACGCGAACCGCAGCGGGCAAAACAAAGGCTTGTTTTCGGTGTGCTCGGCGCATCCGAGAGTCTTGATTGCTGCCATGCGACAGGCAATGGACGCGGGCTCGATGCTATCGATCGAATCGACTTCGAACCAGGTAAATCAGTATGGCGGCTACACCGGATTCACGGCATCCACTTTCGTGTCGTACCTGCATTCACTCGCGAAGGAGATAGGACTTCCGGCGGAGCGAATTCTTCTCGGAGGCGATCATCTTGGTCCATACCCATGGCGATCCGAGCCGAGCGAGAGTGCGATGACCAAGGCGTGTGAACTCGTACGAAGCTGCGTTCTCGCCGGGTATACGAAAATACATCTCGACGCAAGTATGTCGTGTGGCGATGATCCACTTGTCCTGGATGACGATACGGTAGCCGAACGTGCGGCTCTGCTGGGTTCGGTGGCTGAAACTGCCCGCAAGGATCTGCCGGAAGGATCTCCTGCCCCGATGTACGTGATCGGTACCGAAGTGCCTGTTCCAGGCGGCGAAGAGCAGAGTGCAGAGGGGCCAGTGCCCACAAGCCCCGAACACGTGAAAGCTACTCTCGCCAGTTTTCAGGGAAGGTTTCGTGCGCGCGGTTTGGACAATGCATGGGAACGAGTGATTGGTCTGGTGGTTCAGTCGGGGGCGGAGTTCGGCGATGAGAAGATTTTTGAATACAGGTCCGAGATGACGCGTGCGCTGCGCGACAAACTGCCCGCCACTCCTGAACTCTTGTATGAGGCACATTCCACCGACTACCAGACTCCATTAGCGCTGAAGCGAATGGTCGAAGGTCACTTCGGCATCCTGAAGGTAGGGCCCTGGCTGACCTATGCATTCCGAGAAGCTATTTTCGCGCTTGCGGCCATTGAGCGCGAATGGTTGGGATCTCGCGACCATGTGCGGCTTTCGTCGGTACGGGAAGCGCTCGAATCGGCAATGCTGCACAACCCGGTTTACTGGAAGTCTTATTACAGTGAGCGCGATGCGGCTGCGCAATCTCTCGCACGGCAATTCAGCTACAGCGATCGTTGCCGCTATTACTGGCCGGAAGCCAAAGTTCAGGAGCAAGTAGATCAACTGATCGCGAATTTGTCTCGCGAACCGATTCCGCTCACTCTGATCAGCCAGTACCTCCCGGAGCAGTACGATCGCGTCCGCACCGGGGAAATCAGCTCTCGACCGCTCGACCTGGTTGAGCAGCGCATTCGCAAGGTGCTGGGATTCTATTCCGACGCGTGCGGTAACGGCGCATAAGCTCCAGAGCACCTTGTGTAGTACCCGTGGTAAATGAAACTAACGAAACGAGGCATCAGTTGCAGGCGCTTAAGTCCAATGCGACTCTGCCGGGCGCCAAGGAGCGGCGCTGTTGGTCAGCGAAAACATTGCTGACCTGGGAACTGCGATTCCCAAAATTGCTCCTGAGGTCTTACGAACCGCATATTTTCGTTTACTTACGTTAAGTTTCTGTTATCTTCGTTTCGGTGCCGCAGGGAGGATGATTGCGGATGGGAACCGTTGCTCCAGGACACGACTGGCTGGACACGCTTTCAGGACGACAAAAGCGAATCCAGGAATTACTTAACAAGGCTCCGGAAGAGCAGAAAGAGCGTGGCTATTTCCACACCCTGCGTGAGATTTGCCGACAGCCTCAAACCTGGCGCGAGACTTGCGAACTCATCGTGGGCTCGGCTCCAGCACTGAAAGCTCTTCTGCGCGGAGTCACTAGTCTGATTCTGACCGGGTCCGGTAGTTCCGAATACGCCGGCGAATCCGTTCGGACGACGCTGCAGACGGAATTGCGCTGTAACTGCCAAGTGATCGGCGCAGGAACTCTCCTAACGGACATCGATGTTTTGCGCGCGAGCATGCCGCAGCTGATGATTTCGCTGGCGCGGTCAGGTGACAGCCCCGAAAGCGTCGCAGCGGTTTCCCTTGTGCTGGATACGGAGCCGCGCACCCGCCACCTGGTCTTCACCTGTAATCGTGAAGGGGCTCTGGCACGTAGGTTCGGATTGCACCCGAATGTACATGTCGTGGTGCTCGACGAGACTACGAACGATGAGAGCCTGGTGATGACGAGCAGCTTCACGAATCTCGCGTTGGCAGCCCGTTTTCTCGGTTTGGCGGATAGCCCCGATGTGTACCGGTCTATTTGCAGGCAGGCAGCTGATATTGCCGCAGACCTGCTGCAGTCTCAGATTGACGCACTGGCGCAGCTCACCACATCGGCTTTCACGCGTGTTGTGTTCCTGGGCAGCGGTTGCGCCTACGGCGGCGCACGCGAGAGCGCACTGAAGATGCTGGAGATGAGCGCCGGTCGAGTTGCATCGGTCTGCGAGACATATCTCGGCTTGCGGCACGGGCCAATGAGCTTTCTCGACAAGAACACGCTGGTGGTTTGCTACCTTTCTTCCGATCGTACTCGTCGCAACTACGAACTGGATCTGTTGCGCGAACTGGATCAGAAGCAATTAGGGCAGGGAAAAGTCATCGTTGGGGAAGCTGTTCCGAGCGACGTGCTTCGCGAGGGAGACACTGCCATTGAGTGTCCCGGTCTAGACCGCCTGGGCGACGCGAATGCGGTTTTTATTCATGTCATCGTCGGACAACTGCTGGCCTTCTTCCGCTGCATGCAGGAAGGTTTGCGCCCTGACTGGCCATCGCAAAATAACGTGATCAACCGGGTGGTGCAGAGGTTTCCGGTCTACCGTGGATAGCTGCACTGGTTCGGCTGGAGAGAATCATCGCAAGTTCTGTATTCGCAAGCCAGAGTTCCCGAAAGCTGGCGATAGGCAGGAGCGTGCATGTTCAATAGGCGTGAATGGCTGCGTGGCTTAGGCATCATGGCGGGAGTGGCGACGCAGTGGAGCGGCGTCAGCATCGCGGAAGAAAAGGCCGAACCTCCGCTGCGCCATCAATCTCTTGAACTGTCCCAATTCGCTCCGAAGAGCATGCTGCAAGTGCACGAATCGCACGTTCCGCGCTCCAAGTTTCCGCTCATCGATTTTCACACCCACATCAGCAACTCGGCCAAGTCGGTGCGCGGAGTGTCGCTCGCATCTGCACGAACGTATTCGTCCACACCCAAAGAGCTTCTGGAAGTCATGGATCGAAAGAACGTTCGCGCCATGGTGAACCTGACCGGCGGATACGGCGCTGGATTGAGTGATGTGATTGCCAAATACGATCGCGCATATCCGGGCCGCTTCTACTCTTTTACAGAGCCTTGCTACGAGCGCTTCAAAGAGCCGAACTATTCCAAGATCCAGGCGGACCTGATCGAGCAGGCACACCAACAAGGAGCGCGCGGGCTCAAGATCTTGAAGACGCTGGGTCTCTACCTGCGCGAGAACATCACCTCGGGACAACTAGTGAAAATTGATGACCCGCGATTCGATCCGATGTGGGACGCCTGCGGGCAATTGAATATGCCAGTCGCGATTCACGTTTCTGATCCGGTCGCGTTCTTCACGCCGACGGACCGGTTTAACGAGCGCTACGAGGAACTGAACAACCATCCGGACTGGTCTTTTTATGGAAAAGATTTTCCGAGCAACGCGGAGTTGATTGCCGCTCGAAACAGGGTCTTTGCTCGACATCCGAGAACGCGATTCGTGACGCTGCACGTGGGCAATTTTTCCGAGGACCTGGCGAATGTGGGGGAGAATCTGGATCGCTATCCAAATATGAGTGCCGACATCGCGGCCCGAATCGGAGAACTAGGGCGGCAGCCGCGCACGGCACGTAAATTCATCGAGAAGTACCAGGACCGCGTTTTGTTTGGAACCGACGCGACGCCTCACGGTGACAGGTTTCCACAACAGGTATTTGGCGACCGTTTGTACGAGATCTATTACCGGTTTCTCGAGACGGATGACGAGTACTTCGACTACGCCCCCGCGGAAATTCCTCCCCAGGGACGCTGGCGCATTTACGGCATCGATTTACCGGAATCCATCTTGCGCAAAGTGTATTTCGAAAATGCGGCTCGACAACTGGGCGTAGAGGCATGAACCGTCGCAATCGCCACAAGTGTCCGAAGGTCATAAAAATCGTATTGATGTTCGGTCTTCTGCTCGCACTGTTGCAGTTGGCGACCGCAGCAGACAACGCATCCTTCGACAGTGCGCACGCTCCGGAAGATGTCGCACTAACGACTGATCCCGGGAACGCCTTTTGGAAGGGCGCCGGCGTAGTGTTTGCGGAAGAGGGCAAAAATGGTGAAAGTGTAGGCTCCTATCGCACGGAGATCCGTTCTCGATGGACGAAGAACAATCTGTATTTCCTATTTATCTGTCCGTACGAAACGCTGTATCTGAAACCTGAACCGCGAACCGCGACGGAAACGTATCAATTGTGGGATTGGGATGTGGCCGAGGTGTTTCTCGGAACCGATTTCAAGAACATTCGCAAATACAAGGAATTCGAAATCTCCCCGCAAGGGGAGTGGATCGATCTGGATATTGATTTGAACAAGCCTCATCACGAGGACGGCTGGACGTGGAATTCCGGTTTCGTGGTCATGGCGCGCGTAGATCAGGACGCAAGGATATGGTACGGAGCTATGCGAATACCGTTTTCAGCGCTGGGCATCCGCAAGCCCCACGATGGCGAGACCCTTCGCATTAATCTTTTTCGCAGCCAAGGGCCGCCGTCGCACCGGGTACAGGTTGCATGGCGGCGAACTATGCGAGAAACTTTTCATGTTCCGGAGAGATTCGGGATACTCCGCCTGGTTGCCACGCCGACGAAATAGCGCTGTCGCAAAGTTTTAGGCGTTGCATTCGAATATTGAGGTTTCTTTTCATGTCGACTTCGTTTTGATAGTAGACAAACGAAACAAAACGATATAAAAGGAAATCAATTAAATTGAGCTCAGCTTTTGATTCGGCATGAAAACACCTGTTGGCCGAGGCTGGATCAGTCTGGCACCAGAGTGGTCGCCGAGCCCGCAGACCCCATTCCCGGATGGGCCGGGCTTTAACGTTGGATCGAGCGATCGCGATCTGAAGCTGAAAACTCACTGAATTGGGTTTTTGTAAAGGGCCCGCACGACGGAGACAGGCTGCGGGAGGCGCTTTGAAACGGATGCATTTCGCGGTGGAAGGAGATTCAGCCTTGAAAAAAATTAGGTCAATGGTCATTTTGCTCTGCATGGTTGGTGCAGGACTCAGCGTGTTGGCGCAGGTTGATACGGCTACGCTGGTTGGGACCGTCAAGGACCGAAGCGGCGCAGTGATTGCGGGCGCCACCGCAACGGCGACCAGTGCAGAAACCGGGAAGAGTATCAGCGTTAAAACTGAGGCAGACGGAAATTTCGTAATTACTCCTCTGAAGATCGGCAGCTACTCCGTTGCGATCGAAGCGTCCGGATTCAAGAAGGAAGTCCGTCAGAACATCGTGCTCAACGTGCAACAAACGGCCCGGCTCGACTTCAAACTCGAGATCGGGTCGGTATCAGAGGAGATGATGGTGACGGCGGCGCCGCCTCTGCTCGAGACTGAGAGTGCGTCTCTGGGAGATGTAGTGACTGGCCAGGAGGTTCGTCAGTTACCTCTCAATGGCAGACGCTATACGGATCTGGCGACGTTGACCGCCGGCGTCACAAAAGTCACGGAAGGGCCCGTCAATGGAAGCAACACGCCTACGAACGGAAATGCCGGCGGCAACTTCTCGGTAAATGGAACACGAGGCGATCAGAACAACTTCATCCTCGATGGCATCGACAACAACTCGAATGACAACGGCGATGTCGCCGTTTTGAGTTCGGTGGATGCGATTGCGGAGTTCAAGGTACAGACGTCGAATTATTCCGCAGAGTTCGGCCGGAGCGGCGGAGCTGTGATCAATGCTTCTACCCGCTCGGGGGCGAACAAGTTCCATGGCAGCGCATGGGAGTTCCTTCGCAATGATGCTCTCGATGCTCGTCAGTACTTCGAATCCTCGGATCAGCCGAAAGCGCCGTACAAGCAGAATCAGTTTGGCGCCACGTTCGGCGGGCCGATCGTGAAGGACAAGGCGTTCTTCTTTGTCGACTACGAGGGTACGCGGATCCACTCGGCGCAGACTGACTTTGCCACTGTCCCCAGCGTGGCCGAACGCACCGGAGATTTCAGCGACATCCTGGGCGACCAAATCGGAAGCGATGCGCTAGGGCGGCCGATTTACGCGGGCGAAATCTACAATCCGGCCACCACACGCGACGTGAACGGCACGATGGTGCGCGATGGGTTCGGATTCGATCCAGTCAGCGGGCTCCCCATCGCCGGGCAGGCGAACATCATCCCCTCGCAGTATCTCAACCAACTGGGGTTGAATTACGCCGCACTCTATCCCAATGTAAGCGGGGCTGGAGGCAACAACTACAGTGTGAATGCCCGCGGCAGCGATCAGATCGACCAGATGGACGTGCGCGTAGATCAGAACGTAACGGAGAAGATTCAACTGTTCGAACGCTTCTCGCTGAGCGAAGAATCGCGCTTCCAGGCACCGGTATTCCAAGGCATCGCTGACGGTGGAGATTACAACACGGGCAATCGTCCTCAGCAAACACGGGGCTTTGCCCTCGGATACACGCACGTCATTACGCCAAACCTGGTTAACTCTCTGCGTGCCGGGTTCAACCACATTCACTACATTTCGAATTCGCCCAGCTACGGCCAGAACTATCCCTCGGCGGACTTGCAGGTGGCCGGAGTTCCGAACAATCCGTCGGTCAACGGACTGACATGGTTCGGATTCAATGGCTACAACGGTCTCGGCGAACCGCTGTTTACGCCGACAGAAATGACGAGCCAGTCGATCCAGATTAATGACAGCCTCAGCTGGGTACACGGCCGGCATTTGCTGAGGTTGGGCCCGCAGGTTCAGTTCAACCAGTTCAACCTGCTGCAAATTGGGCAACCACGCGGCAGCCTGCAGTTCAGCGGACAGTTCACGGGTGATCCAAGTAATCCTGACGTCACCGGAAACGGCATTGCCGATATGCTGCTTGGACTACCGGTGGAAGCGAGAATCTCGACAGTGACGCGCGTCGAAAATCGTCAACACGTGTACGGAGGCTTCATCGAAGATGTTTACAAGGTCACGCCAAGACTGACGCTGGACCTTGGGCTGCGTTACGACTACGGAACGCCCTCGTACGACGCACATAACCGGCAGAGCAACTTCGACTACACCACGGGACAGATCATCACTGCGGGCACGCCGGGATATCCGGAACACCTGGCGAACACGCGGAAGACGAATTTCGCTCCGCGCGTGGGATTCGCATACAGCCCATTTGACACGCATCCGTTTGTGCTCCGTGCAGGCTATGGACGGTTCTTCGTAATGCAGGAAATCCGCACCGGCGATCCACTGCAGATCAACTACAACCTTCCGTTCTTCTATGAGCCAGTGTTTGAGAGCGACGGATTGACGCCTTCGGCTGTAACGCTTGCGAGCGGATTTCCGGCGCTCGATCCATCGCAGGCAGGCAATGCCGGAGTCACGAGCCAGGACTGGAATCCGAAAACGGCGGTCTATGACGAGTGGAACTTGAATCTCGAATACCAGTTGCCAGGTCAGATATTGATCAGCCCGGCATATGTCGGATCGAAGGGCACGCACCTTCAGGTGCTCGTAGACAAGAACCAGATCGCGACCCCCCAAGCAACGTTCGATCAATCACTGCGTCCATATCCACAGTACGGGCCGTTCGCATCGATTGAGAACCGCGGCAACTCGACTTACCACGCTTTCCAATTAAAGGTAGAGAAGAAAACCAGCAACGGTCTGTATCTGCTGAGCGCATACACACTGAGCAAATCCATCAACGACCAGCCGGAGATCTGCTGTAACGCTCCGTGGCCACAAGATAGCTATAACTTGCGGGCGGAGAAGGGGCTTTCGGACTTCGATAATCGCCACCGTTGGGTGACGAGCTTCGATTACGCGCTACCGATCGGAAAAGGCCAGAAATTCCTGAAGGATGGTCACGTTTCGGACCTCGTGCTTGGCGGTTGGCACCTGGGCGGGATCGTTACAATCCGCTCGGGATTCCCGTTCTCTCCCCAGATCGGATTCGACCCGACCAACACCGGTTCGCAAGGTCTGATACGGCCCGATCGTATCGGCAGCGGGAAGATCTCGAATCCTGGTCCAAATATGTGGTTCAACATCAATGATTTTCCAGCGCCGACGTGCAATTGCTTCGGCGACGCGGGCAAGAACATTCTTATGGGGCCGGGAGAGAAATCCGCCGATCTCTCGATCCACAAGTTCTTCGAACTTACCGAGACAACGCGTCTCGAGTTTCGCACGGAGTTCTTCAACGCCTTCAATCACGCCGTGTTTGCGCAGCCAGATCCGTTTGTCACGGATGGGCCGGGCGCCGCGGGCGTGATCACATCAACAGTAATTCCACAGCGCCAGATCCAGCTTGCGTTGAAGTTGCAGTTCTAGTTTCTCAGTGACCGGGAGCCTCGCTCGTCGGGGTTCCCGGTTGTTGTTCGCGGAATGTGGCTGCGTGCGGCGCCCGCCCGGCGCTGGCTCGGCCAAAGAGAATTCCTGGAACGCAAGGAGCAACTTCCTCAATGCAACGTAGAGATTTCCTAAAAAGCAGTGTGGCCCTTGCTGCTACTGCCGAACTCGGAACCGGACTCGCGAACGGGCTTGTCCGCGCTCACAACTGGGACAAACATGATTTCGGTTCCGGACCAACCGTTACGGATCGCCTGAATCAGGGACCATTCCCGCAGTATCCGCCTGATTCTGTCATTCCGACCGATGAAGTTGTGATGACTACAACTCCTTCGGAAGAAGTGGTGCCCAACTACGGCAAGGGGTTGATCACGTACATCACCGCAGACATGGGCACGGAGGAAATCAAGTCAGATAACGTGTCACGTGCGATTGAAGAGCTAGCGAACTTTCCTCTGGGGCAGAAGCTCTACATACGTCCAACGTGGCGCGAAGTGCAGCCCCGGCCCGGGCGCCTCGACCTTCCCGATTACATAAAACAGGTGTTTGACCTGTCGAAGAAGACAGGGAAGCGCGTAGGCCTGCGCATTCAGATGAGTGCTCCGGATTACACGCATTCAGCGGCGTTACCCGACTTCGTGCTGGAAAAAGTGCCGAAGGTAGATCTCGTCCTGAGTGAAAACGAGAGCCGCGCTGCCGCCGAACGCTATCTCAAAAACCCCCATGCACGCTACCAGCCGCGATTTGATGATCCATTCTTTCAGCAGGCGTTCAAGGAATTGGTCGAAGCTCTGGCGTCGGAGTTTGATGGCAACCCGAATGTCGAATTCATCGATACCTTTATGTACGGTTTCTGGGGCGAAGGACACACTTGGCCATTTGGGAATAATCCGTTTCCGGATTACCAGACGGCGGAACGCACGTGGGTCCACATGCTGGAAGTCCAGTTGGAAAACTTCAAGAAGACCCCGCTGCTGACCAACACGCAGCCTGATTACAGCCGAGTCGGGAATTCCGAGCTTGTGGATCGGACGGTGCGCAGCAATAACTGGATTCGGAGCGACACCATCTTCATAGAAAACGAGCAGATCGAAACACTAAGCAATCGCCCGCCCTGGGTTGCGGCGCTGCTCGAGCAACCGCTGCCTGGGAAACTTCCCGGTGATCTCGCGGTGCACGAAGGTATCTCGACGGCAGAAAACATGATTGCGCACGTGATCGATGTAGGCGCGAATTACTGTTCACTGTGGAATTTCCATCAGATCAATCCGGCGACCCTAGCCGCCTACTACCAGGCGTATCCGAAGTGGTTCGACAGGATTAATCAAAGAGTCGGGTACAACGTGCGACCTTCGATGATCTGGAAATATGAGGACGCCGGCTATCTCGGATTAATTGTGGCGTTCGCGAACGATGGCATTGCCGGCGTACCCGGCGTGTTGCGAGTCACCGTGGAAGACGAGAATGGAAATGTGCTGAAGAGCGGCTGTCTCGACGCCGGCTATCCGCTTCCGGGTAGGCTGCGCCAGGCGCAGTTCATCCTGCCGAAGGGAACGAAATGGCAGGGACTGAAACTGAAAGCCGAACTTGAGGTCAAGGGAATGCGTTATCCGGTGCGCTGGGCTTGCCACCAGAAAACAAATGACGATGGCACTCTAACATTGCGGTCCAACCTTCGCGATGAGGTGTAGAAGAAAAGCGAGCCACAGCAGATTGCTTCGCAATTACAGATCGAATCAGGAGGGTGTGGAATGCGGAGGCGAGATTTCTTCAAGACCGGAGCTGCGCTCGCGGGAGCATGCACGTTGCTTCCGAGGCAGGCGTTAGCGGATGTTCCGGATCATTTGTGGGAAGGCTATGACTTCGGATCGCCTCCAGTCCCCAACCGGTTAAACCAGGGACCATTCGGGATCACGCAGGACGAAGGCTGGTACACAATCTTCAGTACCACGCCCTCGCGCAAGCACATCCGCAACTTCGGTACCGGATTGGTCGGCTATACATGGGAAGAAAATGGACCGGCGCTGACAGTGACGTGCGGTAAGGAGACGCTTGAACAAGCTGTCGAGAAGATGGCGTCACTGCCGTTCGTTGACGTCCTTTATATACGCTGCGACTGGCGCGATGTGCAGTCAGAACCCGGCAAGCTGAATTTGTCTCCTGTGTGGGACGCCACGTTTGATGCCGCGAAGCGCCATAATCTTGGAGTCGCATTCCGAATCCAGCTTTCCAGCCCTAACATTCAGCCGAAGAAGCTCTCGATACCCGATTTTCTCCAGGCGAAGGTCCCAATCGTGAATATCGGGCACGAGTCCCGCGAGCACGGAACAGGGTTCGATTTTCGCGAGCCGCGGTATGACTCGCCCGAATTTCAGCGCGCGTTTGCTGAACTGAACCAATTGCTGGCGGCAAGGTTTGATGGTCATCCGCAACTGGAATACATGGATCTGATGATGTACGGCTTCTGGGGCGAAGGGCACACGAACGATATCCCCGGCCCGTTCCCGGATTACCTGACGGCAGAGAAGACCTTCGTCCACATGACGCAATTTCAGATCGATACGTGGAAGAAGACGCCGCTCGCCGTGAATACCGAGCCGGATATCAGCAGCGTCGGCAACCGCGAAGTGCAGGACTTGGCCGTGCGTGCCGGTTGTTGGCTGCGTTCCGACAGCCTGGCGATGGATGAACCAATTCAGATCGAAGAACTCGCGAACCGACCGCCGTGGATCGCAACTGTTCTGGAAGACGGTGAGAATCGGCATTATGTTCTTCCCGAGTACGAATCGGAGGAAAAAGCGTGCTTGAGCAAGCTTCCGCCCGCTATGTTGGCATTCGTCGGGAAAGATGATGAAGTCGAATCCGGTGGCGACTATCCCGACCGCATTGGCGGGCCGCTGGAGCGGCCCTATCGAGAGTCAGCAGGCTTTCACTCGCTGGACATAGGTACCAACTATTTCGGTCTATGGACGGAAGCAGACAACGTTCGCCGCTACTACGAGAAATATCCGGATTCACTCCAGGCGATGGAGCAGCGTCTCGGCTATCGCGTGCGGCCGTCACTGATCTGGCAGAGAAAACGTTACGACACGATGGAACTAATTGTTGGCATCGTAAATGACGGCGTCGCGGGCGTCCCGGGCATATTGGGAGTTTATGCCGAGAGCCTTGATGGCAAGGTGAGAGTCGGTGGCAATCTGGACGCCGGTCAACCGTATGCAGGAAGAATCCGCGAAGCATCGCTCATTTTGCCAAAGCAGATGGACGGCCAGCAGATCGTGCTCCGCGCGGAGTTGGATGTCAAAGGCGTGCGTCGTCCAGTAAGGTGGGCATGCTATGAACGCACGAATCCTGATGGCTCTCTAACCCTCCGCCTTAAAAAAGGGAACGATTCTGATTGGCGCAAGGGAGTTTAACGGCGCGATCGGGACGAGGGCGATCAAGAGGTTCTTATAGTTCAGTGATTCTATTTACTGTCTGTGCCGCGAAGGTCTTTCGGGCGCGTCGCGGCGCCCCCGCCCGCAGTTTCACCATGTCTCTTGGCAACCGTTGACACAAGCGCTGTTGAGTCGCGAAGTACCAGGCTGGTCTCAAGCACATACTCGGTGCCGTGCTCAGAAACTTCTTCACTCTCGAGTTCAGCCAGCAGTGCGTTGAAGGCGAGGCGCGCCAGTTCGGTTTGGGACATGCGAACTGTTGTCAGTGGCGGCAAGACGAATTGTGCGAGAGTGATGTCGTCGAAGCCGACCAGCGACAGGTCTCGTGGAATGGATAGGCCTTCCTCGTGGCATTTGTGCATGACGCCGAGCGCTGTCATGTCATTGGAGCAAACAATCGCCGTGGGACGATTCGGTAGCGAGAGCAGCGTTTGCGCGGCCCTGATTCCTCCCTCAAGGGTGTGATCGCCTTCCACGATCCCATCCTTACGAATCTTGAGACCGATCTCGCTCATTGCCTGTTCGAATGCGTTTCGGCGCGCCTTCGCCGACTTAAGTCCCAGGGGGCCAGAGATGAATGCAATCTGTTCGTGTCGAAGCGCTGCCAGATGCTGTACCGCCTGACGGATTCCTTTTAGATAATCAATTTTGATATTGCCGACTCCCGGACGCTTCGGTCCGACATCGACAAAGACTAGCGGCACATTCCTCAATTCGCGATCTTCAAGCAGCAGGTCTTCCATTCCGAAAGTCATCACCGCCACGCCATCTACGCGCCTTTCGGTCATGCGCCGGACGGAAATGTCCATGCGTTTGGGATCGTGAACTGTGGATACCAGCAGGATGTCGTATCCATGCTCGACTGCGATGTTCTCGAAAGCCTGTATGATCTCCGGGAAGAAGGGGTTGGTGATATCGGAGACCACGAGCCCCAGAATCTGGCTGCGTCCCGACACAAGCGCACGCGCCTGAATATTGGGGCGGTATCCTGACTGTTCGATAACCTTCCAGACGCGCTTTGCAAGCCGGGGATCCACAGTCGAGATGCGGTTGATGGTGCGCGAGACGGTCGCAGTCGATACTTTGGCGCGTTTCGCAATTTCTCGAATGTTCATGGATGGCTTCATCATTCTCTCGCCGGTTCGACCGCGGTCTTGGTCCCTTCGCTCAGGAGTTCCCCGGCTCGATCTCGTGGTATACCGAGAATCGTTCATGGACAATCGAAGACAAAGGCACGAAGGTTACGCTCTGATTTTGCGCAACCGTGCGAAACGTTAGCTTTCCATTTACTTCTAGCCAACTTGCGGGGTCGTCGACTTTGCCCTTCAACTGCAGCATGGGAGCAGGCTCCTGTTTTTCTTGCGACGTGAAGTGCCGATACCATTTGTCCTGGGGCTCTTCTTCGAATCGAGCTGCCAAAACCAGCGGCCCGTACATTGCCGCCTGCAGATTCTCTTTGTCCGGGGTGGGCGCGGCATGCAACTGCATTGGAAGTGTTAGTTCAATTCGATCGCCAGTCTTCCACGGTCCGCGCAAAACAAGATAGCTGCTCGGATCAGCGAAAACGGGAACCGCACGCCCATTCACCTTGACGCTGCCACTCTTCGCCCAGTAGGGGACGCGCAGCTTCAAATCGATATTGACGGGTCTCGCTGCCGAGATAAGCAGGGTAGTTCCTTGCTCCTCGGGAAATGAAGTTTCTTGCGTCAGGCGAAAGCCTTTTTCTCTCCATTCCACCTCCGACGCAATATAAAGGTTCACGAAGATGGAATCGTCGTTGTGGAAGTAGATAGTGTCCGTCAATTTCGCAAATTCCTCGGCGCCTGTGCCATTGCAGCACCAGAACGAATCGAAAGGCTTCGCGTAAATCTTGGAGTAGCCGCTCCCCAGCGGCAGGTAATAGACCGTTGTGCCCGTCGCCGGATCAATGGTTCCCATGCGGTGATTGAAGAGCACACGTTCGTAGTAGTCCATGTATTGAGCCCGTGGCGACCAGCTAAACAGGTGTCGCGTCAGCTTCATCATGTTGTAAGCACAGCAGTCTTCGGCTGTCTGTGAACTCAGTTGCGTTGAGAGGACGCCCGGGTCTGATCTCCACAACTCGAAGTTGCTGGTACCGCCGGTGCAGTAAGAGCGTTCGCTGGTGACCTCGTCCCAGAAATAGTCGGCAATATTCCAATAGCGTTTGTCGCCAGTGAGTTCATACAATCGGGCCGCGGCAATGACCTGCGGAATATGCGTGTTGACGTGCAGTCCCTTGAGTTCATCGCGATGAGCCGCCAGCGCGTCGAAGAACCATTTCTTATCGAACCGCCGGGCCAGATCGAGATACTCGCGTTTCCCGGTCACGCCATAAAGGTTGCTGAGCACCTCTCCCATGCCGCCGTACTCCACGAGGAGCACGCGTTGCATCTGCTGTTCGCTCAAGGGGTCGGCCCAGCTGCGCACCCATTGCGCCATCTTCTCAAGCGTTTCCAGTGCTTGCTGATTACCGGTGAGGAGATACATGTCGAGGTGCCCGGCCATGATTTTGTGGATGGTGTAGAACGGCGCCCAGACATTCACTCCATCGCGCAGGCGATCGAAAAGCTCCGGAGGAAATGCGCTCAGATAGCCATTCTTGAACTGTGCCTGGCACTTTGCGAGTTCTGCCACCATGACGTCGCCATTGCGCTTCAGCTCCTCATCGCCCGAACTGGCATATGCGAATGCGCAGGCTGACAAGTAGTGCCCACCGGCGAAGTGGCCACGCAGCTCACAGTCAGGCTTTTCCCAATCGCCCAGCGGCTCCGCCGAAGTAGGCAGTCCCGCAGTCAGGCGAAACGTATGAAGCAGCCGGTCAGGAGGCAGCGTTTTCAAGTAACGGCGATTGGCTTCCGCAGCCGCGCGAAAGGGCCCAGGGCCAAGCCGAACATTGTTCATCGGAAAGGGAACCGCTTGCTGCGAGACCACCTCGCGATTGAGTTGCTTTGCAACTGAAGGCGAAGCGGGTTTCGTTGAGTCTTCCTGCAGTGCGAAGGTTCCAGAGGGGAAAACCGCGGCTGCACCAGCAACAGCTGCGGTCGCGACGAATTGGCGACGGCTGATTTTCTTCAAAACGAATCTCCTCTACCTGAACTCTTGAACTCAATGTCGCCGCTCATTGGCAGCTGAAGTTTTTGGCATCTTCTGTGTTTCCCTGGCCGCCGTACTGGGCGTGCTTGGGATACGCACACAACGGACGGCTGCGACCCGGAAATGCGCGTCCGGTCGCGATTACGGCGTCCGGTGCAACTCCGTTCTCGACCCAGTTCACTACGGCGCCGAGCATGTCAAATTGGTCGAGCCCCGGTCCGCCGCCACAGTGACTCATGCCCGGCACCAGGAACATCCGGCTCCAATCACGAACGCTATCTGCGCCGCCGTTCGTCGCGGCTAAAGATTTGTAGTACTCGAGCGTATCGAGAGGAGAGAACCACGGATCGCTGTCTCCATGGAAAAAGAGGATCTTGCCGCCGCGGCCGGAAAACGTCGATAGATTTGTCGAGGCCGGCTCGACCAGCGGATCGGAAGCATGAAGCGCTTCTTTATCTACATCGATTTCCGTTGCTGTCGGATAGGGACCGAAGAGCCCGTTGGCTCGGAGTGTAAGGAGCCCCGGGATAGGACCAGTCGAAGCGATACCTGCATCGTAAAGAAATCCTGGATAGACTTGCGTGCCATACGAATTCTTCGGACCGGCAAACGCTTTTTTGATGGCCGCAAGCTTGTCGGCCGGAATGCAAGCATCGGTCTGACCGCTTTTGCAAGCAAGCGCGCTGGGATCGAAATCGCAACCCATCGGATCGAAGATCATGCCGTCCGCCACTCCGTCCTTCGCATCGCATTTCTTCATCAACGCATCGATGAACAGTTTGCGGTCGCCATCGGTCATGAACTTTTCGATCTGTGGTTTTCCCGAGGCATCTTTGGGTGCAGCCTGGTTGTATGCCACGGGAATCCATTCGCTGATCGCGAGATTCGATAAGCCCGTACGCATCGCGGGGTCGCCGGAAACGATGCCATTGAAGACCGTCGGATAACGTTGCGAAAGGATCATGCCTTCGCGCCCACCTGTAGAACAGCCCACGAAATACGAGTACGTCGCTGGTTTCGCATAGTAGTGCGCGATGATCTGCTTTACGACTCCAGCTACCTCGGCGTTAGCAAGATAGGCAAAGTCCAGAAAAGCCTGCTGATCGCGCATGAACGAGAAGTCGAATGGACCAGTCTTCGCTCTGTGTCCTGTATCCGTGCTGGCGACTGCGAACCCGCGCGTCAGAGCCGGTTTGTCGCCCGCATGCGATGCGCCGAGAGGATAGGCGACCACGCCATTCCCACCACCTCCGCCTTGCATCATGAAGTCGCCATTCCACGCTTCCTTTGCTGGCAACGATACCGCGAAACCGATTCCAAACTCCTCACCTCCGACACCTTTGCGCCGGTTGATCACGCCATCCACGCGACAGTGCGCGGGCAATGGACCGATGCTGGGTAGGCCCGGAAACGGGGGCGGCACAGTGGTCCCAGCTGGGACTTCTGCGGTCTTGGTGATCTCCACGTGATCAATCTTGAGGTTCGCCAAATCCCCACAAGAGTTCGCCGATTGTGCCCCGGCAGCAATCGCCACACACGCGATCAATACCAAAAGGAGAAGAATCTTCGGTGGCATGATGAAGTGCCTTCTTTCCGTTACGAAATTTACAAGAACACTGGCGACGACCCTTTATCCAGGCAAGAGCAGGCCGAATCATTCGAGTCACTGCCAGCAGAGTTTCTACCGGCAGCGATTCTGGTTGATAAATGTCGCTGGCCTGCTCACGGTCATTCCTGTTGCCGCGACATTATTCCGGTAGCATGACCTGTCCGTTCACCTCGAAGTTGCCGTTGACCGCCGGAACTCCGGTATCAGGTTGGCCGCCGCCAATCGAAACGGTGTACTTGCCCTGGGCAACGATAACGTCGCCCAGGTCGGAGACCATGCTCAGATCGCGGCTGTTCAGATGGAAGTCAACCTTCTGGCTGGCGCCCGGCTCCAGGTGCACACGCTGAAATCCGCGAAGAGCGCGAATCGGCGCCCCGGGAACATCGGGGAATTTGAGGTAGAGCTGCACAACCTCATCGCCCGCGATTTTGCCAGTGTTGGTCACCGTCACGGAAGCATCGAGCGGATCGTTTGCGTTGATCGGCGCGGGCGGCAACGTGAGACCGCTATAGGCAAAGCTGCTGTAGCTGAGGCCATATCCGAAAGGCCAAAGCGGCTCGCCTTTGAAGTAGCGGTACGTGCGGCCGTTCATCGAATAGTCCTCGAAGTGCGGCAGCTGATGAACATCCTTATAGAAGGTAACGGGCAAACGTCCCGCAGGATTGTTCTTGCCGCTCAGCGTTTCAGCGATTGCGGCTCCACCCTCTTCGCCTGAATACCAGGCCTGCACAATGGCGTTGGCATGAGCTTTCTCCCAATTCGCACCCAGCGCGCTACCGCTCATCAGCACCACGACCAGGGGCTTGCCCGTCGCAGCTACGGCCTGCAACAGATCTTCCTCCGGTTGTGGCATTTCGATATTGGTGCGATCTCCGCCAGCGAAGCCAGGTTGATCAACTGGCATCTCCTCGCCCTCGAGGCGGCTGGTGATCCCGACGACCGCAATGACTACGTCGGCGTTCTTCGCAGCTGCCACGGCGGCAGGATCGGGAGCGTTGTTGACAGGAACCCAGAGGAGCTGTGCTCCAACCTTACTGTTCGGCGTCTGCGCATAGACCACCTCGAGTTTCACTGGATGTCCCTTTTCCAGATGAACCTTGCCGAGGTTCGTGCCTCCGAACATCTGAGCGACTTGCTTGCCGTCGACCGACACGCGTCCAAAGCCCTCTGATTTCATGCCGACGAGATAGTCGCCAGTCTGATTGGGATTTAGCGACCCGGTCCACTCCACCGAGAGCTCAGGTTTTCCTTTCGCTTCCGCAGGAAGTGTGTTTTCACTTAAGTCCACGCCGGATTCCGTGCGCGAAGTAATCGGAGTTGGCTTGCCCCCACCAAATCGCAGGCCGCTTCCGTATTCCGCTTTCAAACCTGGTTTTCCTTCAGGCGTCGTCAATACTGACGCTGGCACCGGATTGCCCTGGTTCGACAAAAACTGGGTGCCGGGTACATAAGTGATCTTCGCGTTCGGGAACTCAGCTTTTATTCCCTCCAGCACGCTTACGCTGTGGGTAGGAATACCGTTGTAGTTGCCAAGCAGGACTGCGGTTTGATCGGCAAGGGGGCCGACTACGGCGATGCGCTGCACGGACTTCAAAGGCAATACGCCGTCGTTCTTCAGCAGGACCATGGACTCGTTTGCCAACTGCCGTGCCAGGGCGCGATGCGGGGCACTATCAAGCTCGCTTTCATTGATCTTGCTGTAGGGGACGCTGTCGGGCGAGTCGAACATGCCGAGTTTCATTCGCGCCGTGAATAGGCGAATCAGCGCGGTGTCCATATCGTGTTCAGATAGATAACCCTGCTGCACAGCTTCGATATATGGCCTGTAGTCGTGATCGTCTGGCACCTTTGCGAAATCGATGCACTCATTGTCCATACCGCGCTGCAATGAAATAGCGGAGGCCTGCGGTTGCGTTGGGCGGTAGTGGTGGCCGCCGAAAATGTTGCGGACGGCGTCGCAGTCGGAAACCACATATCCCTGGAATCCCCAGGAACCGCGAAGAAGACGTTGCAGCAGGAACTGGTTGGCGCAGGCCGGCTCGCCATTGATCGCGTTGTAGGCGCACATTACCGACCCGGCATGACCCTCGACGACAGCAGCACGAAACGCGGGCGTGTAGGTGTCCAGTTCATCATGCTTGCTTACGTCCACGTCGGCGAAGTGGCGAGTGGGCTCGGGTCCGCTGTGCACAGCAAAGTGTTTTGGAGTGGAAATAGCGCGGTAATAATGAGGATCGTCGCCCTGCATTCCAGTGACGTAGGCAACCGCGAGGCGTCCGCTCAGAAAGGGATCCTCTCCGTAGGTTTCCTGGCCTCGCCCCCAGCGCGGATCACGAAAGATGTTTACGTTAGGCGCCCAGAAATCGAGGCCCTCGAAAATATTCGAGTGCCCGGCGCGCTCCGCCTGCACGTGCTTGATGCGCCCTTCAATGCCGACGGCGGTGGCCATCTCATGGATGCGCGGCGCATCGAACGTTGCCGCTAGTCCGATCGGCTCGGGAAATTCAGTCGTGCCGTTCGTGGCAACGCCGTGAAGTGCCTCGCTCCACCAGTCATAAGAGGGAACACCGAGGCGAGGGATGGCGCGAGCCTGGTTGACGAGCTGCGAAGCCTTTTCCTGCAGTGTCATGCGGTGCACCAGGTCGGCGGCACGCTGCTCAGGCGTAAAGGTGGGATTCATGTAAGGCAGCTTCGAATTGTCTTGCGCAGCCGAAACACCACCGGCTAGGGTGACGAAAATAGCGAGAACTGCCAGTACGGCTTTTCCCGAATAGCTCATCTCTTCTCCTGTAAAAGTTTTTCTTCTACTACTGGCACTTCGCCTGAAAACAGAGATTCTGGCTGAAAAAGGGCATGACATGATTCTGAAAACGGTCTGCCACCTTACTGGTATGCGTTCCCGAATAGATCTCAAAGGTGTTCGCGATTCCGTACTTGTCTAGAACCTCATGCAGCTTGGCTGTATCGACGCGCAAGCCGTCCTGATCGCCTACATCGATCGAGATGCCGTGGTATCTGCGCAGCTGGTCAATGTACTGGTCGATGAAAGCTAGTGGAGCATTGGCTGTCCATTTGGCGAGCACATCTGGCTGTGGTTCGCCGTTCTTCGTAGGCAAGTCAAGATAAAGTGGGGGATTCTTCGGATCCGGTGACCATGCAGCTGCCGAAGCAAGCTGGGCGCGCTGGAAGAACCCCAGCTTAGCCAAATCTTCAGCTGTCTTCACCGCTTCGAGAGCCTTCTCGTTTTCTGGATTTGCTGGTCCCACTGGTCGGGGCGACAGGCAGCAGGGACTCATGATGTACAGACTCCCGAACACATCCGCATGCTTCATGCCGATACGGGTGGCGCCGTACCCTCCCATTGAATGGCCCACCAATCCGCGACTCTGACGAGTGGGGATCGTGCGATAGTGCGCATCGATGTAAGCGACCACATCGTGCGCGATGAACTGCTCAAAATCACCGGTAGTAACCGAACTCGAATACATCGAGCCGTTTTGTACGGTTTTGGAATCGGGCAGCACGACGATCATTTCTTTCCCGCCCTGAGCGAATGCTCCTTCGATCGTTTGCGGCACGTGGATCTCGTGGCTCCATTGCTCGGCACCGATGAAAAAACCGTGTAACGCATAAACGACCGGATAACGGCGGGACTTCTGTTTCGCGTAGCTGGGCGGCAAGAACACCAACACGTCGCGATCGACGGCGTCGCCCTCCAAATTGCCTTCGAGTGATTGGCCGTGGATCTTAATATGTTCCACCGTAACGGGCTTCGCACCGGGGATCACCGCTGGCACGTCGGTCTGCACTTGCGCGAGGAGCTGAGGTCCGAGAGCTATCGTCAACACCAGCGTCATCACACAGAACGGTTTCTTCATCGATTATCCTTTCTCGAAATACCTCACTATCAAATCCGTCAGACCGCGATCAATGACCGGCCTGGTGAAGCACACCGTTCATCACGACGGACTTGCCGGCTTCGAGGTGAGCCTCGGCAGACCGCTCGCCATAAAGCACGTGGTATTGGTTCGCGCGATTCGATTGAATTTTCAGCTCAGTCAACCGGCCCTCTTTCCACGTGATATCCACTTTGGCGCCACCCCGGACACGCACTCCCTTCAGGCTGCCGCTTGGCCATTGGCGCGGTAGCGCAGGGAGCACGAGAATTTCGTCGGGAGTGCTTTGGATCAGCATTTCCGTAATCGCCGCTGGGCCGCCGAGATTGCCGTCGATCTGAAACGGCGGGCAGAGATCGAACATGTTGGGCAGGGTGCTTTTTGTGATCAGAATCTTCAGGTTGTTGTAAGCGTGCTCGGGGTTTTGAAGGCGTGCCCAAAGGGCTGCCCGCCATACCGTGGACCATCCGGTCCCGCCGTCGCCCCGCAGTTCCAGGCTCTTCTTTGCAGCAGCCGCGAAGTCGGGCGTAGTTTGGAGACTGATGTCATGCCCCGGGTAGAGCGAGTAGAGATGCGATACATGCCGATGCGCCGGCTCGACCTCGGGATAATCCTCGATCCATTCCTGCAGTTGTCCACGCTTTCCAATCTGCAGTGGTGGCAGGTCCTTTTCGATTCGCTCCAGTTGTGCCCGAAACTCGGTGTCCGTTCCAAGGATTTGTGTCGCCCGCCGGCAGTTTTCAAAGAGCTCTCGGATAAGCTCAATGTCCATGGTAGGGGCGTACGTTAAATTATGTTTCTCGCCATTTAGAAAGTATTGGCTTTCCGGCGAAGTCGACGGATTCGTGACCAGACGCCCCGCAAAAGGTGTTCCGTCCGGTGCTTTCACCAGAATGCTCAGCGCGAATTCCGCCGCTTCCTTCATCGCGGGATATGCCTGTTGCCGCAGGAACTGCTGATCTCCACTGAATGCGTAGTGTTCCCACATCTGGTTGGCAAGCCACGCGCCTCCGCTTGGCCAGATCCCCCAGGGACCATCTACGGGCGTCGTTGCGCGCCAGAGATCGGTGTTGTGGTGCAAGACCCATCCCTTGCCGTGATATTGCACGTGAGCGGTTTCGGCGCCGGTGACACGCAAGTCGCGGATAAGACTCCACAGTGGTTCTTCCGTCTCCCAGAGATCGCCGGCGTCTGCCTGCCAATAGTTCATCTCCAGGTTGATATTCGTCGTCCACTTGCTACTCCACGCGGGAAGCAGGTCCTCGTTCCATATTCCCTGAAGGTTGGCGGGTTGACCTCCCGTGCGGGACGATGAGATCAACAGATAGCGGCCGAACTCAAAATAGAGCGCGAGCAGGCTGGGATCGTCGTTTTCAGCAAAAGTTTGGAGACGTCTGTCCGTAGTGTCCGTTGAATGACTCTCGCCGAGGCTCAACTGCGACCGCGAGAACAGTTGGCGAAAATCATTCACATGATTCTGGCGCAGCTGCTCGTACGACTGTTTCGACGCGCGCTCCAGGTAGCCTCTGGCCGCGCTTAATGCATCGTTGCTGATATCCCGGTAAGTTTTGAAGCTGGTCGCATTACTGAACAGGATAGTCACGGAATTCGCGCCGGAAATTTCCAGACGTCCTTGGGTACTGTGAACGGAACCGCCTTCGGTGAACACTTTTAGCACTGCGGCGAACTTTATCCCTGGCTTCTCCCATGAGCCCGTCCAGGAGAACGGTGGATTCTGCCGTGGTTGGATCCGGCCAGTCAGCTGCAACGTATCGTTTAGAGAGCTTTCAACAAGCGTTCCGGGCTGTGGGGAATCCATCGTGAGGCTGAAGGTGATCTGCCCTGGCTGTTTGGCCGTAATTCGCATCACCAGAACCTGATCCGGGTGGGAGATGAATACTTCACGCCGAAAATCAGTGTCGCCCACTTTGTAGGCGGTTTCCGCGATTGCATCATCTAGATGGAGTTCGCGACGATATTCGGTCGCTTGCGCGTGCCCGCCGAAATGCAGCCGAACGTCGCAAAACGGCTGGTACGGCATGAGCAGCTTCGGTCGGCCCATCATGGTTTCCGAGAGCTTTTCCGCCTCGGAAACCTTGCCGGCGAAAATCAGCTTCCGAACTTCGTCAAGATGCGAATACGCCTCGGGATTTGTGTAATCGTGCGGACCTCCACCCCACAGGGTTCCTTCGTTGATCTGCAGGCGCTCATCTTCTGTCCCGCCGAATACCATTGCGCCGATACGCCCATTCCCGACGGGTAATGCTTCAGTCCATTTGGTAGCCGGCTTGTCGTATCTGAGTGTGAGATCAGGGCCGGATGTTTCTGCCGCGGACAGCACGGTTGCAGCCGCCAGAATCGATCCCAGCATCAGGCCCAAACGTATCCGCTTTTGCTGCACTACGTTGCTCGAAGGTGACTTGTCCAACCTTTACACACTCCTCGGCGCGTTCGAACAAACGAACTACTTCACAGGGAACGAATAAATATTGACGCTAAAGGGCGGCACCGACATCGTCTCGGGCGCTGAGGTCAGCACCTGCTCCTGTATCTCAACTCCGGGTTTTTGTCCCAAAGTGATGGTTGCATCAACGCTTGATGGCGCCATACGCCACAGATGGCCTTGGCTCGCAAGCTTCGCGCCAGCGATCGATAGCTTCAACTGTTGCTCGGAATCCGATGGATTTAGCACAGCAAAGGTCAAGCGTTTTACGATCTTCACTAAGAGCAGCGCTCACATCCAGCGGATACGTCTCGCTTCCCGGATTGACTGCGGGCTGGTCGCCGCCCGCGGGATAGATCGGCTTTGGTTGCGGCGAATTTCCGGAAACTTCTACCGGGATGGTGCCAAAGTGTTCGCGATACATCTTGAACAGCAGGCCGGTTGGACTCAACACTGCGTCCGTTCGGTCTTCGGTGATCATTGCGGTTGCGAACGTGAACGCGCCCAGTTGATAAAGATCGGAATGGCGGAACATCTCGTGGAACGCCCAGGCATAGGCGGGAACGACCTTGTAGGAATTCGGTGGAGCGCCAATGTAGGCCCATTCGTCCAAGCTGATAGGCACCGGCTTGGTCTTGAGACCGGGAATGCGCTTGAGGTATTCCTGGTAGTGCTCGTATTTCACGCGGACCTGCGTGGCAGGGGCGCGCTCCCATTCGATTAGAGATTGATTCTCTATCTTGACCTTCTCGCCTTTTGCAATATCGAATCTCTGATTGCTCGAGGAATAGAAGTGCTCGCTGAGCAGGTCAATATTTTCGAGACAGTGCGCGAGCAGGTTACCGCTCCAATCTGCGGGGGAAAGGTAGTCGGGAACGATCTGACCGTTCAGGCGCTTGGCTTGCCCGGAGCCGGTCATCGCATCTGGCATAGCTCCGGCTGCGATCAGCTTGATACTCGGATCAACCTTGCGCATCGCCTTGGCAAACATGTCGTGTTTCAATTCCCACTGCGCAACTGGCATGAAGCCCAATTGCCATTCGCCCCAGGGTTCATTGCCGATTCCCCAGAATTTCACGTGATAAGGTTCCGCGTGGCCATTCGCGGCGCGCAATTTTCCCATCGGCGTGGTGACTGCGCCGTTTGCATATTCCACGAGTTGTGCCGCAGACCACTCGTCGCCGAAACCCGCATTGACGGTCACATAAGGCTCGACATTCAGCAGGCGGCATAGCGTCATGAACTCATCGGTGCCCACGTCGTTGGGCTGAACCGCGTGCCACACCGGATCCATAATCGGCGGGCGTTTGTCAGGATCGCCGATTGCATTGCGCCACTCGTGCCCGGAAAGAAAGTTTCCACCGGGAAAGCGATACACACCGGAATTCAGCTGTTTGAGCTGAGCGATCACTTCCGCGCGGAAGCCTTGCACATTGTTGGCCGGCATCAATGAGACTGCAGCGATGTGAAAGGAGCCGTGTCCGGTTCCGACGATCTCTAATCTCGCATCGTCGCTATCGCCCTGTGCGTGGAAGCGCAGCGGAAACTTCACGTACTCTGAGCCGACTTTGGCAATGGTCACGGTCTGGCGATCGCTCGCGGTCGGTCCCCACACAAGAGCAACCTTCACCGTTGTGCCAGGTGTACCTGCGAGAATGATGCGTCCCGTGTAGGACATTCCTTTGCGAACAGCCACACCCGCCTGCTGGATTCCATGCGCCTCGGTCGGACTCAGCTTCACCATGGGGGTGTGGTCGCCGACGTAAGGACGGCTCGCATCCATCGTCACGAATTCATCGTTGCCGATCGGGGTCCAATGGCGCAGAGCGGTGCGTCTCCAACTCGGCCCGGCTGGTTCGGCGGGCGGATGCGAGGTAATCGGGTAATAGAATTTCCGGTCATCCAGCATTTCGGCCCAGATGTTGTTGTTGACGATTCCGCCAATGTGTTCCAAAAACTGTCCGTAAATGTATTTCGAGATCGGAGGTCCAGTCTTCGACGCATCGATGGTCGCCGTCACTGGTTGAGTTTGAGCAGAGGCAATAGCTGAGACGAGGAGTATGGCGGTCCGCAGTAAATGTCTTGTCACGACCGAAGTCTTAGCCTTTGAATGCACGGTATGAGGGTCTCCTGATGCGAACCTGGCATCGTGCTCGCGTAAAAGATTGAGAACTTATCTTCTTAAAAGAGTCTTGGCGCAAAATCGTTCAGATCGCGGCGCCACGTCTGCCATTCGTGATCCGTGCCCGGCGACTCGTAGTAGACATGAGCCACCTTCGCTTCGGTCAGAGAAGTGTGCAGCCTCTGGATCCCCGCCAGCATCATGGGAGGCTCCTTGGTTCCGACGCCGAGCCAAAGCAAATGCACTTTCTTTGCAAACACAGCCGGATCAGCCAATGCGCCGTTCAAGTCCGTCTTCACGTCCAGCGACCGGTTGCCGAGTACCAGTGGCCCGGCGGCGCCGCTGAAACCGCCAATGTAAGAGAACATGTCGAGGTGGTCGAACGTGACCTGGAAAGTCTGCATGCCGCCCATCGATAAGCCGGCCATCGCGCGGTGATCGCGATCCGCGATCGTGCGGAAATTAGAGTCGACATAGGGAATCAGAACCTGGGTCAGGTCGTCCTCAAAGGCGGATGCCATATCCTGCATCGCCTTCATCATTTCGGGGGAACCGAATGGCTTGCCGGTTAAATCAGGCTCAACGTAACCGACCCGCCTGGCGTAGCCATATGCCATCACGATGATCATCGGTTTCGATTTGCCGGCAGCAATCAGGTTATCGAGAATGAAATTCGCATGACCCTGCCTGGTCCACCCGGTTTCATCCTCGCCACCTCCGTGTTGCAGATACAACACGGGATAACGCACCTTGGTCTGCGTATCGTAGTTTGGCGGCGTGTAGACCAGCGCGTGACGCCAGGTCCCGGTAACTTTCGAGTTGTACCAGATCTCGCGAACCAGCCCGTGCGGTACATTTTCAGCTGAATAATAGGTAGATCCGGGTTCTGGAACTTCTACCGCGCTTGCATATTTGCTTCCGCCGAAGAATGCCTGGCTGCCGGTGTCGCTGACCTCGGCACCGTCGATGATCAGCGTGTAATAGTGGAGTCCTGGCACAAGAGGCGGCGTGGTGACTGTCCAGAATCCGTCCTCCTGCTTGTCCATATCGATTTTGGGGCCGCTCCAGAAATTGGCGCGGACCTTTGGTCGCGTCTGGAGCTTTGACCCGAATTTGCACTCTGCCCGTGCTGTCGACGCTCGGGTATTTTGCGCCCCAGACATTAGTGGAGGCGGGCTGGAAGGTGCCCGCGTCTTGCGCGTAACAAGTCATTGCGATCAGAAGGGTTAAGAATGCAAACTGCTTCATCGATGTTCTCCTTGCTTCGCCCCACACCTGTTTGCAGAGCGTGCGCACAGCGCACAGGAGTCCAACGGGAGGATGGAACTCCTGCGTGCCTGCGGTAATGAGTTATTGGTCAACCGAAACGACAGTCACCGATTTGGGTGGCAGGGTCAAAACCAGCTTGCCGCCTTCAGCCTTCGCCGAAATAGCTTTTGGCGCAACTGTGTTCGGCGCGTCGAATGTATTCACGCTGTCAACTTGTGGCGCGGTGAGTGTTTCGCCCGATGCCGATTTCGCATTTATCCCGGAAACGCTTGCGTCGATTTCGACCGGCTGATTCGGATCGAGATTGGTGATGGCCAACCAGAGCTTGCCCTTCGTATCCTTCGCCGCGATGGCGTCTACACGCGGCAGGGTAATGTCGCCGTTCTTATAAGTTCCGGCGTCAAAAGTGACTGGCACAGAGGTCGCGTCCTGGAACGGAACATACATTTTGAAGACATGATAGGTCGGGGTCAGGACCATCTTCTCTTTGTCTGTCATGATCATTGCCTGGAGCACATTGATCATCTGGGCAATGTTAGCCATGCGCACGCGCTCGGCATGACGGGCGAAGATGTTCAGGTTCAGTGAGGCCAGGATGGCGTCGCGTACGCTGTTCTGTTGAACCAGAAAGCCGGGATTGCTTCCCGGCATCGGTGCGTACCAGGCGCCCCATTCGTCCACGACCAGCGTGATCTTTTTGTCGGGGTCGTACTTATCCATAATGGCGGAATACTTGCCAATCAGGCCGTCCATCTGCAAAGTCAGCTGCAGGATCTTGCTGTAGTCGGCCTCGCCGAATCCCACGGACTTGTACACCGGCGGAAATGATCCGACCGTGTAGGAGTGCATCGAGAGGCCGTTCATATCCCAGCTCCACTGGTGATGTTGCCAGGCCTTCATGATGGTGTCAGTCCACTCGACGAAGCGGGGTTCCTCGCCACCCGGGCCCACCGCGATTTTCAGCATCTGGTCTTTGCTCTGCTGCGCGGGGTTGTAGTTTCTGACGAAGTGACTGTAGATTTTGAGTTGGCTCAGATAGTAATCGGGCGACATATTCCCGCCGCAGTCCCAGCTTTCATTGCCGATTCCGAGATAGGGGACCTTATACGGAGCAGGATGCCCGTTGGCGGCGCGTTCCTTTTGGAGCGTCGTCGGCTGAGCGGTGGTCATATATTCCAGCCATTCGGACGCTTCTCGCGGAGTGCCGGACCCAACATTGACTGAGACATACGCCTCGGCGCCGATCTGGTCGACGAAGTCCATGAATTCATGTGTTCCGAAAGAGTTCGGTTCGATAACGCCACCCCAATTGGGATTGAGGGTCACGGTTCTCTTATCGGCCGGGCCGATGCCGTTGCGCCAGTGGTATTCGTCGGCGAAGCAGCCACCGGGCCAGCGGACGTTCGGCACTTTTATTGCCTTGAGCGCTGCCACCACGTCGTTACGGATGCCACGGGTATTCGGTATCGAGGAATCTGGACCAACCCAAACGCCTTCATAAATTCCGTGGCCAAGATGCTCGGCAAACTGGCCGAAAATATTGCGATCAATCTTCGGGCCGGCTTTAGACACATCCACTGACACTGCAATCTTGTCTGCGGCGATGGCAGACGCAGTCAGGGCAATCGTTATCAGTGCGACAATCAGCAGCGAACGCTGGAGACGCGATGCGGTTCGACAAGAAGCTCTGAACGGCCCATTTGGGTAACCGTTTACCGGCGTGTAGAGAGACGAATCTGTGGTCGACATTGAAGTGCTATTCCCTCGTCCATACAGACTGCTTACAATGAAGTTTTGAATTTCTAGCAACGGCATCTTAGTCCATTCGGCCATTTCGTGACACACGTTTTTATGCTACACATAGAAAACGTTTTCCCAACTTCGGAGATCACTCGAATTGCACGAATACTGGCAAGAAGAACACAACTTCTGATTATTCCGCTGCTGCTGGCCGCCACGCTGTCACCGGCGCAGCAACTGGTCACGATCACGGTCAAGGTATCGAGGACGACGGGTCCGTTCGAACCTGTCTGGGCGTGGGTTGGGCACGACGAGCCGAATTACACCTACAGCGAGGAGGGTCGTGACCTTCTTACGAAGCTCTCGGAGCTCAGTTCTTATCCGGTACACGACCGCACGCATAATTTGCTGACTACTGGCGATGGTACTCCGGCATTAAAGTGGGGTTCGACGAACGCGTTTACTCGAGATGCGGCAGGCAAGCCAGTTTATAACTGGGCCGTCGTCGACAAGATCTTCGACACATACAAAGCCACCGGTATAACTCCATTCGTCGAAATTGGCTTCATGCCCGAAGCGCTCTCTACCCATCCCGAACCGTATCAACATCATTGGCCCAAGGACTTCGATACCGGATGGACCTATCCGCCGAAGAACTACGACGAATGGTCGGAGCTCGTGTATCGCTGGGTTCGACATATGGTGGATCGCTATGGAGCGAGCGAAGTCGCGAAATGGGAGTGGGAGGTCTGGAACGAGCCGGATATCTTCTACTGGCACGGAACCGAAGACGAATACTTCAAACTCTACGATTACACCGCCGTAGCAGTAAGGCGCGCACTGCCGGGTGCGCATGTTGGTGGGCCAGCAAGCACTGGTCCAGCCAGCGAGCGAGCTGCCAAATTCCTTCGTGATTTTCTCGAGCACTGTGCCAACGGCCAGAATTACGTGACAGGCAAGAAGGGCGCACCGCTCGATTTCATCTCGTTCCACGCGAAGGGAAAAGCGACATCGGTCGATGGTCACGTCGAACTGGATGTCGGCGCGAACCTGCGAGACATCGATCAGGGATTCGAAATCATTGAGAAGTTTCCCACGCTGCGCGAATTACCAGTCGTTCTCAGCGAATCAGATCCGGAGTCCTGCGCCGCGTGCGATGCAAGCTCGCATCCGCAGAACACTTATCGCCTGACTTCGCAATATGCCAGCTATGAGGCGGAGCTTATCAGTGAGACTCTGGCGCTTGCGGAACGGCACCACATTAAGGTGGAAGGAAGTATTGCCTGGGCATTCACCTTTCCAGGCCAGCCCATCTTTGCCGGGCTTCGCGCCTTCACGACGAACGGCATCGATCTACCGCTGTTGAATGCTTACCGATTGTTTGGGCAAATGAAGGGAGAACGCGTCTTCGCGGACAGTACCGGGGCGCTTGCTCTCAATGACATCCTGCATTCGAGTGTCCGAACAAACTCGGATGTAAACGTAATTGCCACCCGCGACAGCCACAGAGTGAACGTGCTCGTCTGGAACTATCACGATGATTCCAGCCGATCCATTCCTGCAGAGATCGATTTGAGAATCGAAGGCTTACCTCAGGGCGTGTCACAGGTATTGCTGGAGCATTGGCGTGTCGATCACGATCACAGCAATGCCTACACAGCCTGGCAAACAATGGGTTCGCCGCAAAAACCGTCAGTGCATGAATATCAGCAGCTTAAAATGGCCGGCCAATTACAGTTGCTCGAATCTCCCCGATGGATGGCGGTGGCGGGAGATGCGATTGAATTGAGATTCACGGAACCGCCGCAGGGAGTATCACTGCTGAATTTGACTTGGTGAATTAAGGTAAGCGTTGTCAGCAATAGTGACGAAAGGACTTCATGTTCGCGCAAACACTGCTATCACGAATGATTCGGAACTTCGGCGCTATTATTCTTGGCCTTTTTGCGATTTCTAGTCTCCATGCCCAGAGCAGTACTGCTCCAACCGCCTCGCAGGATCCTGCGGTCATTGATCAGGCCTGGCAGCACGGCAGCAGCAAGTACGACTCGCAACGCGCAGCCGTCTTGGAGCAGGTGGACAAAGTCGATCAGCAGGGTCCGTTCCGGCCCGACTGGGAATCACTGCAGAAGTATGAGGTTCCGGAGTGGTACAAGGACGCGAAGTTCGGGATCTTCATTCATTGGGGTGTCTATTCCGTGCCTGCTTTCGGTAACGAATGGTATCCGCGGAATATGTACGTGCCCGGGTCTCCTGAATATCAGCATCACATCGCGACGTATGGCACGCAGGATAAGTTTGGCTACAAAGATTTCATCCCGATGTTCAAAGCCGAGCAGTTCGATGCCGCCGCATGGGCCGACTTATTCAAGAAGGCAGGGGCGAAGTATGTAGTGCCAGTAGCGGAGCATCACGATGGATTCGCGATGTATGACAGCGGACTGAGCGACTGGACGGCTGCCAAAATGGGTCCGCATCGCGATGTGATCGGACAACTGGCAAAAGCGGTGCGAGCCGATGGATTGCATTTTGGTGTGTCGTCTCACCGTGTGGAACACAATTTCTTCCTTGGGGTAGGCCGAGCGATTCCGTCGGATGTGAACGATCCGCAATACGCTGCCTTCTACGGTCCCGCGCACAACTGGTTGTCCAACAAGTGGGGAACGCCCCTCGATGGCGATTTCACTTATGTCTCCTCGGCGTGGGCAAATGATTGGCTCGCACGGGCGGCGGAAATTGTCGATAAATACCATCCTGACATCGTGTACTTCGACTGGTGGATCGGGCAGGCGTTGATACGTCCGAATCTCACGCGCTTTGCGGCGTTCTACTACAACAGCTCCCTGAAGTATGGCGATCACGTCGGGGTGATCAACTATAAGGACTACGCGATGCAGGAACACTCTGCGGTCCTTGACGTTGAACGTGGCCAACTTGCCGAACTCCGTCCGCTTTACTGGCAGACCGACACCTCTGTAAGCAACAAGTCATGGGGTTATATCAACGATGACACTTTCAAGTCGCCGGAATTCATCGTCCATCAACTCATCGATATCGTCAGCAAGAACGGCAATCTGTTGCTGAATATCGGGCCCAAGTCCGACGGCACGATCCCGGAACAGGTGCAACAGGTCCTTCTCGGTGTAGGCGGCTGGCTCGACGTCAATGGAGAAGCGATCTACGGAACTCGCCCGTGGAGGATTTACGGCGAGGGTCCCACGAAAGCGGCGGCTGGGGCTTTTCACGATACTGATGTCACCAACTACACCTCAGACGACTTTCGCTTCACAACCAAGGGCGGCGCTCTCTATGTCATCGGACTGAGCTGGCCAGGCAACGGAGAAGCCGTGGTTCGATCACTCGCATCGGCCGTCGGCGGTGAACGCGTGAAAGGCGTTTCATTATTGGGTAGCGGTGCCAAAGTGCAATTCGATCAACAGGGCGACGGTCTTCATGTGAAGCTGCCTGGCCAACCTCCGTCTAAATATGCATACGTCCTGCGCGTGACGTTTTGACCGTGAATTCTACCGACGCGCTGAAACTTATGAGTGCACCTCGCTCGAAAGGTAAAAGATGAGATCAACTCTCCTGCGGCTGTGGATGTTTTGTGCAATTTTAGCTTCTGCGTTGTGTGTCTTTGATACGAAAACAGCCGAAGCGCAGCTGTGGGACGTCCCGCCGCTTCCTCCTGTGAAAGTCGCGCCGGCACCGGATGGCCTGACCGCTGCGATCGGTAACGAGACAGTACATATTTCTGTTTGCGGTGCCTCGGTCATCCATTTCGTGGCCACTCCTGAGTCGCCCGATAAAGCTGAGCGGAGCAAGCCATGGATGCTTGAGCCAAAAGAGTCGTGCCCAGGCGCTAAGTTCGAACTTTCGCAAACCAACGACGCTGCCGTACTGACCACCGACAAGGTGAAAGTCGAGCTCTCGCTCAAATGGGGCAATGTGCAGTACAGCACTACAAAGGGAGAGGATCTCCTGCGCGAGCGAAACTCGATTCCCCGCACGTATGAACCGGTCGAATTGAACGGCGAGAAGACATTTCATATTGAAGATCGCTTTGCGCCAGACTTCAGCGAGGGCTACTACGGGCTGGGACAGCATCAGAGTGGGCTGTTTAACTATCGCGGTGCGACGGTTGAACTCGGGCAGAACAACACGGATGTCGCGATCCCCTTGTTGCTTTCGACGAAGGGCTATGCGTTGATGTGGAACAGCGCTTCGCTCACCCACGTCGATAATCGCTTTCCGCTCGAATTGAACGTGTACTCGCTTGCCGGTCACGCGATTGACTATTACTTCATCTACGGTCCGGAGATGGACCAGATCATCCACCAATATCGCAACTTAACCGGACACTCGCCGTTGCTTCCCAAGTGGGCTTATGGATTCTTTCAATCGAAGGATCGGTACGTCTCGCAGGACGAGGTACTCGCAATCGCGCAACGATATCGGAAAGAACAAATCCCGCTCGATGGGATTGTGCAGGACTGGTTCTGGTGGAAGTCAGAGGGCGATCCGATTTTCACTGACAAGTTTCCTGATGTCCCCGGCGAACTCAACCGCCTTCACGATGAGAATGTCCACGCCATGCTTTCGGTCTGGGGCATGTTTGACAGTAAGTCCGACAACTTCAAAGTCATGACCGAGAATCACTGGGATGTTCCCAACGCGCACGTCTACGACGCAACCAATCAGAACGCGCGCGAGTTTTATTGGAATAACCTGGCCGGCAAGTTGTTCTCGCAAGGTTGGGACGCGTTTTGGCTGGATAGCGCGGAGCCAGAAGAATTTTGGCCACACATGGGCGACGCGATCCTACAAAACAAGCAGATTGCAATCGGAAACGGCGCCGAGTACACGAATGTATTCCCGCTCATGCACACGCTAGGTATCCAGGAGCACTGGAAGGCAACCACCGATCGCAAACGCGTTTTTCTTCTGACGCGATCAGCGTTCCTCGGTCAACAACGCGTGGGAGCCACCGTGTGGTCTGGCGATGTGTACGGCTCGTATTGGGGTTTGCGGCATCAAGTCGCGGCCGGACTTAACTTCGCGCTCTCCGGATATCCCTATTGGACGACGGACATCGGTGGTTACTGGCCGCCTCATGACAATCCTTTGGCCGATCCCAGCTTTCAAGAACTGTACGCTCGCTGGTTCGAGTACGGGGTTTTCTGCCCCATCTTTCGTACTCACGGACATAGACCCGCCAATGAGATCTGGGCGTTCGACAAGGTTGAGCCGATCCTGATCGCCTACGACAAGCTTCGTTATCGCCTCATGCCCTACATCTATTCATTGGCGTGGCGTGTCACCAACGACGATTACACAATTCAACGTCCGTTGGTGATGGACTGGCGTACAGACGCGAACACCCGAGATATTGGCGACGAATTCATGTTTGGCCCATCCATTCTCGTCAGCCCGGTTCTTCAGGCAAACGCTTCGCGCAGAACGCTGTATCTGCCGGAATCGGCAGTCTGGTACGACTTCTGGACCGGAGCGCCCCAGAAGGGCGGCGTTGAAATTGATGCGAATGCTCCTCTTGATCGCATTCCTTTATATGTGCGGGCTGGCTCGATTCTGCCCTTGGGCCCCGAAATTCAGTATGCCGACGAGAAGCCGAAGGGACCGATCGATCTGCGAATTTATCGCGGCGCGGACGGCAGGTTCGATCTCTACCAGGACGCGGGTGACAGCTATGACTATGAAAAGGGTGCCCATGCTCTCATCCCTCTGCGGTGGTCCGAAGCAACGCGAACGCTGACGATCGGAGAACGACACGGAAATTATCCGAATATGCCTGCGAACCTTCAGTTCAACGTTTCGTGGGTGTCTGCTGGACACGGCTCCGGTCCCGCTGTAGCCCAACCGGACAAGACAATCGAGTACACGGGGAAGGAAATTTCTGTGAAGGCGCCGTGAGAAGAGGCTGCAGTCAGCCCTTTGCGTGCCAAAAAACCGTGACCGCAGCCGACGGCGCTTTCAAGAAATTGGGTGTTTTTGAATCACCGCATCTGAAGGAAGCCGAAGAGCACGAGAAATAGTTTGGTCTTCAAGTCTTATATTCAGGTTTGCTTTCAGAAAGTCTCCACAAGAAGACCTGATCGATATGACAAACCGCCAGCTAAGTTAGAACCCGAAGCCGAACTGGGTTGCAAAGGTTACTGGATTTGTTGCTGGACCTCCAGCAGGCCGATCGAAAGTGACCGGCACATCGATCTCGCCAAAGAAAGTCTTGAAGAAGCCAGTCTGGTCGTGAAGCTTCCAACTCTTATTCAGAATTGGAACGAATCCGATCGAGGATGAATTTACATTGAACGTCGCACGCAACCCTGTCGTGAACCCATGATTTAGTCGCCAAAGCACCCCGGGATCAACCGTGAGCGTCGCCAGGTGCGGAGCCTCATTGATATGAGGTATGAACTCAAAATCGACGAACATGCGTCCTTGTCCCTTGATGCTCACTCCAAAAGGGAGTCCGAGCGAAAAGGTATCGAATACGGTCGTTGTGTTTCCTCCTGCATGAGTCACCCATGGGACCAGAATCCCGATATGGCCACCCACAGTGGTTTGTGCACTCGCCGCTGTTTCTCCAGCGATACTGAGTATCCCAACTAGGAGCGCAATCAAAATCCTAGATCGGAGCTGAATCGTGTTCCTCATTCGACTAACCTCACCCAGTTTTGTCTGATTCAAGTTTCAGTGCAGCAACAACGCTCGCTGCCGCGTACTCAGACTGCCACACGCGATGCCTTGCGCGATCGGTCAAAACAACCGAATCCCAAAAGTGAGCGGAAGAAGGTTGGTAGAAACTCTGTTGTAGCCAGCGTGGTGATATCTGATCTCTGTATAGAAATTCACATGACCGCCGCCTAGCCGTATCGTGGCGCCCCCACCGATGTTTTCGCCAAATGCGTTTGAGCTTCGGCTGCCTGTAACGATGTTCACGCTGCCGATCGTGCACCCGTACCACCACGACCAATACGGATCGCAGATCACACCCGCACCGGGCGTAGTTGTCTCACCAGAACGGTGATACCAACCGATTCCACCAATCCCATAAACTCCGAATCTGTCTCCGATCTGAGCATGGACGATTGGATTGAAGGTCCATGAATACTGACGTGCACTCGCGCCTGGAGTCTGAAGGTGCGCTTTGGTCGCGTCGTTGACGGGCAGATCCTGCCACATGAACTCGGTGTCCACTCCTACATGTTTCATGAAACCGTATCCGCCACCAATGACGAAGTTCCCGCCATCGTTGACGAAATTGCTGAGGTTCCCCAGTGGGAAGCCGATGCCGCCGCCAACGTTGAAGAGAAATTTGCTGTAATCCTGGGCGTGCGCCGGAACAAGTGCACAAAGCAGAATTGCTATTCCAAAGAACAATCGCGCGAGGCGCATAGGGATACTCCTAAGAAGTCCGAACTTCCGGGCGCAAGTTTGCCTTCTTTCCTCCCCGGCCAGAACTAACAAAACTTACAGCTCAGGGGCAAAGAAATGTCAGTCCTGATAGGAGGCTGGTCGAATAGTCTGCTCAGGGCAGCGACATACGATAGAGAGCTTCAGAAGCATCCACGTCGAGTCAATACGCGTCATACCGGTCGCCGAGGTGTGCGATGGAAGGGTTCCGGTTTGAATTCGACGCCATCAATAGAATTCTTCGACTCTCATTTCTTGGTAACCTTACAGATAGGGTGTTGCTAGAAGGATACGAATCTGCACGAGCATCCTGGTTTCGTCATGGGCCGTTTCATTTCATTGTGGACTATAGCGCTGTGTCCGACTGTCCAGTCTCAAGTGAAACGATCAGAGCCATCGCCTCACGGCACCCCGTTATGACCGACAGCTATCTTGGGATTATCGTTGCCCCGCAGAACGTGCTGTATGTCATGTCACGTATGTTTGAACAGCTCTCCACAGACTCTCGCCACAACATACACGTCGTTCACACGACAGACGAGGCACTGAAATTGATCGGCGTACCGTCACCAAAATTCAGTCTGATTGAATTTCCAGAAACGGCGTAGTCCCTATAACCACCGCTGTTCGCCGGCTCACCACTCATCCTGTATTCGAGGTTACGGACGAGATGCCGAACCCGATACGCCTCCACGATGGTGCCACATCAAAGACCCATTCGGCCTGATATAAAACTATATCCGTCATTGCTCGAACATCCTTCGCCTCGAGTGGAGGCAAGATAATGTCGGGCGGTTATATTAGAAACACCGGCTGTGGTTCTGCTATTCGATATGGGGAGGCTTCATGAAATTGCTGCGCTCGCTGAGACTCCAGTTGTCTTCCGCAATTATCGTGGTCACCGTATGGTGCGTATTGAGCGTGATGGTCTCGGCGCAAAGCCAGCCCAGTCCTGAGAAAAAAGTTAAGAGTGCATCCTGCTCCCATAGCGGATTGACCTTACCCCCCGGGTTTTGCGCGACGGTATTTGCTGACGGCATTGGTCACGCTCGCCACATGGTGGTTAGTTCGACCGGAGTGGTTTACGTCAACACCTGGTCGGGGCAGTATTACGACTTCGATAAGCCGCCTGAAGGTGGCTTTCTGGTTGCGCTGCGAGACACGACAGGTGCGGGAAAAGCTGACGTGATAGAGCGATTCGGCGAAACCGCGCGCACGGGCGGAGCGGGTGGTCTAGGTATCGGCATCTATAAGGGATCGATCTTCGCAGAGATCAACGATCGCATCGTGCGATATCCACTACCCGCAAATTCGATTGTGCCAAAAGGCGCCCCTGAAACTATCGTCTCGAAGTTGCCTCTCGGTGGTGATCATCCGATGCATCCATTCATGATCAGCCCCGATGGTGCAATCTACGTAGACGTGGCTACGGCGACCAATTCCTGCCAGGCGAAAAACCGGCAACCCAAGATACCCGGCAACGATCCGTGCACTGAGTTGGAAACCCGTGGCGGGATCTGGCGCTACGATGCGAACAAAACGAATCAGACGTTTTCAGCCGCCGATCGTTACGCAACCGGCATACGCAATGCCGAGGGCTTTGCGATCGATTCCTCGGGCCGCATCTTTGTGACTCAGCACGGGCGAGATCAATTGCATTCGAACTGGCCGGAACTCTACAAATCTGAAGAGGAAGCGACCCTGCCAGCGGAAGAACTGATGCTATTGAAGTCCGGTGGGGACTATGGCTGGCCCGAGTGTTATTACGACGGCGCGCAGAAAAAGCTCGTGCTTGCGCCAGAATATGGCGGCGATGGCGGCAAAGCAGTCGGTGTTTGTGCGAACAAGGTCGCGCCGGTCGCAGCATTTCCTGCTCATTGGGCACCGAATGGAATGGTGCGCTACGATCAGAAAGAATTTCCGGCCCGCTATCGTGACGGCGTCTTCATCGCCTTCCACGGTTCATGGAATCGGGCGCCCTATCCGCAAGGTGGCTACAACGTAGTGTTTCAGCCACTCGACGGTGATCATGCGTCCGGCAATTGCGAGATCTTTGCCGACGGTTTTGCAGGGCCGGTAAAGACTCCGGAGGGCGCTGCACACCGTCCCTCTGGGCTTGCCGTCGGACCTGATGGAGCACTTTATGTTTCCGACGATACTCATGGACGGATCTACCGTATTGTCTATCACGGTGATCCCGCGAACCGTGCCGCAGTAGGCCCGCCGTGTCCTGGTGCGTCGGCTCCGGCTGGCGTTGTCGTTGCGACTTCTGCCAAGCCGCCCGAGGGCACGAACTCGCAAGCAGGAGCGGCCGCCAACGCGCGTCCTCCAGTACCCGCTGGAGCGACACCCGAAATGGTGGCGCTCGGCGATCGCATTTACCACGGCCAGGTGGGCGGCGCGAGTTGTACAGGTTGCCACGGCGTTAAGGCCACCGGTACTCCGCTGGGTCCCTCTCTGACAAATCACAAATGGCTATGGAGTGATGGCAGTTTTGCTGGAATTTTGAAAGTCATCACGAACGGCGTACCAGAGCCTAAGCGATATCGAGCCCCGATGCCGCCCATGGGCGGTGCACAACTCACTTCTGACCAGGCGTCTGCACTGGCTGCATACGTCTGGGGCCTAAGTCATCAATCAGCTGCGTCGAAGTAAGCAGATACTGGTGGGTAAACCGAGCATGCGAACTACGACGTGCCAGTCTGTTGAGGCCAATGACCATTTGAGGTACTCACACCTTGACTTCAAGATCGTGATGCGAGCAAAGGATCGTGCCTGAGAACCGCTGCTCGATTTCTTATTCGGCGCTCAGAGGTTCGAATTCCTGACCATTCGCCCGAAGCAGCTTTCGCAGCTTGCGAACGGCCTCGGGTATTTCCTGTACCGGGGTACTGCCGAATCCCATAATCAAGCCCTCCGAGGCTGGCTTGTCCAAGTAACAAGTTGAAAGTGGTAGCAGCCACAGATTCTGATGTGCTGCGATCCGGGTAAGCTCACGATCCCGGATGCGCTTAGAAAACGTAGTTACAAGATGCATTCCTGCTTCTCCTCCGCGCACCTGAACCGAGGAGCCGAATTCATGCTTCAAACATTTCACCAGCACGTTTCTTCGCTCGGCATACAGGATTCTCATCCGGCGAATATGTCGCGAGAAATGACCTTCGCGAATGAAGTCGGCCAGCACGGACTGCAGAAAGCTCGGAGGTCCCAAGTCCATCGCCCGGCGTATTGCAACAAAGTGATCAACCAGATCCGGAGGAATGACCACATAGCCGAGGCGCAATGATGGGAAAAGCACCTTACTGAAGGTTCCTATATAAATGACGCGGGAATTGGAATCGAGTCCCTGCAATGAGGCGATTGGCCGGCTCTCATACCGGTATTCACTGTCGTAATCGTCTTCGAAGATCCACGAGCCAGAAGTTTCCGCCCATTCCAGCAACTGAAAGCGCCGCGCTGCGCTCATGGTTACCCCGAGCGGGTATTGATGCGAAGGCGTGACCGACGCTGCTCGAGCGTAGCGATAACGCTCGATGCCAGCCGCAACATCCAGGCCTTCTTCGTCAACGGGAACCGGGATCATCTGGGCGCCGTTCATGGCAAGCACATGTCGAGCCAGAGGATAACCAGGCTCTTCAATCCATACGCGGCTGCCGGGATCAAGCAGAACACGCGCAGAGATTTCGAGTGCCTGCTGAGAACCACTCACGATCATGATTTGCTGCGCATCGCAGCGCACGCCTCGGGCTGTGCCGAGATAACTGGCGATCGCTTCGCGGAGATCCCGCATGCCCATCGCCTGTCCGTAGTGCAAGTCGCTTGTCGGAGAATTACGGCTGTGTCGGACAACGAGCCTCGACCACAGCCGCGAGGGAAAAGCGTCGAACGCAATCTGGCCAACACCGAAGGCTCCCTGGTGAAGAGCCCAGGGAACGAGTCCGATTGCGTGCAAGTTCACGGCATTTTTTGAAATGGGTCTTGGACGAGAGCGCGCGGCAGTTACGTGCGCGCGGCTTGGCTTGGAGACTCCGAATTGTTCCGGCAGCGAACGCGAAACTACGGTTCCGGAACCGATGCGGCTTTCGAGATAGCCTTCGGCCAGCAGTTGAGCGTAGGCATTCAAAACAGGGATGCGAGAAACACCGAGTTCAGTGGCAAGTACGCGCGTGGATGGAACTCGTTGTCCTGAACGCAATCTGCGTTCGACGATAGCAGCACGATAACCGTCGTAGATCTGGTTTTGCAGCGGCTTCGGTAACTCTTCGATCAACGGCGAGAATCGGGACAATCCCGGAAGGAACTCTTTTCATCACCACGAATCGTAGTGGTCATACGAAAACATCGTCAAGTGGATATTGCGTATTTCCACCTGTAAGGCAGAATCCCATCAGACCGAGTAGCTGAATCGTGCTTCGACTCCGCGTCAGAGGACAGGTCCGACGCAAAAGCGAATGAACACAAGAGGACAGGAGCAGAAGTCTATTCACCTCGTTCGAGACAGAAGTTGGCTTGAACTTCTGAACCATGCCACTGCGACTCCCGGCCTGGGCGGTGAGCTTTCTTCGACAAAAAGAGAATGCCGAAAAATCGGCACAAACAAGAGAAGCAGGAGACCCGATGAAGCGTTTTATCGTTTCGCTGTTTTTCTGTGTGGCTTGTCTGGCGTTGTCTGCATACGCGCAGGTGACAACGGGCATAGTTGCGGGAACGGTGACAGATCAAACCGGAGCAGTTGTACCAGATGCTCCCGTGTCGATTACCAATACCGCAACGGGCGCTACGCGCGCACAGAACACAAATTCCGCCGGCGATTACAGATTTGAGGCCATGCCGACGGGCACATATCAAGTAGAAGTAAAAGCCGCGAACTTCAAGGAGTCAGTCACGAACGCGGTTGAAGTACACGCGTCCACTACAACCATGGTGGATGTAAAACTGCAATTAGGCAGCGCCACCGAACATGTAGACGTGGAAGCCAATGCGATTCAGGTGCAGACCGACAATGCGTCTCTCGGCGAAACAGTCGAAGGACAGCAGGTTCGCGAACTGCCGCTGAATGGACGCAGTTTTGTTCAGTTGACGCAGTTGGCGCCGGGAGTATCAGCGGCGAACAACTTCGACAGCAAGAACAAAGGTTTGCAAGGCGGCGTCGATTTCTCGGTGAACGGAAATGCCACCACGAACAACCTTTACCTGGTGGATGGCGCCAACAACAACGATACCGGTTCGAACCGCACGATTCTGATCTATCCATCGATCGAGTCGATTGCGGAATTCAAGATGCTGCGCAACAGCTATGGCGCTGAATATGGTCAGGCTGCAGGTGCGGTTATCAATATCGTCACCCGTAGCGGAAGTAACGAATGGCATGGCAGCGCGCTGTACAGCGGACGCAATACCACGCTCGATGCTCGCACGTATTTCGCAGCGCAACGTACAGCGATTGCCGATGCAGCCGGGCAGACACTTCCCCATGATGGCAAGGACAAAGTGAATCGCAACGACTGGGGCTACTCGATTGGCGGCCCGATCATCAAGAACAAGTTGTTCTTCTTCTGGAGCCAGGAGTGGAACCATGAAATCCGTGGCATCACGAAGACGGCTTGTGTCCCAACCGCTGCTGAAGCCCTGGGCGATTTCTCCCAAGGCGTAAGTTGCGGGGAACCCACGCCGACAATTCCAGTCGCATTGCAGGCGGCGGGCAATCCGCTGAAGATTGCGAACCCGAGCGCGGCGGGATTGCTGTTGGCCGAAAAATATCCGCTGCCAAATCAGGCAACGGTCAATGGAAACAATTGGTCATCGTCATTGGCGACGCCGCTGATGTGGCGGCAGGAGAACATCCGCGCTGACTACAACCTGAACAAGAACAATACGATCATGGGCCGCTTCACCCAGGACACGTGGACGAACAATGCTTACAACGCCGGCTATTGGGGAGAAGATCCCTTTCCGGCATTGAATGACAATTGGGCCCAGCCCTCCAAGAGCATGGTCGGCAAGTGGACCCGAACAATCGGAACGACGATGGTGAATGATGCGGAGTTTAGCTATTCGAACAACCGCATCAACATTACTCCCGGCGGGATTAACCCCAACAACGGATACTTGTATGGACCAGCTTTGCTGAATGCGATCAGCGCTGCCATCCCAACTGAGTATCCACAGTCGATCAAACGCGACCCTGCTGGCGTTCCAACCATGTGGGGCGGAATGGGGAACTACGGGAGCGGCAACAACTACTGGTCAATTGCTCCCTGGAACAACACACTCGACCTGTACGTAGCGAAAGACGACGCTTCGAAGATCATCGGAAAGCACACGCTGAAGTTCGGTGTGCTGATGAGTTGGAATGGAAAAAACGAAGATGTAAGTACGTCCAGCTCGGAGCGTCCGATCTTCGGGACCAATGACGGAAATCTCACCTATACCGACGCTGCGGGAACGATTCGCGGTACGGGGAACAATCTCGCTAATGTCCTGCTCCCGGGCGCTGCCTGGAACTTGCAGGAGACCTCGACGAATGTCCGCGCGCAATTGCGCTGGCATGATGACGAGTTCTACATTGCCGACAATTGGAAGGTCACGCCGAGGCTGACGGTGGATGTTGGTCTGCGCTGGTCCTTCTTGGACGCTCCGTATCAACCGAACAACCAGCTCACGAACTTCCAGCCTTCGCTCTACAATCCTGCGCTGTCGCCATCTGACGCCTGCAATGGACTGTGGATCGTGGCGGGCACAGATCCCTGCGGCGCGGCGAACGCGCAGTTCGGAACCAACTTCAGTTCAGGAACTCCGGGACCGGGCCGTGCGCTGGTTAACAACAACAATCACATGATCGCACCGCGAGTTGGTATCGCGTGGGATCCGTGGGGCGATGGAAACACGGCGGTCCGCATCGGTGCGGGCGAGTTCTTCCAACGCGAGCGCGTAAGCCGTTACACGCTGGTCGACAACGCTCCATTTGCCGTCACGGCCAGTTATCAAAGGCCTCTGGACGGTGGTGTAGCAGCGCTCAATCCGGGTGCCGCTCCATCAGGAGGTATGGACGCGCGAGACATCGTTCCCGTTTCGTATCAGTGGAACTTCAGCATACAGCGCAGTCTTGCTCGAGATACAACGCTCGAGTTGGGCTACGTCGGAAACCATGCCATTCACCAGACCTCAAGTTACGACCTCAACCAGATTGCTCCGCAGAACTGGTTAGCCGCATCGTTTATGGGGAGCGGGGATGTGCAGGCGGCCGGATTCTACGAGTTTAACAATTACTCGAGTGCGCTGACCTGGTTTACTCATCAGGGCGACGCGACCTATCACTCGCTGCAGACGTTGTTCAAGACGCGTTACAAGAGATCGCAGTTGACTGCGGCTTACACGTGGTCGCACTCGATCGCGAATGTGCTTCTGGACGACTCGTCCGGGAACATTGGGCCAGAGAGCTTCATGGATCCCACCAATCCACGGTTGGATCGTGGCAATTCAGCGATCAATCGGCCTCACATCTTCACAGCAAACTTCAACTACTATCTGCCCGACCTCAGCCACATGAACTCAGCGGTTCGAGGAGCGTTGGGAGGGTGGGAGTTGGGATTGATTACGACGGAAGCCATGGGTAACTCGCAGACGGCATACCAGAACGGTCTTCAGGAAAATGCGAGTCTCAGGGCAGGGGCCGCTTACGGAGATGGTCTGCAAGGACTGTTTAACAATGCCAACCAAAGAAGCATGCAACGTCCGCTGATCGTTCCGGGGCAGAGTTGCGGCGTCTCGGATGGCGATCAGGTGGTCAATCCAAATGCATTCACGCTGGTCGGCTACCAGATCGGCACCATTATGCCGAACATGGAGCCGCGAGGCTACTGTCGCGGGCCGAGCCTGTTGAACACCGACTTATCGATCGACAAGAACTTCAAGCTGACGGAACGCGTCAGAATGCAGTTCCGCCTCGATCTGTTCAACCTGCTCAACCATGCGAATTTCCGCGGCGATCAAACCAACGGTTTGGCTGGCGCGAGTACAACATTCGCAACCGTAAACTGCGGTACTGCGAATGCCGCCGGGATGTACGCGCCATGCAGCCCAACTAACAACGTCATTAGTCACCAAACATTGAGTAATGGCTTTGGCCAGGCAACATCGGTGGTTGGGAACGCCGGACGGGAACTTCAGTATGGATTGCACTTCACGTTTTAGTTAGCCAAGAATCATCAGCGTCTCATCGGCTAACGGCAGGTTCTGACGAACTCAGAACCTGCCTTTTTTCTTGCTGTGGATTCGTCGCGCACGAGTTGGTGGCGCATCACTTACATTTTTCGGACACGCCCACTAGTTCCTGCTCGAATGCATTTTCGATCTCCGATAGTTCCGCATTGCTCAGTTGAAAGTCGCCGGCACCGATGATGCCATCAACCTGAGAGCGCCTGCGCACGCCGACAATCGCGCCAGTCACTGCAGGATTGTGCAGAGTCCACGCAATTGCGACTTCGCCCGCGGTTCGACCATGGCGGCTGCCGATGTCACGAAGCAAGCAGGCAAGACGAAGATTGCGGGAGAGTAGCGGCTCCTGAAAGTTGGCGTTCCGCTTGCGCCAGTCATCGGATGCAAAAGACCCAATGCGCTCGCGGGTCATAGCCCCGCTGAGTAGGCCCGAGTACATCGGCGAATAAACAATTACACCGATATTATTTTCTGCGGCGAACGGCAGAATGCTTTCCTCGATCTCGCGTGCTAGTAGGGAGTATTTTGGCTGGAGCGAAGTAATTGGAGCGATCTTTTGCGCGCGACGCATCTGCGACGCGTTGAAGTTCGATACGCCGATGTATCGCACCTTGCCTTGTTCCTGCAGCCGGCGCATTTCTTCCCATCCTTCTTCGATGTCAGCGTCAGGTTCGGGCCAGTGAATCTGGTAGAGGTCAATGACGTCGAGTTGCAGACGACGCAAACTCGCTTCTACTTCGCGGCGGATCGATTCAGCTTTCAGAGAATGACCAATGGTGCCCTTGTCATTCCATACCAACTCGCACTTCGTGAACACGTAGGGGCGGTCGCTGCGTCCCTTCAGGGCGCGTGCGACGACTTCTTCCGAGTGTCCCAGTCCGTAGACCGCAGCGGTATCGATCCAGTTGATTCCGCGATCCAATCCTTCGTGGATGGCAGCGATCGAATCAGCGTCATCTTGCGGTCCCCAGCTGAACTCCCAGCCGCCTCCGCCCATCGCCCACGCTCCGATTCCAATCGGCGTAATCGAGAGATCACTGTTCCCGAGATATCGCTTCTGCATGTTGTTCCTCCTTGGACTCTGCCATAAGACTTAGCATTTTCGCGGCCAACTGCGAGATGAATATGCGCGGTTTGGAGCGTTGATGTTGTTGCGATTACTGAATCCCGCGGCGTCCATCACTCGTCTTATGCATAGGGAGAAGTCGAGAGGTCGACATCAGCTGACATTTCCCCGCCAAGCTTATCGGATCACTATGTTAAACCTCGCAGAAAATGAAAACAGTGCTGTTGGAAGGGATGAGTTGTATGGGGAGTTGCTGGAAATCTCTCGGCTCATCACCTCCCACAAGACACTGGACGAGCTTTTCCGTAATTTGAGCGACAGATTGCACTCGCTCGTGGAATTCAGCTATCTCAGCGTTCTGCTACATGACTCAACTCAGGATGTAATGCGAGTGCTCGAAGTTGTTGGTGGCGAACACGCCGTGAGAACAGGCATGGAATTCTCCATGTCGGAGTCGCCGTCTGCATGGGTTTTGCAGCACCAGCAGCCCCTCGTGATAGACGATGTGAACCGAGAGTCTCGCTTCCCGCGTCCAGTGAGCATACTGCGGGAACGTGCTTTGCAATCCTTTTGCTGCCTGCCACTCACCACTCCGCGGCAGAAGCTGGGGGCCTTTTGTTTCGGAAGCACACAGCCCAATGCATACGACGAGGCGTCGCTCGAGGTGTTGTCGCAAGTAGCGAGGCACGTAGCGGTCGCAGTCGAGAATGCGCTGAATTATCAGAAGCTGGATGAGTTGCGGCAAGAGGTAAGTGAAGAGCGCGATCGGCTGAAGTTGCTGCTCGAAGTGAATAACGCGGTAGCTTCCAACTTAGCTCTTGCTGACCTTATCGCGTCCGTGCCGGTCAGTGTTCGCCGCGCCATGAGATCAGATGCAGCCTGCCTCTCGTTGCCGGATCCTGACGGTAAACGATTGCGCGTGGTCGGGCTCGACTATCCCGACGGCAGAGGTTTCATCGAGGAAGCGATGATGCTTCCCATTGATGGCACCAGCCCGGGCATTGCGTACTCAACAGGGAAGCCGTTTGTGTTCGGAACTCCTCCGACGACTCTCGCTGCCGTCGCTTTGAGGGCGAATGCTGGAGAAGGATTTCAGTCGGGATGCTTCTTGCCGATCACCTACAAAGAACGCAAACTCGGAGTGCTTCATCTGCTCGATCGACAGAAAGACGCATTCCGCCCGTGCGATGTCAGATTCCTGACACAGGTCGCGAATCAGGTGGCGATCGCACTTTACAACGCGCTGGAGTATGAGCGCGTCAACGAATCCAGAGAACGGTTGGCAGAGGAGAGAGGTTATCTCCGAAACGAAATTCGAACTGGGCATGACTTCAACGAGATCCTCGGCCACAGCGACGCACTTAAGCGCGTTCTCAAACAGGTCGAGACAGTCGCTCCGACGCATTCCACCGTGCTCATTCATGGAGAAACGGGCTCGGGCAAAGAACTCATCGCGAGGGCGATCCATAACACGAGCTCGCGCCGGGATCACATCTTCGTCAAGCTGAATTGCGCCGCGATCCCGCTCGGCTTGCTGGAGAGCGAACTGTTCGGACATGAGAAGGGCGCATTCACAGGAGCGATCTCGCAGAAGATCGGTCGTTTCGAACTGGCCAACAAGGGCACTCTTTTCCTCGACGAAATTGGCGACATACCTCTGGAACTGCAGCCGAAGCTGTTGCGCGTGCTGCAGGAGCAGGAGTTCGAGCGCCTGGGAAGCACACGCGGAATCCGCGTGGACGTGCGCTTATTGCCGCAACGCATCGAAATCTCGGCCGCATGATCGAAGACAATCAATTTCGTGCGGATCTGTTTTATCGCCTGAATGTTTTTCCGATCGTGTTGCCGCCACTTCGAGAGCGGTCTGAGGATATTCCTGACCTGGTGCGACGCTTCGTTGAAAGATATTCCGACGAGATGAACAAGAAGATCCGGCACGTTCCGGACGCAGTCCTCACGGCGCTGATGCGATACGATTGGCCGGGGAATATTCGGGAACTGCAAAACTTCATCGAGCGTGCCGTCATTCTTTCTCCCGGGGAAGAATTGCTGGCTCCGCTTTCGGAGTTGCAAATGCCGACTTCCTCCTCCCGGCAGGATCGAGCCCCGAGATCTGAGCCTTCCCGAGCAACTGCACTGGAAGACGTAGAGCGCGAGCACATCATTGCGACACTCCGAGAAACGCAATGGGTGTTGGGTGGAGACAGTGGCGCTGCCGCGCGTCTGGGCGTTCCACGCACAACACTGATTTACAAGATGCGCAGGCTCGGCATTCCGCGCCAGGAGAGCTAAGCTCAGCATTATTGTCCTGCCGTCGCGTTGGCGTGATCGATGGAGGCCAGTGTCGGCATCTGCGATACATCCCAACCTCCACCCAGAGCTTTGATCAGCAGAACACTTGCGGCCATGCGACGTTCGAGTATCTGGACGTCGGTGCGTTCGTCGGAGAGAGCCACGCTTTGCGCTGTTAACACCTCCAGGTACGTTGTGACTCCGCCTTTGTAACGAGTGGTGGAAAGATCGAGCGAGTGTTGGGCTGCGGCAACAGCTTCATCCTGAGTGCGACTTTCGTCGCTGAGAATTCTTTGCGCCGCCAAATTGTCTTCAACCTCCTGAAATGCTGTAAGCACAGTCTGGCGATAATTAGCGACATTCTGGTCGTAGGCTTCACGGGCCTGATCGGAGACTGCGCGTCGACGGCCTCCTTCGAAGATAGTTTGTGCGGCTGCTCCGCCTATTGACCAGAGTCCACTCGGACCGTTGAGTAGTGTACCCAGAGCTGCGGTCTCAAAACCGCCAGAGGCAGCCAAGCTGACTAACGGGTAGTATGCGGTCTTGGCAACTCCGATCTGCGCATTCGCAGCTGCCATCCTGCGCTCCGAAGCCGCGATGTCTGGACGCCGCTCCAGTAATTGCGACGGCAATCCCGGAGGAATCGCGGGCGGAGGCGTTGTGAGTGGATTCGGAGCCAAAGCGAACGTTGCGGGCGGTTTGCCAATCAACACCGCAATCGCGTGTTCGAACTGAGCTCGCGCCACGGCTACGTCGATCGCCTGAGCTTGCGTGGTTTTGAGTTGCGTTTCCGCCTGCGCGACGTCGACTTCGGAAGCGACTCCACCGTGGAAACGATTGAGTGTGAGTTGCAGCGCTTCTTTGAATGCATCCACTGTAGACGTCAGCAGCTGCTCTTCCGCATCCAGTCCACGCAATTGCAGATAGTCCATCGCGAGTTCTGCATGCAGGCTCAGGCTCACGTTCTCGAGATCTCCAAAACTCGCCTGCGCATTTTCCCGACTTTCTTCTACTGTGCGGCGAACGCGTCCCCAGAGATCAGGCTCATAGCTGACGTCGACAGGAAGAATGAAATCGTTGAACGTCTGACCGTCGCTCGTAATGAGCAGCGGACGGTTCGCCGACTCGCGTGTGCGTGTAGCGGAAGGATTGACGGAAACCGTGGGGAAGTAGTCCGCACGGTTGAACTTGATCAGCGAACGAGCCTGCAGGAATTGTTGTTGCGCGGCCTTCAGATTCTGGTTGCTCACGTTGACCTGAGCTTCGAGCGAATTCAGTTGAGGATCGCCGAAAAGTTCCCACCAGTTACCCTTGAGCATCGCGTCCGATGGCTGAGCAGGTTTCCAGTTTCCCGTTTCCTTAAACTCCGGAGGCGCTGGAACCGGCGGGCGCTGGTACTTCGGACCTACTGTGCAACTAGCCAGAACAATTGCTGCCAGCAGAGCGAGAGTTGACAGAACAAAAGTATTTGAGCGATACGAGAGTCTGTGCGCCAACATCACACTCCTCCCGGCGTCGAAGCATGACTGACGCGCACCGGCTGTCCGGAACTGATCGAGTCCGGTGGGTTCAGAACGATTGACTCGCCACCCTTTAGCCCAGCGACGATCTCGATGCGATCACCAAAATCGTGCCCGGCCGTGACCGGCACCAATTGTGCGCGATCGCCATTCTGCACGGTCGCCACGCGCAATCCTTCCGAACGGAACAAAAGTGCGCTCACGGGAATCGTAAAGGTCGAGGCGCCGCCAGGCAGCTTGATGTGAACCTCGGCATAGGAGCCGCTGAACAGTGTGCCCGTTGGATTGTTCACGGAGATTTCGACAAGCAAGGTGCGAGTAGCCGGATCGATCGCTTCGGCCGTTCGCACCAGCTTGCCTTCAAACTGGCGGCCCGGGAATTCCGCCAGAGTGAGTTGCGCCGTCATGCCTTGACGGACAGCTTTGGAATAGGCTTCCGGCACATTTGCGTAGACGCGTAGCTTCTGCGGTTGCGCTATCTGGAAAAGCTGCGTAGTTGGGCCACCACCACTGCCGGAATTGATGAGGGCGCCCACATCTGTATTGCGAACGGTGATGATGCCGTCGAAGGGCGCATAAATCTTCTGGAACGATTGCAATGCCTCGAGCTGTTTCACATTCGCCGAATTCGATTGCACGATGGCCTGATTCGCGTCGTAGGTGCCCACTGCATTGTCCGTATCTTGTTGGGAGACAGAGTTCGACTTGAGCAGTCCCTGGAACCGATCTGCCGTAATTCGCGACAGATTGAGATTGGCTTGCGCGGTTCCCAGATTTGCGCGCGCCTGTTGCAGTTGGTGATCGATCTCAGGCGTCTCGATGACAGCGAGCAACTGTCCCTGCTTGACGTGCGCACCGATGTCAACGTACCAGGCCTTGAGATAGCCATTCGTCCGCGCGTAGATGGGCGCAACTATATAAGGTTGAACGTTCGCCGGTAGAACCAGTTCCTGCGTTGGTGCGGTCGCCTGCGGCTGAACAACTGCGACAGTCGGGATCGCCATTTCTGCAGTTTCTGTCTTGAGCGCCGCACGTGCTTTCACGCGCGGCAACACTCCGCCGACGTACACTGCCGCAACCACGAGGAACGCGACTACGACGACAACCCAGTGTCTCTGTTTCCGGCTTTGCGATGCTGGGGGTGTGTTGGGCGTAGGCTCCACGCTAACGATCTCATCTTCTGGTGACTGCTCGATATTCATAAAGACCCCAAATCAGTTCGAATCGCTATGCTGCTTCAATTTCCTCTTCTTCCTCTTCCCGGACTCGGGCGCGAAGTCCGTGGACGACGCTGAAGAAAACAGGAACGAAAAATAAAGTTGCCGTCGTGGCGAAGAGCAAGCCACCGATCACTGCGCGGCCTAACGGTGCGTTTTGCTCACCGCCTTCACCCATACCAATTGCCATTGGGACCATGCCGATCATCATTGCCAACGCCGTCATCAATACCGGACGGAAACGTGTGAAGCCGGCTTCGAGCGCGGCTGAGACGGCATCTTTGCCCTCCTGCATCTGCTCGGTCGCAAAGCTCACGACCAGAATGCTGTTCGCCGTAGCCACTCCCATACACATGATGGATCCCGTCAACGCCGGGACGCTCAGCCTGGTGCCTGTAACAAATAGGAACCATGCGATCCCTGCGAGTGCCGCAGGCAATGCGGAGATGATGATGAAGGGATCAAGCCACGACTGAAAGTTCACAACAATGAGCAGGTAGACAAGAAGAATGGAGAACGCCAGTCCGCCCAGTAATCCGATGTAGGACGAGCGCATGGTCTTAACCTGTCCACGGATGATCACGCGCGATCCACGAGGAAGCTGGCTCTGCGTGTCATTCACGATTTGCGAAATCTGCCGCGATACCGCTCCCAGGTCGCGCCCTTGTACCGCTCCATAGATATCGACGACAGGTTGAATGTCATAGTGCGAGATGACGGCTGATCCCACACCGCGCTGAATGGAAGCGAGGCTCGCGAGAATTTCCGGCGGAGCATTCGGATTCGGCCCGGTGATCGGGATGTTTTCCAGATCCTGAAGAGAGTTGACCCGGTATTGCGGCGTTTGCGTCGCGATCTGGTAACTCACGTGGCTCTTGGGATCGAGCCAGAAGGTAGGCGAAGTTTGGAAACTTCCGCTCAGCGAAACCAAAAGATTGTTGGCGACATCGCGCTCGGTGTAGCCGATCGCATTGGCTTTGGTGCGATCCACGTAAATATGGAGCTTCGGTTGATCCGTAGGCTGTTGGATACGGAGATCCGCCGTGCCCGGCACATTGCGTACTTTTTGCAGGAGCATGCCCGCATATTTTTCGTTTCCGTCCTGATCGTTGCCCACGACTTGGATGTCGATCGGCGCAGGCAAACCGAAATTCAGAATCTGACTGACGATGTCAGACGGAAGGAACGCAAAGGTCACGCCGGGAAAGTTAGTTGCCAAGCCCGCACGCAAATCGTGAACGTATTTCGCCGTCGGATGGTGATCCGGCGACAAGCTCACGAGGATGTCAGCGTCCTCAGGACCGATCGGAGCCGAACTGCTGTACGACAAATTGATGCCGCTGTACGGCAATCCAATGTTGTCGATGATGCTCGATATCTCGTGCGAAGGAATCTGTCCACGAATGTACTGATCCACAAGGTCACAGACTCGCGCCGTATCTTCAATACGCGTTCCCGTTGGAGCCCTGAGGTGCAACGTAAATTGACCGCTGTCGACGCTGGGGAAGAAATCCTGTCCCAGCCATGGAACGATCATTACGAGCGAGAGAGCAGCGAATCCTAGAAACGCCAGCAGGAAAGATCGCCGGTGATGGAGGCAGCTTTCCAGCAACCCGTGATAGCGGTCGCGAAGTTTCTCGAAAGACTGCTCAAAACGAAATTGCAATCGCACCAGCGGATTCTTGCTGTTTGCGGGGATATGACCAGCTTCCTGTTCATGGCCGCGGAGCAAGTACTTCGCCATCGTAGGTACCAACGTGCGTGACAGGAGGTAAGAAGCCAGCATCGCGAATACCACGGCCTCGGCCAAGGGGACAAAGAGATACCGTGCGACGCCTGTCAGCAGGAACATCGGAGCGAACACAATGCAGATCGACAAGGTCGATACAAATGCCGGAACGGCGATCTGCGCAGCGCCATCCAGAATGGCATGCTCGATCTCTTTGCCTTCGGCGATGTTGCGATTGATGTTTTCGATTTCCACGGTGGCGTCGTCGACCAGGATGCCGACGGCCAGGGCAAGTCCGCCAAGCGTCATGATGTTGATCGTCTCTCCCAGCGCGCTGAGCACGAGAATCGACGACAAGATCGAGAGCGGAATCGAAACTGCGATGATCAGCGTGCTTCTCCAGCTACCGAGGAAGATTAAGATCATTAGCCCGGTGAGGCATGCGGCAATGCCCGCTTCACGGATCACACCACTGATTGAGGCCCGCACAAAAATGGATTGATCGGCCAGCGGGTCGATTCGCAGGCTCGGAGGCAGGGAAGCCTTGATCTGCGGAAGCATCGCCTTGATACCGGAAATCACACTCAGGGTGGACGCATTGCCTGCTTTTTGAATGGTCAGCAGAGTAGCGCGCTGGCCGTTCACCCGGACGATATTCGTTTGCGGCGGAAAGCCGTCGCGTACCCACGCCACATCGCGAATGTACGTTGTAGTGCTGCCAACGGTCTTGATGGGAAGATTGTTCAGCTCGGCAATTGTCTTCGGCGCGCTGTTGATATCAACGTCATACTCTTTCGAACCGATCTTCGAGGTGCCCGCAGGCAGGATCAGGTTTTGTGCGCTGATCGCGTTCACTACGTCGGAGGGAGACAGTCCGCGCGCCTGCAACGCGTTTGTATTGAGATCGACCTGAACCTGACGCTGCTTTCCTCCATATGGATAAGGAACGGAAGCGCCCGGAACGGTGATCAATCGAGTGCGAATGAAGTTCAGGCCAAAGTCATTCAGTTGCTGCTCGGAAAGCCCCTGCCCTGATAGTGCGAGCTGCAGGATGGGCACACTGGAGGCGCTATAGCTGATGACCAGCGGCGGTGTTGTCCCTTGTGGCAGCTGCCGGAGTTGCGTTTGCGAGATTGCGGTTACCTGGGCGATTGCCCTTTCAACATTCGCGGAAGGTTGGAAAAAGACTTTTACGACAGCAATGCCGTTCAGTGATTGCGACTCGATGTGCTCGATGTTGTCGACAGTAGTGGTCAGCGTTCGCTCAGTGATCGACACGATGCGATCACTCATGTCCTGTGAGTTGAACCCGCTGTAATTCCAGATGATGCTTACAACTGGAATGTTGATATTCGGGAGTATGTCAGTCGGCGTACGGAAAATGACAAGTGGTCCCAGAATCAACAGGAGCAGAGCAAGTACCACAAATGTATAAGGACGACGTAATGCGAGCCGGACAATCCACATCTTCTCACCCGAATTAATGCCGGGAAGCTGCTGAGTACCTCAAAGCAGAATCCCTGAAGGAACTTCTCAACTAGTGCAGCTAGCATGCCAATTGCGATCCACTAGCGATCTCATTGGTTTTGTTGAGTGTTACGCAAATTCAAAATGTCGGGAGATGATTGGACATTGGCTCGTGCGAGTCGATGGATGTCGACGCATCGACGTCAGGCGGCCGCAATTAGAATTACAAATCTGCTAGCGCACCGGCGACCAGCTTCTTTGTTCGTCCCGCGCACCCTCTGTTTTTTTCGCGATCCAGAATTCCTAAAAAAGCTTTCTTGCAGGATTGCCGGTTCTCGTCGGCGCTTTGCGAAAAATGCATTCCACACTGGGGCTTCAAGAATTATTCAACACTGCATCTCAGGGATGTTGTGGGAAGCACTCTGCTGCGCAGCAGAGGTGGAATGAACTGCCACTAGCAGTTCTTAGAGTTCCGAAAGCCGCGGAACCAACCTAACTTTGATTCGTTTACTGAACTGCTCTGACTGATTTGTAGGAGAGGTGCAGATTTCTTGTCACTCGACTTACATGCGGACGTCTGGTCACAAAGCAGTTCATCGAGCCAGCATCTGGCGCGAGCCTCTGTGAGATTCCTCTCCTGCTTGTGCAGACATTCCGCGCTGTTTCTCGCATTCGCCTTAATGCTTACAGTGGCCGCTCTGGGCCAGCCCAACTGCCTGGAGTTGTTAACGAATGCTCCTGAGATCGATGACAACGGAAACATGGAAGCGCTGGATGGTGATCCGTGGTCGCTAGCGGCTGGATGTTACATCTCACCGCTGACCGTCGGAGAGGACTCATCGTCGCGTCGGGAGGATTACTCGAGAACATCGGAATTGACCAGTCCTGGCAGGAACCAGTTCACGATGGAGATGCTGATAAAGCCACAGCCAGTCGTAGCAAGCCAGGTGCTACCACAGCAGCGATTCCATGTTCGCAGCGCATTGCGGCAATCATTCGAGTTCTTGATGCTACAGCATGCGTTTCGAATTGCGGATGATCCGGGATTACGGTACACGCTCGCCCATTCCACCTTCTTCCATAACTGGTTTGCGTCCTACAAGGGCTACGATCTTGGACGTTGGGGCGACGGAGACGATTTCCTGGTAAACGACATCGGTCACCCATTGCAAGGCGCGGTTGCCAGTCGCATTTTCATTCAGAACAGTCCAGGAGCTGGCTCGCTGCAAATCGGAAAGAACCACAAATACTGGACGAACCGTCTTAAAGGAATGGCATGGGCGGCAGCCTTTGAAGTGCAGTGGAAAGTGGGACCCTTGAGTGAAACCAGCATTGGAAATGCGGGAGGGTGGTTCTATGTTCCTGGCTGCGGTATCAAGCTCTCGTGCCTGAATGATCCAAAAGATCCCAAGCCGCCGACCAACAACACGGGACTGTCTGACTGGGTCCTGACGCCGGTTGTTGGAATGGGCTGGGTGATGTTAGAAGACACCCTGGACAAATATGTTGTCGCGAAGGTCGCGGAGAATCACGCCGTGATCGGTGGCAAGATATTGCGGACCGCGCTTGAGCCTAGTCGCAGTTTTGCCGGCCTATTCATGGGCAAACTGCCGTGGCAGTGGCCGATCCCGGAAAATCATTTAGCTGGCACCACGCGGCCGCCCGCAACTCCTTCCACCAGCGACAAAGAGTGGAAAGAGAACCGCAAGAGTGTTGGTGTTCAATTCACCAGCGTGACCTTGCCGGGAGTGCGCAGCGACTGCATCGGTTGCCGCAGCTACAATTCCGGGATCGGTTTCAACTACAGCTATCGGATTCTGCGAAATCTCTTCTTCGATAGCGAAGTGAACCTGTTTCCGACGGGCGCCAGCAACGGCGGTCCGACAGTCCAGGGTTTGTTCGGCACGAAGTTTGGCCACCAGGGGAAAAATTGGGGGCTCTTCGGTAAATTCCGTCCAGGCTTTATCTATTACGAGAAAGCGTGGCCCGGCGGAGATGCGAAATCGTTCGACAGTCTGAGCCGGCTCGCCGTGGATACCGGAGGAGTTTTTGAGGTGTATCCCTCCCGATCGTCGACTCTAAGATTTGATGTTGGCACAACTCTGGTCCGCTATCTGCGGGACTATCCAAATCCACGTTTGTCTCCCTTGGGCAGCATGCAATCGACGGAATACTACGTCAATCAGGGAAATTTCCAGATCTCCAGCGGCTACACAATTCGATTTTAAGGTGTTCCTAACTACAGCCAGAACTCTGAAGCGACGCTCACAAGCCCTCGACCTTCCGCTTTACGAAATGCCCCGTGCAATCGCCTGCAGGCGCGGAATTTGGCGTGATAGAACTCCGAATCCGACGTCTCTGAACATATACAAACTGAATCCGTTTCAGGGCAAAAAGCATCTTCTCCTTTCAAAGCGTATTTTGGAGGATCGGCAACTTGAAGAGGGTGTGGCAGATTTGGCTTGGGACTCTAGTGGGTGTGGTTCTGCTCGTTCACTCTGGGTGCAGCAATACGGAGGCGAAGCAGCCGCCCGCACCGCAAGCGCTCCCCGTGCAAACGCAGACTGTGTCGTTGTCGCCAGTAGCGCGCTCCGATGAATACGTAGCAACGGTGAAGTCGCGGCGCTCAGCCACGATTCAGCCGCAAGTAGATGGCTCGCTGACGCGCATTCTCGTTAAGTCCGGGGATCACGTGCGTGCGGGACAAGTGTTGATGACCATCGATCCACTGAAGCAGGAAGCTACGGTGAATCAGCAAACCAGTACCGAGGCGCAGAAGAAGGCGACCTACGTCTACAACCAGACGGAAGTAGAACGTCAGCGCAGGCTGTACGAAGCGGGAGTGACGAGCAAGCAGAGTTACGACCTCGCAGTTCAGGCGTATGAGAACGCGAAAGCTGATTGGGAAGCTTCCCGGTCTGCGACTGTGACCCAGCAACGCCAGCTGGCTTATTACAACCTGGTGGCGCCCTTTGATGGTCTTGTAGGCGATATCCCGGTGCATCTCGGTGATTACGTTTCTCCGCAGACAGTGCTAACCACAGTCGACGAGAACAAAGACCTGGAAGCCTACATCTATATCCCGACGGAACTTTCGTCGGATATACGCATGGGACTTCCGGTGGAGATCGTCACCAGCCGAGGCGAGCTGATCGAGAAGACGAAGATTGATTTCATCTCTCAGCAGGTCGACAACGCGTTGCAGGGCGTCCTGGTAAAGGCGCCAATTCATGCGTCCCTCGACAAGTTTCGCAATTCGCAGCTGGTGAAAGCTCGCGTGGTGTGGAGCACCGCTCCGGCGCCGAAAGTTCCTGTTCTCGCAGTTGCGCGCATTGGTGGTCAGCCATTCGTCTATGTTGCTGCGCAGGGAGAGCACGGGACAGTCGCTAAGCAGAAGGCGGTCGTTCTCGGCGATACAGTGGGGAATGACTACGTGGTGACGAGCGGTCTAAATCCTGGGGACAAGGTAATTGTTTCTGGCATTCAGTTCCTGATCGACGGCGTGCCGGTTCACCCCATCAGCTAACTTTTAGAAAAAACTCTTTCAGTCCATAGGAAACGGCTGCGGAACGAGAGCTGCCGGAGGGATATCTCTTTGGTCGATTTTTTCATTAAGCGTCCGATTTTCGCGACCGTCTGCGCTTTGCTGATCATTCTGGCGGGAGCTGTCTGCATCCCGACGCTGCCGATTTCGCTGTATCCGAATCTGGCCCCTCCGCAGGTCACGGTTACCAGCAACTACGTCGGCGCGAACGCCCAGGTCGTCGAGTCCGCGGTGACCACGCCTCTGGAGCAGCAGATCAACGGCGTCGAAGGAATGCACTACATCACCTCGACGAGTTCGAACGACGGCACCAGCAACATCAATGTGACTTTTCGTACTGGTTACGATCTGAATGTAGCCGCCGTTGACGTGCAGAATCGCGTGGCGACTGCCACCGGACGCCTTCCGCAGGAGATCAAGAACACCGGAATCACGATCACTAAGGCGAATCCGAACTTCGTATTCGCTGCGGGTTTCTTCTCTCCCGATAACAGCCTTTCGAACCAGTACATTTCGAACTATCTCGACGTTTACGTCAAAGACGCGCTGAAACGAATTCCCGGCGTAGGCGATGTGGTCATCTTCGGCGAGCGCAAGTACGCGATGCGCATATGGCTTGATCCGACGAAGCTGGCTGCTCGTCAGTTAACCGCGGCTGATGTGATTTCCGCGTTGCAAGAGCAGAACGTGGAAATTCCGGCTGGCCAGTTGGGACGTCCGCCATCCGATCCGAAACAGAACTTCCAGGTTACGTTGCGCGTAGTCGGACGCATGTCTGACCCACGCGAGTTCGAGAACATCATCCTCAAAAACACGCCGAATGGAATTATCCAGCTGAAGGATGTGGGACGCGCCGAGATTGGGGCCGAGAGTTACGACACGAATCTCATGTACAGCGGTCATGAGGCCATCGGCGTCGGTGTGCAACAACTCTCGAATGCAAATGCTCTGGAAGTGGATAAAGCGGCAAAGGCCGAACTGATCGAACTAGCGAAGTCGTTTCCCCCAGGCATTAAATACGTGATCGCGTTCGACACGACCACGGTCGTTGGCGATTCGGTGAAGGAAGTGGTACGAACGCTGGAGGAAGCGATCATCATCGTTGTGATCGTGATCTTCTTCTTCCTGTTGGATTGGCGCGCCACCATTATTCCAGCAGTCACCATTCCAGTTTCGTTAATCGGTACGTTCGCCTTCATCAAGATTTTTGATTTCTCGATCAACTCACTGACTCTGTTCGGAATCACGTTGGCCACGGGGCTCGTCGTAGACGACGCCATCGTGGTGATTGAAAATGCTCAGCGCCATATCAACGAAGATGGCACCGATCCGCACACTGCGACGTCCGTGGCAATGTCGGAAGTGGCGAGCGCAGTGGTCGCTACGTCGCTGGTGCTGATCTCGGTGTTTGTGCCGGTATCGTTTTTCCCCGGCACAACGGGAATTCTGTACAAGCAGTTCTCTCTGACGATCGCCTTCTCCATCGCAATCTCTCTCTTCAACGCGCTTACGTTGTCGCCGGCTCTTGCGGCCATCCTCCTGCGCGGAGAAGAGAAGAAGTATTCGATTTTCGACTGGACGCGAATCGAGTGGCTGTCGCAGGGTTATCGGACCGTCGCGCATGGAATCGATCGCGCGATTCACGGCACAGGGCGAGTCTACGGAAAGATCATTACCGGCGTTCTAAAAATCCGGTACGTGATGGTGGTGCTGTTCCTGGGCGGGTTAGCGTTAACGGCTTACATGTATCTTCGGGTGCCGACTGGGTTCGTCCCGCAGGAAGACCAGAACTATTTCATCGTGGTCGTGCAGGCGCCGCCGGGTGCTTCGCTCACCTATACAACGAACGTCTCGCGAGCGGCGGAGGAGATTCTTCGTGCTGATCCGGACGTGTTTGGAACCTTTGCTGTACCGGGCTTCTCCCTTACTGGCGGGAGTGCGTCCAACTACGGACTGATCTTCGCGCCACTGAAGCCGATTAACGAGCGCAAAGGAAAAGGACACTCGGCCAGCGAGATCGTTGCGCGCGTATCGCCGAAGCTGTTCGGCGTGCCGGGTGCGATTGTCGTGGCGTTTGAGCCCCCCGCGATTCAGGGTATCGGCAGCTTTGGTGGATTCCAGTTCGAGTTACAGGATCTTGGCCGCAACACGCTGCAGGACCTGGATAACACCGCGCACAAGATCGTCGCTGCCAGCCGTCAGCGAAAGGATTTGACGGGGCTGTTCACCAGTTTCACGGCCAACGACCCGCAGCAGTTGGTTCAGATCGACCGTGCCAAGGCAAAAGCGATGGGCGTTCCCATCAGCCAGGTATCGCAGGCGCTGGGCGTCTACATGGGATCGCAATACGTGAACGATTTCGACTTCAACAATCGTTCGTACCGCGTTTATGTGCAGGCTGATGAACCGTTCCGCATGACGGCGCGCGATCTGCGGCAATACTACGTGCGCTCTGACACGAGCGGGCTCGTGCCACTTGGGAACATTGTTTCGCTGCAGGAGACGTCGGGACCACAGGTGATTAACCACTACAACCTGTTCCGTTCGGCGGAAATTGATGGCGCGGCTGCGCCCGGATTCAGCTCCGGACAGGGTCTGAAAGCGATGGAAGAACTTGCCAGGCAGAACATGTTGCAGGGCATGTCGTTCAGTTGGACCGGCCTGGCTTTGGAAGAAGTAGAAGCCAGTGGCAAGGCGATCATCATTTTCGCGCTCGGCCTGCTAGTCGTATATCTGACGCTGTCGGCGCAGTATGAAAGCTTTGCGCTGCCATTCATCATCTTGCTTGCAGTGCCGATGGCCGTCCTCGGCGCATTGCTGTTCGTCTTCGCTCGCGGCCTCGTGAATGACGTTTATGTACAGATTGGACTTGTCATGCTGATTGGTCTGTCGGCGAAGAATTCAATTCTGATTGTGGAGTTCGCCGAACAACTGATCGAACGCGGCCGCAGCATCACCGACGCTGCAATTGAGGCTGCCGAGCTACGCTTGCGCCCGATCCTGATGACTTCGTTCGCGTTCATTCTTGGCGTACTGCCGCTTTATTTCGCGACCGGTGCCGGAGCGCTGGGACGCCACTCGGTGGGAACAGCGATTGTTGGCGGCATGTTGTTTTCGACGGTGCTGAACCTGCTGTTTATTCCAGTCTTATACGTTACTTTGAAGAACCTGTTGCCAGGCTCGTCGCGCAAACAGGAAACGGCGGCGCAAGAAGAGCTGGTGGCCTCATAGAAAATTTGGCGTATTTTTCAGCCAAAACATATAACTCAGCGACCACTAGCGGCTATCTGTATCTAACAAGACGTCGGGGCATCTGAACGTCTGCATCCTTTTAATCTGGGACTTATATGGCGAAACCTGTTCTTCTGAGCGTGGACGACGATCGCGACGTATTGCGGGCGATTGAACGCGACCTGCGGTCGCAATATGGAGCCGACTATCGAGTGATAGGGAGTGATTCTCCCGAAGCAGCGCTGGACCTGCTGAAGCAGTTGAAGCTGCGCAATGACAGCGTGGCTTTGATGCTGGCAGATCAACGCATGCCGAACATGGACGGCGTGGGATTTCTGCTGGAAGGCATGCGGATCTTCCCGGATGCGAAACGCGCGTTGCTGACCGCCTATGCCGATACCAGCGCGGCGATCAGTGCGATTAACGAAGCGAGCATCAACTACTTCTTCTTGAAGCCGTGGGATCCGCCGACTGAGCACCTCTATCCTCAACTCGATGATCTGCTGGACGACTGGAGAGCTTCCTACCATCCCGCATTTCAGGGGATTCGCGTGCTGGGCACGCGCTGGTCGCCGAAGTCCTATGAGCTGCGGGATTTCCTGGCGCGCAATCGCGTTCCATACCAGTGGATCGACATCGAGGGCGCTGCGAACGATCCGGAGACCAAGCGATTGATGGAAGCTCTGGGTCCGGAGGTACACAATCTTCCGGTTGTCCTGTTTCCCGATGGTACGAAGCTGCTGGAAAGTGTGCCGGCGGAAGTCGCGCAGAAAGTGGGTTTGCGCACGCGTGCACAAACTAACTTCTATGATCTTGCCATCGTCGGTGGTGGTCCAGCGGGTCTGGCGGCGGCCGTTTATGGCGCCTCTGAAGGTTTGAACACCGTCATCATCGAGAAGGAAGCGCCAGGTGGCCAGGCCGGGATGAGTTCGCGCATTGAGAATTATCTTGGATTCCCGAGCGGTCTGAGTGGCGGCGAGTTGGCACGCCGTGCCGTGGTTCAGGCGCAGCGCTTCGGTGTGGAAATTCTCGCGCCGCAGGAAGTGGTGTCGGTCAGAGCGGAAGACCCTTACCGCTTCATCAAGATGGCTGACGGAGAGGAAATCTCCTGTCACGCTTTGATGGTTGCTACCGGGGTGCAATGGCGACGACTTGCGGCTCCCGGAATCGATCGATTGCAAGGTGCGGGCGTCTACTACGGTGGTGGAACAACGGAAGCGCTGTCGTGTAAGGGCGAAATTGTTTACGTCGTTGGCGGTGCGAACTCGGCTGGCCAAGCCGCGATGAACTTTTCCAAATACGCGGATAAAGTCGTGATGCTGTTGCGTGGCGACTCGCTCTCCAACACGATGTCGCGATACCTGATCGATCAAATCAAGGCGACGCCGAACATTCAGCTTTGGTCGCATGCCAGTGTTGCTGAAGTACACGGCGACACGCACCTGGAAGAAGTATCGGTGCTTTGTTCGGACACAAATAAAGTTGAGCGTGTTCCAGCAAGCTCTATGTTCATCTTTATAGGCGCGTTGCCGAGGACGGACTGGCTTTCTGGAGTAGTCGAGCGCGACGAACGCGGATTCGTTCTGACTGGTCCCGACCTGATTCGTGACGGTGATCATCCGAAGGGATGGAGTCTGGAACGCGATCCTTTCTTGCTGGAAACGAATGTTCCCGGTATCTTCGCGGTCGGCGATGTTCGCCACGGTTCGGTGAAACGTGTCGCCTCTGGCGTGGGAGAAGGCTCGGTCGCGGTGCAATTCATCCATCAGTATTTGAGCAAGGTATAAATGGCTGACAAGACCGAATTGCGCAAAGTATCGGAGTTCACCGATCTTCCTGATGATCAGCTTGACTGGTTTCTCGGCATGACGGAAGAGATGCAACTCAAGGCCGGCGAGACGTACTCGCGACAAGGCGACCCCGCGGATGCGATGTATGTCGTGCTGGACGGGCAGTTGCAGGGGCGCGGTGAATTGGGCGGCGAGATATTTATCTTTACGCTGGAGCCTGGCGACATTACGGGAACGCTGCCGTTTTCCCGCATGAAGCAATTTACGGTGACGGGGCGAGCGCTTACTGACGGTCGACTGCTTCGATTCCCAGCGACCGGATTTCCCGAGCTCGTGCAGAAGATGCCCGAGTTGGCGAAACGACTGGTCGGGCTGATGTCGGATCGGATTCGCGAGGTCACGCGCATGGAGCAGCAGCGCGACCGGCTTGCTGCTCTCGGGAAACTTTCTGCGGGACTCGCGCACGAGTTGAATAATCCTGCGTCGGCTGCAAAACGCGCCGCAAGCCAGCTGCGAGAGACCCTCTTCTGCATCCGCGATGCGAGCCTGGAGCTTGGGCGCAAGAACCTGACGCCAGAACAGCGTGCCGATATCGAGAAGCTGGAAGATTCGCTGGTGAAGTCCGACGATCCGCCACCCGATCTGCTTACGCAGAGCACGCTCGAGGAAGAGCTCGACTCTCTTCTCCGCAGTCATGGTCAGAACGACCTTTGGCAATTGGCGGCCGATCTTGCGCGCAAGAAGTTTCCTCCTGAAACTCTGGAAGCGCTCTTTGAGAAACTTGGTCCCGATATCGCTCGCGCGGCGCTGGTCCGGATTGCTTCGCTTGTGGACATTGCCAATCAGTTGAACGAGATCGAAAGCAGCACATCGCGCATTTCCGAGTTGGTGCGCGCGATCAAGGAATACACGTACATGGATCAGGCTCCCGTCCAGAACGTGGACGTGGTAAGGAGCCTGGAGAACACACTCACGATCCTGAATCACAAGCTGAAGAAGGGGATCATCGTACAGCGCGAGTACGAGCCTGTGCCGTTGCTGGTGAATTCGTTCGGAAGCGAGCTTAACCAGGTGTGGACCAACATCATCGACAACGCCATTGATGCGATGAAAGGGAAGGGCCAGCTTCGGATTCGCACTTACCGTGAAGATGGCAGCGTTGTGGTCGAGATCGGCGACAACGGCCCAGGAATCCCCTCCGAGGTTGAGGCGCACATTTTCGAGCCTTTCTTTACCACCAAAAAAGTTGGCGAGGGAACTGGCCTGGGCTTGGACACTGTGCAACGGATCATTAGGCGACACCAGGGAAATGTGCAGGTGGAATCGAAGCCGGGCGATACTCGTTTTCAGATATATCTTCCCCTGTCGGACGCCCGCTGAAGCCTTGAAATCACTGTGCAGCCAACGAATGCGAGAGGCTCAGCAGGTTTCTCGGAGCAACACGAATCGCGCCGCCGCGCGGACTATCGATATCGGAAATCAAGAAAAATGAAAGAGCGATGGCAAGCGGCACGATCAGCAGTAGCCGCCAATCCGTCCAGCGCGTGCCGTAGCCGATCAGTAGGTTAGCGCCGATGGCAATGGCTGCCATCAGCACCCAAGCCGCAATCGGGATGCGATTCCACCACGCCGACTGCGTGTATCCCTGCGAGTTCAGCACGTCGTTCATTCCGGAAACTACGAGCGCAGTAATCGGAGTTGGTTGCGCAGCCGCTTGCGGCCGGACAGCCGACCACAGTTCGTTCTGCAGTTCAGCGGTGTCCGCGTTGACCTTCGCAAGTTCCCGAGGAATGCGAGTGGTGTAGAACAATAAGCGCTGGTCGAGGTATTTCTTCAGCAGATCACGCACCTTCGCACCATCGGCGGCGGGCAGCAGATCAGCGCGTACATATTCTGTGCCAATCGCGTTAGCTTCGGCCTCTTCGTAAAGCTTGCGCTGATCGTAGCGGCTGATCGCCATCGAGAAGGTGAAGCCGATCAGAAGTCCGAGCAGCGTCAATGTCGCGCTGAGCACGAGATCGAAATCGCTCCGCTCTTCTTCGGGTAACGGGGAATGCCGTTTGCGGCGGCTGCCGAACCATGCGGCCAGATAAAGCAAAGCAAGCGACAAAACGAAAACGATAAGCGGAAAATTCATCAGATTCATGCCCCTGCGAGCTCCTCAACCCGCCGCTAAGACGGGACAGAGCATGTTACCCGAGAGTTTCGCAATTTTGGTTCACGTAAACCGGCGCGGCATGCTGTCGGATGTACTTTCCACCGCCGGAGGAAGGCTGAATAGGCTCTCCTTCGGACGAGTTCTCCTGAATTGGGAGATCCCAGGGGTGCCCCCGGGGAGCAAAAATCCATGGTGGAAAGTACATTTGTCCGCGCTCAGCCATTAATTGCCGTCAGGGATGTAAGGGCAAGCAGTCGCTGGTATAGCCAATTGCTTTGGGGCGGATTCCCTCCGGGACCATAGCCATCGTGATTTCTACGACCGGGTGCAACTTGCGGGTCAAATCGTTCTTCAACTCCATGCTTGGGATAAGGAGGATCACCCAAATCTCACCAACCCCGGCGAAGCACCATCAGGTCATGGAGTCCTTCTCTGGTTTGAGGTGAGCAATTTTGACGCGGTCGTTGACCGAGCCCGCGCATTGCAGGCAGAGGTGATCCTGGAGCCACATGTGAATCCCAACCCGCAACACCGGGAGATGTGGCTGCGTGACCCGGACGGTTACGTGGTCGTCATCGCGAGTCCCGACGGCGAGGCGCGTTCGTAGACTTGTTTCCTGAGTGCGCAACCCCCACGCAAGCTATCGTCTGACCATAGACCAGCTATTTGTACCGCCGCGCTAGGATGCTAAATCAGACTGGGCGCCCGAGCATGATCCAGATGGCCTCGATCGCGATGTACGCCCCGAGCACCATGATGTAAGGGCGAGCGGAGGACTGGCGTCGCCGGTCGAACACAATAAGGGAAACCAGGAACGCATCGATCAGCGCAAGGCAGACCATCTGCGACGCGGATTGCCGCATGTCGAACCAGTAGCCTAGCGTCCTTGCCATACCCGCCGGCAACAGGATGAACACAATGCAAATCATAGCTCGCATATGTGTCGCGACATTGCGCATGCGAATCGCCCGGATCGATACCGCGTAGAGACTCGCAAAAAGAACAAGCTGAGCCGCCGATAGAAACTCGGAGTTGCGAGCCATGTGCATCGTTGCGCCCGCGCTCAGATGCTCGCGATATTCCTTGAACAACATCATCACCGAGAACACGAGAGCAATCGGGATCAAGATGTTCGACAGCTTCCCCAGAGCGCGATGCGTGGAAAATGCCCGGTAGCGTATCGCCAGCGGCTGAACGATCAGCAAGCCAAGAAAGCAAAACAGCAAAGCGGCGTGTATATGGACAGCGGCCGTAATCGACTCGTCGAAGTGTGGGATCTCAGATAGATAGGGAATCCAGAAACCAGCGATGAAGATCGGCACCAGAACAATCAAGACGTAGCCGAGATTGCGATAGGCGCGTTCCATTCGTTGCTGCTGCGGGGGGCGATTCTAGCCGATTGCGTGGAAGCTTTTCAATCGCACATGGTCTGAAGGTAGCGCCGTCTCCAATAAACATAGACGCCGAACTTCACGCGCCATCGCATCTTCCAAAAACAGCTTTGAGGGGCGCGGCTTCAGCCGGCTGCGGGAAATGCCGATGATGCGTGCCGATACAATTGGCTCCGGCGATAATCAATCCAAAAAGGGGCTTCCATGAATAAGGGGAGACTCGAAGCGTTCAGCGACGGCGTGATTGCCATCATCATCACCATCATGGTTCTCGAACTGAAGGTGCCGCACGGAGAGCAGTTGAGCGCGCTGCGTCCTCTGCTGCCCACGTTCCTCAGCTATGTGCTGAGCTTCGTCTACGTAGGCATTTACTGGAACAACCATCATCACATGCTGCACGCGACCAGCCGCGTGACTGGCTCGATGCTCTGGGCAAACCTTCATTTGCTGTTCTGGTTGTCGCTCTTTCCCTTCGTCACGGGATGGATGGGCGAGAACCATTTTGCCAGTGCTCCCTCCGCCGTTTATGGCGCCGTACTCTTTCTGGCGGGAACAGCTTACTGGATCCTGCAGCAGACGATCATCAAGCACGAAGGCTCTGAATCCGTGCTTAAGAAAGCTATTGGCAAGGATTGGAAGGGAAAGCTCTCTCCGACCCTCTACATGCTGGCGATCATCACCACGATATGGAACGCGTGGATCGCGCAGATCATTTATGTAGTCGTCGCACTGATCTGGCTGGTTCCCGATCGGCGCATTGAGCATGCACTAAGCAAAGCGGGTGATCGTTGACGCGATCTCGACGATGACGCCGTATCGATTCGGAGCGGGGCCGAGTGCCCGTCCGATTCGCGTTCCGTCGGCGAAAGGGCGGGGAGATGAATTGTGCTTCTATTCCCAACTTCGCAGGAAAAACCACCGAGTCGAGAGACCCTGCGTTCATCGGCGCGAGGCTCGTGTCCCGAGTTTCTTCAAGCCGGGTGGCCCATTCTGTGCGCAGCGATTACCGTGTGTCTTCGGTGTGGAACTAGGAAATTCAGGCAGGGTCAATGGAGCAACATCCCAGGGCAGCAGCGGATCAGCCCAGGCATGCTGCTTAACGCGAAAGCCAACTTCCTAGGACGGCAATGAATCAATCTCTCCAACACCCTACATCAATGCCAAGGAGAGATTACAAAGAATGCCTCTAACTCCAGAACAACGTACCCAGGTAGGAGACGAACTGAAGAGATTCGGTTCCTCGTTAAATCTCTCGGATGAACAGAAAGAGAAACTGCAAGCGTTCATGCTCGAAGCTCGAGAGAAGGTGCAGGTGTACTTGCACGATAATCCTAACGCCTCCAGGGCGGACATAGTCCAAAAGGTTCAGGCCAATCGCGAGGGTCTTAGGGCGCGGTTGGTTAATTTCCTTAGTCCGGAACAGTTAAGTAAGTGGGACGCAGAGATTGCGAAAGCTAAGGAATTTCTGGGTCAAAAACTAGCGGCATAGACTCACCAGCCCGCACCTCTTTTTCGGAGATTCAACACACAACCAATCAGCGAACATTACTGGGCTGGCAATGCCAGATTAGCCGGCCCTTTTCATTTGGCGGATGTGACAATTCGTAACAACAAAAACATCCGAATATGGGGTAGTATCGGGCAGTTCACACGGGGCTGCAGTGAGTAGCAGAATCGATTATCTCGCTCAAACACTTCTGGCTGTAACGGCGCTGCTGGAAAGCAGGATTATCTCTCCATCCACGAGAATGCAGTTCGAGCGGATCCAGGGTGAATTGCAGGCGGAACTTGCTGTCTTGAGGGACGATCAAGAGAACAAACTTAGTGCGTAGCAGCTTGCCGGGTCCCCCATACAGCTTGCGTCTGACAACCCTTAGTGCGCGCCTTAGTTCTCTATCTTGTGGTGGAGATTATGTCGTGGAACTACCAAATCGACAAAGAGCGTCGTCTAGTGATCACTACCGCATGGGATGAGATCGATGGTGATCAAGTGCTGGAACATCAGCGCCGGCTTCGGAGTGATCGTGACTTCAACCCGGATTTCTATCAGCTGTTGGACTTTACCCGCGTCACGAAGATAAACATAGACCTTCCGACAGTGATGGAGTTGTCTGACGTCGACTTATTCTCTGGCAAGTCTCGCCGCGCCTTTTTCGCGGGTTCAAACTTACTGGCTTACGGGATGTGCCGCATGTTTATTGCCTTCCGCAAAGCGTCTGGCGAGGAGGAGTTGAAGGCATTCCAAGACCGCGATGAAGCCTTACAGTGGCTTTTCTATGAGTCGGAATGGGCAAGAGCCCACAGAGAAAGTGGTTTGCCGTTAGATGGTAAGTCTCTCCGCGTCGGAAACTCGTGCGTACTCTAAACATAGTGAGTGGCCGGAGCACTCTCTTTCGGAACTTATCTATAGAAACTGCTAGTTCGCAAAGCGACGAGCTCGTGAAACGATTCGGATGTGTCGGTCCTCAGCACGGGAGACCACACAGGCCGGAATATTTATCTGCGTGGTACGAAAGACCGACCTGAGGCCCTCCCCATACGCTGTGTCAGACAGCGAGCTTTTATGCGCTCTTCAGTGTTACGCGACCTAAGTATCGGAGCGTTGTTGCTAGTGATATGTTCTTCCGAGTCGCTGGCGTATTCCGTTCTTTCACATGAGGCTATTATCGATGCGGCGTGGAAGGACAGTATTGTGCCGGTCCTCCAGAAGCGATTTCCGCACGCCACCCCTCAAGAGCTCCTTCACGCCCAGGCCTATGCCTATGGCGGAGCGATCATTCAAGACTTGGGCTATTACCCGTTCGGCAATCAATTCTTCACTGATCTCACCCACTACGTGCGCAGCGGTGATTTTGTTCTCGCCCTGCTGGAGGAATCCAGAGATCTAAACGAATATGCATTCGCGCTGGGCGCATTGTCGCATTACGTGGCCGACACGTCGGGTCATCAGCTCGCCACGAACCGAGCGGTTGCAATCATGTATCCCAAGCTGGCCAAAGAGTATGGCGCAATTGTTCCCTACGAGGACAAACCATCTGCACACCTCAAGGTGGAGTTTGGTTTTGATGTGGACCAGGTCGCTGAGGGAAACTATGCGCCCAAGGCGTATCACGACTTCGTTGGCTTCGAGGTTTCAAAGTCGCTCCTTGAAACGGCGTTCAAGAAGACCTACTCGCTCGATATGTCTACTTTATTTGGCCGGGTAGATCTAACGCTCGGCAGTTATCGGCATGCGGTTTCAACGGTTATTCCACGCACGACCAAAGTAGCGTGGCACCTCGAGAAGAAGGAAATGAAGCAAAGCCAGCAGACACCGGTGAAGGCGACATACATCTCTAACATTTCCAATTCGGATTACCGCAAGGAGTGGGGCAATGAGTATCAGAAACCCGGCTTTTTTGCTCGCCTCAAGGCGCTTATTGTCCGCCCGCTGCCAAAGGTCGGTCCCTTGAGCGGCCTCGCATTTCATCCACCCCCACACGATGTAGAGCAGTTGTACATGAACAGCTTCAACACAACCCTGGACCGATATCGAGAGCTGCTTCTTGCACAGCAGGCGGGGAACCTGCAACTGCCCAACGACAATCTCGACACGGGAGGGCCAACCGTACCCGCTAGCTATAAACTCGCTGACGACACCTACGCCAAGCTGCTCGGGAAGACGAGCGGACAAGCCATATCAGACGAACTGCGACGGGAACTGCTCTGGTACTACGCCGATCTCAAAAAACCGTTTGCAACGAAGCGCAATCCAGAGGCATGGCGTGAAGTCGTCGGCGAGTTGAACACGCTGAGATCAATGCCGGTCGCAATGCACGGCAGCGCAAGGTGATTCCGATGCTTACTCAACATTAAACAATCGGCAACAAATAGATCGGGGTGCCGCGGGTGATTAGGCCGGAGATCTTCACCTTGTCGCCATTGGTAACTCGAGTTGCGCTTCCATCAGGACCGGCTAAGAAGCTTTGAAATGAAAACAATTTTTAGTCGCTTGTAGCCACCACGTTACGCGAATCTTTGCCCCGACATTGCTCCAGAGCAACGACAGCATACTCCGCTTTTGTGATCCTATCCGTTTGTGAAATGCCGCCATGGGGCGGCTATCTGTCCGAGATTTCATTCACGGAGGAGCATCTGATACGGGTCCTGGTAGTTGATGATTTCAAACCGTGGCATCATTTCGTTGCCGCAGCCCTAGAGAGTGATCCCAGATACAAGGTCGTTGGCTTCGCATCAGACGGTCCGGGAGCAATTGAGCAAAGTCAAACTCTGAGACCTGATGTGATCCTCGTGGACATCAACTTACCTGGTTGGAGTGGCATGGTTGTTGCCCAGAAGATGCGAGAGGTTGCGCCGGAGGCTCAGATCATATTCTTTACTGAGCACATTTCCGCGGAGTTCGTCGCAGCAGCTTTCGACCTAGGTGCCCGTGGTTTCGTGGCGAAGCGGGATGGCCGGGAGCTACTACCCGCCGTCAACACGGTTATGTCGGGCGAGAAATATGTAAGCCAACGGGTACGGAAATTTCGTCGCGATCCGGCAGCAGAGGACCTATAGCAGCGATCCCTGGCCCTATGGTGGGACTACCGTCAGGAACGATCTCGGTGATCTTGCGAGACCAACAAGAGTTCTGGCTTCCGCAGCACTACCTTGCCGCGACGCTTCGTCAACACACCAGCGCGATGCCACTGACTCAGAGTACGACTGGCCGTGAATTGCGTCACATTCGCTCCAGCCGCCAGGTCTTCGTTCTTGATCTGGAGTTCAATTCCATCAGGAGAGACTACGCCTATCCCGCACGCAAGACTTAATAAGTAGTGAGCAATGCGTCCACGCGCATCGTCGGAAGTTAACGAGACCTGAGAAGCAACCATCCAGGCAATATGCTCTGTAACTGATATTGACAACGCATTGTCCAATAGTTCGGGACAGCGAGAGATCAATGCGCGGATAGTCGGTCGATCCCAAACCAATGCGCAACCGTCGGATAGCAGTTCGGTGCTGGCAAGGTAAGGGATGGAGTTAGCCAGCAACGCCGCCCCACCAAATATCTGTCCAGCAGTCAACCAGTGTAGTGGTATTTTTCTCCCTTCATCCGTTGTCACGAAGTGTCTGCCTTGACCGCTGGTGAGCAAGAACAATCGTTCCGCAGGGTCCCCTTGATCGAGCACTACAGATGACGGGGTGAAGCGCCGATGTTTCGCGCGGGACAAAACGGCGTCGAGTTCCGCCTTCGACAATCCTGATAGCAATCGTGGTCTGAGCTGTTTCGGAAGCCCTACAACAAGTCCACCAGTCGATAATGTGCAGCCGCATCTCACAGGAACAAGGATACGCCGTAAACACCTTTTACCTGCGAGTCAGCATGGTGCCCCATCTCGCCTTCTTTTGGCGAAGTGGGATGACTCATCTTTGAACTTTGCAAGCCTCTGTGTCCTCCGTGTTTCGCATTTCCAACCCACCGGCCCTGACCAACCGCTAGTCACATATTTGCTTAAAGATATTTATATTTAACATTGACATATCTTTTAGATACCACTACTATGCTCTTGAAAGCTGTGGCCGCGTCATTTGCCGCGGCTTTTCGTGTCTTAGCACCATGTTTCGTTTCGGGAAATCACGCTGCTAAGTCCTTTGTTATGCGCTATAAGAAGCCTAAGTCCTTTCGAATGCACTATGTACAGCTGCACTGCCTCGTAAGTCCTTTATTATCCGGAAGCAGGGGGGAGGGGGAGGGGTTATCCATCAGTAAACAAATCGGACCGGTTCGGGAATCGAGTTCCCTCGCGCGCTTAGCTCACTCCCCGATGACAAGGGACGCCGGATGTGTTCCCTGGACTGTAAAATCCGATGTCGGCCAGAGCGCCAGGAGGAATCATGTCGAGCGAAGGAAGCGCAACCGGATCAAGAGTGACCTTGCACGTCGTTGCAAGCCTCGATGGGTTCATCGCGAGGAAGGACAACAGCATCTCCTGGCTGGATGGCAATGGAAGCGTCTACCAAGCCGGAGTTTCCATTTCGCAGGAAGAAATCGCGGACTTCATTAAGTCCATCGATTGTTACGTGCTCGGTTCTCGCACCTATGAACACGCGCTCGAACTCGGCTGGGTCTACGGCGACACTCCGACCGTAGTGGTGACGGGAAGAAAATTGCCGTCGACAAGGAAGAGCGTCGAGTTCTACTCGGGTGATCTCAAGAGGCTCGTTCACGAAAACCTCTCGCCTCGATATAGCAATATATGGCTAGTGGGCGGGGCGATGTTATCCCAGCGTTTTCTCGAGCTCGGATTGGTGGACGAAATCAGGTTGACCGTGGCTCCTGTCCTATTGGGCGACGGGCTGCGGCTATTCGGCTCGCTGACGGAGCAGACGTGGGATTTGAAGAACGTGGTTGCGTATAAGAACGGATTCGTTGAGTTGTCGTACTCCGCCTCCACCAGGTGAGAATGCGGGTGGATCTGGTAAGGCTCAAGGGTGCCCCGTCCTATTCGCCGTTCGTTGGCGAAAGGGCGGGGTCAGATGAAGCGCCAATTTTCGTTGCGCGCTCTGGTGAAGGTCTAGGCCGCGGTACGGTTGAGCCATTCCTCGAAGCGAATTTTTCCGATGCGCGGGTTCTCGCCCGGGGTAAGAGATCGATCGTTCAACTCTGCGCCGAAGTAGCGAGCCTTGGGGTCGACGACTACTTTTCGTTTGTCGTGTTTTGCTGCAAGCCAACGTTGCACCATTTCCGCGAGAGGAAGTGGCTCGGGCCCTGCCACTTCGATGGTGCCATTGATCGGTTCACCCAATACGACCGGGGCGAGCGCGGCAGCGACATCATCGGCCGCAATGGGTTGCAGCTTGGCGGACGTCAGACGAACCGTGTTGCCCTCGGTACTCCCATCGGCGATGCCGCCAATGAATTCGAAGAACTGGGTCGCGCGGAGAATCGTGTAGGGTATGGTCGAGGCCTTGATCAATTTCTCCTGCGCCACCTTCGCGCGCAAGTAACCGCTGTCGGGATTGCGGTCCGCACCAACGATCGACAGAGCAACGTGATGTTTTACGCCTGCATTTTTTTCCGCCGCCAGAAGATTACGAGTTGAGGTTTCGAAGAACTTCATTACCGCCGCGTCTTCAAACGAGGGTGAGTTCGACACATCAACCACAACCTGCGCGCCATTAAGAGCTTCATCGAGGCCCTTGCCGGTGAGTGTGTCTACGCCTGTCGCTGGTGATGCAGGCACTACTTCGTTGCCGCGTTCACGAAGTATCTTCACGAGTTTGCTTCCGATAAGACCGCTTCCGCCAATCACTACGATTTTCATCTTTTACCTCCAGATGGTGGCCCGTAATCGAGCCAGTGAAAGCCAGGTTGTTGCTGGGAGTTGTGGGTGAATGCAGAACACACTCTGCATTATTTTATGGGAATTGCCGGGCTAAATAATTTGACGACCTCAGAGCGAGACGGGTGGCCCAGATAGACAGGTGGCCCAGGTAAATTCAAAGTCGAAATCTAGACCTTTAGCCAACCGCGGAACCCACGAGCGGCATAATAAGATTCCGCTCCGTTGTGATACACGAAGACAGTGTCGTAGCGGCGATCACAAAAGAGGGCGCCGCCAAGCTTTCTGATCGCAGAAGGTGTTTTCACCCAGCTCGACGTTTTCGTATCGAAGTTGCCAAGCTTCTGCAGCTCTCGATATTGTTCTTCGGTCAGAAGTTCAACGCCCATCGCAGCCGCCATATCGATGGCGTTGTTTTTTGGTTTATTTTCTTTTCTTGAGTCGAGCGCTTCACGGTCGTAACAAGCGCTTCTGCGGTCTTTTGGACTTTCCGCTGAACAGTCATAAACAATGTATTCGCCCGACTTCTTATCGTGACCAACCACATCGGGTTCGCCGCCAGTTCTTTCCATTTCGCTGAGTGACCAGAGTTTGCCAGCGTTCGCTTCCAGTTTCGCTTGCACGTTGGCCCACTCAAGACCTTTATGGCGGTTCATATTTTTCGCAAAACGAACTTTCAATGTGCTGAGTAGTTCTTCACGCTGTTTTGCCGACAACTCTTTTTTACTGCGACTCATGTTGTTCATATCTCTGCCTTCATACGTGATGCTATTGAGAGTACTTGTGCGCGACCTTCGAGGCTTCAAGGTTTCGGCGGCCAGTTTGGCGCTTCAATACCGAACTGCTTTGAGTACTCGGCGTTCAATCGCTGCCATCCACCGAACTTCATCGCGTCGGGGCCGACCATGCGTCCGAGCGGAGTCCCACTGAGAAGGTGATCCAGAACATCGAAACAAATGTGCCACCCCGCAGCACCCATTGCGATGAAGCGGTGACCGATGTTGGTCCACAGCGTCAGGCGCGTCCCGTCGCCAAGGGCTTCGAGCTCCCACCTCATATTGAAGTCGCCCCATTTGTACTCAAGCAGCTTGGGAGCGTCGGCTCGCGTCACGGTTGTTTCGGTAACCCGTGGCACGGGCGCTCCCACCGTGGTGAGCTTCACCGTCGTTCCCACTGTATCCAGGCTTCGATCGGCATCGAAGGGCGCCCACTCACGCAGATGCACGGGATCGGTAATCGCCTGCCAGACTTTTTCCGGTGCATGATGCAGTTCGCGGACGAGAATGAGCGTCCACTTCTCTCCATCTTTTTGGACCCGCGCAACGTTGGCCGGTCCTGGTGCGTATTGTTCGCGATTGATCACCCTCGTCTCCTACCAGCGCATCAGCTGAGTGAGCTGAATAAGGTTGCCGCACGTGTCCTTCAGCATCGCAATGGTTGAGCCGGTGACGTCGGTGGGCGGCATCGTGAACTCGGCGCCGCGGGCTTTGATGCGCTCATAGTCGCCCTTGATGTCATCAGTGAAGAACATGATCGCTGGCTGGCTCTGTTGAAAGATCGCCTGCTGATACGTTTTGGCCGCCGGGTTGTTGTTCAACGCCAGTTGCAGCTCTGTACCGTCCGGGTCCTCTGCGGGCGCCACAGTTAGCCAGCGATACGGCCCCTGGCTGAAATCGGTCTTCTTCACGAAACCCAGCACTTCGGTATAGAAGCGCAGAGCGTTGTCCTGGTCATCCACGTATAGGGTGGTCACTTTGATCTTCATTTCGTATCTCCTTTGTTGCTTTTGCGGATTGGGCCGCGTCGTTTTCTGCTTGCCTTCTTTTTCGTTGGTGCTGACTGATCACTATGCATCCGGTCGAGGTGGCGTTCGAGCGCATCCAGGTGAGTGGACCAGAAACGGCGGAACGGAGCCAGCCATGCATCCATCTGCTGAAATGGTTCAGGCCTAAGCCGGTAGAGACGCCGCTGTGCGTCCACGGTAGATTCCACGAAACCGGCGTCGCGCAGCACGCGCAGGTGCTTTGATACTGCCGGCTGCGACATGCGAAGTTGGCGCTCGATCTCTCCGACTGACTGTTGTGACGAGACCAAGAGGCTCAATATCGCGCGGCGGTTGGGCTCGGCAATGATTTCGAAGACGGATTCCACGCTCTTAATATACTCCATATAGAATATACGTGTCAAGGCATATACAGGCGAGCTGAACAAAGCGAAAGTCGAAACTTAATCATGCTAACCTCGCTTATGGAAGTTCAGTCGAAGATGACAATGGGGAATTTCATAAGTCGAGAGGTGCGAGTACTGCTCCTCGTTGCGCTGTTTGCTGGTGCAGGTTGCGCTCAGAATACTGCGCCGGCGCAGCCCCCGAAGAGAGCGACGAGCACTCCCTATACGGGTGACCTGTCGATATTCGACTCGCCTGGGAGGGAGCAGAGGCTCCACATCGATCGCGTGATGGACATTTTGGGAATTGCTCCCGGAAAATCGGTCGCGGACATTGGCGCAGGATCAGGCTGGTTCACGGTGCGCGCTGCACGGCGTGTGGGCCCGTCGGGAACGGTGTACGCGGTGGACATCAATCCGGAAGCGATTGGTTATCTAGATCGCCGGATGCAAAAGGAATCCGTACGGAATGTTAAGACCATCCTCAGCAAGCCGGATAATCCGATGCTGCCGAAGGAAGGGATCGATGCGGTACTGCTGTTGAAGACCTATCACGAGGTCGCCGATCCAGTTGCGTTACTGGAGCATCTGCGTCCGGCGCTTAGAGCGGGAGCGCGTGTGGGGATCATCGATCGAAACGGAAATGGCACCAACCACGGAGTGAGCCGGGAGGTGGTGGTCAATGAGGCTGCGAGAGCCGGGTATCACCTGGTAAAGACGTATGATTTTGTGAAGGACGACGGCATGGATTACTTCCTGCTGTTCGAGGTGCGATGAGATCGATAGCTCGGGAGAGGCAGAGGGTTACGGCTCGCTGACATTGAGCATATCTGCCAATAGAACCGGCCATGAATGTGCGAGGGATGTTAATGCCAAGTTAGCCGAGAGGAGGCGAACCCGGGGCACAGACTTGACATCCTTTGGCGAACAGGGGACACGAAAGGAAAAGCGGAAATGAAAAAGGGTCTGCGCGGAATCAACCTCGCTTCGAAGCCGACTGGCGAGGGGTGTGTGGAATGTCTGGCGTCAGCGAAAGGGTGGTGGTTTCATCTCCGCCGCTGTGCGGAGTGTGGGCACATAGGTTGCTGCGACAGTTCTCCGAGCCAGCATGCATCCAAGCACGCGGCAGAGACAGGGCATCCGATCATTGCCAGCTTCGAACCGGGTGAGGATTGGTTCTTCGATTACGAGAAGCAGGGGATGATCAAAGGTGTGGAGTTGCTTCCGCCGCACGCGCATCCTGAGAGTCAGCCCGCACCTGGACCTGCAGGGAGGGTGCCCGCCAACTGGGAATCGCTTCTAAACTAGCTGCCCGGCTGCATCGTAGTCTATCGGCATAAGGAGACACCGCGTGAATCTACCTGACGCTCCAATTGCGCACGAAGGGTTCTTCGCGAGTCACTTCTTCACCGTGCGCGACCAGGACAAATCGAAGGACTTCTATGTTCGAATTCTTGGCGGGAAAGTGATCAAGCCAGACAATCCCTGCTACATCAAGCTGGCTAATACCTGGATCATTCTCAATTCCGGCGGTGGCCCGACTCCCGACAAGCCGGAGGTCCTTCTTGAAACACCGTCGGATCTGAACAGAGTAAATAGCTTTCTTAATTTGCGTGTCGCCGACATATGGGCCTGCTACAAACAGTGGGGCGACAAAGGAGCGTTCTTTCTTACCGAGCCAATAGACAATCACGGCTGGGAATGGCGCTGCTACATGCGTGATCCCGACGGCTACCTCATCGAGGTCGGCCAATATACAGAAGTGGCCCTCGACTGGTTCAAAAAAAACCGCAGTTAATTCGGGAGGCATCGTCTAGCAAGCTGCTGTGGCGATCGATCACCTCAGTAAACTGCCGGCGAGCCAGTGATCGACGCTGAACTTTCCGGGACCGGAGCAGATCAGCCAGATAAAGAAGAGCACGTACAAGACTTCCGGAAGGTAGAGGAAATCGTCGAGCCAGTTAAGAGGTGAAAGTCCTTTAGGGATGGTGGAAACCGCGTTGGTCAGGGTGGCGACAATCATATCGATCAATAAAGCCGTGGAGGCGAGGATCGAAAGAAACCCGACGGTCAGCAACGATCCGCAAACGAACTCGACACCCGAGACGAAATAAGCCGTCTCGCGGGGAAATGGGACTTTGGCCTTAACGAGCGTTTCGTAAACCGGTTTCGTGCCGCCGGCGACGAACAATTTATTTCCGCCGGAGATAGCGAAGAACAGCCCGATCGATACGCGTACGAGCAGGATGGCATATTGTTCCAACTCACTACTGCCCTGCAGCGCAAACTGGACCAACCGTTTCCAATCCATCGCTTATCCCTCTATCGGAGGAAATTCTCGCGCCTCGAGATTATGTGTCCATCCGTTCGACCCACTGAGCGCGCCATGAGGGAGCGATGAATGGATCCGCAAAGTACTGTGTTTCCCGCGCAACCTTGTCTCCCCTGAACTCCATGATGCTCACGGTGTAGGACGGCTTGCCGTCGTATGTGAGGATGAATTCGGTGACCCAAAGATCACCGCTGCCAATCATTCGTTGGATAGTAAATCGCTTTTTGCTCGGCTGACTAGCGCGTTGGTTTTGTATGTTGCTTCGACCGCGGGTTCGCTCGCCTGACTGCGGGTAGTCCAGGATCGCGTCCTCGTGATAGATGCGGTGCTCCGCTTCAAAATCGTTGGCATCAGACGCCGCCCAATGCTGATCCAGTGCCGCACGGATCTGTTGATCCCGCGCTCCAGAATACTTTTGTTGATCGTTCATATCCATGGCGTCCACCTATTTCGGTCAAACCGCACATTCGTTGATGCTCGATCGGTGGATGGTGTGGTCCTAGCAAACTATCTAGTACTTTCAACAACTTAACCGTTGCGGTGGGAGCTGCCAAACACCTGTAAGTACTTGAAAGTATTTGCAACACAAATCGGGCTTGGGTTGGAGTTTGGGTAGAAATGCGAATCTGTGCAAGTGTGCTAGTTCACTTGTAAATTCTGCGGAACGTCAATTTGTAGATGCGATGGCTCCCATGTGATCCAGTACCATCTTTGTTTCCGTTTGCAACGGACACTAGCCGACGTCAAGTAGTAGTCATTTATTTCTACTATTGATCGCACTGGGCTCGACTATTAGCCTCCGGAAGCAAAGTAGCGGAAAGGAGAAGCATGGCAGACGAAGTAATCGCTAATCAGAAGACGATTCTGGCCAATCAAAAGACATTGCTGGGAAATCAGAAAACGATCCTGAGCAACCAGGCTGCAATCAAGAAGAACCAGCGTTCTCTCGACTCCATCCTGAAGAATCAGGGCCAGATCTTAAAGAACCAGAAGCAGATTCTTGCTGCGCTGAAAAAGTAGTTTGAAGAAATAGATCGTTTGCCGAGTGGTCGCCGAGTTTGTTCTCCGTGGCCACTCGGTTCAATCAAGTGGTCGTGAACGCCGAGACCAACCACACAGCGGAAATTATCTTCAGCTCTCCATACCCTGCGACGAGGGGTTGATTCGTCGCGTTGCGAAAATCTGCTCGTCAGCACAATCGCAAAATGATTCGTGCGTCTGCACTATTGGCCAATGCAAATGTATTCCTAATGCAAACGTACTATTGATTGTGAGTGTCAGATTCGACGAGAATCCGCCACCAGTCGATCGAAATTTAACCCAAGCGGTTCAGTCGTAGCCGGAGTGCTCGATGCACCGCGCAGGTTCTTCCCGCCAGGCTAGAGATGGGACACCACAATAGAAGGAGATTGGGATGAAGTCGTATGTGGCAATGTGTCTGTGCTTAATGGCTGTTCTAACCAGCGGGCTGGTGTGGGGGCAGCAAGCACTTCCTGCCCAAGTGTCTCAGCCAGATAACAAGACCGCCGGACCTCCTCCAGTTGAGAAAATTGGTCCATTCGATATCTCCGTCAACTGGCGAACCCGTGCTGAGGGTTGGGACTGGTTCCAGGGCAATACGGGAAACAATGAATATCCCTTCTGGGATTCTCTGCTGCGTGTGGGCATCGGCCAAAAGCGGGAGAAACTCGACTGGTTTATCGAAGGAGAACAAGTTCTCATTCTTGGGTTGCCGACGGACGCAGTGGTCGCCGCACCGCAGGGACAACTTGGTCTCGGAGGAAATTATTACGCGGCGAACGGAAGTCAGTCGAATAATGTTGGTGGTTTTTTAAAGCAGGCCTACGTCAATTTCAAGCACCTGGGGCCGACAAATCTGAAACTCGGGCGCTTTGAGTATTTCGACGGCGCCGAGGTTAAGCCTACTGATCCGACGCTCAACACGCTCATCCAGACTCGTATCGCGAGTCGACTGATCGCCAATTTCAGTTTTACTGCCGTGCAGCGCAGCTTCGACGGAGGCCAGCTTTCCTGGAATCTGGGCAAGAACAACATCACTTTCTTTGGCGGGCGTCCGACCGAAGGAGTGTTCCAGGTACAGGGTACGGACGAGTTGAATATCGAAACCTTCTACGGCGCGTTCACCCATCCTGTCGCGACCCAACATAGCGCGGGAGAGTTGCGCGTGTTCGCCCTCGGATACATCGATGGCCGCACCGGAGTTCTTAAGACCGATAACCGTCCTCAGGCAATTCGCGCGGCGGACCATGGGAGGATTGAGTTGGCTACGTATGGTGCCGACTACGTGCATGTTTTCAACACGACGTCCGCGGGCAAATTCGATTTCCTTGTCTGGGGAGCCTTGCAGACTGGATCGTGGGGAGCGCTCACACAGCGAGCGGGCGCTGCCGTGGGTGAAGTCGGCTGGCAGCCAGCAGTAAGCGTCCTCAAGCCCTGGGTGAGTATTGGGTATTCGTACGGAAGCGGCGACGGAAATCCCAACGACTCGACGCATGGAACCTTCTTCCAGGTGTTGACGACGCCTCGTCAGTACGCGCGCTTTCCGTTTTACAACATGATGAACAATGGGGACGCATACGTTACGTTGAACCTAAAGCCCGCGCAGAAGTTGGCGCTGCGCAGCGAGGCGCACACGCTGCGACTGGCTAATTCTGCCGATTCCTGGTACTCCGGCGGCGGAGCGTTCCAGCCGGCGACCTTCGGATATACAGGACGTCCCAGCAACGGCAACCATGGCCTGGCCAATGTCTGGGACCTCAGTGCGGACTACCAGTTCACGAGAAATCTCGGCACGACTCTTTATTACGGTCACGCGTGGGGCAAGGGCGTGGTGTCGAGTATTTATCCGAAAGACGCGAATGGCCAACTGGTATTTCTGGAGACAAACGTTCGATTCTAAGGGTCGGGTTGTAAGGACCCGCTGGGGAATAGATCTGAGTAGATGGGCTGGGTAGTAGAAACCTACTATTGATCTCTCCCGGTTCTTAATTCTAGTGTTCTCACGTCCATCCTTTGGGTGAGGAGGGGATTCATGGCAGTTTCAACTCCAAATATGTCGACGCTGGCGGTGTGTTCCACCGATAAGCCGGGTTTTTTTGAGAAGCTCAATACTACCTGGCATAAACCTGCGCTCTTGACCTTCATGGCCATCGTGATCGGCCATTGGGGGGAACATCTTTTTCAGGCATATCAAATTTATGTCCTGCACTGGCCGCGGCCGAAGGCGCTGGGGATGCTCGGGTTGGTCTATCCGTGGCTGGTGAAGACCGAAACCTTGCACTACGGGTACGCCCTCGTCATGCTGATCGGGATATGGATGCTCCGCAAGGGCTTCACTGGGGTCTCGCATACCTGGTGGATGATTGCCTTCTGGATACAGTTCTGGCATCACATTGAGCACGCGTTGCTGCAATACCAGGCGCTGACGCACCACAACTTCTTTCATTCTCCCGTACCAACGAGCATTCTGCAGTTGTGGTTCCCGCGCGTGGAACTTCACCTGTTCTACAACTCGATTGTGTTTATCCCCATGGTGATCGGCATGTACTACCACATGTTTCCGCCTGAGGGAGAAGAGCAACACGCGAAATGCAATTGCGCGTGGCATGCGCATGAGCCATCAACCGCGGCTGCCTGAAGGCGCTGTCGCACCATAGGACCAAGGATCTGCAGGATGAAGTGTCGGCCTTTAGTGAGCGGGTGGAGTGTTCGCCCGCTCATGACATCTTTCCCCGTCCTCACGGCTGCTGCGTTATTCTCCATCCTGTTTGCAGCCGGATGTCATAGGCAAACTGCATCGTCTCCCGATATCATTGTGGTGCATGAGATTGCTCCTCAACCTGCCAGGGTTGGTTTAACGACCATCGCGCTTGGTTTGACTGATCCTTCATCGCGGCCGGTAACTGCGGCTCACATCACCCTGGAAGGGGATATGTCGCACCCGGGAATGGCACCCGTTTTCGGGGAAGCGAGCGAAGTGGCGCCAGGACGGTACCAGGGAAAGCTGAATTTCAGTATGGGCGGCGACTGGGCCGTGCTTGTGCATATAACAATGCCGAATGGACAAAAATTGGAGCGGCAGTTCGACGTCAGGGGAGTTGAGGCGAACTAGGTGTCGGTGGAATCCTACAATCCGGCCATCGATCTTGCGGAACCTGATGCATTCGATCTGATGAGAGTGCGCGGCGTGGGGAGATTGCTCCGCTGGCGCCATGCGCGAACTCTTCTGCAAATCCCACTGCTGATCGTCAGCGTTGTGATGATCCTGCATGGACTGCTTGGGCCATCGCTGGCGCCCAAGAATCTGGCGACGGCTCTGACGTGGGTGCATTTTCGCGGGCTGCTCGTGCTGGTGCTGTTGGCCGCCGGCAACTTCTTCTGCCTGGCGTGTCCGTTCATGCTGGTGCGCAACGCAGCACGGCGCCTTTTCCGGCCGTGGATGAATTGGCCACGGATGCTGAGAAACAAGTGGCTGGCGGTCGCCCTATTTATTCTCGTCCTCTTCCTTTACGAACTTTTTGATCTATGGTCCTCGCCCTGGTGGACGGCATGGTTGATCATCGCCTACTTCATCGCTGTGCTGGCTGTTGACGGCATTTTCAAGCACGCTTCATTCTGCAAGTTTGTTTGTCCGCTTGGACAATTTAACTTTATGGCGTCGCTGCTTTCGCCCTTGGAGGTGAAGGTTCGCGACCAGCAAGTGTGCGGCGACTGTCATACGAAGGACTGCATTCGCGGCCAGCGTCTTCCGGGTCCCGACCTGGTTGTGGTGCAACGTGGCTGTGAATTGGCGCTCTTTCAGCCACTCAAAGCCGGCAATATGGATTGCACCTTCTGCCTCGACTGCGTTCACGCCTGTCCTCACGATAATGTTGGAATCATCAGCCGCATGCCAGCTTCCGAATTGATGACCGATCCTGCGCGTTCTGGGATTGGCCTGTTCTCGCGACGCAAGGATCTCTCCGCTCTGGCGATCGTGTTTACCTTCGGAGCGTTGCTGAATGCATTTGGGATGGTCAGCCCGGTCTACGTGGTGGAGCGGTGGCTCGCAGCGCGGATGCACGTAAGCTATGAGGCTCCCGTGCTTGGTGTGATCTTTGGTTTCTTTTTGCTGCTGGAGCCGTTAGTGCTGCTCGGCCTCGCTGCTGCCATCACGCGTGGGTTGGGGGCGAGCAGTCACTCGCCGGTAAAGATCGCCCTCCGCTACAGTTACGCGCTCGTGCCTCTGGGATTTGGCATGTGGCTTGCCCACTATGGTTTTCATCTTTTCACGGGGCTGCTCACGATTATTCCCATCACGCAGAGCGCGGTTGCAAGTTTGGGCACCGCGTTGCTCGGTGACCCGCGGTGGATGTTGACCGGCATCCCGGTACGATTTGTGCAACCGATCGAACTGGGCTTTATAGCGCTGGGATTGGCCGGATCGCTGCTGGTGACGCATCGACTGGCGGAAGACGACTGCGCAGAGCACCCGATGAAAGCGTTTATTCCCTGGGCGGTTGTGTGTCTACTGATCGGCGCGGCGGCGGTGTGGCTGATGTTTCAGCCTATGGAAATGCGTGCTACTTTCATGATGAGCTAATGATGGGATCTAAAGAGCATAGGACGGGATTGAAGTGGGATTGGCATGGCCGGATCGGGAGCGCAGCCGCGACCTTTTTAGTCGCGCTCATCTTGGCAATCCCCGCCGTGGCGCACAATGGTCCTCCTTTTCCTATCATCGAGCATAAGACGGTTGGTCCGTACGTTATCTCGCTCTGGACTCATCCCGACATCGGCACAGGAACGTTTTTTGTGATCGTCGATCCGGTTCCTGGTGGAAAAGTCCCGAGCGATGTGAAAGTGCAAATCGGAATACAGCCGGAAAGCGGCAGGCTTCCGGAAAAGGTCTATGACACCTGGCGCGACAAGGTTCGCGATCACGTCCAGTTCGATAATCAGGTTGACTTCGACCAGCAAGACTTCTTTCGCGTTCGATTAATTTTGCAGAGTTCCATAGGTGGAGGCGAAGCGCTCTCGCGCGTAGAGGCGACGCCCACCGGTTTGGGACGTTGGGATCTTTTGTTTTTTGCGTCACCATTTCTCCTTGTTGCGTTCCTCTGGTTTCGAGGCATGTCGAAGCGCCGCAAGCGCATGAAGAAAAAAATGGCCAGTGGAACTCCCGTCGTATCCAGCGGGGTGCCCGCTGGAGCCAACGAACGAGGGAAGGCCTGAGGAGAATCGGCGCCGAGATCGGCACGTTAGCAATGTTCAGAGAAAGCGATCGACCCTACATCAACGACACAGGCATCGTGCGTTTGCCCGTGTTGTTCTTCCTGATGCTTGCAGTGGTCCTGACCAGTTGCCGACCGGGTGCCAAGGTGCCCGCAAAAGGCTCTGAAGCGTACGACAGTGCTGTCCGGTCCTTCTATATCGGTCTGGCAGCGGTGCAGGTTGGCAATGATGTCCTGGCAGAGGAGAAGCTTTCTCAGTTTGCACAGCAAGCCCCAGGCGAACCTGCTGGTTGGGCAAATTGGGGTGTGTTGGCATTGCGTCAGCGAAATTACGATTTGGCATCGCAGAGGATCGAGCACGCCCGTCAGCTTGCACCACAGAACGACCATATTTATTTCTTGCTCGGTTTGTTGGAAAGCGAACGAGGTCACTCGCCAGAGGCAATCACGAATCTGAAGAAGGCGGTTGAGTTGAATCCGCAGAATCTTCGTGCGGCCTACCAGTTGGCGCAGGAGATCGAGCGCCAGGGCGGAGCTGACAGCGAGGGTGAGTTTCAACAGGTGATTCAGAAGATTCTCGCGGCTCAACCGAACAACCTGGCGGCCTTGCTGGAACTGAGCCGGATTGCGGCAAAGCGTGGCGATGGCAATACTCTGAAGTCAGCAGTGGCACAGATCAGCGCTCGCGCATCAACGTGGCCACCTGAAGTTCAGCAGCAACTGGCGACACTGCAATCTGCGGTTGCAAGCTCCGACTGGCACGCGGCAGCGACACGTACGGTATTTCTCCGCAATGCGCTGATGCGGGTTCCGGAATATCGCCAAAGCCTTGCGGCGATCAAGTCGCCGCCTGGAGAAGAGGCGCAGCCCTTCATCCATTTTGTGAAGATGGAATCGCCGTCGTTTTCTCCTGCTCCACCAGACACTGCGATTGCCTTCGAGGTGCAGCCGGCAACAGGGAACGATTCGACGCGCTGGAGTTGGACAGGCGCCATCCCGCTTGGAAGTGCCGGTGCGCCAGTTGTTGCGCTGGCAGACGCGCATAAAGTTCATTTGGCGAGCGGCGCAACGCTCACATTTCCCGGAGGTGCGTCCAGCACTCCGCCAGCACCTGAAGGCATTCTCCCGGTCGACTTCAACTACGATTTCAAAACAGACCTGGTGCTCGCCGGCGCAGGTGGCGTCCGACTGTTTCGCCAGGATAGCCCGACGGCATTCACGGATGTGACCGTAGCAGCCAAGTTGCCCACGGCCGTGGTGAATGCGAAATACCTGGGCGCATGGGCTGTCGACATCGAAGCCGACGGCGATCTCGATATCGTGCTCGGCGTTGCCGATGGTGTTCCAACCGTCCTGCAAAATAACGGTGACGACACTTTTACCGCTATTCATCCCTTTGCGGGTGTCTCGGGACTGCGTGGTTTCGCATGGGTTGATCTTGACGGAGACGGCAATCCCGATGCGGCGATCATCGATGGCGCCGGCCGACTGCACGTTTTCATCAATGAGCGGCAAGGTCAATTCGCCGAGCGTGCTTTGCCTTCGAGTCTGCCTTCGGTGAAGGCGATCGCGGTTGCCGACGCCAACAACGATGGAATACTCGATCTGCTAGCCGTGCAATCGGACGGAGCGATTATTCGAATTTCCGACAAGAACGAAGGACAAAGCTGGGACATTGCCGAGATCGCGCGGGTTCCGAATGCAAGCTACCTCGGTGGCGAAGTCAGGCTGCATGTCGCTGATCTCGACAACAATGGCGCGCTTGACCTGATCTTGACGCCTACTTCTTCGGTTGCGGGCAGCACAGGCGGCGCGCTCGTCTGGTTAGGCGGCGCAAATAACGCGTTCACGTTGCTCGACCATCCAGTTGGCCCGGCAACGGTTTTCGACATAGCGGATCTCAACTCCGACGGGCGTCTTGATCTAGTAGGTCTTTCCGGCGACGGCCAGTCGATTCAGGCATTGGGTCGCGGATCGAAGAGCTATCACTGGCAGGTAGTACGACCGCATGCGGTACAGGCTTCGGGTGATCAGCGCATCAACCCGTTTGGCATTGGTGGCGAGATTGAAATTCGATCGGGCCTGTTAGTGCAGAAGCAGCCCATCACTGGCCCCCAGCTTCACTTCGGTTTAGGCGAGCAAACTCGCACGGATGTGGTGCGTGTGGTGTGGCCCAATGGAACCATGCGCGCCGAGTTCGACGTGAAGGCCGATCAGGACGTCCTGACCGAGCAGCGCCTGAAAGCATCTTGTCCATTCCTGTTCGCGTTCAATGGCAAACAGATGGAGTTCATAAAGGACGCAGTGCCGTGGGGTTCAGCGATCGGGTTGCGCATCAATACCCTAGGCTCCGCGGACATCGCAACCACCGGAGAGTGGTACAAGATCGGTCGCGAGCAACTGGTGCCGCACGATGGCTACTACGATCTGCGTATCACGGCGGAATTGTGGGAGGTCTACTACTACGATTACATCGCGCTGATGGCCGTGGATCATCCTGCGGGGACGGAGATCTTCGTCGACGAGCGGTTTGTGATTCCTCCGGCGAAGCTTGGCTTCACAACAGTCGCTACTCCGCACCCGATAGCGCGCGCGATCGATGACAATGGAAACGATGTAACCGAGTTGCTCAGCGCGCTCGACGGCAAAGCTCTTGCAAATTTCGGCCGTGGGCAATACCAGGGCGTGACTCGCGATCATTATGTTGAGATCGATCTGGGCGACGATGCTCCGACCAATGGTCCGCTGTATCTGATCGCGCAAGGTTCGATCCACGACACGGAATCGTCTATTAATGTCGCAATCACGCAGGGTCATCGCTGGCGTGCGCATGGCCTGAGCGTCGAAGTCCCCGATGGACGTGGCGGCTGGATCACAGCGCAGGACAACCTGGGCTTCCCGGCGGGCCGCAAGAAGACGATTCTGTTCAACCTGACGAATATCTTCCGTCCCGGCACGCCGCACCGCGTGCGGCTACGAACTAATCTTGAGATTTATTGGGACCAGATCCGGTGGGCCCAAGGTGTTCCCAATGCGCCGGTTAAGCGGACGACGCTGTTGCCGAGTGTGGCTGACCTGCATTATCGTGGATACTCTGTGATGCATATGCCGGTTGGCGCGGGCGCGCCCGAGGTTCCCGACTATAACCAGATGGAAGGTACCAAGCAGCGCTGGCGCGATCTGATCGGCTATTACACGCGCTATGGCGATGTGCGTGAGCTACTGGATCATACCGATGATCGCTACGTGATCGTAGATTCCGGCGACGAACTATCGCTGCGGTTCCCGGAACAGCCTGCACCGCCTGCCGGATGGGTGCGCGATTTCGTCATCACGGGCGACGGCTGGATCAAGGATGGCGACTTCAATTCCACGTTCTCTAAGACAGTATTGCCTCTCCCGTATCATGCGAAGCGCGAATATACGACGCGTCCGGGTAAACTGGAAGAAGAGTGGGTTTACCGTCAGCATCCCGAGGATTGGCAGAATTATCACACGCGCTACGTCACTCCTGACGTTTTCCAAAACGCGTTACGGAGTGGACTCCCCCAATGAAGAGTAGTCAGATCAAAAAAACTATTGTCGCTATATTTTTCGTCGGCTTGCTGGTCGCGCCGGTGGCCATCAAACGAATCTCGGCTCGGCGCGCGGCGGCTGCCGCGCAAGCAGACGCTCAGAACGCGATTGCTCGTTATGGATTTCGCTTGGAGGAAGTGTCTCATGCCTCCGGGATCGACTTTGTCCACCAGGGACCAACGCTCGACCACAAGCTGGATCCGATCATGCCGCAAGTCGCTTCCATGGGCGCGGCAGTTTCCATCGTGGACTTTGACCGCGATGGCTGGCCCGATATCTACGTCACGAACAGCGGCGAGGGCAGTAAAAATGCTCTCTATCGCAATATGCACGACGGGACGTTCAAGGATGTTGCACCAGAGATGGGCATTGCCGACGTTAATCAACCCGGAACCGGCGTTTCAATGGGCGCGGTCTGGGGGGACTATGACAACGATGGCTATGAGGACCTCTTCCTTTATAAATGGGGACGTCCGGAACTCTTCCACAACGATCACGGCCACGGCTTCACGCGCGTGACCGAGCAAGCAGGACTGCCGAAGTGGGTGAATGCGAATACCGCAATCTGGCTCGATTACGACGGTGATGGACTTCTTGATCTGTTCGTCGGCGGCTACTACTCGGAGAATTTTGACCTCTGGAACCTGTCGACCACCCGAATCATGCCCGACAGCTTTGAATACGCGAAGAATGGCGGGCGCAAGTACCTGCTCCGCAACCTTGGGAACGGCAAGTTTGAGGACGTCACCAGCCAGGTCGGGATCGACAGCCATCGTTGGACTCTGGCCGCGGCGGCTGCGGACTTGCGCGGCACCGGGCATCCCGATCTGTTCATCTCGAATGACTATGGTGTCTCTGAGTTGTACTTCAACGACGGCAAGCGCTTTCACGCGGCCGGCGAGCAAACCGGCGTAGGATTCGCTCCGAAGAGCGGCATGAATGCCTCGCTTGGCGACATTCTCAATCGCGGTCGATATGCCGTGTATGTGAGCAATATCTCCGAGGACGGCGTGCTGATTCAGGGCAACAATCTTTGGGTGCCGAAAGAAGGCACGTCGGGCGATTCGCTGAAGTATGAGAATCTGGCGCGAGATATGGGCGTAGAGCTAGGCGGGTGGAGTTTCGGCGCACAGTTCGGCGATCTGAACAACGATGGCACCCTCGACCTTTTCCTGACGAACGGATACGTATCGCTCGATCGAAATCGCAGCTACTGGTACGACTTTTCCAAGATTGCCGGCGGTAACAGCTCTATCATCGCGGATGCGAAGAACTGGCCTGCGATGAACGATCGCAGTCTCTCCGGCTATCAACACAAGGACGTGTGGCTGAATGATGGTGTTGGCCACTTTGTGGATGTGGCACAGTCAGTCGGCGTCACGGACACGCATGATGGCCGCTCGGTTGCGCTCGCGGATTTATGGAATCGCGGCGTGCTCGATGTCGTAGTCGCGAATCAACGCGGTCCACTGCTCATCTACAAGAACACTGTCACGCCCCAGAATAGTTGGATTGAATTCGAACTGGAGGGTACGACGAGTAACCGCAGTGCGATTGGCGCTGAGGTCATGCTGTTCTGGAATGGCCAGCAACAGGTACAACACGTCTCTGGCGGCAGCGGCTTTTGCGCGCAGAATCAGCGAACTCTGCACTTCGGTTTAGGCAAGACTCCACAAATTGAGAAGGCCGTAATCCACTGGCCATCGGGTAAGGTCCAGGTTCTGGACAAGCCCGCCGCTGATCAACTTCATAAGGTGAAGGAACCCGCATGAGCCAGACAAGTGCACCTCTAGCCTCGCGACCGCCGATAAGTTCTGCTCCTAAAAAAGGGCTGATCGACAACAGGTATATCCCGCCACTCTTCATTACCAGCATTCTGCTCGCGGGACATTTGTCTTTTGGCATTCTCGAAAGCTATCCCAGAACGCTGCTGGCGATTGCTGTCAGCATCGCGACGGAATTGGCACTGGGCAAATTGCTGCTGGGGAAATGGTTGCACCCGGCCAGCGCTTACATCACGGGAATCAGCGTCGGCATCCTGGTGCGATCGCCTGCCTATTGGCCATACGCGCTGTGCAGCCTGATTTCGATCACCTCCAAATATGTGCTGCGGGTCAAAGGCCGCCACATATGGAATCCATCGAACTTCGGCATCTCCGTGTTGGTATTTCTGCTGCCGGAAGCCGTGGCGACCCTCAGCATCCAGTGGGGCAACTACATGCTCCCGCTGATTGTGATCTGGGTCCTCGGATCAGTGATCGTGTGGCGAGCCAAGCGATTTCACATCACCGCAACCTATGTCATTTCATTCATCGCATTTGCGTTTCTGCGCAGTGCGGTGATGCACCAGCCGTGGCAGTCGGAGATCGCGCCGCTCACCGGTCCGATGTATCAGCTCTTTATCTTCTTCATGATCACGGATCCGAAGACGACCGTGCGCTCGAAGCGCGGACAAATGCTCGTTGCATTCCTGATCGCCTTCGTGGAGATGATCCTGCGGTTCGACCAGTCTGTTTATGCGCCTTTCTACGCACTATTCCTGGTTGGGCCGGCCGCTAACCTCATCGAGATTTGGCGCGACTCTCGTCGTTCGATGGGCGAGGCCATACGGACGAGCGCGCCAGCTTCTTAATACGGACGAGACCTTCTAGCACCTTAATGAAATTGATTTCTACAACTAGAACAACCGGATGTTTATTGGTGATTGCCGCGTCGCTCCTGGTGAGCTGTAAGAGGACGCCTCCAGCCGAACCGACGTCGACACCTGCTTCACAAGCAGAAGGCACCGCGCCTGTTCCGCCGCAACAACGCACAGCGCTGCCTGCAGTGGAATCGGTGGCGCGCCCTTCTGGTCCCATTCAGTTCACCGATGTGACTGCGCAAGCTGGCATTCGCTTCAAGTACAACAGCGGCGGCTTCGGGAAGAAGTACCTTCCGGAAACGATGGGCCCGGGCGTCTGCGTCCTGGATTACGACAACGATGGCTGGCAGGACATCCTGTTCGTCAATTCGATGGACTGGCCAGGGCACAAGTCCGGCAAGTCGTACCCGTCGCTCTATCACAACAATAAGGACGGCACCTTTACCGACGTGACGCGTCAGGCCGGACTTGCAGTCGAAATGTATGGTCAGGGATGCGCAGCGGCAGACTACGATAATGACGGCCACGTTGATATCTACATCACCGCCGTTGGTAACAGTCATCTATTTCGCAATCTGGGCAACGGGAAGTTTGCCGACGTGACCGCCAAGGCCGGTGTGGCGAGCCCTGGGTTTGGCGAGAGCGCGGTCTGGTTCGATTACGACAACGACGGCAAACTGGACCTCTTCGTTACTCATTACGTGCAGTGGTCCGAACAGACCGACCAATACTGTTCTCTCACCGGAAAACAGAAATCCTATTGCACGCCTGGAACGTACAACGGCGAAAGCTCCATGCTCTTCCACAACAAGGGCAACGGTACCTTTGAGAACGTGACGCAACGTGCAGGCCTGCACGATCCCAGCAGTAAGGCGCTCGGCGTCGCCCTGATCGATTACGACAACGATGGCTGGATGGATTTGTTCGTTACCAACGATACGCAGCCGAACAAACTCTATCGCAACAATCACGACGGTACATTCACCGACGTTGGCGTAACGGCGGGTGTGGCTTATGGAGACGCCGGCACAGCGCGCGCTGGCATGGGCACCGACGCGGGCGACTACGATAACTCCGGGCGGCCGAGCCTTCTAATCGCTAACTTCGTCAACGAAGGGATGGCGCTTTATCGCAACGACGGCTCTGGCGCTTTCACCGACGAAGCTCCAACTTCCGGACTCGCCCGCATGTCTATCCGTTCGCTAACCTTCGGGACAATGTTCTTCGACTACGATCTCGATGGACGTCTCGATATTTTGGGCGTGAACGGGCACGTTGCGGATGACGTCAGCATGGCGACACCGACGATCAAATACGCGGAGCCGGCGCAGTTGTTTCGCAACGATGGAAACAACAAGTTCGAAGAGACTACCGCCAAAGTCGGCCCAGCTTTGCAGAAGCCTATCGTAGGGCGCGGCGTTGCCTACTTAGATTTCGACAACGACGGTGACCTCGATGTTGTTATCACGGACAACCAGGGTTTCGCGCGACTGCTGCGCAACGACAACGGCAACCAGAACGACATGCTTCGCGTGAAGACCATTGGAACGCGATCGAATCGTGACGGCATCGGAGCCAAGGTTACGTTGAAAACGAACGATGGCACACGGTTGTTCAGAATGGTCAAGACAGGCTCAAGCTACCTGTCGCAAAGCGAGCTTCCCCTGACCTTCGGCCTCGGAAAGCCAGACCAAAACCGTACAGTCAGCCTTGAAGTTGTATGGCCCAGCGGTCATAAAGATGAAATCACAGGAATCAAGCCAAATCAGTCGATTACTCTTCAAGAAGGTAAGGGAGTGATTACCGCGCAACCAATCGTATTCCAGAAGCCGTGAGCCGCGGATTTGATCGAGCCTATACACGTTCCAACAGCCGTCGGAACTGCCAAACAACTGTAAGTGCCTGGAGCTGATTTCGAACACAAGAGCGGCTTGGGGTCGGAGTTTGGGCTGGGATTACAACAGAGGACTGCCGAATCAAAGCGCAGCTACATAGAGCGAACGAGCATTAATAGAATGCGGCCGATCACTCGATTCGAAACCTTTTTGGCAAGGTAAACCATTGAAAAGGATGGCGGGGACGACGAGACTCGAACTCGCGACCTCTGCCGTGACAGGGCAGCGTTCTAACCAACTGAACTACGTCCCCTTGCCTGGGTTACTGCTTGGTGGGCAGTGCAGGACTCGAACCTGCGACCTCCTGCTTGTAAGGCAGGCGCTCTAACCAACTGAGCTAACCGCCCTAACGCACGAAAACAAGCGACTTGCGGACTTCGCAAGCAGGGGGTCTAAACCTCGACCCGCTTGTCTACTGCACGAAGAAAATTGTAACACACGCCCCCGTTCGAATCGGCAACGGGAAAGCACGTCCGATCTGCGCGAATGAACCTGATCAGGAGCGTTCGACAGCCACATCGAAAATGTCGGCGCCATTTTTCTGGAGATGGCGGATGCCATTGTCTCCGGCGACGATCAGGTCACTGGCGAGACTGATGAATAATCCATGCTCGATGATTCCGGCGCGAGCAGAGAGAGTCGCTGCGAGGGCAGCAGGGTTGGGGATCGGAGCGAAGCGGCAATCGAAGATCATGTTGCCGGAGTCGGTCACGAATTGTGTGCCGTCTTCAAGCGTTCTGATCTTCGGCTTAGCGCCGAGTGATTCGAGAAATCGCATCTGCGACTGCCATGCGAAGGGCGAGACTTCGACGGGCAATGAAAAATGTGTGCCGAGGATGGGGGTGAGTTTCGAATCATCGACGGCGATGATCTCGCGACGGGTGGCCTGGGCGACGATTTTTTCGCGAAAGAGCGCGCCGCCTCCACCTTTAATAAGGTTCAGATTCGGATCGACTTCGTCTGCGCCGTCGATGGTGAGATCGAGATTTGTGGGCATGGAATCGTTCATCAGGGGAATGCCGGATTCCTCGGCCAGTTGCCACGCAGCCTTCGAAGTGGGGAAGCCGATGATGTCCTTGAGGATTCCGTCGCGGATGAGCTGCGCGATGCGGCGGGTAGCGAAGTAGGCGGTGGATCCGGTACCTAGTCCGACACGCATTCCTGATTGAATGAAGCGCACAGCATATTCAGCAGCCTGCTGCTTGAGCTGGGGGCGATCATCGTGTTGCGTCGATGGAAATGAGGGCGACATAGGTAGATCGCGGGTGTATCCGTTAAGCAGTTTACAGCTTAGGCATACGTGGAAGGTAAGGATGCGAACAGAGGGGCGATGGCTTCGGCGGCCAATTCCAGCGTTCGAAGATCGGCAGGGGTAAAGTCAGGACCAGCGACGGCGGAGTTGCGGCCCTTGCGGGAAACCTGAATCACGCCGATCGATTTGTCGGCGGAAACGATGGGCGCGGACATGAGTTTCTGAATCACCTGATCAGATAACTCCGCCTGGGCGCCAAGTTTCACTACTTCGAAGATGCTGGCGTGTCTGACGGTGGTAAAGCTGTTGAAGATTTCGGCCTTTTTGTCAGTGGCAGTTTTGGCGGCGACAGCGGAACTCGAGAGGGGAATAGCGCCTCCGGCTTTCAGTTCGGGAGGAAAAACAAATTCGAGAAAGCTGCGCTTTACCTGGAGAAGGGCAACCTCGGTTTCACGTACCGCGAAGAGACGCGCGATTTCAGCGCAGACCTGGGCAGCGCCCAAGTTACGGGTGACGGCACTCTGCAATGCTCCGAGCCGGTTCCGGTCGACAGAAGGATCCACGGGAAAGGCCTCTCCGCAGGTAATATCGGGATTTTATGAAAACCCGACAGGAAAAGATATGTGTTCGCGGGTACCTTGGTCATTGGGAGTGCCGAGTTGGGTGTGGGAAAAGCAGATCCCTCGCGGACTGCGAACATGAAGGACGCGGGCGAGGGCGCCCGCGCCACCAAGGCTGCTCTGTTTGTTTCGGGCCGAAGTTTCGCGAGAGTTTGTCGATATTTGTATTTGGGTAGGGCTCCCTCGACTCGGGCGTGCGCCCTCGCTCGGGATGACAGCCGCCTAAAAAATAGTGGTGCGGCTAGTGGGCTGCGCTGACTGCACCCGGTTTGGCTACAGCTTTCCTCAACAAGAACACGATCGGGACGCAGAGGAAGCAGGCGAAGGCGAGATAGCGGAAGTCGTCTACATACGACCAGAGGCGCGCCTGCTGGTTGACGACGCCATTGATTACTCCCAGAGCGCGGTCGCTTTGGGTACTGAGGGTGGCGCCGTTGGGGCCGGTGCTCTGTTTGAGGAGAGTGGTGACGCCCTGCAACTGCTGCTGATAGGTGGGGCGGGTTGGGTCGATCCAGTGGACCATGTAGGCGCGGTGTACCTGTTCGTGACGCGCGACGATGGTGTTTACGATCGAAATGCCGACACTGCCACCGATATTGCGCAGCAGATTGTAGAGTCCACTGGCATTGCCAATTTCTTCGTTGCGTAATCCTGCCATGGTAGTGGTGGAGAGCGGAACGAATATGCATCCAGATCCAAACCCGCTTAAAACGATGGGCCACAGCAAGGACCATTGCGAAATCTGCAGATCGACGTGGGCGAACCAGAGGCTGCACACGCGCAAAGAGGAAAAATCCGAAAGCGATGATGTAACGATTGTCCATCCGGCTGGTAAGGACGCCGATTACCGGCATGGCCAGGATTGCGCCCATCCCGCGTGGACTGACAGCGATGCCTGCATTGAGAGCGGTGTATCCCAGCAGTTCCTGATAGAAGAGCGGGAGCAAAGTGACGAGGCCGTAGATTGTGGCTCCGAAACAGGCGATGAGCACGCAACCGATTGCAAAGTTGCGGTTGCGGAAGACACGCAGGTTCACCAGCGGCGCGTGACGGCGCAATTCCCAAATGATGAACGACACGAATGACACGATTAGCAGGAAAGTCGCCCAGCGTATCCATGTGGCTCCGAACCAGTCGTCCTCCTGACCTTTGTCGAGGATGATTTGGAGCAGAGCGAGCCAGAGAGCGAGGAGTCCGAAGCCGATGCGATCGAAGCGGCCGGGTTTGGCGTCGCGGATGTACGGCGGATCCGTGACGTAGCGCATGATCATGGTGATGGCGAGGATGCCGACGGGGATATTGATGTAAAACGCCCAGCGCCAGGAATAGGTGTCGGTGAGCCAGCCGCCGAGAGTGGGACCGAGTACGGGAGCGACGACAACACCGAGTCCAAAGAGCGCCATGGCAAGGCCGCGTTTTTTCGGTGGGAACGTCTCGAGAAGGATAGATTGCGATATGGGTTGTAACGCACCGCCGCCGGCGCCCTGCACGGCACGCGCGAGCAAGATCATTCCTAAACTGGTAGCCGAACCGCAGGCGAACGAAGAAACCGTGAAGATGATGATGCAAGTAATAAGGAAACGCTTGCGTCCGAACTTGAGGGAGAACCAGCTGCTGGCGGGCAAGACCACAGCGTTTGCGACGAGGTAGCTGGTGAGAACCCAGGTGGCTTCGTCGTTGGTTGCGGAGACACTGCCCGCGATGTAGGGAAGCGCGACCGCAGCAATCGATGTGTCGAGCACCTCCATGAATGTCGGAAGAATCACTGCGAGAGCGATCATCCATGGATTTGTGGCGCGATCTGATCTTGCCAACGTGTTCCCTCGAGAACCGCAAAGGTGAGAGATGAGTTGGGGCGTTTGACGGTTGCGCTATTTCCGGTGCAAGGACGAGAAAGTCCGCGGGATGCGGAGGATAGGAAGTGGATTCAGGAATTGCCGGAACGATGGCGCTAGTCGTGTTCCTGCAGGATGACAACAACGCGCCGCGGTCCATGGGCGCCTTGTACCAGAATTTTTTCAATGTCGGCGGTGCGACTGGAGCCGCTGATAAGGCCTACAAATGAGGCATCGAGCAGTTCGGCTTGCGCCTTCTGCAAAGCGGCCTGGATGTCGGGCACGATCTGGCTGCGGCTGCCGAAGACGATGTGACAAGCGGGGACAATCGACGCTCCGCGTCCGCCGCATTTTGAAGAGGTGAGAATGGATCCGGTCTGCGCGACAAAGGCGTGCGCGAGAGTGACCGTAGCTTGCGTGATTTCACGGGGCGGTCCTTCGGTGGACCACCGGATCGTTCTGGTTCCGTTCACCCGGTCAGCCCAGTTGCGAAAGACGTCTGCGGCCTGGAAGAAAAGTTCTCCGTCAGGGATCGACGGCAATAGGCGTTCAAAGGCTGCGACACTTTCGGCGCAAGTGGTAGTCGTTACCACCTCGGTGAGATTCGTAGTGCACTCGCGAAGAAAACGTTCGCGCGAGTCGGTGATGGCAGGAAAGATTTCTGATGTAGCAGTCGGCTGAGCATGGTCGCCGGCAGCGTGGTGTGCGTTGTCTGCGCTGTCGCTGCACGCAATCGGGCCAGGATTCGCTCACGCTGGGGATTATTGTTGGCCATGAGATCTCCACCAGCTACGGAAGGATTGCGCGGGAGGTTCGGGTGCGGTGCGATATTTTGTCCACGGGCGCATAGGATCGAGCGCCGATCCGGTCAAGCCGATCGATTTTGCGACGCTCAAAGCTTTTCGCGATAGCCAGCCGACGGCGGCAAAGCGGCGACTGCTCATTGCCGTCCATTGGAAGAAACGGAAAGCGAGACGGCTCCCAGTTTTGTCGGACCGGGCGATGGCATCGCGGCGATTAAGAAGCAGCTGGTGCGGCAGGTCGATTTTCACCGGGCAAACAGTTCCACAGGCGGAGCAAAGTGAGGACGCGTAGGAGAGGTGCGAGAAGCCCTCGGATGGCTTGAGGTTGGGCGTCAGCACGCTACCGATTGGACCTTGATAGGTGGTGCCGTAGGTGTGTCCGCCTACCTGGCGATACACGGGACAGACGTTCAGACAAGCGCCACAGCGAATGCACTTCAGGATTTCACGATGCTCGGGGCTGGCAAGAATCTGGCTGCGGCCGTTGTCGAGCAGCACGACGTGAAATTCTTCGGGCCCATCCACTTCATCCGGTCGTCGAGGGCCGCCTATCAATGTGCTGTAGGTGGTGATGGGCTGGCCGGTTCCCGAGGAAGCCAAGACTGGCCAAAGGATCGCGAGATCGGTGAGCCGCGGAATTATTTTCTCAATGCCGGTCACGACGACGTGAATACGCGGAATGCTGGTGGTCAGGCGACCGTTGCCTTCGTTGGTGGAGATGGCGACCATGCCGGCATCGGCGACGAGGAAGTTTGCGCCGGAGATTCCCATTTCAGCGGAGAAGAAAGCCTTGCGCAACGCGCGCCGGGCCGCTGCTACTAATTCTGGCGGATCTTCGCCGCGCATTTCGGAGGGAATCTTCTCGCGGAACAGCTCGGCGATCTGAATCCGGGTGAGATGCATGGCTGGAGTCACGATGTGGTAAGGAGGCTCTTTCCTCAGCTGAACGATGTATTCGCCGAGGTCGGTCTCCCAGACGCTGATGCCATCTTTCTCTAACGCGCCCGAGAGATGGATCTCTTCAGTAACCATCGACTTCACTTTGACGACGGTCTTCACATTTCGGCTGGCTGCGAGTTGAGCAACGTAATTGCGCGCGTCCTCTGCGGTTTCCGCCCAGTAAACGTGGCCTCCACGTTCCTTAATTTTTGCCTCGAATTGCTCGAGGTAGGTGTCGAGGTGCTCAACGGCCTCGGCCTTGATCTGGGAGGAGCGCTCGCGGGCGGCTTCCCAATTGGTGAAGCGAGTTTTGCCGCGGGCTACGGCTGCGTCGTACGAATCGATATTGCGTTGAATCGTATTACGATGGACAAGATCCGCCGATTTCTCAGTTGCACGCCGGAGGAAGTCCTGCGCTGGAGTCAGGCTCATTGAGCCTCCTGCGCGAGGATGCTGGCGAGGTGAATCGGCTTAGTGGCGCGTTTGGTGTGGTCGAGAATGCCGCCGAGATGGAGGAGGCAACTGGTGTCGAGAGAGGTGACGTACTCGGCCTTGGTCCCTTCGACATAACCGGCTTTGGTATCGCCCATCCCTGCGGAGATCATGGCGAATTTCGTAGAGAAAGTTCCGCCGAAGCCACAGCAATCATCAGCGCGTGGGAGGGGGCGCAACTCAAGGCCACGTACCTGTTTGAGCAGGGCGATGGGCTCATCATGAATGCCCAATTCCCGCGTGGCGTGGCATGAAGAATGATAGGTAACACTGTGTGCGAAGGAAGCGCCAACGTCGGTGACATTTGCAACGCGGACAAGGAATTGTGACAACTCGTGGACGCGCTGCCCTAGGTTGATTGCATCCTGGTGAAGGGGTGAGTTCTCGAGTATCTCTGGGTAGTGTTTCTTGACCATACTGGTACAAGAACCGGAAGGGCAGACGATGGCGTCGTAGTTGGCGAAAATACGCAGGAACCGTTCTGCACAGGGTTTGGCGACGTCCCAGTAGCCGGTGTTAAATGCGGGCTGTCCGCAGCAGGTTTGATCTTCAGGGAAGGCGACTGTGTACCCGATTCGGCGCAAGACTTTGACGGTGTCGATGGCGACCTGCGGCTGCAGTTGGTCGATGAAGCAGGGTACGAACAGGGCCACTGTTTTCGGCATAGGGATTCCCAAAGTTCGGCAGAAACTCTAGGCTACCAAAAACACGGGCTGGGGAATATAGCGGGCGGTTGTCGGGCCTTTATCGAGAGAGATGCGGAAAGGGCAGCGCTAGCCGATCCCGAGTGGAAACGGGGAAATTACGAAACGACAGGGGCGGTTCTATCCTGCGGAAGTGGCTTGGGAGCGACTTTCGCGGTGCGCAGAGGAATGCGGACTTCGACCAATAATCCGCCGGAAACGTCATTGCGCGCGGTGATGGTGCCGCCGTGCAGGGACACGGCACGCTCGGCGATGGCTAATCCGAGGCCGGTGCCTCCGGTGGAGCTGACCCGGGAATCATCGACGCGATAGAAGGGCTTAAAGAGCGAGGAAAGTGAACTTTCCGGCACTCCCGGACCATGATCGCGCACGCGCAGAACCGCAAATGATTCAGACTCGCTTAACTGGACGCTGACCGGCTCCAGGCCGTTGGTGTAATAGAGAGCATTGCGAATGACATTTTCAATCGCGCTGGCCAAGAGATCCGGGTTGCCGTAAATGGAGACATCGGAATCGGCGCGATATGCGATGGCATGCCCGGCCCGGGCGGCTTCGTATTCAGCATCGGCAACGATTTGAGAAACGAGCTCGTTCAACGAAACATCTTCCATGTGAGGGTGAAGCTCACCACTCTCCAGACGGGCGAGGGTGAGAATGCGTCCGATCATCTCGTCCAGTTTGCCGATCTCAACTTCCATCCGATTGTGAGGGCTCGTCTGGATGGACTCCTCATTGCGGCGGGCAAGGGCCAACGCCACGCGCATGCGGGCGAGGGGAGAGCGCAGCTCATGCGAGACGTTGCTGAGGAGCCGTCTCTGGCTATACACGAGATCACGAATACGTCCGGCCATGCGGTCGAAGTCGCGTACGAGGTCGGCAATCTCGTCTCTACGCCCACCGAGTTTAGTGCCAGCGCGCGCATTCAAATCGCCTTCCGCTAGGGCGTGGGTCGCTCGCCGGAGACCAGCAATGGGCCGCGTGAGGTAAAGCGCGAGCAGGAGGCAGGTTATGCAAGACATTCCGGAGCTGATGACGACGAGCCGCAGCAGACCGGACCCACGCAAGAGGAAATACGCCGTGTGGTACTCGGCAACTAGCTTGTAGATTGAATCGCCGGTGTTGATATCGATCGCCAGCAGGGACATCTCGTCGTGCTGGATTTCCTGGACGCTGGAATTCCCTCGAAGACGAGGATAGAGATTTTTTACTTCGGGAGAAACGGGACGACCGGAGAGTTCATTTCCCGCGGAATCGAAGAGCCAGAAATCCAGACGCTCGGGCACGGATTGCTGGTCTAATTCTTGTCGTAATGCCGGGGTCCCGCCGGTTTGGTATTTTTCAAGCACTGACTTTGCCACCAGGGGCATAGTCTTTTCTGCGGTTGCAAGCCAAAGAGGGCCGGGATTTCTGGAAAGACTATGGGCCTTGTATCCCAGATAGCTGATGAAGACGATCTGAGTTACCCAGAACGAAAGGAAGATTTTCCAGAATAGTCGGCGATTCATGGATCAGTGCTCGCTGGGAGACGCGGCATAAATATAACCCGAGCCACGAACGGTTTTGATGCGGTTTTCTGATTCTTCGCCTCCGCCGAGCTTGCGACGAAGTTTGCTGACATGGACGTCGACGCTGCGGTCAAAAGCAGCCAGGGGCCTGCCTAATGCCACCTGCGCCAGTTCTTCGCGAGGAACAACCTTGCCGGCATGTTTCATCAGGACTTCGAGGATGTTGAACTCGACGGTGGTGAGTTCGACCGGTTCTCCTTCCAGGGTCACGGTCCGGGTACTGATAAAGAGTGAGACGTCTCCCACGGTAATTTCGTCCCGTTCGCCATCTTCTTCCCCCGCGCTCCGGGTACGGCGCAGGATAGCGCGGATTCGTGCAACCAGTTCTCGGGGATCGAAAGGCTTGGGGAGGTAGTCGTCGGCGCCGATCTCGAGACCCACGATGCGGTCGACGGCGTCGCCCCGAGCGGTGAGCAGCAGAACGGGAAGCTCAGAGGTGGTGCGAAGCTGCTTGAGCAATTCGAATCCGGAACCGCCCGGCAACATGACATCCAGAACAACGAGTTCGTGCTCGCCTTTTAACGCTTCGCGAAGGCCAGAGCTCTGATCGTAGGCGGCGTCGACCTGAAAACCCTCTGGGACGAGATACTCGCGCAGGAGTTCGACCAGGTCGCGATCATCGTCGACGACGAGCAGATGGTTCATTGCATTCATTTTCTTTTGCCGCGACGAATCCGGCGGTAAAGAAGTGTTATCGGTTGAGTCTTTTTGCTTCACAAAACTTTACAGTCCCTCACCACACTTTACGTCCCTTGTTCTTGGACGGAGTATCTCTAATAGTGTCAAAATGATTGATTCGCAGTCCTTTTACTACTGCCAAGCCCTCCAGCAAGGAGCTGAATGAAACGGAAGATAACAATTTTAGCCGTAGTTGCAGGAATTTGTTTGCTACTGCTGTTTGGGTATACACGAAACCGCAGCAAGGCCTCGGCGGCCAGCGCTCCGGCACAGCGGGGAGCGGGTCAGCAAGCCGTGCCGGTGGCGATCGCTGCCGTCACACAGCAGGATATGCCGGTGTACCTGGACGGGCTTGGCTCGGTGCAGGCGTTCAACACTGTAACGATCAAGACCCGTATTGACGGAGAAGTAACCCAGGTTGCTTTCCGCGAAGGACAAGACGTGAAGAAGGGCGAGTTGCTGATCGTGATCGATCCTCGTCCGTACCAGGTGGCACTGGAACAGGCACAAGCGACGATGTACCGCGATCAGAGCCAGCTTACGATTGCCAAGCGGAATGTGGACCGCTACTCAGAGCTGTTCAAAGAAGGCGTGGTCTCGCGACAGGATCTGGACACGCAGCAATCAGCGGAAGGGAACCTGGAGGGAATGGTTCGCGGCGACCAGGCTTCCATCGACAATGCGAAGTTGAATCTCGCGTACACACACATCACGGCGCCGTTCGACGGTCGAGTAGGCTTGCGACTGGTTGATCCCGGGAACATGGTTCATGCCAGCGATACGACCGGCATGCTGGTGCTGACGCAGATGCACCCTATCGCTGTGATCTTCACTATTCCTGAAGACAATCTGCCACCGGTGCTGAAGCGTTTACACCAAGGTGGAATGACGGTGGATGTGTTCAGCCGTGACAATCGCAATCATCTTTCGACCGGTAGCCTGCTGACCGTAAACAACCAGATTGATCAGACCACCGGCACGGTTCGGCTGAAGGCAGTTTTCGACAACAACGACTCCATGCTCTGGCCAAATCAGTTTGTGAATGCCCGTTTGCTGCTCGATGTGAAGAAGAACGCGACTGTGGTTCCCTCAGCGGCAGTGCAGCGCGGAGCGGAAGGTACCTATGCCTTCGTGGTGAAGGCGGACAACACCGTCGAGGTTCGGCAGGTGAAGGTGGGAGTCACGGAAGGGAATCTTGTCGCGGTCAATCAGGGCCTCAATCCGGGCGAGAAGGTCGTGACCGATGGTCAGGACAAGCTACAAGCTGGAAGCCATGTGCGGCCTACCGCTCCGGTTTCATCGACTGCGGATGCTCCTCGATTTGCGCAAGCGGTAGGGATGTAAGCCATGAGTCCGTCCCGCGTTTTCATTGAGCGGCCGATCGCCACTACTCTGCTGGTGATCGCCCTGGTGTTGGTCGGAGTTGTCGCGTACCGGCAGCTGCCGGTGTCAGCGCTGCCACAAGTCGATTATCCGACGATTCAGATCATGACTTTCTATCCGGGCGGAAGTCCGGATGTGATGTCGTCGTCGGTGACGGCGCCGCTGGAACGACAGTTTGGGCAGATCCCCGGCCTGAGTCAGATGACGTCCACGAGCTCGTTTGGCAGCTCACTGATCACGCTGCAGTTCAATCTGGATCAGAACATCGATGTGGCCGAGCAGCAGGTGCAGGCGGCCATCAACGCGGGTGGAACCTATCTGCCACGCGATTTACCGAATCCGCCGATCTACAGCAAAGTGAACCCGGCTGATCCGCCGATCATCACGCTGGCGGTGACTTCCGACACGCTGCCGCTGCCGAAACTAGAAGACCTGGCGGATACGCAATTGGCGCAGAAGATTTCGCAGCTGACGGGCGTGGGACTGGTAACGATCAGCGGCGGGCAGAAGCCTGCAGTTCGGATTCAAGCGAACCCGGTGGCGCTCGCGTCGAATGGCTTGAGTCTGGAAGATGTGCGCAGCGCGCTGGCGGCCGCGAACGTGGATCAAGCGAAGGGGCAGCTTGATGGACCGCGGCAATCTTTCTCGATTGGTGCGAACGATCAGCTGTTCTCGAGCAAGGACTACAAAGACGTCATCATCGCTTATCAGAATGGCGGTGCGATCCGGCTCAAGGATATTGCGAACGTAGTTGATGGAGTCGAGAACTCGCAGCAGGCCGCATGGATGAACACGCAGCCGGCAGTGATCCTGAACATTCAGCGGCAACCAGGCGCGAACATCATCGGCGTTGTGGATCGCGTGAAGCAGGTATTGCCACAACTGCAGGTGTCGCTGCCCGCGTCGGTGAAAGTGACGGTGCTGACCGATCGCACGCAGACTATCCGCGCTTCGGTTGCCGACGTGCAGTTCACGCTGGTACTGACCATTGCGCTGGTGGTGATGGTCATCTTCCTGTTCCTGCGGAATCTTTCAGCGACGGTGATTCCCAGCGTCGCGGTGCCGCTTTCGTTGGTGGGTACGTTTGGAGTGATGTACCTGCTGGGATATTCGCTCGACAACCTGTCGCTGATGGCGCTGACGATCTCCACTGGCTTCGTGGTGGACGATGCCATCGTGATGATCGAGAACATCGATCGCTATCTCGAGAAGGGCTACTCACCTCTCGAAGCGGCGCTGAAGGGCTCCGGCCAGATCGGCTTCACCATCATCTCGCTGACAGTGTCGCTGATCGCAGTGCTGATTCCGCTGCTGTTCATGGGAGATATCGTTGGCCGACTGTTCCGGGAATTCGCGGTAACGCTGGCGACGACGATCCTGGTGTCGGCGGTGATCTCGTTGACGGTCACGCCGATGATGTGCTCCAAGCTGCTCCGTCATAAGGATGAGTCCAAGCAGGGTCGTTTCTATCAGGCTTCCGAGCGTGCTTTCAATACGGTGATTGAGAAGTATGGGCAGACGCTGAAGTGGGTTCTGAAGCATCAGACGGCGACGCTGGTCGTGACGGTTGGGACACTAGTGCTGACGCTTGTCTTGTTCTGGATTGTGCCTAAGGGCTTCTTTCCGGTGCAGGACACAGGCGTGATTTTAGGCATCTCCGAGGCGCCGCAGAGTACTTCGTTTGGCGCGATGGAAGAGCGGCAGCAGGAACTGGCGAAGGTGATTCTGCAGGATCCGGGAGTGGCCAGTCTTTCGTCGTTTATCGGGATTGACGGGACCAACGTTACGTCAAACAGCGGACGCATTCAGATCAACCTGAAGCCGCGGGACGAACGGAAGGAAGACGCGGTCCAGATCATCCGACGTTTGCAGCCGAAGTTGGATCAAGTGTCGGGCATCACGCTCTATCTGCAACCGGTGCAGGATTTGACGGTGGAAGATCGCGTCAGCCGAACGCAGTATCAGTACAGCCTGGAAGACGCGAGCGCGAAGGAACTCGGCTACTGGGTTCCGCGCGTACTGGAGAAACTGAAGACAATTCCTGAGTTGCGCGACGTGGCCAGCGATCAGCTCAACAACGGATTGCAAGCTTCGCTGGTGGTGGACCGAGATACGGCATCGCGGCTGGGCATTAATCCGCAGGCGATTGACGACACGCTCTACGACGCATTCGGGCAACGGCAGGTCTCAACGATCTTCACGCAACTGAATCAGTATCACGTGGTGCTTGAGGTCGATCCGCAATATCAGCAAGATCCGAGTTCGCTGAAGAGCATCTACGTGAAGTCCACGACGGGACAACAGGTGCCGCTGAGCGCGTTCACGCACTTCGAGCCGGAAACCGCGCCGCTGGCACTGAATCACCAGGGACAATTTCCGGCAGTGACGATTTCGTTCAACCTGGCGCCGAATGCCTCTTTGGGCGGTGCGGTGAAAGCTATTCAGCAGGCAGAAGCGGACATTGGCCTTCCAGCAAGCGTGCAGACGAGTTTCGAAGGCACGGCACGAGCCTTTATTGCTTCGCTGAAGAACGAGCCATGGCTGGTGCTGGCGGCAATTATCACGGTGTACATCGTGCTGGGCGTGCTCTACGAGAGCTACATTCACCCGCTCACGATTCTTTCGACGCTGCCATCGGCGGGCGTGGGCGCGATTCTCGCGCTGATGTTGTTCCGCATGGATTTGGGAGTGGTGGCGCTGATCGGAATAATTTTGCTGATCGGTATCGTGAAGAAGAACGCCATCATGATGATCGACTTCGCGCTTGAAGCTGAGCGCCAGGAAGGGAAGCCGCCGCTCGAGGCAATCTACGAAGCCTGCCTGCTGCGTTTCCGTCCGATCATGATGACGACGATGGCGGCACTGCTCGGCGGATTGCCACTGGCGCTGGGTTCGGGAACTGGCTCTGAGCTGCGCCGACCGTTGGGAATCACCATTGTGGGCGGACTTATCTTCAGCCAGCTGCTGACGTTGTATACGACGCCAGTTGTCTATCTGGCATTTGACCGGCTGTCACGCCGGTTCGGGCGCTACAAGATCACCAATACCATGATCGAGGAGCCGGTAGCTGCGGAGCAGGCGCAATGAACATTTCTGCTCCATTTATTCGGCGGCCGGTAGCGACTTCGTTGCTCACGCTTGCGCTACTGCTTGCGGGAGGCCTGGCGTACTCGCGATTGCCGGTGGCTCCGCTGCCGCAAGTGGAGTACCCGGTGATCAACGTCGGTGCTGGGTTGCCGGGAGCGAGTCCGGAGACGATGGCGTCGTCGGTGGCGACGCCGCTAGAGCGCCAATTCGGCCGCATCGCCGGCATCAACCAGATGACTTCGACGAGCCAGTTGGGCTCGACGAACATCACGCTACAGTTCGATCTCAATCGCAACATTGATGCTGCGGCTCGCGATGTACAGGCGGCCATCAACGCGGCTCGCGGGCAGTTGCCAGCTAACCTGCCCAGCAATCCGAACTATCGCAAGGTGAATCCGGCGGATGCGCCGATCATGATCCTGTCGATGGAGTCGGATGTGCAGACTTTGCCGCAGATGTATGACGCCGGTGACTCGATTCTCGCGCAGAAGATTGCGCAGATCGAAGGCGTGGGCCAGGTGTTCGTGGGCGGAGGTGCGCAGCCCGCCGTACGCGTGGAAGCGAATCCGACGGCGCTAGGCCAGTATGGAATCAGCCTGGAGCAAGTGCGAACGGCGTTGGCAAACGCAAATGCCAACACTCCAAAGGGATCATTGTCCGATCAAAATTCGGCATGGGCGATTGCCGCGACGGATCAGATCAAACAAGCCGATCAGTATCGCCCGCTCATTGTTGCGTATAACAACGGCAGTCCGGTGCGCTTGAGCGACGTGAGTACAGTAAAAGATGCGGTTGCGGACATCCGCACGGCTGGACTCTCGGACGGAAAGCCTGCGGTACTCATTATTATTTTCCGGCAGCCCGGCGCAAACATCATCGATACAGTCGATCGGCTATATAAGGAGATCCCGACGCTACAAGCGTCCATACCTCCGTCGATACACATCGGGATAGTAATGGACCGGACGACGACGATCCGGGCTTCGGTGTCGGATGTCGAGAAGACACTGCTGGTGTCGATCGCGCTCGTGGTGATGGTTGTCTTTCTATTTCTGCGGAAGATCAGCGCAACCATTATTCCCAGCATTTCCGTGCCTTTGTCGCTGGTGGGCACATTCGGCGTGATGTATCTGCTGGGCTATTCGCTGGATAACCTCTCACTGATGGCGCTGACGATTTCGACCGGGTTTGTGGTCGACGACGCTATCGTGGTGATCGAGAACATCACGCGACATATTGAAGATGGCATGAGACCGTACGACGCGGCCATGCGCGGTTCGCGAGAAATCGGATTCACCGTGCTTTCGATGAGCACGTCGCTGGTGGCGGTGTTCATCCCGATCCTATTGATGGGTGGCCTGGTGGGACGGCTATTCCGCGAATTCGCGGTGACGCTGAGTATTGCGATTGCGGTGTCGTTGCTGGTGTCGCTGACTACGACTCCGATGATGTGCGCGAAATTCTTGCGGTCTGAAAGCGATAAAGCGCACGGATGGTTCTACCGCACCAGTGATCGCTTCTTTGACTGGATGCTTGGCTCTTACCGCCGCGGATTGACGTGGGTAATGCGCCATCAACCACTAACGTTGGCAATTACGATCATCGCAATCGTGTTGAACGTCTTTCTCTATATCGTGGTCCCGAAGGGATTCTTCCCACAGCAGGACACGGGTCGTCTGGGAGGCGGCATCCAGGCAGAGCAGGACATATCATTCGCCGCTATGCGCCAGAAGCTTGTGCAGTATGTGGGTATCGTCGGGCAAGACCCCGCGATCCAGAACGTAGTGGCGTTTACAGGCGGGAATACGGCGAGCAATCAGGGACGGATGTTCATCACGCTGAAGCCGCTGAACGAGCGGAAGATTTCCGCCGATCAAGTGATTGCACGACTGCGTCCGAAGCTGGCTCGCGTACCAGGAGCGACCCTGTTCCTACAAGCGGCGCAAGACTTGCAGGTCGGCGGGCGACAGGGCAACGCGCAATACCAGTACACGCTGCAGGACGAGAATCTGGATGAGCTGAACACATGGGCTCCGAAGATGCTGGCAAAACTGAAAACGGTGAAGGAGTTGAAGGACGTTTCCACCGATCAGCAGGATCGCGGCTTGCAAGCACAACTAGTGATCGATCGCGACAGCGCGGCACGATTCGGGATTACGGCGGCAGCGATCGATAACACGCTCTACGACGCGTTCGGACAACGGCAGGTTTCAACGATCTACATGCCGCTGAACCAGTATCACGTGGTGATGGAGGTGGATCCGCAGTACCAGGGACAACCGGATTCGCTTAAACACATTTATGTTGCGGCATCGGATGGATCGCAAGTGCCGTTGTCTGCCATTGCGCACTATGAGCCGACGAATACGTCCCTGGCAGTGAATCACCAAGAACAATTTCCGTCGGTGACGCTGTCCTTCAATCTAACTCCCGGAGTGTCGCTCAGCGATGCAACACGCGCGATCGATAGTGCAGGTCAGCAGATCGGATTGCCTGCCACGGTTCACGCGACATACCAGGGGACAGCGGCGGCGTTTCAGGATTCGCTCAAGAGCGAGCCATATCTGATTTTGGCGGCGCTGGTTGCGGTCTACATCGTGCTGGGAATTCTTTACGAGAGCTTTATTCATCCGATCACGATTCTTTCGACGCTACCCTCGGCCGGAGTTGGCGCCCTCCTGGCATTGCTGCTGTTCCATACTGAGTTCAGCGTGATTGCGCTAATTGGCGTCATCCTCCTGATCGGTATTGTGAAAAAGAACGCCATCATGATGGTGGACTTCGCGCTGGCGGCCGAACGCAATGAAGGGAAAGATTCAGAAGGTGCGATTTTCGAGGCTTGCATGCTGCGCTTCAGGCCGATCATGATGACCACGATGGCGGCGATGTTCGGAGCGCTACCGCTCGCGTTGGGAACGAATGTAGGAAGCGAGCTAAGACGGCCCTTGGGCATTGCCATCGTTGGCGGATTGATCGTGAGCCAGATGCTGACACTTTTCACGACGCCTGTGATCTATTTGTATCTCGATCGATTCCAGTGGAGACTGCGCAGCCGGCGCGAAGCAAGGAAAGCGGCGAAACAGCCGAAGGAAACGGTTCCGGCTGTGCAGGATCACGCGCCGAGCTGGTAGGCGTGACTAGGCAATTGAGGTCGGCTGCCGGCGCAAGCGTCGCAGATACACGCGGGCGAGGGCGCCCGCGCCACTTAACACATATCAGCACCCCATAAAATCAGCACTCAACGCAAATCAGATTTCGCCGCGATGAGCTAGATCGGTGATGCGATCGGCGGCGCGATAGGCGAGTGCCTGGATGGTCATTGTCGGCTGACCTCGTCCTGAGGTCACCATACTGCTTCCATCACATAAGAAGAGGTTAGGGACATCGTGCGTACGGTGATCGGGATTGATCACCGAGGTGCGCGGATCTTTTCCCATACGACAGGTTCCGAGCAAGTGAACCGCAAAAGTGGTTTCTTCTATCGGGAACAGCCACTTTTTCGTCGCGCCGGCGGCGTCGAGAAGTTCGGAGGAGCGGTCGGCGAAGAATTTCGCGGTCAGCAGATCGTGCGGATGATCTTTGTACGTGAGGCGGATAGCCGGAAGGCCGTGATCGTCTTTCAAACTCGGATCGAGCGAGATGTTGTTGGTTTCGAGAGGAAGCGATGTGGCGTGGGAGAGTAGGAACATGGTGCGGGTGTAGTAGTCCTGCAGCGCCTTCTTATATGCAGATCCCCAAGTCGGAATGTCGGGGGGAAGTCCGCCCAGGGCGAATGCGAGCGGCTGCAGGTCAAAACGCGCGTCGATACCACCGCCTCCGTAGAAGCCGTGTTTCGGATCGATCTCGTAGAAGTCCTGCATGACGCGGGTATCGACAATGCTGCGATAGTCGTTGAGCGGATGTTCGAAGAGTCCACCCATAAAGGAGTTGGAGTTGAACATCAGGTACTTGCCGACTTTGCCGCTAGAGTTGGCGAGACCATTGGGAAACAGGTTCGACTTCGAGAGAAGCAGCAGGCGTGGCGTCTCAGCGCCGTTCGCGGAGACGACAACCGCGCGCGCATGCTGGAAGTGCTCGGCGCCAGACTTGTCGAGGTAGGTGACGCCGGTGGCCCGGCCCTTGGTGTCGGTCTGAATGCGAGTGACGGTGGAGTGCGGACGAATTTCGCAGCGTCCAGTTTTCAGTGCTACGGGAATGACGCTAGCGAGCGTGCTCGACTTGGCGCCCATTTCGCATCCGAAAAGTTCGCAGAAGCCACAGTGCATGCAGGCGCTGCGTCCGCTGTAGGGTTGAGACAGGATGGCGACGGGAGCGGGATAAGGGTGCCATCCGAGTTTGCGGGCGGCACGTTCGAAAAGCACGCCCGAGGATTTCACCGGCATGGGGGGGAGCGGATACGGCTTGGAGCGCCAAGAGTCGAAGGGATTCGAGCCGGCCTCGCCAGAGACGCCGATCTCCCAATCGACTTTAGTGTAATAGGGTTCGAGGTCAGCGTAGGTGATGGGCCAGTCGGTGAATCCGGTCCCTTCGATGGTGCCTCTCTTGCTGGCTTCAATGAAGTCGATCTCGTGAAGGCGCCAATAGTTTCCGGTGAAATGAACCGAGCCACCGCCCACGACTTTGCCGTACATGAGGTGATAGCCGGGCTTGGCCTCTTCCTGCTCAGTCTTGCGGAAGGATTGCTTCTGATTGTGGTTTACAAGCGGGCCGAAGGTGGATTGTTTGTATTCGTCGTGAGAGAAGTTGCTTTCGTGCAGGAAGGGCCCCTGCTCGAGGACGACGACACGGAATCCGTTGGTGGAAAGTTCCTTGGCGAGGACGCCGCCCGCGGCGCCGGATCCGATGATGACGAAATCGACGGCGTCGGTGGTGCGGTATTTCGGCTGAACCAGTTCGGTCATTTCTTCTCCCCGCGCGCGGGTTGCGATTTCAGAAGCTCGGCATCGTAGTAGCCAAATGGTGGCTGATGGGCAGAGCGGCCATCGAAGCCAATCACCTTCCAGCCAATCATGTCTCTATTACCGCGCAGATCGGGATCGGAGAGGAACCCGGTGATGATGTAGGTGCGAAGGAGTTCGAAGTAATTGTTGCCGCTGCTGTTCATGCCATTGTTGCTGGGATCGTATCCGCCACTAACTGCGGGGAAGGTGGATTGAAAGTTCTTTGTCAGCTCGAGTTGATCAGCGGGGGAGAGCTGAGAGAAGCGGAGGCTCGCGTGTCCAGAGTGTTTGACGGCGAGATCGTTGAGAGCATGGATCGCGGCGCGAACGCGAGTCTGGTCTCCGGGAGCAAACTCGATCAAAGCATGATCGATGAAGTAGACGGCGTGAGCTTCAGTGGCACCGGGTGTGTCGTCGGTGGGAATGATTTGTGCTCCGAAGGCGACGACGTCTGCGGCTTCCTCTGCCGTGAAAAAGCGGAAGCCAGCTTTGGTCTGCGCAGCTTCTGCAGCGGAGACATGCGCGGCTCGTAAGGCTTCGGGGGTGACGGTGGAGAGCAGGGCGAAACCAAGGCCTAACGCTCCCTGCTGGAGAAATGTTCGGCGGGAAGAATGCCAATCGGTCATTCGGACCTCAGGTAAGTTGTGAAGATCCCACGTTGGTAGAGAGACGTTAACACGCCGTCAGAGATAGTTGGAAAGCATTAACTAGATGAGTGAATTTGGGAGAGCTTCAGACATCCGGCGCGTGAAAAAGAGCTGCACAGTCCCGGAACTCAGGTCTATTATTGGTAACGTTTACATCAAGCCAAGGTACAGATGTTTGACCGGAGAGTCAGCCGGACGTCCCTGCAAGGGAAGCGTGCCAAACGACATCGGAAACTCTGCAAGGCTGTACTGTCGCATAGGCCGGCGTTCTGCGAGTCTCATCCGAGATGACAAAGCGGAACAGCAGTTCCAAGCAAAGTTACTCTGATTAGGTGCAAAAAGGTGATCATGCGAATTGCCTCGTGTGTGGTTGTGTGCGCTCTCATTCTTTCCTGTTTCGTTCTCGCCGCTCCGGTTCCCCAAACAGCAAGCACAAATCAACAGCTGCCGGGGTTGTTCCTAGGGACAGCCTGGTATCCGGAGCAATGGCCGGAGTCGCGCTGGGAGACCGATCTTCAACTCATGCAGGAAGCTCACATCCGTTTTGTGCGGGTGGGCGAGTTTGCCTGGAGCACGATGGAGCCGCAGGAGGGACAGTACCGGTTCGAGTGGCTGGAAAAAGCGGTGGCCATGGCGCAGAAGCACGGGATTTATGTTGTGCTTGGCACGCCAACGGCGGCGCCTCCGGCGTGGCTCACGTCGAAGTATCCGGATACGCTGCGGATCGAGCAGGATGGACAACGAGCCAAGCACGGCGGTCGGCAGCATTTTGATTTCACGAGTGAGCGGTACCGGCAATTCTGCCGGCAAATTGCCGGCGAGATGGCGAAACGGTTTGGGCACAATCCAGATGTAATTGGATGGCAGATCGACAATGAGTACTACAGCGTTTCGTACGATCCGGAGACGCAACGGCAGTTCCAGCAATGGTTGAAGAAGAAGTACGGGACGCTGGATAGCCTGAATCAGCACTGGACGACGGCGTATTGGAGCGAGACGTATGACCGTTGGGAAGAGATTCCGATCCCGATTGGATATAACAATCCGGGGCTGATGCTGGAGTGGAAACGGTTCATCAGCGATACCTACCGGTCGTATCAGAAGAATCAGATCGATGCGATTCACCAGTATGCCGATCCGCGGCAATGGATCACCCACAACTTCATGGGATGGTTCGACGGATTCGATCACTACACGGTAAGTGCGGATCTGGATATGGCGTCATGGGACAACTATGTCGGCAGTGGGCACCTGGATGCGCCGGCGAACGGCATGGTCCATGACCTGACGCGCGGATTCAAACGCAAGAATTTCTGGGTGATGGAGACGCAGCCGGGAAATGTGAATTGGCACGCGATCAACAATGTGCTCGATAAAGGTGAGATCCGCGAAATGGCGTGGGAGGACATTGCTCACGGCGCCGATGCAGTTGGGTATTGGCAGTGGCGAAGCGCGCTAGGCGGCCAGGAACAATATCACGGGACGCTGGTGGGACCGGATGGAACGCCGATGCCGATCTATCCGGAGGTGGCGCAACTGGGCGAGGATTTTGCAAAAGTCGGAGACGTGTTGCGGGGGACAAGTCCGGCGGCACAGGTTGCGATTCTGCATTCGTATGACAGCCGCTGGGCAATCGACTGGCAGAAGCACACGAAGGAATACGACCAGTTTGCGAACTTCCGGAGCTACTACAAACCTCTGCATGAACTGGTGGACACGATCGACGTAGTGAATCCGACGGCGCCGCTGGATGGATACAAGCTGGTGGTGGCGCCGAATCTAAATTTGCTTCCCGAGCCCGTGGCGAAGAGCCTGCTGGCGTTTGTGCAGGCGGGCGGACATCTGGTGCTGGGTCCGCGATCGGGGATGAAAGACGAGTACAACGCGCTGCTGCCCGCGCGGCAGCCGGGACCATTGGCTCCGGCGCTGGGAGCGCATGTGGAGCAGTACTACGCGCTGGATGCACCCGTACCGGTGAGTGGCAATTTCGGTAGCGGCGAAGCGAAGGTCTGGGCGGAACTGCTCAAGCCGGATGCTGCGGATGTCAAAACGCCGGAAACGTACGGAAAGAGCAACGGCTGGCTGGATGGCCAGGCGGCGGTGGTAACGCGGAACTATGGGAAGGGAACGATCTCATACGTAGGCGCGTGGCTGCCGGATGACGAGATGACTGCGCTGGCGAAGTGGATGGTCGAGACCAGTGGTGTGAAGTCGGCGTTCACGAATGTGCCATTGGGTGTGGAGGTGAGCCGGAGAGTCGGGAAGGGCGGAGATGTGTTCATCGTGATCAACCACACCAAGGAGCCGCAGAAGATTGCGCTGCCGTATGCGATGAGAGATCAATTGCACGGGACGGCTGCGGCGAATGAGATCGAGTTGTCGGGAAGAGATGTAGCGGTGTTGACGAAGTAGGCGAGTGGGCTGCGCGATATCCCACCCTAGCCAAAAGATGGCTAGGATGGGGCACCCGTAAAACCAGTCGTGGTACGCGTAATCCAGTCGTGGAACGGATAAATCACTCCTGGTACGCGTAAACCAGCCCTGGTAAGAAAAAGGAAACGCCAAGGATACCCATGCTGAAGATACGACTGCTGTCGTGTGTTTTGTTGCTGACGTCGTTCGTAACAGTGGCGCAGGCGCAGTGGAGGGACCTGAATCCCGTCACGTCCGTGGAGAAGCAGACGGACGGGGTTTTGTTCCAGATGAAGACGGGCGCAACCAAACTGCAGGTGTGCTCGGATTCGATCGTGCGCGTGCTGTACTCGCCGACGGGGAAGTTTCCGGATACGCCGGACTATGTAGTGACGAAGAAAGACTGGCCGGCGGCGCAGTGGAGCATGCAGGAGTCCGGCGATAACGTTGTGTTGTCGACGGCGCGGCTGAAGGTCACGGTGTCGAAGAGCGAAGGTTCGATCCAGTATGCGTCGGCGGACGGGCAGAAGTTGGTAATGGATCAGAACCGGTGGATGACTCCGGTGAAGGTCAACGGCGAGGATACGTTTCGCTCGGAAGACTTCATCAACATATACGGATCGCAGGAAGCGCTGTACGGATTGGGGCAACACCAGAGCGGCGTTTGGAACTATCGCGGCGACGCGGTCGACATCTCGCAGGACAATACCAATATTGCGGTGCCCATGCTGGTTTCGAGCAACGGGTATGGGATTTTCTGGAATAACGATTCGCGCAGCCGCGTGAATAACCGGTTCGCCAACTACCTTTACATAAGCTCCGAGGTGGCGACCGTAATCGACTACTACTTTATCTATGGCCCGGATCTGGACAAGATCGTGGCGGGCTATCGGGAGCTGACTGGGCAGGCGCCGATGTTCGGCAAATGGGCCTACGGCTTCTGGCAGTGCAAGAATCGATATGCGTCGCAAGCCGAGCTATTGGGCGTCGCGCAGAAGTATCGCGAGTTGCACATCCCGGCCGACAACATCGTGCAGGACTGGTTCTGGTGGAATCGCAAGGGCGAACACGTCTTCAATAAGAACTATCCCGATCCGAAAGGGATGGTGGATGGGCTGCATCGCGAGAATTTCCACCTGATGATTTCCGTGTGGCCGTTTTTTGAGCCAGGGAGCAAAGAATACGACTACATGGAGAAGCAGGGCTGGTTCATCGACAAGTTCAAGATGGCGAAGTTGCCTTATCACCAGAATGGCATGGCGGTGTACGACCCATCGGACCCAGAGGCTCGGAAGTATTACTGGCAGTTGATGGATAAGGCGCTATTCAATATCGGCATCGATGCATGGTGGATGGATACGACAGAGCCTGAGACCGAGGGACAGGAAGAGAACATACAACTCGGTCACAAGATACATATTGGGAGCGGCGATCGGTATGTGAACCTGTTCCCGTTGATGACGACAACGGCGGTATATCAAGGGCAGAGGGCGTCGTCGGATAAGAAGCGTGTGTTCATCCTGTCGCGCTCGGCGTTTGCGGGATCACAGCGGAATTCGGTGACGGCGTGGTCGGGCGATATCAATTCGGACTGGTTCAGCTATCGGCGGCAGATCCCTGCAGGATTGAATTTTGAGTTGTCGGGGCTGCCATACTGGACGACCGATATCGGCGGATTCGTGAGTGGGAATCCGGATGATCCGGCGTACCGTGAGTTGTTTATACGCTGGTTCCAGTATGGAGCGTTTTGTCCGGTATTTCGCGTGCATGGAACGAGGACGACTAATCAGAATGAGCTGTGGTCGTACGGTCCGGAGGCGCAGAAGATTCTAACCAGCTACGACGAGTTGCGTTACCGGCTGATGCCGTATACGTATTCGCTGGCATGGATGGTGACCCATGACAGCTACACTCCGATGCGGCCGCTGGCGATGGATTTTCGCACCGATCAGCGCGCGTTAAATATTGGCGATCAATTTATGTATGGGCCGGCAATCCTGGTGAATCCGGTGACGGAGCCGGGAGCGACAGAGCGTCATCTGTATCTGCCCAAGGCGAAGTGGTACGACTTCTGGACTGGAGCATCGCAGGAGGGTGGAGTAGCGATTAATGCGGCGGCGCCACTGGATCGTATACCTCTCTATGTGCGGGCTGGGTCCATCATTCCGGTAGGACCGCAGATAGAGTGGGCGACCGAGAAGCCGGCGGATCCTATTGAGCTGCGAGTGTATCGCGGCGCCGATGGCGCGTTCACATTGTACGAAGACGAAAACGATACCTACGACTACGAAAAGGGAGTCTACGCGACCATTCCGATCGAGTGGAATGAGGCGCAACAGAAGCTCACGATCGGCGAGCGCAAGGGGACTTTCCCGGGGATGCTGGCGAACCGGACATTCCAAGTTGTGTTCGTGAAAGACGGTCACGGCACGGGCGGAGCTACCACACAGCAACCGGACAAGGTGGTTCAGTACTCTGGAAGTTCGGTAACGGTGGCTCCCTGATAATTCAGACAGCGTGCAGTGCCAACATTCATTTTCATAGAAGGGATCGCATGCGCAATTTTCTCGTTGCAGTAATGGTCTCCCTGATGTTTGTGGCTGCTTCCGCTCAGGAGGCGACGCCCGATTATAAAAATCCGAAACTGCCTCCGGAGCAGCGCGCTGCTGATTTGCTGAAGCGCATGACGCTGGAAGAGAAAGTTGAGCAGATCAGCGGGCACAGGAAGCAACATGTGCTGGATACTACCGGCAGGTTCAACGACGAGACTGCTGAAAAGGCATTTCACGACTTGTATGACGTGGACGCGAAAGTCAGTCCTCGCGATGCGGCGATTCTGCGTAATGCGGCGCAGAGATATCTGTTGGAGAAGACGCGGCTGGGTATCCCGAATATCTTTTTCGGGGAAGCGTTGCACGGGTACATGGAGTACGGCAGCACGAGTTTCCCGCAGGTACTGGGATTGGCGAGCACATGGGATCCGGAACTGATATTCAAGGTGTTCACGGCGGCTGGAGACGAGATGGCGTCAGCAGGCGCGAATCAGGCGTTCACTCCGGTGCTTGACCTGGCGCGCGATCCGCGATGGGGGCGCACGGAAGAGACGTACGGAGAGGATCCGTACCTGGTGTCGCGAATGGGAGTGGCGGCGGTCAATGGGCTGCAGGGTACGAATTACATGCTTGATCGGCATCACGTGATTGCGACGGCGAAGCATTTTGCCGGTCATGGTGAGCCGGAAGGCGGCCGCAATACAGCGCCGGTGAACATTTCCGAGCGAATTCTGCGCGAATCGTTTTTCGAGCCATTTCAAGCGGTGGTGCAGGAAGCGAATGTTGGCAGCGTGATGGCGTCGTATCACGAGATTAATGGCGTGCCGTCGCATATCAATCCGTGGTTGCTGACGAAGGTCCTGCGCGGAGAGTGGGGATTCCGCGGATATGTGACGTCGGATGGTAACGGCTTGCAGATGCTGTACGAGACGCATGGCGTGGCGGCAGACAAGGCGGAGGCGGCACGGAAGGCGATTAAAGCGGGAATCGATTACGACCTCTCGGACGGATCGGTCTACCAGACATTATTGCAGCAGGTGAAGGACGGAATTGTTCCGGAGAGCGAGGTCGATCGCGCGGTGTATTGGGTGCTGTACGACAAGTTCCGGTTGGGACTGTTTGAGAATCCGTATGTCGATCCGGATTACACGGTGAAGGTGACGAACAGCCCGGAGCATCAGCAGTTGGCGGAAAGGACGGCAGAGAAGTCGATTGTGTTGTTGAAGAACCAGGGGAACCTGCTGCCGCTGGACGCGAAGAAGATCAAGACGATTGCTGTGATTGGTCCGAATGCGGCTGACGTGCACCTGGGCGGTTATGCACGCGATCCAGGACGCGGGGTGAGCATTCTGCAGGGAATTAGAGATCGCGTTGGGCCGAATGTGAAGGTGCTGTATGCCGAAGGATGCAAGATCACACTCGGTAAAGAAGGATACGCAGGTTGGTACGAGAACGACGTGAAGCTGCCAGCGCCGGGCTCGGAATCGGCGAGCGTGAAAGCCGCGGTCGATCTGGCGAAGAAAGCAGATGTAGCGATTGTGGTGGTTGGCGAGAATGAGACGAGCAATCGCGAAGCATGGTCGGAGAATCACCTGGGGGACCGGGATTCTCTCGATCTGCTGGGCGCGCAGGATGAACTGGTGAAGTCGGTGGTGGCAACGGGCGTGCCGACGGTAGTGTTTCTGATCAACGGGCGGCCGCTGTCCATCAACTATGTAGCCGAACATGTGCCGGCGATTGTGGAAGGGTGGTACCTGGGACAAGAGGGTGGAACGGCGGCGGCGAGAGTGCTGTTCGGAGACGTGAATCCGGGCGGGAAGTTGCCGATTACATTTCCGCGCTCAGTGGGACAGTTGCCGGACTATTACGATCACAAGCCGTCGCGAAACCGTAGCTACGCGTTCGTCGATAACTCGCCATTGTTCTCCTTCGGATTCGGCCTGAGCTATACGAACTTCAAGTTCGAGAATGTGCGGGTGGAACCGGAGAAGATTGGTCCAGGCGGCACGGCGAAGGTCAGCGTGGATGTGACGAACACTGGAACGCGCGAGGGCGATGAAGTTCCGCAGATGTACATACATCAAAAGGTCAGTTCGGTGACGCAGCCGGTGATGCAGTTGCGCGGATTCCAGCGGATCATGCTAAAGCCGGGCGAGAAGAAGACGGTGGAGTTTGCAATTACTCCAGATACGCTGGCGATCCTTGATATCAACATGAACCGGGTCGTCGAGCCGGGAATGTTCGACATCATGGTCGGTCCGAATTCGGCGGAGACACAGAGGGTGCCGCTGGAAGTAATTGCGAAGTAGAGGGCGCGCGTCTAGTCTGTAGGGCGCGGATCAACGATCAACTGGAGACGGGCAATTATGTTCAAGACTACGTTCGCCGTTCTGACCGTTCTGGTGGCAGGCATGGCGATTTCAGCAGCTCAGCAAAAGACTGAGGTCAAACCGGGATTGAAAATGGAAAGCTTCGGAAAGACAGCAGATGGCCAGGAAGTACAACTGTTCACGCTTACCAACAAGAACGGCGTTGAAGCCAGGATCACGAATTTCGGCGGTATCGTGGTTTCGTTGAAGACTCCCGATCGCAAGGGCCAACTGGCAGATATCGTATTGGGATACGACAATCTGGAAGGTTACGTTGGGGACAAGGCGTTCCTGGGGGCGTTGATCGGACGATACGGGAACCGGATTGCCAAAGGGCAATTTGTGCTCAATGGCAAGACTTATCAGATTCCGCTGAACGACGGGCCAAACGCGCTGCACGGCGGGCCCAACGGGTTCAACAAGAAAGTGTGGACGCCCAAGGACGTATCGACGCACAGCACGCCGATGCTGCAGCTGACCTACCTTAGCAAGGACGGCGAGAACGGTTTCCCTGGAAACCTCAACGTGCAAGTAACGTATTCGCTTACGAGCAATAACGAACTGCGGATTGATTACGCGGCGACGACGGACAAAGACACAGTCCTGAACCTGACGAATCACTCGTATTTCAACCTGAAGGGCGCAGGCGAGGGCGACATCCTGCAGCACGAGCTACGGCTGAATGCGAACAAATTCACGCCGGTGGATGCGACGTTGATTCCAACGGGCGAATTGAAACCTGTGCAGGGCACGCCCTTCGACTTCCGCAAGAGCACTGCGATCGGGGGTCGTATTAACGAGAACGACCAGCAACTCCAATACGGCAAGGGATACGACCACAACTGGGTGCTGAATGGAATGGGCGCGGGACAGTTGGTGACGGCAGCGCACGTGCACGAAGCTACGACCGGCCGCACGATGGAAGTGTTGACCGACCAGCCCGGCGTCCAGTTCTACACCGGCAATTTTCTTGACGGTACCATTCACGGCAAGGGCGGCAAGGTATACGAGAGGCGCGGCGCTTTATGCCTGGAGACGCAGCACTATCCGGATTCACCGAATCATCCGGCGTTTCCGACGACTACCCTGAAGGCAGGGGAGAAGTTCCACTCGACGACGATTTATAAGTTCGGCGTCGAATAGTAAGTTGGGCCCGCTCGAGGGCGAGCGGGTTCCACTTTGAACTGCAGATCCCTCGCGGACTAAGGTCCGCTCGTGATGACAACAAACAACAACGGGCAGCCGAGGTCGGCTGCCCCACGTGTTTCTAATCCCCGGATTCGATCTTCGCAGTAATCAATCCCACCTTGATGTCGGGAAAAGCTCCGTGCGCGGCATCGATAACCTCGGAGATGTTCTCGAAGTCCAGATCATCCGCTCCCTTGATGAAGAGAACGCGTTCGGCACGCTCCTTGTAGATGTCGCGAATGCGGGATTCTAGATCGGCCGGTGCAACGGGCTGGCGATTGATGGTGATGCTTTCTTCGCCGGCGGCGGTCTTCGCGACCTCGATGACGACGGTGCGGCCGGGAGTGATGGGTTGGTGCTTGTCGGTTGGCGGCTGAGGGATTTCAGCGTCTAGACCGGCAGTTTTGCTCAATGGCCGGATGATCATAAAGATGATGATCAGGACGAGCAGAACGTCGATCAGCGGTGTGACGTTCATTTCCGCGGACAGACCGCGTCCTGAGCTTCCCAGGGACATGGCCATGGTGGTTTCCTCCCCACATGTTTGCCCCCGGATGTATGCCCACAGATGGAGCTATAGACACCACGTTTGGAGAATTGTTCCAACCTGCTATTTGAGCTCTTCGAAGCGCGTTCAGGCGGAGTGAACCACGGAATCGGTGAGCCACAATGATGGCGCGTACAAATAGGCGCGGCACAATGGGCAGAGGCCGGAATCAACTTGTTCCGGTGATAGGCCAAGATGACTCGGGACGAAATCCCACGCAAGAGGATCGGCGAGTGCGCGAGTGCAGCGGCAATGCGAGCACATGAGAACCCTGTAGGCGGAATCGTAGTAGCGCAGCGGATTCGGGTCGAAAGTGTGTGCGTGTGGTTCCTGGATGAGCATCGAGTTAGTGACGAGATATCCCTCGGGCTTCGATAGAGGATGAACACTCATCTCGCAGAGACGGTGTACTCGCGGGCTGGAGCAATCATAGGTGTGTCGCCAAACATCGCGACGGGATTGGACGTAGTCAAAGACCATGGCATAGAAAGGCTGAAGTTCCCAGGGAGTGAAATCCCATACCGGGGTACCCGTGACGGCAGAAATGGTCAGGCGATGGCCGCCATTATTGTGGGCAAAGCGGTCCCATGCCGGATTGCAGTACTTAATCTTGAACTGGCTGTCGAGAATGTAACTCACGTCCTGGCTGTTCTCGAGAACAGTGATGAGATTGCTTTTGGCGGGATTGGTGATTCGTTTGGGAAGATGCGAACGAAGATTCATGGTCAAGTTAGAAACTAATGGAGTAGATGCGAAACCAGCAAATGACTAACGTCATTGTGTGATGGCGTCACAAACTACGGTAACCCACATCACGTTACCGGCGGATTATGTGGAGTCGTTCAAAAGCCGCAGCAGGTCAGGCAATTCGGAGAGCGACGAAATATGTGGACAGTCCTGGTGATCGTAAACGCCGAAGGGATCGATGAGGATGGCTCGCATGCCGACCGAACGCGCGCCGAGTACATCGATGGCATAGACATCGCCGACGTAGACGCTTTCGCCGGGCTGAACCTGCATGGCGTCCAAGCCGGTGCGGAAGATCGCGGGATCGGGCTTCTCGACACCGACGTGCGCGGAATCGATGATGCACTCGAAACAGTCGGCGATACCCGCGGCGTCGATGGCATCTTGAATGCCGCCGTCGGAGTTGCTGATGACCGCGAGACGGTATTGCTGCTTGAGGAGCAGCAACGTGTGCTGCGCGTGTCCGGTAGTATCCGCCGCCAGTTGGTGGAGCGATGGGAGGAGGCGATGAGCTGTTGCTGCAAAACTGGGTCGGGAGCGAGACCGAGCGTAGAGAAGAGTTGGTCGAAGTAAACGTTCCAATAGCTGTGGTTGGGATTTGAATTACCGGTGTGGTGGTCGCGATACTCGCGCACGGCTTTTTCGGCGGTGCGCAAGTGGTCGTCGGTGGGGCGAATGCCGCGAGCGATGAGGGAAGCGAGGGTGCGCTCCGTGTCGGGAAACAGCAGAGTATTACCGGCATCGAAGAACACCGCTCGCAAGCCCAAGTTCGGTTCCCCTATTTCTTCGGTTGAGGCCGGCTGGCCGGTGGAATGATTCCGTTCAGGCGCAGGTAAATGGCCATCTGTCCGTAATGATCGAATCCATGCCACGTCGTCATGGAAGCAACTGCGAGGCGAGTGCTCTTGCCCCAGGAAACGGTGAGCGGTTCGACGGCATTCTCAGGGGTGATGGTGGCGACCGCCTTGTGAACATAAGCGAACGAATCCTTCAGATATTTGACTATGTCGTCTTTCGTTTTCAGAGAGGCGGGGCCGTTTTCGTTCGGGCCTTCGATGTTCACCGGAGGCTTCTCGCCGAGAATTGTGGCGGCGAAGCTATAGTTCGCGGTGGCAACGTGGGTCACTTGCTGAGCGAAGGTGCGGGAATCCTTGAACTCGCCCAGCGAAGGTGACGGCGCGAAATTGAACTTGTCGGCGGGCATTGCTTCCGCAGCGGGAACAAACTCGTGCTCCAGGATAGTGACCTGGTTATCGAGTACGGAAGAGATGGTTGGAGCCGGTTGAGGTTTGTTTTGATCCTGGGCTGCAACGACAGCGGGCAGCAGCAGGGCGACAATCATCAGTGTGATCCATTTGATTTGCTTCATTGCGTTTGCCTCTCGTGAGTAAGGTGAGAAACGGTTAGCCCTCGACTACAGTGGTACGAAGATCGACCCGATCGGCGCGAAGATGATGCCAGCGAGCCGTTCCTAATCCAATTGCCAGAACGATTGCGGCGCTCGTCAACGCAGCCGCGATTCCATAGTGGGTGGCGACCGCTCCCCAAATTGCACTTCCCGCGGCCATTCCTCCCTGCAAGACCAGCAGGTACATCGAGAGCACGCGCGCGCGCAGCCACGGCGGTGACATCACCTGCGCGCAAACGTTCAAGCTCGCAATGATGACGATCCAGCCGATTCCGGCGAGGAGAAGAACTGTACATTGAATCACAATGCCTGATGCGAAGCCGGAGATGGTGGTGGAGCCAGCATACAAAAGCGTGGCGACGGCGACCATTGCATCGACGGACATAGTGCGCCGCCAGGCGGGGAGCAAGGCGGCTCCGAGGAGCGCGCCAAGACCGAAGAATCCGACCATGGCGCCGAAGCCGATGGAGCCATGCGGACGTGCGATGAGCGGAAGCAGCGCCCAGAGGCCGCTTGCGCCGAGACTGAAAGCGCCGGTGCGAATGAGGACGGAGCGGACAGCGGGGGAATGCTGCGCGTATTCGAATCCCACCTTGATGGCAACCAGAACGTCCTTACCGGGGAGAGCGTGTTCGTGAGGACGGCGTTTCCAGCGAAAAAGGAAAACGACCACGCCAAACATGGAGGCGGCGTTTAGAAAGAAGGCGGTCGCGGTTCCCCAGGCAGCGATGACAATGCCGCTTAGTGCAGGACCGACGGCGCGCGCGACATTGAATCCAGCGGAATTCAGAGCTACGGCAGAAGCGAAATTCTGCTCGGAAACAACCTCGTGCGTGATTGCTTGCCACGGCGGATCATTGGCAACTGCCCCAATTCCCATGAAGAAGGTCAGAACAAGCAGCCAAACGGGAGTCACCCAGTGGCTGACGGTCAGAATGCCGAGTGCGAATGCGGCTACGACCATCCAAGCCTGCGTGAATAAGAGGACGCGACGACGGTCGAACATATCGGCCATCGCGCCGGCGGGGATATAAAGCAAAAACGCAGGAGCACTACTGGCGACCTGAACGAGCGCGACCAGCATGGGCGAGGTCGTCAGGGAGGTCATCAGCCAGCCGGTGGCGACGGTTTGCATCCAGCGACCGGTGTAACAGACCACGGCGGCGATCCACAATCCGCGAAACAAACGCTCGCGAAGAGGACCAAAAGCAGTTTCTTTGTGACGAGTATCCAAGCCTCCGAGAGGTGCGCCGGTTTCCGCCACTAGAGCGCTCCTTCAGGGGATGGTTGCGCGGCAAAGGGCCACTGGCGCTGGCGGTATGCGCGAATCAGATAGACCACTGTTCCGACTACAAGGATCACGAGAGCGTAGCGAACCTCTTTGAGCGCGTCAGGACGCTCTATGAGGACGTAGACGAAGCCGATGGTCGCAAGCAGAGCGGGAACCGGGTAAAACCACATACGGAACGGGCGGGGAAGATTGGGACGTTTATATCGCAGGACTATGACGCCAATCGTCTGGAGAAGGAACTGGATCATGATGCGAATGACGACCAAAGCAGCGATCACATCGACCAGTCGCAAAAAGCAGAACAGCGAAGCGACGATGCCGAGGGCAATCAGGGAAACGTCGGGGATGTGAAACTCTGGATGCACGCGGGCAAAAGCGCGGAAGTAGTTGCCGTCGCGGGCAGCCGCGTACGGAACACGCGAATAGCCGAGCAAGAGCGAGAAGACGGAGGCGAGGGCCGTCCACATGATCAGGAGGGCAGCGATGCGTCCGGCCCAGGGGCCGTAGAGGCGTTCCATCATCACGGATACGACATAGAAGCGGGTGTCCGACTTGGCGGCGGCGTCGAGCTCACGCCAGGGGATCACACCGAGAATGCTGATGTTCATCACGATATAGAGCACGGCGACGACAACAATGGAGTAGATCAGCGCCCTCGGAATGGTACGAGCGGGCTCCTGAACTTCGTCGCCTAAGAAACAGACGTTGTAATAGCCCCAATAGTCATAGGCGGCGACGAGCATTGCGGAGCCAAGACCCAAAAAGAATCCGGAGTTCAGGGAAAATGCATGCGGCGGGAAGTCGAAGGCGCGCGATGCGTTGAAGTGCGTGATCCCGGAGAAGATGACCCAGGCGATGGTTCCGAGGACGCCGAGCCAGAGCAACTTCGAAAGCTGACCGATTACCTGAATGCGGCGATAGAGCAGGAACACGCAGAACAGGCAGGTGGCAATGGCGAGAAAAGTGGCGGGCGTTACGAGCAGGCTGATTTCGAGAGATCCAATGGGCGAGCGGAAGGTGCGCGCGAAATTCGTGTGCTCCAGCGGATGCCACAGGTACGAGGCATACCGCGAGAGCCCAATACATCCTGATGCGATGGAAAGTGGCGCGCTGAACGAGAGTTGCCAGACGAAGAGAAAGGAAAGATATCGTCCCCAGCGATTGGGTCCGTAGATTTCCTTGAGGTAACGATACGAGCCTCCGGAGCCGGGGAAGCTGGCACCGAGTTCAGCCCAGACCAGGCCATCGCAGATAGCGAAGAAGGCGCCAAGAATCCATCCGAGCATTGCCTGCGGACCGCCCATGGCGGAGATGATCAGCGGGATGGTGATGAATGGCCCGACGCCGATCATGTCGATCATGTTCAGGGCGGTGGCGCTGCCGAGGCTGATGCCGCGTACGAGTCCGTCGGGTTGGACGGAATTCGACTGACGAGACGCGGGCGCGATGGGATGTGGGTTGAGCATCAGTTGCCGCTCACAACATCAGCGGAGACGTTGGGAGTGCTTGACGTGGGCTCGTGTCCGGCGTCGAGCAGATTCACGAACAGGCGGATCGCTCCGGGAACACCCGCGGGAAGCTGCCGGAAGAATGCATACGCAGAATAGATGTATATGCCCTTGCCGTAGCGCGCACGCAGCAGTCCGCCTTTGAGCGAGGCTTCGCCGGGATCGTTCGAGGCGAGCAGAGGCTCGAACTTCGAATCCCAGGAAGCCATGAAGTAGAGGCCACGTTCCTGCACCCAGCCATCGAAATCCTTTTGCGTGATTTGATTCGGAGAATGAAAGATTGGGTCGCTGGGAGCGAGGATCTCGACCGGAGCTTCTTCGATGGTGACGCGATCGCGACTCTCTTCGGCGGCATACGGTGTGAAGTGGCCGGAGTTGAATTCCTGATATTGCTGGTTGTACTGCACGATGAGGGTTCCACCGTTGGAGACGTAGTCGAGCAGACGCTGATTGTTCTTGCGAACATCTTCGCGAGTGTCATAGGCGCGGATGCCGAGCACGATGGTGTTGTACGCTGCGAGATTTCCGGACGCAAGTTCTTCGGGAGTGATCAGTGTGACGTTGAGTCCGAGTTGCTGAAGGACGGTGGGAATGTCATCGCCCGCGCCCATGACGTAGCCGATCTTCAGATTCTTTGGCAGCTTTACGTCGACGATGCTGATGCGCTGCGTTGACGGGCGGAAGTAGTAGGCGGCGCCGAGGTCTTCGCGCGTGACGAGGGAATAGCCTTGGTCGAAGGTCTGTCCGTCGCGACGGGCTTTGATTGGCACTTGATATTGCGCTTCCGGAACCGAGTCGGGTTTCAGCGAAACGGCGGCGCTGGCGATTTGTCCAGGCTGCGTGAGAGCTCCGGCTGGACTGGAGGTGGTGGTCCAGCCCTTGGGCGCATCGGCGCTGATGGTGACGGCGTCTTTGCTGGGCTGGTTCGCGAAGAGTGATGCGGTGACGTCGGCACCGGAGCTGCCTTTTTGCATGACGCGTGTGACGGCTGCCGTCGAGACGGAAACTGCGGGACCGACAATCAGCGGGTGCGGTTCGGGCAACGCGACTTCGACTGGAGCTTCGATCTCTCCGGTGTATCCCTGCCAGGTGTAGGTTGCGCGAGCGCGTAGTGGAGGAGGAGTCAGCGGGAGAGTTGCATATTGTGGATCGGAGATCTGGTAGATGGAGTCGGTTTCGACGTTGGTGCGGTAGAAGTACTGGCGAGTGTAGGGGGCGTTGGGGGGAGGGGTGACGGAATACATCGTCATCGAATTGCGGCCGAATTCAGCCGTGCTGTACCACTTGATTTTCCAAGTGTCAGGCGCAAGGACAGTCGTCTCCCTCAGAGGACCGGAGAAGACTACATTCACCTTGAATGTTTCGCCGGGTACCGCCGTCAGCATCTCCTGCGTGTGCGGATGTTTTATTTGATCGAGGCCCGGCAGAATTGCGGTCGCGGTCAGAGAGATGTTCAGAGCGATATTCGCGCCGTTCGCAAATTGCTGGCGCTTAGTCTCGAGGTCTGTCAGAAGATCGTCTTTTGCGGCGGCGGAGAGAGATGAAGCACGCACTTGCTGGATCAACTCGTTCGTCTTCTTCAAGCCAGCGAGAAGTGGAACTGCCGCGGCCTCCTGCGATTTTTTCGCAGCTTCGCTAGCCTCATCAACATCTTTTGCCAGGTCTTGAAGGCCGGGCTTCAGGAACGGCACTTTCGACTGTTCGTTACCGAGACGATCGGCGAGCGCCGGCAGGGAAGTATCGATGCCATCGAAATAATCCTGCTCGTGCTGAGGCGAATAGTTCGGCAGGACGGTGTCAATCAACTTGTAATAGCTGTGGTGCGGTCCCGGACTGACCGACCACATACCCGCTCCCTGGGACAACTGATGACGTAGCCCTTGCATGGCGAACTGTATATAAGACGTCCCGAGAAGAGCGTCGTCACTCCCGGTGTTGAGATCAACGTTCCAGTCTTCGCTGGCGCGAACGTTGTCCATGTATAGCTTTTTGGCTTGCCAGGGTTGGAGACCCTCGCGGATCTGGTCAGGGAAACGATTGGGGTCGGCGGCGGCACGAAAAGCTTCGCGCGTGAGAAGGCCGGAAGCCTGATGATTGCCGTGGCCGTCTCGTGAGGCGCCCTGAAAGCGCGTGATGATGACGTCGGGACGGAAGGTGCGGATCACGCGAACGAGATCGGCGAGGGCGGTATCGTGACCGCCCCATTTCTCGAAGGTCTCGTCGGCAGTTTTTGAGAAGCCGAAATCGGCGACACGGCTGAAGCGCTGCTCTACGCCGTAGTATTTGTCGGCAGCGAGCATCTCCAGAGTGCGCAGAATGCCAAGTTCATCGCCGAAGGCATTGCCAGTCTTGTTCTGGCCACCTTCACCGCGAGTAAGAGTCATCTGCAGTCCGGTGACGCCGTGTCCGCGGACTTCGAGCGTGAGCATGCCACCATCTTCGTCGTCAGGATGTGCGGTGGTGTGCATCAGACGAGCGGTCGTGTGCAGCTTGCGCAGTGTTTCCTGGAGGCCGACGGGGCCGCTGTCCTGAGGGATGACAGGTTCTGTGGCGGAAGCGAGGGTCGAAAGGACAAGGAGCGCGATAAGGAAGCGCGTTCGAGAGAAGTTGGTTCTGACAGCGAGAGCGAAGTGGATGGCGTTCCCCCGGATGTCGACGGAATAGAGATTCCTCGAGGACCGAAGTCCTCTCGGAATGACAGAAAAAACAGAGTTCGATCGGCGCGCGCCCTGAAGGCGCGCCCTTCAAACCAAAATCAAGCTACTTATTGATTCCGCCCAGCGCCAGATCGATGAGAGTTTTTTGCTCCATCTCGTGCGCCTTGGCCGATCCGGTTGCGGGGCTGGAACTTGCTGAACGCTTTACGGTCAAGACGGGACGCCCGCCGGAAATCTTCTTCAGACGCGGCACGACGAATGACAGCGCGCCTTGATTGGCTGGCTCTTCCTGCACCCAGATGATCTCTTTGGCATTCGCATGACGCTCCAACTCGGTCGACAGGTCAGCTTCCGGGAACGGATACATCTGTTCGAGGAAGACGACGGCCGTAGTCGTGTCCTTACGCTTCTTGCGCTCGGCGCGAATCTCACGGCCGATCTTGCCGGTGCAGACGACGATACGCTCGGCGTTCTGGATTTCGGTCTCGGGAAGAACGGTCAGGAAGTGGCTGCGCTGGAAATCGTCGAGTGGAGAACTCGCGTCCGGATGTCGCAACATGCTCTTGGGCGTGAAGACGATGAGCGGCTTGCGCCATTTGCGAAGCGCCTGGCGTCGCAAGAGATGGAAGAACTGCGCGGCCGTTGAGGGCTGGCAGATCTGCATGTTGTCGCGCGCGGTGAGTTGCAGGTAGCGCTCGATGCGGGCGCTGGAGTGTTCCGGACCCTGGCCTTCATAGCCGTGCGGTAGCAACAGGACCAAGCCGGAGAGCAGTCCCCACTTGTCTTCACCGGAGGCGATGAACTGATCGATGATGATCTGGGCGCCGTTGGCGAAGTCGCCGAACTGGGCTTCCCAGAGAACGAGCGACTCGGGATAGTCACGACTGTAGCCGTACTCGTATCCCATGACAGCGGCTTCCGAGAGGATGGAGTTGTAGACCTCGAACTTTGCCTGTTCAGCCGTAATGTGATTCAGAGGAACGTAAGGGTGCTCATCATTGATATCGAAGAGCACTGCGTGGCGATGGTTGAAGGTGCCGCGCTGGCTGTCCTGACCGCTCAGGCGGGTATGCACGCCAGCTTTAAGAAGCGATCCAAACGCCAGAGCCTCGGCCATGCCGAAATCGATGGCGCGCTTGCCCTGACCCATCTCGGCGCGCTGTTCGAGAAGCTTCTTGATCTTAGGGTGAATGGCAAACGTATCGGGATACGAGGTCAGGCCTTTCGTCAACTCGGCAATTTCTTCCTTGGTGAGGGAAGTGTTCACTTCGTACTCGGGCTTCCATGGACCGCCTGCGTAGTCGTCCCAATAGGCCGGGTGCTGCGCAAAGACTGGCATCTTGGTGAGACGGGTGGCCTTTTTCTGGGCTTCGTTGTACGAGTCCTGCGCCGCCTTGAATTGTTGAGTGGCGTCGGTGCCAAGCTGTTGCGCGTAAAGTTGCCAGAGCTGGGGGTGATTCTTGATGCGCGCATAGCGAACTGGTTGCGTGATAGTAGGGTCGTCCACTTCACTGTGCCCGTGACGACGGTAGCCAAGCAAGTCGATGACGACATCGGTTCCGAATGTGTAGCGATATTCGAGCGCGAGGCGCGCAATGCGAACGACAGCATCGGCGTCCTCTGCATTCACATGGAAGATGGGGATCGGCAGTCGCTTGGCAAGATCAGAAGAGAAGCGGCTGCTGGTAGATTCGTGCGGCTCGGTAGTGAATCCGATGAGGTTGTTGACAATGATATGTATCGCACCGCCGACGTTGTAGCCAGGAACCGAAGCGTAGTCGAGCGTTTCGGCGGTCACGCCCTGTCCAGCAAAAGCCGCATCACCATGCATGATGATGGGAACAACTTTGTCTGTCCCTTCTTCGCCGAAGTGATACTGCTTGGCGCGAGTGCGGCCGAGGGCAACGGGAGCGACAACTTCCAGATGGCTTGGATTCGAGACCAGGTGAATATTGAGGCTGCGGCCGTTCTTTGCTTCGAAAACACCTGTGGCGCCGATGTGATATTTCACATCTCCGCCGCCAAGCACGCTGCGCGGATCAACATCTTCAAACTTGGCAAAGATGTCGGACGGAGCCTTCCCCATGATGTTGACCATCACACTGAGGCGTCCACGATGTGCCATGGCGAAAACGATCTGCGCGGCGTCGTGGTCCGAAGCCCGCTGAAGAACTTCGTCGAGGAAGGGAATTAGCCCGGTGACGCCCTCCAGCGAGAAGCGCTTGGTTCCGAGATAGCGTGACTGAATCACCTGCTCGAAGGCGTCGGCCTTTACCAGCAGTTCGAGAATCCGTCGTTGATCGACCGGTTCGGGGTCAGATTCGAGGCGTTCCTGGATCCAGCGACGGCGGTCGGGATCGGGTATATGCATGAACTCGGCGCCGACGGTGCCGGAGTAGATGCGGCGGGCCTGGTCGGCAGCTTCCCCTTGAATGTCGAGCTCAGGGACGGGGACCGAGGACAGGTATTGCCCTAGGGGATCAAGCTGGGCCTGAAGGTACCCCCAGCGGCGAAAAGAATCGAAAACTCGTTCACGATCCAGTGGATCGATCTCCAGCGTAGTAGCGGAGCGGGATGATTCCTGGGTTCTGGAAGCCATATTCTTTAGATTCCGGCAGATACCCGCTGGTCTCAGGCCAGGATAGGACAATGTTAATGGCCCGGCGGTTTGCCGAACTTAGTAGTGTAATGGAAGAGGGCGGCTTCGGACACGTCACTCGCGGATGTGACGTAGATCACAGTTACACATAGGGTTCGGGGCGGATTATGGAGTTGAAGATCATCAGGTCAAGAAGTGTTATCAATAACATCCCAGTACGCGATTCGAGCCTTAGTCATCCTCGCGGAATATCCCTGTGAAACGTCTGTTTTGGGCCGGGATCTGGCCCGAGACGGCAAAATTCCCAGAAACTACCTGGCCAAGATCCTGCTGGCGCTAAAGAACGCTGGAATCCTGGGGACGGCGCGGGGAAGCCAGGGCGGCTACTGGCTGATTAAGGCGCCAGATTCCCTGAAACTCGTCGATGTGGTGCGCATCTTTGACCATATCTCGGATCCACCTCCGTGCCTGCTGGGCAAGCATGAATTGTGCAACAAAACGGACCCCTGCAGCGCGCATGCGAACTGGCACCGGATCAGAGACTCGTATCTGGAGTTTCTGCAACAGACGACATTGGCGGATGTGGCGGCAGATCCGAAAACCGCGGAGAAACTTACGACGGGGACACCGAATCCCTCTGTTCAATAAGGGTGCGGGGCACTCAGCATCTTGTTCGAGCGTGGTTGCACGGGAATCACGATTCGATGTGACCCGAATCATGGCAGCACGTGGGCTTGGGCGTTGAGTCTTAAGGGTTCAGCTTCATCATAATCGGCAACAGGAGCGAGGTTCTTATATATGGATACGGTGATCAAGACTCCGGGCGGCAAGATTCTGTCCGGTTCCAAGCTGGCGATTGACCCGGCACACGATCTGCTGCGCGCCGAACGGCGCCCGCTGGATAACATTTTCAATCCGAAAAGCGTGGCTGTGATCGGCGCTTCCGAGCGCGAGGGCAGCGTGGGACGCCAGGTGCTATGGAACCTGCTGAGCACGCCGTTCGGCGGAACAGTTTATCCAGTCAATCCAAAGCGGAGCAGTATCCTCGGCATTCGCGCCTACAAAGATATCGACGCCATTCCTGAGCAAGTGGATCTTGCGGTCATCACGACGCCCGCCGGGAGCGTCCCTGCTCTGATCGATGAATGCGTGCGCGCCGAAGTGCCGGCGGCCATCGTGATCTCAGCGGGCTTCAAAGAGCACGGCGAAGAGGGCAAGGAGCTTGAGCGTCAGATCGCGCAGAAGATCGCGGGCGGCAAGATGCGCATCATCGGGCCGAACTGCCTGGGTGTGATGAATCCGCTAACGGGCATGAATGCCACGTTCGCGCGCGCGATGGCACGTCCAGGAAACGTGGCGTTTATCAGCCAGAGCGGTGCACTGTGCACATCGGTGCTGGACTGGAGTATTCGCGAGAACGTTGGTTTCAGCGGATTCGTTTCGACTGGCTCCATGCTCGATGTGGGCTGGGGCGATCTGATCGATTACTTCGGCGATGATCCGCGGACAAAGAGCATCATCATTTACATGGAGTCGATCGGCGACGCGCAGTCGTTTCTCTCCGCGGCGCGCGAGATTTCGCTCTCCAAACCGATCCTGGTGATTAAAGCTGGAAGAACTGCCGCGGCAGCGAAAGCAGCGGCGTCGCACACCGGCGCGTTGACGGGTAGCGATGAAGTGCTGGATGCAGCCTTCCGGCGCACTGGCGTGCTTAGGGTCAGCAGCATTGCGGACGTCTTCTATATGTCCGAGGTATTAGCGCGGCAGCCGTTGCCGCAGGGACCGAAGCTTGCCATTGTGACGAATGCGGGTGGTCCTGGCGTTCTGGCGACGGACGCGCTGGTTTCCGGAGACGGCGAACTGGCCGAGCTCTCACCGGCGACGATGAAGGCCTTCGACGATTTCCTGCCGCCGCATTGGAGCCACAACAACCCGGTAGACATTCTCGGTGACGCCGAGCCGCAGCGTTACGCAAAGTCGCTGGAGATTGCAGCGAAAGATCCGCACATCGATGGAATGATGGTGATCCTGACGCCGCAAGGCATGACGAATCCGACGCGAATTGCGGAAGAGCTGAAGCCATATGCGCATTCGCTCGGCAAACCGGTGTTGGCGAGCTGGATGGGCGGAACAGAAGTTGCGACTGGCGAAGAGATTCTGAACGAAGCGGGAATTCCGACATTTGCGTTCCCCGATACGGCCGCGCGCATGTTCAATTACATGTGGAAGTACAGCTACAACCTGCGCGGGCTGTACGAGACGCCTACGCTGCGGACAGATGGCTCGGACGCTCCGGATCGCAAGGCAGCGAAAGAGCTGATCGAACGTGTGCGTCAATCCGGACGCACGATTCTGACTGAGTTCGAATCCAAGCAGCTGCTGTCTTCCTACGGCATTCCCACGGTTCCCACGTTTGTTGCGAAAGACGAGAAGGAAGCGGTCGCGACGGCGGAGAAGATCGGCTTCCCTGTGGTGCTGAAGCTCTATTCGGAAACGATCACGCACAAGACAGACGTTGGCGGCGTGGTGCTGAATCTTCGCGACGCGGAGGCCGTCCGCAAGGCATTCAACGGGATTCGCGATTCGGTTGCAGAGAAGGTCGGCGCTCAGCATTTCCAGGGCGTAACCGTGCAGCCGATGGCGAAGCTCGAGGGATACGAAATCATTATTGGGAGCAGTATCGATTCGCAATTCGGACCTGTGCTGTTGTTCGGGACCGGTGGTCAGCTGGTGGAGGTGTTCAAGGATCGCGCGTCTGGCGCTGCCTCCGCTGAACACTACGCTGGCGCGACGCATGATGGAGCAGACGAAGATCTATACGGCGCTGAAAGGCGTACGCGGGCGCAAGCCGGTGGATATGGCTGCGCTCGAGGATCTGATGGTTCGCTTCAGCCAGTTAGTGGTGGAGCAGCCGTGGATCAAAGAGATCGACATCAATCCGCTGCTGGCGTCGTCGGACCGGTTGCTCGCGCTGGATGCGCGCGTGGTGATATACGGTCTCGATAAGAAGGAAGAGGATCTGCCGAAGGCAGCGATTCGTCCCTATCCGATGCAATACGTGCAGAGCTGGAAGATGAAGGACGGAACACCAATCACAGTCCGTCCGATTCGTCCGGAAGACGAGCCTTCGCTGATCAAGTTCCATGAGAAGCTGTCGGAGCGCACGGTACTGATGCGCTACTTCACGCCGATGGGACTGGGGCAGCGCACGGCGCACGAGCGTCTGACGCGAATCTGCTTCGTGAACTATGACCGCGATATGGCGCTGGTGGCGGAGCGGAAAACGGAGGGGGCGTCCGAAGTGTTGGCGGTCACCCGGTTAACTCGGCTGCACGGCACGGAGATGGCCGAAGCAACGGTCGTCGTCCTGGATGAAGCCCAGCATATGGGTCTGGGGACCGAGTTGATGAAACGCACAATCGACGTGGCTCGTGCCGAGAAACTGAAGCAGGTGGTGGCGACCATGCTCGCAGAAAATGAAGACATGCTAGCTATCTGTAAGAAGCTCGGCTTCAAGATCGCGAAGGTTGAAGGGCGCGATCTTGTAAGGGCAGAACTGGCACTTTAAATCGCATTAGAGATGGGAGCCCAGCCTGCGAGCTGGGCTCTTTTTATCGTCTGCGAGTTTTCACCCAGTGGAATCGCTTCCTAGCCAAGAAAAAACTACCTTTAGCAGGCTGTGATTAAAACGATTAAGTGGCTGTTTTCTCAGTAAGTTGATCTGGTATTGTGATTGCAATAGATGAAGGCGCGAGGAGCGTGATGGGATTTGCCGGCGCATCGGCAGTTCAAGCTGTGAACCGAAGTGAGCGGCGCGGGGCGCTGATGATGGGCGTTCAGCCCGACCAGAGAAACGCATCGCGTTTTTTTGTGACTGCGGCGACCAAGATTCGTACGCAGGCGGGGTGCGGGGAGCATGTTGGCCTGGTTCGTGACTTGAGCGGAAACGGCATCTTCGTCTATTCGGACTTCACACCCGAATGTGGATCGCGTCTCGAAGTAATATTGCGTACGTCGAAGATGAATCCCCGGCACGTGAGTATCGCCTGCCGAGGTAAAGTTGTGCGGGTGGAACCCAGTACGAGCGGCGCAGCTGTTGGTATCGCGCTGGCAGTCGATGAATATGAGTTCTGCATTCAGAATCCTCGTCCGCAACTGAAGGCGGCTTCATCGGGCGTTGACGTTTAGCCTACGAAGACGCATTACCAAAGCATGTACCCATCTGGGGACTCTCATCCCTAGTGCTTTTCCGCTACTTTTCTCCTAAGAGAGTGTTATTTAGAGCGTGTCGAGGAGATCGACGCGTCAACACATAACCTGAGCGCACCTGCTACTCAGAAAGCGCATCTGAATGGGCGCGGTGTAGCTTTGCAGGGCGGACGCTTTGTTGTGCACTCAGGCGATCCTTGGGAGAGAACTTGGGAGAGCAAATGAAGAAGCAACTCTGGTTGTTTGGCATCCTTGCAGTATTTTTTTCCGCCGTTGCCATGCAGGCGCAACAGATCTCTGCCGCCTTTGGCGTAGGAACAGTACTGGCTCCCTCCGCCGCGAGCGCTACCGGGAACTATTCTTCGCAGTCATTGAGCGGAGGCGCGTATCCCGCATTTAGCGGCGACTTCCTGTTCCACAAGAATTTTGGCGTGATGGGCGAAGTCTCATGGCGCGCCAGCCAAAATTTCTATCAAGGTAACTTTCCGTACCGCCCATTATTTTGGGATTTCAATGGAATGTATGCGCCGAAGATCGGTACCAAAGCACAGGCCGATCTGACTGCTGGAATCGGTGCGGAGAGCATACGGTTTTACCAGGGATTCACCATTTGCAATGGATTTAGCTGCACGAACTACGTGAGCAGCAACCACTTCATGGGACATTTCGGCGCAGGACTGAGGTACTACTTCCATGGTGGTTTGTTTATCCGGCCGGAAGCACATCTATATCTGATTCGAAACAACTTCGAGTTCAGCTCCTCGCACGCGGTGCGAGTGGGCGCGTCGCTCGGATACACCTTCGGCGGAAGATAATCAGAATTATTCCCGATCCGTTTCCAGCCATGGTTGCGGATCGGGAACCTGGTCATGAACTGGTGACACCAGCCTACGGTTCGCTCAAGCCCAAATTTAATGGAAGCCGTTCTACGCTGCTGCTTCGTTGCTGCGTTGGAAGAATGCCAATAGTTCGGCGTTGATCTCGTTTTTGAGAGTGGTGCATAGGCCGTGAGGCGCACCATGGAAAACCTTCAGCGTCGCGCCCTTGATGAGCTTGGACTGCAGCAGGCCAGCGTTGGGGTAAGGCACGATCTGGTCGTCGTCACCTTGAATGATGTGAGTAGGTATATCGAACTTTTTCAGGTCTTCGGTTTGATCGGTCTCGGAGAATGCCTTGATACAGAAGTATGAGGCAGGGAATCCGGCCATCATTCCCTGCAGGCAGAACGACTCGCGCACTCCATCCGATATTTTTGCGCCCGGCCGATTGTAGCCGTAAAACGGCATGCTTAAGTCTCGCCAGAACTGCGAGCGGTCAGCAACTACGGCGTCACGAAGTTTATCGAGTGCTTCGATCGCCATGCCCCCTGGATTGGCAGGCGTTTTGACCATGAGCGGCGGTACTGCGGAGATGAGCACGGCCTTGGCTACACGCTTGGTGCCATGGCGAGCAATATAGCGGGCGACCTCGCCACCGCCGGTGGAATGGCCGACATGGATAACATTTTCGAGATGCAGTTTGTCGACGAGTTCAGCGAGGTCGTCGGCGTAGGTGTCCATGTCGTTCCCGTTCCACGGTTGGCTGGAACGTCCATGGCCGCGACGATCGTGGGCGATGCAGCGGTATCCATGCGACGCGAGAAAGAACATCTGGTCTTCAAAAGCGTCCGCGGAGAGAGGCCAGCCGTGGCTGAAAACGATGGGTTGTCCTTTACCCCAGTCGTTGTAGTAGATCTGTGTGCCGTCTTTCGTGGTAAATGTGCTCATGTATTCCTCCTTGCAAAGAGTTGATTGGTGAAGGTTCAACTTCAAGTAAGTGGCGCGAGCGAGCTGAAAGTGAATTGCAATGGCCCGAGAAGCCGGAGAATGAAAAGCACTGCTCAACGTGCAGCGGAGGTTAATAAGGCTTCAACTTTAGAATCCAGATCTCTCGCAACCCGCAAAGCGTCAGGGCTTCCGTAGGAAGCGAGGAAGACTGGACATCCTGTCGTAGGAGAGATGAACGCCATCAGGACGTTCATCGATGAGAATCGTTACGGGCGCATAGGAACCGGCATCAGGAACGTGCTCAGCCATTTTTTTCATCGTCACCGGATTACCCGCGACCAGGCGGAGAATGCGAGGCGCCCGTAATCCGTGATCTTTGCTCAGCACTTCGCCCAGATCAAACCGAGCGAACTCCATCAGATCCGAGGATCCAACTGCCTGCTGAACAGTTTTTTCCAACTCGTTGAAGGTGCCGGCGGCAGTGATGCTTTTGAGAAATAAGTTCATGTCGGGATGACCGATGCCGGCATCGACAGCGCGTACAACATCTTCGAATGGTCTAGAAGACGTCACGCTGAATCGCTCTACACTGATCTGTCGGATGGGCATTGGGTGTGTCTCCGGTTGAGAGTTACAGTCCGAGATCGCTTAATCCTGGATGGTCATCCGGACGTCGACCAAGCGGCCAGTGATATTTCCGCTCCGACTCTTTGATTGGCAGGTCGTTGATGCTGGCCAGCCTCACGCGCATGAGACCCTCGTTATCGAACTCCCAATTTTCATTGCCGTAGGAGCGATACCAATTGCCGGAATCGTCGTGGCATTCATAAGCGAAGCGCACGGCGATGCGGTTCTCGTGAAAGGCCCAGAGCTCTTTGATCAAACGATAGTCGATCTCTCTCGTCCACTTGCGTCGAAGAAACGAGACAATGGCCTCGCGGCCATTAACAAACTCCCCGCGATTCCTCCAACGAGAGTCGATGGTGTAGGCGAGAGAGACTTTCTCGGGATCACGCGAGTTCCACGCGTCTTCAGCAAGACGAACTTTCTGGATTGCGCTTTCGCGCGTGAATGGCGGCAACGGAGGACGTGCACTCATAATTGTTACCAGGCGCAGCACAGCGGAAAGCCGGTGCGCATGAATAGATGTACCGGGCTAAAGAAGGAATCGATAATTTTGAGGGAAGTTACAGTGCACGGCCGATAAGCGGCTGTCGGGCCGCCTGGGAACGAAGAGAGCAGCGAGTGGAAACTTAGATGGCTGGTGCTTAGCGCGCGGCCAGAGCTCCTACCATCGCTTCGAAGATCTTGAAGCCATCGGTAGCGCCCATCTCGGCCTCACTGGAGCGCTCAGGGTGAGGCATCATGCCGAGCACGTTGCGTCCTTCATTGCAGATGCCGGCAATATTGTCGACGGAGCCGTTAGGATTGGCGGCGGGCGTAACTTCGCCCTCAGGCGTGCTGTAACGGAATACCACGCGGTTCTGATTCTTCAGTTCGGCGAGCGTCGATTCATCACAGAAGTAGTTGCCTTCCATATGGCCGATGGGAATGAGGAGCACCTCACCCTTTTCGCAGTTGCTGGTGAAGGGTGTGTCGTTGCTTTCGACGCGAACGTGAACGGGCCGACAGATGTACTTCAATCCCGCATTGCGAAGCAGTGCTCCTGGCAGGAGCCCACATTCGCAGAGAATTTGAAATCCGTTACAGATGCCCAGCACGAGGCCGCCGTTCGCAGCAAACTTCTTCACGGACTCCATGACCGGAGAGAAGCGGGCGATGGCGCCGGTACGCAGGTAGTCCCCATAAGAAAAACCGCCGGGCACGATAACGACGTCGCTGTTTTCCAGGTCGTGAGATTCATGCCAGAGATAGCTGACGGGCTGCTTCGCAACTGACTGCAAAACCCAGAAGGGATCCTGATCACAGTTGGAGCCGGGGAACATGATGACGCCGAATTTCATAGTTCAAGTCTAGCATGTGAAAAAAAGCCTGGTACCCAGGAACGAGTACCAGGCGCCGTAGGCGTTACGGGAGGGAACCTTGAGGAGGCGGCGGCGGTGCATCGGGTCCGCCAGGGCCACCGGGGCCACCTGGTCCATGACCGAATCTTTTCATCATGCCGGGACCTGGAGGCGGCGGCATGAGCGCACGCAGCTGCTTCCACTGATCAGGAGTCAAAATCTTGCGGAAGTCCAGGGTCATCTGAGTGAATTCGCGGTCGAGTTGATTACGCGCCGCCGAGCGCTGGTCAACCTGAGCCATGATGGCGGCATCGTTGGGCGTCGGCGCATCCAGCAGTTGCTGCATGGCTAGATCCTGCTTTTCGATATTGGCGCGCAGATCCACGAGTTTCAGACGATGCTGATAAAAGGTGTTCTCGAGTTGCTGCACCTGCTGATCATTGAGTTGCAGCTTGCTGGCAATCTCTGAATTCTTCCACCAGGCACCCATGGGCCTGTCATTCATCATATGGTGCGGTTTCCCGCCCGGCCCTCCTGCGTTGGGAGCTGGCGGCGCCTGAGCGAACGCGGCTGCGCTCATTACCACCAGGGCCAACCAACACAAGAATCTAGTTTTCATTGCGAGTCTCCTTGGATACTGATTGCGACTGCGTACTGCTCGTTAGAGTCATCGCGTCTACCAGAGCGCCAGTGGGCTCCAGCGGAGGCGCAAGCCTGGAATCGAGAGTCTGCTCCACATCAACGAGCAGCTGCTGATCGTTTTCCGCCGTAATCTGTGGTGCAGGCGCCTTTACCGCGGGACCGCTTCGCATGAGAAGCGTGACTGCCAGGATTACCGTGGCTGCGAGTCCTGCCCAGGCAAAGCGCGGAGCCAACATGCTGTGCGACTGCGGCGCGCGATTATTGATCTGGCGGCGCTGAGCAAGCCAGAAAGCGTCGGGTTTTTCGGCTAACGTATCGGCTTCCGCGTTCAAGCTGCGAAACAGGTATTCCATATCGTCGCGGCTCGAACGGCAGATCACGCACGCGTTGAGATGTTCGACAATCTCAGTGCGGCAAATTGCCGGCTAGCGCTTCGTTCAATTCAGCGTCATTTAAGTGGCGGTCCACTGCGGTGCTCCTTCACTCTTGCCCGTACGGTACTCAAGGCACGCGAGAGATGCGCTTTCACGGTTCCCAACTGCACTTCCAGAGTCTGGGAAATCTCTTCCAGGCTCATGTCCTGCGCAAAACGCAGGAGAAAGACTTCACGCTGCATGGGAGACAACTGCTGCGCCGTTCTCCAGACGAGGTCAACTTCCTCTTTCGCGAGCAGATTGCGCTCGAGCGAGGGGCGCTTGTCCGGGATTCTCTGCGCCACGTCTTCCAGGTCTTCGGACTGCGATTGCTGGCTCGCGAACAGGCGCTTCCAAAAGGCTACGCGCCGGTTGCGAACATGATCTCGAGCAAGGTTCACCGCGATGCGGTAAAGCCATGTCTCCACTGAACACTCCCCGCGGAAGCTGGACCGGCTGGTATAAGCCTTCAGAAAACATTCCTGCGTCAGGGTGTCGGCAGCATCGGGATCGCGCAGCAGCGAGATCAGCAGGCGGTAGATACGCCGTTGGTTCAACGAGACGAGCTGGTCGAAGTTCTCGGCGGAGAAAGCCTCCGTCGTGGCGAGTTTTCCGACCATGCTCAGGTTTGCCAGAGCGTCTGCCACCAATATCTCCGTGCTGTCTAGATGGACGAGGCGCGGAAGAAGCGGATTACAAATCGTAACTGTTTTTCGGGCTTAGCGCAGCTTCCGCACGTCGCAGCTAAAGATAGCTGCCTCAGGATGAAGCACTTAGGGCTGCAGTGTGTCATCATTCTGGGCATGAGAGTGGGCGAGCATCTGCGACTTACCGGCGGAGCGCTGAAGCAATGGTTCATCGCGCAGAGCTACGACGCTCTGGCTGTCGCCGGCCTATGGCTGATTGGGTTGCTGATCCTGCGAGTGCCGTTAGCGATTCTGTGGGCAGCCCTGGGCGCCGTGCTGCAGTTCGTGCCAAATGTTGGGCCGGCGTTGACGCTGATTGGGCCCGCTGTGGTGCTGGGAGTACAGGGGTTGCTGGGCGGAGACTGGATGCGTCTGGTCTACCTCCTGGTTCTGTATGCGTTGATCACTGCTATCGATGGGTTCATTTTGCAACCGGCGATCATGAAGCGAACTGCGCGAGTGCCGGTGTGGGCGTCGATCATCACGCCGATCGTCTTTGGACTGTTGCTGGGCTTCTGGGGCGTGCTGCTGGCCGCGCCATTGTTGGCGATCGTATTCGCTTACGGAAGAAGGGCAGAAGCCAACGAGGGCTTGCAGAGGCGTTCACCTTAGGAGAGTGGCAAGGTCCAGGAATTAACAAAACAGAGCTGCGGGTGTGTGACAATACAGAGATGCGAAAACCTTCCACCCACCTACTTACAGCTTTGGCTTGCGGCTTGATCGCCGCATCGAGCGTTGCAGCGCAACAAGCGCCGGCGCCGAGCTCGACGCACTCACCTTCTGCAGCGGCGAAGTCACAGACAACGACGAAAACAGGATCCGCGGCGAAGAGTGCGACTGCGGCGAAACCGATCACCCTCAAAACGGACAAGCAGAAGCAGAGCTACGCCATCGGAATGAGCCTGGCGAAGAGCCTGCAGCGCCAGCCCCTGGACCTGGACCCAGCGTTGGTGGCGCAAGCTTTGAAGGACAGCTTCGCGGGAAAGACCCTGCTAACCGACGAACAGGCGCAGGCGACGCTTACGGCGCTGCAGACCGAGATGCGCGGAAAGATGGAAGCGAAGATGAAGGAAGCGGGAGATAAGAACAAGCAGGAAGGCGCGGCGTTCCTGGCAGCCAATAAGGCAAAAGAAGGCGTAGTCACGTTGCCGAGCGGCTTGCAATACAAGATCGTGAAGCAGGGCACAGGACCGAAACCGACCGCCGCTGACACGGTCGTCTGCAACTATCGTGGCACCCTGATCAATGGTACTGAATTCGACAGCTCCGAAAAGCATGGCGGCCCCGCCACTTTTCCGGTCGGACGCGTGATTAAGGGCTGGACGGAAGCTCTGCAACTGATGCCAGTGGGATCAAAGTGGCAACTGTTTGTACCCGCGGATCTGGCATACGGAGAACGCGGCCCGAGCCCGGAAATCGGTCCTGATTCGACGCTGGTCTTCGATGTCGAACTGGTTTCGATTCAGGCAAAGAATCCATAAGCAACTAAGAAGTGAAGTGTTGCAGGGCAGCCGGAGGTCGGCTGCCCCACGCCTAGGCGCTTACTTGTTTAGTGCTGTTCTTCAGAGACTTCCATTGCAGTGAGACAATATGCGAGTTCGCAAGCTCCCGAACTTCATGTGTCGCCGCCTGCGCAAATCGAGATACGTGGTCCAGTTTGTGCTGCTGGCCGTATCTTTTCTTTCCGCTTACGGACAACAGCCTCCAAGACCCTCGGTTAAGCAGCCTACGAAACTCCAGATCACGGTTGTGGATGAGAACGACGTGGCCGTCCTGTCCGCGCGAGTCCTGCTGCGATCTTCACCAACAGCGAGTTGGTTTCGTTGCGACACGGATTTTGTCGGCCGCTGCGCCTTTGCGAGTGTCACGCCGGGAATGTACGAATTGCGCGTGGACAAAGCCGGTTTCTATGCGCTCGACCAGAGTGTGGATATAGGGCAGGTTCCTGCGGTCGAGGTTCACCTTTCGCATTTTCAGGAGGTGCGCGAGAGAGTGGATGTAGTGGAGTCAGCTCCGGCAATTGATCCGACGCAGGTAGCGTCGACCGAGCAACTGACAGCCAGCGATGTTCTGGATATTCCCTTTGCCGGTACGCACGACTATCGCAATCTGTTGAACTTCATCCCGGGCGTGGTGAACGACAATTCCGGGCAACCGCATCTGGCGGGCTCGGAGACCTACCAAACGCTTGTCGTTCTAGATGATTTCAACGTAACGCAACCTGCGAATGGGCTGTTGCTGATTCGCGTGAATACGGACGCGATCCGCTCTATCAGCGCGGAAACGAGTCGTTACCCGGTGGAATACGGCAAGGCTTCGGGCGGAGTGCTGGACATCAAGACTGGGATTGGAGACGATCACTTCCGATTTAATGCGACGAACTTCATTCCTTCAGTTCAAGAAAAAAACGGACTCCAGTTCGACAGCTTCATTCCGCGCTTCACCTTTTCGGGTCCGCTAAAGAAAGGGAAGGTGTGGTTCTTCCAAGGGCTCGACGGGGAGTATGACAATTTCATCATCACCGGATTTCCGAATGGTGCGACGGAGAACGACTATCCGTGGCGCTTCGGTAATCTCACAAAGGTGCAGGCTAATCTCACCTCACGAAATATTTTGACTGCGAGCTACTTGCTCAACGAGGCGGGAGATCCACATGCGGGCATCTCGCTGATCAGTCCTGCAGCGACTACACCAGCCGTGAGAGATACCGACAACTTTGCTTCCCTGAAAGATCAACATTATTTCAAGAGCGGAGAGTTGCTGGAAACAGGCTTCGGATTTTCGCGCTATGGAGTTAATCAAACAACGCCAGGCGTACTGCCTTACGTGATCACTCCGGAGACGGCGGAGGGGAACTATTACTTGTCGGCGCAAACCACGGCACAGCGCTATCAGGGCGTGGCCAATCTTTATCTGAGCCCAAAGCAGTGGCATGGGCGACATGAGATCAAGACCGGAGTCGATGTCGATCGGATCGATTACATCCCAACGTTCGACCGCACGCCGATTTCATATCTGAGCGAAGGGGCGACGCTACCGACAGGGCAGACATGCCAGGATTTCGCGCCGTTTATGCCGGTTACTCCGACACCCTGCTCGCGGTATTCGACATTTAATGGGCTTTCGCAGACAGAGACCTACAACCTGGAACTGAGCGGCTATGCGCAGGATACATGGTCCCCAGCGGATCGAGTGCTGATCGAACCAGGGGTGCGTTTCGACTGGGATGAGATTGTGCGCGCGCCGCTGGTGTCTCCGCGTCTTGCCGGAACGTTTGTCCTCGACAACGAGGGAAACACAAAGCTATCGGCGGGCATCGGGTTGTTTTACGACGCGACCAACCTGGTGTTGATATCTCGTCCGTATGCAGGAGAAAGGACGGACTATTTCTTCGGCACCGATGCTGCTGGGAACCAGACGGTGACCGGTCCGATTTTGACAACCTTCACCGTGAACCGGAATACGCTGCAGGCACCGCGTTCCGTGAATTGGAGCGTGGGGATCGAGAGAAAGCTACCTGGGGCGATTTATGTGAAAGCAGAGTTTATCCAGAGGCGGGGAACTCATGGATTCGTTTACAACCTTCCAGCCGGAGAGCCAGCGCTAAGCGGGAATTACCTGCTGATGAACACGCGCGACGATCACTACTACGGATTCCAGGTCAGCGGGCGGCATACGTTCCACAAGAGCTATATGTTGATGGCTTCGTATATTCGGTCGCGAACGACGTCGAACCAGGTGCTGGATTTCAACGTCGATAATCCGGTGTTCAGCCCGCAATTACCGGGGCCGTATCCGTGGGATGCGCCGAACCGATTTCTGTCCTGGGGCTTTCTGCCGCTGATCAAGGGCTTCGATTTCGCATATTCGGCAGAGGCACGAACCGGATTTCCCTTCAACGTGGTCAACGATCAGCAAGAACTGGTAGGACTACCAGGATCGCGGCGTTTCCCGACCTACTTCACGCTGAATGTTTTCGCGGAAAAGCGCTTTCATCTCCTGAAGCGTTATTGGGCGGTTCGAGGCGGATTTGAGAACGTGACGAACAGGCAGAATCCTTTCTCGGTCAACAACGACATCAATTCGCCGCAGTTCCTCACCTTTGGCTCCAATTTTGGAAGATCCTTCACGACACGCATTCGCCTGGTGGGCCGCAAGTAGCAAAGCCGGACAACAGAGCGCTTCTGAAAACGATCTGTGATCTGTGTAGGATGTGCAGGCGTTGAAAGTGGGGGTGAATGTGAAATACCGCAATGTGGTGATTGCAGCGTGCCTATTCGCGCTCGGAAGTGTGGCGCTGGCACAGGAGCCGACTGCATCTTCGGCGAAACTACAAAAGCTCGAATCAATGGTGCAGCCGCTGAATCTGGCGCCCGATCAGAAGGCGAAGGTGTTGCCCATCTTCAAAGAAGAAGCGCCGAAAATCGAGGCAATCAAATACAACACCTCTTTGACTGGAGGGGAGAAGCTACAACAATTTCGAACCGTTCATGAAGAGACAGATGCGCAGTTGAAACCAATCCTCTCCCAGGAGCAATACGCGAAGTTGCAGCAGATACGCCAGCAGCAAATTCAAGAGGCGCTCGAGAGGAAACGAGCGGGTCAGCAACCGTAAGAGGCCACGGGCGGTCGCTCGAGACCGCCCAACAATCGACGAAAAAGCCGATTAGGCCTTTTCGGTACACCGTACGTTTTCGACTTCAGCTTCAAGAGCGCGCTCGATGGTTTCCGACTTACGTTTACCCCGGGCGACCATGCTTACGTAGGAGGCGGCTACGCCGAGACGCCTTGCCACTCGAGAGAACATTCCATAAAAACGCCGGTGCAGCTCGAGAGGCGAGAGACTTCTGCGACGGATGTTATTTCCATTTTGTGTTTGTGGCATATTTTCTTATCGACAATTTCGATGTCAGTTACTTGGATGCGGCGGGAGAATCGAAGTGGTGCCTGCGGAGCGGCGCGAGTCTACATGGGTACGAACGTTACCGTCACCTGATATGTACCTCCGATTCAATTCCGGCGTGAGACAACCTTCTATTTTCGGTTACTATCAACGGGATGCCTACGTCCGAAAACCCGGTGAAACCACGCCCGCTCCAGCCCGGGGATACGATTGGCATTGTCGCTCCGGCCAGCCCTATCCAGCGGTCGATGCTCGAAGCAGGTTGCCAATACCTGCGTGAAGCGGGATACCGCACGTTCTATTTCGACAATATATTTCACGAAGACATGTATTTTGCAGGGCCGCCGGACCAGCGGGCTCGTGACATTGAAGAGATGTTCGAGCGGGATGACGTAAGCGCGGTGATCTGCGCGCGAGGAGGATACGGCGCGAACTATGTGCTGCCGTACCTGAACATAGAACGGCTCAAGAAGTACCCCAAGATTTTCATGGGGTACAGCGATGTGACATCACTGCTGACGTGGATGAGCGATGCAGGGCTGGTGGTGTTTCACGGTCCCATGGTGACCAAGGATTTTGCGACTCTAAATGGAGTTCACTGGCCTACGTTCAACGCGTGTGTAACCGGACGGACGAATTGGGTGCTGGACACGCGCGCGATCCCAGACTTCCGCGCCATCGTGAGGGGCAGCGCCGAGGGAATTTTATACGGCGGGTGTCTGTCGTTGCTGGCAGCCTCGATTGGAACCAAGTACGCGTTTCAGCCGGAAGGGAAGATCCTGTTTATCGAGGACGTGGCGGCGAAGCCGTACCAGATCGATCGCATGCTGATGCAAATGAAGATGGCAGGCAAGTTCGAGGGTGTGCGTGGGATTGTTTTTGGCGAGATGATCGATTGTTCGCAACCGGGCGGCCAGAACTACACGCTCGAAGAGGTGATACGCCGGATCCTCAGGGATTTACGAATTCCGGTGGCGTTCGGGTTGCCTTCGGGGCACGTGTCATATGGGAATGTGTCGCTGCCGTTCGGGGTACGCGTTTCGTTGACGGCTGATTACGACGAGGGAGTGCGGCTGGAATTCCTGGAGAGTGCGACTGAGACGAAGGTCGCAATACGATCCAGTACGGGACAGAACGTATAGAGATGAGCAATCCAAAGCACATTCACCTGATCGGAATTTGCGGAACTGCAATGGCGTCTTTGGCCGGCATGCTGAAGGCACGCGGGTTCAGGGTGACAGGTTCGGACGCGGCGGCATACCCGCCGATGTCGGATTTCCTGGCGTCGCTAGGAATTCCTGTGGCGCAGCCGTTTTCCGAGAAGAACCTGGAACCACGGCCGGACCTGGTGATTGTGGGGAATGCGATGTCGCGCGGGAATGTGGAACTGGAGTATGTGCTGGATCAACGAATTCCATTCCAATCGATGCCGCAGCTTTTGCATGACGAATTTCTGAAGCGGCGAGATGTGATTGTCGTAGCAGGAACGCACGGGAAAACCACAACAACATCGATGCTGGCATGGATCTTCGAGAGTGCAGGACGAAAACCGGATTTCCTGGTAGGCGGGATTGCAGAAAATTTCGGTAGCAGCTTTGCGTTGGGTGGCGGCGAGAACTTCATCATCGAAGGCGACGAGTACGACACGGCGTTCTTCGATAAAGGCCCGAAGTTCCTGCACTACTTCCCGACATCAGTAATTCTGACGTCGGTGGAATTCGATCATGCGGATATTTATTCCGACCTTGCCGCGGTTAAGACGGCGTTCAAGCGATTGGTGAACCTGGTGCCGAGGAACGGACGAATCGTGGCGTGGGACGGAAGCGCGAACGTGGATGAGTGCCTGGCGAAGGCGTTCTGTCCAGTCGAGCGATACGGGTTCGGTGAGAATGCCAAGTGGCGCGCAGTTGAAGTGAAGTTTGAGTCGGAACGGACCAGTTGGAGCGTGCTGCGGGATGGCGCGCGTTGGGGCGAGTTCGAGTTCCCGCTGGCCGGCGAATACAACGTGCTGAATGCGACGGCGGCGGTGGCGATAGCAGCCGGTTATGGAGTCACTGCGGAGCAGAGTGCCGATGCGCTGCGAAGCTTCCAGAGCGTGAAACGAAGACTGGAAGTGTGTGCGGAGGTGGACGGAATCACAATCATCGATGACTTCGCGCATCATCCGACGGCGATTGTGCAGACGCTGAAGGCACTGCGAACGCGATATGCAGGACGACGGCTGTGGGCGATACTCGAACCGAGGTCGAATACGCTGCGGCGAAACGTATTTCAGCCGGAACTGGCGTGTGCCCTGGCGGTGGCAGATGAAGTAGTGATCGCGCAGATATTTAAAGCAGAGGCGATTCCGGAGAAAGAGCGGCTGGATCCGAACGCCGTCGTCGGGATGCTGGCTAAAGTGAGCAAGCGAGCGCGCATTCTGGCCAATGCCGATGAGATTGTGGAGCAGGTTGCGCCCGAACTAAGATCGGGCGATGTGGTGGCTATTCTTTCCAATGGCGGGTTCGGGGGCATCTATGAAAAACTTCCGCAGCGTATCGAATCCCTGCGCGAGGTGAAGACCCGAGTTTGAGAGCGACGTTCGCGAAAGCCGCGCTGTCCGCTGTTTTTCTGACCAATCTTGTATTTGCGCAAGCGCCGGCGGTACAAGCGGCGCCCGTCGCGCAGACTTGTCCAGCCTTCACTCACGACGGCGCAGTCGGATCGGACGAGTGGAATTACCAGATTTCACTAACTGACCCGCAAGCACAGATGATCCATGTTCGCATCGACCTGGCACCGACGTCACCCGATTTGCAAGTTCAGCTTCCGGTGTGGAATGCGGTGTATCAAGTGCGCGATTTCTCTCAATACATTCGGAATGTGAAGGCGGCAGATAAGAGCGGTGGAGAAGTGACGCCAGTTCCGATGGACAAGACCACGTGGAGCGTGCCGAACGCTTCGACGATTGAATACGATTTTCTGGCAGAGATGTCCGGTCCATTCGGCGCAGAACTGAATTCCGACCATGCATTCTTGAATTTGGCGATGCTGCTGATGTATCCGGTTGGTGCTCCGAAAGAAACGATGCGAGTGCAGTTTGGGAGTGTGCCGAAAGGTTGGCGCGTTTCGACACCACTTACGTCAGCGAGCCCGGATGCGGCGATTGCAAGTTATTGCGCCCAGAGTTATGACCGAATGGTCGACTCCCCAGTAGAGATCAGCGACTTCCACGAGAGCGATTTCGAGAGCAGCGGCGCGCATTTTCGCGTAATTGTGCATGCCGATCCGCAAAACTACTCGATGGAAGCCGTCGACCGGATGCTGGAGAAGATTGTTTCATCCGAGATCGCGTGGATGGCAGATCTGCCCTTTCAGCAGTACACATTTATCTATCACTTTCCGAAAGGGCGCGGCCGCGGTGGAATGGAGCACGCGTATGCAGCGGCCATTGAGGCCAATGCCCCAAATCTTTCGGGCGACACGACGCCACTGGCGGGGTTGAGCGCGCATGAGTTCTTTCATTTGTGGAATGTGAAGCGGATTCGTCCGCAAACGCTGGAGCCGATCGACTACACAAAAGAGAACTACACTCGAGCACTGTGGTTCAGTGAGGGTGTGACCAGTACGGTGGCGGAGTCGACGCTGTTTCGCGCGGGGATGCTGGACGAGAAGGACTTCCTTGCGGGATTAGCTGCGGAGATCCGCGAACTGGAGACTCGTCCGGCGCACCTCACGCAGAGCGCTGAGGCTTCAAGCCTGGAAGCCTGGCTGGAGAAGTATCCGGCGTATCGCGCGCCGGAGCGCAGCGTTTCTTACTACAACAAAGGTGAACTACTGGGCTCGATGCTGAACCTGGCGATCCTGGACGCAAGCGGAGGAACGAAGTCGTTGCGCGAACTGTTTCAGTGGATGAACGAGCACTACGCGAAACAGGGACGCTATTTTCCGGACTCCAGAAGGCGTGAGGGAAGCGGCAGAGGCGATCACCGGGAAGAGCTTTGCGGATTTCTTCCAATCATACGTTTCTGGATTGAAAGAGATTCCGTACGACGAGTTCCTGAGCAGTGCGGGTTTGCGAGTGAAGACGAAGAAAATTACGGTGGCTGATCCGGGATTTACGGTGAGCGCGAATTTCAGCGGGACGGCGATTGTGGACTCAATCGAGCCGGGTAGTGATGCCCAGGTGATGGGAATTCGGGCGGGCGACGTGATCCGAGAGATCAACGGCGAAACAGTCTCAAATTTCGTGGCGCAAATCGGAGTTCTAGAACCCGGAAGCAGCATGCGTTTGCGCATTGCGCGTGAGTCGGCTGTGCTGGATTTAACGGTGCGAATCGGTAGTAGAAATCTCGTGAATTATGAAATCGTGAACGCCGGTCACGTCACCGACGCGCAGCGGACAAGACGCGTGGCCTGGATGCGCGCGGAAGCTGAGACACAAGCAGCCCACTAATATGCGGAGCTTGCTCACACTTTTGTGGTGGATGGTCGCAGCGCCGGTGACGGCTCTTTGGGGATTCCCGTGGACACTGGTTACCGGCAAGATCGATGCGATGTACTGGACCGGACTCTGGGTCGCGCGCGTCGGCGTGCGAATTGCCGGTATTCGCTGGACGTTGATCGGGCTGGATCGGTTGCCGATGAAGAGCAACTACATTTTCATGTCCAACCACGTTTCGAATATTGATCCGCCATTGCTGGTTCCACTTCTGCCACGGCGAGTGACGGTGATGGTGAAGAAGGAATTATTCAAGCTGCCGATACTTGGTCCCGCGATGCGGATGGCGGACTTCATTCCGATCGATCGCAGTAATCGGGAAGCGGCGATCGGCAGCGTACGCGAAGCGGCGAACGTCGTGAGAAAGGGGTTGGACTTGTTGGTATTTCCCGAGGGTACGCGCTCGCGCGATGGACGGTTGCTGCCGTTCAAGAAAGGGTCGTTCTATTTGGCGATGGACACCGGGGTTCCGATTGTTCCGGTTACGATTCTGGGGACGGAAGGGTTGCTGCCGAAGGGCTCAGTGCTGGCGCGTCCTGGGAAAGTAAGTATTGTATTTCACGGGCCAATCGATCCGAAGGAATATAGCGATCGAGACGAACTGATGGAAGCCGTGAGGGCAAGTGTGAAAAGCGCGCTACCAGAGGACAAGCGGTAGGGCTCAGGATGGTGTAGGCAGCCGGGGGGTCGGCTGCCCCACGTATTTTGCTGTCTTAGTGATAAAGCTACGGATTCTAGCGTTCTAATTACCTTGGTTACGTTCCAGAACCCTGAAAGTGTGATATCTACTGCCGGACAAGCTCCCTTTATGCGGGAGGAGCATATGGCATGGGACGGAGAAGAACGACGTAGTTCTCAGCGTGCGCGGTGCACGTTGCCAATTGAGCTGCGCACCGAGGGCGGAGCATTTCCGGCGCAAGCGGAGACCAGTGACGTTGGTCTGACCGGCTGCTATGTGACCACGATGTTTCCTTTGCCGATTGGTACGAAACTGAATGGTGCATTATCGATTGGATCGCGCAGAATTGCCGTGAAGTGCGAGGTCATCACCATGGACCCCAGTCTCGGGAACGGCATTAAGTTCGCGGAAATGTCGGAAGACGATAAGGCTGAGTTGAAGACCTATCTGGAGAACAGCGCTTCGCCTGAGTCGGATTCAGATTCCGGATACATCATTCGGTAGCCGAAATCACAAACCTTTCTTTTCGATCATGCGGGCGGTAAGGGCGACGCCATCGCGTCCGTCGTGAAGTTTCAGGGAAAACACCAGCACATTCCACTGCCAGCGCGAACTGCGCGTGGGTAACTGCGGAAGCCCGCGGAATCCGCGGTCGATGTAGGTTTCGTGAGTATCGGCAACAGTGCGAATCACTTCTTTCCAGCCATCGCCGAGTTCGGGGAACTGCTCGAACATATTCTTGCCGACAAACCATGTACGCTTGCGCTCGAAAAATGACGCGAAGTAATCGTTGACGTATTCGAAGTTACCTTCTCGGTCGAGGATTTCGAAGACAACGTCTTCACCCATCGAGAGGCTGATGCGACTGTAATAGAAGTCACGAGCGTCGACGACAACAGGTTTGCCGCGTCGCTTAGCCTCGAAAGTATGGAGCGCGGTGAGCAGATCGTTGACGGAACTGTAGCCCTTCAGCAGATGGATGTCGGCGATTCCGCCGAAACGGCGTTCTAGGGTCGCGGACATGATAATGATGGGAACTTCGGGGCGCTTCTTACGCAGCGTATCGGCGACTTCGGTACCGAACTGGCCGGCGCCGAGGTGATAGTCGAGCACGGCGATATCGATGTCCTGCAACTTGGCTGCGGCGTCTTCGATGCGTGAGGTGGAGACGACTTCGTATCCGTTCTGACGAAGAATGGTGGAGCGAAGAAGAAGGTTATCTTCAAGATCGTCGAGCAAGAGGACACGAATGGGCTTGCGTTCGTCCTGCTTTTTACCTTCTCCGATTTGGCGAATGTCGGCCACGAAACCGTTTCTCAGTACGTCAGTATTTCAGTACATCAGTAAAAACAAAGCCATCGGCTGTCAGCCTTCAGTCAAGGCCTAGTGTGCTGACTTTTCTTTCGTGCCCAGGGCGCGAATCGTTTTTGCGAGTTCGGGCAATTTATTGAACACAGCCACGGCTCGCAGCCATTGGCGATTCTCGATCGCGGGATAGCCGCTGACCACGGTTCCTGGCTCTACGTCATTAGGGATGCCACTTTGGGCGGTTGCGATAGCGCCATCCCCAATTTTGCAATGACCCGCGACGCCAACCTGTCCGGCGAGAATCACTTTATTACCGACTTCGGTAGATCCCGCGAGGCCGACCTGAGCGCAGAGCAGCGTATCTTCGCCAACTTTGCAGCCGTGACCAACCTGGACAAGATTATCCACCTTTGTGCCCGGGCCGATACGCGTTTCGCCAATGCTGGCGCGGTCAATGCAAGCGTTTGCCTGGACCTCGACCCGGTCGCCGAGGATTGCGGGGCCGGACTGGACAATCTTCTGCCAGTGGTTGTTTTCATCTTTGGCGAAGCCGAAGCCGTCGGCTCCGACGATCACGCCGTTCTGCAAGACGACATCGTCACCGAGTTGGCAGTATTCCCGAACCACAGCGTGGGCATGGGCGAAAAAGTTGTTACCGATGCGGGCGCCACGATAGATGACGACGTGCGGCAGAATGACGCAATCGTCACCAATGACTACACCTTCGTCGATGACCACGTATGCGCCAACGGAGGCATTCGCGCCAACTCGCGCCGATGCATGAATCTGTGCTGTGGGATGAATGCCGGGTTGGTATTTTGGCGGCTCATAGAAAAGTGCGAGGGCGCGAGCAAAGGTCAAGTACGGGTTCGAACTGCGCAAGGTCGCCAGGGGAGCCGGCGGGAAATCCTCAGAAACGATGACCGCGGATGCTTTGGTTGTCTTCACCGCGGAAGCATATTTTGGGTTGGCGATAAAGGTGATATGCCCGGGCCCAGCTTCTTCGATACCGGCGACTCCGGTGATCTCGGCATCATCGCCATCGAGACGCACATTGAGTTGAGACGCAATTCGAGAGAGTTTCATGGCAAATGCGTGTCCGCTTGATAAAAGCTTGGAGGCGCAAAAGAGATTCTACTAGAGCGGATTCGATCGTTCCGCATTGAAGGGATCTTTCGATCTTCGAGTCCGTTTCGCCTTGTTATCCCAAACATTTGGCGGATAAGAGACATCCGGTCTGGAGGTGAAAGGGATTCGAACGGAAACGTAGTCAGGAGCAAGTCGATGCGTCGTGTTTGTCTTGGTGTGTGTGGTTTTACTGATGTCAATCTCAGCATTCGCGCAGCAGGACTATGTTGGCCGTTTCAGTGCGTTTGGCGGCTATTCGTTCCTGGATTCGCCGAAACTCAATTTGTTTGAAAACGGCTTTGATGGGACGTTTGGCGTCAACATCAAGCGGTGGATTGCGTTTGGTTTTGACTTCAGCATATTCACTGGAGGTTCGTCGCTCGTGCCCAGTGATTTGAACGCTTCGGCGCAGCAACAATTGGCGCCGGTCCTGGTGTTGCTGCCTCCGGGAGCCACCATCAGCGTCCCTTTCGACGCGAAAACATCTACTTATGCGATTGGGCCGCAGATCAACATTCGCAAGCTGAAGAAGGTGACATTCCTGGTGCGACCAGCGCTGGGAGCGCTACACGAGGATGTTACGGCGAAACCGACGGATCCGCTGACTGGAGCGATTGTCGCCGGGCTACTCGGACCCACAGGGAAAACCAGCAGCACAGCAACATTCTACGGATTTGGCGGAGGAGCGGACTTTTTCCCCAAGAAACACGTGGGGCTTCGCGTTACGGCAGACTTCGTGCACTTTGCGATCTTCCAGAGTTTTTTGAACGGAGGACGTAACGCGGTACGATTCTCGATTGGACCGACATTCCAGTTTGGCGGAAATGTGCCGTAACTTTGCGCAGCCGAGGTCGGGTTGCGCAAAGAGAGGTTTACTCGCTGAACATGGGTACTTGGCGCGAATCGGGCGGAAGACCTGTAGGCTTGCGGCGGCGCGCGCCGGGAGCACCGATCACCGCGAGCACGCATAGGTCGCTCAGGGCACTTTTCGGTACAAAAATCCGTTGCGTGTTGGAACGCGCATCAGGCGGATTCACGAAGTAGCCTTCGGGAAGTATCTGAGTCAGATCGTTGGGCATCATGCCTTCGAGAACATCGTTATCCCGAAATTGAAGACGTACCCACAGGCCTTCCGTACGGGGGCGCGTTGTAAACGTCTTGCGGATCAGATCTTCCGTGTCTCCGAAATCGCGAACAAAATAGACGCCCTTCACTTCTTTCAAGTCGACGGTGACGAGTTTGCCCGCCAGATTCAAGATTTCGAGTTTGCCGTCCACGAGGAAAGTTGCGGCTACGTGACCCTGCATGGAGTCACGGTCGAGTTTGCGAATGATGACCTTCTTATGAGTGGAGGGCATGGCGTGCATCCCGATTGTGCCACTTTTTCTGTTCCAATAGCGGACCGCGGAACGAAACGTAGCCAAAATGTGAACAGATATGCTATGTTTTGTGGTTCATCAGCTTCGGATTGTCTGTAAGTCGCACCAATTGAGTCACTTAGAAGCCAGATTCGATTTGCCCACAACGGGCACAGGCAAAGCGAAGCTCTGTTTTCGCTCGGTATCTTGCTGACAGTTGCAGTGTAACCGATAGAAAACAGAAGACATAGTTGTTTCTTCGGGTTCTCGGATAGCGCCTATGGTGCGGGCCTGCGAGGACAGTAAGCGGGAGGAAATTGGCAGACTACATCTACACGATGGAAACCCGGCTCTCGCCGGATCAGCTGCGCGCGGTCAACTTCGTTGAGGAAACTGCCCGAGCCCATGGGATGAATATTTATCTGACCGGGGGCACGATCCGAGATCTGATGACTGGGTTTTCGATCCGCGACCTGGACTTCACCGTCCAGGGCAACCCGTTGAAATTTCAGAAGGAGTTGGAGAAGTTCGGAGCGCGGGTTGAAGCTACGGACGAATCCATAAAATGGATTTCGCTTACCTTCCCCGGGGGGTTCAGGGCTGAGATTGAGATGGCGCATACCGCGCGCTACGAGAAGCCCGGAAAGCCGCCTGTCGTTGAACCTTCGGGAATTGCGGAAGACCTGCGCTGTCGTGACTTTACGGTGAACGCGATGGCCTTGTCACTGAATCCGGGATCGCGTGGACTGCTGCTGGATCCGATGAATGGGGCGGCGGATCTGGAAACAAAGGTCATCCGTGTTCTGCACAACTATGCCTTCCTTGAACAGCCAATACTGCTGATTCGAGCGACGCGTTTTTTAACGCGATTCCACTGGACGTTCGAAGAGCGAACTCAGGCGAGATATCAGTCCGCACGCGAGGGCAACTACATCGAGAATGTAAACACCAAGGACATTGGATACGAGATCGAGCAGATTGCGTATGAAGATGATCCACTGGGCGTGATGAAGTCGCTGGAGGAACAGGACTGGCTGAAGGTGCTGCATCCACACTGGGCGACCGCCAAGGTAGATCAGGCTGGGTTGGCAGCGCTACTGAAAACGCGCCAGCAGTTGCTGGAGATAGGCGTTGATGGAAATCCGTCGGCGGCGGTGATGTACTTCCTGACCGACAAGCTGCCGGAGAAAGAAACGGCAGAGATCCAGAAAGCGATTCCGAACAAGACTCTGGTGGAGAGTTGGAAGCGCCTGGAAGACGATGCGAAAGAGCTGGCGAAGAAGTTGACAGGGAAAGAGTCGGCGACACCGTCGATGACTTGGGATGTGCTGACCGCGTCAAAGCCGGAGACGCTGATGTTCCTGGCGGCGACAACCAAGCAACAGGCGGTCCAGAAGCACATCGAGAACTACTTCGGTAAGTGGCGGCAGATACCACAACGCTTCCCGCTGCCGGAGATGATTGAGTTACAAATCACGCCGTCACAACCGAATTACAAGGAAGTGACGGACAAAGTTTTCAGGCTGCTGCTGGATGGGAAGTTGCGAACGCCGAGTGAGACGACCAAATTTCTGAAGCCGTTTGCGCCGCCGCCGCCGCCACCACCACCTCCTCCGAAGGAGAAGCGTGGGAAGGCTAAGGCGGCAGAAGCAGCGGCTGCGGCCGCAGCAGCGGCTGAGGCTGCGAAGAAGGCAGCTGCCGAAGCACCAAAGAAAGGCGCGAAGGCAGAGAAGCCAACAGCAATAGAGGCTGCGAAGAAAGCGGTTCCAGCGAAGAAAGCCGCGCCCGTAAAGGCGGCTCCGGCGAAAGCGGTGAAGGCCAAAGCTCCGGCGAAGAAAGTCGCAGTGAAGGCGAAGCCTGCGGCGAAGAAGGCGGGGAAGAAGAAGTAATCGCGCGCCATTGCTCCCAGATTCCTCTATCACCTAGCCCACATCTGCCAAAAGAAAGCAGATGTGGGGCAATTACCGGCTTCAGTACCAAATGCAGAGATTCTTCGCTCGGCCCGGCCGCGTCCTTCGGACGCGAAAGGAACAGCCGGGCGTCACTCAAAATGACATCGTGGTCTCCGCGACGCCTTGGATAACTGCTTTCTTTTCCACAAGCGTTTTGCACTGCGACTTCTCTTGGGACTAGC
>CAWKDK010000020.1:0-203378 GCA_963848375.1 Terriglobia bacterium
ATGTCGTTGATGATCCCGAACTCCTTCGCCTCTTCGATCGAAAACGTGTTCCCGGTCACCATCAACTCGATCGCCTTCGATTTCCCTACCATGCGCGATAAACGCTGGGTGCCACCAGTCCCTGGCAGCACTCCCAGGTTCACTTCCGGCAAGCCAATCTTGTCCGCTGTTCCACCTCTCCCAATGCGCAGGTCGCACGCCATAGCAATCTCCAATCCTCCGCCGACGGTGTGCCCGTTCAGAGCGGCGATTACCAGCTTCGGCGTGTGCTCCAACCGCAGCAGCGTCTCGTTCGCGTGCAGGCAGAAGTAATACTTGAACGTCGGATCTACCTGCGACAGCATGCGAATGTTCGCGCCTGCCGAGAAGAATTTATCGCCGGATCCAGTCAGCAAGATGACATAGACGTCATTGTCCATGCGCGCCTTCAGGATGGCCTCGTCCAACTGACGGTTCATCTCGTAGGTGTAGGTATTCGCCGGCGGATCGTCCATCGTGATCACGGCAACTCCGGCATCCGTGCGGTATTGGATCAGCTGCTTGGTCGTTTCAACCGTCGTGGTCGCCATCAGGAAAACTCCTTCATTCTGAAACTTTGGATGCACTTGCTCGAGATTTGCGTATATTGCCTTCGATGTCCGCGGACCGCTCAGCCGGCAGCACCCCGCGCAGAAAAATGTCCGCCATGTGTCCGGCCAACTCACCCGCATCGGCATCGACGCGCGGATTGTGCCAGGTGTAAATCCAGTTCGTCATACCGAACAGGCTTAGCACGGCCAGCCGGCTATTCAAGCGTGAATCGAACTCTGGGTGACTCTGCCGCAACTCCTCCACCAGGCCGACGCACAGCTTGTAATACTCGCGCTTGAGTTCCGCGATCTCTTTGCCGAACTCACCGGTCAGCGTCTCGTCTTCATGAGACATGACCGTCATGGCCTTGCGATTCTTGAGAAAATACTCGATGTGGTTATAGATGAAGCTTCGCACTCGCTGTTCCGGATCGGAGGTGCTTGCCAGACGCTCGCGCGCCGATCGCAACACGATGTCGAAGGTATGTTTCTGTATGAGATACAGCAGGCGCTCTTTGGATTCGAAGTAGTAATAAAGACCGGCCAGGGACATGCCACTGGCGCGCGAGAGATCGCGCATCGAAGCGCCTTCATAGCCACGCTCGTAAAAGACCGCCGTTGCATGCTCCAGGATTTCGCCCAGCCGTTGCTCAAAGCGCTCTGTCTCTCTGCGGCGCGACGAGTCGTTTTTGCGTTGCGAACCTGAGCCGCGGCTTATCGAGTGCGTAGCCATTCGGACCTTCTGCAAACAGCCAGCTGATTATTCGAACGTTCGTTCGAATTCTACTTGAAACTGAATTTCAATTGCAACTCAGAGTTTTTCCACAGGCTCCTCTGCTCCCCGGACATCTGCTGCCGCTTCAATCCGAATCTAAATCTCTGCTATTGCCCTACTCAGCTTCCATTCTTCAGGGCATCCGCTCGGAGCAGATTCATGCCGCAATTTGTGGAAAACGTACAAGAACTTCGTAAACGTGCCATCCAGAAAATTGAAGAAGGCCCCATTACCAGCACCTACAAGCTGGATAAAGACCGGGCCATCGGATTATTGAACGAAGCGCTCGCCACCGAAATCGTTTGTGTGTTGCGCTATATGCACCATTACCTCATGGCGACTGGTGTCCATGCTTTTTCGATCCGCGACGAGTTTAAAGAGCATGCTGACGCCGAACGCGAACACGCCGATCGCATCGCCGATCGCATACAGGAACTTGGCGGCGTACCCGACTTCAACCCCGGCACGTTAGTTCAGCGCTCCGCTACCCAATATGTTGAAGGGGAGAATCTCGCTGACATGATTCGCGAGGACCTGATCGCCGAACGCATCGTGATCGATGTTTATCGGGATTTTATCCGCTTCTTCGGTGACAAGGATCCCACCACCCGCGTGATGGTTGAGGAGATTCTGGCTGACGAAGAAGAACATGCAAATGATCTGACCGATTTGCTGTTTATCGCCAACCCAACCACCGGTAAGACCGAAGGAGAAGACCCCGGCACCGAGATCTACGGTAGGGTTAGTCAGGGTCGCGAGAATCGAGTTCGGCCTCAACCCACTGCCGTCCGAGAACAACCAAATCGTCAAGATCGCGCGGAAACCGAACCGGCGCATCAACCCGGAACGACGGGACGCACCATGAACCGACGTGGCCGCAACGAAGCCGACACCGAAGATGAGCTTGCAGCAGGTGCGGGACAGTCTGGTGGGAACCGCTCCGAGAAAATTACCAAGCCCAATCGTAAAAAGCGAGTCGCATAAGACTCAACCCAACCAAGCGAGGGAGGCATTGCGCCTCCCTTCTTAATTCCTGATTCCCGCCATCAACTTCTCCACTTCCCTCTTCTCATCCGCGGTGAGCGGCAAAAGCGGCAGTCGCGCCGGACCACCGTAATAGCCGTTCAGATCGAGCGCGTACTTCAATCCGGGAATGCTTAGCTGTCCCACCACCCGCTTCGCAGCAACTGCGATCCGATCCTGTTTCTCGCGCGCGATCGCGTGCGCGCGTTCTTTCCATGCCTGGTAGACCTCGAAACAAGCCGTCGGCGCCGGATCCGCAAATGCAAGGATCGCGCCCACCGCTCCGGCCTCAAGCGATTCCAGCAGTTGATGCGCGGCACCCACCATCACCTGGAATCCAACTTCCTTCTGACGCGTCTTCAATGATCCAACCACCTGTACCGACGACGAGGATGGCTTCGCCGTCCCCGCCAGCGCGCCTACACTCACCAGTTCGCCGGCCGGCACCGCATGCTCCGCCTCTTTCAGCATGCGCCCCGTTACAGCCTCGAAGGTTTCCGTCACCTGCACGCTGCGCTTGATGTGCCGCGTGCCTTCTACCAGCGCCTTCACTTTCTCCAGATTTCCTGCCGATTCCTTGATCGAAATAACATTTCGGTGCTCCGCCAGTTCCACCACCACGTCCGTCGGGATGTCATATCCCGTTGCTTGGGGAAAGTTGTAGATGATCACGGGCAGGGGGGAACGATCGGCGACCGTGCGATAGAACGCCAGCATCGCAGCTTTTGTCATCGCCATCTTGTAATAATGCGGAGTCCGTACCATGGCAACGTCATAGCCAAGTTCCGCCGCATAATCCGCCAGCTTGATCGTCTCAACCGCCGACTCAACGCCCACACCCGCGATCAGTACTTTGCCCGGCGCCGCCGCTTCTCTCGCCACCCGCAGCACATCCCGCTTCTCCTGATCGGAAAGCATAATGGCTTCGCCAGTCGATCCCTGCACTACGATTCCAGCAATCGGCGTTCGCGAATAACGATCAACATTTTGTTCGAGCTTTTTGTAATACACCGAACCATCCGCATAAAACGGCGTCGTGATCGGCGGAAAGATTCCCTGTAAAAGCATTTCTATTCTTCCTATCAAGTTTCAGCTCTGATGATTATACGTTTCGAATTGGGACTCAGAGCACTCGCCGATCGTGTCCTCCCGCGAATCACCCTTGAGATTACGAGGTCTCCGGATATAATCCAGCCACTCGCACCAAAACTGTTGGGGTTGAAACCTTTCCCGCTGGTAGTTGGGGTCTCTTTGAGGTCACGAATGAAACTCAGGCTATTTGTCGCTGTATTGCTTCTTTGCTCCTGCAGTCTCCTTGCTCAAACCTTCCGCGGCAGCATTCAGGGATCCGTAACCGACGCTACTGGCGCCGCAGTTCCCGACGCACAGGTTGTCGTCTCCAGCCCCGACATCGGCATTAAGCGCACGGTCGATACCGACGCCAATGGTAATTTCACGATTACGGAACTTCCGCTCGGCAAGTACATCGTCACTTCCTCGAAAGCCGGGTTCCGCACCGAACTGATGCGCAATGTCGAAGTCACTCTCGGGGTGGTCACACGCGCGAACCTCACGCTTTCTCCCGGGCAAGTGAAGGAAACCGTCGACGTGAGCGCCGACGTGCCCCTGATCGATACCTCTAACGTGACCACCGGCGACACCATCGAAGGCGAGCAAGCCGCGAATCTGCCCGTCAACGGCCGCGACTTCACCAAGTTGCTCGTGCTCGTTCCGGGCGCGGCTGGAGACCCCAGCGGCGCCGCCGACTCTCCCGGCTCCTTCGGACTCTTCAGCATCAACGGCAATCGCGGCCGCTCGAATAACTATCTCCTCGACGGCACGGACATGAATGACGGTTACCGCAACCTGCCGGCGATCAACGAAGGCGGTGTCTTCGGCACGCCCGCCACCGTATTGCCGATCGATGCGCTCGCGGAAATTCCGGTCCTCTCGAATACCGAGCCCGAGTACGGGCGAAACTCCGGCGCCATCGTCAACCTCGTTACTCGCTCGGGGACGAATAGTCTGCACGGCAGCATCTTCGAGTACTTCCGCAACAGCGGTCTCGATGCGCGCAACTACTTCAACTCCACCGACCAGCCGAAAGATACTTTCCACAATAACCAGTTTGGCGGATCGCTCGGCGGCGCCTTCATCAAAGATCGCCTCTTCTATTTCGCGTCCTATGAAGGACAGCGTGAATCCGGCGGAATCCCCACGCCTCTGAATGTACCGACTCAAGACGCGATCAACAGTTATGTGAGTGGCGGCGGCGTTATCAATCCTGTGATACAGAATCTTCTCGCCCTGAATCCATGGGGACCGTTGCCGCAAAGCAATGGCAGCATGGTTGAATCAAATCCGTTCACGAATCGGGTCGACAGTGTGATCGGCAAAATCGACTACCACCTCAATGCGAGCGACCTGCTCACCGGACGCTACTACTTCGGCGACAGCCATCAGAGCTTCCCGCTTGCACTGGTTGGTGGAGGCGTAACGCCGGGTTACAACACCACTACTCCCACTCGCGTTCAGATCGTTTCCTTGTCGTACACAAAAGTCTTGAACAACAAGTTACTCACCGAAATTCGCGGTGGATGGAATCGCTTCGCCGAGCAATTCGCCGCGCAGGACAATACCCTCAACCCTGCGACCATCGGCCTTGCATCCCTTTCTCCTTCGGCTTTGCCACGTGATTTCGGTCTGCCCCTGATTACCTTCGAAGACGGCACCTCCAGCATTGGCGCCAACGCCAGCGTTCCTCGTGGTCGCGTCGACACGAACACGCAGCTCTTCAATAATTGGTCTTACACCAGCGGGAAACACGCCTGGAAGTTTGGCGCTGAATTCCGCCGCACCAACGTCAACCAGTACTTCGACGCCGGTTATCGCAGCAAAATTACCTTCGCCAGCTTCGACGATTTTCTCGCCGGCACGCCCGACGGAGGCCGTTCCGCCACCGGCAATTCCCAGCGCGATACCTACGAGAACAACTACGCGTTCTATGCTCAAGACACTTTCCGCCTGACCCAGCGTCTGACATTGAATTACGGACTGCGATGGGATTATTTCGGCGTGATCGCTGCGCGCCAGAATCAGTTCAGCATCCTCTCTCCTGATGGAAGCCAACTGCAATACATTGGTAGTGGCGGAAACGCACCGAACAAGCTGTATCCCAGCGACTACAATAATTTCGGTCCGCGCGTCAGCATCGCATGGGATGTCACTGGGAAAGGAAATACTGTCGTCCACGCCGGATGGGGATTGTTCTACGACGCGTTCTCGCAGGATTTCTTCGCCGGACAATTGCCCTACAACACATTTAATCCGGGAGCTGCCTACAACAATATTCAGTTCTCGTATTCTCCAGCTGCAACAATCCAACCTGGGGTCCCGGTCTTCGATCCTGCATCCTTCTCTGCATCCGACGTTTTCACCGTCAGCCAGAAACTGCGTACGCCTTACATTCAGAACTACAACCTGGGCATTGAGCAGCAGTTAACGAAAAATGCCGCTCTCGACGTCGGCTATGTCGGCTCGCAGGGGCGCAAGCTATTCCGCTTCGTCGATCTGAACCAGGTGAACCCGGCGACCGGAACCGTGGCCTATCCTAACTTCGTCTACGTCAATCAAGTGCAGACGAGCGCGAGTTCCAGCTACAACTCACTTCAAGCGAGCCTTAAACTGCGCGCTTTCCACGGCCTGACGTCGACTGCGAACTTTACCTGGGGCCATTCCATCGACAACGCGAGTGATGGACAGGACTTCGTTCCCAACGCCTCTCAGCCTGACAACAGCTTCAATCCCGCGGCTGAGCGCGCCAATTCGAACTTCGACATTCGCAAGAGCTTCCGTTGGTATTGGTCCTACGAGCTCCCCAACTCCGACTTCGCTCCGTGGCTAACCAATCATTGGTCATTGAACGGCGTGGTCACGCTCAACGACGGCCAACCCTACAACGTGAGCTATCTTTTCGAGAACGATTTCAACGGGACGGGCGAATTCTTTGGACGTCCTGACTTGGTCGGTAATCCCTTCGCCGGGACCAGCACGCCTTACCAATATCTCAACTTGTCGGCGTTCGCGGTTCCCTGCACTGTCGACACAACTGGCAATTGCGTACCCGGAACCCAGCACATTGGAAATCTCGGTCGCAACGCCTTCACCGGCCCAAGTTACCGTGTCTTCGACTTCTCCGTTGCGCGCAGCTTTAAACTCGGCGAGAACAAGGAACTGAAGCTCCAGTCCGACTTCTTCAATGTTCTGAATCATGCGAACTTCACGAACCCAATGCTCCCGAACTTCGGCATCGACTTCCTGGCCAATGGCATGTCGCCGACCGGCACCGGCCAGGGCTTCCTGCCTTTGACGGCAACGCCTGACATTGGCATCGGTAATCCATTCCTCGGAGGAGGCGGTTCCCGCAACATTCAGTTGTCGGCGCGCTTCTCCTTCTAATTGAAAAACTTGGGTTCCCCACACATCCTGCTTTTTGGGTGTGTGGGGAAGATTTGCGAACACAAGCCCTTCTGAATTACTCTGCCTCCGGCGAACACCTTTATTGAAACGATTTTGTATTGGAGTCATGAATGCGAACCTTGCTCGCGTGCCTCTTTGCAGTGATCGGTATGTCCTTCGCATCAGCCCAGAACACAACGTCTCCTAATCTCAGCCTGATGCCTTGGCCTGCCAAGCTGCAGACCGGCGCAGGTCAGTTGATGATTACGAGCCCGTTCTCAGTGGCCTTTACCGGATACTCGGAACCTCGACTGCACCGTGCCGTTGACCGGGCGGTCTCAACACTCTCCGTGCAAACCGGCATTCCGCTGCAGACCTCAGCAGAAGAGGCATCCAAAGCCACACTGGTCATTCACGTCGATAAAGCGAGTGCTGAAGTTCAGAAGCTTGGCGAAGATGAGTCGTATCAACTCCAGGTCACTCCCACGCAAGTTCATCTCAGCGCGCCCAATCCTCTTGGCGTAATTCGCGGCCTGCAGACGTTCCTGCAGCTGGTTCAACTCACGCCAACTGGTTTCGCCGCACCCGCTGTTCAAATCGATGACTCACCACGGTTCCCATGGCGCGGCCTGATGCTCGACGTCTGTCGCCACTGGCAGCCTATCGACGTCGTCTATCGCACGCTCGATGGGATGGAAGCGGTGAAGATGAACGTCTTCCACTGGCATCTATCGGAAAATCAGGGCTTCCGCATCGAAAGCAAGAAATTCCCCAAGCTGCAGGAGATGGGCTCGGACGGAGACTACTACACGCAAGCGCAAGTGAAGGAAGTGATCGAATACGCGCGCGATCGCGGCATTCGCGTGGTGCCTGAATTCGATATGCCCGGTCACACCACGGCGTGGTTCGTCGGCTATCCGGAACTCGCCAGCGCTCCCGGCCCTTACACGATCGAGCGTGGCTGGGGAGTATTCGACCCCGCAATGGATCCCACTCGCGATGAAACTTATAAGTTCCTCGAAGGCTTCATCGGAGAAATGACAGCTCTCTTCCCCGACAACTTCTTCCACATCGGTGGTGACGAAGTGAACGGGAAACAATGGAACGCCAATCCAAAAATCCAGGCGTTCATGAAGAGCCACAATCTCAAGTCAAACGACGAGCTGCAGGCTTACTTCAATAAACGCGTTCAAGCCATCGTCGATAAAAATCACAAAACCATGATCGGCTGGGATGAAATCCTCAATCCCGACCTGCCTAAATCAATCGTGATTCAATCCTGGCGCGGACCCAAGTCGCTCGCCGCGGCAGCCCAGCAAGGCTATCGTGGGCTGCTCTCCAGCGGCTACTACCTCGACCTGATGGACAGCGCCGAGCAGCATTATTCCGTCGATCCGTTGACCGGCCCGTCGGCAAATCTCTCGCCGGAAGAAACCAAGCGCATCCTCGGCGGCGAATCCTGCATGTGGACCGAGTGGGTCAGCCCCGAGAACGTCGACAATCGCATCTGGCCCCGCAACGCAGCAATTGCCGAGCGCCTCTGGTCTCCCGCGGACATACGTGACGTCAATTCCATGTACGCCCGCATGTATGTCGTCAGTGACCGAATTGCATGGCTCGGCCTGAAGCATCAATCGAATCCCTGGAAGATGTTGCAGCGTCTATCCCAGGGAGAGCAGGTGCCTTCGGTCAAGGTTCTTGCAGACGCCGTCGAACCCGTAAAGGGCTATGAGCGCGAGCAGACGCAAAAGTATACGCAGTTCACTCCGCTCAATCGTCTCGTCGATTCCACCCATCCGGAGAGCCAGGTCGGACGCACCTTTGCCGACCTGACCAACGCGCTCCTCGCCGGTAAAGCAACTGCCGCGGACAAGGCGCAGCTGCGGTCCACTCTCATCGCGTGGCGCGACAACGACGCCCGTCTTCAGCCTGTGTTCCAAGTCTTCTTTCCTGCTTACGGAAGTCGCGCCGGCATCCCATGACCTTGCTGCCCTTGGTGCGGCTGGTTTGCAAGCGCTCGATTACCTCGACTCCCATTCGCCTTCACCCGAGTCCTGGCGTGCCCAGCAACTAACGCTGATTGAGCAAGCCTCTAAGCCGCGCGGTGAGGTCGCGCTTGTGGGCGTTCCTTCCATCCGCAAATTGGTGGAAGCCACCGGGCAAGCGGGTTCTACGACCGCGTCGTCTTCGAAATAGCAAAAAGGACGGGGGCTGCAACTCGCGGTCCGCCGTTCCTTTCTTGCACTGTTCCCACTCCGGAAAACTGTTCCTTCGGAGCCAATCCGATTTCTGCGAGTCGAGCCCGATCGCCCTCCATACTGAGCTTGCTATCGGATCGAGCTGAGCTCTTGGAACCGGCTTCTCAACAATCCGCACCAGTCGCAGTCGTCGTTCGCGGCGTGGATTCTCATGGATATCCCTTCATGCAGACCGCGCAGGCAATCCGCTTCTCTCGCACTTCCGTGGAACTCGCCGGCATTGACTGTCTCAACGGCGCCGCCGACGTCGTCACCATCGAATTCAATCGGCGTCGATGCCGCTACCGTGTCGCGTGGATCGGCTGCGACAAAGACGGACGTGCCGGACATGCTCGTCTCGAATCGCTCGACTCTCTCACGTTCATTTTCGATTCGGAACACGAACTCTTAACTGATGCCTCTCCTCGACCCGTTCCCGATGCGCCAAAGCCGATCCCCGCTAGCTCCCCCGCCATCAACAAAACGCAAACCGAGCGCCGCCGCTTTCAGCGCTACGCCTGGGGAGCGAACTCGCAGGTGCGCAAGAAGGGCGTTCCCGTAAATACTCCGTGCAAAGTGAGCGACATCAGCCTCGGCGGCTGTTATGTCGAGCTCATGATGCCCTTTCCGCAAGAAACGCCCGTTGAACTGGACCTCTTCTGGCATGATCGCAGACTTACCATTGATGCGCGCGTCGCAACCTCGCACCCCGCCATCGGTATGGGCGTTTCGTTTTTCGGATTTTCCGAGGGTCAGTACCGTCTGTTGCAGGAAATCATCGAAGAGCTATCCGGCAAACGCCAAGCCACGCCAGCGAAGGTGATGAACACGGTAAATCCGGCCGAGCTTGCTCGCGATTTGCTCGACTGGTTCGAGCAGCATGACTCTCTCTCCCGGTCGCAATTCGAACAACTCGTGCAAAAACAAAAGCCGAAGAGTGTCTCTGCGGCTTCGCCTGCGGTAAGTACCGGAACCTACTAACTCTGGGTGCCCCACACATCCGGCTTTTGGATGTGTGGGAGAGTACTACTACTATCGCGCTGCCGTGGCACCGTGTTCTGCATGCAGATGTTGAATCGCCCGCACCGTTACCTCTCCGCGCTGCAGTGCCGCGATCCCGTCCGCCGCCGCTCTCGCTGCCGACAACGTCGTGATCGTCTGCACGTGATACGTAATCGCCGCGCGCCGAATTGCCTTTTCGTCAAACCACGGCTCCGGTCCATGCGGAGTATTGATGATCAGCTGAATACGGTCGCCTTTGATCAGATCGACCACATTCGGCCGTCCTTCCTTCACCTTGTAAACGATCTCAACCTTGAATCCAGCGTCTTCGAGAATTCGCGCTGTTCCGGTCGTCGCCACTAGCTTGAATCCCAACTCAACGAACAGTCGCGCAACTTCCGCCACATGTGGCTTATCGCGATCGTTGACGCTGATGAAAACGTGTCCCGATGTCGGCAACTTGTTTCCTGCCGCCATCTGCGCCTTGGCGAACGCTTCGCCGAAATTCTCAGCTACGCCCATCACTTCGCCCGTCGACTTCATCTCCGGACCGAGTACCGTATCGACGCCCGGGAACTTCGCCCACGGAAACACCGGCGATTTCACGAAGTAGCAGTTGCCCGTATCGAGGTCCGTAGCCTGCGCAATATTCTCCGGCAGGAACTCGCGCAGTTTCCGTCCGGTCATCAGTCGCGCAGCGATCTTCGCCAACGGAATCCCTGTGGCTTTCGAGACGTACGGCACCGTTCGCGAAGCGCGTGGATTTACTTCCAGCACAAAAATCTTGTTGTTCTGTATCGCGAACTGAATGTTCATCAACCCGATGACCTTCAGCGCTCGCGCCAGCTTCAACGTGTACTCGCGCATCTTCCGCAGTGACTGCTCGGGAATATCAACCGCCGGCAGCACGCACGACGAATCGCCGGAGTGTATCCCGGCCTCTTCGATGTGCTGCATGATCCCGGCGACCACCACATCTTCGCCATCCGAGATCGCGTCCACGTCCACTTCCGTCGCGCTCTCCAGGAAGTGATCGATCAGCACCGGACGCTCCTGCGAGTACTCGACCGCTTCCTTCATGTACTTGATCACCGACTCGTCGTCGTACGTGATCTGCATCGCGCGCCCACCGAGCACATACGAAGGCCGCAGCAGCACCGGATACCCAATCTTGTTTGCCGCCGCCAGCGCCTCTTCTACCGACGTCGCCATCGCTCCCGGTGGCTGCGGGATTTCCAGCTCTTCCAGCAGCTTTCCGAATCTCTTGCGATCCTCCGCCAGATCAATCGACTCCGGTGATGTTCCGATAATCGGCACGCCCGCGGCTTTCAGCGGAAGCGCCAGGTTCAGCGGCGTCTGACCGCCAAACTGTACGATCATCCCGATCGGCGCGCCCGAGCTAGCCTCGTGCTCGTAGACTTCCAGAACGTCTTCCAGCGTCAGCGGCTCGAAGTACAGGCGATCGCTGGTGTCGTAGTCCGTCGAAACCGTCTCTGGATTGCAGTTCACCATCACTGTCTCGAAGCCATCGTCACGCAGGGCGAACGCCGCATGGCAGCAGCAGTAATCAAACTCAATTCCCTGTCCGATGCGATTCGGTCCGCTGCCCAGGATGATCACCTTCTTATTCTTGGTAGGCGCCGCCTCGTCTTCTTCTTCGTACGTCGAATAGAGGTAGGGCGTGTAGCTTTCGAACTCCGCCGCGCACGTGTCCACGTGCTTGTAGACCGGCCTTACGCCGCGCTTCTTTCGCAGGTCGCGAACTTTCGTGCCACCCTCGCGTCCGTCAATTCCCCAGATTCCAGCCAGCCGCTCGTCGGACAATCCTGCGCGCTTCGCCTCCCGAAGTTTCTCTTCAGGCGCATCAATCGGATACTGCGCAACGTCGTTCCAAATATCGTTGATCTCTTTCAGCTGATATAGGAACCAGGGATCGATCGACGTCATCTTCGCCAGTTCCTTCACCGTCATCCCTTCGCGCAACGCGTAGCGAATGTACGCGAGCCGCTCAGGATGCGGCGTCACCAGCCTCTGCACCAGGATCTTCGGCTCCAATCTTTCGGAACTCAACCGCTTGCCAGTCTCCAGCGAACGCACGGCTTTCAGCAGCGCCTCTTTGAAGGTGCGCCCAATGGCCATCGCCTCGCCCACGGACTTCATTTGCGGCCCCAGACCTTCATCCGCGCCGGGGAATTTCTCGAACTGCCACTTCGGAATCTTTACGACCACGTAATCGAGCGTCGGCTCGAAGCATGCCGGCGTCTTGCGCGTGATCTCATTGGTGAGCTCATCGAGCGTGTATCCCACCGCCAGCTTCGCGGCAATCTTCGCAATCGGGAACCCTGTCGCCTTCGACGCCAGTGCCGACGAGCGCGACACGCGTGGGTTCATCTCGATCACCACCATGCGACCGTTCACTGGATTCACACCGTACTGAATGTTCGAGCCGCCGGTCTCCACTCCGATCTCACGAATCACCTTGATCGACGCGTCGCGCATCGCCTGGTATTCACGGTCGGTCAATGTCTGCGCCGGAGCAACCGTGATCGAATCACCCGTGTGCACGCCCATCGGATCGAAGTTTTCGATTGAGCAGATGATGATGACGTTGTCGTTGATGTCACGCACCACCTCGAGCTCGTATTCCTTCCACCCAAGGACAGATTCTTCCAATAACACTTCGTGCACCGGCGAAAGATCCAAGCCGCGCGCCAGCAGTTCCATCAACTCTTCACGGTTGTAGGCGATACCGCCGCCGGTTCCACCAAGGGTGAATGACGGCCGCAGAATGACCGGGAAGCCGATCTTCGCGCTGAATTCCAGTCCGTCTTTCAGGTTGTTGATCAACGCCGACTTCGGCACGTCGAGCCCGATGCGCGTCATCGCATCTTTAAATAGCAGCCGATCTTCTGCTTTCTTGATCGCGTCGAGCTGCGCGCCGATCAGATGGACGTTGTACTTCTCCAGCACGCCCCCATCGGCCAACTCCACGGCCATGTTTAACGCGGTCTGTCCGCCCACCGTAGGAAGCAGAGCAAATCCGCGGCCGCCCGACATCTCCGACTCAATGCGGATGATCTCTTCCATGTACGTGCGCGTGATCGGCTCGATATATGTGCGATCAGCAAACTCCGGATCGGTCATGATGGTCGCCGGGTTGGAGTTCACCAGCACCACTTCATAGCCTTCGGCCTTCAGCGCCTTGCAGGCCTGCGTACCGGAGTAATCAAATTCCGCCGACTGCCCGATCACAATAGGACCGGAGCCGATGATAAGGATCTTCGAAATATCAGTTCTACGTGGCATCTTATTTGCGGGAGGAGCTACTTCCCCTTCCACTCCTCCATCATCTTTACGAAATCTTTGAACAGATAGTGCGAGTCGTGCGGACCGGGCGCTGCTTCCGGGTGATATTGCACGCTGAACAGCGGCAGGTTGCGATGGCGCATGCCTTCGAGCGTCTGATCATTCAGATCGAAGTGCGTGCATTCCACGTCGCCAGCGGGCAGCGAATCCGGATCGACAGCGAAGTTGTGATTGTGCGCGGTGATCTCCACCTTGCCGCTCTTCATCTGCTTCACCGGATGATTTCCGCCATGGTGTCCGAACTTCAGCTTGTAGGTTTTGCCGCCCAGCGCGATTCCCGTCAGCTGATGTCCCAGGCAGATGCCGAACACCGGCACGCGTCCCATCAGCCCGCGAATATTGTTCACCGCGTACGTGCACGGCTCCGGATCGCCCGGCCCATTCGACAGGAACACGCCATCCGGTTTCATCTCGAGAACATCTTCCGCCGGAGTCTGCGCTGGAACCACCGTCACGCGGCAGCGCTCGGCTACGAGCTTGCGCAAAATGTTTTGCTTGATCCCGAAGTCATACGCGACCACGTGATGCACCGGCGGTGCGTCCTTCACGCCGACAACTTCCGTCGGCTCATGCGACCGCTCGCCCACTTCCCATATGTAGCGCTGCTTGGTGGAAACCACCTTCGCCAGGTCGGTGCCGTCCATCTTCGGAATCGAGCGCGCCTTCTCGACTAGCTTCTCTGTATCGGTCTCGATGGTCGACACCACGCCTCGCATCACGCCGCGATCGCGCAGATGCCGTACCAGCGCACGCGTATCGATATCGGCCAATACTGGAATATTGAAGCGCTCCAGATATTCCTCGGCGACCTGTTGCGAGCGCCAGTTGGAACTTACCCGCGAGAACTCGCGCACGATCAGCCCTTCAATGTAGGGTCGATTGGCTTCATTGTCCTCGGGGTTGGTGCCGTAATTGCCGATCTGAGGGTTTGTAAGAACTACGATTTGTCCAGCGTAGGAAGGATCGGTAAAGATTTCCTGGTAGCCGGTGATGGAAGTATTAAAAACGACTTCGCCGTAGCATTCGCCTTTGGCGCCGTAACCTTTGCCGCGGAAGATTCTGCCGTCTTCCAGCGCAAGGATAGCTTGCATCGTTACTCCGAAGGGTGGATTTTATAGATTCTATCAGGCGAATGCGCGATGGGCCAGAGCTTTGCCGATCCTTTTCTGCGCAATTCGAATGAATTCAGACCTCGTTTTCAACAGCTCATACCGGCGCCAAATGCAGGCGCCCCACGCGTGCGAAGCAACGAGTCGGTTCGCTCTACTTCTTCGCCGGATCCGCTTCCCCGCCATCCGCCGCCACCTTCCAGCTACCATCCTTCTCTTTTCGCCACACCGTCAAGTAAGTTCCGCTCTGACGCACGATCTCGCCTTTCGCATTCTTGAATACGCCCTGATATCGCCCGACGGTGTATCCCATGTTTCCGGACGGAAACACTTCCGCCTTCGTCGGCTGCCAATCCAAGTGAAAATCCGGATCATTGAAAAGCTTCTGATATGCCGCGCGAATTGCATCGGCGCCCAGCACTGGATTATCCGAGAACAGCACGCTCTTATTCGTGAATACACTCATCCAGCCATCCAGTCGATGCGCCGCTGTTTGCTTCGCGAACTCACGGTCTGCCTGAATCAGCGCATCTTCAGGTCGCTGCGCTACCGCCGCTCCCGCCAGTAGAAACAACACACACGTCAGCCTCATCAATCGCATGTGGATCTCTCCCTGCACTGAGAAATATTCGGAAGGAACTTACCTTAATTTGCCCAGCTTATCCATGGGCCAGTAGCCGAACACCGCTTTGCCGTAGATGAACCGTTGATCCACCGGGCCGAAATCGCGGCTGTCGTTGGAACTGCTACGATGATCGCCCATCATAAAAAACGAGTGCGGCGGCACCGTCATCTCCGGATAGTAGCTCTGATCGGCATACCGGGCGGGTACGTACGTTTCGTTCATCAATCGATCGTTGACATAGACGTGTCCCGACGCAATGCGCACTGTATCGCCGGGCAGGGCGATCACGCGCTTGATATAGCTCTTCGATGGATCGCGCGGATAATGGAACACCACGATGTCGCCACGCTCGATGTCTCCCAACCGGTAAACGAACTTGTTGATGAAAATTCGTTCCTGATCATTGAGTTCCGGCTCCATGCTTGTGCCCTCAACCTTCACCGGTTGATACAGAAACACAATGAAGAAGGCGGCAAACAGCAGCGCGATCGCCAGATCCCGCGCCCAGACTGCAATACCCGGAGTGGAGGCCGGTTTAGGCGGGACCGGTTCACTGTTCTTTGGCAATTCCTGCATCCAGCTTCAATTCTAAACCAACCTTGTTGCGGAAGGATGTCGCGGTACGACGAGCCCGGCGATTCAATGACCCGCTCCGTGGCTGCACGCACGTGGCGCGTTTTCAGAGTAGAATAAATCTGACAGGGGACTTGCAGGATGAAGCCTTTCTTCGGAGCATTGTTCGCTCTCGCGCTTGCGGCAACGCTGTTTGCCCAATCGGATAGCCTCGCCATTCCGGCTTATCACAAGGCTGCCCCATCCGCGTCCGAGAAATTGCCGCCGATTCTGTCAAAGGATCAGCTTTGGGGACCGTCTTTCCAGAACGCTTATCAGGCACATGCCTACGAACTTGCGCCCAAAGTATCCAAGATCATTTATCAGTTGCCCTGCTACTGCTACTGCGATCACTCCGGACATAAGAGTCTGAGGACCTGCTATGAAAGCACGCATGCGGCACACTGTGCGGTTTGTTTGAAAGAGCTTTATTACGCGTACAGCGAAAATAAGAAGGGCAAGACGCTGGCGCAAATAAGATCCGGCATCATCAGCGGCGAGTGGCAAAAGATCGACCTCGAATCCGCTGCCGGAATGGAATAGGTTTTGCACCCTTTGGGTGCTTTGCAATAAGACTTGGGGACAAAACTAGCTGGCGCACGTTGACGTAGCCAGATCTGTAAAGCCAGCAGCCGAACAGCGTAGGCAAGATCATCTGCTTCGCAATTGCCCGGCCGGTTCTGCTCCCTGTTGACGCTCATCTCGAACGCGTGTAACGTGCTCGCAATTCAGTTTTCCACAGGGCTGATCGCGTGCACCGTTCAATGCGGTTGGTTTGGGCATCAACTACATGAAACGAAAACTGCTAGCTAAACCTAAACAATCAGCTGCTAAACCTAAGAAAATAAACATGGCTAAGCCTGGTTCTGGAAAAACGTTACAAATGACCAAAGCAGCACCTAAGAGCAATTCTCCTGCGCAAACTCCTCAATTCTCACAGGCTGTGCAGAACTATGAGGGCGGATTGCGTGCCCTTCAGGAGCGAAAGTTCGACAAAGCCAAGGCCCAGTTTCAGAAGGTCATCGAAAGCGGCATCCGTGAGCTTTCCGATCGCGCCTCGGTCCACTTGAACGCCTGCAATCAGCATCTTGCGCGTACTACAGTCGCCTTCAAAACTCCCGAAGAGCACTACGATTACGCCATTTCGTTGATGAACGTCGGCGACTACGTCACCGCGCGTGAGCACCTGGAAAAGCTTGTGAAGACAAACGGTCACGCCGACTACATCTGGTACGGCCTCGCCGTGCTCGACTGTCTGACCAGTCACTCCGAGGACGCACTGAAACGGCTGGCGGAAGCCATTCGCCTGAACCCGGCGAATCGTTTTCAGGCTCGCAGCGATAGCGACTTTAATCCCATGGCGGACGATCCGCGCTTTACCGAGCTGCTCTATCCGGAGCCCGGCGCGCCCGAGGTTTCCACCTATGGGAAGCCAGACGACTTTTAAAACACCAGCATGACTTCCAGTACCAAGTTGACGGGAGAGTCGCATGCCGCGCGCCCGTTGCGGGTCGTCGCGATCGGTGGCGGCACCGGTCTCTCTACCCTGCTTAAGGGACTCAAGCGCTACGTGCGTACCGCAACGCACGAGCCGGAAGCACACCCTGCGGGCGCAGCCGTCTCTGAACTTACTGCTATCGTCACCGTCACCGATGATGGCGGCTCCAGCGGCAAGCTCCGCAAGGAGTTCGGCATTCTTCCTCCGGGCGACATTCGCAACTGCATCGTCGCTCTTTCTGAGGACGAGCTGCTGATGTCGCATCTCTTCCGCTATCGCTTCCCTGAGACATCGGCGCTCGAAGGCCACAGCTTTGGAAATCTCTTCCTTACCGCTCTCACTGCGCTTACCAGCGACTTCGCAGAAGCCGTACGGCTTTCCTCGGAGATTCTTACTACACGCGGCCGTATCTATCCCTCGACCACTGCTAACGTTGAACTCGAAGCCCATATGGACGATGGCTCTTCCGTTCGCGGCGAAACCAAAATTACTGCCAGCAAGCACCGCATCATGCGCCTGGAGATGATTCCGCCCGATGTTCATCCTCTGCCGCAAACGCTGGATGCCATCGCGCACGCCGACCTCATCACCATCGGCCCGGGATCGCTCTTCACCAGCCTGATTCCCAACGTTCTCGTGCACGCGATCCCGGAAGCCATCGCCTCTTCGTCGGCAATGAAAGTCTACGTCTGCAACCTCATGACGCAGGCCAACGAGAGCCTGGGCCTCTCCGCAGCCGACCATATCAAGGCCATTTACGAGCATGCGGGAATCGAGATCTTCGACGCTGCCCTACTGAACGAAACGCCCGCCTCAGCCGAGATGAAGGCCAAATATGCGCTTGAGGGCGCCTCACAGATCGTCGTGAATACCGAAACCATCGAAGAGATGGGCGTCCGCCCCATTCTAGGTGACTACCTCATCGAAGATCGCGGTGTCGCCCGTCATAATACCGATCGCGTCGCCCACGAACTCCTCAGCCTCGTCGCCAATCGCGCCACCACCGCAGTCCACAACTAATCATCGATTACGAGACGTAGCCAGTACGCCGTGGCGCGGCCGCGTTCGCCAATCAGCAAATGACTCATTCTCTCAATTACCCAATGGCTCCCTGCCCCTTACTTCCCTTGTTCTCTCCCTTTTATCTCGGTACCACTGCCCTGTAATATCTCTCCAATGCCTACAAGCACTTCTTCTAAACCGACTATCCAACCGCGCCTCGCCATCGCCATCATGGCCGCCGGAAAAGGCACGCGCCTCAAATCAAAGCACCCGAAGGTGCTTCACGAAATCGGCGGCAAACCGCTCTTGCGCTGGGTCATTGAAACCGCCGCCAAGATCGTTCCCGTCCAAGACGTCTACGCCATCATCGGCTTCGAGGCCGATCGCGTTCGTGAGTCGATGGCCGACTCTGGCTGCAGCTTCATCGTCCAGAAAGAGCAGCGCGGTACCGGACACGCCATCATGGCCGGCGAGGACGCGCTCTCGAAGTACGACCACGTTCTCGTTCTCTCCGGAGACACCCCGCTTATCCGCGCCGAAGTCATCGAGCGCCTTCGCGATTTTCACTTAGCGCAGAAGTCCGCCATGACCTTGCTCACCGCGGAACCGGAAAATCCTTACGGGTATGGCCGCATCCTTCGCCGCAAGAAGAACGGCAAGACCACCAAGGAAGTGCTCGCGATAGTCGAACAGAAGTCCTTGAAGCCTGGGCAGGAGAAGATTTCAGAAATCAACGTCGGCATCTACGCGTTTGCCGTCAAGCCGCTCTTCGCCAACATCCACAAGCTCAGCACCGCCAATGCTCACGGCGAGTACTACCTCACCGACATGGCCGAGCTACTCGTGAAATCCAAGCAGCGTGTGCTCGCGCTCAAGGAGGGCGCAATCGCCGAGACGCTTGGCATCAACACCCGCGCCGAACTCGCTCGTCTCGACTCCCGCGTGCGCGCCACCAAGACTGCCGAGCTCATGGAAGCTGGAGTCACCATCTATCATCCGGAGACCTGCATCATCGATTCCGATGTCGCAGTCGAGCCCGACACAATCATCGATCCTTTCGTCCAGATCCTCGGTCGCTCGCGTATCGGCGCCGACTGCCGCATTCAGTCCGGCACCGTCATCATCAACTGCGAGGTCGGCGCTGGCACCGTTGTCCAGCCCTACTGCATTCTCGAGCACTCCCGCATTGACGAGAAAGTCAGTCTCGGTCCCTTCTCGCATCTTCGTCCCGGCAATGAAGTCGCTGCCGGAGCCCACATCGGCAACTTCGTCGAGTTGAAGAAGACGAAGCTGGGCCGAGGCTCCAAAGCCAATCACCTCACCTATCTTGGCGACTCTGTGATTGGCGAAAAAGTGAACATCGGCGCCGGCACCATCACCTGCAACTACGACGGCGTTCACAAGCACCAGACTGTAATCGAGGACGGCGTCTTTGTCGGCAGCGATTCCACTCTGGTGGCTCCGGTGAAACTCGGTAAAGGCTCTTACGTTGGCGCAGCCTCATGCATCACCGACGACGTTCCCGAAGACGCTCTCGCGATTGGGCGCGGACGGCAGATCAACAAGCCCGAGTGGGCCCGCATCAAGCGCGATGCAATGGCCGCAGCAAAGAAGTAGATCGCCGGCTCGACTTTGCGGAATGATCATCATTGCTCAACCTGGTCTGTGGTTGATTGGAATGTTTCTCCTCGCCGGAATCGTCTTCCTTTGCGGCTTCGTTGCCATTCAGACGCGCTCCGAACGTAACGATCTCTCCTTGGGGTTGCCTCGGCTTCTTGTCCTCACTAGTGCCCGCCTGAACTCTGCTCCCTGCATCTAATTCGGTATGCATAAGTTCTTCATGCACCAGACGCCTAATGTTCCGGGCACGAATCCCGTAACTGACAATCCGAACCCCGGCGGAAGACAAGGTGCCGATCCCGAGGCTCCGGGCACCGATCCGACTCCGGGTCCTGAACCTGATCCGGATCCCGACATAACTCCGGGCACCGCGCCAACCATCCCGCACACGCGCGACTATGGTGGCGTGCACCCAACCGGCGGCACTGCCGCGAATAAAGGGAAGATGAACCCGAAGGCTCCCTCGGATGGCACGGCGAACCAAGGCACCGAGAACGGCAGATAGACGTGCGCCACACGGTGCTTAATATCTGCTCTCTTTTGGCAGATGCGGGATCATAAAAAAGGCGGCCCTTTCGGACCGCCGCCCTTCTCTACTCGGATTCCGACATCACTGCGGCATGATGATTCCCCGCAGTAGCATGATCGGCAGCGGACCTTCATCCAGTGCCTTGTTGTGGAACTCTTCCAGGTTGAACTTCGATCCCATCTTTGCCTGGTAGTCTTTCCTTAGCTGAAACCAATCATTGATCCCGACAAAGTACGTTGGGAGTTGCACTGAACTCAGCTTCGCCCGTCGCAGCTTACCGTCCGCTTCAGCTTGCGTCTGGAAAGCCTGATTCATCATCAGGTCCATTGCCTCCGCATCCGTCATGTTCATGGTCTGCATGCGGACATCGAGAATGGCATTCGACAGCACGCGCAGCCGTATCTTCCGCATCACCAATCTGAACTTCGGATCTCCATTCAGATATCCCTCGTCCATCATCACCTGTGCAATGTACTCAGCCCATCCTTCGATATACGGTCCATTGCCGAACAGCGCTCGCAGCAATCTCCGCGTCTCCGGTTGCACGTTATTCGCGTGCTCAAATTGAACGTAGTGCCCCGGCAGCGCCTCGTGGATGGTTAGCCACTTCAACGCGTAGTTGTTGTACTCGCGCAATTTGGATTCTGCAGCCTTGTCCGTTGCGCTCTTCGCGATCGGCGTTACCCAGTACTGCGCCTCGGCCGTAGGCTCCAATGGGGGCGGATTGTGGAATCCCGCTACCGAATAGATACCGCGCAGAAATAGCGGCGTGGCAATCACCTTCAGGTTATCGCGATCGCTCAAGCCGACGATCTGCTTCTCCTTAATGAACTGGATGATTCCGGCCAGATCCCCCTTGATGTGATCCATCAACTCATCGCGCTGTACGTGATCGTCAGAAATTTTCGTCAGCACTTCGCTGATGATCAGGTTCTGCCGCTGTTGCGCCGGAAGATCGCTATGATCCGTGTGATCCGGATACATCTGCTTATGCATCGGTTCCGCCAACGTCAGCATCTCCGCGCGCACTGCAGTCATCTGCTGCTCAGCCTTCTGCAGAATCTCGTCCGGTGTCACCGGAGTCTCCATGACCAGCTTGAACTTGGCATCGTAAAATTCTTTGCCCAGTCGCCATGTCCGCGATGTCGGGCGCTTTGCCAAATCGTTCTGCAGCCACGCCGAGAAATCTTTCAGTGCCTGGATCGCCGGAGGTGCCACTTGCGCATACTGTTTTTCCAGCGCCGAGCCTGCGGGAATCTGCTCCTTCACCGTGTGCTCGATCAAATCGATGTTGCCTTCGTTCTCATCCAGCGCCGTGCTCGTGTAGATCGGATCGGTATCCACCAGCACCTGCTTCGCTTGCTGCACCGCGCGTGGAATTTCTCCGATTCGCGCCAGCACGTGGCCCATGCGCACGTCCGAGGCCGCGTAGTTTTGGCTCATCGGAAGAAACAGCGCGTTCCCGACGAACTCCACATACCCGGTCGGATTATGTTTGTAGCTCTGGATTCGATCGAGTTCCAGCAGACTGTACGCAATCTGATCATCAATCAGTTGCCAGTCAGCGTTGTCCTCTTTCGTCAACGAACCGCGATCGAACTTCCGGAAACGTTGCTGCCAGTCGCTGTAGAACTTCTTTTGTTCTGCGATCCCCGACGGGCCCAGGTCGTCCAGCAGCGCATCCAGTTCCACCTTCTTCCCCGTCTTCGGATCGGTATAGGTGTGAAATCCCGCCTGTGAAGCATTCACCGGCGAGATCACCAGCGACGCCTTCATAAATTGCTCGGCGGCTTTTTCGAAATCCGCGCTACCTGTATTCGCCACGTTCTTCGCCTGCACCCCTATAGTCAGAAACAATAAAAAGATACTAATGACAGTCGTCTTCACCTTCATCCTGCTCTCCTCCGGACAGCAGAGTATACGCGTGCTCGGGAAGTGAGTCACGATTTCACCCAACCGTAGGGAGACGAAAAAAAAGCCCCTCGTGATGAGGGGCAATTCAGGAGAGAGGAGCTAAAAACTAAACTTTCATTTTCGAAATCGCTTGCCGGATCGCGATCCGCGCTTGATGTAATCCGAACACCGATTCGTCCGCGCTGATACCGAGCGTTTGAGCCGTGCGCTCGTGCGAGTAACCTTCCACATCGTGCAGCAGGAAAACCAATCTCTCCGTGAGCGGCAGGCTGACCACTGCCCGTTCCAACGCCACTCTCTTCACATTCTCGCGAACGGTAGAGCGCTCCTCGCACACCTGCTGGTTATCCAGCGTAAGATTTCCAATCGGATTTGTTTCCCGTAATACCGTCACTAACTCGGCGTCGATCGTCTCCGCCGTTGCTTCTCGTTTTGTGGCGAACGCGCGGCAGAAAACTCGGCCACAGATCTCTTCCGCGGTCATTTCATTGTCAGTCGCGTAGAACGCCAGGCTGTAGACGCGGTGCCGGTGCGTCTCGTAAACCGAACGAAAATCTCTCCGCTGCTTGATTACGATTGCTGGTACTTCAGTGATGAACCCTGTAAGTTTTCCATCCAGAATATTGATCGCCATTCATCCCTCAGCATTTATATGCTTTGATTTCGTCGCTTCTGACTGAAGTAGCTTCGCGTTCGCTATTCTCTAAAGCATTTGCTGAGCCATTTCTAAGTTCCTCAGGATGAAAACCCAACCATCACCTGTTTCCTCCAAAATGTACCTCGAAGATCGTCTCCGTGCTCCTCACTTCAGGGCCGGAAACAGCAGTCTCTTCAGGGTTTCCTATCTTTTTCTTCCGTATACGCATCCTATGAACAGCTGCAGAACTGGTGGCAATTGCACCAATTCAGCGGCTACTCAGGCTTCCCTGGTGGATTGTCTACGCTCGTGAGTGGGGTTCGGAACTGGGGGTTGTCATTCTCAATGTTGGTATCTAAATACCAACTATTCCCTTGCGGGTAATCACTTCGGCTTAAGGCACGGTTACGGTGGATTGCGTTTTCTGCATTGCGCTCCGGGCGACCGCGATCAGGTCTGATACTTCAAAGGGCTTGGTTATCGTCGCAACCCCGTTCTCTTCAACAAAAGATCTCACTTCAGCATCTGTCATATTCGACAGCGTGAGTACCACGCGCTTCTCCAGCCCGGGTTGATTCGTAGCTACCCAGCGATAGATGTCCACTCCGCTGCACCCTCCCGGAATCCAGCTATCCACCAGAATGGCATCGAACTTCCCTCTTTGCAGTTGGCGAATTGCGTCCTCGCCCCGGGTTGCCGTGCTGACCTCTGCTCCGGCGCCGGCAAGAACATCTCGCTCGAATTCCAGCACAGCCTCCTCGTCATCCACGATCAGAACGCGGCCTTGTAACGGAATCACCCGCTGTCCGCCCGCATCGCGCAATGGAACTCCCTCTTCCTCCGCTGCGATTGGAAGCAGGACGCGGATCACTGCCCCGCCCTGCGCGTGATTGTGCGCGCGTATATCACCGCCGTGCTCCTTAACGATGCCATAGCAAATACTCAGTCCCAGCCCCGTTCCTTTGCCCAGGCTCTTCGTCGTATAGAAAGGATCGAAAATCCGGTTCAACTCGCGAATGCCCGGCCCGGTATCGTGGAACTCAGCCGAAACGTATCCGCCATCCGTCCATATGCGTACATGCAGCAATCCGCTTTTCGCGTTTTCCAGCATCGCGTCCACTGCATTGTTGATGACATTCAGAAATACTTGCTCGACCTGGTGCGGATCCGCCACGACTGGCGGCAGGTGTTCGGGGAACTCCTTCTCGACGCTGATGTTGTGCAACGACATGTCATAGTCGCGCAGCGCCAGTGTGTCCTCCACGACCCGTCGCAAATCACACGGCATCTTCGCGGCTTTTCGTTGCCGCGCAAACGAAAGCAGATTCTGCACCACGCGGTGAGTTCGCTGCGCCTGCTTGAACAGCTTGCTTACGTAGTCGCGGGCGCGATCACTCAATTGATCGGACTCGAGCAGTTGTGCATAACCTAGAATCGCCGTCAGCGGATTATTCAACTCGTGTGCCACACCTGAAATCAGCTGGCCCACCGCCGACATCTTTTCGCTCTGCAGCAGCTGTTCCTGCGTTTTGCGCAAATCTTCGTAAGCTCGCATCGTCTCGTCGTACAGTCTTACCTTTTCGAGACTGTTCGCGAGTTGCCGTCCAATCGTGATCATCAGCTTCTGATCAAGCGTGCTAAAGTGCCCTTCTTTTCGGCTGCTCACGCCGATAATCCCGATCAGCTTTTCGTTTGTCCACATCAGCGCCCAGATCCATTCTTTCAACCCTTCCGCCAGCAGAAGCGCCGTTGTTTCCGGCGGAAACTGCGCCATATGTTCGCGCGTGACAAGTTCGGTCTTCTGTTTCTCGAGCAATGCCAGCAATGTGTCCGAGATCGGAAATTCGCGGGCGTCGAGCATGCTCCCGCGCTGCCCATAGTTCGCCACACGCTTCAGGATCTTGGAGTCTTTGTCGAACAGGTAAACGGCCGCTGTATCACCGCGGAACAAATCCACAATCTGGCGCATCGCCATATTCGTGATCTCGTCCATGTCGAACGACTGATTGGCCAGCACCGCGATCGTGTTCAGCGCTTCTAATTCACGATTGCGCCGTCGAATTTCATCTTCGATTTTTTTCTTTTCGGAAATATCCAGCAGCACGCCATTGAAACGCTCGATTGCGCCGCTCTTATCCCGGCGTCCGTAGCTGTTCTCCAGGACCGTAACCACGGAGCCGTCGCGCCGCTTCATCTCGAACTCAAAATTCTTTACGAACCCAGTCTTCTCCATCTCCTCCAGAAACATCCGCCGGTCCAATGGATTGAGATAGAACTCCTGCGCGTGTGCCTGCTCCAGCACTTCCTGCCGGCTTTCGTATCCCAGAATTTTTACAAACGCATCGTTGCACTCCAGGATGCGTCCTTGTGGAGTGGAAACGAATACGCCCTCCCTCACCTGTTCGAATAGGGTGCGATAACGTTCTTCAGCGGCGCGCCTCTCCGCCATGTCGCGGATGATGTGAATGGTCGACGCATTCCCCTCGCCCTCTTCGTTATAGGACGAGGTGGAAACGATCGAATATCCATCGATGACCGGGTCCGGTCCCTCGACGTCTGCCTTATGGCTCTCGCAGTAGGGGCAATTTTTCCAATTCGCGCCCGGCTTGCGCAGAACCTCGCCGCAGAGCTGTCCCACCAGCTTTTCTGGTTCGTGCTCCCAGCCTAACCTCACCTGCAATGCGCGATTCACTTGCCTGATTCGAAATTCCTGGTCATGGACCAGGATCAGTTCCGGCATAGCATCAAACGTATTTGCCCAGCGTTTTTGGGAAACGGAGATACGCTGTACCAATTGCAGATTCTCAGTAGCAATTCCTAACTGCTTGGCCGCTGCGTTCAGAAACCGTACTTCTCCCGGTTGGTACACTCGCGACTTCCGCATCCCCAGCGAGAGCGTTCCGATCACCGCCGTCTTTCCGCGCACCGGAATCAACAGGATGTGATTCAGGTCATCGCGCACCAGCGTCTCCCGCACCATCGGCAGTGAGTTCGCCCGATCCAGCAAAATTGCGCTTCCCGCTCTGATTAGAGACGCTCCATGCCCCGAGCGCGTGTCCGAATCGCGATGCTCTTCTGCAAACTTCTCCGAAACTCCAACCGCCTGCTGCAGGCGGAGCACGTCCCCTTCGAGCAAACGAAACCACACCGCACTTGCGCCCAGCAGATCCTTCAACTCCACCATCACCGCCATCACCATCGGCGAGCACTCTTGCGCTTTAGCAATTGCGTCGGTGATTCGGTTCAGCACCTCCAGCCGCCGAGCCTTGGCCTTCGATTCTTCCAGCACGATGATCAGCAGGCTCAGACCCAGCAGCGTGTCCACCACCATATCGGCGGTCTCCAGCGGGTGACCTTTCGTGATCGCCGTGTCCATGTGGATCAGGCACAGCATCAGCGCCATCAGCCACGGGCCTACCTCGCCCCGTCCCATGCTGTATCTCGCCAGCTTGATGGCGGCCCAGAAGGTAATCACGCGATAGAGAATCTGGATGGCCAGCATCAGCCCGTGATTGCCGGGCCAGTAGGAATACTGCAGGATTGTCAGTTCAAGTGTGATCCCGGCCAGGATGACAACTGGAATCATCAACTGGAACCGTCTCACGTACTGGAACACGGCCGCAGCAAACAGCGTAACTGCCACGATAAACGCGCTTTGGGATATCGCCAGCGCCACCGCTGGACTACGAGTCAAATCGAGGAGATCGCTGCTGGACCGGTAAATTACGTAGCTAGCCCATCCGAAAATCCACCACAGCAGATACCGTTGCCGGAACGAGCGGAAAACCAGTACGCCGCCACCTAAAAGGACAAGCGCACTTGCCACATCGGCTAGCAGGTCCACTTCAGGGACGTGCGTCCATCCGGCCATGGGAAGGAGCAGCGTCATCGCACAGGATAATGAGACATTGTTGTATACCACGAGAAATTACTTTGGTGTTACGTTTCCCCACTGCTGACAGTGTCTTTGAAGGAACTGCGATACAATGCGCAGCATGCAATCAGATCGGATTTTGATCGTCGATGACGAAGAGGCGATTCGCGAAATTGTGGCCTCCATGCTCACGATGGCCGGATATGACTGCAAACAGGCAGGTTCCGGCCTGGAAGCGCTCGCTATCCTCGACTCCGGCGAAGAATTCGAGCTCATGCTCTCCGACCTGATGATGGCCGAACTCGACGGCATCGGCCTCCTCGAAAAGACCAAAGAGCGCTATCCCGACATGCCCGTCGTCATGGTCACTGCTGTCCATGACATTTCCGTGGCGCTGGCTGCCATCCGCAATGGCGCTTACGACTATCTCCTTAAGCCGTTCGAGCGTGAGCAGTTACTGGCAACCGTCCGCCGAGCGCTCGAAAATCGCCGGCTCCGCATGGAGAATCGCGCCTACCAGACGAATCTCGAAGCTCTCGTCCAGGCTCGCACCGAGCAGCTGCGCCAGGCCATGTCGGACCTGGAGCGCTCCTACGACATCACCCTTGAAGCTCTGGGCGACGCACTCGACTTGAAAGATGCCGAGACCGAAGGCCATTCCAAGCGCGTCACCGCGTTCACCATCGCCATTGCCCGCGCCATGGGCCTTAGTTCCGATCGCATCCGCGTCATCGCTCGCGGCGCCTTCCTGCACGATATCGGCAAGATGGCCATTCCCGACGCGATCCTGCGTAAACCCGGTGCGCTTACGCCCGAAGAAGTTGCCATCATGCGTGAGCACTGCTGGCATGGTTACCAGATTCTGCGCAAAATTCCGTTCCTTACCGAAGCCGCTGAAATCGTCTACGCTCACCAGGAGCGCTGGGACGGCTCCGGCTACCCGCGTGCCCTTAAGGGCGACGAAATTCCGCTGGGCTCGCGTATGTTCTCGATCGCTGACACTATGGACGCAATTATGTCCGACCGCCCCTATCGCCCGGCACAGCCGTTCTCTGCCGCTCGCGACGAAGTCGTACGCTGGTCAGGACGTCAGTTTGATCCCGAAGTTGTTAAGGTTTTCCTGGGAATGCCTGAATCAATCTGGCAGGACTTGCGCAAGGAAATCAATACTCAGATCTACCGCTTCACCGCCGACGCTTCCAAAACCGGCAAGCTCATCCCAGTCTAAGCGTGGGCTCGTCATCCTAAGCTTCTGTCGGGTGGCCCATCCCAGCTTCTGTTGCGTAGGGCGGGGTATAAGCGTCCCAATCACCCAATTACCAAAATCGCCCAATGTCTCTACTGGGCTGTTTCCAGCGAGTCCGCTACCCGGTTCAACGCTGCCTGTATGCGGTCGAGCTCGCGCTGTGCCGCTTCATTCCACGCCAGCAGCTGATCGGGTGTACGCGGCAATTGTTGCGCTACCCAACGTACCCAGCGACGACCGTTCTCGCTCATTAAAAATACAGCCACTCCACCTACACCAAGTAACGCAGCCGGAATGTACCATTTACCTCTCATGGCGCCTCTTTCCTCGGGTTCCCCGACAAGCTCTCCTTTGGCTTGACTTGACGGAGTGCCCTCCCGCTCGTGCAACAACTTTGCGGGCTTTCTTGTGTTCTCATTCTTGCACGCTTGCTGCAAATTGGAAGTGCAGAGGGGCCCCGAGAGTTACTCATGAGTTCTACTACGAAAGATTTGGTGCTCCGGGATGCATTGCTCCGCTCGTCTTCCAGTATCTCTGTCACTCCGTCGATCGCTTCCGAATTCCGTCTGAGGTGTCTCTATGAACCGTTTCCGCAAAAGCTTCATTTCGGCCGTTCTGGTTTCCACTTTACCTGTCTTCGCCTCTGATCTCAGCACCCGCGACAACAGCGCCCTCGGGCCAAACTGGATCCCCGAAGGCACTCATTTTGTAATCCGCCTTCAGGACAAACTTGACACCAAGAAGATCGGCAATGATAAAAGCAAACACTTCAAAGCCAAGCTCGCCGAGGACCTAACCGCTCCCAACGGATTAATGATCTCCCGCGGAGCCGAAATCAAGGGTCACGTCAGCGAAGTCAGCCGCGGATTCCACGGACGCATTCTGCTTAGCTTTGACGAGATCAAAACACCTCATGGTTGGATGCCGCTGGCAGCGACCGTGACCGATGTCCCCGGCGAACACGGCGTGAAGACCGACGACCGCGAAGGCGAAATCGAGCGCAAGGGCGTCAGCAAGCAGCGCGTGATTGAAGCCGCTGCCGTTGGAGCTGGAACCGGGGCCGCCGCAGGCGCCGCCGCCGGAGGCGGTCATGGCGCCGGAATCGGCGCTGGTGCCGGAGCTGCTGTCGGAGCCGCCGCAGGGATTCTCACTGACCGCGATCTCCGCCTCGACAAAGGCCAGCAACTCGAACTCAGCCTCGATCGCCCTCTCGAAGTCCCATTCCGCTGAAGCATGAAGTGGTGCGGGGAAAGTGTGGCGCGGGCGCCCTCGCCCGCGTCAGGAAAGTTGCGTGGGGCAGCCGACCTTGGCTGCCTATCCTCGCGTAGCGCGGTTCTCTTCCGGCGCAGCACCAAGCTTCACGAGTTCCACAATCTTCTGCAACTTCCCCCCGCTTTTCCGTTCTAAGATCACGACGTGAGTTCCAATCACGAAAGGTCGCACGATGAAACGGATCGCCCTCGCTCTTCTCTTCTGCTCCGCAATCTTTGCAGCCGCCCAGCAACAGCCCATCCTTAACAGCGTCAGCTCCGGCGCCGATGGCAAATACGAAGCCGCACCCGACACCGCCGTGATTCAGTTCAACATCGCTGCCCAGGAAAACACCTCGCAATCCGCTTACGACCGTGCGTCAAAGGCTGCCGAACAGGTCCGCCAACTGATGCGCAACAACGGCATCGATCCCGCATCCGCACACATCGGCGGCTACTCCATCTCTCCGGTCTTCGACTACAAGTCTCCCAAGCGCAAACTCATCGGCTACACCGTCAACACCGGCGTCACCCTGAAGCTCAAAGACTTCTCCAAGATCGGACCCATCGTCCAGCAACTCACCGACCTCGATCTCACCGACAGCCAGAGCATCAGCTATACCCTCGACAACATGGAAGCCGCCAAAGCCAAGGCTGTCGCCGACGCTTACCACAAGGCTCGCGCTACGGCCGAAGTCATCGCCAGTGCCTCCAACCGCTCCCTCGGAGATCTCCTGCAAGCTTCCGTCGACAGTTTCGAACCCGGCCCTCGTCCAATGATGACCTTCGCGAAACTGAATGCCGCGCCGAATGCCGCGCCCGCTCCCACCGAGCAATTCACCCCTGAGACCATCACCGTCACCGCTCACGTCAACGCCATCTTCGCCCTGAAGTAGAAGTTGCTTGTGTGGCGCGGACATTCCTGTCCGCGCGGAGCTCCATTGCAATAAAAAGGCCCAGGACTCTCATCCTGGGCTGAGGCAAGTATCGCTTCGCGACTACTCCGAACTTTTCTTCCACGGTATGCGGCAAACCAGCAACACCGCGCCAATCACAATCAGGATCACCGGCCAGAAGCGGTCGAAATCCGGACGCCACACCGACAGCGTTCTCAACAGGAACAATCCGCCCACGGCGATCAGCACCAGCGCACCTGCCGGGAAGCTTCGTTGCGGATCGGCTACGACCGCTCCGGCGCGCACATGCGTTTCGCCGAACAAACTCGCCAGCCCGAACGGATCGGGCACCGGCAATCCATACAGTCGCGCCTCTGCCGTTTTGTAGGCATCGGCCACCATGTAAAACACGGTGAACGCAATCATCAGCCCGCCGAACAGGCCATAGCCTTCGGCCGCCAGCCATATGAAGCTTGCGAACGCCAACACATGGATCAACGCCTTCGTGAACTGGCCGTTATAAAGCGCTCCAGCTCCGGGAATGAATCCAACCAGCGCCGCCACTGTCGGACTCGGCATTCTCACCGGATACATTGGCATCTGCGCCGGAGCTGCGGGAACATTAGCCTGGGGAACTTGAGGATACGATCCGTACTGGCCTTGATTATTGAGTTCGCCTGTCATTGTCGTCCACCTGCTCATACATACGTGAACAGGGGGCAAGCAGTTCCCTCTCAATTTCGAGGGGATTGCGACTGGAAATGCAGTTCGCAATCCCCTCAACCCCTATTCCGAACTAGCTAGCTTTCTTGGTAGGTCGTTTGCTGCCATTTCCCTTCCTGAATCGGGATTCTGCTCCCACTCCCACCGGGGTAGAGTCGGCCGGGGAAGTTACCTCCGAGCCCGGAACCGGTTCAGTTGGAGAAACATTCAGGCCATCGCCGTCGAATAAAGGTGAGTTCACGACGTGAAGCCCCGCGTGTTCTACGATTTCAGCGGATACACTCTCCTCTTCTTGCTCGTCAACTCCGGTTGAATCGTTGAAGAACTCGTCGACCAGGCCTGGTGTCGGAGCAATCAGCCCGATTGAAAATGGCGGCTTCTCCATCGTTTCCAGTGCCGCACTGAAGGCTCGCATATGCGTGATCTCGCGTGTCATCAGGAACTGTAGTGCTTCCTTGGTTCCCACATCATCCGTGAAATTAATGAGCCGCTCGTAGACGATCTTCGCCCTGGCTTCCGCAGCGATATTGCTGCGCAGATCGACAGCCAGATCGCCTGTAACCTTCAGATAGTCGGCGGTCCAGGGATCCCCGACAGAGTTGAACAACGCGACTCCTCCGCCACCTGCGATGGACACAAGCGGATCGGCTTCCGCCGCTTCGCGATTGCTCTTCATGGGTTTCAAGTGCATACGAATCAACGCGCCAACAACCTCGAGATGACTCAATTCCTCGGTACCAATGTCCATCAACAGATCTCTGCGCGCCTCATCTTCACAGTTAAATCCTTGAATCGAATATTGCATTGCTGCAGCCAGTTCTCCATTGGCCCCGCCGAACTGTTCCAGGAGCATATTGCCAAAACGAACATCCGGCTCCCCAATGTTCACGGTGTACATCAGCTTTTTTACGTGGTGATACATGCTTAGGAAATCTCCTTGTGTTCAAGGATGAGAATCGCGGCGTCAGATGCACGTTGCATGACAGACTTCGTTATTCGCAGCAAGTTCGTATAGGAGGCGTTGAATAGCTCCGCCGCACAAACATTGATTGTCACTGCTTGGAATGAGGTTTGTTTCTGAAACGCGATTGTTCGTTCTACGAACAACTCCCCGCCAGACCTGACGTGTGCCAACGAATGCCGCGGGCAACCCGAGCAGCCTCTCTGGCTGTTGGACGATCGCCAGCCCTCGCCTCTTTAGTCCGGCAGGCTGCTCTTTCGTCCCATGAACTTATCCGCCCACTTGAGGAAGTACTTCATGTTAGGCGCGTCCGTATGTCCACCGTCATGCTGACGCCACGCCAGTTCCCCTCCAAGCAAGCCCACATTCATCGGAGGCATCTTCGCGGTCTGATAGTCGTCTGCGACGCCGAGGCCTTTCGCTCCCAGCAGACGAAACACCGCATCAGCCGAGACCGTTGCCATGAAGCTTCCTTGATGATCGAGCCACTTGGCATCGCCCTTCTCCGGCACTCCATAGCTGATGAACGTGAGCCGCGGTGCGCACAGCGCGATCAATTCATTCGAATCGACCGGGAGGTCGTTCGCCGTCTTGTTGCCAAAACTTGCAGAAGACGCGTCATATTTCAGAAAGTTTCCTGCCATCCAGTAATACTCACCGGTCGCGAGATTCGATACTCCCTCGCCGAAATTTCGTCGCAGCGGTGTCGCTCCACCTTTACCTGAGGACCCCACCAGCACCATCGCGAAGCGCGGATCGAACGCCATCGTCACCAGCGCTGCTTTACCGTAACGCGACACACCTTCGATTCCTACGTGCTTCGCATCAACCGCCGAGTCAGTTTGGAGATAATCCAAGCCTCGTCCCGCTCCCCATGCCCATGCCTGCAGGGCTCCCCAGTCGTCTGGCTTCCGCGGCTGTCCATGATTCACCAATCCAATCACTCCGCGTGCGAGTCCCGCCCCGTTGTCCGCCTGCACGCTCGCAGGATCCATCAACGCGAAGCCCCATCCATCGGCGATCAGCTCATACGTGGAAGGCGGATCACCATCCTCATTCGGTTCCGGACGTACAAAGAACGGGCGCGCCCTCACTATCTCGTACGCCGGATGCTTGGCAAAAACATCCTGCAACGATGGATCTTGCTGCACCATCAGCGCCTTAAGTGCGGCGTTGATCTTCGCGAACTCTTCACGAGACGGCTCATTAGGCGCCGGAAAATCCGCCGGTCCAAACATCATCAGCACAGGTACCGGGCCCTTAGCGAATGCCGGCGTCACCAGCATCATGCTGATGTTGACGTCGATTGCCGGGTACGACGAATTGTCAACATGTCCCACCAGCTTCTTCGCCACCACCGGCGTGAATCCAATCCACTCACGATCGACCGCAGCCACCGTCCACGTCACTGCCGGGGCATTCGCGGGCACACGCCCGTAGACCTCGCGCTCGTAATCCTCAACGATCTCCGGACGCCGCCGCTTCCACCACATCTCCGGCGTGGTCACCTTCTCTCCATTCTTCATCGTCAGGGGATCAGGAAGGTTCGGAAACGGATTGGCCTGCGACTCGTCGTAATTCGCGTGATCGGGCGCCTTCTCATCGCCACTTGCGCCGGGTCTGAGCGCGGTGATCCCGAGTTGATCCATCATCTTCTGCCGATCTTCGTCCGCCGTCAGCGCTGCAGGTTGAACAGTCGCAGGTGGATTCGTCTGTGCCTGCGTCACAGTGACCGGCAGCAGAGCCACCGCCGCACAAACGCTGACAAGAAAAGATCGAAACTGAGTGAGCTTCATCGGTTCGTCCTGAGAACCTGAACCATAGGTCTCCTGTGCTGCGCCCCTTTCCACGAGGTCATGTTGAGCGCAGCGAAACATCTCTGCATTTGCAGTTGCGTCGGGTGCCCCACACATCCTGCATTCGGATGTGTGGGATCGTGAAACGTGAAACGCGAAACGTGAAACGGTATCTAAATCGCTTCCAGCACCGCCACCAGATACTTCCAGAATCCCTCCACCGACGAAATCTCCACCTTCTCCTGCGGACTATGAGGACCCACAATCGTCGGCCCGAACGACGCCATCTGCATCCCCGGATACTTCTCCCCGATCACGCCACATTCCAGTCCCGCGTGCATCGCGATCAGCTTCGCCGGCTCGCCAAATACTTTCTCATGAACTCTCTGCAGTTTCTCTACGATCTCGCTATGCGGCTCCGGCTTCCATCCCGGATACCCGCCACCCGATACGGCCTCGAAACCCGCCAGTTCGCACACGGTTCTTACCATGTGCGCCGCCGCCTGCTTACTCGACTCGATCGCGCTGCGCTGGCTGCTTCCAATCTCGATCGCGCCATCCTTCTTCGCGATCGTCGCCAGGTTTGTCGACGTCTGTACCAGGTCCGCAATGTCCGGACTCATCGCCAGCACACCATGCGGCATCGTCGCCAGCAGATCCGCCGTCTTCTTCGCATCTTCGCGATCCAAAACCTGCGCCGGCTTCTCCGTTTTCTCGACGCTGATCTTCACGCCCGGATCGAATTCGCCCAGATCGGCTTTCCACTCCGCCTCCGCCGCCTGCGCCAGCGACTTCAACTCGCTCTCTTTCGTCGCATCCAGCGCGATCACCGCAAACGCTTCGCGTGGAATTGCATTGCGCGCGCTTCCGCCGGCAAGATCTGCAACCTCCACCGTCAACTTTTCCAGCAGTGTCTGCAACAGACGTCCAAGCACCCGCAGTGCATTCCCGCGTCCTAGGTGAATCTGAATCCCCGAGTGTCCGCCTTTTAGCCCCGAAACTTTCACCCGCCATCCCGCATTCTGCGTCGCCGGCTTCAGCGTCACCTTCCGTCTTGCGGTCGTATTCAACCCGCCCGAACACCCAATGCAGATCGTTCCCTTCTCTTCGTTATCCAGATTCAAAAAGTATTTCGATCGCAGCAGTCCACCCGGAAATTCCGCCGCCCCTGTCAGCCCCGTCTCTTCATCGATGGTGAACACAAATTCCAGTGGACCATGCTTGATGTCGTCGCTCTCCATCACCGCGAGCGCCGCCGCCACACCGACGCCATTATCCGCTCCGAGCGTCGTATCTTTCGCCTTCAGCCAATCACCATCGCGCAGCACCTGTATCGGATCGGTATCAAAATTGTGTACCGTGCCTTCGTTCTTCTCGCACACCATATCGAGATGGCCCTGCAGCAACGCCGGCACCGCTTTCTCGCGACCCGCATGCGCTTTCTTTCGTACCACGATATTTCCGACCTTGTCACCCTCGACCTCCAACCCATGCTTCTTTGCAATGCCCAGCACATAGTCGCGTGCTGCTGCCTCTTTCGTCGACGGACGTGGGATTCGCGTCAACGCATCAAAATGCTTCCACAACCGCTTCGGTTCAATTTCCATCATTACCGACGCCATGAGAACCTCCTCCTATAAAAACGACCGACCATCATAGCTGCTGCCCCTGCCCCGCGCGAATCGTGCTGGTGGCGCGGGCGCCTCGCCCGCGTACAAAGATCTGCGTACAACCGCGGATCCGCCCATCTGGACGCACCGCACATCCCGCGATTAGGTTTGTGGGATCGCGAAACGAGAAATTCTAAACGTGAAACGGTACTACCTCAGCGCATTCCCCACCATCGTCTGCGCCTCTCCCACGATCTCATCGAGGTGACTCTGGCTCTTGAAGCTCTCCGCGTAAATCTTGTAAATGTTCTCCGTACCCGACGGCCTTGCGGCGAACCACCCATTCGTCGCCACAACCTTCAGTCCGCCGATTGCTGCATTATTTCCCGGAGCCCTCGTCAGCTTCGCCGTAATCGGCTCACCCGCCAGTGTCGACTCCTTCACATTCTCCGGAGACAGCCTTTGCAGCTTCGCCTTTTGCTCCGGCGTCGCGGGCGCATCGATTCTCGTATAGAACGGCGCGCCAAACTCCGCCGCCAACTCCTTGTAATGCTCGCCCGGATCTTTCCCCGTCACCGCCGTGATCTCCGCCGCCAGCAGCGCCAAGATGATTCCGTCTTTGTCCGTCGTCCACACCGAGCCATCGCGCCGCAGGAAGCTCGCACCCGCACTTTCTTCTCCGCCGAAGCAGAACGATCCGTCGTACAGGCCCGGAGCGAACCACTTGAATCCCACCGGCACCTCCGACAGCTTCCGCCCTACCTTCGCCACCACGCGATCGATCATGCTGCTGCTCACCAGCGTCTTCCCCACCAGCGAACTCGCCGGCCATTTCGGGCGATGCGTGAGCAAATACTGGATCGCCACCGCTAAATAATGATTCGGATTCATCAGCCCTACCGATGGCGTCACAATCCCATGCCGGTCTGAATCCGGATCATTCGCAAACGCCACCTGGAATCTGTCCTTCAGCTTCACTAGCCCCGCCATCGCATACGGACTCGAGCAATCCATCCGTATCTGCCCATCGTGATCCACCGTCATGAATCCAAACTGCGGATCGATCTTCGGATTCACTACCTCAATCGTCAGACCATACTTCGCGTTGATCGGCCCCCAATACGGCTGCGCCGCGCCGCCCAGCGGATCCACTCCCAGCTTCAATCCCGCCCCGCGAATCGCGTCCATATCGATCACATTCCCGAGGTCGTTGACATAGGAAGCAACGTAGTCGTATTCGCGAGTCGTCTCGGCCTTCATCGCCGCTTCATACGACACGCGCTTCACGTCGCGATTGCCATTGCGCAGATATTCATTCGCGCGCGCTTCCATCCACTTCGTAACATCCGTATCTGCCGGACCGCCATTAGTCGGGTTGTACTTGAATCCCCCATCCTGCGGCGGATTATGTGACGGCGTCACCACAATCCCATCGCCCAAGTGCTGCGTCCGACCACGATTGTGGGTCAGGATGGCGTGCGAGATCACCGGCGTTGGCGTGAATCCATCCTCAAGCGCTGGATGAGTGTCTCGACCGCGTTCGCCGCCAGCACCTCCAGCGCTGTCTTCTGCGCCGGACCAGACGCCGCATGCGTATCTTTCCCCATGAACAGCGGTCCATCCACGCCTTGCTCGCGCCGGTAATCGCAGATCGCCTGCGTGATCGCCAGGATGTGCGTCTCGGTGAACGTCCCCTTCAGCGGCGTCCCGCGATGCCCGCTGGTCCCGAAGCTGACCATCTGGTTCGGATCGCTCACATCAGGTTTGCGCTCGTAGTATTCGCGCTCGAGATTAGCGACATCGACCAGCATGTCTTTCGTCGCCGGTTTGCCCGCCATCGGGGAGATGCGTACTTGCGGATCCGTCTGCTGAACCATAACCGTCCTCTCGCAAAGATCATAACTGACCCAAAGAATCGCTCAATCGTGGGTGCCCCATCCAGCCTTCCTTTGGCTTGGGTGGGATTCCACCGCAGCATCCCACTCGCGCGAAACGCCAATCACCAAATCTCCTTGACTGTCTCCTCCTCGCGAGTACCATAGCTCCCACCTTCCGTTTGTTTCCCAGGCAAGCAATTCGGCCCTCACATTTCCCGGTATTTTGCTCTTTAGAAAAAGGAGACGATCTATATGCGAAGAACCATCTTTCTGTTGGGCCTGTCCTTTGCGTTTATCGGATCTACATTTGCCCAGGATCAGGCAGCACTCGCGCCGCCCAAGGTCCTTCTCATCGTTCGCGAGAATCTCAAGCCTGGCAAGGCGGGCACTACGCACGAAAAAAGTGAGAGCGCCTTCGTCAACGCCTTCAAGGCAGCCAAGTGGCCGCAGCACTATCTCGCCATCGACGCGCAATCTGGCAACCCGCGTTCTCTTTTCCTCATTGGCTACGATTCTTTCGCCTCTTTGGAAAAAGACGTGAAAGCCACGCAGAAGAATACCGTCCTCTCCGCCGCTCTCGATCGTGCTACTGTCGCGGACGGCGAGTTACTTTCCAGCTACGAGGTAAGCCACTTCCTCTATCGCGAGGACCAGAGCTTCCACGCTAACCTCAGCCTCGCACCCATGCGCTACTTCGAGATCATCCGCTTTCACGTGCGTCCTGGCCACGAGGGCGATTGGGACGCCATTGTGAAGCTCTACCTCGACAACTTCACCAAGGCCGTCCCCGATGCACACTGGGCGGTCTTTCAGGAATATTACGGACAGGGCGGCAATGTTTACCTCGTATTCCGACCGATGAAATCACTAACGGAGGTCGATGCGAGCCAGTCCGACGACAAGAAATTTGCCGACGTTATGGGAGCCGATGGCATGAAGCGATTGTCGGATCTCACAGCTGCTGCCGTCGACGACGTGCAAACCAATATCTTCACCTTCAACCCACACGAGAGCTATCCTCCTCCCGAGTGGATCAAGGCCGATCCAGCGTTCTGGAACCCCAAGCCCTAACCAGCCTGGCGTCGACGCAGGACTCATCTACAGCTCCCCACCCTCGCCTTCCTTTGGCATGGGTGGGGATGTTGACTTGCTCACACCGCTGTCATCGCCACCCAACCATCCCGCACCACCAAGTCATGGTGAGCGCAGCGAATCCATCTATGTATTTGGTTTTCGCTGACCCGCCTCACGGCTTCACTACAACTCTCCGCCCGGGATACTCTCGCACCCACGATTCTTCAATCTCTCTCAGCGCCACACTTTCAGTCGCTACTGTCAGCTCTCCGCTCGCTCCGTGCGCCATCACTTTCTGCAACGCGTCCACCAGCACTTCCATCGGCGGAATCCCCGCTGTCCCGGTGATCGTTAACGCAGTGCTCCGCAGCACCGCCGCGGGAAGTGAGATCGTCGGCCCCGCGCTCTCTCCTACCTGCACCAAACGAGTTTCTGTTTTGATAACAGCAAACTCTTTGCGCGCTAACGTCGATAGCAGCACTTCTACCGGGTGCCCCCACACATAGTCGATTACCACCTGGAACCCGCCTTCCCCGGCCGCGCTCGCGAACCGTTCACGCAATTCATCTTCAGGAGCATCCAGGTGAATCGTCGTATCAGCGCCGTGTTCCGGAAGCGTGCTCAGAACTTGTTCATTGCGGCCCGCTGCCACAAGCCTTCCCGCACCAAGGAGCTTGGCGATTTTCACCGCCAGTTTGCCGGTAGTTCCCGTCGCGCCGAGCACCAGGACGTTGTCGCCTGCTTTCAGTTTGCCGAGATGGACCAGCGACAGCCACGCAGAGACTCCCGGATTGAGCAGCGCAGCAGCGGTCTCGTCGTTCAACTCGTCGGGCACCGGAAAACAGAATGCTGCTTTCGCCACCGTGCGTTCCGCCATCGCGCCGTATGGAGGACGCGCCCCTCCGAAAAAGACACGCTTGCCGTCACTGAGATATCCAACGCCATCGGTTCCGCAGATCACGGGCAGCTGCCGCGGACTCGCGAAATGCGAACCGGCGGCAATTTGCTTATCGACCGGCTTCAGGGATGCCGCGCGAACCTCCACAATCGACTCGCCCTCGCGCGCAACAGGATCGGCAAACTGTTCATAGCGGGGCGGCTTTCCCAAGGTATGCAATACGGCACCGTACATAGCGGTTTCCTCCACAGCGTTCTGCATTCTACGACTCGACTAACACTCTGCAGAATTAAAGTGGCACAGACACAGCCGCTGCTTCAAACGCGCCGGAGGTTCTGTGGTCAGGAAACCATAGCTGCACAACTATGCAGCAATTTTGGCTAACAGCTCAGTAGGAAGGATCGGCTTTTTGCAGGATCTCGAACATATTGCCTTTGCGACGAGCGTCCTCGAGTAGATCATTCGTAGCCGCCTGCCCTGAGAAAAGCACGATTCGACAATCGGGGCAGCGCTCTCGAATCAGCACAGCGAGATCCACGCCGTTCATCCCCGGCATGATGACATCGCTGATCACAATATCTGGCTTGTTGGAATCAAGCTGCTTGAGCACGCTCTCCGGATCATAAAAGGCAATGGCCTCATAGCCGTTGATTCGAAGAATCATGGCAGTGGTATCGGCGATGAGCCTTTCGTCGTCAACGACAAAAACAGCAGAAGAGGGGGATTCCATAGGCCACCAGGAACTTCATTTTTAAGTGAGATGATCTGTCCGAGAGCAGACCTACAACAGCCGATAGCGTTTGTATTCGTCGCGCACTGTGCGATAGCACTCACACGCTGTGTTTTCGAGTTGCGCCCGGTTTCGGATCACCACCGTCCCGCGTGCGTGGTCAATCAATCCGGCGCGCTCCAAAATCCCTACGGCTAGCGTTACCGTCGTTCGCGGTGCTCCCAGCATTTGCCCCAGGAATGTTTGCGTCAGACGAAGCTGATTTGACGGCATACGATCGCGACAAGTGAGCAGCCAACGCGCCAGTCGCTCTTCGATGCCATGCACTCGGTTGCACGCAGCGGTTTGGGCGGTCTGCACCATGAACGCCTGCATGTACCTCTGCAGATAGTTCCGCAACTCGCCCGACCGCTCGAACTGTTCCCGCAAAATATGTGGCTTGATACTGTATCCCGAGCCTTGAATCTGCATGAATGTCCGGCTGGTGCCGTTCTCAACCCCGAGCAAGCCTGGGATGCCCACGACACCATCATTGCCAATCACGCCCACCTCAACCGTGTCGCCTTCTTCGAGGGTGACCACGACCGAAGCAATCCCCACTTCGAGGAAATAGGCTTCCTTAGCTTTTCCATCAAGCAAACTCTTATGTTGCGGTAGATCAACCGTTACCAGATGAGGGGAAAGACGACTAAGTTCTCTGGCGGGAAGTGAAGCTAAGACTCGATTTTTATAGCCGTTCGCACGCGCGTTCATCGTGATCCTTCGTGTCGGCCAAAAATCGCCGCATCCGGATGCGCAGATGAACCTGCCTAAGGGCAAGAAGACGTGCGTATGAAGATGTCCATCTAAATTATAGGCCTTTGCAGAGTAGCGCGATAAATGCAAAGAGACGTCTGATACCAGACAAACTGACCATGGTAGAGTAATGGCAGTCGCCATTCGTGACTCCTACCTGCTATCCACTTTGAGGGGACGCAGCGTCCGCATTGTTCCTCAATCACCTGCTACGGTGACTTGTTCTCGAAAGATCAGGCCCGGTCACATCTTGCGAGGCCGAGGTATGCGGACAGTTCTGGTGATCGACGATCACTTCGTGACCCTTGAGACCATTTGCCTGATCCTTAAAAAGGAAGGCTACAAAGTCTTTGCCGCGAAAAACTCGCAGGAAGCGCAAGAACATTTCTTAGGAAATGAAGTGGATCTGGTAATCGTGGACCACGGGCTTCCCGGTATTACAGGCAGTGAACTCGCGAGGCGTCTCAATGAAATTAAGCGCGTGTCTGTGCTGATGCTTTCCGGAAACACCGATTTGCTGGAAAAACCACCATCGGTGGACGTGCTACTACCCAAGCCAGTCAGCGTTCCCATCTTGCTCGCCGAAATCAAAAAACTTACTTCGGGAACCGGGGACGCCGCGGCCGCCCAAGATTAATCACAGGCCGTCATCGCGCTGACCGCTATGTGGCTCAGCCGATCAGCTTCGAGAGAAATCCCTTCTTCTTCCCCGCCGCCTTCACGCCGATCTTTGCTAGAATTCTCTCCACCTCGCTATCCGCCAGCGGCTTCCGATCCTTATTAATGCGGATCATCTCCTGATACGCCGTAAACTGGTCCAGACAGTAAAAGCAGTCCCTCATGTGCTGCTCGGCGAGTTCGCGTTCGCGCCAGGTGATCTGCCCATTCACCAGGTTGTTGTACGTCCGCAGCGATAGGCACTGATCCGTCTTCGTCTGCTCGGCCGCCTCCATCAGGGCGCGCGCCGACACCGTAAACGCCGCGCTCGTCGCTTCCGGCAGCACTTCGGCGAGCCGCTTGTCGGCAATCTCTTTCACCGCATTCGACGTCGCTTCCGCGTTCATCATCATCGGAGCAATCTCCGCCGAGCTGTAGCCCTTCACGCATAGCCACAACAGTTGCCGCTCAACCACTGGCAGATCCTTCACGATCTCGCGAAACTGGTCCAGCGAGATCTCCGGTTTCGGCAACCGGGCAGCCGCGCGTCCATAGGCAAATATAAGTTCGCGGAACGCCATCGCGAACTCGCGCTCGTTCTGAAACTTCAACTCGCGGAACCACTCACTGTCGTTGGCGTAGGCGCGCGTAAAGGGACCAGCCACATGCGTGTCCATCTCCGGAACAAGCGGTGGAAAATAATGCGTGAGCAGCGTCCGACTCACCGGAGCGTAGTCGCGCACAAAGTCGTACCATCCCGTGCGCTCACCCGCGGCGCACTCTTCGGCCATACTGAAGATCGTTCGAATTGCCATCGCAGACAGTGTCACCCGGCGAGGGCGCCCGTTTCAACCTGCACGGACGCAATGGCTGTTTCCAGCCACTGAATGGAGTTATTCAGCGTGGCGAAGCAGGGAAATGATGTCGTCCGCTGTGATTACGCCGCTCAGCTTGCCTTCCTCGTCGAGCACCGGCAGCGTGAGCAGGTTGTACTTGTCGAAGAGCTCCACGAACTCGTTTTCCTTCGCCTGCTCGTGGACCGAAATCAGCGGCTCCGCGCAGAGTTCGCTGAGCTTTTGCCCCGGCTTCGCGAGCACCAGTTTCTGCAACGGAACCGCGCCCGCCAGCTTCCCTTCTGGATCAAGCAGAAACAGCGTGACCACGCTTTCCACGCCGCCCTCGAAGTTGCGCAGTGTTTCCAGCGCGTCTTCCACCGTGGACGTGACCGGCAGCGACAGGAACTCCGTCGTCATGCGGCCGGCGGCGGTATTCTCTTTGTGCTCGAGCAGTTCTTCCACTTCCTCGCGCTGCTCGGGCTCCATCTCCTCCAGAATTTCTTCCGACTTCTCTTCCGACAGATCGCCCAGCAGGTCCGCCGCGGCATCCGGATCCATCTCCTCCACAATGTCGGCGGCGCGGTCCGAGTCCAGCGAATGGATAATCGACCGTTGCAGCTTCGGCTCGACCTCTTCCAGCGCATCGGCGGCAACTTCTTCGTCCAGCGTCTCGAACACCGCTTCGCGTTCGTCTGGCGACAGGTCTTCGACGATGTCCGCAATGTCCGCCGGATGCAGCTTCGACAACCCTTCGTGCTCGATCTTCAGCTTCACCCTGCGCGCCGGATCAGTCTCAATCAGGTCGACGTAGTCCCACGGAATCAGCCGCGGCGGGATTTTGCGGAGCAGCGCCTGCAGCGCGCCATAAGGAACAATTCCCTTCAGCAGACGCCGCACCGCGCCACGCGCGCCAATGTCGACCGCTTCCATCTTCAGGGCGATATGGTGGTTGGTCGGCTCCTGTCGCAGATCGACGTCATTAACGCGCACCACCTTGCGCCCGTGCACGTCAATGATTTGCTGATCCAGCAGATCGCGGCTCAGCAGCAGAAATCCTTCGGGATTGCTGAATGGTGCCCAATGGTGAACTCTTCCCCGCACGCGCACTCCGCCGCGCAGTTCGTCCACTTCCTTCAGCGGGAGAAGCCGAAGTTCGCGGCCTGCTTTCACCACGAACGACGAGATCCAGAGCGGGTCCTCTTGCGGAGCGAGCGCAACCTCGCGCACCCGCGCAATCACCTGTCCAGCAGGGTCGAGCACAGGCGATCCCAGGAGCTCGGTAAGAGAGATGAGCGACATCACTGGGAGCATACCCAAGGGCAGCGCCAGAAAGCTAGCGCTATCGAGCCATTCCGCAATGTCTTATTTCTAAATTGAACTGAAGCAGCATCGTGACAGCTGCAATCCGCATCGAATCTCCAGAAGCAACTCTTGAGGTAGGTGGAAGATGAGCGACCATGCACGTAGAAAGATCGATTCACAGGAAACAGATCGCTTCGACTCGGTAGATGATTCGGAGTCGGCCGGCCAGTCCGGCGACACCCAGGGTCTGTCGGACATCGAAGAGGCCGATTCCGAGAGCGTCGAAGAGCTGACCGAAGAAGGACAGGCCGACGAAGCGGAAGTCATCGACGCCATCGAGAACGCGCCTGATCCGGACGTGTCGGAAGTCAGAACCCGCGAAGTTCCCGAAGACGATGTCCCCGAGGAATACCTGGACGACAAAAGCAGCGACGTTGCGTAATTGACGGGTGCCCCGTCCTATTCGCCTTCCTTTGGCGAAAGGGCGGGATGCGAAATACGTGGGTGCCCCGTCCTATTCGCCTTCCTTTGGCGAAAGGGCGGGATGGGAAACACAGTGGGTGTCCCGTCCTATTCGCCTTCCGTTGGCGAAAGGGCGGGATGCGAAATACGTGGGTGCCCCGTCCTATTCGCCTTCCTTTGGCGAAAGGGCGGGGTCAGATAAACCATACTTCTATTTTGGACTCCGTAAGAACCTCGGCTTGATACCCGTCCTCTCACGCTTGTCGAACGTCCACTTCGACTCGATCTCTACCGGCATTTCCTCTCCGGTTAACCAATGTCGATAACTGCTCCACGTCCAGTCTTCCGGAGCGGCGACCAGCCCGCGCGTCACCGGATTGCGATGCAGATAGCGCAGTTTCTCCGTCCATTTCGTGCCGGTAAAGACATTGAAGTCGTAGTAACGCGGCTGCCAGAAAGGTGATGCGCTGGAGGGATGCGGCAGTTCTCGCGATACGAGATGTTTCAACATCTGTATCGCCGAATAGAGCGGTTTCTCTCGCGGCTCGCTCACTAACAAGTGAACATGTTCCGGCATGACCACATAGCCGTAGACGTAGAACTCATACCAACGCCGCACCTCTTCCAGCTTGTCTTCGAAGACGCGCTTGGCTTGATCGGAGTGGAACAGAGCAAGCCGTCGATAACAACTGAAGGTAAGGAAGTGATCGTGGCCCGAGTGCTGGTAGTGCTTGAGACGGGAAGGCACGCTGGCAGCCTACTCTCGAGCTGCATTCGAGTATGTGATTTGCGTCTCACCCCGCCCTTTCGCCCAAACGAAGGGCGAATAGGACGGGGCACCCGTATACAGTGAGCCGTGTGGACCGCCCACCTCTAAAAAGCAACTTGACTCGCAGAGTTTTCATGCTGTAAATCGCATTCGAATCCCGTGAGAGATCCCGAATTCCTCTGCCACTCGACTTTCTGTCTACTGGAGCAGTCCCCAAGGAACTACTTCTTACGCCTGCGCCGCGCCACCGCGATCGAATCCTTTAACGCTGCGGAAATATCGGCATCGCCCGTCACGACGTGTGCAGGCTTGGGCATTCCCGACTCTCGACCGAGCCATGCTTCGAGTTCGGCGCGATCCGCAACCGTGAACCGGCCTTCGCGCCTCACCGGCATTCCAGCCTTCGCCCATCTGTGGGCCGTTGCAGAACCCAAGCCAAGGAATTTGGCGATGGCGCCCCATCCCTTCAGCAGATCTGACGTTTCGGCTTTCTGTTTCAATTTCGCCATTGACGAGTCAATGTAATCGGTTTTTCGTTCGACTGCCAGGTGGGGCGGCGAACCAAATGCATAGATGGATTCGCTGCGCTCACCACGACATCGTGGTTCTCGGATGCTCTCGTGGAGGGAAGTGGCCGGGTCGAGTTCCGAGGGAATTAGCTGCGCAGGCTTCCGAACTACGCGATCAAACGAGGCAGGCTCACGCGAAACTGTGTCCCGCTTCACTGAAACATCCCGCAGCAACGGGTCATGGTGAGCGGAGCGAATCCATCTATGTATTTCCGGAAAGAGCCACGAACGTTTCACGTCTACATCATGACCGACCGCTCACAGACGCTGTACACGGGCGTGACCAGCAAACTGGAGATCCGCACATGGCAACACAAGAACCACGTCTATGACGGATTCACCAGCCGCTACGGGCTGGATCGGCTGGTATATTACGAGGCGTTCTCCAGGATCGGGGACGCGATCGCACGGGAGAAGCAGATCAAGGGCTGGACCCGGGTGAAGAAGATGGCGCTGATCGTGAGTATGAATCCCGCGTGGAGGGATTTGAGCGAAGACTGGGGGAAGCCGGCAAAGATGACGTTTCAGGAAACCAAAATCAAATACATAGATGGATTCGCTCCGCTCACCATGACTTCGTGGTTTCCTGACGCTCTTGTGGAAGGAATCGACCCGACTTCCGCGAGCGCGGCAGACGGCAATACAGACGCGCAGATCCGAAAATCGACGTCATAAGAAATCGCTGTTTGACACGGATGCACTCGGACAGGCAAACTACGTGCTTCTTAGAGGCTCGCTATTTTCTGGCGCTCTCCCGGGCTTCGAAGCGAAAAAAGGGTGGCGGTAAGCATTTGAGCATGACGGCAAAGAAGGTCGTCTACAAGCTGGATTCCACGCTCGAAAGCGTCAACGAAGCCGAGCAGAAAGCCAGCGAACTCGCGTCGGGATCGGGCTTCGACGAAGACGAGGTTCTTCGCATCGAAATGGCGGTGCGCGAAGCGGCCGTAAACGCCGTGTATCACGGCAACGGCTACGATCCTAATAAGAAGATGACACTGGCGTTCGAGCGGACCGCGAAGGATCTGATTATCACGGTCGCCGACGAGGGACATGGCCTCGATCCGGAGAAACTGCCGGACCCTCTGGCGCCAGAGAATCTGTTAAAGCCTTCAGGACGGGGGATCTTTCTGATCCGCTCGTTCATGGATGAAGTTCGGTTCAGAACTTTAGAGCCTGGAACAGAGATTACATTGATCAAGCACGTCCGCAGCGAAGCGGCAGACGGCAAGGAGGAGTCCAAGTGAGCATGAAATCCAGCACCCGGCAGGTGGATGGCGTAACCATCATCGATCTGAGCGGGCGTATCACTCTCGGCGAGGGCAGTTCGGTATTGCGCGACCTTGTCCGGCAAACAGTCGCCAAGGGCAACAAGAAGATTCTGCTGAACCTGGGCGACGTGACCTATATCGACAGCTCCGGCATTGGCGAGCTGGTGAGCGCGTTCACGAGCGTACGGAATGCAGGCGGAGAGCTGAAACTGCTCAACCTGACGAAGAAAGTGCACGACCTTCTACAGATCACGAAGCTCTACACCGTGTTCGACGTGAAAGACGACGAAGCGACCGCCATTCAGGCGTTCTCCAAGTAAGTCTTCGCTGGTTCGGAACAGTTTTTCACTGGCATCTTCAATTACTTAGAGAGCGGGGCGGACCACAATCCGCCCTGCATCGCCAGTCTCTGTCACTCAGGCTGAAGGTGTAACGGAGCTGAGCAGCGCTTCGGCACGCCGCCGCGAAATATTCAGCACGTTGGCATCAGCGGCAATCGATTTGAGAATCGGCGTAATCGCCTGGATCTCGGCCAACTGACGGTCCTTTCCCATTTCCTGCATTCGTTTCAATTCCGCGTCCAAACCTAACTTGTCGTGCGTGTGGTAGTAGTCGAGACGGCGGCCGAATTCCATGGTCTCAGCAATACCTTCGAAATAATCGGTGATCTGTTGCACCGTACTGTTGGACGACCAGTTGTAACTGCTGCGAAAGTCCCGATCACCGTCTTTGTAGGCGAGCGTCTTGTTGCCGGTGAAGGCGACCTTTCCTTTGTGAAACTCGAAGTCCTGATTGAAGTATTTGAGTTGCTTCGCCGCTCCGAAGATCTTGTTGACACCCTCACTGCTGAGGGTGAAGCGATAGATGTACGGAACACCAGTAGACGCTTCGCTGCTGGGATCGGACTGATAGGCAGCGCGTCCGTCAGCGCTGACGGCAATGGAGTAATGCGGAGGATCGGCGTTCGGGAAATCTAGGCTGAAAGTTACTGTGGGAACGGCTGCGCCGCGAGCCTTCGACGAGTCGAGCGTAGGTGCCTGCGAAAACGCATTGGCGGCGACAAGAATGAAAAGCGTCGCGAGGAAGATTCTGTTCTGACGAGTGCGCACGAGCTAGCGTCCTCCAGCAAGCATTCTAGACGGAAAATGAGATGCATCGGTTACGATCAGGCGCGACAAGAGGCGGCCTTTGCGGGCTGCTGGCGTTGCAATGTCGTCCATGTATGCAGATGACAGATCGCGATCGCAAGCGCATCGGCGGCGTCGGGCGATTCGGGCGGCTCCGTCAAGTTCAGGAGCTTGGTAACCATGTGCTGAACTTGCGACTTCTCCGCTCTGCCATAGCCGCAAACCGCGGACTTGATGGAGAGCGGCGAATACTCGGCGACTTGAAGACCGCAAGATGAGGCTGAGAGCATGGCGACTCCGCGAACCTGGCCCAGTTTCAAGGCCGACTTGGCATTCACGGCGTAGAAGACGTCTTCGATAGCGACCATCTCGGGATGGACGTCGGCAATGACCTCGCGCAGACGTTCATAGACACGATTGAGCCGAGTCGGCAGAGGCTCACGGGTGGAAAGACGGATGGTCCCGCAGCAAACTATCTGCAGCCTGGTGTCGATTCCCTGCTCCACGACACCGTATCCGGTAAATTCGCCACCGCAATCGATTCCGAGAACGCGCATTGCGGGTCAGTGTATCCGAAAACTGGAGCGTTCCGGGATAGCTTCAACAACACTGTCGAGAGAACCAGCCTCGGGCGGCCGATTTGCATCCAACAAACAGTGTTGATGAAAGATCAACTCGTGCTGCTACGAGCTTGCATCGCGTTCCTGCTGGCCGTTCTGTTGCTCACGGCGACAGCGAGATCGGGTCAGACTGATAACGGCACGGCTCCCGAAAAGGTGCGGATCACGAGCGGTCCAACCGTCGAGCATGCTGGCGCCGAAGATGCGATCGTGGCGTGGTCGACCAATGTGTCTTCCGGAACGAAGGTGTTGTATGGGACTGATCGCGCACGTCTCGATCAGGTTGCGGAGACGCCTTGGGGAGCGCTGACACATCGCGTGACGCTGAAGAAGCTCGCGCCCGGAACAACTTATTACTACGAAGTTGTGTCCGATCAGGCGCTGGGAACGGGCGGAAAAATCGAGAGCGGAGTCGCGCAGTTCACCACGAAAGACAAGACACAGGCGGCGGGAAGGTAAGGCCGTTTCGGGTTACGAGTTTCACGTTTCACGAACGACGTTATTTCCTGGTTCCGGCTTCAGTTGTGGCGACATAGCTAGAAAGTTGTCCGGTCAGCATCAGGTAGACCATCTTGAAATCACTGATGAATGACCAGAACGGATGCCCGAACGTAGCCGGACGATTGCCTTCGATGCCGAAGTGGCCGATCCAGGCGAAGGCGTAGCCGATCACCGGCCAAAGCAGAATCCACCAGTAGTGTCCAGTGACGATCGCCCAGATCAGCATTGCCAAACCCAGCACCGTGCCGCAGAGGTGCATGTAACGGGTTCCTGGCTTGCTATGTTCGCCGAGGTAGAAAACAAAGAAATCGTTATAGCTCGAAAACTGCTGCTTATTGTCGGTCGACACGGCGTTCCTCACGGCGGGCAATACTACACCGATTCGCCACGATTTGCAGTTCCCACTCTTGCGGCACAAGAGGCTGACGCGGAGCACCAGCGATACACGAGCAATCTTAAGAAGATCGAGTCTTGCCCACTCGAGGGCGAGTGGGCTCCAACTCGAAGCTAGTGTCCATCCTTGAATTCTGGTGGCGATCAAAGTTGAAGCGCGACAAATTCGCGTCTGAATCGATAGAATCGCAGCACCGCTTTATAAGCACTTCAATCAAGATGTGAGGAAGGACGAGGATGAAGATCGGTGTGTTAACCGGCGGAGGCGATTGTCCCGGCCTGAACGCGGTGATTCGCGCGATCGTGCGCAAAGGCACGTTCCATTACGGCGATCAGTTCGTGGGATTTCTGGAAGGATGGCGGGGCGTTCAGGACAACAAAGCAGAGGTTCTCGACCTGGCGAAGGTATCGGGAATTCTGCCGCGCGGTGGAACCATTCTGCGCACGTCGCGCACGAATCCTGCCAAGCGCGAAGGCGGGTTGCAACGCTGCATGGACAACTTGAAGCGGCACGGCTGTGACGCACTGATCGCGATCGGCGGCGACGATACCATGTCGGTGGCGCAGAAGTTAAGCGAGCTGGGTGTAAAGGTCGTAAGCGTGCCGAAGACGATCGACAACGATCTAAGCGGAACGGACTTTTGTTTCGGATTCGACACAGCGGTAGAGATTGCGACGGAAGCCATCGACCGTCTGCACACAACAGCAGAAGCACACAACCGCGTGATCGTGGTGGAAGTGATGGGTCGCGACTCGGGATGGATCGCGATGTACAGCGGGGTCGCGGGCGGCGCGGACGTGATTCTAATTCCGGAAAAGCCCTTTGAACTTGAAGACGTGGCTGAGGCGATCAAGTTGAGGCATTCTCGCGGACGCTATTTCAGCATCGTCGTGGTCGCGGAAGGCGCGAAGGTCGCGGAACACAGCGGTGACAATGTCACTCTCGATGTATCCAAGGACGAGTTCGGTCACGTGCGGTTGGGCGGCATTGGAAATCTGCTCGCAAAAGAGATTGAGAAGCGCACTGGATTCGAAACGCGTGCAGTGGTGCTCGGTCACGTGCAACGTGGCGGATCGCCAACGGCATTCGATCGCGTGCTGGGAACGCGCTACGGATCGGGCGCGATCGACATGGTGCATCGCGGCGACTTCGGGAAGATGGCCGCGCTGCGCGGAAATGAGATTGTGGCTATTCCGATCCAGGAAGCACTGTCGCAAAACCGCAAAGTGGATCAGGCGCTCATCGATGTTGCCTTGGGATTGCACGATAAGATCGGCGGCGAGGCGCGAAGAGAGGTTATTCAGTCGACATAAACTGCAGATCCCTCGCGAGCTGACGCTCGCTCGTGATGACAAACGCGCTCGTGATAAGAAATAAAAAAGGCCTCCAGAAGCGGAGGCCTTTTCTTTGTGGTGTGCGCAAGCGTGTCGCTCGCGCGCCACTAACTTCGTTCAGCTCTTACTTGCGGAAATAGCGTGCCTTCCATACGCCAAAGCTCAGGCCGCCAAGTCCGAGAAGACCGAGCAGAGGAAGCGGAGTTGCCGTATGCGGCATTCCGCCACCGCCAGCGGCTGCGCCACCGGCCGCGTTACCACCTGCCTCGGCGCCACCAGTCTGATCCTGCGGAGGAGGTGCGCCGACGTTCCCGGTTGTGCCGGACTGATTCTGGTCTGACGACGATCCGGTTACCGCATTCTTGGCTCCGTGGTAGGCGTCACTCGCACCTTCTTCGGTTTTACTGGCTCCAGTTTCGGCGCCTTTTTTACTGCTCCGCCAGCGCTGGATGCTGCACCTGCCGTCTGATCAGCAGCGCTAGATGCAGCACCCTGCGTCTGATCGGCTGCGCCCTGGGCTGACCCTTGCGCCTGATCGGAAGCGCTTTGCGGCGCGCCCATCAGCATTGACATCTGCGGCGGTGTTGTAGTCGTACCCGTGGTGCCCGTTGTTGTTCCTGTTGTTCCTGTTGTGCCTGGTGTTGAAGAAGTGCCGGTGTTCCCACCTACACTGCCCGTTCCAGCCGTACCGGTGCTCGGTGAGGTTGAGCTCTCGGGAGCTGCCGTTGTTCCCGGAGTGGTCGTCCCAGTTGCGCCGGTTGTGCCGCTTGCGTCAGGGGTGGTCCCCATCGTGCCCGTAGTTCCGGTGGTTCCCGTCGTTCCTGTTTGGGAGCCCATAGAACCTGCGCTGGCACCGGTTTCTGTAGTTCCTGTTTGCGAGCCCTGAGAACCCATTGACCCCGCGCTCGCGCCGGTTCCAACTGAACCTGAGCCTGCGGTTCCAGTGCTCTGGCCGGCTACGCCGCCCGTCGCTCCTGTACCGGCTGTTCCGGCTCCTGCACCGGCACCAGAGCCGCCAGCACCGCCAGCGCCGCCGCCAGATCCTCCTGCTTGTGCTACCGCCATTCCCGCTCCGAGCAGCAGCACGGATGCAATACTAAGCTTCTTCATAGTGTCTCTCCTTCGATGGCTCGTAGTGCGCTGCCCCTTAAAGGACAGACACTGAGTCTGTTTTAGACAGTGGCGTTCAGAAATCTGACGCCAAAGCAGAGGAGCGAGATGTCCTCCTCCAGCTGACACTTACGAAAGCATTCGTAGGGTTTTCCGTGCGCAGGGCCATAGCGCCAGGGCATTTGAGCGACGCTCAAAATCACCCTAAAAGCAAGAAGGATGGAAAGAACTCATAAGGCCCGAGAAAAGCCAGTTCCATTCCCGGAATCCAGTTCTGGTGTGGATTCTCTCACCGTCCGACGTGACGCGGCGCACACCAAATTCTGTTGAAAAAGACGACACTGCACCTACAGGAAATTGCGGAGGCTGGGCCAGAGGAGCGCGGTTCGGCAGTGGCCCAAATACAAGTTAGCTCTTAGATCAACCCGACCTTTGGAAGGGTATGGTCGAAGACCGCCCCGCTGCTTCCTTTCGGTTGAAAGGAGACTTGATGCCGGCGTATCCAGCGACAGTATTGCCACCTTCAGACGACAAGCGCTGGCGGATCGTGGAAGGCACTATGCGCCGCCACGGACGCGAACCCAATGCTCTGATCGAGGTGCTGCACACCGTACAGGAAAGTTTCGGATATCTCGATGACACGGCGCTACGCTTCGTGGCTCAGAGCTTGCGGCTTCCTTATAGCAAGGTGTTCGGAGTGGCGACGTTCTATCACTTCTTCACCCTGAAACCCAAAGGAAAGCACACCTGCGTCGTCTGCACCGGTACCGCCTGTTACATCAAGGGATCTCCGGCGCTGCTGAAAGCGGTTGAGGAATCAGCACACATTCAGCCGGGAGAGACGACCGAGGACAATCAGGTTTCCCTTCTGACAGCGCGCTGCGTGGGATCGTGCGGCCTGGCGCCGGCAGTGGTGTTCGATGGGGATGTCGCGGGGAAGATTGGTCCCGAAGAGATGTCGAAAAGGATTCTGAGGTGGCTGCATCATGACGCTTGAGGAACTTCGCGAGATTGCGCGCACCGAGCGGGAAAAGCAACAGGAGTTCCCGCAGAAAATTCACGTCTGTACCGCAGCCGCCTGCCTGTCGCAACGCAGCGACAAAGTGAAAGCCGGGATCGAGGCGCGGATCAAGGAAAAAGGGCTTGAGAAGAGCTGCCACGTAAAGGGCGTTGGCTGCATGGGACTATGCGCCGCTGGGCCGCTGGTTTCGGTGGAACCCGAAGGCGCGCTTTACCAGGGCGTTCGTCCTCCCGAGGAGAGCTCCGACACGGCTGACATCGTGGATTCTCTTGAAAGCAAGAGCAAAGCCGTTGAGCGGCTGAAACTCGATCCGACACTTCCCTTCTTCAAGGATCAGGTGAAGGTGGTCCTGGAGAATTCGGGAAATATCGATCCGGAGCGGATTGAGGACTACATCTCTGCCGACGGGTATGAAGCCCTGCTGACGGCGCTGACTTCGATGACACCGCTGGAAGTAGTAGATCAGGTGAGCAAAAGTGGACTGCGCGGGCGCGGGGGCGCTGGATATCCTACTGGTTTGAAATGGAGCACCGTCGCCAAGGCGCGCAGCCAGAACAACACCAAGTTCGTGATCTGTAACGCGGACGAAGGCGATCCGGGCGCGTTCATGGATCGCAGCGTGCTGGAGAGCGATCCGCAACGCGTGCTGGAAGGCATGGCGATTGCCGCCTACGCCGTCGGGGCGAGCCACGGCTACATCTATGTACGAGCGGAGTATCCGCTGGCGATCAAGCGGCTGAAGACGGCAATCAAGCAGGCGGAGAATCTCGGTCTGCTGGGGAACAATATCTGCGAGACGCGATTCAGTTTCCGCATCGACATTCGCCTGGGTGCGGGCGCGTTCGTCTGCGGCGAAGAGACGGCGCTGATCAACTCCGTGGAAGGTAAGCGTGGCACGCCACGTCCTCGGCCACCGTATCCGGCACAAGAAGGATTGTGGGGAGCACCGACGCTGATCAATAACGTCGAGACCTACGCAAATATCGCGCCCATCGTTCGCAAAGGCGGAGCGTGGTACGCGGGAATCGGCACCGAAAAGAGCAAAGGCACGAAGGTGTTCGCGCTCGCTGGACGCGTGCAGAACACTGGACTGATCGAAGTGCCGATGGGCATCAAGTTGCGCGACATCATCTTCCGCCTGGGCGGCGGCATCCCGGATGGACGCAACTTCAAAGCCGCACAGACCGGCGGTCCTTCGGGCGGATGCGTGCCGGAACAATACCTCGACATGCCAGTCGACTACGAGTCACTCGCCAAAGTTGGATCGATTATGGGATCGGGCGGGCTGATCGTGATGGACGACACCTCCTGCATGCCCGATGTCGCCAAGTACTTCATGGACTTCTGCCGGACTGAATCGTGCGGCAAGTGCGCGCCCTGCCGGGTAGGCACCACGCACATGCATAACCTGCTGGAGAAGATCACCTCCGGCGCGGCAGGCGAAAAAGAGCTCAGCCTGCTGGAGGAGTTGTGCGGGGTAGTGAGTCAGAGCAGCCTCTGCGGGCTGGGCCAGACGGCGCCGAACCCGGTGGTGAGCACGTTGCGTTATTTCCGAAATGAGTACATGGCACATATCACCGATAAACAGTGTCCCGCAGGAGTTTGTAAGACGAAACCTGCAGCCAAGACGGCGGAGGAGACTCAATGAGCCCCGCGGCAGTGGAAATCAAAACCTTACAGATCGATGGGCGCGACATTGGTGCTCGCGCCGATCAGACCATTCTCGAAGTCGCGAGAGAGAATGGGATCAACATACCCACACTTTGCCACCTGGACGGTCTTAGCGATGTGGGCGCGTGCCGCCTCTGTCTGGTGGAAATAAAAGGCAGTAACAAGCTGCTGCCGGCGTGTGTGACGCGCGTGCAGGAAGGCATGGAAGTCACCGCGCACTCTCCGCGACTGGAGGCTCTGCGGAAGATGATCGTGGAGATGCTCTTCTCGGAACGCAATCACGTCTGTTCGGTCTGCGTTTCGAATGGTCACTGCGAATTGCAACGCATGGCGGAAAGTCTGGGAATCACGCATGTGCGCGTTCCCTATCTGAATCCCAAACTGCAAGTGGACGCCAGCAATCGGCGGTTCGTTGTGGACCACAACCGCTGCATTCTGTGCTCACGATGCGTCCGGGTTTGCGACGAGATCGAAGGCGCGCACACCTGGGATGTGTTCGGGCGTGGGATTGATTGCCGCGTGATCACCGACCTGAATCAGCCATGGGGCGATTCCGATAGTTGCACCAGTTGCGGCAAGTGTGTGCATGTCTGTCCGACCGGTGCCCTGGTTGAAAAAGGCCGCGCAGCGGGAGAAATGAAAAAACGGCGGCAGTTCCTGCCGTATCTGACCTTGATGCGGGAGGGACGGCAATGAGTAAAGTCCGAATCGCAACCGTGTGGATGGATGGGTGCTCGGGATGCCACATGTCGTTTCTCGACATGGATGAGCGGCTACTCGAGTTGGCCGAGCACATCGACCTGGTCTATAGCCCGTTGGTGGATCTGAAAGATTTTCCACAAGAGGTGGATGTCACATTGATCGAAGGCGCGATCAGCTCGGAGGAAGACCTGGAGAAAATCGAAAAAGTTCGGGCGCACTCGAAGCTGCTGGTTTCGCTGGGCGACTGCGCGGTTACCGCCAACGTTCCGGGGATGCGAAATTCGTTCCCGGTGGAGTCGGTGCTGAAGCGCGGCTATATCGAGAACGCGACATTCAACCAACAGATTCCGCTTCAGGTGATTCCACGGCTTCTGCCGCGGTCGCTTCCGCTGCATGAGGTGGTGAAGGTAGACCTGTTTGTGCCCGGATGCCCGCCGCATCGTGACGTGATTCATTACGCGCTTTCGGAATTGATCCAGGGACGCATGCCGGACCTGAGTACGCGGAGCCATTTCGGAGCCTAGGAGAGCGAGATGCAAACTGTCGTTATCGATCCCGTTACTCGCATCGAAGGGCATTCCAAGATCACGATTCAGCTCGACGATCATGGAATGGTGCAGGATGCGCACTTCCACGTGACCCAGTTCCGTGGCTTCGAGAAGCTATGCGAAGGGCGGCCGTTCTACGAAATGCCGGCGCTGATGGCGCGTATCTGCGGCATCTGCCCGGTGTCGCACCTGATTGCATCGGCGAAAGCTTGCGATGCCATCCTCGCCGTTCGTATTCCTGAGACGGCGGAGAAGCTGCGCCGCATCATGAACCTGGCGCAGATCGTGCAGTCGCACGCACTCAGCTTCTTCCACCTGTCGTCACCGGACTTTTTGCTGGGCATGGACTCGGATCCGGCGAAGCGAAACATCTTTGGCGTGGCGGAGCACAGCCCGGAACTGGCGCGGGACGGCATTCGTCTGCGGAAGTTTGGGCAGGAGATTATCGAACTGCTGGGCGGAAAACGAATCCATCCGGCGTGGGTGGTACCAGGTGGCGTGAGCGAACCGCTGAAAGTGGAACATCGCGATGAGATATTGAGGTCGATTCCTGAAGCGAAGGACATCGTCTTCCGAACGCTGGGTTGGTTCAAGCGGCAGCTGGAAAGCTTCCGAGAAGAAATCAGAACATTCGCAAATTTTCCTTCTCTGTTCATGGCCCTGACCAAGGAGGATGGCGATCTGGCGTTCTACAAGGGTTGGCTCCGCTTCGTCGATGCCGACGGCGAGATCGTGAAGGACCACATCGATCCCGCGAACTACGAGGAGTTCATTGGCGAGGCGGTCGAACCGTGGTCATACCTTAAGTCGCCTTATTACAAGCCGTTGGGCTACCCCAAGGGCATGTATCGCGTGGGACCGCTAGCGCGTTTGAACATGGCAAAACGCTGCGGCACTCCTTTGGCGGACCAGGAACTGGCGGAGTTCCGTGAGTTAGAGCGTCGGTTCGTGCTGAGCTCGTTCTATTACCACTATGCGCGGCTGATCGAGGCGCTATTCGCGATCGAACGTATCGAGGCGTATCTCGAAGAGCCGGATATCCTGGGAAAGCACGTTCGCGCTTATGCGGGACCGAACAACTACAACGGCGTTGGAGTGGCAGAAGCGCCGCGTGGCACGCTGATCCACAACTACAAGATCGACGAAAGCGGGCTGATTACGCACGCGAACCTGATCATCGCTACCGGGCATAACAATTTGGCGATGAATCGGGGTGTGCTCCAGGTGGCGAAACATTTCATAAAGGGAAGAACAATTCCGGAAGGCATGTTAAATCGCGTCGAAGCCGTCATTCGCTGCTACGATCCATGCTTGAGCTGTTCGACGCACGCCATGGGTCAGATGCGGCTGCATCTCCAACTCGTGGACGACGAAGGCAAGTTGCTTTCGGAGGTGAAGAGGTAATCTGATGCCGAGCATTGTGGTGATCGGGTACGGCAATCCGCTGCGCGGCGATGATGCGATCGGCTGGAAGGCCGCCGAGGCGTTGCGGGATGTTTATGAAGATGACACGGCGGTCGAAGTCTTCGCCAGCCATCAACTCAACCCGGAGATGGCTGAGTCCGTCGCCGAAGCGGGCATGGTGATCTTCATCGACGCTGTTGCCGACAGACTAGCCGCCGGCAAGATTGCATGCGAGAGCGTTCATCCGGCGGACCACTCCTCGGCGTTCAGTCATCAGCTTGATCCACCGACGTTACTGGCATCGGCGATCGATCTGTATGGTAGCTGCCCACGCGCAGCGGTGATTGGCGTCGGGATACGGTCGTGCGATCTGGGACATGATCTGAGCCGCGAAGTGAAGGCTGCTCTTCCCCGCGTGGTCGCCGAAGTGAAGCAGATGATCGAACTGCATCGCAGCGGGAAACAGTTCGTGGTGGAACACCAGCAGGTGGGATCGGCGTAGACCACATCGGCTGTGATCGCTTGGTTGTGCGGCGCGGACATTTCTGTCCGCGTTTTGTTTTCAGCTTGATCTTTTAGGGATTGAAGAGCACGCTCCGGTCCATCTTCGACCTGAAACGCGAGCGCGGATCGAACTCTGAGATCGTTAAGGAGCCGCCAATGAGCACTACGGATCTGATAAAGCGGCTCGACCATACCCGGCAGTTCTTCCGCCACATTCTCGCTACGATCGCTTACCGCGGAGGCAAGACGCTTCGCGACGCTCCTGAGTCGTTTGCTGCATTTCGCGTCGCCGAGACCTCGCGCACTCCCTCACAAATTCTGGCCCACATGGCGGACTTGGTCGAATGGACATTTCGTCAGGTGCGGGGCGAACAATGGCTTGCGGCTTGGCACCCGGTCAGGACCAAGCACATGGGATAACGATGTCGCTCGCTTTTTCAAAGCGCTTGAGCAGTTGGACAACGCCTTCGCAACAGAACTGTCTGTCCGCGACGACGCTCGAAGTTTTATTCCAGGGGCCAGTCTCCGATGTACTCACCCACATCGGTCAACTGGGGATGCTGCGCCGGGTTGCCGGGTCGCCGATCAAAGGCGAGGTGATGGTTATTGCAGACGTACACGTCGGTCGCGTCGGGTTCGATCAAGCGGCTCCTAAACGTGAGTTCGACTAGATTTGTCCGCTCGAGCCGAGCGGGGTCCAAGTATCCTTTCTAAGCTGCGCGGGCGAGGGCGCCCGCGCCACCACGAATCTAGTAACTCAAGACGCGCGGACAAGAATGTCCGCGCCACACAATCAATGCTATTTGCCCTGGTAGCTCACCCGCCAGATGGAGTTCGACCCGTCGTCCGTCACAAGAAGCGAGCCGTCTTTCGCCACCGTGACGCCCACCGGACGTCCCCAGACATTGCCATCCACCGTAACAAATCCGGTGAGGAAGTCTTCGTACTCGCCGGTAGCCTTGCCCTCGCCGTGCAGCGGAACGCGAATGACTTCATAGCCGGTCCGCGGGGCGCGGTTCCAGGACCCGTGCTCCGAGGCAAAGATATCGCCCTGGTACTCCTGCGGGAACTGGTTGCCTTCGTAGAAGGTCATCTCGAGCGATGCGTTGTGCGGTTGCAGCAACACATCCGGCGTGATGACTTTGCTTTGCAATTCGGGATGCTTCCCTTTCTGCCTCGGATCCTGGTGTCCACCCATATACCACCATGGCCAGCCATAAAATCCGCCGGGAGTAACGTGGGTGATGTAGTCGGGCACGAGATTATCGCCTAACTCATCGCGCTCGTTCACCGAGCACCAGATATCGCCGGTTTTGGGCTGGGTGGCGATCCCGACGCAATTGCGAATTCCCCACGCATAAACCTTCAGTCCGGTTCCATCGGGATTGAATTCGAGGACATCAGCGCGATGAAACTCGGCGGGGTGAGTGTCGGCATCGTCATCATTCGAATGTGAGCCGACAGAGACGTACATCTTCTTATCGTCTGGCGAGAAAGTTATGTCACGAGTCCAGTGACCGCCGCCGCGCAAATGGCCGCCGCCGGGAAGGTCAGTCAATTTCTGGGCCGGACCGCGCACCTTCAAATCACCGTTGCGATAAGGAATGCGGACCACGGAATCCGTGTTTCCCACGTAAATCCACTCGGGGTTTGGGCCCGAGGGATAAAAAGCCAATCCAAAAGGCTGCGTAAAGCCCTTGGCAAAGACTTCCGACTGCTGCGGCTTACCGTTCGCGTCGATTCCACGGAACACCTTAATGTCGCCCGGGCCGCTCTCGACGACGAACACATCGCCGTTAGGAGCGGTACGCAACAGGCGGGGGTTATGGAGATTCTCCGCGAAGAGTTCGACTTTGAATCCAGCGGGAGCCTGCGGCCAGGCGTCCTTAGGGCGAGCGATGATACTCGGATTGTTTCCCGCGGACTTGGTCGCGAAGGGTTGCGGCAGATCCGCAACGGTGATCTTGTGAACGACACCTGGCTTCTGATCCTGGTAACCGGAGAAAACTAGGGTACTGGCAGCGACGAAGGTGGCACCGAGACAGACGGTAAATAAAGCAGGGAGGATTCGAGGCCGATCGTGCAAGAGCGTTGCTCCTTTCACTGGTTAGAGATGCGCAAAGCGCCTGAGAGACTTGAACCATTAACAAAGCTTAAGACTGCGCGGCGAATGAGCACCTTGTTCGACGGGTCGAAGAATTTTCGCAAAGACGTGACGAATGCAAGCACCTGGAATTAAACACTTTCGGCAACCTATTCCAAAAATGGAATACGTGAATCTACAGTTTTTGGTTGACCTTCAAAGCGTTCTCGGATAAACTTCTTAGTTTGATCGGGGTTGTTCGAAGCAACAGGTAGGCTGCACTTTGATTTCACTCCAAGTAAGTGCCTGTGAATCGTACGGAAGTCCCCAGGAATCGAATAAGTACCAATAACTTCTGGTTCTCATCACAAATAAGGCAGGACGACTGAATAATGGCGAAGCGACGTGGAAACCCTAACTGGGGCAAGCCTGAGCCGATTGGCCCCGTGATTCCAACTGTTACCGAGTTCGAGCAGGTTGTGCGCGAGTTTAAGCTCACGCCCGACCAATATCTGCGCTCGACCCGTCTGCGCGAATGGGCGCGGAAGAACCGCAATTCGAAGTACATCCCTGAGCCTCTTCTGGAAGCCTGGGGATTCGAAATCGAATCGGCTTTGTAAGTAGGGTCATTCTTTTAAGTCAGGTTCCAGGCCGCCTTCGGGCGGCCTTTCCTTTTGTATCCAACTTGATAACCAGCCTCGGTGTAGATTAGTCAGCATGAAGCGGGCAACGACGCTCGTGGCGGCCCTGTTGCTGACGCTGCCTCTCACGGCAAATCCGCAAGTCCTTGCTCTTGAAAAAGGTAAGGTGATCGCGAAGGTCAGTTGCGCGAACAAACCCGACCAAAGCTATGCGCTATACCTTCCGACTGAATATTCCACGGACAAGCCCTCACCGATCCTCTACGTTTTCGATCCGGCCGCTCGTGGCGTGTCGGCAGTAGAGGCGGTTCGTGAGGCTGCGGAGAAGTACGGGTACATCGTAGTCGCGTCCAATAATTCCCGAAACGGACCACAAGGCGGTGCTTCCGACGCCGTGAATTCCATATTTCAGGATACGCATCAGCGATATGCCATCGATGATCGGCGTCTCTATACGGCTGGACTGTCAGGGGGAGCGCGCCTGGCTACGCAGGTCGCCCTATTCTGCAAGACCTGCATCGCGGGAGTGATTGCCAACGGCGCCGGCTTTCCCGTCAACGCGAGTCCTAAGGACGGGTTTCGATTCGCGTATTTCCTGGCAATCGGCAACGCCGACTTCAACTTCCCAGAAATGGTCGAACTCCGACATGTGTTCGAACAGATGCACGCGAACTATCGCATCCACGTCTTTGATGGTCCTCACGACTGGGCTCCTCCTGAGGCTTGGATGGATTCGTTGCGCTGGATGAACCTGCAGGCCATTCGCTCCGGGAGTCTTCCAAGGGATGCAAAGGAGATCCAGCGAATCTTTCAAGAGGAACTCGAAGAAGCGCGCGCACTGGAAAGCAAAGGCGACGTTTTGACGGCAGAGAGAGACTACGAATCCATCGTCCGCGACTTCGATGGACTCACGGATACTGCCCAGGTCAAGGCACGCGTCGCCGACTTAAAGGGCAGCAAAGCCTTCAAAGCAGGTGAAAAGCAGGAGCGCGCCGATCTCGACCGCCAGGCAAGGTTATCTGATCAAGCATCGGCGCAGATGCAGGATATCTCTACCAACAACATTGATCTGGCCGAGTACAACGACATCAAGCGGACTATCGCTGGTTTGAAAGAGGATGTGACCAAGGCCTCGAATCCAAGCGAGTCCGATGTCCTGGTCAAGCGACGTGCACTTGGCGGACTCGTGGTTCAGGCGTATGAAGCCGGCCAGCGCTCGATGGAGAAGAAAAACTATGTCGCCGCTCTCGCGTATTTCGACCTTGTCGCGGCAGGTGCTAAGTCTCCCGGCGGAGCGCGATTCGAAAGAGCCCGGGCCTATGCTGCGCAAGGCGATGCCAAGAAATGCCTGGCAGAACTGAAGCTGGCCCAGACATCTGGATTCCACTCACGCGAGGCGCTTGACGCCGCAGAATTCAATCCCTATCGTCAGCTACCGGAATTCCAAACTCTGGCATCAGAGTGGAGCAAACAGTCGCAGCCGTGAGCCTCTGAGATGCATTTCTCCGGAACGGAACTCGCAGCGCTCATCATCGCCACCAGTTTCGCGGCGGGACTCAACGTCTACGCAACGCTGGCGACGTTAGGATTGCTGTCTCACGCAGGGGTCATCGCCCTTCCTGCTTCCCTGCACCTGGTCTCGAACTGGTGGGTGATTGGGGTCAGCCTGGCGCTGTTCGGTGTGGAGTTTTTCGCCGACAAGGTTCCGGCCTTCGATCTCGTGTGGAACGCCCTGCACACATTCATTCGGGTGCCGATCGCTGCGCTGCTGGCATTTGGCGCCACATCGAATCTCAGCCCACAGATGCAATTGCTGAGCGCACTGGCTGGCGCGGGTATCGCATTCGCTGCGCACGGAGGTAAGACCGCAGTGCGGGCGGCAATTACCCCGTCACCGGAACCCGTGTCGAATATTGCCTTGAGCGCCAGTGAAGACGTGATTGCGGTCTTCCTCACATGGTTCGCGACCAAACATCCGTTCGTTAGTGCGGCGATTGCGATCATTTTTCTCATATTGATCGTGCTGGCGACGCGTTGGGTGATTCGGGCGCTGCGCAATTTGTTTCGAGGTGCGGAACGCGTGATGGAACCCCACCACAGCGGCTGATATTGCAATTTAATTCCGTTTTCGAGAATCTGACCTGCGAACAGCGAACAGAGTTTGACCACCCTGATTTATTAATGTCATATTAATAAGCCCTCCACGATGCAAATGGGCATGCCGTGTCCGTACCTTTTCGGAAACGGAAAAGGATCTTCCAAATTCTATGGTTCGCCTCATTCCGCGCGAGACTAAGTTCTTCCAGATGTTTTCTGAAGTAGCTGAGAACGTAACTGAAGGAGCACGGCTGATGAAGGCCTTGTTGGAGGACTATCATGACGTCCCCAACCGGGTAGGTAAACTGAAGGAAATCGAGCATCGCGGCGATGATATGACGCACGCGATCCTTACCAAGCTGAATCAGACTTTTATTACGCCGTTCGATCGCGAAGACATTCACAAGCTGGCTTCGGCCATGGACGATGTGCTCGACCTGCTGAATTCCGCCGGCGATCGTTTGATAACGTACAAAATTGATTCTGTCCCGCCGGCTTCGGTGACACTGGCCGCTTTGATTCTTCAACAGAGCATCGAGTTGGGGCGAGCAGTTGCGATGCTGGAGAAAAATCACCACGTTCTGGAACACTGCGTGGAGATCAACCGGTTGGAGAACGAAGCGGATCGGGTGGCGCGCGAAGCCATTGGGAAATTGTTTGAGACGGAAAAAGATCCAATCGCCCTCATAAAAATGAAAGAGTTGTTCGAAGTCCTGGAACTAGCTACGGACAAGGCAGAGGACGCCGCCAACGTCCTGGAAGGCGTTGTGTTGAAGAGCGCCTGATATGAAAACCAGCTCCCATGCAGTGGGCTTAAGAAAGAGCGACCGGTGAATACTGGCCTGGTTCTTGTCGCAGCCACCGTTGCCGTTGCACTCATTTTTGATTTTCTCAATGGCTTTCACGATGCTGCCAATAGCATCGCCACAGTAGTCTCCACCCGCGTTTTATCTCCGAAGCTGGCGGTGCTTTGGGCCGCTGCTTTCAACTTCCTCGCAGCGTTTTTTTTGGGAACCGCGGTCGCCAAGACTATCGGCAGCGGGATGATTCGCCTGGATCTCGGCGGCGTCCCAGTTGTAACCCAGTGGGTGGTGATTGCAGGACTTCTCGGCGCTATTGTGTGGGACCTCGTGACCTGGCTCTTGGGCCTGCCCACGTCGTCTTCTCACGCTTTGATCGGGGCTTATGCGGGGGCTGCGATTGCAAAAGCTGGATTCGGAGTGATTCTTCCCTCAGGCTGGACAAAGACACTGATTTTTATCGTAGTCGCGCCGGTCATGGGATTGGTTCTAGGATTTGGGCTGATGGTGGCGGTGTACTGGATCTTTCAGCGGAAATCACCTCTGCAAGTGGATGGACTGTTCCGGAAACTACAACTGCTCTCGGCTGCCGCCTACAGTTTGGGGCACGGCGGTAATGACGCACAGAAAACAATGGGCATTGTGGCGGGCGCACTCTATACGGGCGGACTCATGTCTAAGTCGGACTTTTCTCACGATTGGGGAAAGCTGCACTGGCCAATTATTTTGGCTGCGCATACCGCCATCGGATTGGGCACCTACTTCGGCGGCTGGCGAATCGTGCATACGATGGGGTCGAAAATCACCAAGCTGAAGCCGGTGGGTGGCTTCTGCGCGGAAACCGCGGGCGCCATCACGCTGTTTGGCACAGCCCTGGCGGGAATTCCCGTCAGCACGACGCACACCATTACCGGCGCGATTATAGGAGTGGGCGCGACGAATCGGCTTTCGGCGGTCCGCTGGGGAGTGGCGCGACGAATTGTGTGGGCCTGGGTATTAACCATACCGGCCTCAGCGGCGGTGGCTGCGACGGCATTCTGGGTGATTCGTATTTTCGTGCCCAATGCTTGAGTTTCTCTGGCTTCCTGTTCGTTTCCACTCTGCTTCGGTAGACTATTGCTTCCGATGAAATGCGGATAATCTTCTGGGTGAGGGGCGCGCCCGGCTTGCGGGGATTGGCAAGGATTGCACTTATGAAGAGTCGTTGGATTGTATTCATCGCCATCATTTCGTTGATTTTGATCGCAGCCGCTTGCGGCGGTGGTGGCAATGGCAGTGGCGGTAGCGTGCACATGTACGTGACCAATGCCGGGTCGGCGTCGATATCGGGATTCAACCTTAGTTCCGGTGGAAGCGTCGGTAGCCTGAGCGGCTCGCCATACACAGCGGGCAATACGCCGACTTCCGTCGTGGTTGTGCCGGGGAACTTTCTCCTGTCAACAAACGCCGTCGATAACACCATTAGCCGTTTCACGGTAGACTCCAGCGGATTTCTGAATCCGTTTGAAGCGCCAGTGAATACGGCTCTTACTCCCAGTTCGATCATCGTCAGCCCGAGCGGTAGCTTCGTCTTCGTCGCCAACTCGGGATCGGCAAATATCACGGTTTATTCGTATTCTGCTGGTGCCCTTGCGGAGATTGCCGGTTCTCCCTTTCCCGCGCAGACCGGCGCTGACCAACTCGCGATTTCGCCTTCAGGCAATTTTCTGTACGTAACGAACCAGGGAGCGTCGTCGGTCTCCGGGTATAGCGTAGCCAGTTCCGGGGCATTAACGCCGCTTGCGGGATCTCCCTTCACAACGGGAGTGGGACTACAACCAGTCGGCATCGCGATTTCTCCTAACGGATCGTTTCTCTATACCGCGAACCGTGGATCGAACAATTTCTCGGGCTTCGCAATTGACGCGGCAGGAAATCTAACCCCGCTCACAAATTCGCCCTACACTGGCGGCACCGCACCAATTGGAGTGGCCTGGGATCCGACAGGTAACTTCTTATACGTGGTGAATCAAAATTCAAACGATGTTTCGGGATTCCAGATTGCTTCGGACGGCACGCCCACAGCAATCACTGGTTCTCCATGGACGACCGGCGGGCGCGGCGAGTCGGCGATCGCCGTCGACCCGAATGGCAACACGGTGGTTACGCTGAACCAGGCCACGAACACGCTCACGGTATTCACGAAGGACAGCAGCGGCGTGTTAAAGGCAGGATTCCCTGTCGATACAGGTACGGCTCCCAGCGGGATTGTCATATCGAAGTAAAATCTGCCGTCCCACGCACGGGACGGCTTGATCGCGCTGCTAAAATCGAAGCGAATAAAGATGACGCCTTTGCCGCCATTTACGGATGTTGAAACTGCGCTGGAGGAAATCCGCGCGGGGCGCATGATCGTGCTCGTCGACGACGAGGATCGCGAAAACGAAGGCGACCTCATGATGGCCGCCGAGTTTGCGACCCCTGATGCCATCAACTTCATGGCGAAGTACGGGCGCGGATTGGTTTGCCTGACGCTTACCGAAGAGCGTCTGGATCACTTGCGTATCGCCAACATGTCGGCGGAGAACACAGCGCAGTTTGGAACTGCATTCTGCGAAGCAATCGACGCACGAGACGGCGTGACTACCGGGATCTCTGCGTATGATCGCGCGCGCACCATCCAGGTTGCGATTGATCCAAAGACGCGACCGGCTGATCTGGCTCGCCCGGGACATGTCTTCCCTCTTCGCGCCAGGCGCGGCGGTGTTCTTGTTCGCGCAGGACAAACGGAAGGGTCCGTGGATCTGTCGAGACTGGCAGGGTTGGTTCCGGCCGGCGTGATCTGCGAGATCATGAACGACGACGGCACCATGGCGCGCGTGCCACAGCTGATCGAGTTCTGCCGCGAGCATGATTTGAAGATGTTGACAGTCGCGGAACTGATCCGTTACCGCATGGCACATGAACGCTACATCCGGCGTGTGGGCGAAGCACTGTTACCGACTCCGCTTGGTGAATTCCGCATGATCGCCTATGCGAGCGAGATTGATGGCGGCGAGTCCCACATTGCGCTGGTGCGGGGCAACATCGAGCAGGCGAAAGATCCAGTGCTCGTTCGCATGCACTCCCACTGCGTGGTGGGTGATGTGTTCGGCGCAAGCTGGTGCGACTGTCACAACGCGATTCAGGGATCGCTGCAAGCGATCGTCGAAGCCGGGTGCGGCGCGCTGATCTACTTGCACCAGAATTCAAAGAGCTTCGCGGTCGAACAACTGGGTGACAAGACAGTGCTTAGTTTCCATCGCGAAAGCCGGCTGCCAACCATTCCGGCGCATGAACGCAAAATCCAGCGTGAAGTTGGAATCGGTGCGCAAATCCTCTCGGACCTGAATCTGCGCCGGATTCGCCTGCTCACGAATCATCCGCGCAGAGTCGCCGGCCTGGAAGGCTTTGACATCGAGATCATCGAGCAGGTTCCCATTCCCGCGGCCAGAGTTCCTGCTGCCAAATAATTTCAGGGCGCTGGTACCTGAACTATATTCTGCGTTGTTGCTCCCGCCCCGAATTGGTCTATTACCGCTCCGGTCACCGTGTACACTCCCGGCTGCTCGAACTGATGAAGCAGCGAAAAAGCGTGAGTGCTCGCTCCATCGGGAAACTGAATCGTGTCTTCAAGGACGAAACCGTTGGGAACAACCGAATTCGCCAGACACGCCAGCACAGTCAAGGGCGAGAGCTGCGGCATGTGCCGAATCTGAAGCACCGCTGTAGGACTCGTTCGATTCGGCCCGCTCACGAAAATCGAAGAACTTTGCATAGCCCCCGATGCGTCCCACGCCTGCACGGTCACGCGATGCTGCCCAGTGAAAACCTTCAGCTGAGTCGTAAGATAGTCACGCGTGGTCACGTACGACAGATTGCCGTCGAGATAAACGGCCATGGCTGAAATCGGCGCTGAAGAACTGGCATTCGCCGACGCGACAAACAAATTTGGAAAGCTCAACACCGTGCCATTGCTGGGAGCCGCAATGGTCACGCCCGCTACCGCCGGTTTTGCGGTGATCGTGTCCGTTGCCACTGAACTCGCGCCCAGGTTATCAATCGCCGTGGCGGTCACCGTGTACTGGCCGATAGATTGGTAAGTATGCGAACCCTGAAGGCTGTTGATTATTGTGCCGTCGCCAAAATCGATCTGTCCGCCCACAACCCGGCCATCGGCATCGGTAGAAGCGCTGGCATCGGCGACCACAGTCATGCCTCCACTGCGATCAACTGCGAGTTGTGCGACCGGCGACTGATCACCCGGATGGTAAGTGATTCCAGCCGACATCTTGTTCGCGACCGAAGGCTTCCCCACCGCCTCGACGTAGAACACATAGTTGCCGGGAGCAAGACCGTACTGCGAGAGATCCAGCGCCGTGGTGGTCACCGGCAGGTCGGCCAGCTTCATGAGTTGTTGGCCATCGAGCGAAATGAAAACGCTGTAGTGATCAACCGCACCGGTGTTGCCCGCTGCCGTCCAAGTGAGAGTGTTAGCGTTCGCATGCGGCGTGACTACAACACAGTTGTCTACTCCACTTTCGATGGCGGTGCCTTCTTCATAGTCGTTCCACGTAACGAGTTGAATTGCCGGTAGCTGATTGGAGGCGCTGTAAAACTGGTCGATGGTGCCGAACGTGTCGAGCAAGGTTTGCCCGCAATGTTGATCGACCAGACGATTGGTGCTCCAGATAGCGAGCGTGTCGTTGAATCCTTTGTACGCCGAGCCGAGAGTGGCCGAACTGGCGAAGGTACCCGCCGTCATATAGAAGGCGGTCTGCCCTGCCAGTTGCGGATCGAGCGGATTCCCATTCACCAGATCGAGCCACTGGAAGGCGCCGTTCGAAGCGTCATTCTCCGTGAATCCTCCTGGCCCCCGAAAAAGAAACAGCGTATTGCCCGGGAGCGGACGCCTTCACCCGGTTCCAGTCGATATACCAGGTATCCACACCGAAGAACAAAACAATAGGACGACCGTCGACGTGTGCATACGCGGGAGAACTCTCGTATTGCGAGTTGATGTAATTCAGATCGCTGATCAGCTGAGTAGTTACGTCGCAATTGTTCTGCTGAGCAGCGGCAAACAAAGCGCCAGAATCTTCCATGATCGCGAATTCGAATCCGGGATGCGCCTCTGCCTGCTGCTTCAGCAGCATAGTAGCTCCGTTGGTGGTCGAATCGTTTGGTCCGAACCAGTCGACAATCGCGCCTTGAATGCCGCGGCTCATCATGTCCGTAACCTGACGCTGGACCTGGGCGGGGTCGGTGGAACTGTAGCCGACATTGATGTGGCTGGGAGTTCCAAACCAACCCTGAAAAGCCGCATAGATTTTGGTAGTCGACCCGGAATAAAGCAGCGAACGCACCGGCAGTTTGCTGACGTTGGCGCCCGAGAGATTTCCGTTCAATGTCGCCGGATTCGGACTTGCCGCACTCGTGTTTGGGGCGGTTTCCGCCTGTAAAGTCGTTGTCGGCGTGAATTGAAGTGCTGCAAAAGCACTCGAAGTACCTATCGAGAGCAGCAAACCAACAAGCGTGCAAAGAGCACGGCAGGGCGCGGTGAAACGCGGAGCCATACAGACCTCCCCTAGCCTGCAGCGCACAGCAAGAAGCCCGCTGACGGCTGCACCATTTTCGTTTGCTTCGGATGAGGTGCTAGATGTGATGTTGAGGGCGGGTGTTGTTCCGCGACTGAGTGCTCCGGAAAAGAAAAACGCACAGCTTGTTCGCTGTGCGCGTTTCGCCTAGCTACCGTGATCTGCCCTGCTGGTTAGCTGGGTTTTCTTACCACGATGTCATTGTCATTGATGAAGAACTGAGCCGAGCACTGGCCCGAGCCGCACATCACCGGGAGGAGACCCGCAACCTGCTTTCGCGTGATCAGCCCCAGGGTCGCGCACTCCGGACATGCCATAACCGCCCAATAGGGATCGTTCGAGTCGCCCACGTCACCGGCGTTCTCAAGTACGAATACGGATCCGGGACCCATTTGCTCAGGGATCCATTCGCTCAGGATGTTGACCTCACCGACCATATCACCTCCGACCCTCTCGGCTCTGGCACTTTCGTGCCAGTGTTGGTGTGACGTTTACGGTACAGCCCGTGTTGCTCGCACGCCCGCTAAACGCGCGGTCTTACGAGCCCGGACTGAAGCTGGCTCTTTCTTCGCAACGATCGTTCTCACTTCCGGCTGCAGTTTGCCAATCTCGCTCCTGATCTGCCGAACCATATCGCTTAAGCAAACAGTAAGCACAGGTTGTTGAGAATTCTTTAATAAATCCACTACTTGCGCCGCCGAAGTGCGCAGATAAATGCGGTGGCCATCCGTGAGGAGGTGATATTCCGAATGTCCGCTGACCGTTTCCACCAGCCGTTTCTGGAACTCACGCTGTAAGAGGCGTATGACTTTGCGAACCCGCTGCAGAGAGAAGCCTCGCCGACGGAGATCGCAGATCACGGCAATCTCGGTGACGTCATCGAGGCTGTACAGGCGGCGATGTCCTTCGCGTGCCGGGACAACGACCTTGCGCTCGTCCCACCATTGCAACTGGCGCGCGCTGATGCCGGTCAGTCCGATCACTTCCGCCGAGGTGTACCTATCAGTCATCTGTCCGAAACATTTCCTCTTGAAAATGTTTGAAACATTCTAGGCGCGGGACGTTGCGTGTCAATTGTGAATATTCGGGGAATCGGGAGAGACAACAGAGAGAAATTCAGCACTGCCGTGGAAACGAAGGATTGTTTTGGTAGAAGCAGAATTTCAGATAGGGGCTAGAAGAAAAATCGTGGCGAAGAATGAAAATACAGAGATGGATTCGCTGCGCTCACCATGACATCGAGGCTTACGACACTTCAGTGCAGGCAACCGCCGCCCACAAAGTGCACCATCTCCAACTTGTCACCTTCATGAAGCGGCGTCTCGCGCCCATTTCGCGCGTGAACGATGTCGCGATTCAATTCGATGGCGACGCGATCGCCTTTCAATCCCAGTTGCTCGACGAGTTCCGCAACCGTTGTCGCGGAGACTTCTTTATCCTGACCGTTGATCTGTATTTTCATTTGCGAGGTCGGAAATAGGATAGCTGATTGAGAGGAGCTGGGACGAATCAACTGAACTCAGTGAGAGTATTCTGCAAAGCTACTTCAAGCTTCCCTTCCTTGATCGCGTCGACGACGAAGAGATGCTGCTCTTTGAGCAACTCATGCATGAGGTCTTCCGAAAATCCAGGCGTGGCCGCGTACTCTCCGTAAGAGGTCGCGCGTTTTCCGACGCAGCGCCCGGAGACGAAGACCATGGTTTGCAGAAGATGGGAACTCTGGCGGGCTTCGCTCTGCACGTGATAGAGCGTGTCTCCGTGCTTCACATCGGTGTTAAACCCGAAGATCATGGCCGCAATCTATTTTTCCACACCGCATCTGCAAAACCTCTGTAAATGCGGTGTTTCCGAGCGCTGGCACGCTTGACACTTTGGCGCGGCGCTCTCTATAGTCAAATGTTTACCCTAGCACTTGGGCGTGAATTATATAGCAGCTCCCATCTATGCCAGAGAACTACTTCGCGCGCTACTTACCACTGTTGTTCCAGGTCCTCGTGGCCGTGGGAATGGCTATCGGCATGGTTACGCTTTCATGGGTCCTCGGAAAGCACAAGTACAACCGCGCCAAAATGTCGCCGTACGAATGCGGCATGGAACCGATCGGCGATACGCAAGGTCGTTTCTCGGTGAAGTTCTACCTGGTCGCCATGCTCTTCATCCTGTTCGACGTGGAAGCCGTGTTCCTGTATCCATGGGCAGTGATTCTGCGCGATCTGAAAATGTTCGGCTTCTGGGAGATGCTGGTGTATGTAGTAGTCATTCTCGGTGGCCTCTTTTATATTTGGAAAAAGGGCGTCATCGACTGGAACAAGCCAGAAGCGATTCGAACCGTGGGGATTCCTTCTACTCCTGATTTTCGGCTTGCGAGGATTCCAACCGAAACTCCCGCCGAAATTCCTGTGGGTGCCGCCGTCGCGGCAGAGGGAAGCAAGTAAAACATGCCTTTAGTCCCAGCCGTAACCGATATCAATCAGCTGAAAGATCGTCTGGAAGTGGCGCGGTTGCTGGAGTGGAACACCTCCGCCGTAGCCGGTGCGAAGTACGATCGCAATGAACTGACGATCTGGATTGACCGGCAACACATCCTCGACGCGATGACATTTCTGCGGGATGACTCGCAGTTGCGCTTCAACCTTCTTTGCGATGTGACGTGCGTTGACTGGTATCCCTCGGAACCCCGCTTTGAAGTCGTGTACGAGCTGCGCTCGATTCCGCGAAACAAGCGCGTGCGCGTTAAGGTGAAGCTGAATAGTGACGATGCGCGGATTCAATCGGTGATCAATATTTGGCTGTCGTCGAATTTCTTCGAGAGAGAAGTCTTCGACCTTTTTGGAATCTACTTCGAGGGCCATCCGTATCTGCGGCGCATCATGATGCCGGAAGATTGGGAAGGTCATCCAATGCGTAAGGACTACCCGGTGGAGGGATATCGCTAAATGGCTCACATGGCGCCCACGCCAGTCATGGACCCAGCAGCCGATCGCACGATGGTCCTCAATATGGGACCACAGCACCCGTCCACGCACGGCGTGCTGCGCTTGCTGCTCGAAATTGATGGCGAAACCATCGTACGCATGATGCCCGACATCGGCTATCTGCACACGGGTATCGAGAAGACCACTGAGGCCAAGTTCTACCAGCAAGTTGTTCCGCTTACCGATCGCATCGATTATCTCTGCCCAATGACCAACAACCTCGCGTACTGCCTGGCAGTAGAGAAGTTGCTTGGCATGGAAATTCCGCCGCGAGCGCAGTGGATCCGCGTCATGCTGAACGAATTGACGCGTATCAATTCGCACCTGGTATGGTTGGGTACCCACGCCTTGGACCTCGGCGCGATGACAGTGTTCCTCTATTGTTTCCGCGAGCGCGAAGACGTGCTGCGACTGTTCGAGATGGTGAGCGGACAGCGCATGATGACATCGTACTTTCGCATTGGTGGCCTCGCACTGGATCTGCCGCTCGGATTCCTGGATCGTCTGAAGAAATTTGCCGACCGCTTCCCGAGCAACGTAGATGAGTACGAGAACCTGCTGACATCCAATCCGATCTGGATGGAGCGCACCAAGGGCGTAGCGTACATCTCGGCGGACGATGCAATTGCGTTGGGAACAACTGGTCCGACACTTGCGCGCAAGCGGAATAGATACCGACCTTCGCCGTGATGAGCCTTACTCAGGTTACGAGAATTTCAGATTCAAAGTTCCGGTTCGAACCGAGGGCGACGTCTACGCCCGGTATCTGTGCCGCGTGCAGGAACTGCGCGAGTCGATCGGCATTGTGCAGCAGGCCATCGCGGGATTGCCCGAAGGCCGCTACAAGGCCGATGCGCCGAAAGTAGTTCTCCCCGACCGCGAGAACATGAAGACGCAGATGGAATCGCTCATTTATCACTTCAAGATCGTAACCGAGGGATTCACGGTTCCGGCGGGCGAAGTTTATCAGGCGATTGAGTCGCCGCGTGGGGAAATGGGCTATTACATTGTCAGTGACGGCACGGCAAAACCGTATCGAGTGCACATGCGCTCGCCATCTTTCGCGAATCTGCAGGCGCTTCCGAAGATGTGCGAAGGACGCCTGATCGCTGATGTGGTGGCGGCGATCGGAAGCATTGATATCGTTTTAGGTGACTGCGACCGGTAAGCGGCTCGTTGTGGGGCTCTGGTAAGACAAATTCATATGCGATTTTCGGAACAGCTGGAAACTCGAATCACCGAAATGCTGACGCACTATCCCGTCAAGCGATCGATCCTCGTGCCGACGCTTTTGTTTGTGCAGGACGAGGTCGGGTACTTAAGCGACGAAGCGATCGCCGAAGTGGCAAAGCGTGTCGAGTTGACGGAGCTCGAAGTACGCAACGTCATCAGCTACTACTCGATGCTCACGTTGAAGCCGAAGGGCAAGTTCAACATTCAGGTGTGCACGAATATCTGCTGCATGTTGCGTGGCGGCGAATCGATTTTCGATCACTGCAAGAAGAAGCTGGGTATTGGTCACAAGATGACCACGCCGGACGGAATGTTCTCGCTCGAAGAAGTCGAATGCATCGGTGCGTGCAGCTGGGCGCCTGCGATGCAAGTGAATTACGACTTCCACGAGAATCTGACGCCGGAAAAAGTTGACGACATTCTGGACAACTACAGGCATAAGGCGCAGCAATAAGCATGGCTGACTTAGTCTCACATCCCGCGGAAGTCAAGGTTATCTCCAAGCGCTTCGGCAAAGGCGCGGCGAACATCGATCGCTACCTGGAACTCGACGGATACAAGGCCGTCCAGAAAGCGCTGGGGATGGATGCGGACGCAATTATCAATGAGGTGAAGGCTTCCAGCTTGCGCGGACGCGGCGGCGCGGGTTTCGCGACCGGCATGAAGTGGTCATTCGTGCCGAAGCAGTCGTCCAAGCCGAAGTACGTGCTGTGCAATGGCGACGAGAGCGAGCCTGGCACCTGCAAGGATCGCCTGATCCTGGAGCACGATCCGCATTCCGTCATCGAAGGCGTCGTCATTGCCGGCCTCGCGATTGGCGCCAAGATCGGCTACATCTATATACGTGGTGAATATCGCTATCTCTCCGTGATCATGGAGAAGGCGATTGCCGATGCCTACGCGCGCGGTTTCCTCGGCAAGAACATCTTCGGTAGCGGAAGGGATTTCGACGTCTACTGGCACGGCGGCGCCGGAGCCTACGAAGTCGGCGAAGAATCGGCGCTGATGGAATCGCTGGAAGGCAAGCGCGGCATTCCGCGCATCAAGCCGCCCTTCCCTGCTGTTGTCGGACTATTTGGCGGACCGACGGTCATTAATAATGTGGAGACGCTGGCGAGCGTTCCCCCCATCCTTCTGCAGGGCGGCGAGTGGTACGCGAGCCTCGGCACTCCGAAGAATGGCGGAACCCGTCTCTACTGCCTGAGCGGACACCTGAACAACCCTGGCGTCTACGAATTACCGGTTGGCTTCAATCTTTTGCGCATGATTGAGGAAGTTGGCGGTGGTGTGTGGAAAGGTCACAAGCTCAAGGCAGTCACGCCCGGTGGATCGTCGTGTCCAATCCTGAAAGCGGACGAATGCGACGTTGCCATGGACTTCGACAGCCTGATGAAAGCTGGATCGATGCTCGGCTCAGGCGGCGTGGTGATCCTCGACGAGCAAACGTGCATGGTGAAGTACGCGCTGCGCACCATCAAGTTCTACCAACACGAAAGCTGTGGATGGTGCATTCCCTGTCGTGAAGGTACAGACTGGCTTATGAAATCGCTCAAGCGATTCCATGCTGGGGCGGGCGTAAAGAAAGACATCGACAACATTCAATATCTCGCTGAGAACATGCTGGGACGCACGTTCTGCGCGCTTGGCGATGCGGCCGCGATGCCGACAATTTCGATCGTAAAGAAGTTCCGCAACGAATTTGAAGACCACCTGGAGGGGCGTCCTTGCCCATTCGATCCGGAGAGCGTGACACAACAACTTCCGGTACTGGCGGCCACCCGATGATGACAGCTGCACAACCCGAGTCTCCCGCGAATGAGATTGAGTTTCTGGTGAACTGCCTGGAGGCGAGCCGGGAAAGATTTTTGCGGGCGGTCGAGGGAGTGTCTGAATCAGCTGCAAACGTGAAGATCGGAGAAAGCAGTTGGTCGATTCTGCATTGTGCCGAGCATGTTGCTACGGCTGAGCGTCAGATGATGACGATGTGGAACAAGCTGGCCGCAGCCGGAAAAGGTGATCCGGCGAAAGATGCCGGCGTTCCAGCAAACGCGCTGAATCGCGAGAAGAAGAATATGTCTCCGGAGCGCTCGCGCCCGAATGGGCGTTACGCGGAACTGAGTGCAGCGATAGCGGACTTCCGAACAAACCGCGCAACTTCGATTGCCGCCCTGCAGGGCTCGACGCTCGAGGACCTGCGCGGAAAAGTAGTTCAGCACCCGCTCGCCGGGGAAATCGATGGCTATCAGCTCTTCCGACTAATGGCGGCGCATGCCGAACGGCATGCTGCGCAGATCGAAGATATCAAGAACCATCCCGCGTACAAGCAGGCGGGGTAAACGGCACAGTCGGACGAAGCGTTCGACGAGCAGATTCGCGAATATCGAAACTATGGCAGAAGCACCCAAGCTGGTAAACCTTACGGTCGACGGAAAAGCGATTTCCGCGCCCGCCGGCACTCTTTTGATTGAAGCCTGCAAGTCGGCCGGCGTTGAGATTCCGTCTTTTTGCTACTACCCCAATTTGTCCGTGCAGGGCGCATGCCGCATGTGCCTGGTGAAAATCGAAAAGATGCCGAAGCTGCAGACCTCGTGTACCACCGTGGTCGGCGAAGGCATGATCGTCACCACCGAGAATGACGAGATCCACCAGGCGCGTAAGTCGATGCTGGAACTGCTGCTCGCCAATCATCCGCTCGATTGTCCAGTCTGCGACGCCGGTGGTCAGTGCGAACTGCAGGACATGACCTTCACCTACGGCGCCGCGGAAAGCAAGTTCGTCGACATCAAGAATCATCGCGATGAACAACAGTGGTCGCCGGTGGTCTACTTCGATCGCCCGCGCTGCATTCTCTGCTACCGTTGCGTGCGTGTTTGCGGCGAAGCCATGGACGTGTGGGCGCTGGGCATCCAGCAGCGCGGTGTCAGCTCGGTAATCGCTCCGAATCAGAACGATCACCTCGAGTGCGAAGAGTGCGGCATGTGCATCGACATCTGCCCGGTAGGTGCACTTACATCAGGCTCGTATCGATACAAGACCCGTCCGTGGGAGATGAATCACGTCTCCACCGTTTGCACGCACTGCGGTGACGGTTGCAAGACGACCTTGGGCGTACGCCGCTCGGATACCGGTATGGAAATCATGCGCGGCGACAATCGCGACAAGAGCGGCATCAATGGCGATTTCCTGTGTATTAAGGGCCGCTATTCCTTCGATTTCGCAAAGAGCCCCGAACGCATCACTGAACCGCATATCCGCCGCAACGGCAAGCTCGAGCCTGCGACATGGGAAGCGGCTTTCGAGTTGATCGCCAGCAAATTCAAAGAAGTGCGCGATCGCGATGGTGGAGCTGCGATTGGTGTGATCGGATCGACGCGCACCACGAACGAAGAAAACTACCTGCTGCAGAAGTTCGCGCGCCTGGTGCTGGGGACCAATAATATTGATCATCATCGGACAGCGGATTATCCGGGCTTCATCAGTGCGCTCGCAGGCACGACGGGCCTAACGGCCACCATGCGCGACGTGGCATCCGCACCGGCAATCTTGTTGATTGGCAACGATCCTACGGAGCAGCATCCGCTGCTCGCCTGGCAAATCCGCAACAACGTTCGCCTGAACAAAGCGCGCCTCTACACGGTGAACTCCAAAGAGATCAAGTTGCAGCGGCAATCGGCTGTGTTCCAGTTGATTCCGGTAGGCGGTGAAGGCGCGTTCGCGCACTTCCTGGCAGGCAACGAGGCTGCCGCCGATTCGCTCGGCTCCCGCGAATCCCTCTCTTCCCTTCGCGACAAGTTGCGCGGTGAAAAAGAGCTGGTCATTGCTTTTGGATCTGAGCTTCGCGGCGAAGACATCCAGCCGCTGGTTCAATTCGCGAAAAGCGTCGGCGCCAAGCTGATCTGCCTCGGCGACTACGCCAATTCGCGTGGCGCTTCGGATATGGGCCTATATCCCGATCTTCTCCCCGGCTACTTCCCTGTTTCGCAGACCACCGGCGCAGCCGATGAAGAATGGATGGCGAAGGTTCCGAAGCAGCCCGGCATCTCACTTCAGGAAATGTTCCCCGCTGCAGCCTCCGGAAAACTAAAGGCACTTTACGTGGTCGGATCGAATCCGGTCGCGCGCTACAACGTGGATCCGTTCGCGCTGAAGAACACGTTCACGGTTGTGCAGGACATGTTCCTGACCGAAACCGCGATCCTCGCCGATGTAGTTCTGCCCCCCGCGAACGCCTATGAGAAGTCGGGCACGTTCACGAATACATGCGGCGACTTACAGCGCGTTCAAAAAGCTGGCGACATCACGACAGTCAAATCCGATTTTGAAATCATCGTGCGGATTGCGAACGCCATGGGTTACGACGTCCACAGCCTGGTTCCGTTTGGTCCCGGACTGCGCTCCGACATGGGCCAGTCTCGTGGCGCTGAGTCGGGCGAAGCGGATCGGCACAAGGTATGGCTGACGCGCCAGGGCATCGAGCCCAAGCTGAGCCCATTTGATCCGATGGCATTGCTAGACGAAATTCAGCGACTCGTGCCCGGTTACGACGTTTCGCGCCTGAACCTGATGGCGGGCAACGATCAGCATACGCAGATTCCGGACATCGGCGAAGGCCAGTTGCCAAGCCATCCGGAGTTGATTGTGCCCTCGGACGACACGCTATTTACGTCGGGAACGCTTGGGCGCTATTCAACTGTTCTTAACTCGGTAATGGAAAACGATCGCGCCGTCCCGGAAGATGCCGGGATTCCGGCGGACTGATCGCAACACAGGTTCAATAATTTTTACAGGGGCGATAGTCCCCTTGCAGAAGGCTCACTACATTGCCAACTGGAAATCTTAGCGTCACCACATTTGTGATCGTCTCGATCATCAAGATCCTGGTGGTCCTGTTTGTGTTGCTGACCGCGGTGGCCTACACCGTGTGGCTGGAGCGCAAAGTTGTCGGCCACATTCAGAATCGCTGGGGTCCCACGCGCGTCGGCCCGTTCGGCTTGCTGCAACCGCTGGCAGACGGGTTGAAATTCATCTTCAAAGAAGACCTGACGCCGCCATATGTACACAAGTTCCTGTACATCCTGGCGCCCATGCTCGCGCTGTGCATGTCGCTCATCTCGATTTCGTTGATCCCGTTCGGCAACTGGGTAACAGTCGCCGGCGTAAGCACACCGTTGCAGATCACAGATACCAACATCGGACTGCTGATCATTCTCGGTATCACTTCGATTGGCGTGTACGGCGTGGCGCTAGCTGGTTGGTCGTCGAACAGCAAGTATTCGCTGCTCGGTGGACTTCGTGCCAGCGCGCAGATGGTCAGCTATGAAGTAGCGCTCGGACTCTCGCTTGTTGGAATCCTGATCATTTGCGGGACGTTCAGTCTGCGTGGAATCGTCGACGCACAGACGGGCACGTGGTTCCACGTGATTCCCAGGTGGAACATCTTTAAAGGACAGTTTGTCGCCTTCTTTATTTATCTGATGGCCGCGTACGCCGAGACGAATCGTATTCCCTTTGATTTACCGGAAGCGGAAACCGAACTAGTTGCGGGCTATCACACCGAGTACAGCGCAATGAAGTTTGCCATGTTCTTCATGGCCGAGTATTCGAACATGGTCACGGTTGGCTGCCTGGCGAGCATTCTGTTTCTCGGTGGTTGGAACGGCCCCGTGTTCGGTCCACCAATCGTGCAAGCGGTGTTGCCCATTTTCTGGTTCGCGTTGCGCGTAGTTTTCTTCATGTTCGTTTACATATGGGTCCGCGGAACGCTGCCGCGTTTTCGCTACGATCAGCTGATGGCGTTCGCATGGAAATTCCTATTGCCGCTCGCCATTGCCAATATCATGATCACGGCCTTGGTAGTTGCGTTACGTTCCTGATTTCGCAATGTGCGCGCTTAGTCGCGCTGGAAAAATCATGCTTCATCTGGCTTTGTTCCTTATCTTCGGAGTAATTGCGGTCGCGGGCGCCATCAACCTGGTGGCGCAGACGCACCCGATCAATAGCGCGCTCTCGCTGGTTGTGGTGATGGCCGCGCTCGCCGCGGAATACCTGCTACTCGGCGCCGAGTTCCTGGCGGCGATCCAGGTCATCGTGTACGCCGGCGCCATCATGGTGCTGTTCGTCTTCACCATCATGCTTCTGAATGCCGGTGCCGAAGAGCACACGCGCGGCAGCAAGGTTGCGCTGATCATCGGCGTGCCCGGCCTGATCATTGGATCGGTCACAGTCGCGTGGGCGCTCATTCACGCGCATATCGGTGCGGAAGTCCCCGTGGGATCGCTCTACGGATCGGCCCAGGGAATCGGACATTTGCTGTTCCGCGACTTCCTGCTGCCATTTGAAATCACTTCCGTACTGATCCTGATCGCCATCATGGGCGCCGTGGTGCTCGCGCGGAGGGAAAGCTAATGGTGCCGATCTCCTATTACCTGGTGCTGAGCGCGATCCTGTTTGCCCTGGGTGTGCTTGGATTTCTGATCAAGCGCAACATCATCACCATCTTCATGTCGATCGAGCTGATGCTGAATGCCGTGAATCTTTCGTTCGTGGCATTCGCCGCGTACTGGCATGCGCTCAGCGGGCAGGTATTCGTTTTCTTCGTGATGGTGGTCGCGGCGGCGGAAGCGGCCGTGGGACTGGCCATCATTATTGCAGTGTTCCGCACGCGGCAGACATTGAATCCAGACCGCGTGAACCTGTTGAAGCTGTAGGCAGGGATATAGATAAAAATGATTCTCTGGCTTATTCCAATTCTGCCGCTCGTCGGCGCAGCCATCAACGGCCTGTTCGGACGTCGCTTTTCGAACCGAACGGTATCGGCGATCGGTCTGCTCTTCCCCGGGCTCGCGATGCTGTACACGTGGTGGATTGCAGCGCAATTTCTTCCGAACCCGAGCACCATCATTCAGACGTACGGATTGCCGTGGATCAAGGTTGGCAGCTTCACCGTTGAGTACGGATTCCAGCTTGATCAGCTTTCCATGCTGATGGCGCTGATCGTTACCGGCGTCGGCTTTCTGATTCACGTTTACTCGGTCGGGTACATGGCGCATGAAGGCGGCTACTACCGCTTCTTCTCGTACCTGAACCTGTTCATGTTCTTCATGCTCACGCTGGTGCTGGCGAACAACTATCTACTCATGTTCGTGGGCTGGGAGGGCGTGGGACTCGCATCGTACCTGCTGATCGGCTTCTACTTTTTGCGCGATTCTGCTTCGGCAGCGGGCAAGAAGGCGTTCATCGTTAACCGCATCGGCGACTTTGGATTCCTGATCGCGCTGTTCCTGATCATCCAGCACTTCGGCACCGTGAACTTCAGCGAGGTCTTTGCGAAAGCGAATGGCCTGCCAGTCGAGACCGCAGGTGCCGGTCTGCTGACCGCGATCGGCCTGCTCTTCCTGCTCGGCGCAACCGGTAAATCAGCCCAGATTCCACTATACGTCTGGCTGCCGGACGCGATGGAAGGTCCAACTCCGGTTTCGGCGTTGATCCACGCGGCGACGATGGTCACCGCCGGCGTCTACATGATTTCGCGGTCGAACGTGATCTTCAATCACGCACCAATTGCACTGAGCGCAGTCGCCGTGATCGGTTGCGCAACGGCATTCTTTGCCGCGACCATCGGCCTGGTGCAGCACGACATCAAGCGCGTGCTCGCCTACTCCACGGTTTCTCAGCTCGGATACATGGTGATGGCCTGCGGCGTCGCCGCCTACTCGGCCGGCATGTTCCACCTGATGACGCACGCGTTCTTCAAGGCGCTGCTCTTCCTCGGCGCGGGCTCGGTTATTCACGCGCTGGGCGGCGAGCAGGATATGCGCAAGATGGGCGGCCTGCGGAAATATATCCCGGTCACGTTCTGGACCATGACGGCGGCAACGCTGGCGATCTCCGGGTTCCCCGGCTTCTCGGGCTTCTTCTCGAAAGACGAAATTCTCTTCCGCGCGTACGTGCACGGCCCTAACGGATGGATCCTCTGGCTGATCGGCCTGATCACCGCCTTCCTGACCGCGTTCTATATGTTCCGCCTCTGGTTCCTGACGTTCTTCGGTGAATATCGTGGGGGCACAGGACATGATCAGCATGCTGGACGCGAAGAGCATCACGGACACGCGCCGCATGAGAGTCCGAAGGTGATGCTGATTCCGCTGGTGATCCTGGCAATCCTCTCGGTGATTGGCGGGTGGGTTGGCGTTTCCAAAGCGATGGGCGGCAGCAACCACTTTGAACATTACCTTGCTCCGATCTTCGAGCACGAGGAAGCCGCGCCGGAATCGGCTGCGTTGGCTCCCCAAGTCGAGCCTAGCAGCGCAATGGAATTGAAATTAAGTATCGACGCGACTCTTGCGGCCCTCGCCGGCATCGGACTGGCCTGGTTCTTCTATTACAAGCGCCGCGACTTGCCGGAGAAGCTCGCAGCGAAACTGCACGGCGTTTATGTCCTGCTGGAGAACAAATACTTCGTCGATGAGTTCTACGGAGCGGCCATCGTCAAGCCATTAATACTTGGCTCAACGTACCTGCTCTGGAAAGGCATCGATGTCGGAGTGATCGACCGCACCGTCAATGACAGTGCCGACGCCGCCCGCGACGTGTCGCGCGGCTTCCGGCAAATGCAGTCCGGCAACATACGCTCTTATGCCGGGTGGGTAGCGGCTGGTGCCGCCGCCGTTGTGGTCTTCATGATCTGGAAGGGGACGCGATGAAAACCGAAGATATCCATCCCTTCATCCTCAGCCTGGTAACCTTCGTACCGCTTGGAAGCGCGCTGCTGTTGTTGTTCTTCCCGCGCCGCGATCGCGACATCAAAGTCTTCGCGCTGGTCGTATCGATCCTGACGTTTATTCTTTCGCTGCACCTGCCGGTGCACTTCGTTAACGGACAGGCGGGCTTCCAGTTCGAAATCAACGCGCAATGGATCACCACGCCGAACATTCACTACCACATGGGCGTCGATGGATTCTCCATGTGGCTGGTGCTGCTGACCACGTTCCTCACGCCGCTCTGCGTGATGATGTCGTGGCGCTCGGTGCATGGTCCGGTAAAAGAGTTCTTCATCCTGCTGCTGGTGCTCGAAGCAGCGATGATCGGCGTCTTCGTCTCACTCGACCTGTTCCTCTTCTACTTCTTCTGGGAAGCGACGCTGATCCCGATGGCATTGCTGATCGGCGTATACGGGCACGACCGGCGAATCTACGCGGCAGTGAAATTCTTCCTGTACACGATGATCGCGTCAGTGTTCATGCTGGCGGGAATCCTGTGGCTCTACGCGCACACCGGCACCTTCGACTTCACGACGATCCAGCAGCAGATTCAGAGCGGTCAACTGGAACTGGGCTCCGCTGCGAAGTGGCTCTTCCTCGGATTCTTTGTTGCGTTCGCCGTCAAAGTCCCAATGTTTCCCTTCCACACATGGCTGCCTGATGCGCACGTCGAAGCGCCAACGGCTGGTTCGGTCTTGCTGGCGGGCGTGATGCTGAAGATGGGCACCTACGGCATGCTGCGCTTCAACCTCGGACTCTTCCCCGACGAATCGCACCGCAATGCTCCGTGGATCATCGCACTCGCAATTATCGGCATCATCTACGGCGCGCTGGTCGCGATGGTGCAGCCCAACATGAAGAAGCTGATCGCGTATTCGTCGGTCAGCCACCTGGGATTTGTGGTGCTCGGGATTTTCAGCTTCACCGCATCCGGAATCGTTGGCGCCGAGTTCGTAATGCTGGCTCACGGCGTTTCGACCGGTGCACTGTTCACGCTAGCGGGCATGCTCTACGACCGGCGGCACACCTACGAGATCACCGAATTCGGCGGACTCGCGACTTCCATGCCGGTGTATTCCACGTTTTTCCTGGTGACGACACTGGCCTCGATTGGACTGCCGCTGCTTAACGGATTTATCGGCGAATTCCTGGTGCTGACCGGCGCCTTCCAGGCAAATCACATCTACGGCATCTTCGCCGCGACGGGCGTGATTTGGAGCGCTTGCTACATGCTCTGGATGTACCAACGCGTGTTCTACGGCAATTTCAGGAACAACGAGAACCGCGCACTCACTGACGTGAATGCCCGCGAACGCGCGACCCTGTGGCCTTTCGTCGCCGCAGCGCTGATCATGGGCGTTGCGCCGCTGATCTGGACGCGCGCCATCGACGGTGCTGCGCAGAAATTCGTCTCCAACGACAACACTGCCGCGCATGCCATACCGAGCGCACCTGCGAGCCCGGGCCGCACGGCACAAGCATCCTTACGGACGCAGGTGAGCGGACAATGATTCCGACAACTGACTACATTCGACTTTTGCCCGAACTCATCCTGATCGTGTTCGGCCTGCTCGTAATGCTGATCGAGCCGACGCTCGGCGAGCACAACGATCGCAAAGGCCTCGGCGTTCTGGCGCTGGCCGGGACAATACTTTCCATCCTCGCCAGCCTTTATCAATCGCAGTACACCGGCCTCGCTTTCTTCGGCATGATCCGCGTGGACGCCTTCAGCATCTTCTTTCACGTGCTGATTGGGCTGATCGCCGCCGTCGTGATCCTCGCTTCATTCGAATACCTGAATGTCCAGCAGATTCGTTACGGCGAATATTACGGACTCATTCTGCTGAGCGCCGTTGGCATGATGCTGATGTCTTCGGCAGTTGAACTGGTGCTCATCTTCATCGCGCTCGAGATTTCGTCGATCGGCACTTACATCCTTGCCGGGTTCCGGCGCAATGCGCCAATCAGCATTGAGTCGTCGATCAAGTATTTTCTCCTTGGCTCTTTTGCCACCGCTTTCTTCCTCTATGGCGTAGCTCTGATGTTCGGTGCCACCGGCTCCACGAGCATCTACATCATCGCCGAAACGCTGCGCCAGGGCGCGACTCCCCTGGCATATGTTGGCGTAGCACTGATGTTCGTCGGACTCGGATTCAAAGTGGCCTCGGCTCCCTTCCACATCTGGACACCGGACGTATACGAAGGCGCACCCGCTCCCGTAGTAGCGTTCATGTCCACCGGACCGAAGGCTGCCGCCTTTGCAGTTCTGCTTCGCGTGCTCTTCGCGACCGACGCTCCAGGATGGTTCTGGATGATCTGGGTCTCCGCCGTGCTTTCCATGACGATCGGGAATATCGGCGCACTGGTCCAGAACAACGTGAAGCGCCTGCTGGCTTATTCGTCGATCGCGCAAGCGGGCTACATACTAGTCGCCGTCGCTGCCGCCAAGGACATCGGCATCTCCGCCGTGATCTTTTACGCAGCAGCCTATGCCGCGATGAACGTCGGCGCTTTCGCCGTCGCCAGTCACTTGGCCAACGTTGGAGAGAAGTACGTCACTCTCGACGACTACGCCGGACTCGGCCGCCGCGCGCCGGGCCTCGCCGCGGTGCTTACCATCTTCATGCTGTCGCTGATCGGTATCCCGGTCACCGGCGGCTTCCTGGCGAAGTTCTATGTTTTCCAGGCGGCGATGCAGTCGCACCTTACCGGATTGGTGATCATCGCAGTGATCAACAGCGCAATCGCGGCCTATTACTATCTGCGCGTGATCGTCTACATGTACATGCGCGAACCGCAGCGCGATGTTCCCGTGCTGCGAATGCCGCTAGGACTTGGTGTGTCGCTGGCTGCATGCCTGCTCGCGACGATCTATCTCGGCGTGCTGCCGGGACGCGTGCTCGATTACGCGATCGAATCGGCGCGCGTGCTAACGCGTTAAGCGTTTCATGACTGAAGCTGCTGAGGTCGGCGAACTGTTCCTGGAGTTCTCTCGCGAGCGCCTCCAACTGCTGGCCTCGCGCATCGCCGACTGCCTCGGCCGTCTCTCTGACCAGCAGATCTGGCAACGCGGCAGCGAGGTCGAAAACTCAGTCGCGAACCTTGTACTGCACCTCTGCGGGAATGTGCGTCAGTGGATCATCTCCGGCGTGGGTGGTCACGCTGATATCCGCAAGCGTGACGAGGAATTCTCACGCAAAGATGGTGTCACCACATCAGAGCTGCGCGAGTTACTCGAGAGCACGATCACGGAAGCCGTGTGCGTTATTCAGAACGTGCAGCATCATCGCCTGGTCGAAAAGGTATCTGTGCAGGGTCGAAATCCCTCCGTGCTCGAAGCCATCTACGTGGTCATCGAACATTTCGGCGAACACGCTGGCCAGATCATGTATATGACCAAGCAAATGACGCGCGAAGATCTCGGGTACTACCGTCACCTGAGTGCGCAGAAGTCTACTCGCTGACCAGTTTTCGCCTGCTAATCTAGTAGCAGTACTCCGAACGTCTGATGACCAAGATCTACCTGATCAACATATCTGGCCAGGACAAGCCCGGCCTCACCAGTTCTCTCACCAGCATCTTGTCCACCTACAATGTGCGCATCCTCGACATTGGGCAGGCTGTCATTCACGACACACTCGCGCTCGGTATGCTGGTCGAACTGCCCTCGGGAACAGAAATTTCGCCGCTCAAGAAAGATCTGCTGCTGCGCGCGCACGATCTTGACCTGACCATTCGTTTTCAACTCATCACCCACGGCGCTTTCGCCGAATGGGTCAGCAAACAGGGCAAAGACCGCTTCCTCATCACTCTTCTTGGCCGGATGATCACCGCTGAGCAACTCTCGCGCACCAGCGCAATCATCGCGCGGCACGGATTGAACATCGATCGCATCGAGCGCCTCTCTGGTCGTAAGTCGTTGGCGCAATCCAAGGCAGACACCCGCGCATGCATTCAGCTGAGCGTCAGCGGCGCAGCGGCTTCGCCGGACAGAATGCGCGCCGATCTGATGGAACTGACCCATGAGCTTCCGCTCGACGTCGCATTCCAGCGCGAGAGCATTCACACCCGCAATCGGCGGCTTGTCGCGTTTGACATGGACTCCACCTTGATCCAGGCAGAAGTAATCGACGAGTTGGCAAAACTGGCTGGCGTCGGAGACCAGGTCACCGCCATTACTGAATCGGCGATGCGCGGCGAGCTGGACTTCAAGCAGAGCTTCACCAAACGCGTTTCGTTGCTGCGGGGATTGCCAGAATCGCGCTTGCGCGAAGTAATCGATTCTGTGCCGCTCACCGACGGCGCCGAGCGGCTGATCACGACGCTGAAGAGCCTGGGCTACAAAACGGCGATCCTGTCGGGAGGCTTCAACTTCGTCGGCCACCGACTGCAGGAGCAATTGGGCATCGACTATCTCTACTCGAATGAGTTGGAAATTGCGGATGGATTGGTGACCGGTAGCGTGAGTGGTGCCATCGTCGACGGAGCGCGCAAAGCCGAGCTGCTGCAGGAGATCGCTGCAAAAGAAGGTCTCAGTCTCGACCAGGTCATTGCTGTCGGCGACGGTGCCAACGATCTACCGATGTTGAACATCGCAGGACTGGGCATCGCATTTCACGCCAAGCCGCTGGTACGCCAGACGGCGCAACAGGCGATCTCAACGCTCGGACTGGACGGAATCCTCTACCTAATTGGCGTACGAGATCGAGAAACAGAAGCCTGAAGACTGCAGCTTTCAATCTTCCATCTGAAATCTGCAATCTTCAACGCTTCATTCACCACGATTCCCACCAGCTTCCCCGGCACCACAATCACCTTCACCGGTGTTCTTCCCGCCAGGATACTGACGATCTTCGGATCCGCCAGCGCTGCCGCTTTCACGCCGTCTTCGGGCGTGTCCGCAGGTACCGTGATGTGCGAACGTACTTTTCCGTTCACCTGCACGGCGTACTCGATCTCATCTTCTTTCGCCAGCGCAGGATCAAACGTTGGCCAGCTTTCGCGAACCAGGTTCGACGTCTCGCCCATCTGCTCCCACAACTCATGGGCGAGATATGGAGAGAACGGCGCCAGCATCAACACCAGGCTACGTTGCAATTCGCGCAACAGTGGCTGCGGAACCGATCCTTTGTCGATCGCGCCTTGCGCCGCGTAGAGTTCATTCACGTACGTCATGATCGACGACACGCAGGTGTTGAAGTGCCAGCGTCCCTGCAACTCATTGGTTACGCGTTTGATCGTCTGGTGCAACACGCGCTGCAGCTGGCGCGTTTCGGGCGTAACCGCGCCCGTGCCGTTCGAGCTCAGCGCAACCTTGCTGATGCCCACTCCATTGCGCATCACAAAGCGATAGACGCGCCCCAGGAATCCATATACGCCATTGATGCCGGAATCCTGCCAATCGAGATCACGATCCGGCGGCCCGCCAAACAAGGTGTACATGCGCGCGCTGTCGGCGCCATACCTGGCCACCATGTCATCCGGTGAAACCGTATTGCCCAGGCTCTTCGACATCTTGGCGCCGTCTTTGATCACCATGCCTTGGGTGAACAAGCGCGTCGCCGGCTCCGAGTTCGACACCAATCCCATGTCGCGCATGAACTTCGTCCAGAAGCGCGAATAGATCAGGTGCAGGATGGCGTGCTCCACGCCGCCGATGTACTGATCGATCGGAAACCAATAATCGACTGTCGCTTTGTCGAAGGGCGCGTGGTCGTTCTTCGGATCGGTGTAGCGATAGAAGTACCACGACGAATCGACGAACGTATCCATCGTGTCCGTCTCACGGCGGGCAGGGCCACCGCACTTCGGACAGGTGGTATTCACAAACTCCGGCAACTTCGCCAGTGGCGATCCACCCTCGAGCGTGATGTCCACATTCTCCGGCAACAGGATCGGCAACTGGCTTTCGGGCACCGGAACAACGCCATCCTTGTTGCAGTAAACCATCGGGATCGGCGTACCCCAATACCGCTGGCGCGAGACTCCCCAATCCTTTAAGCGATACGTTACTGTTGGCTTGCCAAATCCATGTTCCTGCGCATATTCGGCCATCTTCACGATAGCCTCATCCACGGCGAGCCCACTCCACGGACCGGAGTTGATCAGCAAGCTCTCGGTGCCAGTGTAGGGCAGCACTGCTGTCTCGTTCTGATCGGCTTGCGGAATCTCACCCTGACGGCGCGGCATGATAACGATGCGGATATCTAATTCGTACTTCTTCGCGAATTCGTAGTCGCGATCGTCATGCGCGGGCACCGACATGATGGCGCCCGTGCCGTAGTCCATGAGGATGTAGTTCGCCACCCAGATGGGTACCTTCTCCTCGTTGAACGGATTGATAGCGTACGCGCCAGTGAAGACGCCGTGCTTCTCGATCGCACCCACGTCGCCGACTTCTTTGGCTTTGCGCTGCTCGGCAAGCAAGGCTTCAACCTTCGATAAAAGTTCCGGATTGTTCGCAATCAGGTCGCTGACGATCGGATGCTCAGGCGCAAGCTGTACCGAAGTCGCACCGTAGATCGTGTCGATGCGCGTGGTGAACACCGTGATCTTGTCGCCCGCCGGACCAGGTGCTGTATCGAGCTTGAAGTCGACGAGCGCGCCTTCGCTGCGTCCGATCCAGTTGCGCTGCATGATCCGGACTTTCTCGGGCCAGCCTTCCAACTTCGACAAATCGTCCAGCAACTCCTGCGCGTAGACGGTCGTGCGGAAAAACCATTGCTCCAATTCGCGCTGCTCGACCACGGTGGTCTCGTGACGCCAGCAGCAGCCGTTCACCACTTGCTCATTGGCGAGAACCGTCGCGCACTCCGGACACCAGTTCACTTTGCTCTTCTTGCGGTATGCCAATCCCTTTTCGAAGAGCTTCAAGAAGAACCACTGATTCCACCGGTAATAGTCGGGCAGACATGTGGTCACTTCTCTGGACCAGTCATATGCAAAGCCCAAACGGTTCATCTGCCGCTTCATGTTGGCAATGTTGGAGAGCGTCCACTGCTTGGGCGGCGTCTGGTTCTTAATCGCCGCATTCTCCGCGGGCAGCCCGAACGAATCCCAACCCATGGGGTGCAGAACGTTGTATCCCTGCATCCACATGAAGCGCGCCAGGGCATCGCCGATAGAGTAGTTGCGCACGTGTCCCATGTGCAGCACGCCCGAGGGATACGGCAACATTTCCAGCACGTAAAACTTTTTCTTGGTCTTATCGGGCTCGGCGCGATAGAGCTCTGGATCGGCCTCCCAGCGGGCAGCCCATTTCTCTTCGATCTTCTGCGCGTCGTAACGAATCTCGTCTCGATCACGAATTTCGACCGCGGATGCCGAAACACGAGCCTCGTCGCCGCTGCTCGGGATCGGTGGCTCCTTCACGCCAAACTCAGAGAGCACTTCGCGCAAGTCTTCCTTCACTTGTTCGACAAAATCCTTCGCCCGTTCCGCTGCGTGGTCCGCCGTTTTTTCGGTCTGCTCGACTGCGTCGTTCTTTTTGTTTGCCATGTGTACGCTTCGAATGATGACAGCAATAGAAACCTTGATTTTACAGGATCATGCGACCGAAAGCCTTTGAAGCCGCCAAGCTTCCCGGCGCATCTACTTCGCCGAACCTTTGGAGGTCACCTATGTTAGTGAACTGGAAGAAAGATGCCGACGCCGCCCTGGCGGAGGCGAAGTCCAGCGGTAAGCCGTTGCTCGTGGACTTTAGCGCCGCACCCGGTTGAGGCGCATGCGCTCGGCTGGAAGCCGAATCGTATTCCGACCCGGAAACCGCCAATTTCATCAACAGTAACTTCATTCCTCTCGAAGTTCATATCAAGGAAAATCCTGCAGGCTTTCACAGATTTGATGCTCTTTGGACGCCTTCGGTGCTCATTCTCGATTCCGCCGGGAAAGAGCGCCAGCGTCTTGAGGGCTATCTATCGAAGGATGAGTTCCGCGCGAGCCTCGAAACGGGACTGGCGCGAAGCGCTTTCGCGAATAAGCGCTGGGCCGAGGCCGAGAAGCGCTACGGTGACATCGCCAGGAACTACCCGAACTCAGCCGCCGCTCCGGAGGCTCTCTACTGGGAGGCGGTCAGCCATTACAAAGGAACTAACGATCACACATCGTTGGGTAGTGTGGTGGAAAAATTGAAGCGCTATCCGGACAGTGTGTGGGCGGAAAAAGCGATCCCCTGGGCACATTAGTCCGGATCAGAAGTTCCGCAAGGGCCCGGTCACCGGCCGGGCTTATTTCTTCACCAGCGACTTCAGCATTTCGATATTGCGCAGATCGTCTCCGGGTTCATCGATCGGTGTCTCCGCGATGAATGCCGAGTGCTTGAACTTTGGATCGTTGAGCAGACGACGGAATGCTTCGACTCCGATGGTTCCCTGCCCGATGTGCTGGTGTCGATCAAGTTTCGATCCGCGCGCCGCCTTGGCATCGTTGCAGTGCCAGACGCGGACGTTGGCGATCCCGATTGTGCTCTCGATCTGTTGGACGGTCTCCCGATAACCACTCTCGCTCACGATGTCATATCCGGCTACATGCGTGTGGCAAGTATCCAGGCAGGCCGCAACCGGAACGATCCCGCGCAAGTAGTCCAACAGCTCCGCGACTTGCTCGAACGAGCCGCCGAGTGAGAACTCGGCCCCAGCAGTGTTTTCAATCAGAATGGTAAGACTACCTTTCTCCAGATCAAGGCCTTGCGCAGAGACATCGATCGCCGCCGCCGCTCGCTGAAGTCCCTCTTCTCGACTCATGCCGCGATAGGACCCTGGATGCAGCACGAGGTAATCCGCGCATAGCGCCAGCGCCCGCTCGACCTCCGCGCGAAAAGCCAGGATGGACTTTTCATGAAATCCAGGATTGATGGCTGCGACGTTCACCAAATAGTTGGTGTGGATCACCAGCGGCTTCAGGTCGTACTTCTGGCGAAGCCCGTTCATCGCCTCGCATTGCGAAGCGCCTAGCTCGTATGGCTTCCATTGCCGCGGACTCGAAGAAAAGATCTGCAGCGTATTGCAGCCCAGGCGATAGGCGCGTTCCGCCGCATTCTCCACGCCTCCGGCCGTTGAAGTGTGTATCCCGATGCGCCGGGAAGTCAGCTTTGGCGGATGCTTCGGAGCCGGCTGCTTTAGTATGTCTTTATCGAGTTTCGCGGCCATGGTGAGCAGTTAAGGCGAGTCTAGCATGCGAAAATCTGCGCCCATCCTAGGGTGGAACTCCCGATTGCCCTCCTCCGATTTTCAGGGCAAACTAGCAGCACACACCCAACCCCTGGAGGCTGGGCATGTCGTTTCCAACGGGTATATCCATGACTTGGACAGAAACTTTCAGTTGCAACGTCTGTGGTAAACGCAAGGGCGAAGTCGATCACTGGTGGCTGGCATGGGTTGACCAGATTCAACCCAGCGACGAGGAAGAATTTAAGCCAAAGCTGCAGATCATGCCCTGGTCCGAGCTGATGGCTCGCTCCATCGAGGTCGTGCATCTTTGCGGGGCCGGCTGCGCATTGAAGGAAGCCGAGCGCTGGATGAGTTCCGTGGGGCAGATCAAGCGTGCCGCCAGCAGCGCAGCAGACTGACGTCTTGACCGTGCCTGAGCCGCTATTGTTGCTCCCCTGTCCCCGCCCAAGTAAACTGATTAGTTTGCGAGGTTTGCCATGCTAGTTGTCATGAAAGCGCATGCTTCCGAAGAAGACGTGCGGCTCGTATGTGAACGCATTCAGAAACTCGGATATCGCGCACATGCCATTCCAGGTGCACAACGCACCGCCATCGGCATTACTGGAAATCAAGGTGAAGTGGAAATCGCCACGCTGGAAGAGATGCCCGGCGTTGCCGAGGTCATCAAGGTTTCCAAGCCGTACAAGCTGGTGAGCCGCGACGTAAAAGATACCAATACCGTCATACGCTTTCCCAATAGCGATGCGACCATTGGCGGAAACGAGATCGCGGTCATGGCCGGGCCTTGTGGCATAGAAACGCGCGAGCAGGCATTCGCCGTCGCGGAACGCGTCAGTAAAGCCGGAGCACGCTTCTTCCGCGGAGGCGCGTACAAACCTCGCACCTCTCCTTACGCGTTCCAGGGACTGGGCGTCGAAGGGCTGAAGATTCTCGCTGAGATCCGCGACCAGTTCGGCCTTCTCATCGCTACCGAAGCCATCGACCATGAAACTCTGGACCACGTCGAGGAATATGCCGACATCATCCAGATCGGCGCGCGCAACATGCAAAATTTCTCACTGCTGAAGCGAGCTGGACGTGCCAAGAAACCAGTTCTGTTGAAGCGCGGTATGGCAGCCACGCTGGAAGAATTGCTCATGGCGGCCGAATACATTATGAGCGAGGGCAACTACAACGTGATCCTCTGCGAGCGCGGCGTACGCACCTTTGCCGATCACACCCGCAACACGCTCGACCTCAGCATCGTTCCCGCGGTACAGCGCCTCAGCCACTTGCCCATCATCGTCGATCCCAGCCATGGCACTGGCAAACGCAATAAAGTCACTCCGCTCTCGCGCGCCGCTATTGCCGTTGGCGCAAATGGGCTGATCGTGGAAGTGCATTGCAATCCGGACCAGGCGCTCTCTGACGGCATGCAGTCACTTTATCCCGACCAGTTCGACCAGTTGATGAACGAGATTCGCCAGATCGCTGCCGTGCTTCGCCGCGAGGTCCCGGGGCCGGTCGCCCAAGCAATTCCCGGCGCAATCGCAGGAAGTGTTTCGGCAACGGCGAATCCGCGTTGAGACCAACGGCTCGCCTTACTGCTGCGTTGTCGATCTTGGGACTGCTCTTCTCGGTCGCATGCAAGCGGCATGCGCAGCCGCCTCCGCCCGGATACCACGAGTACGCCTACGTCAGTAACGGGAAGGGTGATTCCGTTTCCGTTATCGACCTGCTTCAGTTTCGTAATGTGAAGACAATTCCGGTCGGCAAGAATCCGTCAGGACTTGCCGTCAATCCCAAGCGCAATGAGATCTACGTCGTCAATACCGAGTCCAGCAACATCAGCATCATCGACGCGGAAACGAATCAAGTCGTCGCAGTTATCGGCGTGCACCATCGTCCCTTCTTCATTGATATTTCTGCGGACGGTAAGCGCGCCTACGTGGCAAACTCGGGCTCGGCAAACGTTTCTGTAATCGATCTGGATGCGCGCCGCGTGATCGCCACCATTCCTGTTGGTGGATCACCGGGCCTGGCGAAGGTCGCGCCCGATGGCAAAGTAGTGGTGGCCAGCAATCGCGCCGACAACAGCGTTTCGGTCCTTGATGCTCAACGAAACACGGTTCGCTCCACGATTCCCGTCTGCATGAATCCCGAGGATATTGCGATTCTTCCCGATTCATCGAAAGCATTTGTTGCCTGTACCGGATCCCAACAGGTTGCTGCCATTGATCTGGCGAACGACAAATTGCTGAGCGTACTCGATCTTGGCAAGACGCCCATTCACCTCGCGCTTAAACCTGACGGTGGTGAAATCTTCGTGAGCGACTACGATTCCGACGCTGTCTCCGTGATCGAGACCACTGCGAACGAAGTCGGCAACACCTTTCTGATTGGCACGCGTCCGGTTCGCTCCGTAGTCAGTTCAGACAACACCATGCTTTACACCAGCGATTTCGGATCGAACTCGATCTCCATTTACGAAATTGATATCGGCAAGATGCTCGGCGCAATCCCGGTTGGCAGCGGTCCTGACGCGCTGGCTCTCTCGCACAACGAAAATTTCTTGCTCGTAGTGAACTCGAAGTCTGGCGACGTCGCCGTCGTCCGCACGACGAAACTTCCGGAGGGATCCAAGATCAGCGCCGAACGCGCTCTGTTTACGATGATCCCAGTGGGCGCTCAACCCAACGACATCGTGGTCAAAAGCTTCACGAAGTAACCAGCAAGACATTTTCAATTTCGATAGTCGCGTCTAGTCCTTTCGTGTGTTACCTCCGCCAGAAAAATTCACTAAAAGATGAATTTTCTTGCGCATGCTGTGAAGAGAAGTGCCGTTCTGTGCTTGCTCAGTAAATATTTTTCTTTTCCGCTATTTACCTCAATCCAGAGAAGGTGTAAGTTCACGGCCAATGTTGAAGGTGCGGGATAAGAGTGCGTGAAACGGGGACCAGCAGTATGGGGCCGGAAACAAAATACATTTCCAGGTAGCCTTCGTGGCGTATCTGCCAAAGCTGGCTTCGCCGTCTCAGAGCTCGCAGTTTAGTGCAGCCCCCACCTCAATCGAAACCCAGAGTGAAAGGTAGGTTGTCGAAAAATGAAATCACGGAGTGTGTCCGTTGCAGTGCTGATGATTGCGCTAATCGTCAGTGCGCTTCCAGCCGTTTCCGCAGATGCCCCCAAAACTAGCGCTCGCCACCATGCTATGACTCCATCCATCATGCGCGGGCCACAGGCTATTCCACTCGCAATCGGCCAGGATTATGGTCTCTTCAGTTGCCAGGTTGGACTGTCCTCAGCTGTTTGCTACGACCCTTACCAAATTCGCCACGCCTACAACATAGACACTCTTATCAGTGCCGGTATCACAGGTAAAGGAAGAACGATCGTCATTGTCGACGCGTTCCAATCGCCCAATATCGTCAACCAATTGAACACATTCAATTCGTTTTACGGACTCGCGAGTCTGAATGGACTCGGTGGGACGTCTGATCCCAGCCTCGGCACGTTTACGCAGGTCGCCCCAGATGGCTTAACGCCGTTCGATCAAACCGACAACAACATGCTTGGCTGGGCGGAAGAGATTTCTCTCGACGTGCTCTGGGCTCACTCCGTCGCTCCCGGAGCGAACATCGTGCTGGTGCTGGCCAAGTCAAACAATGACGACGATATCCTGAGTGCAACGCAGTATGCCGTCGATCACAACCTCGGTGACGTTATCTCGCAGAGCTTCGGTGAAAACGAGAGCTGCGTCGACTCCAGCCTGCTTGCAGCGGAGCACAAGCTGTATGCCAAAGCTACGCTCAAGCACATCACACTCCTCGCTTCCGCAGGCGACGACGGCGCCGCTCAAGGAACGTGCGATGGAAACTCGTGGGTTAAAGCAGCGTCTTCGCCTGCAAGCGATCCGCTGGTGACCGCAGTAGGCGGTACTGAACTTCACGCCGCAGATTATTGCTTAACGTCTCTCGGATGCGACCCGACGGCAAATCCTGCTGCCGGAACCTACGAATCAGAGGTGGTATGGAACGAGGGAGACGCCGGCTTCGGCGCAACTGGCGGAGGCTACAGCCTGCTGTACAGAACTCCGTTCTATCAACTCCTGAGCGTTCCCGCGAAAATACGCGGAAAACAGCGCGGGGAACCTGATGTTGCTTATAACGCTGCGGTACTGCATGGGGTCCTGACCTATCTTGATATCCCCGGAATTCCGGCGGGCTTCTATCTGTTCGGCGGCACCAGCTCTGGCTCACCTCAATGGGCAGGAATTGTGGCCCTGGCCGATCAAAAAGCTGGACGGAAATTGGGATTCATCAATTCGGCGCTCTACCTGTTCAGCCTGCTCCCACCGACCTACAATGCAGTTTTCCACGACATCACCAGCGGAAATAACTCCGTGGTTCTCGCGGACTCGAATAACAACCCTGTGACCATTACAGGCTTCAGCGCAACCAAGGGTTGGGATCCAACAACCGGTCTCGGCACTCCAAAGGCCGACGCGGTTGTCAGCTTCCTGACACGGTTCGCTCTGCCTAGCGATGGCGACAACGCGTGCAAGAGCTCTGATCCTTCGTCGAGCGGCCACTTTGGACGCCACGGCATAAAGTCGCATTGATGACTCACGCTCGGTGAAGACGCTGAGCACAACCATTGAGGGCAGCCTGCGGGCTGCCCTCCTTCATTTTGTGGAAACTCGGCGCGTCCTACAATGACACCTTTATTCCCGGACTGAAATTCCTTCGTCGATTTCCAAAATCACAGCCTGTGAAGCGCAAGTCACTGACAACAGCCCGCTTTGTAGTACGCTGAATTCGGTTTGGAACGACAAGCTTTTTCCCACAAACGGCATGCCGCCACTTGAATGCGCGCAAGATACCAAATCGCGTCGCTCCTCGTTCTCATCATCGTGCTTGGCCGCGTCCGGGCCACTGCACAATACGTTGCGTCAACCGAATTCGAACAAGAATTGCTGTCAGTCGTGAACGACATGCGCGCGAAGGCCGGGTTACCTGCTCTCCGCGTAGATCCTCGTCTGAAGCAATCTGCGCTGAAGCATCTCTCTGAGTTCGCTGCGAATGACGGCAGACTCTCTGATCAGTATCACGGCGAACCCAGCTTGCGCGAACGTATCGCAGCCGCGAAGGTTTCTTGCAGAGCCGGCGGTGAGGTCCTGCTGAAACTGCCGGACACGATGACAGACGAACCACACCGAATCGCGGAAGCCCTCCAAACCAAACAATCGCTGTCAGTCATTTTGAATCCTCATTACTCGGCTGTGGGATTCGCTGTAGCGCACACTGACTTCTACATCTACGCGGTTGGAGATTTCACAGACTCGTTTCGAGCGATGCCGATCAATGAGGCCGAGAAACTCGCAGCGAAGGGACTCGCACAGCGCCTTAAAGCTAGAGACCTCCCTCCATTCCAGGTAACCTTCAAGGAAAAATTGCGTCAACTAGCATGCGAAGCGGCGAAAACGGATTCACTGGAGGCCGGAATTGATACGACAATCGCGGAAGATTCGTTCGTCTACACCACCGACGATCCTGAGCATGCCGACTTGCTGGATGCAATTACCAATCGGCAATCCAAGTCTGCCATACGGAATCGCGAGATTTATCTCGGCGCATGTTTTGCCGCGAGCAAAAGCTTTCCCGAGGGAAGATATTGGTTTGTGGTTTGGCTAGTAAATCCTCGGGGATAGCGAGAGTGGAAAGAGGACGGGATGCGCAAGTATTTGTGCTCACTCTTGATTGCTTTTTCAAGTTTCGCTGTCGCACAACAATCGTCGCTGACATTTCTTCGTGCTGATCCCGCTATCGTCCAACAGCGACTTACACCAGTCCCCTCTACCCAGAGGGATCGGGTTGCGAAATTACGCAAACAATTTCTGGCCGCAAAGGTGTATGGCCCCGTGGAAGTAGAGGAGCAGCTTGTTCCAGGTCAGATGGAACCAAACCTGATCTGCACGCTGCAAGGATCCGGAGATTCCTCGATTATCGTGGCGGTGAACACCGCTTACAAAGGTGGAGGCGACGAAGCGCGGGTAAATTGGGCTACGCTCGAAACAGTGCCGCTGCTGTTGGAATCCGTTGCCGGTTTCGCCTCAAGGCACACACTTGTGTTCGTTGCTTTCAGCGGCGAAAACGGCAAGTATTCCGGAGCGACTTTTTACCTCGATCAGCTAAGTAAGGGCCAACGAAGGAAGATCGATGCAGTAATCGAGTTAGACCACATTGGTCGAATGGCTCCCTCGTACGCTCCTCAAAGTAACGCTTACGTTCTGGGGAGACGACTTCGTTTAGCGTCTTTTACTCTGCAGTTCGAAATACCCCAAATCTTTTTCTACCCGAATGGAAGTGTTCTTGGCAGCGGGCCGATTGCGGACGCTTTTGAAAAAGCTAAAATCCCGGCAATCACCATCTATTCTCGCGATCACTCTGACATGCCGCAAAATGCTATACACGGCATTTCGCCTGAGGTCCATGAGTTCGATATCAATCCCAAAGCCTATTACGACACATATGTGCTCCTGTGCGCATACCTCCGCCAGATTGATCAGGATTGGTCCCTGAGGCGCTAGTCGCCTACCCTGGGATCGTCTCGCCCGGCTTCACTACCCGGATATCATGATCAGTGAACTTGTGATGCACGTCAGGAAACTCGTACTTCGGCATGTGGCACGAAGCGCAGTCTTTTGTCGCGACCGTACAAGCGCGGCCCGGATGAGCGGCATCGGGCTTCGCCGCTGTACCTGAAACGTGACACGCTAGACAGCGCTGGTCATAAGCCGCGGTCTCGTGCACGAGCGGTTTGTGAGGATCGTGGCAGGCGGTGCACTGTATGCGCGCGTCATCCCGCCAACAGGCGCTGTTCTGCAACCGGTACGCTGGGAAGCGCACACTCGCCAGGCCAAAGGTGCCCGCCATCTGCACATCCATAGATGTGGCATGGCATGATCCGCAGAAGTCAACTTGATCCACCGGTCGGAGATGTGCCGGATTCATGATCAGTGTTCCCACGTTCTGCAAATTCGCGCGCATCGCGGCCGCGTGCGCTGCCCCGGGTCCGTGACAAGTTTCGCAAGTCGCTCCGGCCAGGATGTTATTGATCGGACCCTCAGCTGGAACATTAGCCGCGTGACATGCAAAGCAGCGGCGCATTTCATGCATCTCGACCTGCCTGCCTGTAGCTCTTCTAAACGCATCTTCTCCCGCAGGTTCGTCTTGTCCCGAGACGCGCACAGCCGGTTGTGCCGGTGTGATATCGAAACCATGAATGCTGTCGAAATAGCTGAAGTGGCTCTCGTTGTAAATCTCACCTTCCGGAGTCGTATATACCTGGCTGATTTTTCCTGAACCGAAAGCCCACGCCAGTGGCTTAGTGACGGAACCTTTATCCGTCTTTAGGGTGAATGTCGGTCCCTGAGCAGTTTTCAGGATCTCGTAATTGAATCCATCCACGGCGAGATGTTTTCCGTATTGGCTCGTCAGGTATTCGGATTGCGATGCCGGCACCAGCGACTGCGCCATCTCTGACTGCGCCTGGCTCTTCGCGATCTCAGCGTGACACTCGGCGCAGACGGCGCTACCGACAAATTTATCCGCAGGCGTAGACAGCTTGGTCGGCCACCAGGGATATTTGTCGATGCGCTCCGGAGTAGTCATCTCGTCGACCAGGGTGTCGCGCGAGGAACCAATCAGAGCGATGGTGAACATCGCTACCCCAAGTAGTAGAAGAAATCGCTTGAACTCGAAACGCATGCGCCCCACGGATCGGAATATGCCAACCCCTCGCTAATTGTAAGACGCCGCGGAGTTCAGTGCCCGTTAGCGCTGGGCGGCGCTTCGGGTTTCGCAAACCTCGCCTCTTCGACGGGCACGTTTACCTCGATCTGATCGAGTTGTACCGTAAAACGTCCCTGGGGTTGTGCTACCGTCCACTGAAAGGGCTGCTTGATGCCAGCTACATCACGATAGTCCGCGTAATCGATCTGCGTGGGATTCCGACCTAGCGGCGAGTCGACGTATCGAACCATGCGAACCAGCAATCCGGATTGCTGATCGAAATACAACTCCACCGGCGGCAGATTCGGATTACTCGCTCGAATCACGTTCACCGTGCGTCCCGCGATCTGCTGATCGGGCCTAACCTTCAATTCGCTGAAAGCAGTTTTGACGTGGGCGGCAAAGCGAACATCAGCGTCGATACCCGACGCTTGCAGGTCTCCCTTATTCATGTTCCGCAGGGGACGTCCTGGAACAAGAGTCCATCCCGATTGGCCGTTTACAGTCTCGAATCCGATGCCGCTCGGCAGATGCGTCACCACGCTGCGCATACCCGGCTGCTTGAGATAAATCTCCATCGGGAACTGCACGCCCTGGGCAAGATTTAACTTCCCTTTCTGCACTTCGGAACTGATCTTCTCAAAAGCCGCGGAACCACCTACCGCCTGCAAATACTTATTCAGGATGTCTTCCGCAGATTGTGATGGAGCCGGCTCATTTTCGGCGACGGGTCTGGGCGGTGGCGGCCCTTCGGAGGCGATGACAGGAGTTGCGACCGGGCGAAGCGCCCCACGATGGCAGGAATTGCACGTGACCTCGCGCTCACCATTGAAGCTGTTCTGGTTCAGCGCGAACATCATCTGCATCATCTCGCGAGCCCTCTTCTTTGGCTTCTTGTCATCCTTATCGAAGGCGCCCTCCACATGGCAGTGCTCGCAACGCACTCCGAGCGCCGACGTCATGAACTGCATCGCCGGAATAATCTGATCGGCAGGAGTTCCCTTCAACACCTGTATGTTCTTGTAAACCTGTTCAGCGGGCGGTGCGCCCTGCGGCGACTGCGCTGGCAGCGCGCCGACAAACAGCGCCAATAAAATCACCGCTACCGCGGTTAGGATTGATGCACGATTCATCAAATCTCCAGCAGTGAAAGACACACAGTTTTGTCGCGCAGAAGCAGTTACGGCGACGCCCCACTTACACACTTCTGCGCTGGGATGACATTCCTGAATCAGTAGACGAGAATTCCCGCTGGATAGTTGAAGCTAATTTGTAAAGATTTGTAAGCAGGTTTGTCGCGAAATTGTCGCGTCCAGCTGAGCGACCTTTTCCAAGTTGCACGCGGGCGAGAATGCTCGTCGAGTTTCAGGATTGAGAGAGTGCTTCCGATAGGAGGACGTCGGCGCTTTTCTCGGATCTCATCGCGTCGGATCGGAAGACGAGGCGAACTTGCGCGGACAGGACCACTGGAGATGATTGGTGGAGCTAGCCAGGATCGAACTGGCGACCTCTGCAGTGCGATTGCAGCGCTCTCCCAGCTGAGCTATAGCCCCACGAGGGACACAGGAATACCTGCGACTGGGTCCGGCGAAACTACACCGGAGGAACACTCGTATTTTAGCAGCCGCGTTTGGAAAGACCAAGCGAATCGCCAACTCTGTTGTCTCTAATCGGCAAAAATACCGGGGAACCATCGCTGATGCTTGCAGAATTCTTCCCGAGAAACTACTCTGAGCACACAGCAAAGCTCTATAGCGGTCGACCGCCGTTGCCTCCCGCAACAAGCACGGCACGTTGGCGCTGGCTCGCAAGATATGCCTTTGGAAGCTCTGGTTGTATGCGCCGATGATCAACTTACCCGAATCCTGCGCCACGGGATGAGCGACCTTGGGATTCGCGGAGAGTTCTGCGAATCTCTGGACAAAGCGATGACCATAGTCGTGAATCGCCGGTTTGACGGAGTATTCATCGACTGCGAAATTCCCGACGCCGTCAGCCTGTTTCAATCCATCCGCTCGAACGACTTATTCAAGAAGTCTCTTTGCGTCGCCCTGGCGACACATCGAACAACGGTGAAAGATGCGTTCGACATGGGCGCGCAGTTTGTCATGTACCGCCCGTTGTCGATGGAGCGTGCGTCTCGGGTTTTACGAACCGCCCAGGCTTTGATGAACCGTGAACGCCGCCGGTCCTTCCGCAAAGCCGTGCAGATGGACGTTGCCGTGCGTTTCGGCCGCAGCCCTGAGTTCGACGCCATCACCTTCGACCTGAGTTCCGGCGGAATGGGATTGAAGCTCAAAAGCATGCCGCAGAATTCCGGCCAGGTGCACGTGAGTTTTAAGCTGCCGGGCTCTCACGCAACCCTGTCCGCAACTGGCGACATTGTCTGGGCGGACGCGAAGAAACGTATCGGCGTGCAGTTCTTTCACGTGCCGGACACCACCCGCATACAACTGGACCGATGGCTCGAAGGCAGACTTGAAGCCGTCGGCGGAGCATCGGATCCTATCGCGCCACGAGCGGCCATACGCGGTGCGGTCGATATCGCGCTCACCGCGGTCGTCGTGCGCAACGGAAGATCGAAAACCGTGCGCGGCCATGGCAGCGATCTGACCGAACAGGGGTTGGGCGCGAACATGAGCGACGAATTGTCTCCCGGTGAAGTGGTGAATCTCGAATTCACTCTTCCCAGCGGTAAGGCAGTCAAGACGCGCGCTTACGTTCGCAATGCGCAGGGACAACACTACGGCTTTGAGTTTCTGACCATGGCCGACAATTCCCGTTCCGCGATTCGCGATTTCTGTCAGCAATTGCCGGTAAAATACTGAATCTGTCGCGCCTTTACGTCCCGGCTACATGCGAGCAGGGAAACGTACCGTGTCGCAAAGCACGGTTTTTGTTCCAACTCGAATCGCGCCGCACTCGGAATCGCGGCCAGAATCGACCAGAGCTCAACTTAAACTACTTATAATCAGTCGTTTGCACTGTTCGTTAGAGTGATGTTCCAGTTTGGAATTTGTTCTCTGGCCAGTTCACACATCACAAAGCAGAGTGACGAATCAACCTTGCTGAATCGTTAGGAAGAGTTACAATCTCAAATGGAATTGAAAATGATTTTCAACTTCGCAGATGCCGGGATTGCCGCTCTTGCCGACCTTAAGGAAGGTCAGTCCGCCGTCCTTGAGCAACTGGATCTCGCCCCGCGCGTTGCCGATCATTTGATGAACCTCGGCTTCATTCCGGGCGTTGAAATTATCGCCGCTCGCAGCGGCCCGGGTGGTGATCCCCGTGTCTACCGTGTCGACGGCATCGAAGTCGCCCTGCGCCGCGATGTCTCCAGCCGCATTGTAGTTCGTGCCCTCTCTCGCTCGGTGCAATAGCGATGGCACTCTCCACGATCGCGCCGGCTCCTCCGATCTCGGAAACGATCTCTACCAAAAAAGGCTTCCGCACGATCGCTGTCGTGGGACCGCCGAACTCCGGCAAAACTACTCTGTTCAACCGGTTGACTGGCCTCCGTCAGAAGGTCGCCAACTTCCCCGGTGTAACTGTCGAGCATCACCTGGGATACATTCGTGACGGATCGGGGCGCGAAATCGAGCTCATTGATCTGCCTGGTATTTATAGCCTCTCGCCACGTTCAGAAGATGAAGTTGTTGCCGTCAAGGTCCTGAGCGGCGAAATGCCGGGACTGAGCCAGCCAGACGGCGTATTGCTCATCCTGGATTCCACTCATCTTGAGCGCCACCTGATGCTGGCGGCGCGCGTGATCGCGCTTGGACTGCCCACTCTCGTCCTCCTGAATATGGCGGATGAGCTAAAGAAGCAGGGTGGTCACGTCGACGTACTTTTGCTGGCTAAACAACTTGGCACTCCGGTCGCGCTGATCAGCGCCACAAGTGGCACGGGAATAGAAGCCATCTCGGCTTTCGTTTCTTCGCATTCTGAGGCGCCAAGTCCGCTTGCCCTTCCGGTATTGGCGGACGCGAAGAAGTGCCGCGAATGGGCGTATCAGGTCGGTCACGCCGCTTCGTATCGGAAGCCCGTATCGCCAGTCTGGACGCAGCGCCTCGATTCCCTCTTTCTGAACCGCGTTTGGGGACCCATCATCTTCGCGGTCGTCGTTATGGGAGTTTTCCAGACGATTTTTTCTCTCGGTCAGCCGCTCTCGAACGCGCTACAAGCTTTGCTGGATGTGACTGGTCGACAGGTCGGCGCCCTCCTTCCCGCGGGATTGCTGCGCTCGCTAATCGTGGATGGAATCTGGAAGGGCACTGGATCCGTACTGGTCTTCCTGCCGCAAATTCTCCTGCTCTTCCTCGTGATCGGCATCCTGGAAGATTCTGGCTACCTGGCGCGTGCTGCGGTGATCGCCGACAAAACCATGTCGCGCGTGGGACTGAATGGCAAAGCCTTCATTCCCCTGCTCTCGGCTTATGCCTGCGCGGTGCCGGCAATCATGGCAACGCGCACCATCGAGAACAAGCGTGACCGCATTGCCACCATTCTGATCGCCCCGTTCATGACATGCTCGGCACGCTTGCCGGTCTACACCATGATCATCGCCGCGTTTCTTCCGAATCGTCCATTGCTGGGACGATTTTTCGGAACGCGCGCGCTGGCGATGCTGGGCCTGTATGTTCTCGGATTCCTGATGGCGGTCTTCACCGCCCGCATCTTGAAGTCGTCGGTCCTGAAGAGCAAAGATTCGCCCTTCATCATGGAGATGCCGCCCTACCGCTGGCCCACGCTGCGCTCGCTTCTCCTGCGCCTGTTCGATCGCAGCAAGGCATTCCTCTATCGCGCAGGCACGGTGATTCTCGGCGTCACCATCGTCCTTTGGCTGCTCACCACTTTTCCGATGCACAACGGCCAGCCGCCCGCGATCCAGGACAGCGCCGTCGCCACCATGGGCCACATAATTGAGCCAGTGATCCGGCCGCTCGGCTTTGATTGGAAAATCGGCGTTGGGCTGCTGACTTCATTCGCGGCGCGTGAAGTCATCATCGCGACCATGGGAACGCTGAATGGCGTCGATCCTCAATCGCACGCCTTCGATTTGCAGGCAGCGCTGCGCCATGAACTGACGCCCGCCGCAGCGGTCGCGCTGCTCGTCTTCTTCGCGTTTGCGATGCAGTGTATGTCGACCCTGGCCGTAGTGCGTCGCGAAACCAATGGTTGGAAGTGGCCGGCTGTGCAGTTTGCCTACATGACTTTGATCGCATACGCATCAGCATTTGCCGCGTACCACATCGCTCTGCTGTTCTAGCCCCACGGGCTTCCAATCTGAAACTGTCATTTCGAGCGAGGGCGCGGTTACGCACCCGAGTCGAGAGACCTCGCGGTTGAAAGAGAGTTCTCGCCCGCTACAGCCGCTCTCGCAATTGTTGAACTTCGCGACTGAGCAGTCCGAGAACTTCGAAGCACAGCTCCGGATTGTGGACCAGAGTGTGGCGAACCCTATCAACACCGACAAAAATGTAGTTCGTTATCTCGATGACCTCGGCCGTAAGACTGTAGGGCTTGCCGGACATGGTTGCCGGCAGTCCTAGCACGGAGCCCGGCCCCGCCGTCCTCTCCAATACAGATCTATGAGTTTCCATGGACAAGCGCACGCGGCCGCTCTTGATTACAAAAACTCCCTGACAGATGTCTCCGCGATGAAAAAGAAACGATCCTGGAGCGGCAGTACTCTCGGCGCCGATGGCTTCGAGCACCTCGCATAGATGCGGCGGCGCAGAGAACGGGGTTTCAGAGCTCACAGCAGGCATGACAGTTGCACGAGTATCGGGCAACCCGAAATCTACCGGTGTGATGTCGATCACACTCGCGTGTGACCGTCAAAAAACCCTCTCGAATCATCACGATCTACCTGCACAAATCAGCGCGCTTCTTGCGCGCGCTTTTCTGCGCAACTCACACTGCCGAAAATGTTTGCACGTCACAGACGGTCCGGACATGCGGCTTTTATCTTCAATACAGGCTCAGACCACGCGGTCGACTTCGTTGCCGCCACGTGGCTCCGCTTTCGCCGGAGGGCTTTACGAGCACCCGGACTCAGTTTTCACAAAAAATTTCATAGCAGTCCAACGGACGAAATGGATTCATGATGAAAAGGTCAAAAGTAACGATTGATGGAAACGAAGCGGCCGCATACGTCGCGCACAAGATCAACGAAGTCATCGCAATCTATCCGATCACCCCGTCCTCTCCGATGGGCGAATGGTCCGACCAGTGGTCTTCCGAAAACAAGCCCAACATCTGGGACACGATTCCCCTCGTAATTGAAATGCAGAGCGAAGGCGGAGCTGCCGGAGCGCTGCATGGCGCATTGCAATCCGGCGCACTCGCTACTACATTCACGTCCGCCCAGGGACTGCTGTTGATGATCCCCAACATGTACAAGATCGCCGGCGAACTTACGCCCACGGTTATGCACGTTGCGGCGCGTTCCCTCGCGGCTCAAGCTCTCTCGATTTTCGGCGATCACCAGGATGTAATGGCTGTCCGGCAGACCGGATGGGCCATGCTCGCCTCGAACTCCGTGCAAGAAGTGATGGACACGGCTCTGATCGCGCAAGCGGCATCGCTGGAATCGCGCATTCCGTTCGTACATTTCTTCGACGGCTTCCGTACTTCGCACGAAGTGGCCAAGGTTGAGCAGCTCACCAAAGAAGATTTGAAGGCAATGATCTCCGACGAATTGGTACAGAAGCATCGCGCACGCGCGCTCTCGCCGGATCGCCCAGTCCTTCGCGGAACCGCGCAGAATCCTGATGTCTACTTCCAGGCTCGCGAAACTGTGAACCCCTTCTACCTGGCGATTCCCACCATCGTGCAGAACGCGATGGACAAGTTCGCGAAGATCGCCGGCCGCCAATACAAATTGTTCGATTACGTTGGCGCACCCGACGCCGAGCGCGTCGTGATCATCATGGGATCGGGCGCAGAAGTTGCGCAGGAAGCGGTTGAGTATCTCGTCGCTAAAGGCGAGAAGGTTGGTCTGCTCAAAGTTCGCTTGTATCGGCCGTTCTCCGTCGAGCACTTCATTCAGGCGCTGCCCACCAGCACCAAAGCCATCGCAGTTCTCGACCGCACCAAGGAGCCCGGATCAACAGGCGAACCGCTCTACATGGACATCGTCACCGCGCTTAGCGAATGCAGCGCGAACAACAGCTTGCCGCTGAAATCGTTCCCCAAGGTCATCGGCGGCCGCTATGGCCTCTCGTCGAAAGAATTCACACCCGCGATGGTCAAAGGCGTATTCGACGAGTTGGCAAAAGGTCGCAGCAAGAATCACTTCACCGTCGGCATTATTGACGACGTCACGCTCACCAGCATCGACTACGATCCGACGTTTTCCACCGAAGATGCTAAGACGGTTCGCGCCTTGTTCTACGGTCTGGGCGCAGATGGAACCGTGGGCGCCAACAAGAACTCCATCAAGATCATCGGCGAAGACACCGAAAATTATGCGCAGGGCTACTTCGTGTACGACTCGAAGAAGTCCGGCTCGCTGACCACTTCGCACTTGCGCTTCGGTCCCAAGCCGATCCGCTCCAGTTATCTCATCAGCCGCGCCAGCTTCGTGGCCTGCCACCAGTTCACGTTCCTGGAGCGCATCGACGTGCTCAAGAATGCGAAGCCCGGAGCCACCTTCCTGCTTAACAGTCCGTTCGATGCAAACACAGTCTGGGATCACCTGCCGCGGGCAGTTCAGAAACAGATCATCGAAAAACAGTTGAAGTTCTACGTCATCGACGCCTACGAAGTTGCCAAGAAAACAGGCATGGGTGGACGCATCAACACGATCATGCAGACTTGCTTCTTCGCCATCAGCGGCGTGCTGCCACGCGAAGAAGCTATCGACGCCATCAAGAAGTCCATCAAGAAGACCTATGGACGTCGTGGCGAGTCGGTGGTGCAAAAGAACTTTGCTGCCGTGGACAGCACCCTCGCTCATCTCTCAGAAGTAAAGGTTCCGTCCGCCGTCTCCAGCACCTTCGATGTTCGTCCGCCGGTTCCTGCGCAAGCACCAGAGTTCGTACAGAACGTGCTTGCTCCCATCATCCAGGGCGACGGCGATCTGCTTCCGGTCAGCAAGCTTCCCATCGACGGCACCTTCCCCACCGGTACTGCGCAGTGGGAGAAGCGCAACATCGCGCTCGAAATTCCCGACTGGGACGAGCAGCTCTGCATACAGTGCGGCAAGTGCGTGCTGGTCTGCCCCCACGCTGTAATTCGCGCCAAAGTGTACGAATCCGACAAACTGAAAGGTGCGCCCGAGTCGTTCAAATCGACGGCCGCCAAGTGGGTCAACTTCAAGAACCAGAAGTACTCGCTGCAGGTCGCGCCGGAGGATTGCACCGGATGCGCGCTCTGCATCGAAGCCTGTCCCGCGAAGAGCAAGACGGAGCCGAAGCACAAGGCCATCAACATGGTCCCGCAGCCTGCGATCCGCGAGCGCGAAGCCGCGAACTGGGACTTCTTCCTCAATCTGCCCGAGACCGATCGCACCGCCCTCAATCTCGGCCAGATCAAAGATGTCCAGCTGCTGCAACCGTTGTTCGAGTTCAGCGGCGCCTGTTCCGGTTGCGGCGAAACTCCATACATCAAGCTGATGACGCAGCTTTTCGGCGACCGCACTCTGGTCGGCAACGCCACCGGCTGCTCTTCGATTTACGGCGGCAACCTGCCCACCACTCCCTACACCTTCAACAAGGACGGACGCGGCGTGACGTGGTCGAACTCACTGTTCGAAGACAATGCCGAGTTCGGACTTGGCCTGCGTCTCGCTGTCGACAAGCAGACCGAGTATGCCCGCGAACTGGTGAAGCGGCTTTCCGCTCAGATCGGCGACGATCTCGCTGCTTCGATCCTCAACGCCGATCAGACCGGTGAAGTCGGTATCCGCGAACAGCGCAAGCGCGTTGCCGCTCTGAAAGACAAACTCGCCGGAATCAAGACTCCGGAAGGCAAAGACCTGCTCAGCCTGGCCGACGTGCTGGTCAACAAATCCGTCTGGATCCTGGGCGGCGACGGCTGGGCCTACGACATCGGTTACGGCGGACTCGATCACGTGCTGGCCTCTGGCCGCAATGTGAACATCCTCGTTCTCGATACCGAGGTCTACTCCAACACGGGTGGGCAGATGTCGAAGTCCACTCCTCGCGGTGCAGTCGCGAAGTTCGCTGCGGGCGGCAAACCGCGCCCGAAGAAAGACCTCGCGCTGATGGCCGTGAACTACGGCAACGTTTACGTAGCGCGCATCGCCATGGGTTCCAGCGACATGCAAACACTGAAGGCGTTCAATGAGGCGGAAGCTTACGATGGTCCGTCGCTCATCATCGCCTACAGCCACTGCATCGCCCACGGATACGACCTGGTCCACGGACTCGATCAGCAGAAACTTGCCGTCCAGTCAGGGCATTGGCCGCTGTTCCGCTTTAACCCGGTGCTGGCGGCGCAAGGTAAGAATCCGTTCACGCTCGATTCCAAGGCGCCAACGATTCCGCTCGAAAAATACATCTACAACGAAACTCGTTACACCATGCTCACACACAGCAATCCGGAAGTCGCAAAGGAATTGCTGATCGAGGCGCAGCACGATGTCACCCAGCGTTGGAAGATTTACGAAAACATGGTGACCATGTTCGCCAATGGCCACGCCAAAGCTGCCGACACGAAAGCAGAACCCGAACTGGCAGCGTCGAAAGGAGCCGAAAACTAAATGGATCTCACAACCAGATATCTCGGACTGAAACTGAAGACTCCTCTCGTGGCCTCATCGTCGCCTCTCTGCAAAGAGATTTCGACGATCCGGCAGCTCGAAGACGGTGGCGCTTCCGCCATCGTTCTTCACTCGCTCTTCGAGGAGCAGATCAATCTCGAAAGCAACGAGCTGGATTATTTCCTGTCCGTCGGCTCCGATGTCTCCGCCGAAGCACTGGAGATGTTCCCCGACATGACCAGCTACAACATCGGCCCAGACGACTACCTCGAGCATATCCGCAAAGCAAAAGCAGCCGTGAAGGTTCCGATCATCGCCAGCCTGAATGGCATTTCCACCGGCGGCTGGATCCGCTACGCAAAAGAGATTCAGCAAGCGGGTGCGGATGCTCTCGAACTGAACATCTACTACTTGCCCACCGATGTCGAACTGACGGGCTCTACGGTGGAGAAGGCCCACTGCGAGCTGGTAACGGCGATCAAGGACAGCATCAGTATCCCGATCGCAGTGAAACTCGCTCCCTACTTCAGCTCGATCCCGAATGTCGCGAAGCAACTCGACGAATCGGGCGCGAACGCTCTGGTCCTCTTCAACCGCTTCTACCAGCCCGACTTCGACCTCGAGCGCCTGGAAGTAGTCCCATCGCTCGTCCTCAGCCGTTCGAACGAAGTAAAGCTGCGGCTGCACTGGACGGCAATCCTCTACGACCAGATCAAGGCCGACATCGCGATCACCGGAGGCGTTCACACTGCTGAAGACGTGGTGAAATGCATGATGGCCGGCGCTAAAGTGGCCATGATGACTTCAGCCATCCTGGAATATGGACCGCAGTATTTCGGTGTGGTCGAAAAAGACTTGGAACGCTGGATGGAAGAGCATGAGTACGAATCCGTGAAGCTGATGCAGGGCAGCATGAGCATGCAGAAGGTCAGCAATCCTTCCGCATTCCAGCGCGCCAACTACATGAAGGTCCTGAGCTCATATACGCTGACGCCGGGACCCACAGTCCAGCGGACGCGCTAGAATATAGTTTGCTGTACCCTCCCCGCCGGGGCCACAAGCCCCGGCTTCTCTTTTCACTAGGCCTTTTTTGCACCTGTCATTTCGAGCGAGGCCGCTTTGTGGCCGAGTCGAGAGACCTTGCGTCTTCAACTTACTTGACGAGTTCACCCCTTCACCATCTCGTACCCCTTCTCCCGCCACTCCCGCACACCGCCGTCCATCGAGATCACATCGACGTAGCCCATCTTTTGCAGATTATCCGCCGCGAGCGCCGACCGAAATCCACCACCGCAATAGAGGACTAACGGCGCCTTGGTATCAGGCACCTGTTTCTCGATGTCACGCTCGATGACGCCCTTTCCCAGGTGAATCGCGCCCGGCAGGTGGTCCTTGGCGAACTCGCTCTCCTCGCGGACGTCGATCAGCGTGAACTTCTCACCACGATCCAGCTTCGCTTTCACATCGTCGACTGTCGTCTCACGAACGCGCTTCTTCGCATCTTCCACAATCTTCAAGAAATCGTTCTGAATGCTGCATTGCTTACCTCCTTCAAAAATGCACCAGGCGGATGAACAGCCCGGCAAGAGTCCCGCCGGTCAGCGGACCGAGCACGGGGATCGCCGCGTATCTCCAGTCGGAATCACCCTTCCCTGCAATTGGCAGAAAGGTATGGGCGATTCGCGGCCCCAAATCCCGCGCAGGATTGATGGCATAACCAGTCGTCCCGCCCAGTGAAAGACCAATACCCCAAACCAGGCTCGAAACCAGGTATGGTCCCAGACCCGCCGCCGGGCCCGCTTCCGCCACCGCTCTCGAAAAGATTGCGCCCACAACCAGCACCAGCGCAAATGTGCCGATGATCTCGCTGAGCAGATTCGCACCCACGCTGCGAATTGCCGGCGCGGTACAGAAACACGCTCGTTTCAGATCTACGTCCGCCGTTTCCTTCCAATGCGGAAAGAAGTGCAGCCACACTAGCGTGGCGCCGACCAACGCGCCCGCTAACTCCGCGACGAAATAACTCGGAAACTTACTGTAATTCCCTGAGGTCACCGCCATCCCCACCGTGACCGCCGGATTCAAATATGCATCCGTGCTGCCGCACGCGATCGCGGTAAACACTCCGGCCATCACCGCGAACGCCCAGCCGCTAGTGACGACGATCCAGCCAGATCCTTCTGCCTTGGACTTCTTCAGGAGAACATTTGCTACCACGCCATTGCCCAGAAGAATCAGAACCAGCGTGCCCATGAACTCACCAAAAATTGGTGATCGCATACCAGCCTCCCGAAGCCCTTCTTATTTGTCACGCCCACACAGATCAATCGACCCAATCAAATGACCGCTCCACGGCCTTCTTCCAAAGCCGGTACTTCTCTTCGCGTTCACTTTGCCCCATCTGCGCATGCCATGTGCGGTCAACCGCCCACTGGGCACTCAACTCCTTAGTATTACTGAAGAATCCGGTCGCAAGTCCCGCGGCGTACGCAGCTCCAAGAGCGGTCGTCTCTTTCACTCGCGGCCGCACCACATCGCGAGCCAGGATATCCGCCTGGAACTGCATCAGCAGGTCGTTCTCCACCATTCCGCCATCGGTGCGCAAAACGCTAATCGGGATTCCCGAATCACGCTCCATTGCCTCCACCACCTCACGCGTCTGGAATGCCGTCGCCTCCAGAATCGCGCGCGCCAGATGGGCTTTATTCGCATACCGCGTCAGTCCGGTGATGACGCCACGCGCACTCGTCTTCCAATGCGGCGCGAAAAGGCCAGAGAAAGCAGGAACGATGTACACGCCGCCGTTATCTTCGACCGTCCGCGCCAGCGACTCAATTTCCGCGCTCGTTCGGATAATTCCAAAGTTGTCGCGCATCCATTGAACGAGCGCACCCGTAATAGCAACGCTGCCTTCGAGTGCATAAACAGCGTCTGAATTGCCGAATCTGTAGCCGACAGTCGTAATCAGCCCATAGCGCGATTGGACAGGTTTGGTGCCGGTATTCATCAGCAGAAAACAGCCGGTGCCATACGTGTTCTTGGCTTCGCCCGCCTGGAAACATGTCTGACCAACCAGAGCCGCCTGCTGATCGCCTAAAATGCCTCCGATCGCAACGCCCGCAATCGCGTCCAGTCTGGCCGCCCCGTAAATCTCGCTACTCGAGCGAATCTCCGGCAACATTGACGCGCGGAACATCGAAGACGTCCAGCAATTCCTGATCCCACGCAAGCGAGTGCAAGTTCATCAACTGAGTGCGGCTGGCGTTGGTCACATCTGTTATATGAATGCCACCCGCGACACCGCCCGTGAGGTGCCACACCAGGAACGAATCGACAGTCCCGAAGAGCAGATCACCGCCTGCTGCCCGCTCGCGAGCGCCCGCGACATTGTCGAGAATCCACCGGAGCTTCAGCGCGCTGAAATAGGTCGCCAGCGGAAGCCCGGTCTTGGCGCGAAAGCGGTCGGCGCCGCCCTTCGCGGCGAGTTCTTCTACGCATTCAGCAACGCGTGTGTCTTGCCAAACCAATGCGTTACTGACCGGCTGCCCAGTTTTTCGATCCCAAACAATCGTCGTCTCGCGCTGATTCGTGATTCCAATCCCAGCAAGATCGCGCGGCTGCAGACCCGCCTGCTGCATCGCTTCGCCGATCACCTGTTGTGTGCGAAACCATATCTCCTGCGGATCGTGCTCAACCCACCCTGGACGTGGATAAATCTGCTCGTGCTCTTTTTGAACCTGGGCAACAATCCTCGCACCCCGATCGAAGATGATGAACCGAGTGCTCGTAGTTCCCTGGTCGATTGCGCCGACGAAATCTGCCATAGTGATTCACAACTCTCGCTGAAGCGGGCGATCAGCATCATACGGCATCACTTGGGGATCAAGCTCTTAGACTTTAAGAAGTCCGCAGCCACCGCTGCCGCATCCCGATGTTCGCCATCCACGGCATAATTCATCTTCTGCATCTCTTCCTGGTTGATTTTTCCAGCAAGCTCTTCCAGCGCCGTCTTTACCATCGGATATTGCTGGATCGTCTGTGCACGAACAATGGGCACCGCATCGTAAGGCGGAAAGTAGTGGCGGTCATCTTCAAGGACTACTAAGTCGAGCGCCTGGATCAGACCATCTGTACTGCTGCCCACAATCAGATCGACTTGATGATTCTTGATCGCGCGATACAGCAGCCCCAGATCCATCGCCAACGGCGGCTGCGCGAAATGAAGGTTGTAAGTACGCGCCAGGCCAGGATACCCGTCCGGCCGCTCCATGAATTCGTACCCGAAGGCGGCCCTCCATTGCGACGAATACTTCGCCGCTTCCGACAGTGTGTGGATCTTCAGCCTGCGCGCATCTTCGCCACGAATAATCACCGCGAACGTATTGTTGAAACCGAGTGACGGCATAACGACAAACTGGAATTGTTTCGCATATCCACTCTTCACCCGCTGGAAAACCTCGGCTTCGTCGCCGCTGGGCTTTTCCTTAAGGACGGCGGTCAATGCCGTTCCCGTGTATTCGGGATAAAGATCGGCGCGTCCCGCCAGCATCGCCTGCTGGCAAACAAACGTTCCCGCAAGATAGAAGCGCCTCTCCACCGGAATCCGCGCCCGGTATTCGATGTACTGCGCCATAATCTCGCCAAGCACCGCCTGCTCGGTAAAGTTCTTGGACGCCACCACAATTCCGCTGTGATGGTCGGGAATGCAGCCGGCGCACACCATCAGCACGCAGCAAATAGCCGATAGCGCAGTCTTGAAGTTCATGCGTGAGGAGGAGTCAATCGACCCTGTATCCATCCGAGAATCAGATCGCTGCCTAGAGCCAGCACTGCGGCAGGAAGTGCGCCCTGCGAGTATCAGTTGGTTATTCACCATCGCCAGCCCACGAAAAATGAACTCACCCAGTCCTCCCGCTCCAATCGCGGCTGCTATGGTTGCAACTCCAACGGAGATCACCGTCGCGGTTCGAACCCCTGCCATGATTATTCCCGCCGCCAGCGGCAGCTCCACCTGAAACAACAATTGCCGACGAGTCAGTCCCATTCCCTCGGCAGCCTCGCGCACCGCTGGATCGACTCCCGTGATTCCCTGGAACGTGTTTCGCACGATCGGCAGCAGCGCGTAAAGCGCGAGCGTAACAATTGCGATCCGGTAGGCGCGTTCGCCCAGCCATGGAGCAGGCAGCAAGAATCCAAATAGCGCCAGGCTCGGAATGGTCTGGATAATATTCGCGCTGCCCAGGATTCCCGGCCGCAGCCTCCGATGCCGCGTCATCAGTATGCCCAACGGTATCCCGATGACGATCGCCAGCAGCATGGCGATTCCGACCATCCACATGTGCAGGAGGGCCGAGTTCGCAATCTCTGATGGATGAGCAAGTATGTAGCTCATTGCTTCTTCTCCCCCGTTTCGCGCTCACGATCGAACAGCCCGAACGCCTCGAGGTACGCTCGAACCTTCGGATCGTGGCTGCTCTTGAATTGCTCCGGCGTATACGTTCCAAGCAACTTCCCGGCTTCCATCAGTCCAATGCGAGTTCCCAGCAGTAGCGCTTCGCGGACATCGTGCGTGACGAGAATGATGGTCTTGTGCAACTGCTCGCGCATGCGCAGGAAATGCTGCTGCAGTTCGCTTCGACTGAGCGGATCAAGAGCGCCGAACGGCTCATCCATCAAGAGTATCGGCGGATCCGCAGCCAGCGCCCGCGCAACTCCCACTCGCTGCCTCTGTCCACCCGAGAGCTGATATGGATAACGATCCGCGAATTGCGCCGGATCGAGATCCACCATGCGCAGCATTTCTTCCGTCCGCTCGCGTATCTCCGCCTTGCTCTTTTTTTCGATCTTCAACAGCAGGCCAACGTTCTTGGCAACCGTATAGTGAGGAAACAATCCAGCTTCCTGGATCACGTACCCGATCCCTCGCCGCAGTTGAATCAGATCCCACTCGGCAGTCGACTTCCCTTCCACCCGAACTTCGCCCCCACTCTGCTGGATCAATCGATTGATCAGCTTGAGCGAAGTCGTCTTGCCCGAACCGCTTCGTCCCAGCAGTACCAGGGTCTCGCCTCGCTCGACCATCAGGTTCATGTCTCGCAACACTGCTTCGCCATTCGACGGGCGATAACTGACGTCGCGAAACTCAATCACTGCGTCGGAAGAGCGATCATTGGCATTGACAGAGCGATCGGTCATAAGTCGCAAGCTACTTAGAGAACGCCTCCTCACAAAGTGATGCGAAATCGCACTCCAATGTACGCGGATGTGCATCCAGATGGTATGCAAAAGGATGACTTCTCCCAGTTTTTCCGGGAAATCAGGCTGCTGGACAGGTATCATGAAAACTACAGAGAAATTGCCAGCGGCCCATCAGCTGAGCCCATTCTGCGCCGACAGGGAATCCGATCCAGATTGTCTTTGTGATTGAAGGCGACGATCCTTCCCTATCGTGACGTATTTGGAAACATCAACACCATGGTCACATTGGAACAGGTGAAAGCGGCGCGCGAACGGATTCATGATTCCGTTTTCGTATCGCCGTGCTCGCACTCGGAGACGTTCTCGCAACTTACCGGCAATACCGTCTTCCTGAAGCTCGAAAACACGCAGATGACCGGCTCGTACAAAGAGCGCGGTGCCCTGAATAAGATTCTCACTCTCAGTCCCGAAGAACGCTCTCGCGGACTCATTGCCGCCTCGGCCGGCAATCACGCACAGGCGGTGTCCTATCACGCCACCAAGCGCCACATTTGTGCGCAGATCTGCATGCCGCTGGCGACCCCCCTGAACAAAGTGATGTCTACGCGCCGGTTCGGCGCCGAAGTGGTGCTCTATGGTGCCAACTATGACGAGGCTTGCGACGAAGCTCTGCGCCTTTGTTCGCAGCAGGGCCTAACGTTCATCCATCCCTTCGATGACGAAGCTGTCATCGCCGGACAAGGCACCGTCGCGCTCGAACTGCTCGAGCAAGTGCCGGACATAGAAGTAGTGGTCACTCCCATCGGCGGTGGCGGTTTGATCAGCGGCATGGCTTGTGCGCTGAAAGAGATCAATCCCAAAATTCGCGTCATTGGCGTCCAGACTGCGCGCCTCCCTTCCATGAAGGCTGCAGTCGATTCGAACCAGCATGTGGTCTTGCCCGTCGCCTCAACGCTAGCGGATGGCATCGCCGTACGCCGCGCAGGTGATTACACACTGCCGATCGTTCAGAAATATGTGGACGAAATCGTTACCGTGGAAGAAGAAGAAATCGCCAGCGCGATTCTCTTGCTGCTCGAGCGCGAGAAGACCCTCGCGGAAGGTGCTGGAGCGGTCGCCGTCGCAGCCCTCGCTCACGGCAAGGTTTCCGGCAAGAACAAAAAAGTCGCCGCGATCGTCTCTGGCGGCAACATCGACGTGCAGATTCTTTCGCGCATCATCGAACGCGGTTTGGCGAAAGACGGCCGTCGCATACGCCTTCGCATTCATCTTCCTGACTATCCCGGCGCCCTGCATCGCCTCACCGGCGTGTTGGCAGAGCATCGCGCGAATATCGTCGAGACTTCCTACGACCGTACTTACTTCGGCGTGAACCTTGGCGACACGGCGATCGATCTCACCATGGAAACGCGCGGCTCTGACCATGTGGAAGAATTGCTGGCGGCGCTCGAGGCCGAGAACTACATTTTGGAGAGAATTCAATAACCTTTAGCTGAAGAGAGTTCCCTGGTTGCGCGCGTGCTGTCGCCTCGATTTCGGCTTCTGGTAGAGTTCCACTCGGTTACGTCCGTGCTCTTTGGCCAGATACAGAGCCTTGTCCGCCGCCACTATCACTTCCTGGACGGTCGCCTCTTCGGACGGCGGTTCGGCCACGCCGATGCTGATCGTCACCGTCGTGTCCGTTCGATTGCGGAACTTGATAATCTTTCGCTGAGGTGACCGGCGCTCCGGACGCTCTCGCTTGCTGCGCTCTGGACCACGTACCACGAAGCTGCTTTCCGCAATCACGCGGCGCAGGCGCTCAGCTTCCATGATCGCCTCTTCGGCGCGAATCCCCGGATACAGCAGAACAAACTCTTCACCGCCAAAGCGAAAGGCACGCCCGTCAGCGCCTGCATCCTTCAACTTCGCTGCTACCATCCGCAAGACCTGGTCGCCCACATCGTGTCCAAACGTATCGTTGAATTTCTTAAAATGATCGATATCAACAATCGCGACGGCGTACTGTCCCGACATTCCGGCGATCATCTGGTTGAACGCGCGCCGGCCAGGCAATTTCGTCAGTTCATCCTGATAGGAAATTTGATAAGAGGTCTCGACCACCGCGATGGAGAGAAACAGTCCGGCGAGAATGCAATACGCAGTAGTTCTTCCCGGACTGTGGTTCACAATTGCCGCGAACACCGCCCACAGTGACCAGAACAACGAAATATCTTCCGGCGCTTCCGTAAACCACCAGCGCGCCAGGATGGTTCCTGCGGCAATCACGAAGAGCGCGATGCTGATCTCCGGCATCCGACTGGTGAACCGGTGAGCGGCGGCGCTCTCCATCCACGTGAAAACGGATGGTCCCGGACGACACGCCACCGAAATAATCGCCGCTTGCGCCAGTATCAGGCCGCTCCACCACGCAAAGGCAGCGCGGTCGAACGTCGGATTATCGACCAGCAGCAGGAATCCAAAATTCAGCGGAATCAGCAGCGACACACAGCGAGCCAGGTCGCTTGCCGTACTTGCGCCTTTATTGCCCCAACCCAGCAGAACTTGCTCGGCAAGCAAAACCATGATTGCGGCCAGAAGAACTCGATATAGGCGAAAGCGCAGCGCCAGAGCAACTGCAGCGGCAAGAACAAAGATGGAAAAGAAGCGAAGTGTGGAAGTCGCGACGACCGGCAACAGCCGCGTTTGCAGCAGTAAGAGTGCGACGAAAAAAACGCACCCGCTTGGTACGAACAGATGAAAAAGTACCGATGTATAACGCCGGCTCAAAAGCTACCTTGCTGCTCCAGGGTGGGGATTCTCCTGGCCCTTTCAACCATAGTCCCTCCACTGATTCGCCAAAAGTGCCCGTTGGGATACGACCATGCGGCAGACGTACACTGTCGCAACTGCACCAAGGAGACGCCACGTAAGGTAATAAAAAGCTTCGTTCCCTAAGATTCGCTCATCACCAGCGCGCCGCCGGTCTCAAACAGACTTTCAACCTGGAACTTCGATTCGGTTGCGGCCCTTATACGAACTTCGATTTGCTTCTCTAGTGCCTCGATTCGTTTTGGATCCGTCTTCGGTTGCTGCCCCAACTTCACGAGTGCCGGCAACGCCATCCACCACAATAGTTGTTCGAACAGCTCTTTGTTGAAGTAGCGAACGCTCTCGTAGGAATGCACGCCAATCAACCACGCGACATCAGGATCGTGCAGCCAACTGAACGGAGCTATTGCGGTCTTCGGCCTCTCTCCCGGAGCCCATGCCCGATGTGCCAGCAGCGCCCGTACGCGTGCTGCGGCACGCCAACGATCATCGCCTTCCAAGCCGAGCGACTCAAACACCTCCGCCATCGGAACCCGCAGCCGCAGCGCATCCATTAACATCGCGCCGGAACGATCCGGATTTGCTGGATCGAGATACGCGCCCAATGCATACATCGCAGCCCAGCTGACAATCGTTTCCCAGATCGCGGCGTTCATATCATTGTCACTCGGCAATGGCAGGACTTTATTTGCCTCGGCTACCAGGTCCTCTGGGAACGCTTCGGCCAACTTCGGAATCCGCTGTGCACCTTCCATCTGCTCGTTGAACAGCTTCAGTGCGCTCTCAACATCGCCCTTCCACTTCGGAACTGGAGTAAGCCCAGTAATCTCGCCACCGTCGGCTTCCACGAAATGGCGCGCCTGCTCCAGGAATGCACGTACTCGGTCGGTTAGCTGCGACAGCTTATCGGAGTCAGCCGCAACTTTGGAGTCGGCCGTAACAGTTATTGGCTTCTCCACCGGTTTCGCCAGCGATTCGGCTATCGACGGATCCAGCACCCAGCGCAGCGAGTCATGCACAGGTTTCAACTGCAGTTCATGGATGGCATCGGCCAGGCTCGAAACACCTCGACCACCCAGCATGTCGCATAGCGCGCCCCACGGATGATTCAGGTCTTCCTGCAGATTGCGCCAGTCGAGAAATACGTGACACTTATAGGCGCCCAACTCCAGCCGCATACCTTTTTCTGCGAGATCGCGCGCCCGATATAAATATTCGAGGCCGGTCACGGAATCGCGGGCGGCGACAAAGTTCGCCGCGTCCCACGAGGCGCCTAAAGCGTCTCCGATCGTCCGTTGGCGCAAATGCTTATTCCCATCCGGACGCTTTTCCGCATATGCACTCGAGATACGAATCCACCCTTGCGTATTCGAGTAGCGATTGTTGTAAACCACCACGGCACGCTGATCGCCCAACTGATTCGAATAAGCGAACACGTCTTCGTTTACCTGGCCGGAATCGGTGAAGAAGTCATACAACAGGAAGTCGCGCACCTCAGCGAACAAGGCACGCCGGTGCAACAGAGGCGTGATTTCGCGCTCGTGCCGCGCCACCAGCCACGAATCAGGCTGCTCATCGTGATACGCGCGGCGGTACTCCATGCCATAGCGCTCGGTGAAGCCCTCGATCTGTCCGTGACCGAACATCGGCAGCCCCGGCAAGGTAGACATCAGCGTGCATACGCCGAAATACTTGTCGCCTTTGCCAAATTGATCGACAGCCGTTCGCTCGTCAGGATTATTCATGAAATTGACGTAGCGCTTCAGGATCTCCGGATCGAACTCGATCGTGTTCTTGATCACGCTGCGATAATTCTTGTTCTCCTCGTCGCGCAGCATATTCATGAACGCGCTGTTATACACGCGATGCATGCCCAGCGTGCGCACGAAGTAACCTTCCAGCAGCCAGAACGCTTCGGCCAACAACAGCGTGCCGGGAACTTCCGCAGCTACCCGGTCGACCACTTCGCGCCAGAACTCATTGGGCATGGCGCGATCGAAATCAGGCTTTGTCAATCCATGTTCCGCGCGTGATGGGATCGCCCCGCCCGTTCCCGGCACCGGGAACCACAGCCGCTGGTAGTGCTGCTTGGTGAGCGTCATCGCTGCATCAAACCGGATGATCGGCGAGAGCCGCGCCACGTGGAGAATGTTCTGGATCACCGCTTCGCGCACTTCCGGCTTCAGATAATTCAGCTGCGCCGTATCGTTCCACGGAAAGCTGGTGCCATCGTTGCCGTGGTAGACGTAGCGTGTGTCGCCCGACCAGCGATCGACGCGGCGGAACACAACCGCCGCATCCGTCCGGTCGTAGTAATGATCTTCAATCTTGATTTCAACGCGCCCATCGCTGGAAACGTCGGGTCCATCAAACCGATAGGACGGAAATGGACTATACGGTAGTTGAATGAACCAGTCGGGATGCTCGACTACCCAGCGCGAATCGATGCCCATGTGATTCGGCACCATGTCGCTGCCCATGCGAATTCCGCGCAGCATGGCGCGGTCGCGCAGGTTGAGGAACGCGCTCTCCCCACCAAGATCATTCGCCACGATGTAATCATCGAGCGAGTATGCGGAAGCTGCAGCCTCGGGATTCCCCGTCAATTGCTTGATGCGTTGCGATGCCCGGCTACGTTCCCACAAGCCGATTAGCCACAGCGAATTGAAGCCGCGGCGTGCCATCAAATCCAGTTCTTCGTCCGGTACCTGGCTCAAGCTGTGTATGTGTCGGTTATATTTCTTCGAGAGCTGGTCGAGCCATACGTACACGCTCTTTGCCATCATCACCGTGCGTGGCATCCACTCGGTGTCGGCACTGAAGCGCTCGTACTCGGGCTCCTTTGTGTTGAAGTGCGGAACGGCGGCGGCGCTGGAATCGCCCTCTAAGCCCCCCATCGCGCCCTTCGCACCGTGCGGATGAAAGCGCATCCACGTGGCGATCTCTTCTTCTTTGAAAATATCGAGAGCGATCAGTATTCGTTCCAAGAAGTCGCCCAGCACAGCAGCCCACTTTTCGCGCATGAAGGCCAGTTGGCCTTCCAGCGAGTCGGGCGCAGCCAATGCCGGCGCGCGTAGCATTTCAATCAGGTTCTGATTCTCAGGACCGAAGCGCGGGCGAGTTTCGAAGTAGTCCTTCAGACCCGTTGTGATCGACTTATAAGCCGTTTTCTCCGACAGCGTCGTATCGTCGAACAACTCCCGGTACTGACGAAACGCTGGATTCGCATTCGCCAGCCACAGCATCGTCATCTCTTCCAGCGCGATAGCCCGATGCGACAGCCCGCTGCTCGATTGTGCAAGCCACTCTTGGGCACTCTGCTTACCGCGATAGACCTCGATCGGAGGAAACTGCTGCGTGAATGCCAGTAAAGTGTGGTATTACGGCCTCGGCCCCTAACCTGGACTCATACCACGCGACCGCATCTTCCATCGCACGCGGATCGCGCTGCTGCCGGTAGAGCGCCATCACCGCGTGCAGCGCCTCGTCGATCAGCCCCATGGCATTTAACGCACCGGGGCGAACCGCCAGTTCCGGATGCTTCTGCACATCGCGTAAGCGATTCATCTTCTCTGCAAATCTTCGGCTGGCAGCCGGATTTGCAAATAGAACGTTGCCGTTCCAGGAGAAGAATTCCTCTTCGAACTGATATTGATCGCGGACAACGCGCGAGACGTGAAATTCGAACTTAGGAAGGCGACTCTTCATTTTCGAGCGCACTCGATTCTACGTCGAACCACTGCAATGCCTTAAGAACGATAACAGAAGAACTGGTTGAAGTAAGCCCCACACTGGCAGCACTGTATTTCGCACGCGGAAAAGGGTGAGAAGCCATTCCCCGCTACCGAGTTGCTCAGGTTAATGGAACTTCAACATCTCGCGCGCGGCATTGTGTCCGGGCGTGCCCATCACCCCGCCTCCTGGATGCGTTCCCGAGCCGCACATGAATAGCCCGCGAATGGGCGTCCGGTATCGTGCCCAACCGGAAACGGGACGCAACATAAACATCTGGTCGATGCTCATCTCTCCATGAAAGATGTTGCCGCCGGTCAGGCCGTACTCCCTCTCCAGATCGAGCGGCGTGAGCGTCTGCACATGCTCAACTCCGCTCGAAAACCCGGGTGCGTAGTCGTCGATGATCTCCAGGACTCGTCGTGTGAACGGCTCCCGAAGCTCGTCCCACGTGCCTTCCCGCAGCCGGTAGGGCGCATACTGCAGGAAGATGCCGATGATGTGCTTACCCGCGGGCGCCAGCGAGGCATCGTACTGCGTTGGCGACGTCAGTTCCAATAAGGGTGACTTGGATGGCCGCCCATATTTCGCGTCGTCCCATGCCTTCTCGACATAATCGATGTCTGGACAAATATGCATGGTCGCGCGATGCTGCGGCCCCAGCGTACCCGGCAGTGCACGAAAATTGGGAAGCGCCGAAACCGCCAGGTTGATCTTGATCGAGGTTCCTTCGCACCGGTACTTGTGAATCTGATCAAGAAACTCGGCGTCGAGATGGCGCTGATCAACCAGGCGCAGGAACGTTCGCTTCGGGTCGAGATTACTGGCAATCAGTGGCGCATCGAACTCCTCGCCGGAGCGCAGCACCACTCCCCGGGCGCGTCCATTTTCGATCTTGATCGTCTGGACCTCGGCATCTGTCCGGATCTCCGCCCCAGCAGCTTTGGCCGAGGCCGCAATCGCATTGGAGATCGCTCCCATGCCGCCGCGTACAAATCCCCACAATCCTCGATGACCCGCCACTCCGCCCATGCAATGATGCAGCAGGATGTATGCCGTGCCAGGCGAGCGCGGCCCTCCGTTCGCACCGATTACGCCGTCCGTCGCCAGCGTGACTTTGATCTCTTCGTTCTCGAACCACTCATCCAGAAACTCTGCAGCGCTCTGCGTGAAGATCTTTACTAATCCAACTATTTCCTTCGCGCTCAAGCCACGCATTTTCCCCAGCAATTTCAGGTATTCGGGAAGATCAAACACTCCCTTCGGCGGGAACACCGGCGGCGTCACATGCAGCAGACTCTCCACCACGATCGACAGTCGTTCCAGATGCTCTTCGTAGGCTGGATAGACCTCAGCATCGTGTCGGGAAAATTTCGCGATCTCCGCTAAAGTCTTGTTCCGGTCCTGCCACATAAAGAGGTATCGGTTATCAGGGAATGGGGAGAAGAACGCAGGATCCTTCGCGTCGACCTTGTATCCGTACTTTTCCAACTCCAGGTCAGCCGTAACTTTTGGCGAGAGCAGGCTGCTCAGGTATGACGCGACCGATACGCGATATCCAGGCCAGACCTCTTCGGTGACGCACGCACCACCCGGTTGATAGCGCCGCTCGAGTACTAGCACACGCTTTCCGGCCTTCGCCAGGTAAGCCGCCGTGACCAAACCGTTGTGCCCGCCGCCCACTATGATCGCATCGTATCTCGATACCTTCCGCGCAACCGCAGGCGAGTCGCTCATTTGCTCTGTCGTGCTCATTTAGGATTGCCCCCATTTGCGGCGATTGATTCCATGCCGGATTTCAAATCTCTCGCCAGCAATCGATGAAAAAGATGTTCTCCCGCCTCTCGGCGAACTGAAAGCCGTCCAGCCTGGTATGCGCGCGAACTCAGGCCGCGCTGTACCGCCTCGCAAATATCAAGATCTTCCATCTGGATCCGGTCGCTGACCGCCACGCTCTCGGCGTTTTGCTTATGCTTCTCCGCCGAAACATCCGTGAAGTAGAAATCAAAGATGACTTTGGTCTTATCGACGCCCATCGGGATCACCAGATTCGTGTCCATTACGCCCTGATACAGATTGATCATGAAGTTGGGATAGATCCAATAATAGTTGGCGCGATCTCCCGTGCGTGTCGCCGCGACCTGCGCATCTTCCTGCGACGCACTCATTGGGCTAGACTGCAAACAGAATCGCTCGCCGTTTTCGATCGTGTACTCCGCGTAGTCGAGAACGCTGTTCAGACCCTTATGCAGGTACGGCACGTGATAGCCGCCATCGAGATAGTTGTCGACGAACACCTTCCAGTTGCAGTTCAGCGTGTAGGTACGCGATTCGAAAAAATGCAGCGAGCCGATGACGAAGATGGCTGCAACCTGCGAGACCATGTTCCCCAAGTACTCGTGCAAACTTTGTCTCGGCGGTTCGAGCGATACGAAAACAAATTGCTCCCAGCTATCCACCGCAATCGGAACCAATCCATTCTCTGCGCGATCGAAATTGCACACACCTGCAAAATCCGGAGTTCCCTTCAGACTGCCATCCAGACCGTAGCTCCATCCGTGATACGGGCAGCGGAACAACTGCACAGACCCGCAAGGCTCTGGCGCAACCGCCGCCGCATGATGCCGGCAAACATTAAAGAATGCCCTCAGCTTCCCATCAGTGCCACGAACGACCACAACCGGTTCGCCTGCAACCTGGACCGCGATGTACTGCCCCGGCTGCGCAACCTGCTCAACGCGCGCCACGCACTGCCAATTTGCGCCGAAAACAGCGCGTCGCTCGAGTTCCGCAATTCGCGGATCGGTATACCAGGGCGCCGGTATCGTCGACGCTTCCTGCAACGGAAGCTGATCGTTGTACTGGCTCAGCACGTGTTGAATCGACTGGTCCAAATGTGCTCCGGGTATGACTGCTGGCACGGCGGCGAGTGTAAATGATTTGAATGGCGAATGTCGTGGGGTAGCTGAAATGACTGCTTGAAATTGAAAGCCCCCGCTCATCCGAACGGGGGCTGTGCCAAAGCAGACTGACGTCTGTGTTACAGCGACACTCTCGCGCCTCTTCTGGCAGCCGCGATTACCGGCTGTATGTGGGCGTTCTTCAGATAAGTGTCGACACTTGCCGCGGCCTTACGGCCTTCGGCGATGGCCCATACCACCAGCGACTGTCCGCGGCGCATATCCCCCGCAGCGAACACGCCCGGAACAGAAGTGGCGTACTGATCGTCTGTCGCCACGTTCCCGCGCGGATCGACCAACACGCCGAATTGTTCGAGCATGCCGTTGCGCACCGGACCAGTGAATCCCATCGCCAGCAGCACCAGGTCAGCGTCCAGCGTGAACTCAGTCCCCGCGATCGGTTCGAACTTCGGCGGCGCACCCACGCGGATTCCGTGCAGCTGTTTCACATTGCCCTGTTCGTCGCCGGTAAACTTCTGCGTGGCAATGCTCCAGTCGCGAACTCCACCTTCTTCATGCGAACTTTCCACACGCAGCTGCATCGGCCACAGCGGCCACGGCGTCTGCGCAGCACGATCCTGCGGCGGCATCGGCATAATCTCGAACTGATGAATCGATAGCGCCTTCTGCCGATGGCTGGTGCCCAGGCAATCCGCGCCCGTATCGCCACCGCCGATGATCACCACGTGCTTGCCCGTCGCCATGATCCCCAACGCATCCGGAACCGTATCGCCTTCGCACCGCCGATTCTGTTGCGGCAGGAACTCCATCGCAAAGTGGATGCCCTTTAGCTCGCGTCCCGGTACCGGCAAATCACGCGGCTGTTCCGATCCGCCTGCCAGCAGGATCGCGTCATACTCGTGCTGCAGATCCTCCACTGGCAGCGTTTTCCCAACGTGAGCCTTGGTTACGAACCGAATGCCCTCGGCTGAGAGCTGCTTCAAGCGCCGATCCAGAACACCTTTATCGAGCTTGAAATTCGGAATGCCATAGCGCAGCAGTCCGCCGATGCGATCGGCTTTCTCGTACACGGTGACCCAGTGTCCGGCGCGATTCAGTTGCTGCGCTGCAGCCAGTCCCGCAGGACCCGAGCCCACCACCGCAACCTTTTTTCCCGTGCGGAATTTCGGCGGTTCGGGCTTGATCCAGCCTTCGTCGAAGCCACGATCCACAATGTTCTTTTCAATATTCTTGATCGTCACCGGCGGCGCGTTAATTCCTAACACGCACGCGGCCTCGCAAGGAGCCGGACAGATTCGTCCCGTGAAGTCCGGAAAGTTATTCGTCGCATGCAGCCGGCGAACCGCATCTTTCCAGCGGCCTTGATAAACGAGATCATTCCAGTCGGGAATGATGTTGTTCACCGGACATCCGTTGTGGCAGAACGGCACACCGCAATCCATGCAACGCGCACCCTGCGCCTTCAGCTTGTCTTCCGGGAAGTCCTGGTAAATCTCGAACCAGTCATTCACGCGCTGCGCTACGGGGCGGCGCTGCGGTAACTCGCGATCGAATTCCATGAACCCGGTCGGCTTACCCATGGTGCACCTGCCCAACCGCCATCGCCATCGTGACCGTGGGGGCGCCCGGAACGTAAGCGCGCTCTGCGCGGCCTACGCCCAGCACTCGCTTGTACTCGTGCGGGAATATTTTGATAAAGCGTGGAAGCATGTCGTCCCAGTTTTCCAGAATCCACTTCGCCCGTGGGCTGTCGGTGAATTCGTAGTGTCTCTTCACAAGGTCGCGTATGATCTCCGCATCTTTCGTCTCGATGATCGGTTCCAGGTCCACCGACGCCAGGTTGCAGCGCTTCTCGGTGAAATCGCCCTTCTCGTCGAAGACATACGCGATGCCGCCGCTCATACCGGCTGCGAAGTTGCGTCCGCACGAACCGAGCACAACCACCAGGCCGTTCGTCATGTACTCGCAACCGTGATCGCCAACCCCCTCGACAACCGCAGTCGCGCCGGAATTTCGCACCGCAAAGCGCTCACCGGCAACACCGTTGAAGAACGCCTCGCCGCTGGTCGCGCCGTAAAGAACAACATTGCCGATCAGAATGTTTTCTTCCGGCTTGAACGTCGAACTCTTCGGCGGATACACAACAATCTTGCCGCCCGACAATCCCTTTCCGACATAATCGTTGGCATCGCCCTCAAGCGTTAGCGTGACTCCCTTCGCCAGAAACGCTCCAAAGCTCTGCCCTGCGGAGCCATCGAACTTATACCGGATGCTGTCGTCCGGCAGCCCCGGCGATCCATACCGCCGCGCGATCTCGCCGCTCAGCATCGCTCCCACCGTCCGATGTACGTTTCGGATCGGGAACGCGGCTTCGACCGGCGTCCGGTATTCAAGCGCTCCCTTGCCAGTCTGAATCAGTTGATGATCCAGCGCCTGCTCCAGGCCGTGATCCTGTTTGGTCACGCAATGGCGTGCCACACGCGCCGGCAGCACCGGGCTATACAGGATCGCCGAGAAATCCAGCCCACTCGCCTTCCAATGATCCGCGGCGGCATGCGCGTCGAGCATCTCCACGCGTCCGACCATCTCGTCGAACTTGCGGAATCCCATCTGCGCCATGTATTCGCGCACTTGCTCGGCAATGAAGAAGAAGAAATTGATCACGTGCTCAGGCTGGCCCTGGAAGCGCTTGCGCAACTCCGGATCCTGCGTCGCAATTCCTACCGGACACGTATTCAGGTGGCACTTGCGCATCATGATGCAGCCCATCGCGATCAGCGGCGTCGTCGCAAAGCCGAATTCTTCTGCACCCAGCAGCGCCGCAATCGTCACATCGCGCCCGGTCTGCAGCTTGCCGTCGGTCTGCACTCTGATTCGGCTACGCAGATCATTCAGCAGCAGCACCTGCTGCGTCTCCGCCAGTCCAAGTTCCCACGGAATTCCCGCGTGCTTGATCGAACTCAGTGGCGATGCTCCCGTGCCTCCGCTGTCGCCGCTGATCAGCACCACATCCGCGTGCGCCTTCGAAACTCCGGCTGCGACCGTTCCGACGCCGACTTCCGCAACCAGTTTGACCGCAATCCGCGCCCGCGAATTCACGTTCTTCAGGTCGTAGATCAGCTGCGCCAGATCTTCAATCGAGTAGATGTCATGGTGCGGCGGCGGCGAGATCAATCCCACGCCGGGGATCGAATGCCGCAGACGCGCAATCACGTCGTCGACCTTGTGTCCAGGCAGCTGTCCACCTTCGCCGGGCTTCGCACCCTGCGCCATCTTGATCTGCAACTCGTCCGCATTGATCAGGTAATTTGTGGTCACGCCAAAGCGTGCCGACGCCACCTGCTTCACCGCGCTCCGTCGCAGGTCGCCATTCGCATCAGGCTTGAAACGCGCTTCGTCTTCGCCGCCCTCGCCGGTATTCGACTTGCCGCCGATGCGGTTCATCGCAATCGCCAGCGTCTCGTGCGCCTCTTTGCTGATCGAACCAAACGACATCGCGCCCGTGGTGAAGCGCTTCACGATCTCTTTCGCCGGCTCGACTTCGTCGATAGGCACCGGCTTGTCGGACTTCTTAAACTTCATCAGACCGCGCAGCGTGCACAGATTGCGGTTCTGGTTGTCGATAAGGTCCGTGTATTCCTTGAAGGTCTTCGGATTCGACTGTCGCACCGCGTGTTGCAGCTTGCTGATCGTCTCCGGATTCAGCAGGTGATACTCGCCGTCCCTGCGATAGTGATAGGCGCCACCGACCGCGAGATCGGTCTCATAATCCGTCTTGCTCTGGTACGCGTGTTCGTGCCGCAGTTGCGCCTCGCGCGCCAGCACTCCCAGCGTCACGCCTTCAATGCGCGACGTCGTTCCAGCAAAATACGCATCGACCAGATCCTTGTTCAGGCCAATCGCCTCGAACACCTGCGCGCCGCGATAACTCTGCAGCGTCGAGATACCCATCTTCGAGAAGGTCTTCAGCAATCCCTTGTTGATCGCCTTTACGAAGTTCTTTACCGCTTTCTCGGGATTCACGCCGCTCGGCAGATATCCGCGCCACGCGCGCTCTTCCAGCGTCTCGATCGCCAAATACGGATTCACCGCGCTCGCACCATATCCGATCAGCAGCGCAAAGTGCATCACCTCACGCGGTTCGCCAGACTCGATAATCAACGCCACCTGTGTACGCGTCTCTTCGCGGACCAGCAGATTGTGCACCGCCGCCAGCGCCAGCAGGCTTGGGATCGGCGCATACTGCTTATCGACGCCACGATCGGAAAGAATCAGCAACGTGTAGCCGGACTTCACCGCTAGCGACGCCCTCTGGCACAACTCTTCCAGTGCGCGCTTTAGCCCTTCTTCGCCTTCCTGCGCGCGGAACAGCGCTGGCAATGTCGTAGCCAGCAAATCCCCTGCCGATACCCGGCGCAGCTTCTCCAGATCGCGATTCGAGAGAATCGGCTGCGGCAGTTTCAGCGTGTGGCAGTTCTCAGGCGTCTCTTCCAGGATGTTGCGCTCGGTCCCGATGTAGCTGATCAGCGACATCACCATCTCTTCGCGTATCGGATCGATCGGCGGATTCGTAACCTGCGCGAACAGCTGCTTGAAATAGTTGAAGAGCAGCTGCGGCCGGTCAGACAGGCACGCAAGCGGCGTATCCGTGCCCATCGAACCAATCGGCTCTTCGCCATTCTTCGCCATCGGCTCGAGGATCATCTTCAGATCCTCTTCCGTGTATCCGAACGCGCGTTGCCGGCTCAGAATCGTGTGCTGGTCCGAACCGTGTACTCGGTTCGGCTCCGGCAGCTGATCCATCGTGATCTGATTTTCCGCGAGCCACTCCGCATACGGCTGCCGTGAAGATAACCGCTGCTTGATCTCCTTATCGGAGATGATCCGCCCTTCCACGGTATCGACCAGGAACATCTTGCCGGGCTGAAGACGCCCTTTCCTTTTCACCTGGTCGGCGGGAACATCGAGCACTCCAGCTTCAGACGCCGCCACCACAATGTCATCATGCGTGACAATGTAACGCCCGGGCCGCAATCCGTTGCGATCGAGCGTCGCGCCAATTACGCGTCCGTCGGTGAACGCAATCGCCGCCGGACCGTCCCACGGCTCCATCAGCGAAGCGTGATACTCATAGAACGCCCGCTTCTCCGGCTTGATATGCGGATTCCCCGCCCACGCTTCAGGAATCAGCATGGCCATCACGTGTGGGAGGCTACGCCCCGACTGCACCAGCAACTCCACGGCATTGTCGAAGCTAGCGGAGTCGCTGCCGCCCGGCGTCACAATCGGAAACAGCTTGCGGATATCTTCACCAAACAGTGGCGACGACAGGATCGACTGGCGTGCATTCATCCAGTTCACGTTTCCACGAACCGTGTTGATCTCGCCGTTATGCGCAATGTAGCGATAGGGATGGGCTAGCTTCCAACTGGGAAATGTATTCGTCGAGAAACGCTGGTGTACCAGGCAGAGAGCGCTGGTGGCATCAGGATCGGAGAGATCGCCGTAGAAGTTACAAATCTGCGGCGCTAGCAGCAGGCCTTTGTAGATGATGGTGCGACACGAGAGCGATGGAAGATAAAACATGTCCTTGTCTTCCACATCAGACTCGGCCGACTCTGTCTCCGTCCGCTTGCGCACGATGTACAGCTTGCGCTCGAACTCGTCCTCTCCCATCTCTTCCGGACAGGAAATAAAAATCTGCTCAATGTAGGGCTGCGAGCGGCGTGCCTCGCGGCCAATCGCATCACCGTTGACCGGCGTATCCCGCCAGCCCAGAACCTTCAGGCCTTCTTCTGCGGCAATTCGTTCCAGGATGCCTTCGCACTGCAACCGCTGGTGCTTCTCCACGGGAAGGAAGACCATGCCCACTGCATACTTACCCGGCTGCGGCAGCTCGAAACCCAGCGCGGCGCATTCACGGGCAAAAAACTTATGCGGAATCTGTATCAGCACACCGGCGCCGTCGCCGGTCTCCGGATCGCAGCCACACGCTCCACGATGGGTGAGGTTCATCAGCACCTCAATCCCTTTGCGGATAATCTCGTGGCTCTTCTCTCCACGCACGCTCGCGACGAATCCCATTCCGCAAGCGTCGTGCTCATTGCGGGGATCGTACAGTCCCTGAGCCGGCGGCAAACCAGAATATGTAGTGGCCCTTGGCATCCTTACTCTCTTTTCCAGAAACTAGGTCCAGTGCGGAAAATCGAAAGTCTGAAGTTTGCTTTAAGCGCGCGGAACCATTCCGCGGTAGACTCACCCTGATCTGCGCAGAGAGGCACAGATAGGGACACTTCGACCAGCGCACTAGTACTCAATAAGTACTGTGTTATGAATGCAAAGTACAATCGAGATTTTTGATCTCCTGCATCGGTAAATTTGAGTGGATAACCCGGCATTTTCCCGCGCGAACTCAGCCCCTGTTGGAGCCTGCATCCTGGTCGTGTTAGGCTCTTCCGGAATCGAGCTTCGATCCCTAAATCCTTCATGCACAACATCGCTTCGCAGGTTGATCTTCAATCGGCAGCTCGGCAGGTAATGGAGGAGCATGGTTTTCAACCAGACTTTCCTCCCCAAGTCAATCAACAGCTTTCACAAATCCTTAGCAATTCCAACGTTCATCCTGACCCCGGGTTTCGCGACCTCCGCTCTCTTCTCTGGTCGTCCATCGACAACGACACCTCTCGCGATCTCGATCAGGTCGAAGTTGCCGAGCGTCTTCCCGGTGGCGGCATCAAGGTTCTGGTGGGAATTGCTGATGTCGACTGGCTCGTGCCCAAGGCCACGCCTATCGACCTGCACGCGGCCGCGGAAGGCACAACGGTCTATACCGGCGTCGAGAATTTTTCCATGCTGCCCGAGCAGCTTTCCACCGGGCTCACTTCGCTTCTGGAAAACGAGGATCGCCGTGCGATCGTCATCGAGTTTGTCGTCGACGCCGATGGCTGCCTCTCGGCATTCGAACTCTATCCCGCGCTGCTTCAGAATCGCGCTCAGCTTACCTACAACGCGGTAGGCACCTGGTTGGGGAATGGCGGCGCGGCACCGCCCAAAGTCGCTGCTTCTCCTGACCTCCAAGCCCAGTTGCGCCTGCAGGATGAATGCGCTCAGCAGCTGAAGAAAGCCCGCGAACGCCGTGGTGCCTTGAACATCGACACCATCGAAGTCCGCCCGTTGCTCGTCGATCAGAAGATTGTCAACCTGGTTCAGGACGCAAAGAATCGTGCCACGGACCTGATCGAAGATTTCATGATCGCCGCCAACGAAACGGTGGCCCAGAAGCTCGAATCGGTCTCGTCCATCCGCCGGATTGTGAAAACGCCGGAACGTTGGGACCGCATTGTCGCCCTAGCCGCTGCTCATGGGGGAAATCTACCCGCCCAACCGGACGCCAAAGCCTTGAACGATTTTCTACAGAAGCGCAAAGCTGTTGATCCCGATCACTTCCCCGATGTTTCGCTCACCGTCATCAAGTTGATGGGCCCAGGTGAATACGTACTGGAGCGTCCGGGCGATCCTGATCAGGGCCACTTCGGACTCGCCGTGCAGGATTACACTCATTCCACCGCTCCCAATCGTCGTTATGCCGATCTGGTGACACAACGGATCATCAAGGCCACGCTGGCCGCGAACTCGCCGGCATACTCCGATACGGAACTTGCGGACGTTGCGCGCGTTTGCACTTTAAAGGAAGACGCAGCGCGAAAGGTCGAGCGCGAGATGCGCAAACGTATCGCCGCTGTGGCCATGAGCGATAAGATCGGCCAGATTTTCGACGCGATTGTCACCGGAGTGAATGAGCACGGCAGCTTCGTCCGTGTCCTGCAACCGCACGTCGAAGGCATGCTCGTGCAGGGCAAGCAGGGGCTCGATGTGGGAGATCGCCTAAGAGTTAAGCTGGTGCGTACCGATGCACATCGCGGCTATATCGATTTCGCGCGCGCAACCTAGGGCCGGAAGGTCCACCGGGAGGTAGCTTTGCTGATCGGAATTCTCAGGGAAAGTAACGCCGGCGAGACTCGCGTCGCACTCTTGCCCGACGCGGTCAAGAACCTTAAATCGCAAGGTGTGGACGTCACGGTTGAAAACAATTGCGGGCTTCATGCCGGCGCCTCCAACGATGATTACGCCAAGATCGGCGCAACGATCTCTGCCGACCGCAGCTCTCTACTTTCTTCGGCTGACGTCATCCCCGTGGTGAACTGTCCGCCTGCTGCCGATCTCGATCTGCTGAAGAAAGGCGCTGTCGTCACTGGATTCCTCCGCCCGCTCGACGATCCTTCGGCTCTGCGCCCGGCCATTCAGCGCGGTGCAACTCTGTTCTCCATGGAACTGGTTCCGCGTATCACGCGCGCACAAGCAATGGACGCGCTCTCCTCCATGGCCACCGTCGCCGGATACAAAGCTGCGCTCATCGCTGCCGACAATCTTCCGCGCATGTTCCCTCTACTGATGACCGCCGCGGGAACCGTTCCTCCGGCGAAAGTGTTCGTCATCGGCGCCGGTGTGGCTGGATTGCAGGCCATTGCCACCGCTCGCCGCCTTGGCGCGGTGGTCAGTGCCTACGACGTGCGCGCCGCCGCAGGCGAGCAGGTTAAGTCTCTCGGCGCAATCTTCCTCGAAGTCGACCTCGGCGGCATTCAAACGGAAGACAAAGGCGGCTATGCCAAGGAGCTAACCGAAGAAGCTCTTAACCGCGGGCGCGATCTGATCGCGCAAACCGCGAAGACGACCGACGTCATTATCACTACCGCACAGGTTCCGGGCCGCCGCGCACCCCTTCTCGTGCGACGCGATGCCGTCGAAAATATGCGCCGCGGCTCGGTGATCATCGACCTGGCGGCTCCCGGCGGTGGAAACTGCGAGCTCACGCAGCCCGGCGAAACCATCGACCACAACGGAGTCACCATTTTTGCGCCGATGAATTTGCCGGCTACGATTCCTGTCCACGCCAGCCAGCTGTACTCGAAGAACGTGACTAACTTCCTGAACCTGCTGGTGAAGAAGGGCGCTCTCACCATCGACATGAACGACGAGATCGTGAAAGGTTCATGCGTCGCGTATCAGGGTGAGGTTGTGAACGATCGCGTTGCGGCTGTGCTTCAGGCAGCAACCGCGCGCTAAGAGTTCGGTAGCAGAACGTGAATGTGCTAGTCCTGATTGGTTGAAGATTTGCCACCTGTGCAGTTCAACGAGAAGGAGTGCGAATGCCACCTGATTTCATCTCTAATGTTTACGTCTTCATTCTGGCGGGATTTTGCGGCGTCGAGCTCATCAAACGTGTCTCGCCGCTGCTGCACACGCCGCTGATGTCGCTGACCAACGCGCTCGATGCCATCGTAGTGGTCGCCGCGATCATCATCACCGGGCGGCATGAGACCCGGCTGACGGTCATTCTCGGCGCCATCGCCATCGCTGCCTCGTTCAGCAATATGGTCGGCGGGTTCTTTATCACCGACCGCATGCTGCGCATGTTCAAGTCAGGCAAGGCGAAGCACTCATGAACATCGCCGCTATGCAGCCGTATCTCGACTTCGCCTACGTCGCAGCGATCATTCTCTTTATTCTTTCGCTCAAGTGGCTGAGCTCACCGACGACGGCGCGATGGGGCGTGCTCGCTGGCGAAATCGGTGCGGCCCTCGCAGTCGGAGCCACATTACTGAATCCCGAGCTCACCGAGTACAAGTGGATCATCATCCCACTCATCATCGGCGCGGCCGTCGGCATTCCCCTCGGCATGGTGAAGATGACGGCCGTTCCCCAGCGAACCGCGTTGAGCCACTCCTTCGGCGCAGCTTCGGCCGCGATGATCGGAATCGCCGAATATTACGCCGGCGCTCCGCACGTCAGCCGCTTTCAGATGGGCGAGATCGGCCTCGAGGTCATCATCGGCTCCCTGACCTTTACCGGCAGCTTGATCGCCGCCGGCAAGCTGCAAGAGATCTTGCCGCAGCGCCCCATCGTCTATCGCGGACAAAACATCGTGAGTCTGGCCGTGCTTGGCTCGGCATTGCTGCTCGCGATCCTGATGGTGATCAATCCTGCGCAGATGTGGCTGTTCCCCGTCATGGTGATCGTCGCGCTGACCTTCGGAGTCTTGCTGGTAACGCCGATCGGCGGCGCCGACATGCCAACGGTGATTTCGCTCTTGAATTCCTACGCCGGCTTTTCTGCCGCTCTGCTGGGATTCGTTCTGAACAGCAAAGTCCTGATCGTCGCGGGCGCGCTCGATGGCTCTTCGGGATTCATTCTCTCCGTCATCATGTGCAAAGCCATGAACCGGTCGTTCACCAACGTTCTGTTCGGAGCTTTCGGCCAAGTTACCGCGTCGACCGCAGCGGTGAAGGAAGAACGTCCCGTGCGCAGCGCTTCACCCGAAGATGCCGCAGGAATTTTGGGGGCCGCGAGTAAGGTCGTCATCGTCCCTGGATATGGCATGGCCGTCGCCCAGGCTCAGCACAAAGTCCGCGAACTCTACGACGTGCTCACCAAGCGCGGCATCGATGTGGAGTTCGCCATTCATCCTGTCGCCGGCCGCATGCCCGGCCACATGAACGTGCTCCTCGCCGAAGCCAACGTGCCTTACGATCACCTGAAAGAGATGGATGAAATCAACGGCGACTTCCCGCAAACGGATGTGGCGCTGGTCATCGGCGCGAACGACGTGACCAATCCGGCGGCCAAGACCGACAAATCGAGTCCCATTTACGGGATGCCCGTACTCGACGTTGAGAAGGCGCACACCACGATGGTGATCAAGCGCAGCATGAATCCGGGCTTTGCCGGCATCGATAACCCGCTGTATTACATGGACAACACGCTGATGCTGTTCGGTGACGCGAAGGCTTTCGTCACGAATATCGTGAAAGAGCTTTCAAACCACGACTAAAGGGTGCCCGGTCCTTTCCTTCTTCTGGAAAGGGCCGGTCCAGTGGGCCGCCAGCCCGGTCCTTCGCCGATCCGTGTTGAAGCTTCCGTCCTTCGGATAGCGTGAGGGGGGAGGGGGTCACGACGCTCTCATTGAAAACAAAGCAAGTATCCGTCGGGTGTCCTCTGTCGCATTGCCTATCACCAGCAATCTGAGGGTGCCCTTCTCGCGTTCTCTTGGCGTGATGGAATTGCCAAATCTCGACTCTGGTCCGAAATCGTTTCTCGTTCGCTGTCCATTTTCGGTTTCGATTTTCCCAGAACCCCAATCACTGGTGCCCCCGCATGTGCCTCGGACGACCCAAATTTGCGCTGGTGGCCCATTCAAGCCTTCTTTTGGCTTGAGTGGGGTAGTCCTCGGGATCAAGTTGCGTACGTGCATCAACGCCGGCTCCGTCGCCCCCACATCACCGAAAGCCCGAACCCGCTACGCTATACTCAGCACAGGTCCAATGCATGTTGCGCACTCGCCAGAATGGAATACCCGCGTACAAGCGGATCCAGGGAATCATCCTGAAACGGATTGAAAGCGGACAGCTCAAGCCCGGAGATGAAGTCAGCTCCGAGCGCGAGTTAGCTCGCATTCATAAGGTCAGCTTGATGACCGCCCGCCACGCGCTCGCCGAGCTCGAACGCGAAGGCATGGTGGAGCGCCGCCGTGGCGCCGGCACTTTTGTTGCGCCTCCGAAAATTCATTTCAATCGGTTGATGAGCTACACCGAGCTCATGGCCGGACGCAGCCTCACCGCGCGCTCTAAACTTATCTCTCTTCAAACAGTGGAAGACGAACAAGAGATCGCCGCGCGCCTCGCGCTTCCCAATGGTGGACGCCTCCTCCGTCTCGAGCGCCTTCGCCAGGGCGGCGAAGAACCATTTGCCCTCGAAATCTGTTACATGTCCGCAGAATCGTTCCCTGGGTTGAATCGCGCCGCGCTCGAACGTGGATCGCTCTTCATGATTCTCGAACACGAGTTTGGCGTCGAACTGGCCTACGCCGATGAAGAAATCGACGCCACCGCTGCCGATACTCGCATGGCCAAGCTTTTCTCCGTCCCCAAAGGCGCGCCGTTATTGCGTGTACGCCAGGTGATTTACTCGGGCAAAGGATTGCCCATCATTTACATGCTCGGCCTCTATCGCTCCGATCGCCACAATCTCACCATCCGCCGCTATCGCAGCAAACAGTCATAGATCGTCATCAATCAAAAGGATTGTCCCTGCGGCGGCCGCCACGACACGGTATCATTGTCACCGTTTGCGACGGCCCTCAGCCGCCGTCAATTCCGGGTGCTCACCGATCGAGGACGAAATGAAACTTTCTCTTCTTCTCATCTGCCTGCTGTTTGCCTTCACTTGCTCTGCCCAGGCTGGCGGAGCGACGCAAGTCTTCCCCACATCAGCCGGGCCAGTCAAAATCACTCCGCTGTATCATGCCAGCACTCTGATTGAAGCCGGCGGCAAGGTGATTTACCTGGACCCTGCCAAGCCCGCGAATTTCGCTGGACAGCCCAAAGCCGACCTGGTTCTGATCACGGACATTCACGGCGATCACATGGATCCCGCTTCTCTGACCGCCATCAGCAAGCCCGGAACCGAGATTCTCGCCGCACCTGCCGTTGTGAGCACCATAACGACAGCCAAACCAATCGCAAACGGCGAGAGCAAGAAGTGGCAGGACTGGACCATCGAAGCGATTCCCGCCTACAACCTCACTCGTGGGCCTGCGCCAGGAAAGCTCTTTCACGACAAGGGACGCGGCAACGGTTACGTTCTCACCTATGGTGGCGTTCGCTTTTATTTTTCCGGCGACACCGAAGGCGTTCCCGAGATGCGCGCTCTCAAGAACATCGACGTGGCTTTCGTATGTATGAACCTGCCCTACACCATGCCGCCGGAAGAAGCGGCCGACGCGGTGAAGGCCTTCCATCCGAAAGTTGTGATTCCCTACCACTACCGTGGATCGGACCTGGCCATCTTCCAGAAGAAACTTGAAGGGACTGGCATCGAGGTACGGCTCATCGATTGGTATCCCAAATAAAGCTGAGCGGGCACAGGTTTCGCGCTCAACTCTCTCTAAATCCGTGGATCGACCTGTACCCGCCAGTCATCCAAAAAACCAGCAGCTTTGTCCTGTGCTGCTGTCGTTCCAAATACGGGACTTCCGCGCGCTGCTAATTCGCCAAGTGTAAAAGTATGTAAAGGTTAGCGCCCGGCCCGTGATTTACGCTTTAATAGTAAGTGAACACTTACATGCCGCAAGCTAGCATTAGTGCTGTTGCGTCAGTTCGGCCGTGAATGTGACCGGCGGTTAAGGACCCAAGCATCGATGTGGATTGTTCGAGTCGCTCTACGGCGGCCTTACACTTTTGTAGTTCTCGCTATTCTGCTCCTCATCCTGGGGCCCATCGTAATTCTGCGCACTCCGACCGACATCTTCCCCAACATCAACATCCCCGTCGTCAGCATCATCTGGAATTACACCGGCCTGAACGCGCAGGAGATGTCGGATCGCATCGTGACCCTGACCGAGCGATCTCTGACCACGACGGTCAACGACATCGAGCATACCGAGTCGCAGTCCCTCAACGGCATCGCAGTCGTTAAAGTTTTCTTCCAGCCGAATGTTCGCATCGAAGCCGCGATTGCTCAGATCACCGCAATCTCGCAGACACAGTTACGCCAGTTGCCAGCCGGCACCACGCCGCCGCTGGTGATCACTTACAGCGCTTCCAGCGTTCCAATTTTGCAGCTTGGCTTTTCCGGTAAGGGACTTTCTGAAGCGCAACTCAACGATCTGGCGCTCAACTCAGTTCGCATTCGCCTGGTCACGGTTCCCGGCGCTGCCATGCCGTATCCCTACGGTGGCAAGCAGCGTCAGGTGCAAGTCGATCTGAACACCACCGCGCTTCAGTCAAAGGGACTGACGCCCGTCGACGTAGTCAACGCGATCAGCGCTCAGAACCTCATTCTCCCCGCCGGCACTTCCAAGATCGGTCCTCTTGAATATGACGTCGATCTCAACGGCAGTCCTCGCACGGTTCAGGAGCTGAACGACCTTCCGATCCGCACCGTGAATGGCGCGATCGTTTATATACGCGACGTGGCCTTTGTCCGTGACGGAGCGCCGCCGCAAACCAACATCGTCCGCGTCGACGGCCAGCGCTCGGCTCTGCTCTCCGTTCTAAAAACCGGCGGTGCCTCTACCCTCGACATCATTTCGCAGGTAAAAGCGACGCTGCAGAAGATTCACGGTTCGCTGCCGCCGGAGCTCGTCGTTACTCCGCTTGCCGATCAGTCCATCTTCGTTCGCGCCTCGATTAACGGTGTCATCCGCGAAGCCGTCATCGCCGCTTGCCTAACTGGCCTGATGATCCTGATCTTCCTGGGCAGCTGGCGTAGCACCATCATCATCGCGGTCTCGATTCCGCTCTCGATTCTCAGTTCCATCATCATCATGAGCGCGTTGGGCGAGACCATCAACATCATGACGCTCGGCGGACTCGCGCTCGCGGTCGGAATCCTCGTCGACGACGCGACCGTCGAAATCGAGAATATCAATCGCAATCTCGAAGCCGGCAACAAGGACATTGAAGACGCCATTCTTACCGGCGCTTCGCAAATTGCTATCCCTGCTTTCGTTTCCACGCTCTGCATCTGCATCGTGTTCGTTCCGATGTTCTTCCTCACCGGAGTGGCGCGCTTCCTCTTCGTTCCTCTCGCGGAAGCCGTCGTCTTCGCCATGCTCGCCTCCTATTTCCTGTCGCGAACCCTGGTTCCGACCATGGCGAAGTATCTGCTCAAGGTGCACCACGACGATCATCGAGAGCGTAAGGCGGGCAGCCGCAACCCCTTCTTGCGCGTGCAAGCGAGTTTCGAAAATCAGTTTGAGCGTTTGCGCACCGCGTATCACGGTCTACTCGAACGCTGCCTGCACCATCGAGGTGCATTTGCCGCTTTGTTCATGCTGTTCTGTCTGCTCTCATTCCTGCTCTTACCGTGGCTGGGACAGGACTTCTTCCCCTCAGTGGATAGCGGTCAGTTCCGCCTTCACCTGCGCGGCCGCACCGGAACGCGTATCGAAGAGACTGCGCGACTTTGCGACAACATCGAAACCAGCATCCGCCAGGAGATCCCGCAGCAGGAGATCGATAGCATCATCGACAACATTGGCCTGCCGTTCAGCGGAATCAATCTCTCGTACAGCACGTCCGCTCCCATTGGCCCTGCCGACGCCGACATCCTCGTCAGTCTCAACGAAAAACATCACTCCACTGACGATTACATTCACGATCTGCGCATCAAGCTCGCACAGGATTTCCCGGGAGTCAGCTTCTCATTCCTTCCCGCGGATATCGTCAGCCAGATCCTGAACTTCGGCCTTCCCTCGCCGATTGACATCCAGGTAGTGGGCCGCAACATGGAGGGCAATCGTCAATTTGCCGACAATCTACTGCAGAAGCTGAAATACGTGCCCGGAACCGCTGACCTGCGCATTCAGCAGGCGTTTAATCAGCCGAAGCTGCACATCTATGTCGATCGAACTCGTGCGGAAGGCGCCGGATTCACCCAGCGCGATATTGCCAATAACCTGCTCGTTTCTCTCAGTGGCAGCTTCCAGACGTCGCCCAGTTTCTGGCTTGATCCGAAAAACGGCGTCAGCTATTCGATTGCGACTCAAACGCCCCAATATCGCTTGGACTCACTTCAGGACATCTCCAACGTCCCGGTATCGGGACCGGGAACCACGAAGCCGCAAATACTTGGTACGCTGGCCTCGATCAATCGCGGAGAAGGCCTCGCCGTCGTCTCTCATCGTGACGCTGCGCCTGTTGTCGATATTTACGGCACCGTTCAGGGCCGCGATCTCGGCGGTGTCGCGTCCGACATGAATAAGATCCTCGAGGCGAGCCGCAAAGACCTACCGGGCGGCAGTGAACTGGTCGTGCGCGGGCAGATCGAGACCATGCGCTCCTCGTTCTCCGGCCTGATCTTCGGTCTGATCTTTTCGATCGTGCTGGTCTACTTCTTGATCGTGGTGAACTTCCAGTCATGGCTCGATCCGTTCATCATCATCTCTGCGCTACCAGCCGCGCTGGCCGGGATCGTTTGGTTTCTCTTCATCACGCACACTACGATCAGCGTTCCGGCTCTCACTGGATCGATCATGTGTATGGGCGTGGCGACTGCGAACAGCATTCTGGTAGTAAGCTTCGCGAAGGAGCAGTTAGCTGAAGGCGCGACGGCAATGGAAGCCGCGCTCAAAGCCGGCTTCACTCGTTTCCGCCCGGTGCTGATGACTGCCTTGGCCATGATCATCGGCATGTTGCCCATGGCCGTCGGCATGGGAGAAGGCGGCGAACAGAATGCGCCTCTTGGCCGCGCCGTTATCGGCGGCCTTTTGCTCGCTACTGTCTCCACACTGTTCTTTGTTCCTATTCTCTTCGGATTGATTCACACTTTCCTCGCGGAACGAAAGCACACCGAAGAGAAGCAGGCGGTTGAACCGGTTTCTATTTGAGTCGATTGGAATAAATATGAAGTTGGAAGAACAATCTAGAACGCGAGTTATGGATCCGCTACCGCAGCCACCGCCGAGCGGACGTGGCCGGCTCGTGCTGTTTGCAGTGGCTTTCCTTGTCGTTGTAGCGGTGATCGTCGCCGCCGGTATCATCCCTCGCCAGCGTGCCCGCGCTGCTCTTCGTCAGGAAACAGATGCGATGGCGATACCCATAGTGCGCGTGGTGCCCCTGAAGCGCGCGGCTGCGGCCGAAGAGATCGTATTGCCCGCCAATGTGCAGGCCTTCACCGACGCTCCCATTTACGCCCGCACCAACGGCTATTTGAAAAAGTGGTATGCCGACATTGGCACGCGCGTCAAAGCCGGTCAGTTGCTTGCGGAAATCGATACGCCTGAAGTCGATCAGCAATTGCGTCAGGCACGCGCCGATCTCAACACCGCGGAAGCGAACCTGCACTCTATCGCAGATAACTGCCGATCGTTATGCCGGCTTGCTCAAGACAGACTCTGTTTCCAAGCAGGACGCTGACAACGCCGCAGGCGATTTCGAAGCCAAGAAAGCCATCGTGAAGTCCGGGCGAAGCCAACGTTCAACGGCTTACGGAGCTCCTGTCATTCCAGAAGATCTATGCTCCCTTCGACGGCGTGATCACCGCCCGTAACACCGACATCGGACAGTTGATTGATTCCGGCAGCAGCGGCGGTCCCGGGCGCGAACTCTTCCACATTGCGTCCGTGAAGAAGCTCCGTGCATACGTGAACGTTCCGCAGGATTATTCGCGCAACGCGAAGCCCGGTCTCGTCGCCGATCTCACCTTCCCCGATCTTCCCGGCAAGCGCGTCCCCGGCAAACTCGTCTCGACCTCGGACTCTATCGATCCTTCCTCTCGCACTTTGCTGGTGCAATTCGAAGTCGACAACGCGAATGGTGAACTGCTCCCCGGAGCCTATGCGGCTCTGCACCTGAAGCTGCCCGCGGGCAGTTCGAGTTATATCGTTCCCGCAACCTCTCTGATGTTCCGCTCAGAAGGCCTGCGCCTCGCGACGGTGAACGACAACAAAGCTGCTCTGCTTCCGGTCACCATCGGCCGCGATTTTGGCACCGAAGTCGAAATCATCTCGGGCCTTACCGGAAACGAATCCATCATCGTGAATCCCCTGGACTCTCTGCTGCCCGGCCAGCAGGTCCGCATTTCTCAAAACGCCGCAGGGGCTACTAGGTGAGATCTGCGCCTGCTGCTCCCAATCACCTTCGCGTCGTATCTCTGCTTCCATTCATTTTGCTGATGGCTGCATGCACCGTCGGCCCTAAATACCAGCGACCGCCCGTAGCCGCGCCTCCTGAGTACAAGGAGACTGGCCAGTGGAAGACCGCGCAGCCTAGCGATCAGATCGCCAAGGGCAAATGGTGGGAGATTTATCAGGACCCGCAACTGAACGCACTCGAAGAGCAGATCAGTGTTTCCAACCAGACGCTGAAGGCTTCGCAGGCTCAGTATGCGCAAGCTCGCGCGCTCGTTCGTTTCACTCGCGCAAGTTACTTCCCGACCGTTACCGCGAACCCCAACATCAATCGAATTCACCTCTCACAGCATCGCCCGTTAGGATCTACCACCAACGGGACCAGCTACAACGATCTCATCCTCCCCATGGACGTCTCCTATGAAGTTGACCTTTGGGGACGCGTTCGCCGCACAGTCGAGCAAAGCCGCGAGAATGCGCAGGCCAGCGCGGCCGACCTCGAGAACGTCAGCCTCAGTCTTCACGCCGAGTTAGCCGTCGACTACTTCCTCATGCGCAGCCTCGATGCCGAGCAGCAGCTCCTGAACTCCACCGTCACCGCCTTCCAGAAAGCTCTGGAGTTGACGCAGAACCGCTACAAGGGTGGAGTCGCATCGCAAGTTGATGTCGCGCAGGCGCAAACGCAACTGGAGACCACCCGCGCTCTTGCCATCGATGACGAACTTTCGCGCGCGCAGTTCGAGCATGCCATCGCCGTGCTGGTCGGCAAACCTCCGGCGACTTTCAGTCTTCCGGCCAATCCGTTGAATGCTCCTCCGCCGATCATTCCTCCTGGTCTTCCCTCGGATCTTCTGGAGCGGCGCCCTGACATTGCTTCTTTCGAGCGCCAGATGGCCTCCGCGAACGCAGGCATCGGCATCGCCAAAGCAGCTTATTATCCGATTCTGAATCTTGGCGCCAGCGGCGGTTTTGAGAGTGCCACCTGGGGATTACTGCTGAACGGCTCCAGTGGATTCTGGTCCCTCGGCGCATCGGCAGTGCAAACCGTTTTCGACGCTGGCCGCCGCCGCGCAGTTACGCAACAAGCTCAGTCCACTTATGATCAGACCGTCGCCAACTATCGCCAGACGGTCCTAAGCGCCTTCCAGGAGGTGGAAGACAATCTTGCTGCGCAACGAATTCTCGACAGTGAGGCCCAAACCCAGCAGGTAGCCGTCACTTCCGCTGAGCAATCTCTCACGCTTTCTAACAATCGCTACCGGGGCGGCGTGACTACTTACCTGGAAGTTCTCACTGCCCAAAGTATCGCGCTTAACAACGAACGCACCGCTGTCCAAATTCTCGGCCGCCGCATGACCGCGAGCGTTCAACTGATCAAAGCCCTCGGCGGTGGATGGGATGTGAAGGACCTACCCTCGATGCAAGCCGTCGGTGCGGTCTCTGCCGGGCACTAGCGGTGACGGATTTGGTCGTTTGAGTACAGCACCCGGCATTCACAGGAAGTCTCTGCAGATGAACGACATCCAGAGCCGCGTTGCCAGCTCCCCTGCCATGGCGAAGACCTAAGTTACTTCAGTCCATTCGCCAATCGTTACGAACGTGCTTTGCGGTGCTACCCGACCCTGCATTATGTTGCTTCAGCCCATGAGTAACGAGCGAGACTGGATTGAGCTGATCGCCGCCGACGCACCGATCTTTGCCGATCGCCGTAGCGAACCTCGTTTGCCGGCCGAAGGGCAGGTAAAGTCGCTCTCGAAGACAACGCGGGCACTCACGAGTTCCATGCCGACCTGGTGAACTTCAGCCAGCGCGGCTTGTGCATCCGCCACACCTTCACCGGCCTCAAGCCCTGCCAAACCCTCCGCGTCTTCAGCACCGAGGGAGAAGTAGAAGTCGAGGTAGCCTGGAACTGGGCCGTGGGCGCTGTCGTTATCTCCGGCTTGCGCGCTATCTCCTGACCCGCATTCGCTTCAATCCGAAGCGAACGAGCCCTCCGTTGACTTGATTGGGTCGTTATATCTGTCATTCCGAGCGAGTGGCCGCAGAGTTTTTGCGATCCGCTTTTGGATCGCGCGGCCGCGAGTCGAGGGACCTCGCGTTATCGCTGTGGCAATTAGTTCTCTACTTCATCCAACACTCTTCCCCGACTATCCACCAACCGTATCCTCACCGCCGGCTGTCCCATCGCATGTGTCGAACAACTCAGGCACGGATCATACGCGCGCACTACGGCCGCCACGCGATTTAGCGCGCCTTCCTCCAGCTTGTCCCCGTTGACGTAGCGTTCGCTCACCTGCCGTACACTCTGGCCCATCGCCAGGTTGTTGTGCCCGGTCGCCACGATCAGGTTCGCCCACTTCATCGCCCCCTGCTCATCGACCTTGTAATGATGGATCAGCGTCCCGCGCGGAGCCTCGATCACGCCTACGCCTTCCAGCGCATTCACACCGGCCTTCGCACGCACATGTTCATCCAGCGTCACCGGATCGCCAAGCAACTTCTCGATCTTCTCCAGCGCATACACGATCTCGATCAGCCGCGCGTAGTGATACAGAAACGCGCTCTGCGCCGGCAGCGGGAACCGGTTCGCAAACTCTTTGCGCTCGACATCCGCCGCCGGCGTTCCGTAGCTATCAATCACGTTCAGCCGCGCCAGTGGTCCCACACGGTACACGCCATTGGGATATCCAATCGGCTTGTAGAACGGTGCCTTCAGATACGAATCCCGCAGACTCATTTCACCAATCCACTGTGAATACTCGTCCACTGGAATCTGATCTTCGATGATCTCTCCAGCGGCGCCGCGGAACCGCAGCATGCCGTCATAGAGTTGCAGATTGCCCTTTCGATCCACTAGCCCCGCATGCATCGTTGGCGCTGTGCCGAAATTCGCAATCTCATCTTTATAGTCGTCGAGCACAGCCTTGAAGAATCGGAACGTCCGCTGCGTGATCGCCTTCGCCTCCGGCAAATCTGCCAGGATTCGATCGCGTACCTGTACCGTCATCGGCGCGTTCACGCCACCCGGCACGATCCACGACGCATGAACCCGTTCCTTCGCCACACCCTCAATGATCTGCAGCCCGAACTTCCGCAGCTCTATCCCATCCCGCGCCACATCCGGATGCTTCCGGATGATTCCGAGGATATTCCTACTCAGCGGATCGGAATCCATCCCCAACAGAAAATCCGGCGCCGACAGATAGAAGAAGCTCAGCGCATGCGACTGCACATATTGTGCGCAGTGAATCAGTTCCCGCAGATTCTTCGCGGCCGGTGGAATGCGCACGGCCATAATCGCTTCGCACGCCTTCGCCGACGCCAGCGCATGGCTCACCGGGCAAATCCCGCAAATGCGCGACGTGATTCCCGGCATCTCGTAAAACGGTCGCCCTTCGGTGAATTTCTCGAACCCGCGCACCTGCGTGACTTGAAATTCGGTATTAGCGACCTTGCCATCGTCTCCCAGCTGAATCGTGATCTTGGCATGACCTTCGATGCGGCTGACCGGCTCTATCGTGATGCGCTTCATCGCATGCTCCTTAACCAAATTTCACTTTCCCTGCCAGATCAGGCTTCTTTCCATCCAGCAGATCCGTCAGCACACCCGCAATCAGCTTCGAACTTGGCGGACAGCCCGGCAAAAACATATCGACCTTCACAAACTCGTGCACCGGTCGTGACTGGTTTAGCAGTGCAGGCAACCGGTCTCCCGGAACATCCTTGCCGCCGCCATAAATCTTCTGCAGCAACTGGCTGACGGGAATCGCATTCCGCATCGCCGGCACATTGCTCGTAACCGCGCAGTCGCCCAGCGCGATCAGCGTCTTGGTGCGCTGCCGAATCTTCTGCACCCGCCACGCATCTTCCTGCGAGCTGACGGCCCCTTCAACTAACGTCACGTCGACATCTTCCGGAAACTCTTGCTCGTCGACCAACGGGCCGTACACAATGTCGATCCGCCGCGCCAGCGCAATGATCGTCGCATCCATATCGAGCAGTGACATGTGGCATCCCGAGCATCCGTCCAGCCATATCGTGGCCACTTTCACTCGTTTCATGCCTCTGTTCCTTTCCGGTGCGCCAGGAGGCTGATGTTGTCATTCCGCTTGACCATCTCTTCCACCGCCCAGCCCTTCTCCGCCAGCGCGCCCGTCGGACATGCCTGCACACACTTTCCGCAATTCGTACACCCGCGCGATTCTCCCCACTTCTGGTTCAGATCGCTCTGAACTCGCGCATGAATGCCGCGCGCGGTGATCTCCCAGACATGCGCGCCTTCCAGCTCCGCGCACACTCGCACGCATCGCGTACACAGGATGCACCGGTTGTGATCTAGCACGTATCGCGGATGTGACTGGTCCACCGACAGCTTGGGATAGTTGTACGAGAACCGCACATTCGTGATTCCCATCTGCGACGCCATCGTTTGCAACTCGCAGTGGCCATTCGACACGCATACCGCGCAGATGTGATTCCGCTCCACGAACAGCAGCTCCAGCGTGATCTTCCGGTAACGCGTCAACTTCGCCGAGGTCGTCGCCACCGACATCCCTTCCTGGATCGGTGTCGTGCACGCCGGCACCAGCCGGTCGATCCCCGAAACCTCCACCATGCATAGCCGGCATCCGCCAACCGGACTCAATCCCTCGAGATAGCAGAGCGTCGGAATGTACTTACTGCTCTTCCTCGCCGCCTGGAGAATCGTTTCGCCCTCCATGGCGCTCACCAGCTCACCATCAATTCGAAGCTGAAGTTTCTTAGGCATGGGCTCCTCTCTCAGGCTTCTACCTTCACGTCGCACCGCAAGCACCGGCACGCCTCATCCACTGCTTCCGAGCCGCTTAATCCAGTCACAACCTCTTCTTCGGATTTCGCTCTGGCTACTGCCACCAGCTCGTGACCGCCGTGCCTCCGGCTTTCACTCGGATTCTCCGGCACTCGCAGGTCGTACTCGATCTTCGGGAACAGCTGCTCCCATCGCCGCACTTCCATCAGTTGCTGATCGATGTTCTGCGCCGCCTGCTTGCCATATGCCATGGCGTTCGACACGTTCGACGCACCAGTGATCACGTCTCCTCCCGCATAGAATCGCGGTCGCGTCGTCTCCAGCGAGAAGCGATTTACCTCGATCGTGCCCGCCTCTTTCATGCCCAGGCCCGACGCTCGCGCGAAGTCCAGGTCGAACGTCTCACCCACAGCCAGGATCACCGAATCGCATTCGAAGCGCTGTATCTCATCCGTTGGCACCGGCTTTCTTCGCCCCGATCCGTCGTACTCGCCCAGCCGTGTCTTTACGATCTCGATCGCCTTCACATTCCCTTTTGCGTCGCCAACAATCCGGTGCGGCGCCGCCAGGAATGCAAACTTCACGCCCTCCGCCTGTGCGGCTGCGGTCTCTTCTTCGATCGCAGGCATGTCTTTACGCTCGCGCCGGTAGATCACGGTTACATTCGCTCCCCGTCGCAGCGCCGTTCGCGCCGAATCGATCGCCGCATTGCCACCGCCGATCACGACCACTTTCTTGCCCAACTTCAGCTCTTCGTTTTTCGCCACCGACTCCAGGAACAGCAGCGCCGGATACACGCCTTTCAACTCCGTGTCCCGGCAGATACACCCACGACTCTTTCCACGTCCCGATCGACAGGAACACCGCGTCGAAACGGTCATCCAATTCGTTCAGCGAAATGTCGAACCCGATGCGCGTATTGAACGTGAACTTCACGCCCAATCGCTCGATGAGCTCAATCTCTTTTCGCAGCACCGCCTTCGGCAGCCGATACTCCGGCAGCGCAAACCTGAGCATCCCGCCTGCCTCAGCCTTCTCATCGAATACCGTGACGTCGTGTCCCAGCATCGCCAGGTAGAACGCCGCTGTCAGCCCCGCAGGCCCAGCACCTGCAATCGCGATCTTGCGCCCTGTAAGTTCCAGCTTGCGCTTGGCTAGTTGCGACACTGCTTCCTCGAAGCGATCCGATAGCAGTATCGAATCAGCGATGAAGCGATGCACCTCACGCATATTCACCGGCTCATCCACTGTCTGCCGCCGGCAGCGCCGGTCGCACGGATGCTGGCACACACGTCCCGTCGAGGCTGGCAACGGGTTGTCCATGATCACCGACAGGAACGCGTCATCCAGCCGCTCCTCGCGTTGCAATTCGAGGAAGCGCGGAATATTCATGTGCAGAGGACAGCTGTTCTCGCATGGCGAAAGCGCCAGATCTTCGCAGACGCCTGCCGCACATCGCCGCCCCAAGATGTGATCTTCAAATTCATGCCGGAAGTGCCGCATGGTCGTCAGCACCGGATTCGGCGCCGTCTGTCCCAACCCGCATAGCGAACAATCGCGCACGTACCGCGCCAGTTCGTCCAGCACGTCCAACTGGTGCATCGTGCCCGATCCATCCGTGATCGCATTCAACATGCGCAGCGATTTGTTCAGCCCAACCCGGCACGGCACGCATTTTCCGCACGACTCCGAATGTGTGAACTCGATGAAGTACCGCGCTACGTCCACCATGCAGTTGTCTTCATCCATCACCACCATGCCGCCCGAACCCATGATCGATCCGAGTTGCGCCAGGCTCTCGTAATCGACAGCGGTGTCGAACATCTCCTGCGGAATGCATCCGCCCGACGGACCTCCAGTCTGCACCGACTTGATCGGCGATGCACTCGCGCTTCCCTCGCCTATGTCGTAGATAAACGTCTTCAGCGGCGTCCCCAGCGGCATCTCCACCAGTCCCGTGCTGCGCACCTTGCCCACCAGCGAGAAGACTTTGGTTCCCGCGCTCTTCGGACTGCCCGTCTCCGAGAACCACGCCGGACCCTTGGTCACGATCGGCGCGATGTTGTACCAGGTCTCGACGTTGTTGATGTTGGTCGGTTTCCCCCACAATCCCTTCTGTGCCGGGAATGGCGGCCTCGGACGTGGTCTTCCCGCAAAGCCTTCGAGGGACGCAATCAGCGCCGTCTCTTCGCCGCAAACGAACGCGCCCGCGCCCTCCACCAGATCGATGTTGAATTTGAATCCGCGACCCAGGATGTTCTCGCCGAGCAGCCCGTACTCACGCGCCTGCTCGATCGCCCGCGACAGCCTGTGCACCGCCAGCGGATACTCCGCGCGCACATATACGATTCCTTCCGTCGCGCCCGTCACGTATCCGCCGATAATCATCCCTTCCAGCAGCGAGTGCGGATCGCTCTCGATCTCGTTGCGATTCATGTACGCGCCCGGATCGCCTTCATCCGCATTGCAGATGATGTACTTCGTATCCGCCTTCGCCTTCGCCAGGAACTCCCACTTGTTGCCCGTGGGAAATCCTGCGCCGCCGCGCCCGCGCAGCTTCGAAGCCTTCACCTGCTCGATCACCTTCTCCGGCCGCCCCTCGATCAGCACGCTATACAGCGCCTGGTAGCCGCCAATTCCGATGTACTCCTCAATATCGTCAGGATTGATGAATCCGCAATTCCGCAGAACGATCTTCTTCTGACCTTTGAAGAACGGCACTTCATTCCATCGCGGAATCTCCGGATACCCGTGCCCGTACTTCAAATAGCCGGTCACGTGATCCCATTCTTCGATCTTGGAATAGATCAGGTCCGGCGTCAGCTTCCCCGTCGCCGCGTCGTGAAGAATGCGCCCCGCATCATTTGCCTGCACGCGATGCAGCACCACCATTGGCTGTCCCGGCAGACGCACCGTCACCAGCGGTTCCTGGAAGCACGCGCCAAAGCAACCCACTCCCGCCAGCACGATTTCGTCGCCCGAGCGTTCGATCAACTCAGCAAACGCATGAAACACGCCTTCCGCGCCATTACCGCGCCCGCACGTACCCATTCCCACGGTAATTCGGGGCGCGCTCGGCATTAGCTTCGCAAGACCGGCTTCGCGAACAGCGTTGAATGCGCCAATATCCAGAATTCGGGGCATCATTCACTCTCCCGCTCAAGATTGCGAATCTCGCGCTGCATGGTGCGTTCGTTCACATGCCCGCAGATCCGGTGATTGATCTCCACCACCGGCGCCAGCGCGCACTGCCCGAAGCACGCCACCGTGCGCACCGTGAACTTGTTGTCCGGAGTAGTCAGCGACACCTTGTCAGCTTCGCTGGCGTTCTCCGCATCATCCGCCCCCAGTCCGAGGTCCAGCCGCAGCGTCTGCAGCAGGCTGCGCGACCCGCGCGTATGGCACGCCGTTCCACGGCATATGCATATGGTGTTATCGCCCTGCGGACGCAGGTTGAAGAAGGCATAGAACGTCGCCACGCTATAGATCTGCGATAAGGGCACGTCGGCCTTGGCCGCTACGTAACGCAGCGCATCCATCGGCAGGTAGTTGTGAGGATTATGGTTTTGCACTGCCTCTAGAATGCTCAGCAGTGCTCCCGGACGGCCCGCTCGCCCAGCGACTACCTGGTCGATAAACGCCTGCTCTCCGGCCTCGAGTCTTTCGTCCAATGCTGCGTGCATGCCGCGCTCCTTTCGACAGACACACCAGCTCTATTTGAGGCCATGCTATGTCGGCGCTACGCAGGCCAACAATGTTCCGCAGCACATCACCACGTGATAAGGACCACACCTGCTACACGCACCGCGTGGGAATCGCGCATTGGACGGTCGAATTGAGAGCTGTTGTGTCGCTCGGTTCCCTGTCGTAAGAAGTTGATCCTTTCGATCAATTCTCATCAGCATCGAAGTCATGTTGAGCGCAGCGAAACATCTCTGCGTCCGGTACCCTCATTCTCGCGAAGCGTACTCCTCGGGAAGAAACTGTCCCGTTGTCATCACGAGCGGACGCCAGTCCGCGAGGGATCTGCAGTTGCTCTGGTCCGCCAGACTTGAAGATTGATCGTGCAGCTCCGCCGGCAAAGTCTGAGCCGTGCTGCCCCAGGTCCGCGCCCTTCCGTCGGACTCTACCCTGGGCCGAGCCTCCATTCCGAGCGCCGCGAACTATCCAGCTACTCGCTACCAGCCACCCCATCCGAACCGCAGCCCCGGCCTCACCCCCTCACGTGACCCCAATCACCGCATAAGTGAGGTTCCCGCACTTAAATGGGCGCGTTCTAGCATCTCAAGCTAGAAAATGCACGGTGGCAGGTGACCTATGGTCTATGTGCTGATCAATCTCAAGGTTCAGGACTTTGCCGACTGGAAGAGTGGATTCGACGAAATGATTTGGAGCCGCCACGATGCCGGTGAAGCCGACTTTCACGTCTACCGCAACCTCGCCGACCCCGGCGACGTCACCGTTCTACTCGAATGGGAAACCATCGATCGTGCGCGCCGCTTTCTTGATCACGATAAGTCGAAAGAGTTCTTGCAAGAGGGTGCCGTCGGTCCGGTGCAAATTCGCTACTTAGCGGAAGCCGTCAGCCTCCGCCGCACGGCCGCCGACTGACACGGAAATTGCGTCGGTGCGGGTGCCCCACTCGTCGCGCAGCGAACGAGTGGGAGGTAAGTCCGCCGGCGTCCTCGCCCGCGACTCGTTTTGCCTAATAACGTGGGGAAACACCGTCGCGTGCCCTTCCCGAATTACGTGGGCAGCCGACCTCGGCTGCCCATCCGAGCGCAGCGAGGATCCTGTTATACCGAGCGGAGCGACAGGTGTGTGATCAAAGTTTCCACCCCTGTCATCCCGAGCGAGGGCGAACGCCCGAGCCGAGGGAGCCCTACCCAACGACAAAGAGAGACGAATGCCTGCGAATCTTCGGTCGAAATGCGTTGGGAGCATGACCGGTGGCGCGGGCGCCCTCGCCCGCGACTCATTTCACCGAATATGCGTGGGGCGGCCGACCTCGGCTGCCCATCCGAGCGCCAGCGAGGATCTGTTTGTCATCACGAGCGGACGTCAGTCCGCGAGGGATCTGCAGTTGAATAGCAGGACCCACACAAGCCTCATGGACCTCCACCGAGGTCATGTTGAACGCAGCGAGGATTTGTTTGTCATCACGAGCGGCCTCACCACAAGCCTCATAAATAACCAACGCAGTCATGTTGAGCGGAGCGAAACATCTATGTATTTTCCGCTCGGAAATAATTAACGACCGCTGTACTGCTCCAGCAACTCCCTCACCTCGGTGATCTGCCGTTCTGTCAGCTTCGCGCGAAGCAGATTCACATTCATTAAGTAGATCGAACCGTACTCGGCCTGCTTATCCTTCGCCGGATACATCGCCTCCACATACGCATCGCGGTATGCGATCCAGGCTCTCTCAGCAGCTTTAATCTTCTCGAGCGCCTCCGGCTGCTTTGCGGCCGCCGCCAGCAGTTTGCGGTAGACCTCATTCAGCCGCGCGTCGACCCGCGCCGCGTCTTCGCTCGCACACGTGTTCATCGCCATCTGGGTCGTCGCCTTATCAAGGCAGGCACGATACTCCGCCGACTCCTGCGCCACACTCGCAAGCGAAACCAGCAGAAACACAATCAGCAGAAGTCTCATGAAGGCTCAGCTCCATTCATTCACAGCGGCGAAGAATCCAACGGTGGCCCATTCAAGCCCTCTTTTGGCTTGAGTGGGGCAGTTATCATCATGTTGGGTGCCCCACCCTCGACCCTTCTGGGTCGTGGGTGGGCAGGTTCGCCTCCCTCTATGCGGAAACGAAAATCTTCGTTTTCGAGCGTGGCGAGGATCCTGTTATACCGAGTGCAGCGAGTATCCCTACTCGTTCCACGATGTATTGCTCCTAGGAGTGTCACTTCAATCCCGTTCTCACGCCTGCTCGCTTTCCCTTACCACCACCCCCGCATTCGCTCTCCCATTCATCACCACCTCAAGCGCCGCCTCGAACCGCAGATGCCTTACACAGTCTCGCTCCTCCACCGGCATCTGCTCTCCCAGCCACTCCCAATCCAAGAATCCCTCGCCTGCGTCCGGATTCACCGTGAAGTATCCCACCTGGAACGCCGTCAGATTCTGAAAGAAGTGACTCCCTTGCGACGGTGTCACGCGAAAATCCCGAAATCCCGCTTCCACAATCACCCGGGCACCCGACACCTGATCCCACTCCACCGGAATTCCCAACCACGGATCATTCGATCCCCATCGCCCCACGCCGATCAGCAGATACGGCCGCCCTTCCTGGTTCAACTTTGAATTGAAGTACGAGACCGCCTCCGCCACCTCGAAACTCCGCGCCCGCTCAAATCGATGGAAATCCACCATCACCACATCGCGAATATCGCTGATTCGTCCGTTCCCCAACACATTCGAACTCCGGCATAGCACCTGCGCCGGATCCACCTCATCCAACTTCAACTCCTCCGTTTCGCGCGACAACACCAGCGGCCTCATCTGCAGGAACCCAAACTCCGCCGCCTCGCCCGAAGCCAGCGGCAGTCGGACCGCAAACTCAATCTCCACTGGCTTCGCCAGCCCCTGCTCGCCGACTCTCATTAGCGTCTCCAGCACCGGCGCCAGCGGAAACCGCCCATACTTCAGGATCGGCGCAAAGCTCACCACGCGCGCCCCCGCCCGGCTCATCCCGTCATAGATCGCGTCATTGTCCGGCGAATACGTCGACGCCACCGCGCGCAGCGTCCCATCTTTCTCCGCGTCGCGCAGCGTGTATTTCCTTTCCCGCGCCGACGCCCCGTCATTTGCCTCATTACCCACATCGATCGCCCAGAACTCCGATTGCGAGTTCGTCAGCATATCGTGCACCGATGAAAACTGCACCAGGTTCTGCGGATACCGTGGCGAGAACATCAGGCACTTGCCGCCATCCACCACCGCTCGTCCCAATCCCAGCGCCACCGTCGCAATACCATCTTCCGAAGTCGAAGGCGCAATCGGATAAAAATTCCACGACCGTAACACCCCCGAAACATCCGGATAGAAGCGCTCCCCATGCGTGCTGCCCACCACGCGCTGCAGAATCACCGCCATCTTCTCTTCTTCCAGGCGATACGGCGTCGCACGTATGTACGCTTTCGCATGCTGGCTGAACGTCGACGCGTACACACGCTTGATCGCATCCATCAACTGCTCCAGCCGGACCCCAACATCTTCCTCCTGATTCGGCAGCATGAACGTCTGGTACACGCCCGTGAACGGCTGATACTGCGAATCCTCCAGCAAACTCGACGACCGCACCGCCAGCGGATATCGCACCTGTTCCAGGTACGCCAGCAACTCCATCGTCACCGGCGCCGGCAGCGTCGCCCGCAAAAATCTCTCCACGATCTCCGCATCGTCATTGCAGCGGATTGCAAAATCCGCCAGATCGTTCTCGCTCAGGAACTGATCGAAGATGCCCGTCGCCAGTACCAGTGTCGGCGGGACCGCAATGCGAACTCCAGTGAACTGACTGCCTACACCGTTCTTATGCAGCAGGTGCCGAACGAACGCCAATCCCCGCGCCTTTCCCCCCAGCGACCCGCCACCCAATCGCAGAAACGATCCCTCCGCCGCCTTGAAGGTCGCTGCCTGAAAATCCCCAATCAGCAGCCCGCTTTGCTCAGCCCGGTACTCCGCAATCGACTCAATGATGTCCCGCCTCAGCGCCTCTCCATCGGCAAAGTCCGACACCTTTCTCGGCCTCAGCCTCAGAGCCAGCGCAAACTCCGTCCTCGCGCGCAGCCATCGCGAAAAGTGATTCCGCTCGCTATGAAAGAGAACGCTTTCCACTGGAACCTCGTGCAGCAAACGCTCCAGCGCCTTCAGATCCTTCGCCCGCGCGACCTCCGTGTGATCCGGCAGCCGGAACACGAAATCGCCAAACGAAAATTGCTCGATCAGATATCGCCGCAGATCCAGCAGCAACGTTGGCGAGCGTTTCCTCAGGAACGACACACCCTCTGCCTGCGCCCGCGGCATGAACTGCGTGCGGCTCGACTGCAACACAATCGGCGCATCCGCCACCACGCTCCGCACCATGTGCGCCAGGTCGAATCCCGAGTCCGGACTGAGCACGCCCTCGCGCGGAAACTCAATGTCCGACACTACTCCCAGCAGATAATCCTGGTACGTCAGCACCTTCGCCACTGCATCTTCATACGTCGTCGACAGCAGGATCTTCGGCCGCGCCCGCATGCGCACCAGCTTGTGCGCCATGTTCAATCCTTCGCCGATCAGCCCGCGCGACTGCGTGATCAGCTCCGTATAAATCAGCGGCAGGAACGCCGAGTAGTACCGTATGTTGTCTTCCACGACCAAAATGACGGGCACTCCCATCACCTCGGTATCGTGCCGCACGTTCCTCTTGTCTTCGATGTACTTCACAATCGCGATCAGGATGCGAACGTTTCCCTGCCACAGAAAAATCCGTTCAATATCGGTCTGCGGATTGCGCGCCCTGAAATTCTTGATCTCGCGATAGTCGTACGACAGCACCACCACCGGCACGTTCAGCCCGGCAGCCTTCACCTGCCGCGCCAGCTCCGCCGCATCCATATCACTCAGTTGCAGATTGGCAATAATCAGATTGAATCGCGGCTCCGATCGCGCCCTCGCCAGCGCCTCGGCTCCGCTCGAAACATGCGTGATTCCAGGAATTTGCTGCAGATCGAGTTCCAGCGACTCGCCGATCAGCAACTCATTCAGCCGCCCGTCCTCGCGCAGGATGAACGAGTCATACAGGCTCGACACCAGCAGTATGTCGTGCACGCGAAACGGCATCAGCTCTTCGAATCCCTCGAACAGCCGTTGCGCATCGAGTTCCGCGCCGCGCTTCACCTGCGCCACTCTCGACCCCTAAAAAATGCGGGGTGGATTATTCCACCCCGCCTAGTTTCCTACTGTATCGAGGTCTATACCAGTCCCTGATCCAGCATCGAGTTCGCCACCTTCAGGAATCCGGCGATATTCGCGCCATGCACCAGGTTCCCCTTTGCGCCGTACATCTCTGCGGTCTCGAAACAGTTCTTGTGAATGGCGATCATGATCTTGTGCAGCCGATCATCTACCTCTTCACGCGTCCAGGTTATTCGCATGCTGTTCTGCGCCATCTCCAGCCCCGAGGTCGCGACGCCGCCGGCATTCGCCGCCTTCGCCGGACCGTACAGCACGCCCGCATCAAGGAACATCTTCGTCGCTTCCAGCGTGCTCGGCATATTCGCGCCTTCTGCCACCAGCTTCACGCCGTTCTTGATCAAATTGGCAGCATCTTTCGCGTTGATTTCATTTTGCGTCGCACTCGGGAATGCGCAATCCGCCTTGATGTTCCACAGCGGATTGTGATCCATCTTCAAATCGGTCGGCATGAAGATGGCTTTCTTGAAGTGCTCCGTGTATTCGCGCATGCGGCCGCGACGCACGTTCTTCAGTTCCATGATCCATGCCAGCTTCTCGCGATCGATCCCATCCGGGTCGTACACCACGCCGTTCGAATCCGACACGGTAACCGGCTTCGCACCCAGATCGAGCAGCTTCTCAATCGTGTATTGCGACACGTTGCCACTGCCCGACACCAGGCACAGCTTGCCATCCAACGAATCTTTCTTCGTCTTCAGCATCTCCGCCGCAAAATAAACGCAGCCATAACCTGTCGCCTCCGGACGAATCAACGAACCGCCCCAAGCAAGACCCTTGCCGGTGAACACGCCCGTGAATTCGTTGCGCAGCCGTTTGTATTGGCCGAACAGGAATCCAATCTCGCGTCCGCCCACGCCGATATCGCCTGCCGGAACGTCCGTATCCGGACCGATGTGGCGGTTCAACTCCGTCATGAAGCTTTGGCAGAACCGCATGACTTCGTTATCACTCTTGCCTTTCGGATCGAAATCCGATCCGCCTTTGCCGCCGCCCATCGGCAGCGTGGTCAGCGAATTCTTGAACACCTGCTCAAACGCTAAGAATTTCAGGATGCCGAGATTTACCGACGGATGGAAACGCAGTCCACCTTTATATGGACCAATCGCGCTGTTCATCTCAATCCGGAATCCGCGATTCACTTGCACTTCGCCGCGATCATCTGTCCACGGCACACGAAACATTAGGACCCGCTCCGGCTCCGTGATCCGCTCCAGGATCTTCGCCGAAATAAACTCTGGATGCCGCTCCAGTACCAGACGCAGTGAGTCGAATACTTCCTGTACTGCCTGGTGGAACTCAGGCTCTGCCGGGTTCTTTGCCTTCACCAGGCCCATAACTTCTTTTGTGTAATCAGCCGGAAGCTTAATTCCGGACATCATGCCAACGCTCATGGGAACCCCTCTCTTTCTACTAGCGTGTGCTATTTGTGCTACGAGCCCGTGTGACTGCTTCTTTACTTATGTGCTCCTCGTTTGCTGTCTCTTTCCTTACATTGCATTGACTGCGCTTTAGATGAAACGTGCGCATGCGTTCGCCGGAACCGCGTCTCGGCCTTTGCTCCAAAAGACCGGCAGCTCCGTAAACCGCACTCGCTTGAATCGCGCTCATTTAATGTCCGATGCGTTCCCTCTGCCGTGACTATCATCACTCCGAGGGGTGACCCAAGGCTATAGGGTAGGTGCGGAACTGCGGTCTCGCCTGTCCACTACTCACGTGGGGCAGCCGACCTCGGCTGCCGATATCGACGTGGTGGCGCGGGCGCCCCGCCCGCGAGTTTCATCCCACTACTTCTGTCATTTCAAGCGAGGTTGAGGTGTTAAGCGGGCGTCTGAGCCCGCTGCCGAAATCCTGAGCGAAGCCGAAGATCGCTGATACAAACCGCGTCCGAGTCGAGAGACCTTGCGTTTTTAGGTAGGCAGCAGATGCTTTTGGAAGCGCATTTCACACGCGACCCAAGCTACGGGCAACCGCTCATCTCTTCGCCGCCAGCCGCTGCATCCCTTCCTTCGCGAGTCGCGCATCCGGCGTATCGGGAGCCTCTTTCAGGTAGATCTGATACTGCTCCTGCGCCGCGTTTTGATTTCCCTTCATCTCGTAGACGCGCGCCGCAATCAGGTGCGCCAGCGGGAAGCGGTCGGGATCGCCTTGGTGAACTTTAAGCGCACTCGCCAGGGCGGCATCGGGTGCATGAGTCTGCCACTGTGCGTAGGACAGCATCATTAACGCCTCTGCGTCATGCGGATCGGGTCCAAGTTTCATCAGCAGTTCTTTCACGCCGCTGAAATCGTTATCCATCAGCTTCATCCGCGCCAGGTTGCGTACCGCGTCCGAATTCTTATCGTTAATCGCGACTGCTTTTTGAAACGCTTCTCGCGCACCCTGCGCGTTCTTCTCCTGGATGTAAGCGACTCCTATGTTGTTGTAGGCCCAATCAAATTGCGGATAATTCTTAATCGCCTTCTCCATATGTTCACGCGCTTTGCTCCAATTGTGCGCGCTCATTTCTTTCATTCCCTTCGTGAACTCCTGCTGGGCCTTCTCTGGTACGCGCAGGTTTGCGGCTGAGACCATTCCCCCCGGAGCCTTCGTTGTCGTTCCCCCTGCTGTCAGTTTCACCTCAACTTCTTCTTGGTAGGACCTCTGGCCGGGAGCAATTTCAAAGGACTCCACCTTGGTCTCAATCCCGGGTCCTTTCACCGCCAGATCGTACCTCGTCCCGCTCGGGACTGTGAAACTTACGCGGCCCTCTGAGTCTGTGTAACCTCGTTGCGGCGCACCGCCTCCAGACGTGATCTCCACGAAAACTGGAAGATTTTCTAAGGGCTGTGAGCGCTCAGTCGTGAGCTGTATCTCCAGCCTTGACATCAGGGTTCCCATCCCCTGACCGGTTCCAGGACGACGCGATTGTGAGAACAGGGAAACGGGGATTACGAAGAGGAGAGAGACTACAGCTAACCGACGGCGAAACACGGAGACCACCTAAGCTGCACTTGAACTACAGGAGCGATGCCCCCACCCAAATAATGGATGCTCGTCCACCCTTCACCGCCTGCCGTTAGAAGCGAAGCATCTCGCATTCCGATCATCCAGTGCGGGAATCTCAGTCGAGCACTTCGACCTATCCGCCGACCAGTGGGCAGCTTGTGATGAGTCACTCTTGGGGTGGGTACGCCCTATATTCAATGGCGGGCCCTGGACCCAAAATTCGATCCAGCATCCATGCGGCGCCTGTGCCGGAGAAACCTGCCGCGGCGACCGTCGCCAGGCAGGTTAGCATCGCGAGCCTGGGGCCACCTTGGCCGAGAACCAATGCGATCGCGGTGAAAGGCAAGTGATAACCTCCGCTGATCCCGCCCGCTGCACCGGCTGCACCAGCAAGATCGTCCGGTACTCCAAGTGACGGTGCGAACACCCGTCCTCCGAGATCGCCGATCGCCATAAATGGCACGAAGAGGCCGCCGCATCCGCCTGCCGCAGCCGAACCTGTGGTGGCTACCGCGCGAAGCAGAGCGACCGCAAGCACGGTAAGCGCCGACGCACGAGTGGTTTCTGCCCACGTGATCGCCCCTCCGCCCGGTCCCACAGCGGCCGACGGAGCCGCGATGACCGAGAGAATAATCGCCGCGCCCGCCAGGGCCAGCCCGCCGAGCGCGAGCCGCACAATGGGATGAGCCTGCCAACCTTTTGCTCGATAGATCGCCGCAGCCGAGATCGATGTGATCGCCCCGGAAAGCGCTCCGATGACCAGCGCCGTGATCATCCCTTGATACAAGTTGTGCGGCGGCTCTTTCGGAATAACCAGGCGGATCAGGTCGACGCCAAGAGAAATATGCAGAAGCCATCCGACGAATCCGCCCACCAGTGCGGCAGTCACCCGCTCTGCATTGAGTGGGGCGTGATGCCTTCGACCCAGCTCGAGAATGTACGCGGTGCCCACCAGGGGAATTCCCATTAGTACTGCCACGCCCGCCGCTCCACCTCCGACTGCCAGCGGCCGTATAAGCCTGTGCCACCAGCGATCTCCAAGCGCCGCTCCCGTTGCGACCCCGAGATAGGCTGCGGGGGCCTCGGTCCCCATCGCCGCTCCAAGACCCACAGTGGCAACAATCGCCAGCAGGCGGATCGGTGCCAAGCGCCACGGAAAACGATCCTCCTCGCCCGCGAACGCCACCAGGTCGCCAGTCAGATCCGCGCGAGCGGCGCGAGGCGGAAAGGTTCTCCATACGCGCGCCCAGCGAGGACGCTGCCCGTTCCCTGACCCTGGCGGAGAGTCCCGCGTTTCACTGGTTAAACCGAATCCGTAAAGTAGCAGAACGGAGAGCGCCAATCCGAGCAGCGGCATGAGAATAAGAACCCAAGTAGCCTGGCGGGATACGATGGCCAGAATTTTCTTGAGCATCTCCGTAACTCCAACGTCCAGTGCCGCAGCAAACAATCCGCCCAGTACTCCACCGAGTGCGGAAGTTGCGACGATCGAAGGCAACCGCGAGCCTGCAACCGATGGAGGCAGTTCTTTCATGAAGTCGTTCCAGCTCCCGTTCGGGGTCGACTACAAGCTCCATATGCCACGCCCCAAAGGAAACAGCGCTGAGACTTGGATGCAGGCCGTGCAGCCGCGATGGACGCGCTGTTCGCAACAACATGGCCGACGCGTACGCGCTGCAAATCTGCCATTCCGCAGTTCAGTTTTTCCAAAACTCTGAATGATAAGTTGCTCGATTTGGTTGGGAGAGGTAGAAAAGCGGAAGCGACGTCGGCGCTGCGAGAAACAACTGGTTGCGAGTTGCAAACCGCGAAGGCGTGGGTCGCCCGTAACGGACTTGAGTGTTTCGCTAATCCACCGTACCCACGCTGCGGAATCCGCTACGAACTCCGAAAGCAAAACAATGTCGTTTCTGCGGGAATGACTGGCCTTAAGTGTTGTGAAATCGCCGTATCACGCACAACGGGATTCTGGATCTATGTGACTCCGTGAAACCTCAAGTTTCTTCTCTGCCTCTGGCTTGGCCTTCAGTTCAGCGTGTGTTTTCTGAGTCACGACGTGGCTTCTTGTAAGCCATTCTTCGCGAGGCGGATCAAGAACTTTTCAACGTTTGGCGCGTTGCTGCTCACTTCAGTCTGATTCTCTAGCGAGTGCCGGAGCGCTTTTGCTTAGCGGTTCCTATGCGTCGAGCCGAAGTCTATTTCAGGCCATGGAGCCTCGGCGTCAGAGCATTTTGCTCGAGATTACCACGTAGGTACTGTGTGCAATTGTGTGTGAGCTTTATTGACCATCCACGCCAGATTTCCCAGCCATATGATTTATTTTTCTACACGGAGAGCGGTACTCACAACTGAATTGATCGTACCAGGAGACAGATGGCGATTGAACGAACTCTCGGTTTCAGTTCCGCAGCTTTCCGCAAGAAGTTCCGCTCTGGGATGACTGCGCGGAGCTACCGAGACAACGAGATCATTTTTTCGCAAGGGGACCAAGCCGACGCTGTGTTCTACATCCAGAGCGGCACGGTGAAGCTGACGATGGCCGCTACGCGTCGCAAAAAAGCGGTAATCGCCGTCCTGCCGCGGGGTAGCTTTTTTGGCGAAGGCTGTCTGGGAGGGCAACCCCTGCGGATGTACACGGCGAGATCAATTGGGCCCTCCAATATCACTCGCTTGCAGAAGGAGAGCACGCTTCGCACTCTCAAGCACGACCCGCAGTTTGCGGCGTTGCTTAATGCATATCTGCTTTCCCGAGTTATTCGAGTCGAGGAAGACCTTGCAGATCAATTCTTCAATTTCAGTGAAAAGCGACTGGCGCGGGTTCTGTTGCTGTTTGGGCAAATAACCAAGGAATCAAAGCCAGAGAACCCCCTGAAGGTGAGCCAAGCAACCCTCGCGGAGATGGTTGGCACCACCCGCGGAAGGGTAAGTAAATTTATGAATGCGTTCAAGAAGAAAGGCTTCGTCCATTACAACGGCGGCTTGCAAATAAATAGCGCACTTCTCAGCGCCTTTCTGCAAAATCGGCCTATGTCCGTTGTCAGGAGGGCCAACACCGTCCAAAGGGAGCCGGTCTAATCGACGACTTTTTGTACGCGGAGGTTTGTGTGACAAAGGAACTCAGCCCAAAACAAATACTCGCCGTCCGATGTCCGACTTGCGGGGCCGCTCCGGGAGAGAAGTGTGAACTCAACACTGGGCAATCGCGCACCACTCCGCATCTCGGCCGCCGATGGATCGCAAAAGACCGAGCCTAGCCAATCCTGCTCGCATTGGGCAATTGAATCGCATTACCACTCATAACGTCATTTTGAGATAGTGAGTGATAATCTCCGTTACCGACACTTACCGCAGGCATCTCTCTAGACGGCTACTTGGATACACCGGAACGCAAGGCCGTGCGGGGACAAAGTATCTTGTATCGATTTTTCTTCCTCCGCAACTTTTCCCATATGTAAGGGTTTGGAATATCGGATGCTCTCCCGGTTTCATTGATTTGCGTTAACATCGGAGTTGATAGAATCCCATTTGGAGGACTTATGTTCTCCCGTACTTCTCGTCTGGCCAGTCTGGCCGCTATTCTCGCGACTCTGTCCATTCCATCTTCTGCAGCCGTAACCCTCGGAACGATCTTGCTCGGTTTTGGATATGCGCCCAACGGCGGTTTCTGTTGTTATGGGCCGTACGATGGCTTCTACGGTCCATTGTGGGGTCCTTTCGGGCCTTACTATCCGGCGGGGTATTTTGCGCGGCCAGGTCCGGATAAAGGCAATGTAAAGTTAATCAAGGCCAACAAGGATGCTGCGGTGTACATCGATAATGCATACGCCGGAAAAGTCTCTGACGTGAAGACAATTTCGATCGAACCAGGCGCTTACGATCTCGAACTACGTATGACAGGCCAGGATCCAATCCATAAGCGGATCTATGTTTTGAGCGGAAAAACCCTGAAGCTGGAGTTCTGATCATGTCACTACGATTTCTATCTGTCGCGACGATTGCTCTACTGGCAGTCCCTTTGATGGCACAGTCGGCAAAGGGAATCAAGCCGCGCTCCAAGCCGGAAAGCTATCCTGCAGTGAATGAGCAGCCGACCGTCATTCTGGGAGCAGCGCAATTGTCGCCGACACAGATTCGGAAAACCTTCGTATCCAGCCTTGGCAAGGACTACTTGGTATTTGAAATAGGCGCGTTTCCCAAATCCGCTATTCCACTGTCGCCTCAAGATTTCATGCTCGTCGTACGCGGGGGGAAGGACGTCGTTCGTCCAGCCGATCCAGATGTGATCGCCAAGAATTTAGGGAAAAAGGAAGAGGTCAACCACGATGTTGGGATTTCGCCTGTCGCTGGCGTCGGCTATTCCACTGGTGGCGATCCCAACGATCCCTATACAGGTCAAAGAGGCTGGACGACAACTACCGGAGTGTTGGTACATGGTGGTCATCAGAGACGGGATCCCAAGACCATCCAAGCCGATCGCAAGACCATGGCGGCAGAACTGAAGGAAAAGCAGTTACCGACTGGAACCACTGCCCTAGCGGTGGCCGGTTACCTATATTTCCCCTCGCCCGACAAGAAGAACGCCAGGTTCGACCTCGAGTATCAGGGCCAGAGTGGGGCAGTCGTCATTCCACTACCACCGCCAGTTCAATAGTCCTTGTTGTTGTATTTAATTGCGCTGTTTCTCAGTATCTGCCCGTACTTTCAGGCTCCAACATAAGTCGTGCGGTCGCGGTAACTGTCGATATATCTCCATACCACTCACAATGTCAGTTTGAGAAAAAAACGTCATGAACTCTGCCGCAGAACACGTTGATTTCTTTTTCGGGCAGGACGTGGTGGGATACTTCGCTAATCGTGCGCCAACAGAAAAGGGTCAATATCCCTACATGCCATATCGCGGCATAGGTCATTACCGACTGGAGCAAGCACTGACCTCCATAGGCCCACAGAAATGCCATTACGTTGATGATGGTCAAAACCGAGCGTTTACGGTGATTGAAATAGCTTCCTACGGCGTCTTGGAAGTTGCAGTTGATATTGCTCAGGACTGATTACTGTCGGGAAATCTCTTTATCACAAGTAAACAGGTTGCTGCCCCAACGTTCCACCCGGGTATACAGCAGTTCGCTGCCCCTGACGGCCGCCGGCGTCGTTACAGATGTCAAGCCCCTCTCCTGCCCCAAACTCCTCGCATCCCGATGAAAATGCGCCAAATATAAATTCCGCGAAAGTGTCCAGTAGGTCCCCTCGAATTTGTCACAATAGAGTAGGCGCTTGAATTCGAGAGGTAGGCGTTGGCGTTTGGGGCGTCTTTGGTTTTGCTTTGTCTGACTACTGACTACTAACTACTGACGACTGCAGCTAAGTCCTTTGTTATGCGGGACAATGGGACTAAGTCCTTTGTTTGCCGGGACAAGCCTTATCCCATGCCTCTAACCCCTTTAGAATGCGGGACGAGGGGGGAGGGGGTACCCCCCTGGGACCTCCCGAAACGGGAAATCGCTCAGCAAAGAAGCCTGTGGCACCAGACTGACAGTCTGAAAGACTGACTGACTCGCGCAGACCGACCGACCATTGCGACTGTTAAACTCTTAACGTACCCATGTCCAACTTACCCAACTCCGAATCCAGCGAAGACACGCAATCATTCCGCGATCTCCTTACTCAGTACGAGCAGACTCACGCCCACAAGACCGAAGGCGCTAAGCAGCTACAGGCTACGGTTGTCACCGTCTCGGCCGACACCGTCTTCCTCGACATCGGCTATAAGACCGAGGGCATTCTGCCGCTCTCGCTCTTCCAAAGCGCCGGGCAGGAAGTGAAGCCCGGCGACCAGTTCCTGGTATCCGTGAAGGGTCGCAATGAAGAAGGCTATTACGAACTCTCGCGTACTCGCGTCGAGCGTCCCGCCGACTGGCCGTCTTTGCAGAAAGCCTTCACCGAGCGCGCGACCATCCTCGGCACCGTTTCCGCCGTCGTGAAAGGCGGCCTCAGCGTTGACGTAGGAGTCCGCGCCTTTATGCCCGCCTCTCGCAGCGGCGCGCGCGATGCCGCCGAGATGGAGAAACTAGTCGGACAGGAAATCCGCTGCCGCATCACCAAGCTCGACGTCACCGAAGAAGATGTTGTCGTCGATCACCGCGCCGTCGCCGAAGAAGAAGCCAACGCTGCCCGCGACCGCCGCTATTCCGAACTCGCCGACGGCGAAACCGTCACCGGTGTCGTCCGCAGCCTTACCGATTACGGCGCGTTCGTCGACCTCGGCGGCGTCGACGCCCTATTGCACATCGGCGAAATCAGCTGGTCGCGCGTCGAGAAGCCCTCTGACGTCCTCTCTGTCGGCCAGGAGATCGAAGTCAAGATCCTCAAGGCCACGGAAGAAAACGGTAAACGCCGCATCGCCGTCAGCCTGAAACAACTCCAGCCGCATCCGTGGGACGCTACCGCCGGGAAGTACACAGTTGGCGAGCGTGTTCGCGGCGTAGTCTCGCGCACCACGGACTTCGGCGCCTTCGTCGAACTCGAACCCGGCATCGAAGGCCTCATTCACATCTCCGAACTCTCGTGGACGCGCAAAGTGAAGCGCGTTACCGACGTCGTGAAGGCCGGCGACACCGTTGACGCCGTCATCCTCTCGGTGAACACGGCCGAACGCCGCATCGGCCTTGGGCTGAAGCAGGCGCTTGGCGATCCTTGGGCCGACATTGCGCAGAAATTCCCAGTGGGCTCCGCCATCGAAGGTCCGGTCACCAGCATCACCAACTTTGGCGCGTTTGTTCAGCTCGCGGAAGGCGTGGAAGGCATGGTGCACGTCAGCGAGATCAGCAACGAGAAACGCATTGCGCATCCTCGCGATGTACTCAAGCCCGGCGAGATAGTCAAAGCGCAGATCCTCGCCATCGATCGCGAGAAGCGCAACATTCGTCTCAGCATGAAACAGCTGATCCCGACCAGCATCGACGAATACCTCGCCGAGCACAAAGCTGGCGATCTCGTGAGCGGCCGCATCGTCGACCTCTCCGGAACCAGTGCGCGCGTCGAACTTGGCGAAGGCATTCAGGCCTCATGTACGATTCCAGCTACAACGGCAGCCCCGGCAGCCGAGCAGTCGTCGGGAAAAGCAGATCTCTCGTCCTTGGGATCGATGCTGCAGGCACGCTGGAAAGGCCAAGGTCAGTCAGGCGCGAAGAAACCAGAACCCATCGCCGCCGGACAGATTCGCAGCTTCCGCATCACAAAAATCGACGCAGCGACAAAACAAATTCAGCTGGAACTACCACAGTAGTTTGGACAAAGAGAACACGGGTGGCCACCCAAGTCCGGGTGGCCCATCCAAGCCTTCTTTTGGCTTGGGTGGGGATTCCACTACCGTCCCCATCTCCTGGAGAACACTCACATCATTTTCATTTTTGTATAACGTTGAAGATCGCCACGGAAATAATACAAACCATAGACTGTCACCAAAAGACTGCCCCACAGCACAATCTTTCCCATCTTCTCTCTCCTTTCCGCTACGCAGCTGTTGCGTGGCTGCGCTCACGGACAATCAACTCTTCCACCATGCGCGCGGCCTCATCGACCGCCGCCTTCACTGGCGCACTCAAACCCATCTCGCCGCTCTCATCGGGTTCAACGCTCGCTGGCTCACAGCCGACCACCAGCATTCGCCCAACTTTGCCGCCAAGCGCACTCACCATCTGCAACACCGCAACCGGATTCATCGTGTGCGCGTCGAGCGAAGCCGGCATTTCACCAGTTCGCGGCATCTCCGGCTCCATGATGTATAGCGTTCCCGGCTTCCCCTCGCCGGGCAGCGCATCGACGAGGATCACCAGATCCCAATCATTCATCAGGGCGTACGCAAGGTCATAGCTGCGAATGCCGAAGTCGACGACCTTCACACCTTCCGGCAACGGACGCGTCGCCAGGCGCTGCGCCACTTCGACCCCGAACGCATCGTCGCCGAGAAAGATGTTGCCGATTCCTGCGACTAACACCTTACCGTTCATGCGACACCTCGCCATTCAGCGTCAGCGGTTCGACTTCGTCCGGCGAAAAGAAAAAACGATGTCCCGGTTGGCGCAGCATTCCCAAGTCACGGCCCGGATCGTCTTCCAGCACTACGGCCAAATGCACGTGGTCGTCGAAGTCGCGCTCAATCGCTTCCACGATCGCCACTTTACCCTTCAAAGCCATGTCCATGATGTCGGCTGTCTTCTGCGGCCACAGTCGCACGCGAGCTCCAGTCTTCACCTCAATGCCGAAGATCGAAACGCTTTCGAGCCGCTCTGCGTCCGCTTGCTCATTCCATTCCATCATGAATTCTCGCTCACCGGACGCATGCTGCGAATCGCGCCGTGCGTCCTCGCCAGTTGTTCTCTCGCGCTCTCTTCTGTTCTTTGCAGGAGACCGCGTGCACGATCGTCTGCGCGCCGCATTTCGCTCTTCTCGTCATCCGTCAACGTCATCACACGCAGCGTGAGCATCTCGTCCATCTCGGTTGCGTCGTAGAAATCGCCGGCGCTCTCCGGCGCAATCTGTGGATAGTCGTAGAGCACAATCGGTGAGCACAGCATCATGTCGCGCTCACCTTGATCACCAACCAAGACTGGGAAGTTGCCGACGTTCTTGCACTCGCTCACGAACTCACCGAGGCCTTCGGGTGGATCGAGCAGCGAAACGAACTCGCCGCCACTCACCGTCAGGATTGTGTGTGCCGACAGGAGCGAATGCAGCAGAGCCTTGTCGCGGTCGGTGCTCTCGGGCGGCAACTCAGTCGCATTGGAAACATCCACAGTGATCTTCCAAATGCGTTCGCTCAGTTTGTGCGCCTCAACGGTCATCGTTCCGCTCACTGCGTCTTGTGTCTGCATCAGAGTTCCAGCGATCCGGCCGCTGGAATCGTAGAGCGTTTCAGTCTGATTAACACCGTGGAAATCAAATCCCAGTTTACGAATCTGTCCGGCTTCCAACGCGACCTCGAACTTGACCGCGCGTTCTACGCCTTCGTCCCAACCTTCGATCAATTGGCCATCGACTACGAGCGACGCAACCGGCTCGAAGCGATCTTCCACTGCTCGCGAAACTTGCTTCGCCAACAGATGCAGAAACCGGAACTGAACCTCTACGCTCACATCACCGCTCGCCGCGACCAGGCACTCCGAATGCATTGTCGCGCGCTCAGTTCCCTGCTGGACTTCGCCGAACGCTGGCGGATACAGAATCCCAAACGTCCAACGCTGCCGGTTCTTGATCGCCGACGGCCGATACGGATACAGCATGTACCCTTCATACAAAACCGCGTCCGCAACCTTCTTCGCCAATTCGCGATTCACGACTTCACCTCAGCAAGATCCAGCATGCGTTCGACAGTCTGCTCCCACGTCGGAAGACCGTTGTGCGACTTAAACTCGTACAGTCTTTCGAACACATCGCGTCGCAATTGGATCCACGCGCCATTCGGATAATAGAGATCCATCATCTCTTTCCAGACGCGAACTGGAACGCGATAACTGGCCTCGCGGTCCCATGGAATCTGCGCGATCTGCAGCGTCATCTGTCCGGCGTGAAACACGGTCCCGCTGAATAACAGCGATGTCGGCAACTCACCGCCATCCAGACCGTAGATGTACTTCGTCATCGCGACATTGAAGTCGAACGTGCACGGCACTGGCAGATCGATCAACGTGCTGCCCGTGAACGCACCCACATTGACGTTTACGTTCGCCCACAACAGCGGCAGCAAAGACTTGCTCCATTGCTCCGGCTCACCAAAAAGCGTCTTCAGCTTTTGCTGCTCTTCCGACGAATAGCGACGCCGCACCGGCTCGACCTGTACCTGCGCTCGCAGCGCGATGGAATGAATTGGTTCAGGTTCCGCATTCGTGATCCGCAGTTTGAACGACAGTTGCGGCGAAGCCGCGTTTGGAGTCGGCACGACATCTTCGACCTGGAAGCGCAGATCAGGCACGTGCGCCTCCGGCCATTTCGTCCAGCTCTCGGAAGAACTTGTCGATCTCGATCCAGACTTCTGTTCCGCCCGATAAGCCTCGCCAATGTTTCCGAAGAATCGCAACCAGCCGGAAGCACTGATCGATCGGCGTGCGGTAATATCGCGCCGGGCCGGCAATACGGTTCACCAGCAGAGCCTCAACATCCGACTCGAACTTGCGCAGTACAGGATTCCGTTCGGCAATTACATTCCAGTACTCAAGATCCAGCGACGATTCCATCGCCCCGCCCGGACTCGGATACTGCGCGACCATTCGCTTCGCCGCACTGCTGTAAACGAAGAACGCCAGGTTGATGGGAATCAGCAAGCTGTCCCATTCGTGGTCGTCCATTACGAAATCAGCCAGACGCTCTATATCACGGGGAATGCGTTGGTACCGCTGGCGAGCATTGCCATCGAACAGAATTGCGCACGCATCGCACGCGCACTTTACCTGTCGCCTTTCCAACTCCAGCAAGTGCTGGTGATTCGGCGGCAGCGGCAGAGCACACATCTCGCACACTTCAGCGGGCTCGCTCGGCTTACGCACAAACCGGCGGAGCGTCGCGAGCGGAGTTCGCTCAACGTTATCGGAAATCGCGCCCATGGCTTAGGCTGGTGGCAAGTTGGGCATTCTCGGGTCGATTGGCGCACGCTTGTCCGCGTTGATGCCGGTCGCGTCGCGCGCCGTTCGGCCATCACCTTCGCGTCCCGGCTCTTTAGTGCCCTCGTAGGCCCATTCTTCACCGCGTTTCACGCCGGAAGAATGCGCATCGATATCAAGCGGTGGATTTTTCATACGTCATCTCCTCTTTGCTTACTGGCTGAATCATGTTGAGCGGGACGAAACCGGAAGCCGCAGCCTCAGCGCCCTCGACGGTGATCGCTACTATCTCAGGCGCAGCCTCCAGAATCGCCTGTTCGACGGTAGATTTCAGCGTTTCCGCTGACGATCCGCAGCCGTGTCCAGAACTCTGGATCTTCACTCTTACTGCTTCGTCCACGACTTCGATGAGTTCCACGCTTCCGCCATGCTTCTGCAACTGTGGCCGTACCTTCTCGATCGCGCGCGATACCCGTTCTTCCAGGGCAACTGGATGGATTCCGTACAGCACCAGCAGCCCACAGATCAGCGGATCGTTTCCCAGCTTCGCCAGCGAACTGCGTCCCGCTTCGCCGGATTCGGAGAGCAGTTCGACGACTCGCTCCATCGCCGCGCCATGCAGGTCCATCATCGATTGCAGCAACTCGAGCGACGTGGTGCGCGCGTCATCCTCCTTGAAGGCGGTAACACGCTGCACCAATCGATCGATTTGTTCCGTTCGCGCCTGGAACTCGTTGTTGTTCATCGATCGCCTTTGTTTGGCATCATGCCGAACATTGGCGAGTGCCGTGTCTGCAGGACTTTGCCTGGGCCCAAATACATATGCACGCCGCAAGGCAGGCATGGGTCGAAGCTGCGCACCGTACGCATAATGTCGATGCCCTTGAACTTATCCGGCCCATTCTCCTCGAATAGCGGAGTGTTTTGCACCGCATCCTCATAAGGACCAGGTGTTCCGTAGACATCTCTCGGATTCGCGTTCCAGCAAGTTGGTGGATACGGGTGGTAGTTGGCGATCTTGCCATCGCGGATTACGACGTGATGCGAAAGAACGCCCCGCACCGCTTCGTGGAAGCCGCAGGAGATGGCATCTTCCGGCACCTTGAAGGGCGCCCACGTTTTGGATCGCCCCGCCATCAACTCCTCCATCGCCTTCTCGCAGAAGAAGAGCGCCGCGGCCGCTGCATACGCCTGGAAGTACGTGCGCGCACGATCGCGCTCGATCGCATTGCTCCACTGCGGAATCTTCCACTCAAAGCTGGTCTCCGGCAGTGTTGCGCCTTTCGGAAGATTGATGACCACGCTATTCCCGGTTGCCTTGATGTAGCCGATGTCGACCAGCCCGGAAAGTGCTGTCGACCACAAACGTGCAATCGGGCCACCGCCGGTATCGAGCGGCAGATAGTCGCCCGTTCGTTTATCGAACCAGCGCGGCGACATGACCCACGTGTAATTGCCATTGAAGTCACGCTTTTGCGGGCGAGGAGTTGTGGTCTGGTTCCAAGGATGCCGCTTGTCGATGGCATTCCCCAGCGGGTCCGTCTTTACGAATGTCTGCTCGTTTTGCCAATCATCGTAGTACGAGCTACCCAGCAGAATGCGAAGCCCGAGGTTGATGTCCACCAGATCATTCGTGACCAGTTGCCCGTCAACCACGATGCCAGGCGTTACGAACATTCCGCGTCCCCACTCGGACATGCTTTCGTAACGGTAATCGCAAACAGCCGGATTGTTGAATGACCCCCAACAGCCTAACAAGATGCGCCGTTGCCCTACCCTTTCGTATCCAGGTAACGCTTCATACCAGAAGTCGAAGAGATCGTCGTGCAGCGGCACGCAGCGCTTCATGAACTCGACATACTTCATCAGGCGCACGAGATAGTCGGTAAAGAGCTGTACAGTCGCAACGGTCCCGACTCCGCCCGGATAGAGCGTTGAAGGATGCACGTGCCGACCTTCCATCAGGCAGAACATCTCGCGAGTCAGGCGGCTCACTTCCAGCGTTTCCCGATAGAACGAACCCGTGAAAGGATTCAGCGCCGTCATGATGTCCGCGATGGTGCGGAAACCATGCTTGCTCGAGTTCGGAGCTTTCTTCTTTTGCGCCTTTTCCCACAGCCCGGGATTTGTCTCCTTCACCATCTGCTCGCAGAAGTCGACACCCACCAGGTTGTCCTGGAAGATGTTGTGGTCAAACATGTATTCGGCTGCCTCTCCGAGATTGATGATCCATTCGCCCAGTGGCGGAGGCTTCACCCCGAACGCCATGTTCTGCGCATAACACGCGCAGGTCGCGTGGTTGTCGCCGCAGATTCCGCAGATGCGACTGGTGATGAAGTGCGCATCGCGCGGATCCTTGCCTTTCATAAAAATGCTGTATCCGCGAAAGATGGAGGAGGTGCTGTAGCACTCTGCCACCTGTTTATTTTCGAAATCGATCTTCGTGAAGATCCCGAGGCTCCCGACGATGCGGGTGATCGGGTCCCAGTTCATCTCCACCAGGTTTCGCTTCCGTCCAGAAGTTTCGCTCAACGGCTCTGTGATAGTTCCCATCTCTTCGATCCTCTCCGCTTATGCAGCTTTGCGAGTTGGGCGCATGGAGTACGCGCCAGGTCTGGGTTGATAGCCGGTAATGAGTTCGCGACCGCGGCGTCTCCACTCCGGCTCGCCGTTGACGGTATTGTTCGTAATCGCGCGCAACGCACGGATCATCTTTCCGTAGAGCGTCAGCGCAGCCGTAGAGAAGCGCGCACCCGAGGGCTCATCCATAAATGGCATGAACATGTCGGGAAATCCGGGCATGGTGCAACCGATGCAAATGCCGCCGACATTCGGACAGCCGCCGATGCCACGCATCCATCCGCGTTTGGTGACGTTGCAATTGACTACAGGTCCCCAGCAACCGACTTTCACCAGGCACTTCGGGGTTCCATACTCGATTCCAAAATCATCCTGCTCGTAGTAAGCAGCGCGGTCGCAGCCTTCGTGCACTGTTTTGCCGAACAACCACGTAGGACGCAGCTGTGCGTCGAGTGGAATCATGGGCGCAAGTCCCGCCACCTGGAATAGCAGGTAGAGCAAGGTCTCCATGAAATTGTCAGGTTGTACGGGACATCCGGGCACATTCACGATTGGCAATCCAGCTTTGGAGCGCCAGCCCCATCCGAGATAATCGGCAAGACCCATGCACCCGGTGGGATTGCCGGCCATCGCGTGAATTCCACCGTACGTGGCGCACGTTCCTGCTCCGACCACTGCCAGCGCCTTGGGCGCGAGGCGATCAATCCATTCCGTGGTTTTGATCGGCTGCCCAGTATTCGGATCTGTTCCCTGCGCGGCCCAGTAGCCTTCATCTTTAATGTCTTCGTTGGGAATCGAGCCTTCCACGACCAGCACGAACGGATCGATTTCGCCACGCTCGGCCTGGTAAAAGTACTTCATGAATTCATCGCCATTCTCATAGGCGAGTACGGGGTTGTGCAGATATACCTTGGGAAGACCGGGGATCGCCCCGAGGAGAACGTCCTCAATGCTCGGCTGCTCGGCGTTGGTGATGGAGACGGAATCGCCATCGCAACTCAGGCCGGCAGTAAGCCAGATGATGTGAACATCTTTGACTGGTGAAGGCGCTGCAGCAGCGCGCCGGGCGAATGGAATAGGTTCAGTCGGCATCATCGCCTCCTTGCGAGGTGACGCCGTCACTGCGACGGCAGGTGTGCGTTTGCTCCGGTCACAATCGAAAGGGCCGGCGCGGATGGTTTACTGGATTACGTGCAACTCCCGCGGGTTGTCCTCAACAAATGCGCGGCAGTTGTTCGCCAAATAATGTGTCAATAACTCGCGTTCCCCCAATTTCCGTTTTCATCAATACCATTCCCGCAGGATCGGACGTCACCTCTCCGATGATGCGGGCCTCGCTCCCCAGCGGGTTCTGTCGCATACGAGCAACTACCGCGTCCGCATGCTGCTCCGGTACGATGGCGACAAGCTTCCCTTCATTCGCCACATATAAAGGATCGAGCCCCAGAATCTCGCAGGCGCCACGAACCGTGTCGCGTACCGGTATCTCCGTTTCACGCAGCGAGATTCCCACATTTGAGTGCGCGGCGATCTCGTTGAGAACAGTCGCAACTCCGCCGCGCGTGGGATCCCGCAGGCAATGAATGTCGTTGGTGACGTCAAGCATCTCGGCGACTAACTGATGCAGCGCCGCGCAGTCGCTTTCGATCACGCCTTCGAATTCCAGGTTCTCTCGTTGCGAGAGAATTGCCATACCGTGATCGCCGATGTATCCGCTGAGGATTACCCTGTCTCCCGCGAGCGCGTGGCTTGCCGAGATGTTCACCGGACGTTCGATCAAGCCGATGCCAGTAGTCGAAATGAAAATCTTGTCGCCCTTGCCCCGATTCACGACCTTGGTATCACCCGTCACCAGCTGAACGCCGGCTTCGCGAGCTGCAGCGCTCATCGAATCCACAACGCGGCGCAGATCGTCGGTTGCGAGACCTTCCTCGAGGATGAAGGCTGCGGCCAAGTACAGCGGACGCGCGCCGCTCATTGCCAGATCATTGACCGTGCCGTTGATCGCAAGCCGACCAATGTCCCCGCCAGGAAAGAAGATGGGTGTAACAACGAATCCGTCCGTGGTAAAGGCCAGCCGCGAACCATTGATCTCGAGGACCGCCTGATCATCGAGCTTATTGAGCAAAGGGTTACTAAACGCCGGAAGGAAAACCTGTTCGATCAACTGTGCCGTAAGTTTGCCGCCGCTTCCATGCCCGAATACGATCTGCGGATGCTGGGTTATGGGCAGCGGACACGTTGAGCCTGGTACGGCGGTTGCTTGCGAATCATCGGCACTGAAAGTGGAGGGGAGTTTCAGGGCGGCCTCGCTCATCAGATCACGTCCTCCTCGCCCATCGCGACGTGCGTGAGATCCCACAGGATGTGAAGCAAGGCAACGTGCGACTCCTGTATGCGGTGAATACTGAAGCTCGGGACAGTGAAGCAATAGTCCGAAACCTCAGGCATTCGGCCGCCGTCTTTGCCGGAAAACGCAATCGTCAGCATCTTTTTAGTGCGAGCTGCTTCGAGGGCATAAATAAGGTTGGGTGATTTGCCGCTAGTGGAGATCGCCAGCGCCATATCGTCCTTCTCGCCCCACAGTTCGATCTGATCGATGAACACGCGCGCGAAATCCTTGTCATTCGAAATGGCTGTGACTACCGGGATCTGGCTCACGAGATCCAGCGCCGGCAAGGCTCGCCGTTTTTCGATGATCGGATGGATGAACTCGACCGCTACGTGCTGAGCGTCGCAAGCGCTGCCACCATTTCCCATCACCCAGAGCCGCCGGCCACGTCCGAAACGCTCCGCCATCTTCTGACTGAGTTCGCCGATCTCATCCGCGTACCGCTCGAAGAACTTGTTCTTGATCTCGACCGATTCCTTGCACTTGCGCATCACCTTGTCGTGCCACTCTTGCGACGAGATCACCGGAGCCGCAGCTAAAGAGATGTTGCTCACGCAGCACCTCCGATTTGCACGGCAGCAGGTTCTCTCTTCTGTTTATCTTTCGTCTTCTGTGAATCAAGGTGGCGGCCATAGGCGTAGTACGCAGCGCAGGCGCCTTCGGCGGAAACCATCGTCGCGCCCAACGGAGTGAGCGGAGTACAGATGTTCCCGAATGCGGGACAATCATGCGGCTTCTTGATGCCTTTCAGGATCTGCCCGCTGATGCATATCTCGGGCTCCTGCGTGTCGATCTCCTTTACCTGGAAGATCTTTTCGGCATCGTGATCGCGATACTCCCAGCGCAGCTTGTATCCGCTCTTCGAAATCCAGCCCACGCCCCGCCATTTGCGGTCGGACACTTCAAAGACGCTGTTCACCAGCCGGCGCGCACCTACGTTCCCTTCGCGATCGAGGATGCGCGAATACTGATTCTCGACGACGCAAGTCCCGGCCTCCAGTTGTCGCACCACCATCAATGTTCCTTCCAGAAGGTCGAGTGGCTCGAATCCCGTGATCACGATGGGAACCTGGTAGCGTTCGCTGATGGGCTCATATTCGCGATAGCCCATGATCGCGCACACATGTCCCGGTCCGAGAAAAGCCTGTACGCGGTTCTGAGGCGATTGCAGGATGTACGCAATCGACGGCGGCACTAGCGAGTGCGACACCAGGATAGACACGTTCTTCGCGCCTTCCTCTTTCGCGCGCGCGACCAGCATCGCGTTTGCCGGAGCGGTCGTCTCGAAGCCAATTGCGAAGAAGACAATCTGTTTGGTGGGATTCGCCGCAGCAATCTTCAGGCAATCCAGCGGCGAGTAAACCACGCGGATGTCCGCACCCTGCGATTTCAGGGTGAAAAGATCGCCGTGCGATCCCGGTACCCGCAGCATGTCTCCGAACGAACAGAAGATAACGTCTGGTTTCGCGGCAATCGCGTGGGCCTTATCAATCGTCTCCAATGGCGTGACGCACACCGGGCACCCAGGCCCGTGCACTAGTTCAACGCCTTCCGGCAGCAGGCGATCGATCCCATGTTTCACGATCGAATGGGTCTGCCCGCCGCAAACTTCCATGATCACCCAGGGGCGAGTCTGTATCCGGCGGATTTCCTGCACGATCGATTGCGCCAATCGCGGGTTGCGATATTCGTCGATGTACTTCACTGCGGCTTCCTCGCCGACACTTCATCGACCACGGGCGCGTTAAGCTCCGTGAGCTGATCCATTTCTTCGAGTAACTGATAGGTTCGGGCGGCCTCTTCGGGATCGACGGTGCTGATGGCGAAGCCGACATGCACCAGCACATAATCGCCGACCTTAGCTCCCGGGACGTAATCCAGCGAGGCCTCGCGGACGATTCCGCCAAACTGCACCTTAGCCATACGCATTCCGCGCCGGTCGAACTCTTCCAAAACCTTACCGGGTATAGCCAGGCACATAGCAGAGCTCCCAAGACGCGATTTCAAAAGCTGATGACCGCTTGCACGTGCTTAATCTTGCGATTACCGAAATTTGCCGCAGAACACAGCAGCTCGTCTGCCTGCAGGCGAAGTAGCTGATACAAAGCTGCGGCTTGAGAGATGTCGCCCACGAAAGCGACGCTATAGACCAAAGAAAAGAACCTAATTCACCCTACCGCTGCGAAGATGCCCCCTGCCGGAGTGGCGTTGTCCGGTGCACACAATTCACGAGAGATCGCCCGACTGCTAAGTGCTTTGGACATTCCCAGCACCTGGAGGACTAAACCTTCTTCCATCTTTCGTAACTTTCAGTATTCGCTGCAATGCCTAGAATCTTCATGGGATTATTCGCCTTCCGATGCAGAGAACTTCGGCCTCAAACGACCATGCAACTAGAGCGTCCGCGCCCGTTCGCGAAGTTCTGAAGATAGAGGGCCGTGAGTGGTGGCTATGGGGATTTGCCGTTACCGTCACCATCGTTCTCACGATCGGAATTGTCGCCCTCACGATTCCGGCGTCGCCTCTGCTCGACCAAGACTGGTTCGACCTGAAGGAATGGGTTCGGGGACTCGCCGGGCTGGTTTTGATTTTCGACATCTACACTGTCTACCAGCACTGGCAATTGCATAAGATTCGCCGGCGCCTCGTCGAGCAGGATCAACTCTTCCGCCTGATCAGCGAGAACGCTGCCGATATGATCGCGCTCGTCGACCGCGAGGGTCATCGGTTATACAACAGCCCCGCGTATCAGACAGTGCTGGGCTACTCGGCAGAGGAATTAAGTTCGACGTCATCCATCGATCAGGTCCATCCCGACGATCGCGAGCGCGTTATCGAGGCGGCAAGAAAAGCCAACGCTACCGGCAACGGTCAGCGCATCGAGTACCGCATGCGGCACAAAGATGGCTCCTGGAGAATCCTGGAGTCGACCGCCAGCCCTATTCGAGGCAAGAATGGCGAGGTCGACCGGACTGTTATCGTCAATCGCGACATAACCGAACGGAAGCGTGCGCAGGAGCAACTCGCACACACCACCCTGCACGATGGCCTAACCAACCTGCCGAACCGGACATTGTTTCTTGACCGCCTTCAGCACGTGATCACGATGTCGAAACGGCAGACGCGGTACAAGTTTGCCGTATTGTTCATCGACGTCGACGACTTCAAGGTCTTCAACGAAAGCTTGGGCAATACCTTCGGGGATGAGTTGTTGATTCAGATCGCGCAACGACTCAGCGCGTCGGTTCGGTCGCTCGATACCATCTCTCGGAATTTCGGCAGCAACTCACATTCCAGCAACTCAGATTCGACGCTGGCACGTCTTGCTGGGGACGAATTCACGATCCTGCTCGACGAAATCAAAGACTCGGCCGACAGCGTCCGCGTGGCCGAGCGTCTTCAACAGAGGCTCGCGGAGCCATTCAATATTGCCGGCCACGAGATTTTCATCTCCGTGAGTATCGGAATTGCCGTCAGCGTGACCGCCGATACGGGCGCGGAAGACATGTTGCGCGACGCAGAAATTGCCATGCATCGCGCCAAGCGCGCGGGAAAAGCTCGGTGTCAACTATTCGACGGCGCCATGCACGCAAGTGCCGTAGCCCGACTGCGTCTGGAAACTGATCTACGCAAGGCCTTCGATCGGCAGGAATTCCTGATTTATTACCAGCCGATTCTCTCGTTAGCCGACCGGAGAATCGTCGGATTCGAAGCTCTAAGCCGATGGCTGCGCGAAGGGAAAATCGTTCCGCCAGCGGAATTCATTTCCGTCGCCGACGAGATCGGATTGATTCTTTCCATGAATCGCTCTCTGTTGCGCGAAGGATGCCAGCAAGTGAAGATGTGGAACGAGCAGTTCCCTTCGCCGGCGCCGCTGAAGTTTGGGATGAACGTGTCGCCCAAGCACTTTGTCCAACCCGAACTTGCGGCTGAAATCGACCTCATCGTAAAGGAATCCGGTCTACCGTCCAGTTGCCTGCAACTGGAGATCATGGAGACCGTAGCCATGGGAGATCCGGATCGAGCAGCAACCGTGCTCGCGGAATTGCGTGCCATCGGTGTGGGATTGAGCATCGACGATTTCGGCACCGGCTACTCTTCCCTCAGCCGATTGCAGCAACTGCCGATCGACACGCTTAAGATCGACCGCAGTTTCATCATGCAGATGGAAGAGGAACGCGAGAGTTACGAGATTGTCCGGACCATCGTCACACTGGCACATAACCTTGGATTAAAGGTCGTCGCTGAGGGAGTGGAGACCGCCGCCCAGGTTGAAAGACTCTCACTGCTGAACTGCGATTTCGTGCAAGGCTATTATTTCTCGAGACCTGCCAGCGCGGAAACGATTACCGCTCTGCTGAGCACCTGCCAGAACGGTGTCCAGCCACTGGTGTCGAAGTAACGCTATTCTTAATTCTGCAACAAATTACCTAAGTTTCCTCCAATCTGGATTGGTGCGCGCTTTGCTCATTGATTGCATGCACCGGCACCTCAATATTCGCGAAACTGTGCCGATGGGAATCAAAGTGGAATCGGATTCCACGGGACGGAGAAAGCCATGTCAGTGGCGGGTATTTTCGGAAGTAGTTTCGTAAACTACGCCGCGCAAAGCGTCCAGAGTCGCATGCAGCAGGCGCGCAAGGACTTTCAGCAACTCGGCCAGGACCTGCAGTCCGGCAATCTGTCCGCGGCGCAGTCAGATTTTGCCGCTATGCAAAAGTCAGGGCCGCAATCGAATTCGAGTTCACCCACTCAGAACAACAGCCTCGTTTCGCAGGATTTTCAGCAGCTTTCGCAGGATCTACAGTCCGGGAACACTGCGGCTGCGCAACAGGATTACAGCAAGATACAGCAGGACTTTCAGTCGCAGGCGCCTCATATGCATCACCACGGGCACCATGGCGGCGGCAGTAGCAACAGCAGCACCAGCAGTAGTGAATCGCAAATTACCCAGCTGCTGAATCAACTCGGACAGTCGTTGCAATCGGGCGATACGTCAACCGCACAGCAGGCATACAGCACGTTGCTCCAGGACTTTCAGCAGTTCGGACAACAGAATGGGCTAACACAAACATCCTCAACGTCTAGCAGCGTCTCGGCAAGCGCGTAAACGGAAACCGAGTCGTATTGCTTCGGACGGCCGCACAAGGCAGACGATCACAAGGTTCCTACGCTCGTGTGTTCAGCCAAAGGCGGCCCTTATTCCCCCAAGTCTGCGACGGTTCCGCATCCGAGTGTACCCGCGTTTACTCGTGTCTGATCGCGATGCACGAAGTCCAGGCTCTCGATGTGTGGCGACAAAACACCAACAACTAGTCCATTGGCCTATGCTGCCTTGACTGAACCGCTGTCAGGTATGTATTTCACGAGCAGTACTTCATTCCCTTTTTCGTTATAGATGAGTTCGTCTACCAGGTGCTGGCTCAGCAGGATGCCGTATCCGCCAGCCGGCAAACCTGAAGCTTCACGATAGTGAAGATGCCGGGTTGGATCGTCATCAGGATTCGATACTGCGGCGTGGTAAAGCTCACTGAGCGAAAATCCCTGCCCCGGATCCTTGACGCGGCATTCCACCATGTGTCGCGCACGGACGTAGGAGATCTCGACGTATTGGCTGGAATCGAACTGCCCACCATGACGGATCGCGTTCAACAGCATCTCGCGAAATGCTAAGGCGACTTCGTTCTTCTCATCTTCGGGCAGATCAATCATTTCGTGGAAGAACTGCATAACGCGCTCCGCGGTGCTCAGGTCGCACCGGGCGACAAGACGAACCCATGCGGGAGTGGCCGAGAGCACTTCGATTCCGTCGTCCCAGCACGGACCCTCCATCGCAATGCGGATAACTTGAGCGAGAGCATCGAGTGAATAAGGCGTACTGAAAAAACTGAATGCATGCTCGCGCAACGCAGATACCACATCTGCTGGAGTACTGTCGCTGGTGAGGATGATCATGCGACTGTGCGGCCGAATCCGTCTGATCTTCCGAAGCAACGCGATATCCGCTTTGGCCGAGGTTGTTTCCGCCGTAATAATCAGGTCAAACGATCTCTCGTGAACAAGCGATAAGGCACTCTCGTTATCCGGAACATATTCGATCTCCCATCTCTGCGTTGCCAGATGATCGATCAGCATGGCACTGGCGTCGAGATCGGTAAGCACCATCAAAGCTACCTTCTGGTCTACCGGCGCCTGCAATGTCGAATCGGAAGCGGAATCCAAGTGGCTGGATCCTCCCCCTACGTTCTCGAAGCGATTGCCGCTGGCTGTATTCATAAATATCGTACGGGCGCTATTCGGAGGTGTGCTCCGCAAAAAGATGTTAGAGGTATGAGGACCGGTTGGAAACTGACAAAACTACAAGTGGTGGCGCCAGCGTGCCTATAGCGGAATTGGCGCCTCCGGGATGAAGATCTTTCCCGCCCGCACGGCTTCGATCGCAGTCCGCAAGTCGCAACTCAGGCGCGACTTGAAAACATACCCTAAAGCGCCGGCATCAAAGGCCGCGCGCACAAATTCAAATTCCTCGTGGACTGTGAGAAAAATGATTTTTGAGGAACACTTGTTCGCCTTCAGCCGTCTGGTAATTTCAAAACCGTTCAGGTCGCCTATCGAGATATCCAGGATGATCATGTCTGGCTTCAGATTCGGCACATCGCGGAGAACCGACGCAGCATCCAACACCGCCGCTGCAATGATGTAGTCCGGTTGCAGCTCATTCTTGACGGCGTCGAGAATGTCGGGACTGTCATCGGCGAGCAGGATTCGCAGTGGCTGAACCACGTTGGTCTCCGAGGAGCGAAGAGCTTTTCGGGCGTACAACTAAAAGTTGCACCCTCATGCTAGGCGGGGAAGACATGGATGGGGTACTACTAAAACTATCTGTTTTCGGCGCGAAAGATGTAGGCGCTATTCCGCCACCATGTGGTGCTTAATGGCGTATTCGATCAATTCGGCATTGGACCTGAGTCCGAGGACTTCCATGATCCTGTACTTGTGAAACGCCACAGTTCCAGGCTTCAGCTGGAGAATGTACGCAATCTCTTTCATTGATTTTCCCTCCGCCAGTAGCTGCAGGACTTCACTCTGCCTGCCGGAAATGCGTTTCTCTTCACTGTAAGCTGCCCCTGTGCGCAACAGGAATTCCACCGTATCTTTGGTGATGAGAGGAGACAGATAGGACTCGCCCCGCAGCACGCGCCTCACGGCAACAATCAATTCTTCGGCGGTGCAATGCTTCAGAACATAGCCGGATGCGCCGCGGCGAAAGGCTTCCGCCGCAACGTCAGGGCGCACGTTCATCGTCAGATAAATCAGCTTGATCGCGTGATTCTTCTGCTTGATTTGCTCGCCTGCATCGAGTCCGTTCAATTGCGGCATCGCAATGTCCACGATCACTACATCCGGTTTCAACTCCGGAGCTGCTTTCAGCAATGCATGGCCGTCAGAAACCACCCCCACGACCTGGAACTCTGGTTCCAGCAGATTTTTGCAGGCCTCAGCGATGAGTACGTGATCGTCAGCAATCAGCAGCCTCGGGCGATGGCGGCTTTCCATCGGAGAGACTCCTTTCGTCATTTTGCCTCCCGCAGAGGGACGCTCGCCTCAACTGTGGTCCCTTGTCCAGCCTTCGAACGAATCGATAGTGTTCCACCAATCAAATTCATCCGTTCGCGCATGCTTACGAGGCCCAACCCCGAGGCATAGGTTGCTTGTTTAGTATCAAAGCCGATTCCCTTATCGCGAACTTCGAGCCGAAGTTTATCTGGGCCACCAGTCAGCCGAAAGAGAACGCTCCTGGCACGGCTGTGTTTCGCCACGTTTTGCAACGATTCCTGGATGATCCGGTAAAAGCAAAGGGCAATGCTCTTGTCCAGATCTTGCGGCACGTCCTTGACCACGTACTCCACATCGATGCCATAGCATCGGGAAAATTCTCGGCAGAAGCGATCCGCTGCGATCGTTAACCCGAGAAACTCGAGCTCCGAAGAGTGCAGGCGATGCGAGAGGTTACTCACCTTTGTGGCTACTTCTTTAATTCTCTTGTGCAGCTCGTGAACGTCATGATGCGTGGTTCCCTGAGCTTCTGATGTGCCGCTGTCAATTCGCTGAGCATGCAGGGCGAGTAGAGCCAGTTCCTGTCCGATATTGTCGTGAAGCTCTCTCGCGACCCTGCGCCGTTCCTCTTCTTGCGATGTAATCAAGCGCCCGCTTAAATCCCTCAATGCGCGCTCTGATGTTTTCGCCTCGGTCACATCGGCCGAGATGCCAACTACTCGGTATATGTTCCCATTCGCATCGAAGAACCCGCGCCCTGATTCTTCCAGCCACACCGTGCTCTTGTCCGGTCGCAGCATACGATAGCTGACTTTGTAAGAAGGCTGTTCAGGACGAAGTGCGTTGATTGTCGCCGTGAAGCGATCGCGATCGTCCGGATGAACCCTGGTGATCTGCCCAGAGCCGGTGTGTGACAATTCGTTCTTCGAGAGTCCCACGATTTGAAAGTATTCTTCCGAGCGCTGAACCAAATCCGTTTTCAGATCCCACTGAAACGCATACATCCGTCCAGCCTCAATGGCCAGCCGAAGACGCTCTTCGCTGTCTCGCAACGCTTCTTCCGTGCGTCTTCTTTCCGCCAGCCGGCGCTTCGACTCCTCGAACTTTTCGGGCGAAGTGATCACAGTCACACTGGCTCGAGGCTTGCCGCTTTGGTAATCGCTTGTCCGTGCTTTCATGGCCCACTCCAGGCTCGTTCGGACTATTAAAGAAATGCGCAGTTCACCTGTGTTCACTGCGTCGCATGTGAATGGTTAGGACGGAATCTCGCTGCCACAAACTGAAGATCGGAGTACGATTGATCAGTCTCTGACATGCTATACCCGTACAACTTCAATGCAGGTTTCTGCTGGAACGTGGGCAGGTTGTCGGTAGCGACTGTACGGGGTAGTCGCGAGTCAGGCGCCGCAAGCATGCAGTGATCCTAAGCGGCGAGGTCGCTGCGGACCACTGGCAGTATTGTCAGGGGGCATACTTCCGGCGTGCAGAACTGCCTTGCAGTGCTGTTCAACTCACATCGTGAAGAGTGCCTGCTTCGCTCTTGCTAAGCAGACACTCTAGCCAGGGTGACAGCTGCTTCAACGCGGCCGTTTTGCTTATCGAACAACTTTCCTGAGCAGCCGTGTTGCAGCTGAACCGGCAAGTGAGAGGCAGCCCAGCATTGCCAGAAGCGGCAATTCGCCTCCGGTTTTGGGCAGTTGTTGTGGCGGCGCCTCTTGCGCGGTCTCCTGTGCTGCTGCCGGAGTTGCTACAGGAACCAGCACAGCAATCAGAATCGGCTGATCAGCTGCTGGCGGAGCAGGAGGAGGCATGCTGCCCGAAAGCACCCTCTTCTCAGAAACAGAGGTAACTGGTTCTTCGACTACTCTGGTCGCCGACACCGTCATCCCCTTGCGCAGGTGCCATGCGTCCAAGTCTTGCCCGTTTACGTTAAATCTCTGGCCTGGCGGAATTTTGAACTGCTGATTCTTTCCATCTTCCAGGGTCAGGATCACGCTGTTGGGCGGCGTAACGTTCCAGATTTTGCCTGTGACCGTCTGCGTCGTGGTGATTATCTTCGGCGTGGTCGTTGTAGTGATGGTACGCTGCAGCTTCATACCGGGCTTCAAGTCGTGGATCCCCAGTTCCTGCCCATCGACGTTTACCCTGGCGCTGTCCGGCACGTTCGTAAAGTCACGAATTGTGCCATCTTGCATTTTGACAACAAGATTGTTGCCGCTTACGTGCACCACCTCGGCATGTTCGACCGAGACTTGATGTGTCTGATGTCCGGTTGTCGTTGTCTCCGTTGTTTGCACTTGCGCGCTCACTCCCACAGCAAAGGCGAGAAACATTGCCCCAACTGCGAGGACGAGCAACACACGTATCATTCCGGTTCTTGAGTTCATTGTGCATTCTCCTTGATATCCGAATCTCTCTTTTTCAAAGCAGCATTCAAGTCCTGCGTCTCGCGCTTCGGATCATTCGTCAACGAAGCGTGAACGACGTATCTTTGCGGGGCACTTCCGATGAAATAGAAGGGATAGCATGTGACGAGGGTCAAAGATGGAGCGCCAGTGCTCTTCAGCACGCTGACATCGTTGGGCGCCACAATCTTGATCCAGTCGACTGCATAGACCTGTGCGCCTTTCTTGGTCTCCAGTTGCACGCTATCGCCGACGTTCAGATCTTTCAGTCCGCGGAAGAATCCGTCGCGATGTCCTGCAATTCCAAGATTTCCTGGAGCTCCGACATGTGCCGTTCCTATGATTCGTCCTACTCCACGATTCAATGTCAGATCGTCTGTGCCATTCAGCACAGGGACAACCAGGTGAATCTTGTCGACTCGAAGCACCGCCTCGGCTTGATCAGAGTGTTGCGAAAGACTTGTCTTGTAATCCTGGATGCGCTGTTGGTCCCAGAGGCTAAAGTCGGGATGCCAGGCGTCTCTATCAACGTTGGTGGTGATCAATCTCTGAGCATTTGATTGGCGTTGAAATCTAGTCACCGCCATGTGTGAATAGACATGGCCCTCGATGAATGCAGCTGCGCAGAAGCTCAATAACACAATGCCAACGGCAAACAGCACCCGCTGCAAGCTGCACAGAATTCGCATTCGCCACGCCCGTCTGCTGAAATTCCCAGACGCGACTCTTCAGACGAGAGCTCACGGGGATCCCAGTTACGCGTAGGGTAGTTTCCGCAGCAGCTTTTTCAGAACTGGCAATATTGCTAGTGCGTTGCGCAAAACGCATGGTTTGCGACCACGCATGACGTGGTTTTCTTCTCGCAACTGAGCGTGCTCATGGCTGAGCTCAGCTGGTTACTCTAAAAACGTGATATCCCCACGGCGGCAAATCAAGGTACAAACCCTCAGACCTTAGCTGATCGCCGTCCCGCACATAAACAGCAGGTCCCATTAGATCTGTGAATTTCACGGAATGACCAGCGATGTCATCGAATGGAAGCTGCACGTAGCACTGGCTCTGATTGGGCGCGTAGTTAACAACAGAAATCAGCCGATCTTCACCCGGCTTGGACCAGGAAGAAGTAATGAAACAGTCCCATGTCCAATTCCCATCCCATGCCGGCGTGCAATCCAGCAAACGCCAGGCACCGTCGCGAGTCTCCAGCCTATGTACGCAGGCAAGCAGGTGACTGTAGAACTCCTGCAAAGACGAGTCGCTTACCTCATCGGGCCTGCGCCCGAGATGCACGGGGAGTTTCTTCTTTCGCCCCTCGAACTCGCCATCATGAAAGAATCGCAATCCTGGACAGAGAAATGTGACGATCGCCGCAGCTCGGTGCATTGCAGGTGAAAAAGTTGCAGCAGCTCGTGGTTCGTCGTGATTTTCCAGGAAGCGTACAGACTTCCGCTGAAATTCCGGATCAGCTCGCAAGTGATCGCGAACGGGACGCGCGTGTCCATCGCGGAGCCTGTCATAGAGCCGCTTGTCGTAGGTGTAATTGAAACCTTGTTGTTGCAGCGTCCACTCCAGATCCCAATAGACCTCGGCCATGAAAATAAACTCCGGCTTAGACGCCTGGATCGATTGAATTGCGCCGGGCCAGAACGCTTCGGGCTTCATTCCCCATGTGCGCTGAAACACCTCCGGCAAAATCAGCATTGCCATATCGCAGCGCACGCCGTCGCAGCGCTCGGCTACTTTGCCTAGCTCCTGTCTCATTGCCTGTTGCAAACTCGGCTCGGCATAATTCAGCTGCAGCGTGTCAGGCCAGCCAGCGAAATACGGATCTCGCCCGTAGGCGAGCACCGTCGATTTGTCTGTGCGAATGTAATTCTGCGGCTCACGTTTCAATTGATCTTCAGTTCCGCGGACGTAGAACTCAGGGTGAGTTCGCACCCACGGATGATCCGGTGCCGTGTGGTTCGGCACAAAGTCGAGCAGCAGCTTCAGACCACGGCGCCGCAATCTCTCGCGTACTCGTGCTAACGATGCGTTTCCGCCGAAATCTGTGTTCACTTCGTAATTTGTAATTGCGAAACAGGAACCGGTGATGTCCTGTTGCCGCAGATCAGGCAGGACGTCGCGGAATTCCGCGACCCAATCGGGTTGCTCTCGGGATACTCTTCGACCTGCCTCGCCCGTCTGCCACACGCCAAGAAACCATATCCAGTCAAAGCCCTGCTCTGCGAGCCGATCCAAATAACTGTCCGGAATATCGTCGAATGTAGCTGACCGTTTCAGTCGGGCCGACAACTCTCCCAGTAAAATTCGCGTGTTGATTTGATAGAGAGATGGGTACAGGACCCGCTGGCTTGATGTCGTTTGCATTCGATCCAGTACAGCTGTGTTCGTGTCTAATGATGCCGGCATTGTCTCCTCCGAGCCAATCATTTCGAACGTGATTCCCGCCGGAGAAAAACAGTTGGCTTCCTTCGCGCATTGTAGATCTTTCGCCATGGCTCGCACGGAGTACCGGCCGGAGTCTCACGCTTGACTGAGTGCTTACCGTAGACTGCCCTGCTCTTCGAACAAAAGATCAGACTGGCAGAACATCCAGTTGCAGGCGACCTCTTTGGCGTATCAGATTACAAAGCAGGAGACGCATGCACACTCCGACCACCCCTGCCACTCCGATTCAACTCATCACAAGTCCCTTTGTCCGCTTCGCCAAAATGGAAGCGGCAGGCGGAATCATTCTGCTTGCTAGCGCAGTTGTGGCATTGATTTGGGCCAACTCTCCTTGGCAACACAGCTATCACCATTTACTCGAAGCCCAGGTCTCCGTCGGTCTTGGTAAGTTTGTCGTTACTGAGAATCGTCATGAGTGGATCAACGACGGTCTCATGTCTCTCTTCTTTTTCCTCGTTGGACTCGAGATCAAGCGAGAGCTGCTGGTTGGCGAACTCTCGTCTTTCCGGAAAGCCGCATTCCCTTTTTCCGCTGCTTTGGGTGGGATGATCGTGCCTGCTCTTATCTATTTGGGAGTTACTCATGGCCAGAATATCCGCCAGGGATGGGCGATTCCGATCGCCACTGACATCGCGTTCGCATTAGGCGTGCTTGCCTTCTTCGGCAGCAGGGTCCCTATCACCCTGAAGGTCTTTGTAACTGCACTTGCAATCGTGGACGACATGTTCGCCGTAATGGTGATCGCAATCTTTTATACCTCACAACTTAACTATGTCAGCCTGCTCATCGGCATCGCTTCCATCGCCGCATGCTGGGGAGCCAATCGCCTGGGAATCCGGGGACCGCTTATCTATGTGGTGATGGGTATCATCGCCTGGTTCGCAGTTCTTAATTCTGGCGTGCACGCAACGATCGCCGGTATTCTGCTGGCATTTACGATTCCCTCGCAGACTCTCCTCGATCGAAACGCATTTGTGCAGAAAGGCAGATCGCTTCTGGATCAACTGGAAAGCTCGCCGCCTAATTCCGCAGACGAACATTCGATCCTTAATACTCTCGAACAAAATGTCGAACTTGCCGAATCGCCCTTGCAGCGCATCGAGCACGTGTTGCAGCCTTGGGTGAGCTTTCTGATCATGCCGCTCTTTGCTTTCGCCAATGCGGGAGTCGATGTCTCCGACAATCTGAGTGCCGCACTCAGGCACCCGCTCAGCATCGGAGTGGCCTTAGGATTGATTCTTGGCAAGCCGCTCGGCGTCTGTGTCTTTGGCCAGTTGGCAATACGAACTAAGCTGGCTCTCCCCCTCGAGAACGTTTCATGGCGCCAGATGTTAGGCGCCGCGTGTCTCTGCGGGATCGGATTTACTATGTCTCTCTTCGTCGCGACCTTGGCTTTCCAGGAGGAGACTCTGCTCGAATTCTCCAAGATAGCCATCCTGTTTGCCTCCTTGATCTCCGGCGTGTGCGGCGGATTCTTGATCGCAACTTCCAGTCGACAGGCCACCGGAGAAGCTGCTGCCATCGTCTGATTTACGCCACGCAGACCTGCCACTTTTGCTAGTTTTAGGTACCCACATTCACTTTTAGACTCCTCGCGACGGTCCACAGACATGAGGTCTTATGCCAAGGAACTCGAAGTGGGGCAGTAGTCTGATTGTGAGCCTGATGCTCGCGACTCTGGCAGCAGCACAGTCACAACAACGGCAAACGGTTGTGATTAACGGTCACGCTGGGGAAATTATCGTTTACCAAATCAGTGGCAAGTCCTTCGTGGATCTCGAGACCTTGGTTCGCATCGCCAATGGATCCGTGAGTTTTCAGCAGAATCAGATAGTCCTGACGTTTCCCTCTGGGCAACCAGTTAGTTCTGCAGCCCCCGCCGCGCCACCGCAGCCTGCCGCAACCGGGATGACCGACAATTTCATGAAGGCAGCCCTGCAGACTCTCTCGGTAACTACGGAGTGGACGAACACTCTTGCTTATGCGGCGCAACACGGAGTGCCGGGCGACGGCAGCCGCCTCGTTGTTTTTCATGGGCGCGCCAGCGAAGCTCTCCGCCTAAGCCAGGTTGCGGCCTCATCCAACTCGGATCAGGAGGCTTTTCAGTTGTTAACGAATCACGTCAACGCCGTTCAGAGTTGGAACGATACGCTCGTTTCGCAGCGCAAATCGATGGACACCGGGCAGTACTCCATGACGCCGAACTCAATGCAAAATGATCCGACGTATCAGAAAATAACGGCGTGCTCCAAGTTTCTAAGCACCATGCTTCCGAGCGGCCAGTTCCAGGACAACGGGTCCTGTCACTAGCAGCAAATCAGTCCGGCTTGGGCGGTTTGCTATCTACCGGCAGCTGCGTTTGACTCACGATTGGAACGGCCACCGGGCGTCCTAACGTGTCGTTAAACCTCAGCGTCTTTCCATCCACCTGCACCGGAAAATCAAGGCCCGTTTTGTATTCTGCCGCGTCAGACCCATGTCGAGGAGTGTACAAAACAATGTAGAGGATGTTCCCTACCTTAACCGAAATATCGTAGCGCTTAGTTGAATCTTCCTGCGCCGTGGGCTGATGATCTTTCACTTCCATCACGGTGCCAATCTGATAGGGCGCACTCGTCTGACAAAGAGCCGCGCCGGCCAAACCGAATGTTGCCAACGCGACCAGCAGCAGATGTGATAAGCCGAAACGTGTAATTCCCCAGTGAGTGCGCTGTGAGACCGTCATCGCTTCCCCCGCTTCAATATGACTCGCTTGCGGATACTTTCCGTCATCATCATTTCGACGAGGCAGATGCATTCGCTACCCGCACCACGGTGCAATCCACCTTCTTGCCGGCGGAACTCTTCAGCTTGCCCTTATTGTCTTTGAACTCATACGTCACATTGCTGCCGACAACGAAATCAGTGGCTTTGACTTCGTCCTTCTCGTTCGTTCGGCACGTATACTCCGTGCCGGATGTAGTCGAAAGAGACAAATCGAACTGCTGATGTTTATGTTTCTTGTCGGTGGTTCCTGCTGGCTGGACGTCCTTAAGAACACTTGTTCCAGTTTCCTTGCTCGCCGAGGCGGCCTGCAGTGCGAAAAACAGGATCAGGGCGAATCCGAACCCTTTACGCATTTTCGTTTTCCTCCGAGAATACGCAACATTGCATGAGGCGCTTCCGATTCTTCTCCGCATCCACATTAGGCCCTAAACAAGGAACGCTAGGCGGTCTCGCGCAACTGCAACACTGGCAAAAGTGATAGTACCCGCTGTCGGGCGATTACCGTCCGGAAGCGGAAGTTCCTGCACTTTCCTGCGATACCAGGCTCTCGAATCTCGCCTCCGTACTTGCGATTTGGTCTCGGTAGCCCTTTGGATCGACCCACGCCTGAACGCCCTCGCTCGCCGCTCGAGCATGCTTCCCTGCCAAGTCGAAAAATTCGGCGTGATAAGCAAGAAAGATGTCGGGATGCAGAGATTCAAGCACAGCAAACGTATGCCGGTAATCGTCCGCTATGCCAGGGTACGATGCATCTTTCACGAGGCGGGTTCCTGGATTTACTGAGGTCCCGTCAGGGAATACCACGGAGTAGGAACGTCCACCCTCTTGTACGGTTGTGGTCCAGGTCGTGCACCCGCGAGTGTGTCCCGGCGTGTGATGGGCCGTGAGTCGCACATCCCCCAGGGTCACTACGTCACCATCTTTGAGCGCACGATCGGCAGCGACTGGCGGAAAATGTAACTTCGCATCCTTCGCAAAGAGGTAATCGGTCGCGCCTCCCGACTTCAACAGCCTTATGTCGGCTTCCATCACCTCCAGCGGTGCGTCCGTCAGTTTTTTGAAATCAGCAAGCGTGCCCGCATGATCATAATGCGCATGATTGAGCAGCAAGATGCGAACGTCTTCAGGCTTATATCCGAGTTTGCGGATAGACGCTTCGATGAGTGGCGCAGTGCCAGGCACGGCGCCGCCCAGCAGGATGTGACCAGATCGCGTAGTGAAGAGATAAACGCCTAGCCCGCGTGTGCCCACGTAATAAATCGGGCCGACGATGTGAAACGGCTCTGTCGGCTGACTCCACGACTTCACATCAACCTGTGGCGCTGAAGGCGATGACGGCTTTTGGGCTGCGGGACTCGTTACTGGGTTTTGCGCCGCGCTCGTAGCAATCAACGCCAATAGAAACGCCGGCACCAACAATGGGATCGCCCAAGTGATCTTCCCATGAGCCTTTTCTTCGATCAGATTTCACCCCTTATAACCATTTCGAGCGAACCTGATTGTAATCCCTTGCCGCAATTTATGTTCCGGTTGCTGCCACCTGTTCGCGCGTCATCTGGGCTGCCAGCTTTCCCTTGGAGAACTGCAACGCCGCAGCCGGAGTTACTCGCGCAAAAAGATCCAGCGAGCGTGCGATTATACCTGTCCACCCGGTTTGGTGGCTTGCCCCAAGCCCAGCCCCATTCTCACCATGGAAATACTCGTAAAACAGGATGTAGTCCTTCCAATGCGGATCGTCCTGGAATTTCTTCGTTCCGCCATAGACGGGACGTTTTCCGCTTTCATCGCGTAGAAAGATGCTCGATAGTCTGTGACCGAGCTCTTTTGCGACCTCGAATAACGTCATGAGCTGGCCGGATCCGGTAGGACACTCGACTTTGAAATCGTCGCCGTAGAACTGATAGAGATTCAACAAAGATCGGATCAGCAATGCGTTCACCGGCATCCACACCGGCCCTCTCCAGTTGGAATTCCCTCCGAACATCCCAGTATTGGATTCAGCAGGAAGATACTTCACTTCGAAGTGCTGTCCGCCGAGATCGAATATAAAAGGATGATCGAGATGGTACTTCGACAAAGAACGTATGCCGTAAGGCCCGAAGAACTCCTTCTCGTCGAGCATGTATCCCAGAATGCGTTCGAGTTTTTCCTTGTTACAAACCGACAGCAGGCGACGTTGGGCATACCCAATGAAGTTGCCGTCCGCTGGCGCAACGTGTTTCAGCAACTCCGGGTGACGCTTCTTGAATAGTTCAATCAACCCCCTCAGCCGCGGATGCTGCACCAGGTTGGCTGATCCTTCGATCACTGTCGAAGCGCACAGAGGCAACAATCCAACCATCGATCGGACTTTGAGACGCATGGCATCCCCATTCGGAAGGTGCAGAAGGTCGTAGAAGAACCCATCTTGGCTATCCCACATCTCATCGTGGTTCTCTCCGATTCGATCCATGGCGTACGTGATCCACAGAAAATGTTCGAGGAATCGGAAAGCGATGTCTTCATACATTGCGGCATCGTACTCGGTTAAGATCATCGCCATCTCGAGCATGTTCTGGCAGTAGAACGCCATCCATGCAGTGCCGTCAGCCTGGTCCAGATGGCCCCCGGTGGGTAGCTGCGCGCTGCGGTCGAACACTCCAATGTTGTCCAAGCCGAGAAAGCCGCCGGCGAATACGTTCTTTCCTTCTGGATCTTTCCGATTCACCCACCAATTGAAATTCAACATCAATCCCTGGAACGATCGCTCCAGGAAGCGCAGGTCTGCTCGCCCCAGTTCCTTTTCAATGTTGTATAGAAATAATGTCGCCCATGCGTGTACCGGTGGATTCACATCACTGAAATTCCATTCATACGCCGGGATCTGTCCATTCGGATGTGCATACAAATTTCGCAACATCAACAGCAGCTGATCCTTGGCGAAATCAAAATCAACCAAGGACAGGGCAATAGTGTGAAACGCCAGGTCCCACGCGGCGTACCACGGATATTCCCATTTGTCGGGCATGGAGATAATGTCCCGGTTGAGCATGTGAAACCACTCTGTGTTTCGAGCGCTACGATGGCCGCTTCCAATCAGCGGATGAGCCTCGTGCTCATCCAACCACTTGTCGAGATCGAAATAGTAGAACTGCTTACTCCACAGCATCCCGGCCAGCGCCTGTCGATGCACGCGGCGTTCGTCTTCGCTTAAGTTACGCGGAGTAACGCGATCGTAGAATTCGTCCGCCTCGGTGATTCGCGCCGCGAAGATCTTGTCGAAATTGCTGAACGCATCGGCGACAGCCGCCTTGCTTAGCCTCAAGCGGACCACTCGACTGCCACCCGCCGGAATCTCCAGTCGATAATGCGCGGCGGCTTTCGTTCCGACTTTCTCCGGATTGACCGCTTCTTTCGCGCCTGCAATCACATATTCGTGAAATGCATCCTTCACGTATGTCGACGAGTTCGACCCACCCCACAGTCGCTTCGCGTTCGTCTCATTCTCCGTGAACAGCAACTCCGGATTCCCTTCGCATTGCAATGTCCTCTCGCCTAGTTCAGCGTGCGTAGCCGTTACTTTTCCGTTATTGCCGCGCAACGAAGGTCTCGCCGTTTCTCCCGAGTCCCACGTATTTCGAAACCAGAGCGTCGGAAGCAGATGGATCTCAGCTTTTTCGGGTCCGCGATTATGCACGGAAATACGAATCAAAAGGTCTTCCGGATCTCGCCTTTGCGTATTCGACAAACACGTCGAAGTACCGGTCATCATCAAAGATTCCGGTATCCATCAACTCGTACTCAAACTCTTCCTTCGAGCGCCGCCCGTTTGTCGCCACCAGGTCGTTATACGGAAACTCCTTCTGAGGATATTTGTACAGGTACTTCATGTAAGAGTGCGTCGGCGTGCTATCCAGATAAAAGTAATATTCCTTTACGTCTTCGCCATGATTGCCTTCATTGTTCGTGAGCCCAAACAAACGCTCCTTCAGGATCGGGTCGCGTCCATTCCACATCGCGAGCGCAAAACAGAGGTGCTGATTGTCGTCGGACATCCCAGCCAGTCCATCTTCTCCCCATCGATAAGCGCGAGAGCGCGACTGCTCATGGCTGAAATAGTTCCAAGCGTTCCCGTCGTGGCTGTAGTCTTCGCGGACTGTGCCCCATTGCCGTTCGCTCAAGTACGGTCCCCACTTTTTCCACGGGATATCTTTCTCTCGCGCCTCATTCAGACGTCTCTGCTCAGTTGTTTCCATGTATGTGACTGAAGACTTCTGCGTCGTTTTCATTGTGCTCTCCAGACAATTGCGGCGGACCACCGCCGCGACCCGCTGACTAAGGATTGCGTGAATGCGAACAACAACTCCGGCGCACGAGAATCGGCTCCCGTGCAATCAGTTGATGTTAGAAAGACGAGGCTGGTCCGAACACTGGCAAAAGTAATAGTTGACTGGATGAACGCTGTAAAAATGTTCGCTCGTGCCAATTACGCATTGACTACGCCAAAAGCTGGGCCGCGCCGAACCCCACTCGCATTCAGTTGTTCTGCAACTATTGAAAGCGTGACGCGCTCGCAGCCACGACAGTAGTGCTCCGCGAAAATGGCTTTGCAGGGTTTTACGAGAAAACGGTCGGCTAACTATTGAGGGAAAAGGAGTTTGGCGTCCCTCCCTGCGGTCGGTTTCAACCCCGGGAAAGAGGACCTTGATCGCGCTATCGCCTTGCATGATCTGTGCAATGAACTTGGCTGCACGCCTGAGAAGAAGATGAACGCATGCAAATCAGATCAGAAGTCGACTGATTAAGAGTTAGTGATGGTTGAACTCTGAAGCCGCTCTTGATTCAACCACTTACCTCTACTTTAGCCCGCACGGAAGTACTTTGGATTTGTACTGAGTAATCGCCTGGGCAGATGCATCGGATGACCGCCTTCACCTACTTGGAATTAGTCGTGGCTGATTCCTAGATTCGGCGCAAGATGTATATCAAGCAGTTAAACCTCCATTTTCGTTGATAGGCCGCGATGACAAGCAGAACGTTTGCCTAAGAAAGAGGCCAACAGATGCCTAGCAAAGAGGAACTCGAAGAGATGGGTCTAACTCTCCTGGCCGTATCGTGTGGGAAACTTGCTGATGACTCGGCCACGGATGAAACCATCGCGAAAAAAGCCGGGCAACTGAAACTCGCATGCCTCGCGCTCGCGGCACGGACGCCGTTCCCTCTGGAAGAAAGAACCATAAAGGAACTGCAAGAGAGAAGGGCTGCATTGCGCACGCGTGTGATTGAGTTTCTATCTGCCCTATAACTTTGTCGCCTTAAACCGGCCGTTGCCGCACATCAGAGGCGATTCTAGGCACTCGCGATTTTACGTGGTGGATCAGCTGGCCAGTTTGAGTTTAGACGCAACCACCCCAAGGCTTCATCGCGGTCTCTGAATACCCGCATCTGCTCTTCACCTGTCACTCTGCGCGCCGCTATGAACATGCGGGAAAATCCGTAGGCGAGTGGGTTGGGTGCGAGAAAAGCTCGGCGGGATTTGCCTGAGAATAAGTCAACGTCAGCCAGTTTCATCACGGTTGAAAGGTCGATCTGTACTCCTGTGACACGCGTAAAGTCTGCTAACTGGAAGAAGTCAGAATTAAAGCTAGCATCGCTCCCAAGCTGGCGCTGGTGCTCTAAGCATTCGTCACCGGTAACAACACCCCATCCAGTAGTGATTATTACGCGTCACTCTCCGTCGATTTTGTAGCTCACTGGCATCTACGTCAGATAGAGATCTACGCGAGTATCGGCCGTTGTCCTGTACGCGATAGAGTGGCTATATCTTCCACTTGGCACAGACAACCGAGTCCAACAACGACTGGCGCCCCTATCACCCATTTGGCATAGTGCCGCTCAGTCCTGGTCGCGCTCTTGTGCCCGGGCAGCTTGGACGTGATGCGCTCGCCACGATTGACGTTCGGCAAAATCGCTCTCGCGTGGGCTGCGCTTCTGTTCGGAGCTGCGCTAATCCCTGCCTAACCTCACTTTGCACACGCGCAGCTATCCGGGAGTAAAGGCTTTGATTGCCACTTACTGGGCGCTGCTCTTGATCGAAACTCCCATCGCTTGATCGACTACTTCAATCGAGCTTCGCGACGGGTGGATGCAGTTCCTAATAAGAGCGCGTATATCGCTTGGCCCAGCCTCGAAAGCGTTGCTGGCGCGGATCTTCTCGCAATGGTGTTTTACGCGACAATCATTGCTGTCGCTGATTTGCGATAGGTGTTGACATATCGGCTTACCACTCACAACGGGACAGTACCCGCCATGTTCGAATCGACCACTTACGACTGGCTGCGGCTGTACCTCTGTAAACCAGCCGAAAGTGCCTGTGTCCAAGGCTTCAGGCGCGGAACCCACCGTCGCACATTTCGGCAATAGTCTTCGTATTCAGCACCGAACTTCTTTCGTAGTGTCGGTTCCTCATAAACGATAACGAATAGATGCACGCCCAGGGCTACGAGCACAACGGCAGTAATTGCCAAGAGATTTGCATGCCCGAATACAACCCAGAGCCCGATCCATCCCAGCGCAAAACCCACATACATCGGATTGCGGACGTAACGATAAAAACCGACGACGACCAACCGCTTCGGCGGGGCGACCGGAGCCGGGGTGCCTCGCCCCGTCCATCCAAAGTCCCAAACGCAATGCAGTGCGACCGCGAATCCGAGCACAGATGGAATCGCAGCAAGCCATCGCCATTTTGCATTACCTGGCATCGCCACACTGAACCCGAGCCATTTGGGAAGCAACCAGAACCACAGAGCGAAAAACGCGAAACCAACGGTCAGAGATGCTAGGGCGCTCGGCCAGTGGTGAGGATCGTCTCTAATAGGTGCAACGCTCGTTGGTGCCATAAGCGGTCACAGCAGGCCATTAGCTGCACAAAGCGCGGATTGATCTTGGTAAATTGGCATATCACCAACTATCCCGTTCTGGGATACGGAGTGATAATCTCCGTTACCGCCAACTATCGTCCGAAAGTTACGGCTGGAGAATTACAAACACCAGTCATACCGGCTTTTTGCATTCGACGGAGCTGCGTGATCACTGCCGTGACCAGTAGTAGAATCGCCTAGCCGATCATGTTGCTTCGATTCGTTACCCGGCTGAAGGTGCGAAAGTGGTGAATTCGACTTACTGGCGCGGGAAATCAACTTTGATTGACATGCAGACCCGCTCCGCGTACCTTCACTGCACAAACACTCACCATCCGGCTCCGTACTTCGACCTATTTCTGTTGGTTGTGGGATAGTCTTGTGCCGCTCTCCCACCATGAATCGTGCGTCAGTTCATTCGCTCCCATACTTAACGATGGAGAAGGAGAAAGCATGAGAAAGCAGGGATTGTCGTGGGCTGGATTCTTGTTGTTGTGCACCTCACTCAGTTGGGCGCAAACGGGTCCCGACAAGGTTTGTGAAGTCAACGTAACGGTGCCAAAACCAGGAGGCGCAAAGCAGTTCGAGGAAGCTCGCAAGAAGCACAACGAGTTTCATCAGGCCGAGAAAGACAAGACCGCAATTATGGTTTGGGCGATCTCGACCGGACCATCCACCGGCAGTTATCTGACCGCCAGCTGTGGACAAACGTGGAAGGAGATGGATGGACAGGATGCCTTCAACCAGAGAGATGTCGCAGACCGCCAGAAGACACTGGCACCAGCGGTCGGCTCAAATCAAACGTCGTACTACATCATTCGTCCCGATCTCAGCAGGGGGACCGAGCCTGCAACGCCGGCAAAGATGATGACCGTGGTCCACTACTTCGTGAAGCCCAGCGGACTGGTGCAGTTCACCGATTCACTCAAGCGGATCAATGCCGCCATGGATCAAACCAAGTATGCCGCGAAGCCTGGGCGATGGTACCAGTTGGCCAATGGCGGAGAGGGTCCTCATTTCGTGGTGGTCACTGATCGCAATTCTTGGGCTGACATGCAAGGCCCGGAGCAGACTATGGTGGACATGCTCAAACAGGCGTACGGGAACGATGACAAAACGCTCCAGAGCCTTCGCGACGCCGTTGACCACACCGTGTCCGAGATGATGAACTACCGCTCCGACCTAAGCTACACACCGGCGAAGTGACCGAACAACCTGAACTCTCAGCCCGCGATCCACTCGCGGGCTGCCCTTCTGAAACGGCATTGTTAATGACCCTTCGCTATCAACTCATTTGCCGAAACATTCATATAAATCCGATCCGAGGAGACACGCTGGCTGGCACAAGAGGGTTGCTCGTTTTGGCCTTGCCCGCACTTGCAAGGCAACCCCACCTTACTGCGGCCATACATCGTATGTACTAGTCAGTTAACTTCCAATTGGGAAAAGTAGGCTCAGAGCGCTATTCGTGTAATTCATGGCCTCAGCGTTCGGAGCCTACTTTGATAACGGCTCCGAGACTCAATCCCGCTCTAGTGAGCAATTTATTGCTCCCGAAGCCGTTTGCTCCCGGCGTACCGACGAGCACACCGTGCTAAAGCGGTGTACCGCTATCGAGCGATCAGGTACAACTCGCAAAATTTGCTAGGTCCCGATCGCTTTTAAGCAGGCTCTCATCCGGCGTTCAGAGCCCGTTTTGGTTAAGGGAGTCCTAGACCACCCAGCCAGCTCTCGCCTTCATCTCACCTTATAACTCTATGTTTATCCCCGGATTCCAAGGACCGGGAAAAAATCGAACGGCTCCGAAAAGCTCACTCGCGTGCATCTTTTCGGAGCCATTTTCATTCCACGACTTAGGCCGGTCTACTTCTACGCATGAGGTGCCGACCGCAGGATGGTGCTCAAGATGTGCTGAGGGTTCGTCGATTTTCCTTTCTTCGGCTCGACTGTGCAAACGTATATTCTCTAACTTTTGCCAGTTGTCACCGTATCGTCCAGCGAGGAGAATTAATAGGCTCCTTTACAGGGAGCGGGACAAGGGCTCCGAGCTGTTCAGCATCTCCTGTCACTCGGGGCCCTCTTCATTTTCATCGTCAGTTAATCGTCTCCCCATCCTGCGTTCCGCGGTTTCGGTCTTCTATCGCACTCACAGTGTCAGTTTGAGATAGGGAGTGATAATCTCCGTTCACGACACCTACTATTGAAAGGTAGCAGCGCCGACCCCGCGAGCTAGATCACCCGACCGCTCTTCATTTCCTCTACTCATTTCAGCGCCGACTGCGTTGCCTTCACCAGGCTGGTTCCGGTCTTGGTGGCGTAGTAAATGCTTGAGGCTTGCCCGGAACTGCTTTGGTTGTCGACCACGATGCCGGTGGTGCCTCCGGCGGCGGCGAGTGCGGTAGTGCCGGCATTGACGGTCGGGAATCCGCTGGTGATGTCGAGGCTCATTACACAGCCGGCAGTTCCTCCGCCCGTAGTAGCGACGCAGTTATTGCTGACACCGACGAAGAGATAGTCTTTGTTGAGCGTAGCGTTATGGAACTCGGTTAGCGACGAGGCGTCGGCGGCTCCGGTCGTGAGAGCTGCCGATGAGGTAACAGTAGCGTTCATCACGCCGCCGGTAAATCCGACGCTGTAGAGAGTCGGCAGTGCGCCCGTGCCTGTTCCCACGACATACATCAGCGGAGTACCCGAACCGGTGTACCAGGCATTGTTGAATTCCGGTCCGTAAGGTCCGGTGTAGTAGGTGGATGCCGTACCTACCGCGACCGATGTGGTACTGGCCATGCTTGTCGGAGCCTGCACAACGATGGCGTTTGTACCGTTTGAGTTAAAGCAGGCATAGACCTTCTGGTTGGTGCTATCGATGACGACAGGGTTTTCCGAGATTGTGCCTGACGCCAGTACCGAACTGTAACTAACGGCCGATGGTGACGAGCCGTTGTCGGTCACATAGTCGATGCGCCCGTTCCCGTCGGTGAAGAAGATCTTGTTCGAGACCGTGTCGTACACCGGAGCTGATGGAACGGCGTTGATGGCCGCGCTCCAGACGATCGTCGGAGTGCCGCTGAAAACATTCTTGATCTTATACAGATATCCTGAAGCGCTGCCGTTCCAAGTGTATGTGGTCGCGTAAGCCACATCGTTCGCGTCGTTGGTCGTGTAGACGATAAACGGCGCCGTGGTAGAGCTTTGGTTGGTGGTGCCGCCGTCGGGTGAGAGCAGTACGCGCTGGTCCACGGCGTTGTTTCCTGTACCGGGCACGGCAGCAGCCGTTGCGCTGGTCCCGTTACCGGCGCCCGTGCCGATCCTTAGGACATGGAAGTAAGAGCTTCCCGTAAGCAGATTCTCGACGTAGGCAAGTTGCGTGCCGTCTTGGGAGATGGTGACGGAAGCCGGTACCTCTCCGGTTCCCGAGGCGTAGGCGAACATCACTGTGGGATTCCCTGTGCCGCAGAGCCCCCCAGTGCCGCGGTACAGATTGTTATAGCCGACGATGTTCGCCTGCGCGCCGGATGCCGGAGTCGCAGCGACGCCAATCACCACATAATCGTTAGCGCAGCTGGGAGCTGCGGTAATGTCGAAAGTATATTTAGCGGGAAAGGTCTGCCCGCCGCCCGGATCGAAGTTATTCGTGAATGTTCCCGCTGCCGTCAATTGCGTTCCATAACCGGCACTGGTGTGGTCGTAGTAGGAGTAGTTGCTGGTGCTGTTACCCCAGATGTTAATTTCCACGGTGCCGGCAGTATTCCGAAATAGAAGTCCATCGACATCGAGGGGCGGATTGGTCGTATAAAACACGACGTTGTCGAAGTTGAACGCGTTAGCAGGACTGGTGGCTACACCCGGACCTCCGGGATAAAGCGGGTAGGTTCCAATATCAGCCCCTGCCGTTACGGTAAGCGAACCGGTGGTAGCGAGGAAGCTGCCCCCGCCTTGGTCGTTGGTGTTGAGCGAGCCGTATCCCGACTGCGTGGAAATCGTGAAACGATAATCGATGAGAGGTTCGTACGTCGCCGTGCCCAACGAGACGCTCCAGTCTCTACGGCTCGCCTTGCTGGTGTTGATCGGGCCGCGCTGAAAAACCGGCCACCAGGTGTGCGGGTGACGCAGGTACCAGGTATTCATCCACCGCGCGTCGCGCTGGAGACGGGCGGTTGCCCAATAATCCTGCGATTCAGGAAAAAGCACGTGGCGGTGAGACCAGTCGGACACGACGGGTGTCCGCAAACGTGAATTGGCCTCTTCCGCAGTCAGTGGCAAGCTCAGCTGTAACACAATCACCGCGAGAAGAACGATCGCGAACTCAAGCGGCACTCGCGCGATCAAACTATGAAACCATTGCATGGAAGCCTCCTTGCCACGCAAAAGTCGATGGGCCATGCTTCGCCTTCGCTTCGCGGCGCGGCCGGAAAAACTCCAGCCCCGATCCACTCGAGGAGAATTCGCCTCATACTAGCGCGCATAGAGGCCGAGCCCGACCAGTTTTGCAACGTACGGAATCACCGAGGTAACAACGCGCTGAGTAATCAGGCGACGCGCGCGACTGATGCGATGATTGCTTCCTTCAAGTCGCTCGCATGAATCGCGAGAGAAACTCCCGATCCAATTGATTGAGGATTATTGCGAAGGTCTTCACAATTGGTTCTCATCGTCGACGACGAGTACAACTGAATGACTCTGGCAATCAGGCCGACCCGGGCTGCTCAAGTAATGCGAAAAACCATCATATTCGGGCGCGCTGACGAGATTAGTATCGGGAGGTCGGATTGTGGGTGGTAATGGAGTCTCTAGATTGCCGGCTTCGTCGCGAAGTTCCTACATCCCAAGCGCGTTGACTTGCTCCGAACACTGAAGGCAAGGTCCTTTCGGCGTCAGCTCTCAAAAGCGTTGCCGCATTTTCGAGCAGATCACTTCCGTGAATTGTTCCGCAGATTCCTCCCCCCTCGCTCGGCGTCGGAATGACAACAATTAAGTACTGTTGACCGCGTCGGACCAAGTTCCCGTCATGCAGTGACCATCTTCGCCGACCAGCTCTTTACGAATGTTCCGAAGCGATCGAGCGCCTTGGAGAAATTGTCTCCGGAAAGAAACGGTTATGAGTGGTAAGTCCGTTATCGTCAACTGGCGTGGGCTTTTTTGCTGCTTGGATCGTGCACAGTGCGTCGGTCATTGTTCTACCGGATTTCGACACAAACCCGACTGATCCATGAACGAAACTAAACGTGATGTGCAGCGGTGCGATTTCCGCGCCATCTGTTCGTTGGGGGTCTGTTGAACATCATCCTGCACGACTAGAATCGCGCAAGCGCATTCCATGGCATGCACTTCTTCTTACGACACTACATGCCCTTGTACGGTTCATAAGGTACGTCGGGTACTGAGGAGTTCTTTGCGTACGGCTTGTATGGGCGCTCAGACGAGGCCGGCTTATCAGAGTAGGATCGATAAGGAAGCTCAGGAAGCTCAGGCAGTACCGCATGACCCTAGACGATGCTGCTGGATCGGACGGCGGCAGTGCGGGAGATTTGTTCGGGTCAGCAGGCAAGTGAGTCAAGGCATATGCCCCTAGCAATAAGGGTACGTGTTTGCCGACAACGCGATGTTCACAATTGCTCAGTTCCGAGCGTAGGCAGAGGTGAAACCACCCATTCGCTCCGCTTGACGGCTGCCACATAGCATCAATCGGGGGAGACTCGATGTTAGGATCGAACATCAACTCGGTGCCTGCGTTGATCACACCAGAACATCCAGCAGCAATGAAGTGGCGCGAATATCACGAATCGACTAAACACAGTATTGAGTCGCTGGCGCAAGCGCGCCATGGTCTCGATTGGGCGAACATGCCCGATCCGTTTCGTCATTACAGAGGCGTGCCGGTCCTCGACTTGCCAGCAGATCCACCCGAGCCTCAAATGCCCGCACTCGAAGTACTTCATGGTGGTCTTGGCACCACGCCCGTAAGCGACGGGCCAACGTTTCTCTCTCAGCTCCTGTTTTACTCCGTCGCAATTAGCGCAACTAAGCGCAGCCCATCCAGCGGGTACCGTTACGCACTGAGAGTGAATCCATCCTCTGGAAATCTGCACCCAACGGAGTTCCATTTCATCACACGGAATCTCAAAGGGTGGCCAGATGGGCTGCACCACTACGATCCATCCAGGCACATGGCGGAACAGCGCGGACGCGGTAACTTTGAACTGAAGTTGCGGCAGCTCTGCCCCGATTGTTTTTGTCCTCTCCAGCATTGCCTGGCGTGAAGCATGGAAATATGGCGAACGAGCCTATCGATACTGCCTGCACGACATGGGGCACGCCTGGCAAGCGCTGACACTCGCCGCCCGATCACTCGGTTGCGACAGCTTCGCTACCGGACATTTCCCGGACGACGAGGTTGCGCAGCTGTGTCGCCTGAACAACGATGAGTGGCCGATGCTCGTTGTTAGTCTGCATGGCAAGTCCATTCCAGTGTGCAAGGCAGAAGCCTGCGAGACGGTTTGGTTCGGCGGACAGGCGAACCAGCTTTCGCAGGAAATCGTCTCTCACCCACTGATTGACAGTATTCATGCGGCCACGAAACTGAGCAGCATCGAGTGCGGCGATATCTCCGTCGGTGAGCCAGCTCCGATTGGCTTTGGAGAACTTAGGCTGCCCAGTCCAGCTTCATCCACTCACACCTTTGGTGAGGCTGCCCGAATGCGACGTTCCGCTCTGGACTTCCGTGGAGGACTGCAATCCGTGTCCTTCGCGCAGCTCTCGACCATCCTCGCTGTCACCGCCCAGCCGTTATTTGCTGATTTCGCCGGCAGACGCTTCGTCCAGCTCTATCTTTACGCCCATCGTGTTGACGGGCTGCAACCCGGAGTGTACCGGTTATGGCAGGATCGTGCCGAGTTGGAGCAGATCAGCCGTGGCGATCAGCGCGTCGCAGCAGCGGGTCTAAGTCTCGGGCAAGACCTCGCCGGAACGCGTGCGTGGCCTTTTCGATGATCGGCGATCTCGACCGTGCCACTCGTACCTATGGTGAGCGCGGCTACCGTTATGTGCATTTCGAAGCAGGCGCCATCGGCCAGCGAAATGTATCTTGCGGCGGAATCGCTCGGCCTTCGCGCAACCGGCATCGGCGCGTTCTACGATGATCAGGTGCATCACTACCTCAACCTGACACCCGAACAGGGACAGGTTGTCTACCACTTCGCGATAGGTTATCCAATCGCCGATCCGCGCCTCGAGGGTTGAGAGGATACAGAAACAGGAGGAGTGGGCC
>CAWKDK010000021.1:0-25249 GCA_963848375.1 Terriglobia bacterium
AAATGACCGATCGCGACCGCTACGAGCGGATTCGCAATACTCTGGGCGAGTTATACACCATCATCGAACTGGCGCGTGTGGAGGAAAGCGAAGCCGTCCGCTGGATTAACGATACCGCCGCCAACGAAAACGTGAAGGTCGATTCCGACGCTGCGCGTGAAATGGTCGACGCGCTGGGCGGAGATATGATGCTGGTTGCCGCCGAGTTGGAAAAACTGATCCTCTACGTCGGCGACAAAAAGAAGATCACGCTCGGCGACGTTGAAACCATGGTGCTCGCCGCGAAGCAGCGGACGCTCTACGAATTGACCGATGCGATCTCCGCGAAAGATCGCGAGCGAGCGTTGAAAGTTCTGGATGCAATTCTTTCGACCGGCGATGGTGAGGAGGCCGCGATTGGACATCTCTATATGCTGGCGAAGACATTCCGCCAGATGCTGGTCATCTTCGAACGCAAAGTGCGTGATTCGCGGGCGCTGTGGCAGGCCCTGTGGCGAGGCTTTCGATTACCACCTTTCGCCGCCGAAGATGTAATTCGCCAGGCACGCCGCTACAGTCGCGCCGGGAACTTACCCGCGCACTCCGGCTGATAGCCCGGGCTGATGTTGCTTTGCGCTCGAATCCCCCCAGCAAACGACTCGTTCTGGAGCAATTAATTCTCGACCTCTCATCGCAACCGTCTGTGCATGAACCAGCATGGCAGCATGAACTGCCGGTCTAATTGCTTATCGACCGCGGATCGTCTTAATTTTTTGCATCTTGCGCGCAGATATCTGCTCCTAGAGTGTTAACTATAATGAATGGATAGGCCGAACTTCGGCTGACTGTTCCTGGTAGTCGGTTTGCCTTCGGACAACACAACTCGCCCAGCACCTCGGTTCAAGAAGCGACGAATCGTCATCTATCTGATGGCGGCGCTGGTGTTCGTCTTACTTACGCTCATCTTCGCTCAACAGGCTTTCAATCTAAGTTTCCTCAAGCCCGACACCAGTAGTGAAACATTAATCTTTGCCGCGCTCTCGGCGGTCGCGTTTTTGCTTCTGGTCGCACTCAGCCTGATGCTGGCGCGGATCCTGCTCAGGCTTTATGCCGACCGTCGCGTGGGCACGTTGGGCTCGAAATTTCGTACGAAGATGGTGTTGGGAGCGCTTGGTCTTTCGCTTGGCCCGGTGATCTTCCTTTTCATCTTTGCTTATGGACTCATGAACCGGTCGATCGAGAAATGGTTCTCGATGCCGGTGGAGCAAGTACGCCGGGACACACGATCAATGGGGGACCTGTTGACGCAATACGCTCAACAGAATGCCGAGGCAGAAGCGCGATCCATCGCGGGATCTCCGCCAACACTTCGCAGCTTCCAGTCCGGAAACTTCACACAACTGATGGATGTGTTCCGTCATCGTGAAGAGCCGCTACAGGGTGGATTTGCGGTTGCGCTGGAAGATGGCGACGTGGAGGCGAGCTTTCACTTGCCAGTCACCTGGCCCGTTTTGCGGCAGAACCTGGGCCTGGAGAGTGCACAGGTTCCGCATATTCCCGAATCGTTCGACTTGAACGGAACGCGCTACTTAATCGGGGTAGCGCCAGTGAATGAGCGCGGCATGATCCTGGTTGGCATGCCTCTGCCAGAGTCTTTCACGCAGACCATGAACCAGATCGAAGACAGCCAACATCATTACCTGGCGCTTTCGCAGCAGCGCAAGACGGTGCGCAGAACGTACATGCTGCTACTGATGATGCTGACTATGGTAGTGCTATTTGCCGCGAGCTGGTTCGCTGTGTTCATGTCGAAGTTTGTTACACGGCCAGTTCTGGCACTGGCGGAGGCCACCGAAGAAATCTCACGTGGACGCCTGGATTACCGCGTGGATGTGCCGGCGAGCGACGAACTGGGAAAGCTAGTGAACTCGTTCAACGTGATGGCGGCGGAAATCCAGATGAAGCGCCAGCAACTGGAAGCTTCCACCCGCGATCTTGCGGAGGCCAACCAGGAGTTGGAGCAACGGCGGCGGCAAATCGAGACCATCCTCGACAACATTCCAACCGGCGTTCTATCTCTCGATGCGGCGTTGAAAATTACGCACGCGAATCCGGCGATGATCCGCATGTTCCGGCCGGAATCAGATGGTGCTGGAGCCGATGTTTTGCGGGGAGCGCACATCCGCGAAGTCTTCAGCCAGGAACTTCTTGACGATCTAGCGCCCATGATTCGCAAAGCCGATCGCATGGGAACTACCACGAGCCAGATGGAAGTTCCGGCACACGCTCAAAACCTAAACATGGCGGTTACAGTCGCGTCGTTGAAAAATGGGCTTCAGCGTCAAGGCTATGTGATGGTACTCGAGGACCTCTCTGACCTGCTGACCGCGCAGAAACAGGCAGCATGGCGCGAGGTGGCGCGTCGCGTCGCTCATGAGATCAAGAATCCGCTCACGCCTATCGCGCTATCTGCGCAGCGAATCAAGAGGCATATCGAAAAAGGCGGGACGCCCGACGACGCTTCGCTTGCGGTAATTAGCGGATGTGCCGACACTATCGCTGGGGCCGTCGAAACCGTTCGAACGTTGGTCGACGAGTTCTCAACCCTGGCGCGCTTCCCCGCTGCGCAGGTTCGACCGGCGGACATTAATCAGATTGTCGAGAGTGCCCTCGCCATGTTCGACGGTCGCCTCGACGGCATTAAGGTGCACACGCATCTTTCTGCCGATCTTCCCAGCATCATGGGAGATCCTGAGGCTCTGAAGCGCGCAGTCGCCAACCTGGTCGACAATGCAGCCGAGGCGATGGAAGACTGCATGGTGCGCGAGATCGCAATCTCCACTTCGCTGCTGGGCACAAAGGACGTGGTGGAAGTCACGGTTGCGGACACGGGTCATGGTCTTACGCAGGAGACCAAAGAGAAGCTTTTCCTTCCCTATTTCTCTACCAAGCGGCGCGGAACCGGACTAGGACTGGCAATTGTCAGTCGAATCGTAGAAGATCATCATGGTTCGATCCGCGCAGAAGAAAACAAGCCAGTCGGGGCGCGCTTTATCCTGGAGCTGCCGCTGGCGAACGCGGAGATATCACTAGAAAAAACCGCGCATGCCTAACATCCTGATCGTGGATGACGAGCCTGGAATTCGGGAGTCGCTGAAAGGCATTCTCGAAGACGAGGGATATAAACCGGCTCTGGCCGCAAGCGCCGAAGCTTGCCTCGATACGTTGAAGCAGCGCTCCTTCGACGTGATTCTGCTGGACGTCTGGCTGCCCGGAATGGACGGCCTCGACGCCCTCGAGCAGATTCGCGAGATGGAGGACCCGCCTGAAGTCATCATGATTTCAGGCCATGGGACTATCGAAACGGCGGTGCGGGCGACAAAACTCGGCGCATTCGATTTCCTCGAAAAGCCCCTTTCGCTCGAAAAAACGCTGATTGTCTTGAAAAATGCGTTGGACGCGAAGCGGCTACGCTCGGAGAACCGCGATCTGAAACGGCAGTTGCCGAAGAGCGTAATCGTCGGTGAGAGCATTCCGATGAAAGCGCTGCGCCAGCAGATCGGCCTGATGGCTCCAACGAATGGCCGTGTGTTGATCTACGGCGAATCAGGCACGGGGAAAGAACTCGTCGCCCGCGCTATCCACGATCAGAGCCTGCGCAAGGACGCGATGTTCGTGGAAGTGAACTGCGCTGCAATTCCTGAAGATCTCATTGAGAGCGAACTATTCGGTCATCGTGTTGGGGCCTTCGCCGGAGCAACCGCGGCCAAGGTTGGCAAATTCGAAAAGGCTCACGACGGAACTCTGTTTCTCGACGAAGTCGGCGATATGAGCCTTAAGACTCAGTCGAAGGTGCTGCGGACGCTCGACGAGTGGCGCTTCGCTCCGATTGGCGGCGACGATACGATCACGGTGGATGCGCGCGTGATTGCCGCTACGAACCATGACCTCGAAGACGAAATCTCCAAGGGCAACTTCCGCGAGGACCTGTTCTACCGTCTGAACGTCATTCCCTTTTCAGTGCCGCCGTTGCGAGAGCGAACTGAAGATATTCCTCTGCTGGCACGGCATTTCCTGAAGGAATTCTCGTCGCAGTACAGCCGCCACACAAAAGAAGTGACCGACGACGCGATCGATACCCTAATGCGTTACTCATGGCCAGGAAACGTGCGCGAGCTGCGCAACGTGATTGAGCGCATCGTGATCATGAATCCTACGGTGGCCAAACTCGACCGTAAGCACCTGCCGCCGCTGGTCTATCGAGACGGCAGCCGCCGCAGCACCGGCGAGTTCTCCACACTGCAGCAGGCACGCGCAGCGTACGAGCGAGACTTCATTCTGAAAAAGCTGGACGAGAACCACGGAAATGTAAGCCGCACAGCGGAAGTTCTCGGCATGGAGCGCAGCCATCTCTATCGAAAGATGAAAGCGCTGCAGATTGCAGTGAAGGAATAGGTTTACTTGCTCGGCCCTATCAGGCCTTCCAGCTGTCTGCGCCAATCAATCTCTTCCACAAAGCGACGTGAGTTGCGCCATTCGGGCTGTACTTTCACGAAGAGTTCGAGAAATACTTTTTTGCCCAGCATCTTCTCCATCTGCAGACGCGCGCCGGTTCCGATCTCCTTCAATTTGGCGCCGCCTTTGCCGATCAAGATGCCCTTCTGTCCATCACGTTCGCAAAAGATCGCCGCAGCAATGCGCGTGAGTTTGGGCTCTTCTTCCCAGCGCTCAATAATGACCGTGCTCGCGTAAGGTACTTCCTGGTCGGTGTTGATTAATACCTGCTCGCGAATGATTTCTGAGGCGAGAAAGCGCTCGGGTTGATCGGTGATCTGATTCTTGGGAAAGTACTCTGGTCCCTCGGGCAACGCGTGCACAATCGCCAGCAGCAAATCGTCGAGCCCGTCTTTTTTCAGGGCGGAGATAGGGATCATTTCCTTGAAGGCGTGGACTTGGCTCCAGCGCTCGATTTCCGGCAACAACTTGGGTTTCTCAATCTTGTCGACTTTGTTGAGAATCAGGAACACTGGCGTCTTCGTTCTCTTTATCAGATCGAGGACATACCGATCACCCGCATCGGACTTCTGGCTGACGTCGGTGATCATGAGGATAAGGTCGCTGCCCTCGAGCGCTTCGTGGACCTCGCGCATCATCTTGTCGTTCAGCCTTGTCTCTGGACGATGAATGCCAGGCGTGTCGATGAGGATTACCTGCGCAGCAGGGCGTCCCTTTTTCGGCGGCAGATTGAGAAAGCCTTGTACGCGATTGCGCGTGGTCTGTGGCTTGTGAGTGACGATGGCGAGCTTAGAACCCACAAGAGCATTCAGGAGAGTTGATTTGCCCGCGTTTGGGCGTCCAATAATGGTTACGAACCCGGAGCGCATGATGATCCATGGTATCGCAGCGGCTATTTTTCGATCGGCTGCCACTCCTAATTCGTAAAGAAACGTAAAGATTGATCTCATTTCTCTGCTTTGGAGCAGAAAACCAATCTTCTCGAATGTGGCTCCTGTAGACTGTTTTCCGGCCAGCTTGTGACAATTTTTCACAAACCCGAGTCGCGGAATTCGCATCGAACTCCCTTACCGGAGCACAAGGTGCAGAAACGAATCGACGATCTGGTTGAAGCTCACTCCGCTCTCATCGGCCTGTTGGAAAGCACGATTCTTTCGCCTGCAACCCGAAGACAACTTGAAGTATTTCGCGAAGAGCTTGAACGCGAAATCGAAGCTGTTCAGAAATCCAGAAATCCAGCCGGGCAAGCTTCTGAATAGATGCAAAATCCAGAATGCACGAAGAGACCTGTTCTCTGTGTGGCGATTTATTGGATATTGAGGCGCATCTGCTGCTGAGGAGCAGGCTTGGCAACATCGATGCGTACCCGCAGAATCTTGCGGTCCGTAGAATCCAGGATTTCGAACTTCAGGCCGTCGTCGGTAATTACTTCCCCAGCCCGCGGGATGCGTCCAGCGATCTCAGTGACCAATCCAGCGACCGTGGTGGCCTCGCGATCTTCAGGCCGAAATCCCAGTAGGTTGTCCAGGCGATCCACGTCCATATTGCCGGGAACGACCCATGAGCCACTCGGCTCCTTCACCGGATCGGCTTTCGATTCGTGCTCGTCGGGAATTTCGCCGACGATCTCCTCGACCATGTCTTCGATGGTAACGACTCCGGCGACCGCGCCATACTCGTCGATAACAATCTCCAGACGAAGATTTTCACGCTGCATCTCGCGAAGCAGATCGCTCACTCGCTTGCTTTCAGGAACAAAGCGCACATCGGTCTTCATGAGACTGCGCACCGTGCGAAAACGCGCGTCGGTGTCCGCCACCTGCAGTACATCGTGGGCGTGAACAATGCCGATGATGTGGTCGACGGATCCTTCATAGACAGGGATACGCGAGTAGGGGCGGGTCCGCAGCATCTCGGTGAACTGCTCGATGTTGGTATCGGCAGAGACGGCAACAATTTCAGGACGCGGCTTCATCACCTCGCGCACGGTCTTGTCGCCGAATTCGACCACTGATTGGATCAGGTCGCGGTCGCCTTCCTCGAGAATGCCCTCTTCCTGACCGGCCTCGATCAGCGCATCAACAGCTTCCGAAGGATGCTCGGGTTCGGGCTGCGAATGCTCACGAGTGAGGGACGCCACTGATTGGCAGAAACCGATCGCCAGCGTCACGGGGAAGATCAGGTAGATGAGTCCACGAATAATGTACGTGAAATGCGAAACCCATTCGCCACGCGTACGCGAAAACAGGATGTAGGGAATGACACGATTGAAGACGATAACGAAAACGACAATCTCGGCAGCGCCTTGAAAAATCTCCTCGGGACGCCAGGCGTCCCGGCTGAAAATACCGTAGGCAATCAGGAAGGCAATTGCTGCGGTTGTGAGTTGCTCCAGCACGGCCATGGAGAGGGCGGCGCGATCGCGGCTGACGTGCAAGCGCGGTTCCACCGTGTGCTCGAAGGCCTCAATGTTCTCCTGGAACTCGCGCGAGAGGAACTTGCCCGCTTCGGTGTAGATCCTCTCAACATACGAGACGAGAGCCAGCACACCGAGCAAGATCAGCAATGCGACGCTGAGGGCGGCATTCATCAACGGATCGAACCTTTCGGGCGCGGGGTCTTCCCCGGGGACGTTCCTACAGAAATGGTACTGCGCCAGCGAGACACCTGCGCAATTTTCGAGCGAGAACTGCCAGTGCGATGCCCGCTCTCCGATCGCGCGATCAAACCGACAGGCAAGCCCAATTTTCGACGCAAGCGACTCTCAACGCGTGCCATTTCACCATCGTCGATTTCATGATCGTGGCCGGATAGATGAATCAGTCCGTGCAAGATAAGGATCTTCAGCTCCTGCTGTAATTCCAGTTCGAAGCGCTGCGCGCTTCGCGCGGCATATTCCACCGAGATCGCGATGTCTCCGGCAAATTCGTCGCCGGCTTCAGGAATCGCGGGAAACGATAAGACGTCCGTTGCCTTGTCCTTCTTGCGAAATGTGCGATTCAGATCGCGGATTTCGCGGTCGTCGGTGAGCAGGATGTTCACGCCGCCAAGCCTTAGCTCGCGACGTGCACGCGCCGCAAAGCGCGCCAGGGAAAGCTGGTTAATCTGCGGGAACGATTTGTGCGTGATTATCAACGTTTGTAAAAGGAAAGGGAGGGCCAGCGTAGCAGCCCTCCCAGTTTCAAGCGACGATTAAATTTCTGCTGCCTGGTCGTATCCGTTGTCTGCCGGCAACACGTCGGCCGTCAAGCCGGGCGTTGCAGAGTTGTTTCCGTTCGTAACAGGTTTCACACCATTCAGCGCCAGCGAAAGCTGCGCATCCGGACGGCTCTTATGGTCGTCGTAGGCGCGCACGATCCGCTGTACCAGGTGGTGCCGAACCACATCGCTCTCGTCGAAGTGCACAAAGCTGATACCGTTGACGTCCTTCAGAATCTCAAGCACTTCGACCAGGCCGCTTTTCTTATTCGACGGCAGGTCGATTTGCGTGATGTCACCGGTGATGACAGCTTTCGAGTTGAAGCCCATGCGCGTGAGGAACATCTTCATCTGCTCGGACGTGGTGTTTTGCGCCTCGTCGAGAATGATAAAGGCGTCGTTCAGAGTACGGCCACGCATGAAGGCGATGGGCGCGATCTCGATGATGTTCTTCTCGAGAAAACGATCGACCTTCTCGGGCTCCAGCATGTCGTACAACGCGTCGTAAAGCGGGCGAAGGTAGGGATCGACCTTCTCCTGCAAGGTGCCAGGAAGAAAACCGAGCCGCTCGCCAGCTTCGACTGCCGGACGCGCCAGAACAATGCGATTCACGCGTTTGCTTACCAGGGCAGAAATGGCCATGGCCACGGCCAGGTACGTTTTGCCAGTACCGGCTGGACCAATGCCAAACACCATGTCGTTCTTCTCGATCGACTCGAGATAACGACGCTGGTTGATGCCCTTGGGCTGAACCGTTCGTTTGCCGAACGACCGCTGCTTTCCGGCTTCCGCCAGACCGCGAAGCGTAACGCTCGCGTCCGACGCAAGTACGCGCAGCATCGACGACAGATCGCCGTTCACGAAACTGAAGCCGGAGCGTTGCAGGTGGTCGTAGTCGGTGAACACCTGTTCCGCGCGGCTCACATCGCGTGCGGCGCCTTCGATTTCGACGGATTGGGCTTTCAGATCGATGGTTACGTTCAGGCCGTCTTCCAACAACCGCAGGTTTTCATCGCGGGTGCCGAAGAGAGTCTCAATATTGGGCGTGATCTCGATATTCTTCTTCATCTAGAGAGTGGGTTCGCCTCCATTACGACCCATGGACTCGATACGAGAATGGCAACACGACGAGCGTTGCCGCCTCTGAGACAAGTTGATGTTTTTGATCGGAAGAACAACGGACTTCGTCAGGCTGGCTCGCGTTCGCCACTGACAGGAAGCAGCGACCATTGGGCGTAGAGTACGACGTAGTTTTCTGAGAGTCAACGTGGAAATCAGTCCCGTGACGCTCCTCGGTTGATTAGATGATCACCAGTCAAAAAGGGTGCCGCGGAGAGCTGGCAACTCCGCAGAAAGATTGAAAATCAGTAAGTTAGCGGCAAAGAAGTTTGACCAAAGCTGCCAGGAACCGCTAAAATAACCTTTTGCTCAGGCACTATTTTTCACAGAAGGGTAACGTAGCAAGTTATGGCGAATCATTTTTCGGCCCTGAAGCGGGCCCGGCAGACGGAACGTAAAACGGTAGTCAACCGCAGCAACAAGACTCGTCTGCGCAGTGCAATCCGCAAGTTCCGCGAGGCGCTGGCCGCCGGCAACAAAGACAATGCCAACCAGTTGTTCCGCGAGACCGTCTCCGCCCTCGACAAGTCCGTCCAGAAGGGCGTGATTCACAAGAATACCGCGTCGCGGTATAAGTCCCGTCTGAGCGCGCGGCTGGAAGCAGTCGGCAAGTAAGAGCGCAGTTCAGTGAAGATTGAAACGGCAGGCGAAGAGCCTGCCGTTTTTGCGTGTGGAGCCACTACTGTCTGTTTGCGGGCTCTAGACTCACGGTGTAGAAGCCCTGCTCTTTGAATCTAAAGGCGGGTGAAAGTATCTCGTCTAAGCGAATCTCCTCGGCAACCAGAACCGGCCTCGTAGTGTTCCCATCCCAAACTCCGTAGAGCTCGACACTAGCCTCTCCCGTCTGCCGTAGCAGATCGACCAGGGCCTGGCGGTTGTAGCGATCCCTCGCTGCCTGTTCGTCATCGACCTGACCGAAGTCGAACCATGGCCATTCTCCGTTTTGAAGTAGGGCGTGTGGGAAGTCGCAACCGCACCCGGATGTCGAGCCTATGTGCTGTACTTGTGGCTTACTGAAATGAGCTGCAACTGCCTTCTCACGCTCACTCAGTTGCTTGACACATAGATCGGGAGCATCCTTTGTCCATTCTTTTCGTGCTATTGGGCGAGAGGTTCCTGTGTAAAGTACGAAACACATAGTGGGTTGCACCTCCGATCTCAGCAATCTAAACAGTTCCAAATCAACCTCGCCAGATTACTTATGAGCAGTTGAAGCTCTCACGAGCGCCCACTCGGAGTGGCGGTGGGCTCCATCACCAGAGTGGCGATCCATAAATGTTGCGAAGGTCAGTACGCGCCTCCCACCGGCCCTCTGCCCTGCTTGTCGCGGATATTTCCCGACCCGCAACGGCATTGACCCTGAATCAGTGCAAAGATCGAAAGACCATAGCACAGGGAACGAATCCCGGGACGTGAATGTTCGTTTAGGTACGCGAGGAACTCTCCATAATCTTCGAAGAACTAGCCGGGTCGGCTGCGGAGGCGCCTCGATAGTGTCGGTGCTCGAGAATCAGGTAACGACGTTCGGATCTAGAGCTTCGGACACGATCTTCGCTAGCTTCTCCTTGGACATTATAGCTACGCCAGGATTGTCTAATCGTCGATATTCGATAACAAGCTGTCGTCCATATAAGCGCAACTCAATCCTAGTTGAGCAGGATCATACTTTTCCGAGATAACTATGGTGTCTCACAACACGTACCAATACACTGCCTGCCCACTCGAGGGCGAGTGGGCTCCATCATCTGATCGGGAGTGCATGCGGCAACTACGGCTGTCCCGCTCCGTTCTTCCCTGCCAGCCCCAGTTCCCTCGCGATCGTCTTCATCGCCTCAATACAGAACGTGATGTGCTCGTCGAGATCGACGCCCAGGTCGGCGGCGCCATTGATGATGTCGTCGCGATTTACGGAGCGGGCAAACGCTTTGTCCTTCATCCGCTTGCGGATGCTCCTGGCATCGACCTCGGCCAGCGACTTATTCGGCTTGACCAACGCCGTAGCGGTAATGAATCCCGAAAGCTCGTCGCAGGCGAAGAGGGCTTTCTCCATGGGCGTCTCGCGCTTCACCCCGCTGTAATCGGCATGCGAGAGGATGGCCCGTCGGATGTCTTCCGGATAGCCGCGCTCCTTCAAAATCTCGCTGCCCTTGAAGGGATGGTCCTCGGCCGAGGGATAGCGCTCATAGTCGAAGTCGTGCAAAAGGCCGGTGAGCGCCCATTTCTCTTCGTCTCCGCCGAGTTTGCGGGCGTAAGCGCGCATGCAGGCTTCGACGGCCATAGCATGCCGGCGCAAACTTTCCGAGGGGGTGAATTCAACTAGCAATTTCCAAGCATCTTGTATCGTCATGGCTTTAAATTGCTCGTGACAAGCATCACTGATTTTATGTTAATCCTGTGCTACTTCGGCTTCGTATTCCAGGAACGGGCACACGATGGAAGCACCTCTCATCACCATTTTTGTCCGCCACTCGCCGGGATGTAAATACGCCGGGGATGAGTTTTGGAAACACTATGACTGCCGCAAGAACCTTCGCTGGAGCCAGAACGGCAAACAGTACCGCAGAAGACTGGGACGCGGTCCTGGGTCGGAACGGAAGAGAAAAAGCGCGAACTAGAGGACGCACTAACGGGCCACGCCACCCAAAAGAAAACTGAGGGCACTGTTACTCGCGCAAGCGGTAACACTTTCGATGCCAACAAACAGGCGCAAGGCATCAAGCCACGTGTCCGTAAGATGTACACCCGCGAGCTAAAACGTCTCCGCGAGTTTTTGGAGAATCGTGGGCTGATGACGGTCAGGCGCGCGCTCACGATTGATAACTTGATCGCGCTCCGCGCTACCTGGAATCCCGTCGGTAGACCTTCGATTTGATGGAGGCTCGACGCAGCAAAAAGAAAGGTGGACAGCCGGGGGGACGTTGGTGAGGCTCTGGGCTGAACGTAGTTCGCCTACCGGCTAGGACGTCTCAGGCTGTTCGAAAGACTTTAGTGCGCTGAAAGCTCCACTGCGCACGAAGCGCGGAGTCGAAGTCTTGTCCCGGCAGTTCAAATATGCCCCGACCCGACAAACATTTTTCCTGAATCGTATTGCCCACAATACTCGACCAGAATCTATTCCATCTTGCCGGCGGCCGGGCCCACGGCTGTAGCCTGTTCGGTCTTGGGGTCAATGCCGATCAGCGCCACTCCGCCTACTGCTTCGCGGCTGACGGTAACCACATGGCCGCGGCCTCTCAGGTCGGCCTGCACCTTCTCGGGCAGAGTGTTGGGCACAGACAGGCTGCCCAGGTCGGCGCGGTCCTGGCTGAAGGAACTGATGAAATGCGTGGTGGAGAATCGCGGGGCGCTAAACGCCTGCTCGGGACTCATGCCGAATTCCACGTAGTTGAGGACGACCTGGATGGCTGCCTGATCCTGCTGGTCGCCGCCCGCCACCGAGATCGCCATCACGGGATGGCCGTCGTGGAAAAGCAGCGTGGGGCTCAGTGTGATTCGCGGCCGTTTGCCAACCTGGATCACGTTGGGAGTTCCCGCAAATGTGTTCAGGCTGCTGAGGCGGCTTCCGTGAATAATGCCCGTGTGTCCGGCCACGCCGGCCGTGCTCGACAGGCCGCTGGGAGTCGCCGCGATGACGTTCCCAAACTTGTCGGTCACACACATAACGGTGGTTCCGCCATGCCAGGGGCCGGTGATCGTCGGCGGCTTCGTCGGTTTCATATTGTAAGGATCGCCCGGCCGAAGCTCGAGAGATGCCCTTTTCGGATCGATCAGCTCGCGCCGCATTTTGGTGTACTGATCTGAAAGCAACAGTTGCATCGGCACTTTCGCAAAGTTCGGATCGCCGTAATACTCGTCGCGGTCCGCCAGCGCCAGTTTTTCCGCTTCAATCACTGTGTGGATGTAGTCCGCTGAATTGAAGCCCATCTTCTTCAGGTCGAAGCCCTCCAGCAGTCGCAGCGTCTGGGAGAGATACGGACCTTGTGTCAGCGGACCAGCCTTATACACCACATAGCCACGGTAGGTGGTTTTGAGCGGATCCACGACGGGAGTTTTGTGCGCTGCCAAATCCGCCTTGCGCAGGAAACCGCCCTTTTCGATATACCAGGCTTCCAGGGCGTCGGCGATGTCGCCACGATAGAAGCGGTCCGAAACGGCTTGTAATTTCTGCTGCCGCGTACCGTTCGCGGCCCTTTCAGACTCCACTAATTTGCGATAGGTCACGGCCAGATCAGCCTGCCAGTTCACGCCTGTTTCGATCCGCTCCCCGCTGCCGGTATCGATATACCAAGTGGGACCGCCGGCATCCAGAATGGCCAGCGTCGGCTGCACGACCTCCTCGAAGCTTTTCGTGCCATAAAGTTTCAGAAGGGTGACGATCGCATCGATGGTGCCAGGCACGGCAGCTGCCTTTACGTCACCGTCCGGGATTCCGTGTTCCATGTACCAGGCGATTGCTTTCGGGTCGCGAGGGGCCTCGCCTTGTCCCTCCAGCAGCTTCACGCTTTTCTGATCCGCGCTATAAACCAGAATGGGGATCTCTCCTCCCACGCAGAAGGCACCTACCGAGGTGACGGACAGTGCCAGCAGAGTGGCGGCGCCCGCGTCGGCGGCATTTCCGCCTTGTTCCAGAATCTTGATTCCAGCGGCTGTAGCGGCAGGCTTGCCGGAAACCACTACGCCACTGGTGCCGGCAGCAACACTCGCACTTCGCGGGAGGAATGGCGCTTTGGTGGCTTGGGGCAATACAAAGGGACCGAAAAGGAGAGAAACGGCTAGTGTCAAACTAGTCTTGCGCATAAGACGACAACTCCCACTGTGGTTTCCGAATAGCTGACGAAGTCGAAATTGCTGAAAGTCTCTTACCTGTTTTCCTTTTAAATTTCGTTCTCTCTACGATTTCAACTCGCGAACCGCATCGCCCGCGCCACTGAGATTCGTCAATTTCATTTCAGAGTATTTACGGGAGAGAATGACTCCGGGCGCTCCGGCATGAAAGGCTGCAGCGACGGCGTCTTGCACGCTTTGCGGACTGCGCCTGCTGTGGTTAATTTCGGTCGGAATGTCAATATCAATGCCTGCCCAGATTTGGGTTTTTGTCCCCGCAACGCCCTCTAGAGCACGTTTTGTCTCGCGATAGACATAGTCAGCAGAAAGGCCGGTGTAGGGAATCTCATCGTAGCCTCGCTCTTTGAAGTTCATGACTTCGTAGGTGAACTCCGTCAGTTGTTGTTTGGTGAGGTCACCGTAAAGAGTAGAACCGATATTGTCGACGTAGAGCGCCATACGTTCGCCGCCGCAGTTGCTGTACATTACGACTTTGATGAAATCGGAATACGCGGACAGTTCGTTCCAGTCCTGTTCCGCTCGGTATATCGGATTGAACGAAGTGTTGTGCCAGATGTGCCAGCCTACTGGAATCGTCGGCCTGGCGGTTTTTACAGTTTTGTAGATCGCAGCGTAATTCTCGCGAAGACTGTTGGTGAAGAACATTTCCCACGCGGCCAGTTCCGGGTACCGCAACAGGATCCGCCAGAACTGGACAAAGTAGCCATCCGACGGCCGTTTGCCGCTCCGCGATGCACGGACGAATTTTTCCAACTCCAAGAATCCGGCCTTGGCGCGCTCGGGATTGATGCCCTGCTCTTTCGCTTTGGCCTGACAAAACTCGCAGAAGCAGGTTACGTTTCCCGGATCGATCGGCGGTGTGTCATGCGTGGCGCCGAGACTGTCGGAAAGCGCACCTTGGCGTTCCGATCCCCACATAATCCCATCAACCTCGTAGGAGCGGGCAAAGTCTTCCACGAGGCCGGTGAAAAAGTTCCGATAGTTGGGATTGTTCACACAGAGGGTCTCCATGTTCCGCCCATACAGATCTTTTTCCTGTGCCTTCTCGATGTTGGGAAGGTCGGTGCGGAACACATCCTCCATCCATGCGATCACTTTCATGCCTCGTCTTTTGGCAGCAGGCAGTACTTCCGCGAGGATGTCGAGATTGCCGTGATCAGGCGCATGTTCCGGTCGAATCACCGTATCCTTGTAATACTGTGGATGTGGGGTCGCATAGTTGCCGCCATGGAAACTATTGACGTCATATTCCTGCTTGCCGTGGTCGGGCAGAGGATATCCGGGAATTTGTCTTCCCGCGATTCCCCGGCCGTAGGTGAACACCGCCAGGAATAGAGTGTTTACACCGGCGCGTTCCTGGAGGATGTCCAGCACTTTCTCGGTGCCCTCATCCACAAAGGAAACCGCTCCTATTTGAATGCCGACCATTTTGGAGGAGGAAACCGGGGGAGCTTGTCCCCAGGCTGGTACAGCCAGAGCAGCGCCGGCGCCGGCTGTGATCTTCACAAATTCACGGCGACTCAAGTCCCACTTAAGCATCCCTTTCTCCTGACCTATTCCTGGTAGCAACCGATATCTATCTTTCCGGATTTGAGTCGGGGAGAGCCTGCAAGATCTGTGGCTCCCACCGGCAGATCATCTATTTCGCCGCCAGCAATCGCAGGGGAATCCGACTGCAAATGAAAATCGTTGGCGGCAGGATTCACAAGATGAGGATTGAAGAAGTGAGAGTGGGCATCGTTTCCCGTGGCCGCGACGTATTTGTCGAATCCGGTGACAACGTCCGAAACATTCTTCCAAGTGCTCGCCTCCGCGTGTGCATCGCAGTAATAAAGGTTGTAGTCGATGATGGCGGGCGGGTGGCTCTTGTCTACCTGCGATTTGGTTAGCGAAATGAGACAGCGAGGCCCTGCGTAGACGATGTTGTTAGCGAAAACATTGTCCGACATATTCCATTGCATCTGGAATTCGCCGCTGCCCGTATTGGAGGTATCGTTCTCATAGAGCGTGTTGCTGATCACCCTGCAATGTTCTGTCAGTCCTCGCTCAGGCGCATAACCACCGATCGAAACTCCCGCGGTATGGGTGCGATAGATCAGGTTATTTCGCGCGATGATGTAACTAGTGGCACGGTCTTTGTGCTCGCTGGCTAGTTCAATGCCGAAGTCCACGTTGTGAACGACGTTGCGCTCGATAAGGATTCGAGTGCCGCCATCCACGTAAATTCCATCGGAAGACTCGTCGTTACCGTAGGCTGGATTGCCGCGCGAAGTGATGTCGTAAACCAGATTCTCGCTTACGATTCCGTCTCGGGCCTGGTCTACGGCGGGGTCGGGTGCAGTGTGTTCGAATCCAATGACGTCAATGCCGATGTTGTTATTGTCGTGGACAACGTTGTGCGTGATGCGAAAGTTCGTCACGTTTCCATTCACCACGAGCGACTCGCTGGAACCGGTCTTGAGGTGATGGACTTCGTTGCCGTCAATAATCAGGTCCGTGATCGGAGTCTTGGCATCCGTGCCGTAAACAGCAATGCCGAATCCGTTGCCGCCGCGCCCGGGTGCATCTCGGCCCTCAAACGTCTGCTGGATGTGGTGAACGTTATTATGGAGCAGCTCTATATGAGAGCCTGAGCCGATGACGTTTATTCCCATCGGCGTAAGCCGATGCTCCGCGGTATGGAAGTTGCGGATTTCGAAACCCTCAATGCGCACATAGCTCTGGTTGTGAATCGTTACTATGCCCTGTCTGTCAGCGGGGGTGAAATGCTGTGCATCGAGAACCGCGGTTTCGCCGGGACAACTTCTGAATGTAATGAATCCATCATTCGCGTTGCCGGAGGCATTGATATTGACAAGCTCCTCATAGACTCCCCCGCGTACATTAACCGTGCTGCCTGCGCGGGCTGTGTTCGCGGCATACTGAATCGTGCGCCAGGGCGCAGTTTTAGTGCCTGGGTTCGAATCACTCCCGGTAGTTGCCACGTAATACGAGGTGTTGACCTGGCCAACTGCGCAGATGGCCGACAAGAATATGGGAAGAAAAGTAAAGATTTTCAAGCTCACCTTCCAGTAAGAATTTTCTCTGCGGTAGTGCGATAGACCTTGCGCAGGACTTCGTCTGGAAGTCCGAATCCGTTCAGGCTCCAGTGGTAACCGAACATGCCGTGTTCGTAGAAGTGCTCGTCTGAGCTCTCGAGGATTCGGAGGGTAACCTGGTACATCTTCTTGTCGAATCCCATGTCTGTGCCATACACCAGCCGGTCGGCATACTTCGCATAAAACTGCGAGACAAATCTGGGAATGGGCGCTGTTTCCGCATAGCGCGCGGCAATATCCGCGTATAAGTTGGGGTGTCTTTCCAGTACTTCGCCCAGGCGGTTCAGGTCATAATCGAGATTGGCGAAATGGCAGGTGACGAAAGTTGTGTTGCGATGTTTTTGGACCGTACGCTCCAGAATGTCAATCATTCCAGAGAGCTGCACGATGTGCGGTTGATTATCCAGGCGCCAATCAAAGGCATTCATCAACCCATCATTCGTGTTGTCCATGGGTTGGTACATCCAGATGGGATCGGCAACGTGAATGCTCACCGGCATTCTCAATTGGCCGCAGCGTTCGAAGAGAGAATCCATGCGGGCGTCATCCGGATGCATGCCGTAGGCATTCATCGTGCCCGAGGCGAGGCCCTTGCCCTTATCGTGGAGTTCGCCGACTCCACGAGCCCCCGCCTGGTGACACCTTTCTAATTCGCGTACCGCTTCGGGACCGAAACCGTGTTGCTTGTAGCCGGTGTAATCGAAGTCGCACCACAAATCAAAGCGATTTGGATAGACAGCGTACTTTCGATAAATGTCTTCGAATTTTTTCCCCGTCGCGCCAGTAAGGATGATCGTTTTCTCGATTCCGACCGCATCCATATTTCGGACCCGCTCGGCAATCTCTTCCGGCGACTTCTCATAGGGATGGGAATGCATATCAATGACGGGGAACTTTGCTTTGGAAACTTCAGTGATGGGAATTTTGTACAGCGATTTTGGACGATAGTCCTTCAGCAAAATCGTTTCGGGTGAATTGTGGTTCCCCTTGTCTGTAACAGCAGAAGAACTCGAATTCGAGTCCTCTGGCTTCGCGATAAAGGACAGGCCCGATGCTTTACTGACTCCTACCGCTAATCCAGTAGTGCCTACTGTCTTCAAAAAGAGGCGACGCTTCATACGCTTTCCCCCATTCCGGTTTGCCGCGCATCACCGAACAATACGTTGGAAATGTTACTGAGTTCCGTTTACTTCTATCTGCAGGAGTGTGCGGTTGGACTCGACGAATAACCATGCTATGGCGCCAATACCACCCAAGATCGCCGCGATTTCTTGAAAACCGCCGCGGCAACCGGACTCAAGCGACACGCTTATACGTGATACAGCGGAAAGCTCTGCACAACCCGGTTGATCACGTTATCCTGCGATGGCCAGTCGGGACGCAGACCTTCTCGCATGCATCGGAATAAGGCGAGCAGTTGCCCGGCGATGACGTCGAGAAAAACGGCATTCTCATCGCCCAAGCGCTCCAGCCCCGGACATTCGACGGCAACATCTTCGTTCCTCAGCACGTCGCCAGGAATTGACTCTCCCACGATCACCTTGCCTCGTCCCAATTGCTTCTGGTTGAGTTCTCGCAATAAATCCAGCTCGTAGTTTCGTCGCGTTCGATCGGACGAGAGGTAGCAAACGACCACTGTGTTCTCGTCGAGGAAACTCATGGGCCCGTGTCGTAGCCCGAGATATGTCTCGCTCACCGACGCAACGCGACCCGCGCACATTTCCAACATTTTCAGCGCAGTCTCGCGTGCACCGCCGAAGCGGCAGCCGCTGGCTAGAAACACGGCGCGCGTGAACCCTGCCGTTGCGAATTGCGCCAAAGCATCAGCGTTCGATTGCAGTAAGCCTTCGGCAATATCAGCGGCTTGATCGCAGATAGCTCGGTAAGTGTCCGGCCGCTCGGTCAATCCGAGAAAGCGGGCGGCCAGCGCGAGGTTCGAAAAGCTGCTGGTCATCACCAGGCTTTCGTCGTTCGTGTTCTCGCCGAGCACGACCACATGGACATTGGGGTGCGACCCGAATGTGCGAGCCAGAGCGCCGTCAAGGTTGCACGTAAATACCACATGGCGCATTCCCGGTTCGAGTTCCAGCATCAGAGAGACGGCCGCCACACTCTCGGGGCTATCGCCCGACCGCGCCAATGAGACCATTAGCTGCGGCATACTCGCGCGCACAACATTCGTATCCGTGAGTAGTGTTCCAGCGCCAATGACCGAGCAATTGCAACGCAACTCCGTCTGCAGTGTTGATCGAACCGATTCTCCGGCGTATTCCGAACTACCTGAACCGGTCAGAATGATGTTTCTGGCGCCGCTCAGAAACTTCTTCAGTGCGGGAGCGGATTTCACTACCAGTTCACAGGTTTCGCGCCACGTTTGGGGTTGGCGGCAGATCTCGCGCAAGGTATGAAAGTATCCAAGCTTCTTCTGCTCTTCCGCTGGCTTGCGAAGCAGCTCCTCCAACGTTTTCTGACGGCCGGCAAGCGTGCCGAGCCAACTCTTTTCTGGAGCCACGGTTTCCATCCGCGATTGTCCTCCTGGCAGATAAACGAAGATAACAGAAACATATCGAAAGTAAAATTACCGACCATCCTTAATCGTTACCGAGCTATTTCGGCAATGCACGATATGGACGAACCAGGAAATACCCGCGAATGGTTTCCAGAAGATGATCTAACCAACGGCCTTCGAAGGCAGCTCCGCTGTGCCGCATCCGCATAGGGCGGAATAGAAGCGCGGCACCATTGGCCACAGATCGTGCAGAGGGCGAGTCGTGGCACTAAACCAGAGTGACTTTGACCCCTGACTCTCGCAGGACTTCCAGGTCGTGCTTGCCAATGCTCTTGTCCGTAATTACCTGGTCCACGGCCGACGATGGCATGATGTTACACAGGCTTCGGCGACCAAATTTACTGGAATCGCAAACGGCAATCTTCCGGCTGGAAATTTCCACCATAATGCGGTTGACTTGGGCTTCGAGAATGTTGGGGGTGAACAATCCCGCCCTGGTATCAAAACCATCCACACCAAGGAAGAGAATGTCCGCGCTCAACTGCCGCAGTGTTTGCTCCGCAAGTGGACCTACAAGCGAAAAGGAATTCTTGCGCAGCGTGCCTCCCGTCAGGATCACTTCAACATTCGTTCCTGCTAACTCGGCGGCAATGTTCGTCGCGTTGGTAATGACCGTCAGCTTGGCGAAATGCTTCAACGCGGCCGCGATTGCGGTGGTTGTAGTGCCCGAATCCAGCAGCACGGATTGTCCTTCTTCCACCAGCTTCGCAGCCGCGATCGCAATTCTCATCTTCTCTTTGCGATGAAGCTTTTCCTTTTCGCGCAAGGTCGGATCGAGTAATGCTCCGGCATGTAGAGGCAACGCACCGCCATGCGTGCGCTGAATCAACCCGTGCGCATCGAGAGCTTCCAGATCCTTACGGATCGTGATCTGCGAAGTGCGGAACTGCCGGGCAAGGTCGGTAACCACTACCCGGCCCTCCTGCTGCAAGACGTCGAGAATCGACCGGCGTCGCTCCTCGTTCAACATTCCATTCTGATGTGGCATGCTCTGGCTTTCTTATCTACGAGTCTTTTCTACGAGTCTTTGTTCCTCGACCGCTTGAATCAGCAGGTGCCCGGTGAACGACGTTTCCAGAGTAGGACTTGCGCTGTCTATCGTACCAAGTTCTTTGTCATCGACGTGCGTCGGACCGAGTCGTTTACCTGCCTCACCATGAGTTGGCTAAAGTTGGGATCGTCGATCTTACTCCAATCCGTCTGAGCAAAGACCACGAACTGCCCAAGGGTAACGATTTCATCATCTGATCAATGGCGCCCTGCAGCTTATCCCCCACAGGCCGGTTAGAACGACGATCGTCTTTAATATTTTGATCCACCATTTCCACGATTTTTCCCGGGAACATGCAGCATCGGTTACGAATGGAAATTCTTCAACAGCAGCGTCTTCGTGCTGTCAGCGTCGCGGCGTTATAGGCGCTCTGGCCCGTTTCTGCTGCGGCGGGTAGCCGAACAGACCGGCGCATGCCAGCACTAACGACCGCTTTGCTTGGTTTAACTGCGGAATTGCTCTACAGACTCGACTTATCACTTCGTTCCGAGATAGAGTCCATGGCACCCATTCATAGAATTGATTACAAATCTGCTTGACAATAACACAATACGAAAGTAAAAGTAGCAATCCGTAATTAAAGATCATGTTTCAAAGCAAAACGTACCTCAAAACTTTGGGTTCTTTGTGCGTCGCAGGCGGAAGTCTCTCCTGTGAGGCACCAGTTCAGTCCGCGTAAGGCTCGAAAATCCGTCCACTTCGCTAGGGAGAATCGCCGTGAGCTGCTCTAACTTTTTCCGCTGTCTCTCTGTCACTGCTATTGCCGCCGTTTTTCTGATTTCCGCTCCATATCTGGCGGCGCAAGCATCTTTTCAGGCGCAGTTGCGCGGCACCGTCAAGGACGCATCAGGCGCAGCTTTGCCGAATGCGACCGTAACCGTGACAGAAGCAGGTACGAACTTGAATCGCACCGTTCAGACAGACGGCGCCGGAGCCTACATCGTGCGTGCACTTCGCCCGTCAACCTATACGGTCGAAGTAACGGCGACGGGTTTCCAGACGGAAGTAAAGAAAGATGTTGTGCTCCAGGTGGACCAGCAATCGAGCATGAACTTCGCCATGCACCCTGCTGGCACGAAGACCGAGGTCGAGGTCTCCGCGGCGGCTCCGCTGCTTGATACAGACAATTCTTCGCTCGGCACCGATATCACGAATGAATACGTGAAACAGATCCCTCTACCTAATCGCAACTTCTTCGGTTTGGTGTTTCTGAACGCCGGAGTCAGCGAAGTTGCCGGATCGGGGACCAACGACAATTATCCTTCAGGAACAAATTTCGTCTCCAACGGTCAACGTAACGCGACCGCTGAAGTACGGCTCGATGGCGCTCTAATCAGCGCCCCCGAACAAGGTGAAGGCGGCAACACCAACGTTTACTACGAGCCTTCTGTGGAAGCGGTACAGGAATTCAAGGTTCAAAGCAGCGCTTACTCGGCGGAGTTCGGAAGCAACGGCGGCACTGTTGTGAACATGGCGCTGAAGAGCGGCACTAACAACTTTCACGGAAGCGGCTGGTGGTTTGGGCAGCGCAGCGGTCTCGACGCGAACGACTTCTTCAGCAACCAGGCGGGGCTGCCGAAACCTGATCACTCGCGTGATCAGTACGGGTTCTCTGTCGGCGGTCCGATCAGAAAGAACAAGACATTTTTCTTCTTCGACCTCGAGCGGGTAAAAGAAGGTAATCCCGTCAACATCGTTGCGACGGTTCCGACGGCGGACGAGAGAAATGGAAATTTCTCTGGCGCTCTCATTACCGACCCAGACAGTGGCGGCGTCGTAGCGAATCAGATCTTCAACCCGTTTCAGGTTTCGCCCGATGGCACTCGCGCTGGTTTCGCGAACAATACCATCCCGTCGCAGTACATCGATCCGATTGGGCAGAAGGTGTTGAACCTTTACCCGATGCCGAACCAACCAGGAAATGCGGATGGCACGAATAACTTCCGCCAGAACACCATTGGGGCGTCGAGCGGAACCCAATTCGACTTTAAGATCGACGAGCAACTTAGCGAAAAGCAGCATCTCGCAGGCCGCTACAGTCACGCGGGCAGCTCATTCAATACCCCAACCATTCTCGGCGATGGCGACACCTTCAACGACGGCATCAAGGGCACGACCAACGTCAACAACGTAGGATTGCAGCATGACTGGACGATTTCACCCACCCTGCTGCTCAGTTCGCGCTTTTCGGTTGACCGTGTCTCCTCGCCTGGCCAGAGCAACAACTATCCGACAGCGCAGTCGGTTGGATTCCCGTCAGTACTGAACGCCAACGCTGGATTGGATCGCATGCCTGCGATCCTTACCGACTCGCCATGGACCTCAATGTTCGACCAGTGTTGCGCAGACACCGGCTTTGCGCACACGTTGTATTCGTATTCTTCGGTGCTGTCATGGACGCACGGACAGCACAATCTGAAGTTCGGTGGTGAACAGCGGCAGTTCTTTAACAATTTCTTCCAGCCGAACTATCCAACTGGGTACTTCCATTTCGGCCAAACTGTCACGGAACAAAGTATCGGCGCCTTTGATCCTGTCCAGGGCAATCCTTTCGCGGACATTCTTCTCGGCATGGGCGACTCCGGTGGGATTTCGGTGTATCCAGCCGTTGCCAACAAGTCGATGGAACTGCGTTTATGTGCAGGATGACTGGAAGGTCACGCCAAACTCACGCTCACTCTCGGGTTGCGTTATGAATGGAGCGATCCGTATACAGAGCGCCACAATCGCATTCAATACAGCGACTTCACCGGAAGCAGCGGAATCAGCATTCCCGCAACGACCTTCAACCAGGACGGCGTGAACGTCACCTCGCCCTACAATGCTGCCAACCTCCTCGGAACCACGATCTTGGGCAGTACAGGGGATCGTCACGTTCCAGTGGACCGCAACAACTTCGCTCCTCGTTCCGGCTTCGCCTACGCGCTTACCAAAAACACTGTGGTACGTGGCGGTGGTGGCGTCTACTACGGAATGAACGTGGCCACAAACTTCCAGTACACCGGCACAGCGTTCCGCAAAGACGGCAACATCAATTTCACGCTCGACAATTTCCAGACCCAGTATGCCACGCTCGAAAATCCCTTCCCCGCCGGTCTTCCGGAGCCGCAAAATGGCTCTTACGGCGCGTTGGATGTGGGGCTACGGAAACCAGAACGATCTCGGAACTTCTGCCGCCCAGAATGCCGACATCTACCAATGGAGTTTCGGTGTTCAGCGCTTGCTGCCGGGTGATACCGTTGTCTCGGTCGACTATTCGGCAAACCGAAGCACGCATCTGCCATGGGGTGGTGCCAACCTAAGCACGAGCAATCGCAATTTCATTCCTTCATCCATTCGCAGCCAGTTCAATACCCAGACCCTCTACAACGATCTGCACAGCAATGTAGCGAATCCCTTCTACTCCATGTTCCAGGGACCAAACGCGGTCTTCAATCAGCCTGATTCGATCTATAACAATGACTCGATTCCGCTGCTTAACCTGTTGCGCCCTATCCGCAGTTCGATGGAGCGTTCGCTGGATTACCTCAGTTGGAAGCCGCTTCCTGGTACAACGCGCTTCAAGTCCGATTCCGCAAGCGCATGTCGAATTACTTCAGTTTCGAAGGCGGCTACACCTTCTCAAAGGAAACGGAGGACTCCTCGGTTGGCAGAAACGCGTGGGTAGGTTGGCTTGGAAACGACAACCCGCAGGAACTCGACAACCTGAAAGCTGAGCACTCCATCGGCGCCAGCGACGCTACACATCGCCTTGCACTCGCAATGGTCAGCGACCTTCCCATCGGCCGTAACCGTTTGATCAAGTGCGAATCTGAATCGGTTTCTCGATGGCGTTGTGGGTGGCTGGACCCTGTCGGCAATCCTCACCTTGCAGTCGGGTCAACCGACCTACATCGGCATGTCGCGACCGACTCTCGATGACGGCACGCAACGGCCTAACGTAATCTGCAATCCCGCCAGCGGCATTAGTCCGCATCAGTCTGCGATGACCGGGCAGAGCGTGTTCAACTCCTCCTGCTTTGCGGATCCCGGGTATGAGCAGGCTGGGGACGCGCCTCGCTATTTCTCGATCTCCGGACTGACGGAATTCACAACATCGACTTTTCTTTCTCCAAGTCTTTCGTTCCGCATGAGGGCATGAAGTTCGAAGTGCGTGGCGACTTCTTTAATTTCTTCAATACGCCGCGTTTCGCGCTTCCCGACAATTTGTGGGGCGACTCAACCTTCGGCCAGATTACGTCGACTCTCGGCAACCCCCGCCATGGTCAACTGGGAGTGCGGTTCGAGTTCTAGCGCAATGCGCGAACTTCGATCGGCGAACCCGAACATCAACCAGGCCTACTCGCTCAACGAGAGGTAGTTTTTTCTGTGCGGTACAGGACAACAATGAAAACCAGGATTCTTGCCGGCATTCTTCTAAGCAGTGTGGCCCTTTTCGCCGCCTCAGACGCTCCCGATCAGCACGAGCAAAACTGGACCAACTACGTTCGCGTGGAGCCTACGGTCTGAACGGCGCTGATGCCTCTAACATCGTGAAACGCGCACAGCAAAGCGATGTCTTTGGTGCTCGAGGTGGATGACGAAGCAGATTCCTGGCCGGTACGAGAGCTTTCTCGATCCCACCCAGAAGCTCGAAGCAATTCGTGCTGTCGCAAAGCGAGCTCACGACGCCGGCAACTATGCCTTCGTCTACATTGCCGGCACCGAGTGCATCACTGCGAACGCCCCGAATTCAGCTCATACGCTGGCGAAAGATCATCCCGACTGGCTGCGAGAGAAAGATCACCGGCGAGCCTGCAATCTTCCTGCGCAGAAGCCGCTTTCTGGATCACAAAAGGCGACGAAGACGTTTGGGTCAGTCCCTACGCTACCGAG
>CAWKDK010000022.1:0-104552 GCA_963848375.1 Terriglobia bacterium
TGCAAGACCATTTGTTAGATAGCATCTACGGCTACGCGCTTGTTCGCGACCGCCTCGCCATCGTTTACTACGACTATTTGCCCGGCATTCCCAGGGACGAGAGCAACGAAGACAACGTCGCGATCGTGTTGGGTTGCGTTATTACTCACGAGCTCGGGTACTTGTTGCTCGGCACACCGGCACATTCGGCAGCTGGCGTCATGAAAGCCCGCTGGGGTATTGAAGAACTGCAGCGAGCACTCATGTCGCAACTCCATTTTTGCCGGAAGAGGCCCGCTTGATGAGTTCCGAAACGGCGGAGCCGACGATACCCTCACCCGTTTCTGCCCTGACGTCTCACTAGATCTTGTGACTGGAAGTTTCTGGCACAGGCTTCTTCTATGCCGTTCTCGTCTGTGGACAGTGAGCGGCGTCGATCGCGCAAAAACACCGGGCGGGCACCTAGGGATCTTCGTTGTAGCGGTGTCCAAGCCAGTAGCGATACCGAGCACAACCAATAACTTGAGTACAGCAAATTCAAGAACCATCGTCTTAAGAAAGCGCGGTTTGCCACGCATTCTCCGTTTCGACTTGGGACGTCGGGCTTCGCAACCTGACGAAGATCCCAAGGACTCTGCGATTGCAGAACTCCGTGACATTGACCGCCTTCGAGTTGAGATCCAGGTCCATCCATCGCCTTTATACGAAACTCAGTTTAGAATCGAGCCAAGGTGTACCGCTCGCCTCCAGCATGTCGCTGTACCATTGTGGGACATTCGTCAACCGCCATCATGATTTGCCAGAGAGCAATGGCGGGGGCCGAAATGATCGACTTTGCTTCCACACGAACCACGGAGACCTCCGAACGGACAATTCATGTTCCCAGAGTTCTGACGCCTCTCGCGCCAGTAACCATCCATCGTGGCCGGGGTGTCTTTCGCCAGCCTTGTTTATACCAATAGGCCGGTAGCCGGACGAGATGTTCCCGCCGATGCACTTTGGCTTTTCCGACACCAGTTGAATATTTAAATGCATTACTGAGTAGGTTCTCGATGACTTGCTGCAGCAACTGGGCGTTGGCCAGCGCTCGCGGCAGGTTCGGCTCAAGCGTGATGTGCAACTTCGGCACCTATCTTGCGAATTTCGAGATGCTGAATAGCAATGGCAGTGTTGATGACCGAGGCAACGTCCACTTCTCCCAACACAACGCCCCCTGACCGGGCCTGAAATCCGGCGAACTGAAGCGTATGCTCAACCATCGTGGTAAGGCGGCCCGCCTGTTCGTTGATGAGCATGCCGTAGTGCCGTACTTGCTCCTGGTCTGATAGCAATCGATCCGCTTGGTTGCGGGACAGCATGGCGATTGCCGAAAGAGGAGTCCGCAGCTCGTGGAGATCCCTCCGCGAATTGCATCCGCTGACGAGCTGCAGAATCCAATCTCCGCGATAAAACAACAACCAGAACCGCGCTCAGAAATAGAAACAACTCAATCAGGATGCTGAAGATGAGGTTGCGATACCGGCTGGTCTGGAGTGCGGAAACACCGAAGCCGCTCTCATCGGCTATTTCCGAGCCCATAAGCCTTCCTTGTCGTCGTTGGACTCCGGTGTGCTCTGGACAAAAACAATCTTAGGTGAAGGGTCGCTGAAGACGTAGGCAGCATGCAGCGCCAGCAGATTTTGCGAAAGATCTGTTTTTTTCCACAACCCGGACGACGATGCCAGTGCGGTCTGTCGAGACCGGTCAATCAGTCGAAATCTCATCGCGGCCTTCAAGGCTGGTGGGAAGTGTCTAGCTATCAACTCAGGGATCACAGCACCGGTTAAGTACTCCTCATCAAGACCGGCATAGATGCATTGCGGGAAAGACGGGAGTGCGCCAGCCTGATTCCGGCTTACCGGGACTGGCACGGACATCAAGAGCTCGCCGGGCAGCAGCCGGGAAGAACACTTTGACAACTCTCTTCGCGCCCGATGAAAAACGCTGGCCTGTCGCTACGCTCCCATGATCCATCCGACTCTCTCTTGTAGTAGATGTTCTGTGTGCCTGCACGAATGACCAAGGTGAGCCATTGAATCATCGGCGGCACCGTCTTGATTGGACCAGCTGGCTGACGATTCTGGACTTCGGAACCGCTCTGCTTCTGAATAGACAGATAGGCTTCCGACACTTTTTGGTCAACATCGTGGGCAAGCAAGGATGCGGCGAGTCCGAGTCAGTCCAGATTGGTGCGTTCTTCCTCTTCCTCCATATCTCGTGCGGCTCTGGTCTGGAGCACGAAGAGCGCGATCAATGACAGGGCGAACGAGCAAACAATCGCGAGGCGATATGGAAACCGATACGTCATCGCAAGACACCAACATTGCTGGTCGCAGGCTATGACCAGAATGAAATGATTGCACGCCCGGTACGGTGACCGGAAGCCCTAACCCCTGGATGGGCTGCAGCCCAGTGCCCGATGACAAAACAAACACTCACGCCTGCGCCAGTGATCCGTCCCTTTTAACTCAACCACTTGAGCGATATACGCATAACTCAGACACTCTGCTCGTCGATGTGAAAGTAGCGCAGAACCTCCGCGTGGTGCTCCTGCACTGCCAGCCGGATTACTTCATGCTGGCGGACGTTGAAGCTCCCTCTCAAATTGCGGGCGGAACCGACTCAGCCCTGGAGGAATCCCTCTACTCCCCGGCTCTGTTCACCATCGTCTGCAAGGCAGAGATTCGAGGGAGGATTATTGATAACGGAGACTGCAACTACAGAGTCTTTAACGTGAAAGTTGCTACCCCCGCCCCGAGAGCGCCTTTCGGTACCTTCCAGGAACGTAGTAGCCGCCGCAATAGGAAGGTGGTAGCAGTTCCGGCCAGAAAGGCGAACAACACCATGACGTAGGCGTAATTCGCGCCTGCCAGTTCGTGAGCGGATGCCGGATCGCGAGGAACGCCAGCGAGCAGGAATCCGTGAGGGCTGATCCACATGCCGGACTGGGGTATGAAGAGTTTGATGAGCGGTGCTATAAGCGAGCCGACCGCAATACTGTATCCGATAAGGCCAATCAGAAACGCTATGACGCCACGAACTCCCAGAATCGCCGCGTACCATGCGGCGCGCAGTAAAACCCACGGCCGGAAACTGCGGTTAGCTTTCTGCTCCAGAGCTTCCAGTGAGAATTGAAGCGCAATAGTTCTTGAGTCTCCGAGAGCGCGAATGGCGTCAAGCTCAGGCTGCGAAGAGCCCTGCTGCCGGAATTGCTCCGCCCGCTCCGTAAGGTGACTGCGGATTTCCCTCAGGACATCGTTTCGTTGTTCTGTGCCCATGTCTTTCAAGCCGCTAGAGATCCGCTGTAGATAATCAGCGAAGGTATCATTGAAAACTGCAGGAGTACTCATCGTGACTTCTCCTTTATCGGTGCGAGCAGACGGGAGATTCCTCGTGAAAAATCGTCCCAGGCGGTTGTCATTTTGCGGGCGCGTTCGCGGCCTGTGGGCGTGAGCCAGTAGTACTTGCGCGGATGCCCCGCATCGGCTTCCACCCACGTGCTTTCTAGCAAGCCCTCCTGCTTCAGACGGAGAAGAATCGGATACAGCGTTCCTTCGGCCAGCTGAAGGTCAGAAAGCTCATCGAGGAAGCGCAGGATTTCGAGTCCATATAAGCGCTTGGGCCATAGAACTCCAAGAATCACCAGGTCCAGGCATCCTTTTCTGAGTTGCGCTTCCCAGCGTTGGTCCCGTCCGTTGTTCGCCATGGCAACATACATAGTATTGCTATGTATGTTGCCGCGCAATGAATTTCTTTGTGCCTGTTTTTCGTAGTTAGGAAAGATAGCTATTCGGAAGTGACGATACCGCTCCCTATCTCAGTATCAGACCATCCAAAATCAAAACAAAGTTCGAAATTCTGAGCCTATCGGCAGAAAGTGATCGGCGCTCGAATTACCCACTAAATTCGAACCGCCAAAGGACCCCTTGACGCGAGTCAGAGCAATCCAAATTAGTAGTTAGTTTGAGGGTGTAGCCAGGCAGCTTTGATACTGCCGCTCTGCTTTACACATCCGCAATTGCAGCTTGGTCAGTTTCATTTTCTCTCTTTCTTGTGCGGCCCCCGATCGGGTGTCAGCGCTTCAACGCTCCAGATGTGTTCTGTTAAGCATCCGGTCGGGGCTACAGAAACGATCGGTTCCGTATCCGCATTGGATACGAATTTGTTCCGAGGTTTAACCGGGGGCGGGAGCGACGAGCGCAGCGACAGGCTGACACAGCCGGGTCGCTCCCGCCCACGGTATTCCACGGCCTTGTGTATGTGCTTCACTCTGAGTGGGTTGTTGTTTCGGCGATTGAACTTACTCTAGAACTCTGAGCTTCCTTCCTCCGGGTTGGAGGATAAGCGTATCGGAACAAGATGGTCACAAACTCTCCAGAGAATGGTACGTGATCGGGAACCGGTGCGGGCCAATGTCCGTACAGATCTCGTCCATACGTCGGTCCGGTTTTGTGACGGTGGTGGTCAAAATGGCGATGGAATTCCCTATCTGCCTGGGCAAAGTTGCAGTCCGAGTTCGAGCCGTAGATCAGTTCGAAGTCGCCCAGTTGACACAGCAGTGGTTCCAATTCCACCAGCACTCGTTCGAACTTTGTCATCGACAGCAGCCCTTCGTCGACGAACAAGATTCGGACTAGTGAGGTCGCAGGGTCATCGCGGCTCTGCAACGAGATGGGCAAAGACTTCAGGACTGATGACAGTTCCCCGTTTGCTTCTCGATAGAAACTTGACGGACAGTGCCGGTGTTGCCGAAAGAAATTGATCTTCTCCTCCGGGGTAGTCAGAAAGTACTCCGTCTCGTGGTTCTCCAGGACGCAATCGAGCGTGATCAGGCTGGCGCGGATCGAGGCGTCGCCCTTCCGGTGCCGATTCCCGGATTCCGGCAAGTTCGCCAACCGATAGATGGTCCGGGAGAGCAGATGGTAAACGCGCCAGCCTCGCACGTACTCGATCACCTCAATATGTCGCGCTGCTTGAGCCTTGGCGAGGAAGTTGGCGACGATCGCTCCCTTGCCCCGGCGAATGAAGTAGTCGAACTGCCGGCGAAGGAAGTACCCGGAGTGGATCGTTACCAGGTACAAGAAGGCCGCCTCCCGGTGAGTGTAGCCGAGCGACTGCAAGGCAGGGATGAAACTGTCGCTCATCGTCACAACTCCAGAATGTTGTCCCACAGGTGGTGATCGTTTTCGATCCGAGCAAGCAAGGTGGAGCGGTCGGACGCTGAGGCATAGACATGGAATCCAGCCTGAGCCTTCGAGCGAAGATGGCCGGGACGATAGGCAGCGGTTAGAACTTCGATGTCGGCATGACCGGAACACGAACCCTGGTCGAGATCATCGTCGTTCTTGACGTCGAAGTCATATTCAATCCGGGCGTCGGGAATCTGGATACCCTGGTTGACATACGGCAGGTGTAGTCCTGGGCGACATGCTGTTTGATCTCCTTGATGTTGCGCCTTGGTTCGGCCTTGCGGTAAGCATAGATCGCTTTCTGTACCTGGGCTTTAAGTTCAAAGTCGAGACGTACACGGAGGCGCTGGCCTCCTTGCTTCTCGATCCGCTCGGCTTCTTTCAGGTAGGCACGGTAAATCTGCGAGTCGTGTTCAACCTCGCGCGGCTTGACAAGCCCGGAGTAAAGCTTCTGATCCTCGGCCAGTCCGGAGAGCTGCCTTGCTGTCTTTCTGCCCTGCTCAGTCAGGGTAACGACTTCAATCCGTTCGACTCTGCCGCCACGTCCATCACGGCGGGCGTTGACCGAATCGATCTGCACCAGCCCCTGCTTTTCGAGGAAGCGAAGATCGCGTGACAATTCCCCCGTCCGTCCTCCATAGACATTTGCGGCAAGGTCGCGTGTTGCCAGAACACGGAAGCGGCCGATCTCACCTATGGCCTTTATCTCCTCCGGACGCAGTGACGGTCCGATGACCTGAAGCGGGAGGTGATTACGGTGGGTACGCCGTGGGCCCGGATGATCGTGAGGCACCGCACGTCGAGCATCAGGACGGGCATGGTCTAGTGCATGGTCTCTTGCTATGCGCTCACGAGGAAGGTTGAGTTGCACACGATGCTGACGCTGGTGATCTAACTTTTCGCGATGAAGTTCTAGGGGAGAGGGAGGAAGCGGACTATCGTCGGCTACTTCGCGGCGGCGTGGTAGCTCATGGGGGAGATCGAAGAGCATTGGCTTTTCCTTGCTGGCATTCCCGGAATGGCTGGCAAAGCACCGTCGCGACGGGCCGTGTCAACCTTGCGCCTGCAAACCACTCATCTCGAGCTGTCCGAGTGGCGCACCGACGAAGGCGGCTGTGGGGTTGACGCGTCCGAGGTCGCGGCGGTTACGATCACCGGCTCGCGGGAATGCCGGTTGCTGGTTGTGGTTCTTGTTGTCGAGCGAAGGTCAGCAGAAGATCGCGGAGAGAGATCATGGTCGGACTGCGATTGTCGGTACGCCAGGCCAAGGCACAACCTACGGTGATCGGTTCGACCAATGGTTTGAAGACAACTCCCTGCCGCTGGAATCTCATGGCTGACTGCCTGAGTAGTCCCGAACGGCGATAAAAGGCGACCTGATCCAGAAGTTCGGTGACACTTCCTGCATCGTGGACACGGAATCCGCGGGTCCCAAGTGAAGACAACTTCTCATCGATGACGGTGCGCGCCGGATCAACAGTCGGAGACACCAGGACCATCGGCAGTCTTACGAGATCAGCGAGTCGTCTGGTCTGCCGTCTAGGTGAGGCGAGACGTTCTGGCAGCACGGCAACAAGGGGTTCCGAAACAGCGGAGCCTGCCGCAGACCCCGAGCCTTGGTCGGAAGGTCAACTACTGCAAGATCAATGTCTCCCCGTAGCAGCCCTAGGGTTAGCTCTGAAGTACTCGCCGTCCGCGTAATAAAGGATGGAGTGGACTTCGCTCTGGAGACGGACTGAATCAGCATCTGTACGCGATGCTGGTCCGGCAGGCTCGATATTCCCAGAGCTACGGGTTTTTGCTCACGCGTGGCGAGTGCCTGAACAAGAGACACCGTGCGATGACCCTGCTCCAAGGTATGGCGTGCTTCGCGAACGAAGAGCTGACCGGTTTGGGTGACTGTAACCTTTCTGGTATGACGTTCGAAGAGCCTGGTCCCCAGTGCGGATTCGATCTCACTCACTCTCTTGGATAGAGCGGGCTGCGAGATGTTACAGCGTGTAGCAGCGCGGGTAAAGTTACGCTCTTCGGCCACTGCGACTATTAGCCGCATCCATCGCAGCTCGATCTCCGCCTGCATAACACAAACGTAGGCCGGGACGTCGAGAACGATTTATGCCAATTTCAACCGATATGTTCGGTTGAGGCATAGGTTTCCTGGGTTCAGTTGAGCGGCGAACCGGAGACCATGATGACGAGCCCAAGGCAGGTTACCGTGTGCACGTCGAAATCGGGTGAGTCAATGCGCAGATAGGCGACGGCCTCGTCCAACGTGACCGCCGCTATCAATTCGACCCGAGGAGCCAAGGGACTAGAGAGAAGCTTCTGTTCCTCCTCTGAAATCGGCCTTTCGCGGAACTCATACAGCCGCGCCTCACAACCGCCGCGACTCCCCATCCGAAATTTGCTCTTCTCCTTTGCTTTACTCTTCGCCATCGCGCCCTCCGCTCGTTCCGCGCGACGGCCGCCGCTGTGCCGAGTTTCGACCTTTGTTGCGGGAGCGACTACGGGGCGCGGTTCCGTGCTTCTCACGAATCCGAGTGTTCAACGGGCGAGATGGTTCTGACGGTTCAGACTCAGGCCTTGCGTCGTCCCTGAGTGTCGCAGACGGACCTTGATAACTTCGTGGCAGGATACCGATTAAAGAAGGCAATCCTTGTTGGCGTCGTTGTTCTTCCCGCTCCTGCACCTCGAAATACACGTCGTCGAGGTCGCGCACGCTGTCCTCGTACACCTTCTTCTCTCTACTCCAACGTGCCATCTCGACGATTTCGACGTCGTTCATAACCTCCAGAACATCCTGGGTCGCCTCGGCGCGGAGGTATTCGACGTCAGTCAGGTAGGCTTTGAATTTGTCCTTAGTGATGCGGGGAGACTTCTGGATTCGACCGAGAAGTTCGTGGGTTTCTTGCAGGTTGCGATTCAGCAGATAAAGCAGCTCGTAGATGGGAAAACGCATAGCTTCTCTCCTCTTGGTTCTGCGACGGCACATGCGTCCGCAGAAGACGACCAGGTGAAAACGAAGAACCGGTGGTCGGAATTCCGACCTATAGTCCTTTTGGAATAGGCAAGAAAGGAGGAGCTAATGCGGTGGTGAATGAGAAGCGGAGGAAACGGTTGTTATTGCGAATTTGGTTCGACCCACGGTGGCGATTTGCACCGAGAGCAAAGAAAAGATAACGTCAACGGCAGCCATCGTTTGCCTCCTTGTAGGCAACGTTGGTTAGGGGCGTGCTCGGTGCGGAAACACCAGCACGTCCCGTGAAGCAGTTTCAACAGTCTATTCAAGAACACCGAAACAGACCTATAGAACCCAGGACAAACTGCTAGGCGAAAATTAAACAACGAGCGCTCGTTGTTTGTCAATCTGGCTATTTCTTGGTGTCCTTAGATTTTGGAGGGCGGCCGCCTTTGCGGTTCTTTCTCTTCGCCTGCAATTTCCGAAAATATTCTGGACCGCGTTCGGCGATTTTCCGCCCACCTTTCCGTCCCAGTGCGACGGCGGCGGGATTTTTCTTCTTCTTCAAGCCCTAAGTACTTCTCGATTATGCACGATGCCATCCGTGGCAAAGAGTGCTGAAACTGATTCGGAGGGCCTTCATACACATTCCTGCAGTTGAATAAGTGCGGCTACGTTTTCATAAGACAATAAAGCAATAGACGATATTTCTTTCCTCTGAGTGGATGCTTTATTGCTGTCTGACCACGTTGAGAGGGCTTTTGTGTCAAACGGAATTCTAATGTCGTTGCCGCCATTGGAGGTATTCGTGGATGCGCGAACTGCAGGAAAATTTTTGGGCCTTCATCCGGCCACGGTCCAGAGACTTGCTCGCCAGGGCTCGCTTCCGGCCCATCCCGTAAATGGCAGAGCTAGGAAACAATGGAGATTCCTGCTGTCTGAATTGAGCGTTTGGCTCCAAGGCAAGACGAGCGGAACCAATTCCAATGACTGATCCTCTCTTTTTTTCAAGATTTAGCTTCAAACGCGCGGTAGTTGGGAGTTAAGTTTGGAGAACCGAAGGGTTCCGCGCCAAAGATGAAAGGAGAACGTTTTGGCAACGGCGCGGTATCAAAAAGGCTGTATCAGTAAATCTCTGAACGGCAGCGGAACAGAAGTATGGATTTTCCGCTGGTATGAACTCCTTCCTGATGGGACGCGAATCCGCAGGAAGAAACAGATTGGGACATTGAAAGAGTACGTAACGAAGACGGCTGCAGAGAAAGCTGTGCTCGGCTTGCAACTCGCTATCAATGCCAACAAACCCAGTGAACTCAGAGCAGTCACGATGAAGCAACTTATCCAGCATTTCCGGGAGAAAGAGCTTGTGGACAAGGGCGAAGAAGGCCGCGCTTGGTCCACTCGCGACCGCTATCAGAGTTACTTGAGGCATTGGATTGAGCCACGATGGGGCTATACCAAACTCGATGACATCAAGACACCGATGGTTGAGGAATGGTTGGGGAATCTCCAGAGACAGATGAGAAAGACAGACGAAATACGACCTTCTGAAACGGCGAAAGCAAGGCCGTCTTTAGCACGGGCCACCAAAGCGAAAATACGCAATCTGATGAGTGTGCTATTCAATCACGCTATCCGTTGGGACTTCGTCGCTCGAAACCCGATTTCTGGTCCGAATCGGGGATCAGGAGTCCGCCAGAGTTCGAAGCGAATGAATGTTCCTGACGTTCTTGACGTGGCGGAAGTTCAGGCGATCATCAGCAAGCTCCAATTGCGTGAGCGCGTGATGCTGTTTCTGGACATGGCGACAGGACTGCGTCGGGGTGAGTTGTGCGGGATCAAGTGGAGGGATATTGATTTCGAGAACCTCCTCATCGATGTTCGCCGGTCAGTGGTGAATCAGGTTGTTGGTCGCTGTAAGACGGAGACATCGCAGAAACCCGTGCCGCTGGACGAATACACTGCCAGTGACATCCTGGAGTGGTTCAAGTACACGCAGTACCGTGATCCGGAGGATTGGGTCTTCGCTTCGAACAGTAATCGGGCCGGCAGTAAGCGTGGTAAACAGCCCTTGTGGCTGTCAACCGTGATGCGCTACCACATCCAGCCTGTAGTGAGAGAACTTGGAATCAAGAAACGGGTCTCGTGGCATACGTTCCGGCACACGTACTCCACTTTGCTCAAGGCAAATGGTGAAGATGTGAAGGTGGTACAGGAGCTGTTACGGCACGGGTCTTCACGGGTAACTCTGGATGTGTACACGCAGGCGCAGATGCCTGCAAAACGGGCAGCACAACAAAGAATTGTTGCGATGATGAGGCGAACAGATTCGGCAGTGGTTACAGCCGCAGGGGCAACGGAGTCGGTGGGTACCCAGTCGGTACCCGAAATTTTCGGCGGCGTATCGCTAAATAATTGAAAATATTTGGCGTCCCCGGCGATGTCCTAGGCCGGGCTAGACGACGGGGACGCTTATCAGGAAGGCTACGTCGATCGAACAATCGATGTTATCAGCCGCTACGCCAAAGGTCAAAACAGACTCACTGCTTTTCGCTCTAAACGTACGTCTTCACATACTCACGCAACGCCTCTTGCCACTGGCGTGGCGGCGCAAATCCGCGATTAACCGAGTGCCGCCATTTCCATCACGGCGTACTTCACGCGAGGTCCCGGTCTGCTCATCAACTCTGTCGTCATTCCCTGCACCAACTCCGGATCCAGTCCCGCATCTGCAACTGCCTGCTTCGCCAAATCCATTCGCGTGCATGGACCGGAGTTGCACAGGTGATACAGTCCATGCGCCTCAGCGTCTACCAACTCGAGAATCTTCTCGCCAGCGTCCAGCGTATACGTCGCAGATCCCAGCTGATCCGACGCCACCTTGTGCACGACGCCTGCGCGTACCTGCTCGATTGCTTTGCTCACGAAATTTTCTTTGCCCGGTCCGAATAGCACCGACACGCGAAAAATCCAGTGTCTCTCGTATTCCTTCACCACCTGCTCAGCCGCGAGTTTGCTTCGCCCATAAACGCTGATGGGATTTGTCGCGTCACCTTCGACGTAAGGCGCGCCTTTTGTGCCGTCGAACACAGCGTCGGTCGAAATGTGCACCAGTCCAGCGCCGAGCTGCGCAGCGCCACGCATCACATTGCGCGTACCCTCAACGTTAACTCTCTGCGTTTCCTGCGGATGCGTTTCACAATAATCGATATCGGGGAGCGCCGCTGTATGGATAACCACATCCGGATGGATGGCCGTCAACACGCCTTCGACATCATCAGCCTTCGTGATATCGATGTCTGCATGTCGCAGAGGATAAATCGTATGTTTCTGCTCCAGTGCCAGCCGCAAACCTTGGCCGAATCGTCCCGCAGCGCCGGTGATCGCGATTTTCAAGCGTCCTTCCTCGCCAGCAACATAGCAGAACTCGACCTCTCTGCGAAAATTGGCCGCGCCATTTACAATCAGTTGCGGGGTGAGCGGTACTGCCTCCAGTGGAATCTCGTATGCCCGATCCTCTTTATCTCACTGTCTGGTTTCCGAGCTTTGCCGGGTCGGAAATGTTGCCGCGCACGCTTTCCATTCTGAAGCAGTTTCCCTATTCGCAGACGCGGCCGGGCGTTGCCGGCGTAATTGTGCAGCCAGTCTCCTGGAAGGAAGCAAGCATTCTCGAGCGAAGATTCCGCCCAGGGCTTGACCCCGAGCAGGGCGCTGCCATGGCCGGCGATCTTCTCCACATGGACTATGCCTACATTTTTGAGGTCTACTGGGATCTCTGGTCTCCTAGCGAGGAGACCAATCAGTGGTCGCTGGCGCCGTCGCTGGTCCGCATCATTGCGAACGGCACCGAGTTCGACGATGGCAGTTATCAGCAGAATGGCCACGTGCAGATCGACTTCGGACTCGACACTCCTTTCTTATATGAGGATATCGAGCTCACTCCGGTCGAAGAAGCCCGCGTGCGCGTGAACGTTCATAAGTTGGTCCAGTTCACAACCGCTGTTGAGAAGAATTGCGGCATCACCGGGCGTGTATTGTGGTCCGAATCAGAAGAGAATCTTGCAGATAAGCTGATCGCACGTTTGCAGAAGGTGCAATAAGCCTCAATATCCGTCGTCTTGCACCAGACGCCACCGCCCAGGTTGCTGGTCACGATACAATTACAGGTTTTCCGGCGGCGTCCGAAGAATCCATCCTTGCGCGCCTCCACATCCCTTCACTTTCGGAGTCTGCGCGCAGATGATTCGAACCAGCTTTATTCCAACCGTAATATTCTTGTCGATCGCGATTGCACCTTTGTCCTTCGCTCAGCAGAAAAATCCTCCCAAACCGCAGGTTGAAAAGACCACGCCCGCACCTAACACGGAGACCTCGAAGACCGAAGAGCCTCGCCCGGAAGCGCAACCGTCACATCGTGAGCCTTCGCAGGCCGCAGCTCCGGAAGCATCCCACCCAGCGCCCGCCGGTTTGCACTTTGATATGACTGAGCCTGCACCGGTCATCACGCATCATCAGATCACCATTGGCGGCCGCACTATTCACTACACGGCCACAGTCGGCAAGCTGCCCATTCGTGATGCCGTTGGCAACACCGATGCCCTCATGTTTTACGTCGCTTACACCGAAGATGGCGTGCCCGCCGGCCAGCGGCCCGTCACTTTTTCCTTCAATGGCGGACCCGGCTCGGCTTCCATATGGTTGCACATGGGCGCACTTGGTCCTCGCAAGGTCGTCCTGCAGCCCAATGGATTCATGCCTCCCGCTCCCTATCGCCTCGAAGACAACACTCAGAGCATTCTCGACAAGACTGACCTGGTGTTGATCGACGCCATCGGAACTGGCTACAGTCGCCCTGCAAACCTGGAAGCTGCCAAGCGCTTCTGGAGCGTGAAGGGTGACATCGAAGCTTTCGGCGAATTCATTCGTCTCTACATCACGCGCAATCAGCGCTGGTCGTCGCCGCTGTTCATCCTCGGCGAAAGTTATGGCACTACGCGCGCAGGCGGAATCGCCGGCTATCTCGCCGATCACGGAATTTCGTTTAATGGAATTACGCTGCTCTCCAGCGTCCTCAACTTCGAGACCCTGGAGTTCAACAAGACCAATGACATTCCGTATCCGTTGATCCTTCCTTCCTACACCATGATTGCGGCTTATCACCACAAGCTCGCGCCCGATCTCATGCAGAATCTCGAGCAGACGCGCAAAGACGCCGAGCAGTTCGCGATGAACGACTACATGTCGGCGCTGAATAAAGGAGACGCGCTCACTCCACAGGAGCGCCAGAACACCATCGACAAGCTTGCGCGCTACACCGGCCTGAGCAAGGAAATCATCGATCAGGCGAACCTGCGAATCGACGTGCGTACCTTCACGCACTACCTGTTAGCTGACCAGAAGCTGCGTGTCGGTCGTCTTGACGGACGCTACACTGGCCCTGACCCGGACGGCTTCATGGACACGCGCTACTACGACCCCACTGGATCGGCAACGCAGCCACCTTTCACTGCCGTCTTCTACGATTATCTGAGCCGTGAACTCAACTACAAGACCGACGCTCCGTATTTTGTGTCGGCACACGATGCCTATGGCGAGCACGTCTTCGACTGGAATTGGGGATCGGCCGGCGAAGGCTTTCCCGATACCGCCAGCGCTCTACGCCAGGCTATGGTGAAGGACCCTTACCTGAAGATTATGGTGATGGAGGGTTATTACGATCTCGCAACTCCCTATCTCGCCGCCAACTACACCATGGACCACCTGGATCTTCCAGAGCAGTATCGCAAGAATATTTCTTACGCGACTTACGACGCCGGACACATGGTCTACTTGAACGCGCCAATGCTGAAGAAGATGCACGACGACGTCGACAGCTTCATGAACATGGCCACATCGAAGCCGCAGTAATCTGAGACACTGCGGGTGCCCCACACATCCTGTTTTGGGATGTGTGGGAATGTCCGCCCAAATAAAAAAGGCTCGGCATTTTCGCCGAGCCTTTCTAAACACTAGCCACTAATCACTTACTTCGTTCTTCCCGCTTCCGCGCCCGAGTGCTCCTTCGAGTACGCCGCCTGTGCTGCCGCCAACCGCGCTGTCAACACGCGGAACGGAGAGCACGAAACATAATTCATGCCCACCTGGTAGCAGAACTCCACCGACGATGGCTCGCCACCGTGCTCGCCGCAGATGCCAACCTTCAGCTTCTCGCGAGTCTTACGGCCGCGCTCGGTTCCCATGCGCACCAACTGTCCCACGCCTTCGCGATCCAATACGGCGAACGGATCCTGCTTCAGGATTCCTTCGCCCAGGTATGTTGGCAGGAACTTGTTGATATCGTCACGCGAGAATCCGAACGTGGTCTGCGTCAGATCGTTGGTACCGAAGGAGAAGAACTCAGCTTCCTTCGCGATCTCGTCCGCCACCAGTGCGGCACGTGGCAACTCGATCATCGTTCCCACCAGGTACTCAACCTTGCGTTCCTTCTCGGCGAAAACCTCTGCCGCCACTCGCCGCACGATCGCCACCTGGTTCGCCAATTCCTTCAGCGTGCCAACCAGCGGAATCATGATCTCGGGGAAAACTTTAACGCCATCTTTCGCCACGTTGCACGCAGCTTCAAAAATGGCGCGCACCTGCATCTCTGTGATCTCCGGATAAGTGATCCCCAGACGGCAGCCACGATGTCCGAGCATCGGGTTCAATTCGTGCAGATCGTTCACTCGCTTCAGCAGTGTGCGCAGTTCCTTCAGCTTCGGCGATTTCGGCTTCGTCGCTTCCAGCACGCCGATCTGAACCATCAGTTCTTCGCGGCTTGGCAGGAACTCGTGCAGTGGCGGATCCAGTGTACGAATCGTGACTGGGAATCCATCCATTGCGCGGAACACGCCCGTGAAGTCGGCGCGCTGCATCGGCAACAGCTTCTTCAGCGCGGCGCGGCGATCCTTCTCGGTAGTCGCAAGAATCATGGCGCGCATGAATTCGATGCGATCTTCCGCAAAGAACATGTGCTCCGTGCGGCACAGTCCAATTCCCTCTGCGCCGAACGCACGCGCCTGGATTGCATCGCGTGGAATATCAGCATTCGCGCGCACACCCATCTTGCGATACTGTTCGGACCAACTCATCAACTTCTGCAGATCCGGATCGTCCGGCGACGCCGGCAGCGTGTTCAGCTTGCCCTTGATCACGCGTCCTGTCGTTCCATCGAGCGAAATCCAGTCGCCTTCCTTGAACGTGTAGCCTTTTACCTTCAGTTCCTTATTCTTCTCGTTGACGTCCAGTTCGCCCGCGCCGGCCACGCAGCACTTGCCCATGCCGCGCGTGACCACCGCAGCGTGTGAGGTCATGCCGCCGCGCGAAGTCAGAATGCCAGCCGCCACTTCCATTCCCTGGATGTCTTCCGGCGTCGTTTCCGCGCGTACCAGGATCACCGGATTCTTCCTGCTGTGTCCGGCCTTTTCCACCGCATCTTCTGCCGTGAACACGATCTGACCTACAGCCGCGCCCGGTGATGCCGGTAAGCCCGTCGTCAGAACTTCAATCTTCGTGCTCTTCTCATCGAGACGCGGAACCAGGAAGTCATACAACTGGTTCGGCTCCACGCGCATGAAACCTTCTTCTTTCGTGATCAGGCCTTCGTTCACCATATCGATGGCAACGCGCACCGCCGCCAGTCCCGTACGCTTTCCGTTGCGGGTCTGTAGCATGTACAGCTTGCCTTCCTGGATGGTGAACTCGAAGTCCTGCATATCGCGATAGTGCTTCTCGAGCCGGTTCGTGATATCGCGCAGATCGTTGTACGCACCCGGATTAACCTTCTGAAGTTCGCTGATGTGCACTGGCGTGCGGATACCCGCAACCACGTCTTCGCCCTGCGCGTTCATCAGGAACTCGCCGTAGAACTCATTCTTGCCGTTTCCAGGATTACGTGTGAAGCCCACACCCGTGCCGCTGGTCTCGCCAAGATTGCCGAACACCATCGCCTGCACGTTCACTGCTGTTCCCAGCATGTCGTCGATGTTGTTGATGCGGCGATAGTGCTTCGCGCGATCGTTACCCCAGCTTCGGAACACGGCATCACGCGCCATTACCAGCTGGTCATGCGCATTCTGCGGAAAGTCTTGCTTGGTGTGCTTTTTCACTACCTTCTTGTATTCCTCGACGACCTCTTTCAGCGCTTTGGCATCGAGTTCGGTATCGAGCTTCGCCTTCTTCTGCTTCTTTTTGGCGTCGAACACTTCGTCGAATGCGTGCTTCGGAATTTCCATCACCACGCTGCCGAACATCTGGATCAGGCGGCGATAGCTGTCATACGCAAACCGCGGATTGTTTCCGCGCTTTGCCAGTGCTTCCACGCTCTGATCGTTCAAGCCAAGGTTCAGGATCGTGTCCATCATGCCTGGCATCGAGAACTTCGCGCCCGAGCGCACACTCACCAGCAACGGATTGTCTCCGCCGCCCAGTTTCTGACCCTGCAGTTTTTCCAACCGGCTCAGGGCCTCATCCATCTCCGCATCCACTGCGTTGGAGGTCTTTCCTGCCTTCATCCACTCCCGACAGGCATCCGTCTGGATCGTGAATCCTGGAGGCACCGGCAGTCCGGCGTTTGTCATTTCGGCAAGTCCTGCGCCCTTTCCACCGAGGACGTCTTTCATCTTGCCATCGCCTTCGGCCTTACCTCCGCCGAAGAAATACACGTACTTTGTCTTAGCTGGAGTTGCGGTTGCCATTTTTTCCTCTACGTCGGGAGTTAATGTTGGTGCCATGTATAAGTCCTCTCTTCTGACAGCTCTTAGGATTTCTTTCCTTCAGTGACGATCTCCGAGAAGTCCGCAATCGTCGAGAATTCATTCAGCATCGCCTGTAACAGGGCGAGGCGATTCGCCCTCACACTTTCGTCTTCGACCATCACCATTACCTTGTCGAAGAATCTGTCGATCAGCGGGCGCAACGTCGCAATCTCCAGTAACGCCTGCTCATAATTCTTTTCACTTCGTAATTGCCGAACCGACTCGGCGGTCTTCGGAAGCGCCTCGGCGAGTGGGCGTTCCGCATCGTCCTGCAGCGCCGCCGGATCCACTTTCTCCCCCACCCGCTTCTTCGTCTCCTGCGCCTGCCGCAAAATGTTCTTCATACGCTTGAACGCGACGGATATCGATTCGAAATCTTCCGACGGCCTTACCTTCGCCACCGCTTCCGCCCGGGCGATCGCATCCACGACATCGTCGGAACCTGCGGCAAGTACCGCGTTCACCACGTCATACGCAAACCCGCGAGCATCGCGCAGGTAGAACTCCAACCGCTCGCGGAAGAAGTTCCGAATATCCTGCTCGTAGCTGAACGACTTGAACTTCTTTTCCGCTTCGGTCCCGCGATACGCTTCGCGTGCCGTCTCAAACAACTTTGTCAGGCTGAGCGGGAGCCTGTGTTCCGCGATGATCTTTACGACGCCGTTCGCCTGCCGTCGCAACGCAAATGGATCCTTTGATCCGCTCGGGATCAAACTCAGCGCAAACATCCCGGCAATGCTGTCAACCTTGTCGGCCAGCGAGAGCACTCCGCCCTCAATTGTGCGCGGAACCGAATCTTCCATCGACTGCGGCTTGTACTGATCGTAGATCGCGTCCGCGATCGCATACCGTGTCGCTTCCGGCAGAATTGGATCGAGTTGCTGCACCCGCGCATATAGGCCGCCGACGATGCCCTGCAGTTCCGTGAACTCTTTCACCAACTCCGACGTCAGATCGGTCTTCGCCAGTAGCGCCGCTTTGTGGACCACTCCATCCCGAATGACTTTCGGCGCTTCAGTGTCCTCTGGGTTGAGCCACGTTGAAACCTGGCTGCACACGAACTGGACGCGCATGGTCTTGTCAAAGTAGCTGCCCAGGTCCTTCTGGAAGGTCACCGACTTCAACATCTCCACGCGTTCACGCAACGGCTTCTTCTGATCCGTGTCCCAGAAGAAACGCGCATCGCGGAAGCGCGCACGCAGCACGCGTTCGTTTCCATGGCGGATCAGTCCCTGCGGATCGCCGTCCGTATTCAGCACAGCCAGAAAGTGCGATGCAAGCTTGCCGTTCGCATCTTCCACCGCGAAATACTTCTGATGATCACGCATCACCGTGACCAGCACTTCCTCTGGAAGCGTGAGGAATTCGCGATCGAAGTTACCCAGAATGACCGACGGAAATTCAGTGAGATTGATAACGGTTTCAAGCAGTTCTTTATCTTCGCGCCAGCGCGCACCAGGAATGGTTCGGGTTGCAGCGTCGAGCGCCTTGCGGATCCGCTGCTCGCGCTGCTGCGGACAAGCCACCACCGCCGCTTTCAGCAGACTCTCGGTGTAAGAGTCTGGCTGCTTCAGCGTCACAGGCCCATCACTCAGAATCCGATGCCCATGCGTTTCCGCGCCAGATTGAACGCCGTCAAACTCCAGTGGAATCGGGCAGTCTCCCAGCATGGCCACCAACCAGCGTACCGGACGCACGAAACGCTCTGCCGTCTTCCCCGGACGCCAGTACATATTCTTGGCCCAATAAAGGCCGCTGATCTCTTTGGGAAGCGCTTCGCCCAAAATATCTGCCGCGCTGCGGCCCCTCTTCGTGATTCGCGCGGATAGGTACTCGCCCTTCGGCGTCGACACCCTTTCGATCTGCGACAGATCGATGCCAACTTTCTTCGCAAAAGCATGCGCCGCAGGCGTCGGCTGATTATCTTTATAGGCGACCTTTACCGCCGGCCCCATCACCTGTTCTTCGACGTCGGACTGCGCCGCCGCCACCCCACGCGCCACCACGGCAATGCGTCGGGGCGTGGAATAGGGCTCCAGCACCGCAGATTGGACAAGCCGCTCGCGACCGAGCAGGTCGCCTACGCGTCGCGCCAGTTCTTGACGTGCGCCGTCGATCATTCGGGCTGGTATCTCTTCACAACCTATTTCGAGCAGGAAATCTGGCATTCGTATGCGTATCCCATCGATTTTCGTCGATCCGGAACCGAACCGACTGTGAGCAGGGTCACAACAGCTGTGGCCAGCGGACAATAGTCAGTAGCCAGTTTCGTCCAAAGGTGAGTCTTTGCTCACTTCTTAGCACTTAGCGGGTGCACAAATCACTCAATTACCCAATTGCGTGAGCCGCTTCCAGGGGTGCCTGCGCATTCTCTTGCTGCTGCACCCACGCCTTCGCTACACCGACAGCAAGCTGCCGTATGCGCGCAATCACGCCCACTCGTTCCGTCACGGAGATCGCTCCACGCGCATCGAGCAGATTAAACAGATGCGAGCACTTCAGGCACAACTCGAACGCCCCCAGCAAGGGGAACCGCTGTATCTCGCTCGCATCGCTCTCTGGACTGAGTTCGTGATAACGCCGCAACAACTCCTGGCACTCGCGCCTCATACAACTCCATGTGCTTCCACAAATTCTCTATATCTGCGGTCTCGAAGTTGTACACCGACATCTGCAGCTCATCCGCGAGCCGCACGTCACCATATGTGAACACCTTCGCCGGATCCCGCGGATCCCTCGCCCAGATGATGTCATAGATACTGTCAACGTCCTGTAAAAATGCCGCGATACGCTCCAGCCCGTACGTCAGCTCTACCGAAATCGGATCCAGGTCCACGCCACCGCACTGCTGGAAATATGTAAACTGCGTGATCTCTAATCCATCGAGCATCACCTGCCAACCGATGCCCCATGCTCCCAGCGTCGGCGACTCCCAGTTGTCTTCCTCGAACTTCAGATCGTGCTGGCGCAGATCAATCCCGATCGCCTCCAGCGACTTCAAGTACAACTCCTGGATATCTTCCGGTGGAGGTTTAAGGATTACTTGTAACTGCGTGTGCTTATATAGACGATTGGGATTCTCGCCATACCGCCCATCGGCCGGCCTGCGCGATGGTTGCAGGTACGCGACCTTGTACGGCTTTGGCCCGAGCACTCGTAGAAACGTCTCGGGAGCCATGGTGCCCGCGCCCACTTCGACGTCAAACGGCTGCTGCAGCACGCATCCCTGCTCCGCCCAAAAATTCTGCAGGCGCAGAATCAGTTCCTGAAACGTCAGCGATTTTTGTTTTCCCGTGCTCACAATTTCGATCCGTCGTTAGTCGCTGGTCGTCAGTCGCACGCACTCAGCTTTAAGTCCGTCTGCTACTAGCTACCAGCTACCCCACTCAAACCAGCAACTACACCTTCGCCAACATCGCCGTCGCCACCAGCTTCTTCTCTATATGACGTTCCATGATCTGCACCAGCATCTTCCGCAGATCGGCCGCCCGCTCTTTCGGCCACGGACACTTCTCAAACGTATCAATCGGTGACCGAAAAATCTCCGACGCCAGCTGTCTCGAATCCTGCGACAGTTCCGACGATGCCAGACGCTTATCGCGTATGCACATCAACCCGTCGGCCATCGCGTGGAAGAATGCTCGCTCGCCATCCAGCGGCTCGCCGCAAACCACGCACGAACCCAGGTCCGGCAAATATCCCACCAGCCGAACCATCCACAGATCGAAGTACGTCACCGGCATCCAAATCGCGCCCGCCGGTAAGTGCGCCAGAACTGCCACCGCCAGCCGGAACATCGGATCGTTCACTTCCCGATCCAGCATCAACTCGTCCAGCACTTCCGCTACATGCGCCAGTGCCACCGCTCGCGGATAATCCACCGGCGACGTCAGCGGCGACTGCAGCACGTCGCACGAATCGATCCGCGACAGCTCCTGCTTTTCGCGATCTTCGTAATACACGCGAACACAGGTAAGTGGTTCCAGCGCCCCGCCGAAGCGTTTTCGCGACTTCATAGCCGCTTTCGCTACGCCGCGAATCTTGCCCTCATTCCGGGTGAAGAACGTCACCAGCAGGTCCGCTTCGCGCAGCGGATAACTGCGCAGTACTACTGCCTCGGACTGCTTCAGCGGCATCGATCGTTCCGTTGTCGGGTGCGTTCAGGTGGGAAGACTCAGCAGGACCACCTAGCGCAAAATTCGATTCTAAATGACGGCCCCACCCTTGGAAAGCGCGACTGTGCCCTGTTTCCCAACAGCTATCCACCAGAAAACAAAAGGCGCGCAATCTCGCGGATGCGCGCCAGAATTCCCTGCTGCAACTCTAATTACGCGCTGCGGCCGTAGTAGGCGGCGTTCTTCTCGGTAAACTGCTTCCACTTCTCCGGAAGATCGTCGAGCGCAAAGATCGCCGACACCGGGCACACCGGCACGCACGCTCCGCAGTCAATGCACTCTACCGGATCGATATACAGCATCTCCGAAGTCGCGAACGCCGGTTCATCCTTCTTCGGATGGATGCAGTCCACCGGGCACGCATCCACGCACGCCGTGTCTTTTGTTCCGATGCACGGTTCTGCAATTACATAAGCCATAAGCTCGTTCTCTCCTGATCTGTTTTGCGCGGGTAATTGATTGCAACCGCATATATTAACAAAGCGCTATTTGCACGATCAGAAAATCCATCCACAAGCGCCTGCCGCGCCCTGAGCCCACCAGAATCTCCGCTTAACTGCGGCTGTTCGGGCGCCCTCTCGTGCTGAAAACCACCAAAGAAGTGGTTGCCCCATACTAGCCCTCCTCGGGCCAGGGTGGGATTAGGCGATTTCCTCTCCCGCCGCTGAAACTGCCACAACCGTGGGTGCCCCATCCTAGCCCTCCTTCGGCAGGTGGGATTCGAACATTTCCCCAATCCGAGCGCAGAGAGGTATCCCTCCCCCCTCCGCAACTGCCTGTCATTCCGAGCGACTGGCCGCCTTGCTTTTGGCGATCGCGCGGCCAGGAGTCGAGGGACATTGCGTTCGATTCAAGTGGCGCCAGCGGACTAGCGACCAGCTACTAGCTACCCACCAACTCTCCTACCTCCTCGTACTCCACGATGTACCCTGCTACCGCGCTCGCCGCCACCGTCAGCGGACTTGCCAAATACATCTGCCCTGGCCCGCTTCGCCCCGGAAAATTTCGGTTCTGCGCGCTGATCACAATTTGGTCCGGCCTTGTCGACACACCAGGTCCCGCATTGATACACGCCCCGCAGCTCGGTTCAATCACCCGCGCGCCTGCCTTCTCAAAGATGTCGAGGTACCCTTTGCGAACGCAATACTCCCGCGTCTCCTGCGATCCAAACTGTATGTAGAACTTCACTGAATCTGCCACGCGCTTACCGTGCTTCACCGCGTCCGCCAGCACCCGCGCATACATATCCATATCTTCATTCTTGCCTGCGGTGCACGTGCCTCCGTATGCAATCTCCACCGGAACCGGCGTATTCAGATCGCGTACATACTTCCCGTTCCCCGGATCGCCCGGCGTCGCCACCATCGGCGTGATCTCCGCAGCATCCAGTTCGATCACCTCGGCATACTCGGCCTGCGGATCGCTATACAGTCCTTCGATCAACTTCTCCGCCTCGGCACGCTTCATGCCCCGTCGTTCCATCAGGAAATCCACGACCTTTGCGTCTGGCGCGACAATCCCGGTAAACCCACCAATCTCCGCCGCCATATTCGTCATGGTCGCGCGCTCGTCCACGCTCAGTTCCTCAATCGCGTCGCCGGCGTATTCAATCACCTTCGCCAGCGCTTTGCCGCTGCGCACGTAATCCAGCGCCAGAATTTTCAGGATGAAATCCTTCGCCGTGACATTCGCATGCCGCCGTCCGCGAACAATCACCTTCACCGACTCCGGCACCTTCACGCGCACATCTTTCGTGATCCACGAATTGAATACGTCCGTCGTGCCGATCCCGAACGCCACGCATCCTATCGCGCCGACATGTGGCGTGTGCGAGTCTGATCCTACATTCACCTGTCCCGGCAGAGCGTAGGTTTCCAGCATTACCGAGTGGCAGATTCCCTCGGAGCCCTTGCGATCCTTCAACTCGCCATGCAACTGAATCCCCTGCTGCTTCGCGAAATCCTGTTGCTTGAACTTCAGCTGCGTCGCCAGGTCGAGCAAGCCCATCTTGCGCTTCTCTTCCGACATCACTTCATCCAGGAACGTCAGGTGATCGCGAAAGAACTTAATCGTCTCCCGATCATTTACCGGAACATCTTTCCCCACCAGCTGCTCGTAAAAGATCGCCGCCATCGGCGTCACGTACTCATGCGAGAACCGCAGATCGACTCGCGTGAATCCAGTATCGCCAGGCTTCACTGCCGCGAACACCAACCGTCCCATCGGCACTCACCATGTGTCGCGCAAAAATCTTCTCCGCCAGTGTCATCGGTCGCGCCTTCGTCTCAATCGGCGGCAGGAACACCTTCTTCTGCATGCGCGCCACGTTGAAGGGAAACAGCCCGCCATACTCGATCACCTGCCGCGTGATCTCATCCTCGCCCGCCGTAAATTCGCTCAGTGCGATCTCTTCCCCGCTCCGCACTTTGTCGATCAGCCCAAAATTCGTCGACGTCAGCACGCCCAGGTTCTGGCAGTTCTGCTTGTATATGCGCTCGATATTTTCGGCGATCACCAGCCGTATCCCCGCTGACATCTCCGCATACGGCGACTGCTCGCGACTCGATCCCTTTCCGCGCCGCTTCCCGCTCACTGCTGCGACAAAGCCGCCGCGCTTCACGTCTCCGCGTCCGATCGGAAGCTCGTTCCCGCACTTCAGCCCGCATACGGAATCTCTCCCAGCGTCTCGTCGAAGTAGAAGCAATAGTGCGCCGGCGTGATCTCATCCGTCGAAATGTCATCCCGCAGCTTCGGATTGTTCGCCGGATTCTTCGTATCCCACGGCAGATCCCATCCCTGCAGCTGCTTCTTGATCAGCTCCGCATCTTCGGTCAAAAAAAGAATGCGGCCCTTGAGCCGCACTTGCGCATTCCGCTTTTCGATTTTCCGCTCCAGCAGTGATTCCACGTTGCTATCCTCTTGGCCAGGCAGCTTCGAACGCCATCTCCGCGTCCGGCCTCGCTTTCAGCTCACCTGTACGTTTCGATGCCTCAACCCCAACCTCTTATTGTAGCGCTCCTGACATGAACACAACTTCATCTCTCCTGAATCCAGCAAGCTGTCCCATTTGTGCCATCCTAATAGCCATGAAAGCTGCTGCCTGCACGATTCTCCTCTTCGTGCTTACTTCATCGTTTGCCCTTGCGCAGGTGTCATCCGAACTCCCCGACGCTCCCAAGCCTACGCCAACCGCCGGCGACGACCCGCAACACGGCCTCAAGTACATCGCAGTACGACTTGTAAAAGACCAGCGCGATATCTACACTGCACCCTTCCGCCCTTCGAATTACCAGGCGAAGTACATCATTCCCTTTGTCATCGTTGCCGCCTTCATACCTGCGGACCGCTACTTGTCCGGATATCTGCCCACCAAGGGTTACAATGCCGCCAATACATTCTCCAACGTCGCTTTGGGCAGTACCGGCGCCGTCGCTGCCGGCCTCTTTCTCTACGGCTCCATGGAGAACGACGATCACGCCCGTGAAACTGGACTGCTCACTGCCGAAAGCTTCGCGAACAGTGCAGCCCTTTACGCCGTCACCAACGTCATCGCAGGACGCCAGCGTCCCAACGAAGGCAACGGCCATGGCGACTTTTTCCAGAACAATGCGCTCGACAGCTCATTCCCGTCTGGACATGCAACGCTTCAGTTTTCGATGAGTTCCGTCCTGGCCCACGAGTATCCCTCTCTTGGCAGCAAATTTCTCTGGTACGGACTGGGCACCGCCGTAGCTGCCAGCCGCGTCGTGGGACGCGATCACTTTCCGTCTGATGTCATTATGGGTGGCACGCTCGGTTATCTCGTCGGCACGCACATCTATCACGCTCACAGCAGCCGCGTGATCCCAAAAGACAAACAACACACTAGTCCCTAGGCGAGAGCGTTCGCCAAAACCCTTCTAACAGCGCCGCCCAGTCCGCATTGAGTGAGCGATGATGCTTATGATCGGACGATTCCGGTGGATAGGCGAAACTAGCGCACTTGTCCCGCTGCGTTATCCATGACCACATTCGAGAACACCGCCGTATCCGACTTATCCGGAAGGTGGGAACAGAAACCGATCCCTACATAGAATGGTCCCTCGATATGCAAATGGATCGGTGGACCAAATTGATGCAGCGGTTCGCCCTCCAAACTCACATAGAGCGAGAAATCGTCTCCGCGCTTTTCGATACCAATCCGCTTGGCCATCACTGTGACCAAATCGTCGGGACTTTTACCGCCTGGGCGTCCCCGTCCTCCGATCCGGTACTCCGTGTCCTTCACGCGAACACCTTTGGTAGGCCGTTGCGCCAGTTGGATCATGCCCTCTCCATGCAAGGCTGCCAGCACTTCCCTGGAATCATCATCCAGGTCCTGGCGAATGATCAGCACAGCCTTGCGATCCCCATAACCCTTCGGATCGGGAAAGCTAATATCAGCCGCGAGCGAAGCATCGCCCGACATCTTCTTCCACAGATATCGGAACTCATCGCGCGTATACCAGACGTTATAGCCCGCCGAATTGACTGTGTAAGTCTTTGCCGTCGCGTCGTAACTCGCACTGCCCGGAACCGCGGCGCTCCCAATGTCCGACTGTCCATCGAAGACGCCAATCGGCGTATCAAAATTCTTGCTGGAACGATGAAATTCGGCTGGGGGTGCAACCTGCTGGTGCGTGGCCGATCCCGGCTGCGCCCATGCAGGGACCACAGGTTTTGACTCTGGTTGTGCAGTTGGGGCCTGGGAATAGAGCGGTAGGACCCACAAGATAGATAGCAAGAGAGAAGCAATTCTCATCGTGCGGCGAATGATATTCGTCCTGCGCCCGCCAGACAATCGCTCAATCAGTCAATGCCTTCAACCAGCGCCTCCCACTCCGCCTCAAGCGCGGGGCGATAAAACTCGCGTCCTGCCCGCGCGTACCAGTAATCGGCATTCGTGGCGTTGCCTTCTTTGCGGTGGACATACGCATGAACGGCCATCCCGTCCTTGGTCTCCAGTTCATCGACCAGCGCATGAGCGCGTGTCCAATCGCCCTTGGCATCCCACCATAGCGCGGCCAGCGGCGCTGAGAGTCCTGCACGCGGCTGCTCTTCCGCGAGCGATTCTCTGAAATCGTCTAAGTTCACGCTTCACCTCTTGAGCAAATGCCCTCCCGTCCTGATCGGAACGAAAGGGCATAATTCGAGCAATCACAATCAGCGTTGCACAATAGTCGGCGAACCGCCCCCTACTGCTTGTCGTATACGAACGTAGCCGTTGCCTTTTTGCCCGCAGCATCTGTGCCAGTGACGGTGAGCGTACGCGACTTGCCGTCAGGAGCGATCACTACCGTACCGGACTGAACAACCTTGCCATCTTTCTTGCTCGCCACCTTGTAGTGATGATCATTCACCTTTGTGATCGCGCGCGAGTCTACCTTCGGATCTCCGGTTACCGGATAGTCCTTCCCATCGAACTTGCCAGTCCATTCACTGTGCGTCGGATTCCCTTTGCCGTCCACGCCGTCAAGCACAGCCTTCAGGTTGTCACCATCCGCCGTATAAGTCACAGTCGTGTTCTTGCTAACCCCGGCTGGGATCTTCGATTTGGCGTCATTTAATTTCCACGTTCCGATATTCGGGTTGTCAGCGAAGCTTACCGCGACCACGGACAGACAGAACGCTAACGCCAGAAACATCGTTCTTGTTTTCATTTTGGTTGTCTTTCTGTGAAGGAGTTAATTAGGAGCCCACAAGCTGCAGCGCATCCTAGTGCAAAGGCCCGCGTTCGGCAATAGCCAGGTAACTCGACCCCGACTTAACCAATTGAGAGAAGCAGGACACTCTCAGTCGACCACAAGTTCCACCTCGATCTCGAGTGCAGCCTCTGGAACGTAGAGCCGTTTGACTTCGACCCATGTGGCTGCAGGCAACCACGTCCCGTAGAAGCTCTTGCGCGTCTCCTGGCTCTTGATAAGCGCGTCCATATCGGTGGTGTAAATCCGTTCCATCACTACGTTGGAAAAGTCAGCGCCATACTGGCTCATCGTCTTGCGAATCGCCGCGTATGCCAGTCTCATTTGGCTGTCCAGATCTTTCGGAAATCCCTTTTCGTCAGCTCCTACGGTTCCAGAGATGTAGATCGTATGACCGGCACGAACCGCCTGCGAGTACCCGATTTGCTGTTCCCACGGCCCAGCGTGATAAACCGAATAGCCGGCCTTCGTATCCTTCGCTTTCTTCTTAGCGGCTGTCGGCGTGGTACTGGTTTGATTCTGTGCGGCAGCGCCTGTCCACAATAAGGTGAACAACAACACAGGAAGCGTGCAGATCCTCATTCGCTGTTTCTCCTGCAAGATTGAGTCGCGGCGTCCAGCGTACTCCCGGTACTCGGATTGGAGCATCAGTATTCTGCAATTTTGCGTTGGTGGATTTCGGTTCCGTGTCACTTCACTTCTTCGGCCTCACCAGCTCGAACCGATCCCGTGTGCGGCAGTACCAATCCGGCGCTGCCATTCGTCCGATCATGAACAGATTTTCGCTGCGCACGCGTTTCTTGTCCTCGTCGAAGAATTCGTCCCGTAGGTGGGCGCGCTTGATCGTCCCGATCACCACCCGGTTCTGGCCAATCATCAAAACTTGTGGCGTCACTGCACTCCAGGCTCACCGGCGCCTCAACCAGCCGAGGTGCCTTCACCACTGACGAGTTCTCGGTGTGCAGGCAGGCCCGCTCCAGCTCACTCGCCCCATACGGCAGCGGAGCGGCGCATTCGTTCATGGCCTCAGCAATCGCCTCGTCCACCAAGTTCACCACGAATTCGTGGGTCAAGCCAATGTTGACCGCCGTGTCCTTCGGAGTTCCATCGGAGCGGTCTCCCGGCGCAATCGCCACGATTGGCGGATTCGCTCCCATCAGATTGAAGAAGCTGAACGGCGCCGCATTCACATGTCCCTCGGGACTCATGGTCGTCACCAGCGCAATCGGACGTGGCACAACCAGGCTAGCCAGGATCGTATACGCACGATCCGCATACTGATTTTCCAGATCTAGTTCCATGTAATTACGTTAGCATTTCGCGCACGCGCCGTGGTGCGTTGCTCCGAAATCCATAGATGGATTCCGCATAAGATGATTCTGTGTAACCGCTTGCCTCCACAAGAGCGTCCGAAAACCACGGTGTCATGGAAGCAAGTGCCCCACCCAAGCCGACACCGCTCAGATGGGGCACCGAAGACAATCACAACTTAACGCGCAGCCACGGTCTGTTCCACCAAATCCCTGCCCGCTGCCGACTTTATCCACTCTCCCGCGACTTGGCGGTGGCGACATTCAGCCGGTTCCACACGTTGATGGTCGCGATTGCCAGCACCAGCGCAGCGAGCTGCTTCTGGTCGTAGTGGCGAGCAGCTTCGTCCCAGATCTCGTCCGGCACCGGATCGGGGCGATCGCTCAGCCGCGTTGTCGCTTCGGTCAAGGCAAGCGCTGCGCGCTCGGCGTCAGTGAAGTACGGCGTATCGCGCCATGCGGCCACGGCGAAGAGGCGCTCGTTGGTCTCCCCAGCGTGCTTCATCAGGCGCGGATGCATGTCCACACACACGCCGCAACCGTTGATCTGACTGGCGCGCAGGTGCACAAGTCCGAGCGTGAGGGGCGGCACCCCTCCCTGCTCTGAAATTTTCCCGAGCGCCTGCAGCGCCTCCATTGCTCCGGGAACGAGCATTGCCGGGTTCTTGATTCTCGCTTCCATGGTTCCTCTCTCCTTGTCACATTGTTCGAATTTCGTCCGTCATTAGTATGACGAGGCGCGGCAGAAAAACGTGACCGAAGCTGCGTGAGTGGAACAAGGAAACGCGACGAGGTAATGTGAAGAAATGGCCGAAAACGAATGGCTGGCTGACAGGTTTCAGGCGAACCGAACCCATCTGCGAGCCGTGGCTTATCGAATGCTCGGCTCTGCTGCTGAAGCCGACGACGCAGTGCAGGAGACATGGTTACGCCTGACCCGCTCCGACGCAAGCGCCGTTGCGAACCTCAGCGCTTGGCTCACCACCGTCATGCGCGCGTATGTCTCGACATGCTGCGCTCACGCAAATCGCGGCGCGAGGACACGATTGACGAGCAGCCCGAACCAGCTGCTGTCCGCGAAGATGGCATCGATCCCGAGCGCGAAGCGATCCGCGCCGATTCAGTCGGTTCCGCGCTGGTGATCGTGCTGGAGACGCTGGCTCCTGCCGAGCGCGTGGCGTTCGTGCTGCATGACATGTCGACCTGTCGTTCGACGAGATCGCGCCCATCGTGAGCCGTAATCCCGAGGCAGCGCGCCAGCTGGCCAGCCGCGCACGGCGTCGTATTCAAGGAGCGGCAACGGCTTCCGACGCCGACCGCAAGCGTAAGCACGAAGTCGTGAGTGCGTTTCTTGCGGCCTCGCGCATGGGTGACTTCGATGCGCTCCTGGCGGTGCTCGATCCGGACGTGATCTACCGCGCCGACAACTTTGCCGCCCGTGCCGGAATCTCGCCGGAGACCCGAGGCGCACACGCCGTCGCCGAAAGCTTCAAAACTCGCGCACGTGGCGCACAACTCGCGCTCCTCAACGGCGTTATAGGCGCAACCTGGGCTCCGGAGGGCCAGCCGCGCGCGGCCTTCCACTTCACTGTCGAGGATGGAAGAATCGTGGAAGTCGATGTGGTCGCCGATCCGGAACACATTCGTCAGCTGGAGGTGGTGATTCTGGGCCGTCCCGAGTGAGCACGATCCACGACCGCCCGCATCACCCAAAAAATATGCCTCACCCGAAACGTTTTCAGATGGGGCATCGGGAGCGGATTTACGGACGCGCTTCGTACACAATGTTGAATGGCGTTTCGGTGGCACGGCGGAAACGGCTGAATCCAGCGGACGTCACCACGTCACGAATGCGGCTCTCGCCGGCTTGCGCGCCCAGACACAGTCCAATTTCTTGGGACCGTGAACAAGGCGTGCACAACAACGTGGAAAACGAATAGTAAACTCGGCCAACGGGATTCAGATTGTCCTTCAATTGGTCATTGGCAAACGGCTCGACGATCATCCACGTGCCATCCGGAGCCAAAGACTTCCGAACGTGAGCAGCAGCCCCGATGGGATCTCCCATGTCGTGCAGGCAATCGAAGACCGCGACAAAGTCGTAATCTTTGCCGGGAAATTCCTTTGCCTTCGAGACTTCGAAGGTAACGCGATCGGCAACACCTTCACGTCTGGCAGCCTCGCGCGCCGCTTCGATCGACTTGTCGTGATAGTCGAATCCGTAGAACTTCGACTTGGGATACGCCTTCGCCATCAACAATGTGGATGCTCCCAGGCCACAGCCCACATCGGCAACACGCGCTCCGGCTTCGAGCTTCTGCTTAACATCGTTAAGCGATGGAATCCACGCGGTGACGAGATTAGCGGCATAGCCAGGACGGAAGAACTTCTCGCATCCATGAAAGACGCCGTCATCGTGCTCGTGCCAGCCCATGCCGGCTCCCGTGCGGAAGGATTCGGCGATGCGTGGAACCGCGGCCAGCGATCCCAACGCGAGTTCGAACGCTCCCGGAAGATAAGCTGGGCTGTCCTCCTGCGCCAGCGTGAAGGCCTGCTCTTCACTCAGGCTGAAGTGACCTGTTTTTGCGTTGTAGGTGATATAGCCTCCGGCAGCCTGCGACGCCAGCCACTCACGCAGGTAGCGCTCATCAGTGCTGGTTTTCGCGGCGAGTTCGGCAGGCGTCATGGGCCCAAGAGCCAGTGCTTTGTAGAGCCCCAGCCTCTCTCCAATGACGACCATACCGGTATGCACCGCGGCGCCGAGATCGGTTACGAATTGACCGATGAAAGCATTCAATTTGTCCATATCGAGAACAGGAGCCTGAGCTGTAGCCATAAGACATCCTCCTAAGTCAGCGGCCATCCCCGCGACAGATGCGACTATGGCAGAATTATCTCGCTGTCCTTTATCCGCGCGTCTGGCAAACTTGCTCAGGTCGCGTTAGGATGGCGATCACTTGCCTGGGAGTCCGAAAAACTTTGCCAGGAGTCCGAATCGTAAGCTGATGGACGCCCTCTCTGAAGTTCTCAGTTCGGTGAAGCTGGAAGGTGCCGTTTTCTTCAATGCCGAGTTCACGGCGCCATGGGGCTTTCGTTCTCCGCCTTCGTGCGAAGTCGCCGAGTTCCTGCACAAACGCACTAAGCACGTCATCATCTATCACCTGCTGAGTCACGGGCGCGCTCAAAGCGAAGTCGAGCACAACGGGCATCGCCTCGAATTGTTGGCGGGAGATATCGTCGTGTTTCCCCACGGCGACTCTCACATTCTTTCGAATGGGTCTCCCTCTTCCATCGTCGACAATGCTGAACAACTAAAAGAAGTGTTGTCGCAGGGATTGGCTCTGACTCGCGGCGGTGGCGGCGGAGAAACGACACGCTTCGTTTGCGGTTACATGGGTTGCGAACGGGAATTGTGCAAGACCGTGCTGGCCGGATTGCCGCCGGTGTTCAAGGTGAACATCAGGAACGATGCCGCGGGACAATGGCTCGAAAATTCCATTAAGTTTTCAGCCCGGGAAGCGAGTTGCAATCAGGCCGGCAGCGACGTGGTCTTGGCAAAACTGTCGGAAGCGCTTTTCGTAGAAACCATTCGGCGCTATATGGCGGAGTTGCCGGAAGAACAAACCGGCTGGCTTGCAGGAGCGCGAGACTCCCACGTAGGTGCGGCTCTGGCACATCTGCATCGTGCGCCTGCGCATCCATGGACAATCGCAAGCCTTGCGCATGAAGTCGGCATATCGCGATCGGTACTCGCGGAGCGGTTTCGACATTACCTGGGTGAGCCTCCGATGACCTACCTCGCGCGCTGGCGATTGCAGCTCGGCGCAAGAATATTGGGCTCGACCAACTACAGCGTCGCGAGAATTGCCGGAGACGTGGGGTACGAATCAGAGCAGGCGTTCAATCGCGCATTCAAGCGTGAGTTCGGAACTCCGCCGGCGCGGTTCCGGATGCACGCCAGATCGGCCTGAAGTCCGACCCGCGTAAGTTACCGTAGCGCGTCGCAATCATCTTTTCGCATCCACTACCCTGGTCAATTGTGTCGCCACCGACACCCAGTGGCCGTCACGGTTTACCCAAACATCCAGCCAGTTATAGGTTCCGCTATTGCTTTTGCCTTTGTAAGAACTCTTTTCATCGTCGAAAGCCTGCACATAAGCTACGTTCCCGACCACATGAACGTGAATGTCATGGATCTTAAAGAAGGTAACGACGAGCGCTCCGGACTTTACGTCCTTGATGAATCCAGCTTTGGTGCCCATCGTGCCGCTCTCGCTTTGGATCGTCCAGTCGTCCCCCACGAGGTTCGACAGGGTCGCGATGTCTTTGTGAATCATCGCTTGCCCCAAGGCGAATTCGAGATCGGTAATCGTCTTCTCTGTCGCCCCAGAATCCTTCGCTACCACCACACAACTCAGCGAAACCATTGCGGCGAGTATCGCAACCCATCTTTTCAGCATGCTCCGTTCCCTTCATGACAATCACTCGTTGAATTGTCAGGCACCTTTGGTGACCACGGCGTCTCACTATTCGTTGGACGAACGGCAAGGAAATCGGTAATGAGGTAATTGTCCGGCGGTGACAATACGAAGAGTTATCCGCGGCTGCGCGCGTATTCCATCGGGCTTGGCAGCCCCTCGAGTTCACGTCCGGAAAAGATTCCTTCGAACAGATCGAGGAATTCCTGATGCACCAGGCCATTCGTCGCCAGCGTCTCTTCGCTGGAAAGCTTCCACGGAGAATTGTCGAAGCGCGTAACCGTGCCGCCTGCTTCTTGAACCAGCAGAACGCCGGCTGCCGTGTCCCACGGATTCAGATTGAATTCCCAGAAGGCGTCGAGACGTCCAGCGGCAACGGAAGCGAGATCAAGCGCCGCCGATCCTGCGCGCCGCACGCCATGCGTCTTCAGCGTGACCACGTGGTAGAAGTAAATGTTGGGATTCTTGTGCCGCTTGTGACTGGGAAAACCGGTGGCGCTCAACGCCTCGCCCAGATTGTTCACCTTCGAGACGCTCATGCGCGTGCCGTTCAGATAAGCGCCGCTTCCCTTTTCCGCGGCAAACAGTTCGTCGCGCGTTGGATCGTAAAGAACACCCGCGATGCGCTCGCCCTTGTGCTCCAGCGCCATTGAGACGCAGAACACGGGAAAGCCGTGCGCGAAATTCGTCGTGCCGTCGAGCGGATCGATGTACCAGCGATAGTCGCTGCCCTTATTGGTGCGCGTGCCTTCTTCGCCGAACAGGTCGTGTCCCGGCCAGCGCTCGCCAATGCGCTGCATGATCAGCTTCTCGGAAGAGCGATCAGCCTCGGTGACCAAGTCCACATCGCCCTTGTATTCGAAACCGATGCGGCGCCGAAAGCGGTCCATGAGCAGCGCGCCGGCTTCGCGCGCAATCTCTTCCATGGCGGGAACAAATTCGAATTGCCCTAGCGGCGGCGTGCCTGGCCTTCTTCCGCGATGTACATGATCTCGTGCTTGAAGATAAACAGATTGGGCGCGCCTTCGCGTGTGAGGCGGATCATGTTCTTGTCGTAATACTCAACCCAGCCGCGCACGGTTTCGCCGTCCATCAGCTTGACGGTGACCGGCTTCTGCTTCTCGCCCAGAGCCTTGAGGAAACCTACTTCCTCGAAAGTGTCCTCTGGTGGCGGTGATTTCGGTTTCTTTCCGTGATGATTGGCAGGCGCTCGGAAGCTCATGCCCTACATTCTACACGCTGGAATCGCTCCAGCAATTGGCTTTTAGCCGAAAACCGACAGCCGTCTTTCATTCTTCCTTCGACGTGTAATATCCCGTGCGATGGCGCGCTTGCAGCGGGCCGGCGGAATTGTCCTGCTTCACATCGACATCCAGCCGCCGGAAGTCCGACGAAGCGAAGCGCTTCACCGGATAGTATCCCAGCAGGTATTGCGTGCGCAGCTCTTCGGAGACCTTGTGGAAGGCTTCATCGAGTTCTGCGATCCCGCTGGCGTAAAAATACTTTCCGCCCGTGTCGTTGGAGATCTGAATCAGCGCGTGTTCGCCGCCGATATCGCGTCCAGCGCTCGACTCGATCGGCACAATAATAATGCTGTAGACCATCGTCTCCGCTTGCTGCGCCGCGCGCAAAGCAGTTTGATAATCTTCCTGGCTCATCGTATCGCCGCCATCGGTGACGACAATCATCACCTTGCGCCCTTCGCGCCCGGCAAGCGAATGCGAGCCGAGAAAGATGGCGTCGTAGAGCGCAGTCGCAGCGCCGGTGTGAACGCGCGCAATTCCTGCATCAATGGCCTGCAGGTTCGATGTGAAACCGGTGAGCTGATCGACGCGCTCGGAGAACTGAAAGACCGCGAGCCTGTCAGTCGGACGCACGATGTCATGCGCGAACTTGCGCGCCGATGCCAGTTCAAGCGGCATGTCCTTCTTCGTGCTGAGACTGGCGTCAATGGAGAGCAGGATCGAAAGCGGTAGCTCCGACTCGCGCCCGAAGACGGCGATGTTCTGCGGAATGCCATCTTCGCTCAGTTTGAAATTGTCTTTGGTCAGTCCGGCAACCGGCGATCCGTGCTGATCCTGCACGGTGACGTAAACGTTCACCAGCTTGACGTCAACTTTATAGGTTGGTTCTTTCTGATCTTTGGCGTTATCCGTGGGATCGTTCGCAGCCGGCGGCTGCGTGCTCGCCTGGCTTGTCGGCGCCGGCGCGGAGCCTTTGACCGGCGGACGCGGATACTTCACGGGCGCATCCTGCGCGACGGCCAGAATCGCCAGGAAGATGAATAGGACTGTGAGTTGAAGAGCCTGTTTCAATCTACTCCGTTTTCCCGGAACCCGGTTTCGCCGGCGCGTTGGCGCGTATCTCGTCTGGAAAAGGCTCGCCATCGGCCCAAACTGCGCCGTCTTCAAAATACTCTTTCTTCCAGATCGGCACCGTCTTCTTCAGTGTATCGATAGTCCAGCGGCACGCGTCGAAAGCGGCTCCTCGATGCGCCGAACAAACAATGATCGCCACACTGGTCTCGCCGATCTCCAGCCGTCCGAGGCGATGCGCGATCTGAACCTCGCGAACGGCAAACTTCTCGCAAGCCTGATCGGCGAGCTTTTGCAACTCCTGCGCGGCCATCGCCTCGTAAGCTTCGTAGTCGAGATAAAGCGTTCGCCGGCCGCGCGTGTTATTGCGAACCACGCCTTCGAAGACCACGACGGCGCCATCTTCGGGGTTTTGCAGAGCGCGCGCGAGTTCGTCCGTACGTATCCGCTCGCGGGTTAAGAACCCTCGCACAGGAAGAATCTCTCTCTCCGGAGCAGAATTCCCGCCACTCACCGGCGGCAAAAGGGCGACTTCATCCTGATCGTGCAGGACGGAGTCAGTCTGCGCATATTGCTGGTTCAGCGAAAGCGCCAACGACGGCAGAAACTGCTTCAGCTTCGGGATCTTCTGTTCGTAGTGCGAGACCAGGTCGGCAAGAGTGGACCCCTCGGGCAAAGAAAGCGAATCGGCGGCACGACCGCTGAGATCCCGAAGCGCTCCGAAAAAGAGAACCCGCACCTGCATAGACTAAGGATAACAAGAGCAGCAGTGAAAGGTTATTGGTGGCCCATTCAAGCCTTCTGTTGGCTTGAGTGGGGTGGGTGCCCCACCCTATCGCCCTCTTTTGGCGAAGGGTGGGATCAACGGAACTGCACCTTTCTCCCACCCGCGACCAGCCATTACACTGTTCGCCCAGAGTTCCCCATGATCAATCGTCGCAACTTCCTCAAGACCACCGCCACGGCGCTTCCGCTCGCAGCTGCGCTCGACGCCCTTCAACCCGCTCTGGCATCGGCCGCCGATATCCATGTCGCAGCAGCCGCCACGAACCTCCGCCTGATGCCTCTTCCCGCGCGCTTGGCGACGCTCGACCCCGCTACCCAATCCTGGCAGCAGAAGATCCGTCGTGTAGGCCAGAGCAACATGACCGAGCACGATCCCGCCGTCATGAACATCGAGGAGTGGGCCGACTACTGGCACGCCGCCGGCGCGCAGATCGTCTTCATCAGCGTGACTGGGATTCTCGCTTTCTATCCCTCGAAGGTTCCATTCCATCGCCATGGGAAATATCTCAATGGCCGCGATTTCTTCGGCGAGTGCGTTAGCGCCGCGAAGAAGCGCAACATGCACGTGGTTGCCCGCATGAGCCCCGATCTGAACTGGGGCGACGCGCTCCAGGCGCATCCCGAGTGGGCCATGCGCCACCAGGACGGATCCGCGCAGTTCAACGGCGAAGAGCCGCGCCTGTTCAAGACCTGCATGTTCTCCAGCTACATGGACGACTACGTCCCCGCCATTATGCGCGAGGTCAACTCGCTCTACGATATAGATTGTTTCTACACCAACGGATGGCCGCCGCTCGGCAGCTTGCCAGAGTGCCACTGCGCTATCTGCAGCAAGCTGCCCGCCTCCGACACGCCTGCCTACTGGCGCGCCTTCAACGACCGCCTCGTCGAGCTCTGGCAGAAATACGACGCCATCGCCAAGGAGAAAAAGCCTGACAGCTTCTTCTTCGCCAACCTCGGCGGCAACGTGCATGCCGGACCCAACCTCGACCACCTCGGCAAACTCGCGCAATGGTTCCAGGGCGACAACCAGGGGCGCACCTACGAGGACCCGGCCATCTGGGGATGCTCCCTGCAAGCCCGCGTCTGCAACGCCGTCATGGACCGAAAGTTCGCGACGAATATTACAGCTGGCTACTCCACGGGCGTGGTCCACTGGCGCAATGGCTCCAAGAGTCCCGAAGAAATTCGCATGTGGATGAACGAAACGCTCGCCGGAGGCCTGTCGCTTTACAGCCACTTCATCGGCTCCGAAGCAGGCTTCGACGAAGATCGCCGCTGGCAGAAGGTCAGCTCCGACTACTTCCGCTGGGCCGCCAGCCACGATGCGCATCTCACCCCGCGCCGCTCGCTCGCCAACATCGGCGTGGTCATGGGACAGAGCACTCAGCTTCTATATAAAGGTCCTGCGGCGGCGCAGTCACAGCATTACATGCGCGAGACCACGCACGGCATCTACGAGACCTTGCTGAGCGGCCGCTTCGCCTTCGACTTCGTCCACGAAGAGCGCCTCGACCCCGAACATCTCGCCAAGTACCGCGCTCTGCTTCTGCCCAACATCGCCATGCTCAGCGATCGCCAGTGCCAACAGATTCGCGACTACGTCCAATCCGGCGGCTCGCTCCTCGCCAGCTTCGAGACCAGCCTTTACGACGAAAATCTCAATCGCCGCGCGGAGTTCGGCCTCGCCGATGTGCTGGGGATCAACAAGGCCGGAGACGTGGTCGGATCAAACGGGAATTCCTACTATGGACGCATCGAACGCGAGCATCCCGTTCTTGCCGGATTCGCGAACACCAACTGGCTGCCCGGCGCGCAGAATCGTGTGCCGATCAAAGCGGTGCAGGATCCGCTGCTCACGGTCGTTCCCGGATTCGTAAATTATCCGCCGGAACTCGCCTACCCCTCCGAGTCGCACACCGACGAGCCAGCCATCGTTTTGCGCGAAGTCGGCAAGAGCCGCGTCGCCTATTTCCCCGGAGACATCGAGCGCACCTTCTGGCTCACCGGCCACGGCGACCTGCTGCGCCTTCTGCACAACACGCTGCGCTGGATCACCTTCGACGAAGCCATTGTCCAGGTCGATGGCGACGGATTCGTCGAGATGTTCGCATGGGAGACCTCTCCGGGATACGCCATCCATCTGCTGAACTACACCAACCCGAATGCGCAACATGGATGGGTGCGCTCGGTGTATCCGCTCGGTCCGCAACAAGTGAGGATGAAGTTGCCCGCCGGCGTGAACGTTCGCTCGGTAGAACTCCTGCACGCCGAAACCACGGTGCCCTTCGCTGTCCAGGGAGGCGTCCTGCACTTCACCGTGCCGCGCGTGGAGGACTACGAGGTTGCGGCAATCACGGTGTGAGGGTCGCTCCGTGCACGCGCGATGAGCCGGGGAGATTCCCTTAACGGTCGAGAATATTTACTGATAGATAACAGTACCCCCTCCCCCTCCCTAGCGGCAAACAAAGGACTTACAAGGTAGCGCGGCTGTACATGCGGCATAACAAAGGACTTAAGCCTCCTATCCCGCATAACAAAGGACTTAGCTCCCTCGACTCCCGAAACGATACATCGTCGCTAAGACACGAAAACGCTGTGGCTGATGGTGGCCACAGCGTTACAGATCACTTTAGTATTCTCTATAAGCTATGTCAATAGTACACATATATTCTTATTGCAATAGACCAGAATGGGGACGTTTTCTGGGTTCAAATCTGACGCTCTGAATGCTAGACTACACAAGACCCACTCGGCAGATCTTGTGCACTGCTTCGTGACATACGAAGAAAATGTAAGACCCTATGCTCAATATCGCCAGGTTGACGAGTGAATTGGCCTTGACGATGTCTACGCGAAAGAGTGCCGGTGGGTCGCCTAATTCTCCGAAATGTCCACTCTTGACAGCCTAAAATCGAGTACATCGTTAGGCGACTTAGCGAATCTGCTGCAGTTCAAGCCATCGGCGCTTTCTTACGTCCTGTACAGATTACCAGCAACTCAGAAATACAAAGTCTTTGAAATTCCAAAGCGGAATGGTGGTAAACGAACCATTAAGGCTCCCGTAGATGCACTGAAGCTGCTGCAGCAGAGGCTCTCGGTGGTATTGCAAGATTGTGTTGACGAAATCAATGTGGCCACTGGGCGAAAGGATCAGATCGCGCACGGGTTCAAGCGCAAGCGGTCGATCATAACCAACGCTAGGCAACATCGAAACCGCCGTTTTGTCTTTAATATCGATCTAGAAGATTTTTTTCCTTCGATCAACTTCGGGCGTGTACGAGGGTTCTTCATAAGGACAAGAACTTTGCACTCAGTCCTGCCGTAGCGACGGTGATTGCCAAGATCGCTTGTGACGACAATGCACTGCCGCAAGGGAGCCCTTGTTCCCCAGTCATTTCTAATCTCATTGCTCACCTCCTCGACATGCACTTGGTAAAGCTGGCCTCCAGTGCGGGATGCACTTATTCGAGGTATGCGGACGACTTAACGTTCTCGACTAACAAGAAGGCGTTCCCGACACAGATCGCTAGGCCCTCTGAAGCGGAACCCCATGTCTGGGTTCCGAGCGCTGGTCTGCAGAAAGTCGTCGCTCTCGGCGGCTTTAAGATAAATTCCGCAAAGACACACATGCAGTATCGAGACTCGCGTCAGGAGGTTACGGGCCTTGTGGTTAACAAGAGAATTAACGCTCGTCGCGAGTACAGGCATACGATTCGTGCGATGGTGCATACTCTGCTCAAAACGGGTTCGTTCAATGCCTACACCGGCACAACAAAAGCCGGTGTACCCGCCTTTAGAAGAAAGACGGCACTACTAACCAGTTGCACGGAATGCTCGGCTTTGTCGACAGCGTAGATCTGTATAACAAAAAACACGCACTTGATTCCCAGGCCCCGGGCTGGGTCTCAGGTCGTGAACTGATTTACAGAAGGTTTCTAATCTACAAGAACTTCTTCGCAACAGAGCTTCCGGTAGTCTTGTGTGAAGGGGAAACTGACAATGTCTATCTCACTCACGCTATTCGGGGACTTGCGGCTGAGTTTCCGGCCCTTGCAGCGATAGCTCCGAATGGAAAGATTCTCCTTAACCTTCGACTCTATAAATACCGAAAATCAAGCACCGGTAGAATACTTGGCCTCCGTGATGGTGGAAGCAGCTGCTTGGCAAGTTTCATTGCTATGTACAAGAAAGAGACTCAGAGTTTCCTGGGACCAGGCAAGAAACATCCGGTAGTCGTTCTATTCGACAACGATTCGGGCGCGAAAGGTATTCGAAACGCGGTGAAGCAAGCTTCCGGTAAACAACTGGACGAAAAAGAACAGTTTGCCAATGTAGTAAACAATCTTTACGTGGTTCCGACTCCACTCTTAAATGGGGCTAAAGAATCGAAGATCGAGGATTTCTTCGACGCGAAGATTAAAGCGACCGTTGTAAATGGCAAGACGTTCGACGATAAGAACGATTTCGAAACCGCCAACCATTATGGAAAGAAAGTGTTTGCACATAAGGTCGTGGTTCCAAACGCTTCTGCAATTGATTTCGGTCAATTTCGTCCCCTTCTCACCACGCTCGCCGCGGTTATCAACTTGCACGCGCCAGCTACTTCTGCGGCATCGGCGGCTGTTCCCGGTAACTAGTCCAGCTCGTGCCCGTTGAAGACATCGCTCGGCTCGGGCGGAGTAGCCGGGACGCACTTTCTTGTCGGCTTCACGATGGCCACGGCGGTCGGCTGGGCTACCAAATCCCACTGAACCAACAGAGGCTGTGAATGGCCCCCGCCCGTCCCGAACGCAGCGCACTAACCAACAGCAGATGGATGCCGCCTGGTGCCCCAGGTTCGCGCCTTCGTCGGCGCTAACCTGGGAAAAGAAGATAACGCGACACAAAAACACTAGACCGTCGCGAGCAAGAAGCACTGTAATTCCCCAGGTTAGCCAGAAGAAGGCGAACCTGGGGCACCCCAATGATCCAATACCAATTTCGGAACCCGAGCCACCCGCGACGTGGGCAAAAGCAAATGCAGATCCCTCGCGGACTCACGTCCGCTCGTGATGACAACAAAAGATCGACGTCACTGCATTCTTCGAGGTATTCGCGCTAGGCTGAGGTAGTTCCGAAGCACCACAAGCGCACTGAGCGCCACAAGCGCTTCTAGGCACCACAAAACTGCGCTTGTCATCACGAGCGAGCGCAGCGAGCGAGGGATCTGCATTTGCTCGTTTCAGCACAACGCAAGAAACGGAGGGATCTGCATTTGAGAAAAGAACACAAGTACTGGGTCTACATCATGGCCAGCCGCTCAAAGACTCTTTACGCCGGTATCACCGATGACATGTACCGTCGTGCACTGGAGCACAAGAGTGGAACGATCGAAGGATTCACGAAGCGTTACCACATCAATCGGCTGGTCTATTTCGAAGTCTTCAAGTATGTGAACAATGCGATTCGGCGTGAAAAGCAGATCAAAGGCTGGGATCGCGCGAAACGGCTCGCGCTGATTGAGTCGATGAATCCTACATGGGTGGACTTGGCGGAAGGCTGGGGTGAGGCGATTGAGCCCTTGAATGCAGATCCCTCGCTTCGCTCGTGAAGACAACGACAAATGCGGATCCCTCACTTCGTTCGTGATGACAAAAGCAACTGCAGATCCCTCGCTTCGCTCGCGATGACAAAGGGAAATGCAGGTCCCTCGCGGACTCACGTCCGCTCGTGATGACGAGAGCAAATGCAGATCCCTCGCTCGCTACGCGAGCTCGTGATGACAACCTCACATTGTGGCCGGCTGCATCATTGCACCAGCGCGTTGGCTGCGTTGGCTGCGAGAACCCACCGGCTAGCGACGTCGATCACATATTCGTCTTCAAACCAGAGGAAGCCGAAGTCATCGATACACTCCGGGAAGTCGGGTTTGATCACGATGTAACCCGGAATCACGCCGCCCGGAATGAAGGTATTGTCCGAACGGTTATTTCCGTAGGCCTTCAGCTTCGAAACCGTGCCGACCGAAGACACATACGACGTACTCGACACCGGATGCGTGCCCAGCAAGTAATTGGCGGCCCGGAGCGTGTAGTTCGTGCCCACGATTTGTGGAAATGCTTTGTGCAGGAAGTACATCCGCACACCCAGATCGGCCACGGCGATCGATCCGCCCCAACTGCGCATGCTGGGCGGTACGCCGAACGGAGTGGCTGCCATTTCTTTGTCCAATTCGGCGACGTAGGTTCGGACCGCCGTTTCGACTTGCTGTTTGAAGTCGGCGTCCATGTAGGGCAGGGCGAGCACGGCCATCCAGCCGCTGAAGCCGAAGCCCTTTTGCATGGAGGGAAACAGCTCGACGAGATGCTTCTTGTAAACGTCGCCGCCATTGGTGGCGATCAGCAATTGCAACGTGGCTTTCCACTCTTCGTTGCGAACGATCTCCTGCTGGAACTCCGCCGGGAAGCCCCAGTCCGACGGATACTCGGTGACTGTCGGATGGGCGCGTTCTTCCTGCCAGAGCTTGATGGCAGTATCCAGGGATTCCTTGGCGAGAGCGTCGTCCCAGCCTTTGAGCGCCTGCGAAGCGGCCGCCAGAGCTGAGGCAGCTCCGTATTGCAGGCGTGCCTCCTTGGTGGTAAAGGCCCAGCGATCATCCGGAACGCCGGAGTAGTCACCCTTTACTTCGTGCGCACCGAGCTTCGCATCGTAAACACGTCCATCGGTCTTCGACGCTGCATCGCCGAGGTGTGTGTACTCGCGCAGAGTCGGCTCCATGATTTCGTGAAAAGGGTGACCGACGGACTTGACTTGTGCGAGCACGCCGAGCACGCCGTGTTTCACCTGCTCCACAGCGTCAGGGATACCATCCGGCCGATGCATCTCGACCGTGCGCGCGGTCTCGTCGACTGCAAGCTCATCCCAGTTCAGATGGAACTCTTTGTACGCGAGCGCGAGGTCCTCGATCACCGCGTATTGGCTCTCGGCGCGGATATCGTAATCGCCGGCGTCATACCAGCCGCCCACATTCAATCCGGGAATGTGCTGGCCGGGCTGGAAAGGCGAATCGGTCTTTGGCCCCATCCACGCTCCATCGAAATGGCGCGTGTTCGGCGCTGCCTGGCGCGCGTCATCGAGATGCGATACGCCATGCCACAACCGGTAGCCTTCGCGCACGGAGACATGATCCATCTCAACGGCGAGGTAGGCATCGAGAGAAGATTGCCAGGTTCGGTTATAGACGTCGTTGGCAATAGGAAACAGTTCGGTTCGCTGGCCAGCATATTCGATCGCATACAGGCCAGGATCCTTAACTGCGGAGAAGTTGAACTTCGCATAGGTATAGCGCAGCCACGGCGTGGGAGCGGAGATGGGTCCTTCGAACACCTGTTTGTAGGAGCCGTCGTCGGCGAGGCGGAGAACCTTGGCGGTCTGGGGCGCGTCGAACTTCGGATCGAGCTCGATGATAGCGACCTTCGGGAAATTGGGAGGATAGCCGGCCTGGCTGTGCGCCACCATGGGCGGCCGCGTCCAGTTCGGAATCACGTTCGGGCGGATGTGCCAGACTACCGCTCCCTCGGTCTTGCCCGAAGGAATCAAAGTGCGCAGTACGAACCAGCCGTTCTGGGCACGGTTGCGTCCGTCGTAGAGAGACAGCGGACCAGTCTCCGAAGTGATGCTGATGCGATGCAGCGCATCCTCGGGCGCGAAGGTGATGCTGTTTCCGCTGACGATCGGAAGCGGCTGCGTGTAGCCCTTCTCCTGGTCCCATTGCTCCTGAAACGGCAGCTTTTTCGGATCGTCGGGCGAAGGCGGCACCTTGTGCATCTGCTCCTGCGGGCTGCGAGGGAAGACGCCAAACTCGCGGTTGTCGACAGCATAGGTCTTGTCCATATAAATGGACGGCAGAAACTCCAGATTGAATCCCGCACGGCCAGCCAGATTTTGCGGCAGGGGCTTGTCGAGGTTCACGCTAACCCGCACGCCACCAGGCTCGGCGGCGACTTCCAGGTGATAGTCCACCTTGTAAGTAGGAAACGACAGGTCAGCGCTGAGGCGATTGTGTTCCTTGTCCGCGTGACGGCCCTTGAGCTGCGCGACGAGGTCCCACTGCTCAGGCGTGGGCATGAGGCGAACATCGCCGTTGGTCGCGATGCGCTCTCCATGGAGAATCATCTGCATGGCGGTGTTCTTCTCGTCGACGAAGACAGGGTGGAACGTGTTGTCGTAGAGCATCACGTTGAAGCCCTGCGTACTCAGGTAGTCGTTGTCCGCTACCTGCATCGTGAAATCGGCGCTGAGGGCGGGCAAACAGAAAACCAGAACGGCGAAGAGAACGGCTTGGGTTCGAGTCGACAAGAATCCAGTGAGCATGAGTTCGGAGGCCTCGGGAACCCAGAGTACCTAAATGACACCTCAAATGCCAAACTGAATCAGCGAGTCCTGTCGAAGGGCACGGTTCAATAAAAAAGGCTGCCGGTGAAGGCAGCCTTGTAAATTGTTCGTATCGCGACGCGATTATGCGCCGGTGAGCACGTGCTCGCGTTCCTCAGCATCTCGCTTCGCTTCGGCGGGTGTCGAAGGCAGAGCGATCTCGAGCACTTCCTCGATGGTGGAAACATAATGAATGTTCACACCTTCAATCTGCTCGGGCATCAGATCCTCTTCCACGTTGGTCTTGTTTTCCGCAGGGAAGATCACGTCGTGCACGCCTGCGCGTTTCGCAGCGAGGAATTTTTCCTTCACGCCGCCGATCGGCAGAACGTTGCCGCTCAACGTGATTTCACCCGTCATCGCCAACAACGGACGCAGCTGCTTGCCGGTAAGCAACGAGACCAGAGCCGTAGCGATGGTCACGCCAGCCGACGGTCCGTCCTTCGGGATCGCTCCCGCAGGCACGTGGATGTGGATGTCGTGATTGGCGAAGAAATCCTCGTCGATTCCGAGCCGCGGTGCGTTCGAGCGCACCCAGCTCAGAGCCGCCTGCATGGATTCCCGCATCACGTCCTGGATCTGGCCGGTGATGCTCAGCGCGCCTTTGCCCTTCATCTTGGTGGCTTCGACGAACAAAATGTCGCCACCAGACGGGGTCCAGGCCAAACCGACCACTACGCCGGGCCGCTTTGTCCGTTCAGCAATTTCGCTGTCGGTGCGGATCTTGATTCCGCCCAGGAACTCGCGCCGCTGGATGACTTCCGGAGTTACGACTAGTTTGTCCGTGTTGCCTTCCGCGATGCGGCGTACCTGTTTGCGGCATACCGTTCCGATCAGACGTTCGAGGTTGCGAACGCCTGCTTCGCGTGTGTAGTGCCGGATGATGAAGCGAATCGCTTCTTCCGGAAATTCGATCTGGTCTGCCGTAACGCCGTTCTCGTCAATCTGCCGCGGGACCAAATATCGTTCTGCGATGTGAACCTTGTCGTCCTCGGTGTAACCCTGCAGTTCGATGATCTCCATGCGGTCACGCAACGGTTCGCTGATCGTGTCCAGCATGTTTGCCGTGGTGATGAACAGCACCTTCGACAAATCGAACGGCACATCGAGGTAGTTGTCGCGGAACGTGGCGTTCTGTTCCGGATCGAGCGTTTCAAGAAGCGCCGAGCCCGGATCACCGCGCCAGTCGCGGCCAACCTTATCGATTTCGTCCAGCATGAAGACCGGATCATTCGTCTCCGCACGGCGAATGCCCTGGATGATTTGCCCAGGCAATGCGCCGATGTAGGTACGACGATGTCCGCGGATTTCGGCTTCGTCGTGCATGCCGCCCAGCGAGATGCGCACGAACTTGCGTCCGAGAGATCGCGCGATCGACTTGCCTAACGATGTTTTGCCGACGCCCGGAGGTCCGACGAAGCAAAGGATGGGACCCTTCATGTTCGGCTTCAGACGGCGCACGCTCAGGTAATCAAGAATGCGGTCCTTTACCTTCTGCAGATCCCAGTGATCTTCATCGAGGATCACTTTCGCCTTCGGAATGTCGACTTCCCCGCCAGAGGATTTCGTCCACGGCAGAACCGCCAGCCACTCAATGTAGTTGCGCGTCACGCCATAGTCGGCGGCCATCGGCGACATGCGCTGGAGGCGAGTGAGCTCCTTGAGAGCTTCTTTCTTTACTTCCTCAGGCATGCCAGCCTGTTCGACCTTCTGCTTCAGGTCGTCGACGTCGCGCTGACCTTCGTCTTGCTCGCCGAGTTCCTTCTGAATTGCTTTCATCTGCTCGCGCAGATAGAACTCGCGCTGCGTCTGCTGAACCTTGTCCTGCACTTCAGACTGAATCTTGTTACGCAGCTGTTGAACTTCCAGCTCCTTCGCCAGGTGCTGGTTAATCTTTTCCAAGCGGATACGAACGTCCGCCGTTTCCAGTACTTCCTGCTTGTCCTTGGTCGAAAGCGTCGGCAACGAGGACGCGATGAAGTCCACCAGCCGCCCCGACTCTTCGATGTTCATCGCAACGGTGGCCAATTCGTCGGAGAGCGTCGGTGATCCGGAAACGATCTGCTGGAACAATGTCAGCACGTTCCGCTGCAGCGCTTCTTCTTCCGCCGTTTTAGGCGGGGTGATCTCGCCGATGGTCGCAACTTTCGCCGTCATGTAGGGCGCCAGTTGCGTGTACTCCTGCACGTGGACTCGATCCAGGCCTTCCGCAAACACGAAAAGGCTCTGGTTCGGCATCTTTACGACCTTGTGAACGACGGCCAGAGTACCAATCGTGAATAGATCCAGCGGCTGGGGTGAATCCACCCGGGCCTCACGCTGGGCGACTACTACGATGGTCTTGTCTTCGCCTAAGGAATTAATCAGCTGGACCGAACTTTCGCGGCCCACCGTCAAGGGCAGGACGGCATGCGGGAACAGTACCGTATCCCTAACCGGCAGTACCGGATAGCTCCGGTCCTGTCTTTCTTCCGGTTCCTTGCGCTCGGTATTGCGCGTTGTATTAGCCATATTTCTCCCTTGAGTGTATCAGACTCAAGCATATTGATGATGTCGGTCACCAAAAGATGCAGGCTCAACGGTTGAAATAGGCCTAAGTTCGTTACTTTCCTATGATTTCGCCTGACGTTTGGTGGCGCTAAAAACAACTCTAACCGGCCCTAAATGGAACGCCCAAACAAGCCCAACTTGCAGGGAGTGGGCATTGTACCCCCCGCTTTGACCCTCGGCAACGCTGAAAGGCGCTAACGCAAGTACGGCCCGTCTTTCGCAATCGGATTTAGACCTTGGTGACTGAAGCCGATCAAAAAGCCAGGGACATTGGCAACGGATTGAGGAAGCGGGAAACCACCTCTTGTTGTTTCAAACTGCGCATCCGGTCCGATGCGCCGTACTCACTCTCTCAGCACTCAGGGGGATACTGATTCCGCAGACCGGTTATACGTTGCGCGAAAAAACTGTGAAAAACTTAACTCGCCGCAGGGTAGATCCCCAGAACTTTGACGAATTCCGATATCTCCGCTAAATGGCGCAGCGCGAGGCGCGCGGGTTCGTCTTCACCAGACAGAAAGTCAACGTAGAAGACGTACTCCCACGGGCTCCCACGGCGGGGACGCGACTCGATCTTCGACAGATTCAAGTCGCGCAGGGCAAACACGCTGAGAGCCTTAAAAAGCGCACCGGGTGAATTGCGCAGCGAAAAGGCAACGGACGTCTTGTTCGCCGCTTTGGGCACTCGTCGGCGGCGTTGGATCAGGAAGAAGCGCGTGAAATTGTTCTTATCGTCTTCCAGGCTCTTCTGCAAAATCTTAGCGCCATATTCGTGCGCGGCCTGTTGGCTGGCGATCGCCGCAGAGTCATGCAATTTCTGTGACATGACATGCTTCACACTGCCGGCAGTGTCATAGAACGGGACAGACACAACGCTCGGGTGCTTGCGAAAAAATTCGCGGCACTGATCGAGGGCTACGGGATGGGAAAGCACGCGCTTGATCTCGCCCAGCTTCACTCCCGGCGCGGCGATCAGGTTATGACGGATGCGCAGGCGAAATTCACGAACGATGAACACCTCGCGAGAAAGTAGAAGATCGTAGTGCTCGGCTACCGAACCAGCGAGTGAGTTCTCGATCGGGATCATAGCGGCATCGGTTTTGCCCGATGTGACCGCGTCGAATACCTCGGCAGAAACGCTGCAAGGGACGACGCGGCAACCGGCAACGAAGGTGCGTGCGGCTTCATCGCTGAACGATCCTGGTTCGCCCTGGATGGCTATTTTCATAAGATTGTTGTCATCTGCAGTGACATGCTCGCGTATCTCTGTCCGGCAATTGGAATTGTGGAGACGCTCTCGAATCTTAGCAACTTTCTCCTTGAATATCGCACCTGACTGAACAAGCTAACAGCTAAAAATTTAAGTTAGGGGTGGGCGATGCTTTGGACGCTCTTCATCGTCCTGCTGGTGCTTTGGCTAGTGGGCGTGGTGAGTAGCTATACGCTGGGCGGCTTTATTCACATCTTGCTCGTTCTGGCTGTACTGGCACTTATCTTCCAATTAGTGACAAGCGAAAAGCGTGCCTAAGTTGCCGATGCAACTCCCGGACATGATTCGTGCTTCGGAGAGAGGGTAGTTTTTTGCTGATTGGAGGATTCGATGGACAAGGACGAGATCAAGGGTAAGGCGAAAGACGTTGCCGGACGTGTGGAACGCCAGGTTGGTGAGTGGACCGGTGACAAGGATGCTCAGGCCGAGGGAGCTGCAAAACAGGTGGAAGGCAAAGTTCAAAATGCCTGGGGCAAAACCAAAGACGCAGTTCGTGATGCAGCTGACAAAGTAAAACGGGACAATAAAACCGAGTCCGAGCGGGAACGCGAGGACAAAGAGGACGTAGCGTAATCGTCCGGCCCAGTCATAAGCGGGCGCTCCGATTCGGGGCGCCCTTTGTTTTGCCGGACGTGACTTTTGTTTTGCCGGCAGTCTCGATGATCAGGTTCGATTCGGGTGACACCGTAAACCTCATACCTGCCGGAATGGCAGTCGTCGCACTGTATTCGGTGATGATGGCCGGACCGCGATACCAGCGATTTACCGTGAGAGACTCGCGATCGTAGATCTTGCAAGCTGAAGGCTTACCGTCGAGCCAGATTTTGGCGTTTTGCACTGGCAGGTTGGACTTCTTGGGTTGGGCGAGACGAGCGGGCGTCTTCGACTTCAAACGGGCTCGCAGACGGAGCGTAACAATTTCTATCGCGCGAGATTCATCCGCATATCCATAACGGCGTTTGTGCTCGGACGCAAATAACGAAGGCAGAGTGCGTCCCCACGGAATGTTCAACTCAAAGCCCTGTCCTCGATAACGAACATCGGCAGTTGTCACAATTTCTAGTTTGCCCGACCAGCCTTCAGAGGCGAAGTCACGCTCGGCTTGTTCGCGCAAGGCGCGGAATTGCAGTTCGATCTCATCGACAAATTGCTTGGGCAGCTGCATCTTCTTCGCTGCGGGCGAAGAGACAACTTTGAGGACGGTGCGTGAGTAGTCCTTAATCACGTCACTTACGAGAATGCCGAATGCCGAGAGCGCGCCCGGATAGGAAGGAACGATCACACGCGGAATGCCGAGCGCCGAAGCGAGCTCGCAGGCATGCAGTCCTCCAGCGCCACCGAACGCGACGAGTGTAAAGTCGCGCGGATCGTAACCGCGTTCGACAGACACAACGCGGATGGCCTTTTCCATGGTGGCGTTCACCACACGCAGAACGCCGGCAGCAAATTCTTCGACAGAGAGACTGGATTTTTGCGCTCGCAGCCAGCTGGCAACGATAGATCGAGTACGCACGAGATCGAGCTGAAACTGGCCGCCGAGAAATGCCTCCGGGCGCAATCGTCCTAATAAGAGGTTCGCATCTGTGACTGTTGGCTGCTCGCCCTTTCCGTAACAGATCGGACCGGGATCGGCTCCCGCGGATTCTGGGCCGACGCGAAGTGCACCGCCAGCGTCGAAGCGAGCGATTGAGCCGCCTCCAGCTCCAACTGTATGGATGTCGAGCATGGGGACGCGTACGGGGAGCCCGGCGACCTCGGCTTCGTTGGTGGCATGGATCTCGCCATCGACCAGGGCGACGTCCGTAGAAGTCCCGCCCATATCGAAGGAGATGATGCGGTGGTAACTGCTCAGCCGCGCCATGGCGGAAGCGCCAACCACTCCGCCCGCGGGACCAGATAGCACGGTGCGAACCGGCTCGCGTGCAGCCGATTCGAGAACGGTAATTCCTCCGGAGGATTGCATGACGAAGATGCTGGTCTTCGTCTTCGACTGCAGGCTGCGCTCGAGCGAGCGCAAGTATTTCTCCATGAGCGGCTGTAGATAGGCGTTCACGGTTACCGTACTGGCGCGCTCGTATTCGCGGAATTCGGGCAGAAGCTGATGTGAGATCGAAAGCGGCACACGCAGATTCTTAAGCGCCTCGGCCACACTTCGTTCGTTAGTGGAATTGGCGAAGGAGAACAAAAGCGAAACGGCGATCGCTTCAGGATGTGCGGCGGATACGCGTTCCGCGAGCCGGGACAACTCACCCACATTTGTGGACGTGAGAATTTCTCCTCCAGGTCCTGTACGCTCGCGCACTCCAAAACGCATTTCAGACGGAACCAGCGGCTCTACCTTGTCGAAAAACAGGTCGTACAATTTCGGGCGCGCCTGCCGCCCGATCTCGATCGTGTCTTCGAAGCCAGCGGTGGTGACGAAAGCGACCCGTGCTCCTTTGCGTTGCAGCAACGCGTTGGTGCCCACGGTGGTGCCGTGCAATAGCCGCAACTCCGAGCCGGGCTTCAGTATTCTGCGAACCGCTTCGGAAATGGCACGCGAGGCATCGTCGGGCGTGGAGAACACCTTCAGCATTTGCACGCGTCCGTTTTCTGTCCACACGCAATCGGTGAAGGTACCGCCAGTGTCGACGGCAATCACCATGGGCGCCGCAGCTCGAGTGTGGTTGCGAGGCATGTCACTCAAGCATGCGTTAAGAGAATGTCTTTCGTCCAGCAGGAAGGAGGCGACGGATCATCGCGTGGTTTTCGTGCGACGCTTGGGCGCTGAGTCGAGCAGGCTCTTGCCCATTAAGAAGGCGTCCAAGTCGCCCATGTAATAACGAGGGAGAGTTCTGAGAACTGCGTATCCCAGCCTCTGATAAAACGAGATTGCGCTTTCGTTGTCGACGGCCGTTTCCAGAAAGATGGAATGACAACCTTCCGATCGAAGGCGCTGCTCGGCAGCTTCCATCATTAATGAGCCGACGCCCTCACGGCGAAATTCGGGATTCACGTCGATGGTGACGACGTGTCCGAGGCCCCGCTTGTGACGCTGGCCAACCAGGAAGCCGGCGATATCCGCTGCTTCCCTACCGTTCGCTTCAGCCACAAGCGTGAACGTGCCGGGCGCTTCCATGTAGTGTTTCAATTCGCGCTGCGTGTATGCGATGCCAGATGGAAAACACTGCTGGTCAAGCTGCCAAAGCAACTGGAACTCACCAGCGCGAAAATCTCGGAGGGTGATGGCCACCGATCCATTTGAAATCCAAGTGCGCGTTGAGTAAAGAGCGCGCGTTGATTTGTCATCGGCGCAGGTGCAGCTGTGATTGCTACAATGATGTAAGCAAACATAAGGATAATAACGATGTCAGAACCGAGTTACGAAGAACTGAAAGCGAAACTTGCTGAACTTGAGAAGAAGACTTCCCGTCGCGGCGGCAGCCTGGAATTCCGCGTCGGCGAAAAAGGCGGAGTCAGTGTCTATGGACTGGGCCGCTTTCCTGTGACGCTTTACTACGAGCAGTGGAACCGGCTGCTGGATCAAGCCGAAAACCTGCGCAGCTTCCTGGAAGAAAATAAGAGCAAGTTGAAGCTGAAAGAGTAGTCAGCCGAGCGCGGCGACGCTAGCCGATGCTGACCAGCTCTTCCGTTCGCTTCAGCTGGCCGCAGGCGGCGTAGATATCTCGCCCGCGTGGACGTCGAACAAACGCGGGCACACCACCGTCCATCAACACGCGCTGAAAAGCAGTCACAGCACCTTCTGACGGAGTCCCGTACGGAAGGTCCGGGCCCGGGTTCAACGCGATCAGGTTGACCTTGGCGCGAAGCCCACGCAGCAACTTCACTACTTCCTGAGCATTCGCAACTGAGTCATTGACGCCGCTGAGCAGAACATATTCGAAAGTCAGGCGCTCGCGTGGACGAAGCGGGAAAGAGCGCGCGGCTGCGAGCAATCTCTTCAAATCCCACTTGCGATTGATGGGCATCACTGCCTCACGAATCGCGTCGTTAGAAGCGTTGAGCGAGATCGCCAGTTTCGGCCGAACCGGTTCTTTTGCGAAATCTTCGATACGAGGAACGATGCCAGCGGTGGAAACCGTCATTCGCGGCTCAGGTATTCCAACCTCTTCGACCAGCAGACGCGCGGCCTTCATGAAGTTGTCGTAGTTCAGGAATGGCTCGCCCATTCCCATGAAGACCAGGTTGATGCGCCGCTGCTCGACTTCAACCTTCTGATCTGAGAGAACCGCGAGTACCTGGCCAACGATCTCTCCGGCCGTCAGGTTGCGCCTGACGCCAAGCTTTGCAGTCAGGCAGAATTGGCAGTTCACCGCGCAGCCGACCTGGCTGGATATACAAATCGTGGCTCGGCTCCAGTTGGAGCCGCTACTACTCTCCTCTTCACCTGCTTCGGATCCGTCGCCAGCTTCGCCGCCATCTCCTTCGGGCATCCAGACCGTCTCAACGCTCTCGCCATCGGCAAGGCCGATCAAATACCGGACTGTGCCGTCGACGGATTGAAAACGCTTCTGAATGGAGGGCATGCCGATGCGGTAACCCCGCTCCGCAAGTTGACCTCGGAACTCGGCGGGAAGCGTCGAGATCGCCTGGAACTCTGCCTTGCGCTGGCGATAGATGGCCTCCGACAGCTGCCTGCCGCGGTACGCCAATTGCCCATTTTCCGCGGCAATCCCCGTAAGCTCTTGTAAATTAAGGCCTAATAGTTCGAATTTTAAGTCGATGGTCATGCATCAAACAGCCAGCTACGGATTACACGGGTACAAACAGCCCAGCTCGAAACACTTTTTCAGAACGATTGCTTAACTCTCCACCATAGAACTGCGTACAGTATGCAACAATTTAAGCCAGACACGACCCAGCCGGACCGTCTGCCGCACAATACCGCGGTATCTATTTCAGAGGGAGTTCCCTTCGTCGCGGCTGGCCAGCAGGTTATGGAAGGTTTACGCAACATTCGCCGCCAAGTTTTACCTAACGGTTTGACGATCCTCACCGAGGAAATGCGTCACATTCGTTCTGTTTCCCTTGGAATCTGGATCAAGACAGGATCGAGGAACGAAACTCCCGAATCAAACGGCATCTCGCATTTCGTTGAGCACATGCTGTTCAAAGGCACCCAGACGCGTCCCGCGGAACAGATTGCGCGTGAGGTCGATTCCATTGGCGGCAACATGGACGCGTTCACCGCCAAAGAGTGCATCTGCTTCGACGTTAAGGTCCTGGATGAACATCTGCCGGTTGCATGGGACATTTTGAGCGATCTGGTACTTCACCCGACTTTCGATCAAAAGGAATTGGCGCGTGAGCGCGGAGTCATCCTCGAAGAAATCAAGATGGATGAGGATAATCCCGACTATCTGGTGCACGAGATCTTCACCCAGAATTTCTGGAAGGATCATCCGCTCGGGAAGCCAATCCTCGGCACCAAGGAGACAGTGCGCCGCTTCGAACAGCCAATGCTGTTCGACTATTACGGGCGGTACTTCATCCCCAACAATATGATTCTGGCGGTTGCCGGAAACATGGACCACGACCGCGTAGTCGAACTGGTGGCCCAGCGCTTCTTATCGCTACCCAGCGGTCCGAACGGTTTTTATCAAGCTGCCCCGAAAACGCAGTCGCGAATCATCATGCGGAACAAGAAGGCGCTCGAACAGGTGCAGCTGTGCATCGGCGTGCCTTCGCTTTCCATCGGACATGAGAAGAGATTCGCTTCTTATATCTTGAATACCGTTCTGGGTGGAGGGATGAGTTCCCGTCTATTCCAGAGCGTTCGGGAACGTCAGGGCCTTGCCTACGCGATCTATAGCGAACTGAACCCGTTTCGGGACACCGGCTGCTTATCTATCTATGCAGGTACTTCCCGCGAGGCGGCCACGAAGGTGGTGCAGTCGGTGGTGGCGGAATTCCGGAAATTGAAGCAGGAAGCCATTACGCCGGACGAACTGCGCCGCAGCAAAGATCAGCTGAAGGGCAATCTGATGCTGAGCCTCGAATCTTCGACGGCACGTATGTCGAATCTGGCCCGCCAGGAGATGTATTTCGACCGCTTCTACTCCATGGACGAGATTATCGATCGCGTCGAGGGAGTGACCGCAGAAGCTGTCATGCAGCTCGCACAAACGTGTTTCACTACTGAAAACATCGCAGTTACCGTTTTAGGAAATTTGAACGGCCTGAAGATGAATCGGGACTACCTGAGCTGCTAAAATATCTTCGGTAAATGCAATTTCTCTGCTTTTTCTCGTTCCCATCCCAGGCGTCTGCAATTGTCTACTTAGGTCGCAGACAATACCCACAAAGAGTGTCCTCAGAGGACGCCTGGAACGATCGGGGGCGAGAGGGGCTCGAGTTTGACAAATTCAGTTGTGCACAGAGTGACACAAAACGTCAAATTGATCGCTTTCAACGCACTTGATTCCTATTTTGGATTCAGATTGTCGGGCACGACGAATGCTTGACTGTAACTGATTTGCAATCAAAGGACTTTCTTCAAATAGACCGAGGAGAGCTCGTACAGTCGCGCTGATTTTGGTCTAGCTGAATGCAAATACTCAAGCCGTGGCTGAGAGCCAAGAAACACTCCAGAGGAGCACATGCGTAAACAAAAAGGTTTCTCGTTAATCGAACTTCTGATCGTTGTGGCGATCATCCTGATCATCGCCGCGATTGCCATTCCCAACTTGCTGCGCGCCCGTATGTCTGCCAATGAATCGTCGGCCGCTGCGGTTCATCCGCACCATCTCGACACGCGGAAGTCACTTACTTTACCACCTATCAGGCACTGGCTTTGCCGACGACACTGGCTGCGCTTGGAACGCCGCGCTGGCGGATGCACGACTGCCGACTGCAGCGGCCGGTGCTTGCTTGATCGACGCGTGCTGACTCGGCGCAGCCGCTGCACGCCGAAGAGCGGATACATATTCGACGTTCAGGCTCACGGTACCGGCACTCTGGATTTGAAGCCAGTGCGTACGCCCAGACATGGAACCGCACCGGTCTCCGGTACTTTCTGCGCCACGGAAGACAATGTGGTTCACGTCAAAGTTCCAACTGCTCAGGACGCGGCTGGTTGCGCAATGCCGCAGCGTGCATAGCGTTACCTGCTCTGAACAATCAGTTGAAAGTCAGATTTGGCGAAGTACCTGGGGGAGGGTACAAGCCGGGGGAGCAAGGAAACTTGCTCCCTTCTTCTTTTGACCGATTTGCACGCCAGACCAGATTAGTGGCACTCTGTCTCTGACAGAAAATGTCAAGTTCGACGAACTTCGCTAAGATCACGCTAACTGTTATACGTAGACAGATATTTGTAATTTCAGCGTCTAGTTTTTAGGCATTTAGCTCCCATTCTCGGAATACTGGCGCGTCAGCTGCATGTACAGAATGCTGTGGCTGAGGCCAAGAAACATTCCAGAGGAGCAAGATGCGTAAACAAAAAGGTTTCTCGTTAATCGAACTTCTGATCGTTGTGGCGATCATCCTGATCATCGCAGCGATTGCCATTCCCAACTTGTTACGTGCCCGAATGTGAGCGGCAAACGAGGCATCGCGCGGCTAGCGGAGTACCGTTCGATTACAGCCGCGGAGCATCGGACTTACTACCAGACTTTCCAGATCGGTGTTAACCTCTGCGGATGTCACCCTTGCAGAAGCTTGGATCTACGTCAACAGGATGTGGGGGAGGCGGTACCTCGAATTCCGCCTGCTTGATCGATTGGGTTGTGACTAATTCCGCGGTGGTACCTAAGAGCGGATATACGTTTCAAGTAAGTGCCGGCTCCAGCGGGGACAATGGCAGCTTATGTCGCCCCAGTGCGTTCGCCAGCTACTGGGGCCAGACAGGCATCCGGAGTTTTTGCAGCGATGGAAGATAACGTAGTCCGCGTGAAGTTTCCGCCGGCCCAAGATGCCGCGGCCAATGCGAATGCATGTGCGGGCTTTTCGATGCTCAACAGTCAATAATTGATCTCTTGGAAGCGGAATAGTTCCTGCTTTCTACGTCGATCTCGTTTGCCTACGGAGGCGTGAGCCCTTAGACAGCGTTGTTCAGCATTAACGCAGGCACTGGGCCTCTTTCTCAGCGGTTCGCAGAAGTAACGCTCTCGCATAAGGTTCGTTCTGACCGGCCGCGAGCGGGTGCGCAGGGCGCTCCCTTTTCTCTTTTCCGGGCTAATCCACTCGATACAACGGATCGTTGGGATTGACCATCCACGCTGGCCAACCAGTGTTAACCCTCAATGACAAAAAGTGTCATCCCGGCCTGCAGGAAGAATCTGCTTCGCGACTGCATCAACACAAAATATTGCAAATACAAGATTTACGTCTTATTAGCCCGGTTGTGGCCCTTAACAGAGCAGTGGCCTTTATTTTGCAACTACTTCTACTGAACCCATGAAACCCGGGCCAAATACCGAAAGGTTTTACCTTAATCGAATTATTAATCGTAGTAGCGATTATCTTCATCATCGCGGCGATTGCGATTCCCAACCTGCTGAGAGCGCGGGCTGTCCGCGCAGGAAGGAGCGGCCGTGTATACCGGTGAAAACCCTGAACACCGCAGAGACCACCTATATAACGACCTACCCGACGTGCGGCTATGTCGGTAATGACACCACTAGGCGGAGATGGGAGCTGGACCAGGGCGCGTCGGGCATTCTGGACAACGTATTCCCCGACCGCGAGGGATACCACTACGCCATCAACCCCCAGCAGCACTCGCGGGAGTTTGCGGTGTGGATTTCGGGCAGGAACATACACGATTATAGGCCACGCCGATTGGCTGGAAACGGCCACCGAGAGGTCACTATTTATTCTGATCCCTCGGCAGCAATTCATTTCAAGGTTGACCGCCGATGCTGGACGCTGACCGATCCCAACCGATCCAGTAGGAGCGGGTTTCGGACGGACCAAAGATGTCGCGTCCTCGCCAATATCGAGAACTACGAGTAACTCTTTATAATCTGTCCAACCTTGGAGGGAAACGACCGTCCTTGGACGCCATACATACGGCAGCGCTCGAAAAGACCTATCTAACCGGATTCTGGCGGAAGCACCCAAAACAAGCACTGAAGCCGCTGACGCTCGAAGTTCGCGAAGGTGAGATCTTCGGCTATCTGGGCCCCAATGGTGCCGGCAAAACCACAACCCTTCGGCTTTTGATGGGGCTCGTAAAGCCAACGTCCGGATCCGCAACAATTCTTGGTGGGACTATCCAGGACCCCGCGATTCGGGCGCAAATCGGATTTCTTCCCGAACAGCCATATTTCTACGACTATCTTACTGCGACGGAATTGTTGAACTACTACGCGCAGCTCTCCGGCGTGCCTGCGGGAGAGCGCAAGCAGCGAATCACCGCCTCCCTCGATCGTGTCGGTCTTGCAAAAGACGCGGTCAACACGCAATTGCGCAAGTTCTCAAAGGGAATGCTGCAGCGCGTCGGAATCGCCCAAGCTATTCTGCACAATCCCAAGCTCGTGTTTCTCGACGAGCCGATGTCCGGGCTCGATCCAATTGGCCGCCACGAAGTTCGCGACTTGATCGCGTCTCTCAAAGAGGAAGGTAAAACGGTCTTCTTCTCGACTCACATCCTCTCCGACGCCGAAGCGCTGTGCGATCGCGTGGCGATCGTTGCCAACGGACAATTGCGCGGAATAGGAGCAGTCGCTGAACTGACCGCGAATGTGCGCGGAAAGGTCGAAGTGATTTGGGAAGGGATCGCGGCGATGCCTGCGATCCAGGCACTCGGCGGAAATCCTCACGTCGCTGGAGAAATGATTCGCGCCGTCGTCGACGATTCCGCGGTCGATCGCGTGATCGATGCGTTGCGTATCAACAAGGCTCGCATCATCTCGCTCACTCCGGTGAGAACAACTCTGGAAGATTATTTCCTCAGCAAGCTTTCGCAGTCTTCGGGAGAAACCAACTAAATGCGCATCGCTTACATCGCCGCGAATACATTTCGCGAAGCTGTTCGGGATCGCGTCTTGTACAACCTGATCATCTTCGCGTTCCTCATGATTGGCGCTTCCCTGCTGCTCGGCCAGATCACCATCGGTGTCGAGCGCGAATTGCTCGTCAATCTTGGACTTACGGCAATCTCCATTTTCGGAGTCTTGATCGCCATCTTCATCGGAATCGGCCTGGTCTCGAAAGAGATCGATAAGCGCACTGTCTACACCGTGCTCACGCGTCCGGTGCAGCGCTGGCAATTCATTCTCGGCAAGTATTTTGGGCTTGTCGGCACGTTGGGCGTGAACACATTCTTCATGGCCGTCGGCCTTTTCGCTGCGCTGTTGTATGTCGCACGCGGCTTTCAGCGCGCCGATCTCTACGTTCTTGTTGCGATTTACTTCATTCTGCTGCAATTCATCATGGTGACGTCGTTCACCATGCTGTTCTCGTCGTTTTCGACGCCGATCGAGTCAGCGGTAATGGCGTTTTGTTTCTTTGTGATTGGGAACTTCAGCGAAGACCTGCGCGGTCTCGCGAACAGCTCTACGGGTGCTGTCAAGGTATTCGCAACCGCGGCTGCCTATCTCGTACCTAACTTCTCCGCTCTGAATACAGCGTCGTCGGTTGCACATGGAGAAAGCATCGCCGGAAATCTGATTGCGCTCAACACGGGTTACGCGCTGCTTTACTCCGCTGCGATGGTGGCGGCTGCCGCTCTCATCTTCCAGCGCAGGAATATGAAATGAAGCCTTTCAGCGATGCTAAGGCGACTCTCGCACTCACGATCGCCATCATCATTTGCTTTGGGTGCTCGCTGTTGTTTCTGCGAAAGATAGACGACGTCCGTGGACCTGGCTTGATCCGCGACACGCTCTACATCAGCTCTCCATCGGCTCTTAAGCGAATGAGCCTGGGTTACACCGGTCTGCTCGCCGACATCTACTGGACTCGCGCCGTACAGTACTTCGGCAGTCACCACGCGCGCAGTGCGGAGGAATACAACCTTCTTTATCCGTTGCTCGACATAACTACTACGCTCGATCCGAAGCTGATTATCGCCTACCGCTTCGGAGCCATTTTCCTCGAGGAACCGCCGCCCCAAGGAGCGGGTCAGCCCGATAAGGCCGTTGAACTGGTAAAGCGCGGAATTCGAGCAGAATCCGAATGACTGGCGTCTTTACTACGACCTTGGGTTTTCTGCAGGCGTGGAAGTTGCACGACTACCTCGGCGCATCAAGAACCTTTGCACAGGGCGCCCAGCTACCCAATAGCAATCCAGCGCTGAAAGTACTCGCCGCCGCTTACGCCAGCCGCGGTGGGGACCTGGAAACTTCTCGCCTGCTGTGGAGCTCCTTGTACGAAACCGCAGCGAATGAGGAAATCCGCCGCAATGCCTTCCAGCACTTGCAGTCGATGAAGGCCGATGACGACATTACTGAATTGGAAAGACTGACCGAGCAATATCGCTCGCAAACCGGCAAGTATCCGTCCAGCTTCTCTGATCTCATTGCCGCCGGCATGCTGCGCGGAGTTCCCCTCGACCCCGCCGGAAAGCCCTACGAATTATTGCCTGACGGAAAAATCCAGGTGCAAGATCCCGACGCTCTGCCGTTCATAACCAAGGGGGCGCCTCCGGGCTGGAAATCCAGGAACGTGATTCCCGAAAAGTAGTTGCGATTGCATCGTCCGTGGGCTGAAAGTGTCAGAATAGAGCGATGATGAAGTCTTGCTCCCTAGTTTCTTTATTGCTCCTGCTGGCCGCCGCGATGCCCGTTGCGCACGCACAAGTCGGAAATGCCCGGCAGATTGCGGAGGCAGTCGATCGCCACTACAACGACTTGCAGTCGTTGCAAACGCAATTCACTGAAAGCTACCGCGGTGCGGGTATGCAACGGCAAGAATCAGGAACTCTGTGGTTGAAAAAACCTGGGAAAATGCGGTGGGAGTACGCTTCTCCGCGCGAGAAGCTGTTTATCAGCGACGGAAAGATCGCATGGTTCTATGTGCCTGGCGAGTCGAGAGTGCAGAAGGCTCCTGTGAGTAAAATCGACGACCTGCGTTCGCCGTTACGATTCCTGCTTGGCAAAACCAAGCTGGATAAAGAGCTCAACGGACTCAGCATCGCTCCCGACGTTCCGCCGAGCAGTGCTGGAAATGTCGTGCTGCGCGGAGTACCTCGCCAGATGCAGGATCGAATCTCGCAAGTTCTTCTGGAGATAACACCCGACCATCGCATCGCGCGAATGTCGATCGACGAAGTAGACGGTTCTGTGACGGAGTTTCAGTTTCGCGATCAGCACGAGAACGTGAGTGTGAATGAACAGCGTTTCCGCTTCTCACCCCCGCCTGGAGTCGAAGTCGTAGATGCTCAGGATTTAGGGGATTAAGTTTAATGTTACGAATGGGTTACAGGTAACCCTGGAAACCCGAATCAGGTACATTGCAGTGATACACTGAACGTGCTGCAAACAAAGTTGCATGGCTGAATTTACGATCAAAATGGCAGACGAGCGGGGCCGAGTCCTCGAACAGGTGGAGTCCGGCTTCTCGGCCAGCGATGTTCGCGACCGATTTTCCCAGCAGGGATTTCTCGTCTACTCCATTAAGCCTCGTGGCTTCGTAAGTAGCGGACTACGCCTGTCGAATCGGGCGCAGGGTTAAGCTCGATACGTTTGTAATTTTCAACTCGCAGTTTCTGACGCTGATCCGTGCCGGACTGCCGATTGTGAATGCGCTTGAGTTGCTTATCAAACGTCAGCGGAATTCCTATTTCCGAAGCTTGCTCGAAAACGTGCGCGACCGTGTAAAGGGCGGTGAGTTGCTGTCCGACGCGTTTGCTGCACAGGGTGCGTTCCCGAAGATCTATCCCACTACCCTTCTCGCTGGTGAGAAGAGCGGTAACCTCGAAGAAGTTCTCAGCCGCTATATCAGTTTCCAACGCATGGCGATGACTTTCCGTAAGAAGTTGAAAGCTTCGCTGGTATACCCGGCTCTGCTTTCTGTGATGGTTACTGCCATGCTGATCTTCCTGATGACCTATGTCGTTCCGAAGTTTGGCGAGCTTTATGCAACGATCAGCACGGAAAAACAGCTTCCTGCTCTCACGTTATTTATGCTTGCTGTCGGGACAGAACTTACAAAAACTTGCGTCCTTTCGTTGCAATCATCGTAGTGGTTGCTGCCGTTGCTTTTTGGCGCTGGAAAAACTCGGATAGCGGGGCTCGCCTTCTCGATCGTGCGCGGATGCGAACGCCGGTACTGGGTGGAATCTGGCAGAAGTATCAGGTCGCAGTTTTCTGTCGAATGCTGGGAACACTGCTTTCCGGCGGCTTGCCGCTGGTTCCGTCGCTCGAAACGTCCGGCGTCATCGATGCAAAGCCGGTCTTTGGCGGATTCCATCCTCGACGCTTCCCACAAGGTCCGCGAAGGCCGGCCGCTATCAGCCAGTCTGGAAGAGACGAAGCGCTTTCCCGAGCTTTCGGTCGAAATGATCGAAGTCGGCGAATCGACGGGAGCGCTTCCCGCCATGCTGAACTCGGTCGCAGAGTTTTACGAAGAAGATGTGCAAACGGCACTGACCGCTGCTATGGCGTTGATTGAGCCGGTGATCTTGATTGTCATGGGCGTTATCGTTGCCTTCGTACTGTTATCGCTTTATCTGCCTATCTTCACTCTGGGAGCAGGCATACATTAGTTGAAAGGTTCATGTTCCGACGGAACGCCGGAAAAGAAATTAGAAGTAAATGGCATCTGCTGACAACAAACCGCTTTTTGTGAATGGGAATGGGGTCACTCTTCCTACGGACGTTTTCTCGTCCGCTGTTGCTACGCGCGACGAAGAACCTCGCGCGCGCGAACTAGCTCGTCGCTACCGTTGCGATTTCATCGACTTGCGCGAAGCACATCTCCAGCCGGAACTGTTCCGTAAGATTCCCGTCGACCTGATGTTCCGGTACAACTTTGTGCCGCTGGAAGAACGCGATGGCCGGCTCTGGATCGCCATCTCCGATCCGAGCCAGCTGATGAGCATCGACGAGATCAGCATTCTGCTCGGGAAGCGCATTCACACTTGCGTCGCGACGCTGTCGCAAATCAGCGACATTCTCAAGAAGACCGAGCAGTCACAGCGCGTGCTGGAAGAAGCCACGCAGGCGTTTACGCTCGACCTGGTACGCGAAGGCGACGAAAACGGCGATGAAACTATTTCGATCGAACGGCTGACCGCCGAGAGCGATATCAGTCCGATCATCCGCCTCGTCGACACCACCATCTTTACCGCACTGCAGCGGCGCGCCAGCGATATTCACATCGAGACTCGCGACGATTCGGTCGTCATCAAGTACCGCATTGACGGCGTATTGCAGCCGGCAATGTCGCCGATTGCCAAAGAGCATCACTCGACGATCATCTCGCGTATCAAGGTTATGTCGGAGCTCGATATTGCCGAGCGCCGCGTGCCGCAAGATGGTCGCTTCCGCGTTCGCTATAACGGCCGATCCATCGACTTCCGCGTCTCCATCATGCCGTCGATCAACGGCGAAGACGCTGTGCTTCGCGTTCTCGACAAAGAGTCGATGAGCGAGAAGTTCCACAAGCTCACACTCGACGTGGTTGGCTTCAGTGATGACGACATTCGCAAGTTCCGCCGCTATATCGCCGAACCTTACGGCATGGTGCTGGTAACTGGACCTACCGGCAGCGGCAAGACCACCACGCTGTACGCGGCTCTCAACGAAATCAAGACCGACGAAGACAAGATCATCACTATTGAAGATCCGGTTGAATACCAGATTCGCGGTGTGACCCAGATTCCGGTCAACGAGAAAAAGGGACTGACGTTCGCCCGCGGCCTTCGCTCGATCCTGCGACATGACCCGGACAAGATCATGGTCGGCGAAATCCGCGACACGGAGACCGCGCAGATCGCGATTCAATCCGCACTCACTGGCCATCTGGTGTTCACCACGGTGCACGCCAACAATGTGGTCGACGTCATTGGACGCTTCCTGAACATGGGAGTCGAACCATACAACTTCGTCTCCGCTCTCAATTGCATTCTCGCCCAGCGACTGGTTCGCTTGATCTGCGAGCAGTGCAAGAAGCAGGTTCGCTATCCGACGGAAATTCTCGAAGCGAGCGGATTGGACCCGCGCGAGTGGGGATCGTTCCTCTTCTCCGAAGGCGAAGGTTGTATCGAGTGTTCCGGAACCGGGTTCCGCGGCCGTACTGCGATTCACGAGCTGCTCGATTTGAGCGATCGCGTTCGAGAAATGATTCTCGCGAAGAAGCCAAGTTCGGAAATCCGTCGCGCCGCCAAAGAAGAGGGCATGCACTTCCTGCGCGAGTCCGCGTTAGAGAAGGTGAAGTCAGGCGAGACCACCTTGAAAGAAATCAACAAGGTGACGTTCATCGAGACCACAAGATAGCCGAAGAATTTTACAGAGACGATCAGAGTAACCATGGCAAAAACAACCAACATGGGGCCGCGCATCGCGTGCGAATTGACGCCGCAGCGTATCATCGCCGCCCGCGCCGCTGATGGCAGCAGTGCGATTGAGACTTCTACCGTTCGCACTCTGCCCACTGGAGCGCTGGCGCCAAGCCTCACGGAATCGAATCTGAAGGATTCTGCCTCCGTGCAGCAAGGCATCAACGACGCCATCAGTGTCGTAGGCGGACGCAGTCGCGATGTGGTCGCAATCCTTCCCGATAGCGCTGTGCGTGTAGCCCTGCTCGATTTCGAGTCACTCCCGGAAAAGAGGGACGAGGCGGACGCGGTGGTTCGCTTTCGCCTGAAAAAGGCTGTGCCTTTCGACGTAGATCACGCCGCGATCTCCTATGAGGTGCGGAAAACGAATACTGGGGTCCGAGTGATCGCCGCCTCAGCTCTCGACACCGTTCTTGCAGAATACGAAGAAGTATTTCGAAGCTGCGGACTCGCTCCGGGCGTCGTTTTGCCCTCCATGCTTGCCTGCCTGGGAAACGTGACCTCTCCGGAACCTACGCTGGTCATCAAAATTGATGCCCTTACAACCACCTTCGCCATTGTTGCGGAAAACGACTTGTTGCTCGTGCGTACCCTGGAAAACACGAACGGGAACATTCCCAGCAGCGCACAGTTGGTAGAAGACGTCTACCCATCGCTGGTATTCTTTCAAGATACGTACAGCATGCGCGTGGAAAGTATCCTGGTCGGCGGGGCCATGGATGCCGAACAAGCGGGAGAATCCCTGCAATCGCAAACTGGCGTTCCTGTCCGCAATCTCGTTTCCGCCACTCTCGGTTCCACAGCCACTCCGGGATCGATGATGGCCGGAGTGGTAGGAGCGCTCGCCAGCTAGGCCTGATATGCGACTGAACATCAATCTCGCGACCCAGCCTTACGAAGATGCGCGACAGTTCTATCTGCGCTGGGGCGGTGCAGTCGGCGCACTCACTCTGCTGGCGATTATTCTTTCTTACACGACGTTCGTTTCGTGGAATCGATACCGCATGTTCAACCGCGATATCGCACGCGAAAATGCAACCCTGCAAAAGTTGGATCAGCAGCAGGCAGACGATCTGGCAATACTCCGGCAACCGCAGAACAACGACGTCCATCAACGCTCCACATTTCTAAATGACTTGATTCAGCGAAAATCGGTGTCGTGGACGCACATCTTCAGCGAGCTCGAGAAGCTAATGCCACCGCAGTTGCACGTTGTCGCCATTCAACCGCAAATCGAAGAGGGGGACGTCCTGTTGAAAATGGACGTTGTCGGTCAGTCCCGCGAACGCGGCCTGGAACTGGTTCGGAAGATGGAGCAATCTCACTCGTTCCGCGATGCGCAACTGGTGAGTGAGACCGTACAACCCGGGACGAATGGTCCAGAAACCTTGAAGTTCGAGATTACTGCTCAATACATTCCGGAAAATTCTGAAGCCGGAGCCGCCATGGAAGCCAAGGCAGGAGGTGCGCACTGATGGGCAGCATCCGCGAAAACCGCCGCCGCTTTCAGATCGCTCTGGGCGTTCTGGCTGGAATCTGTTTGCTGGCTGCCGGTGCCACCCTTTATTTCAGCTCCCGCTCCGGGGAGGCTCAGCAACAGGAGTTCGATTCGACCCGCACCCAGGTACAGAACCGCATGAAGGTAGTGATTCCCCCCACGGCGGTTCAAGGCCGCGTGGAGCAGGCACGTACGCAGATTGACGACTTTTACAAAGATCGTCTTGCGAGCGAGCCTTCCGCGGTTTACGCGGAACTTGGGAGACTTGCAGCCGCGGACCGGGTTCGCATTGGTGGCGCAAAATACGAGTTATCGGAAACCGAGTTGCCCAATGTCCAGATGATGAACATCGAGGCGACCTTGAGTGGCAGCTATGTGGACACCATCAAGTTCATCAATGCGCTCGAACGCAGCAAAATGTTTTTTATCGTGGACGGAGTTGGGCTCGGAGAACAGCAGGGTGGCGGAGTCAACCTTTCTGTGAAGCTGGAAGCGTATGTGCGAGGTCAAGCGTAAGTGAAGCTCGGCAGCAACAACCGTAAAGTCGTGATTGGCGTATCGGCTCTATTCGCGCTAGCTCTGGTGATGTTTGCGCGCATGATCTTGACAAGCGCTGGTTCCACATCGGCCGCGCCGCCACTCGCCTCTACCGCCACCGGCCCTGCCGCTGCCAACAAGTCTGCTGCGACGGCTCAGCATCGAGGTCACCTCAAAACTTCCGACAAGAAGAACGGGAAAACGGCTGGACCTCCCACTCCGAGCCTGGATCCTCGCCTGAAGCTGGAGCAGTTAGAGCTAGCCGAGAATACGGAATACGCGGGAACTGGACGTAACATTTTCCAGGACCAGGCAGAACCCGTCATACCTACACCGGTCACAGGGCCCTTCAAGCCAAAGCCGCAAGCTAATACTCCGCCCCCTGCGCCAGTGATACCGCCTCCGCCGCCGATCAATCTTCGCTATTTCGGATTCGCGAATAACTCGGGCAGCCCGGTGCGCAAAGCGTTTCTCTCGAATGGTGACGACGTGTTCGTAGCCGCTGAAGGTGACATCGTCAATCGTCGCTACAAGATCCTGCACATCAATCCGACTTCGATTGAAATTCAGGACGTGCTCAGCAACAACACGCAGTCCATTCCGCTTTCCCAGGGATAGTCATGCTCTTTGGTTCCTTTCGCTATCGCCGCAAAGCATCGACCGAAGCCGGCTACCTCTACCTCGTCATATTGCTGTTGGTCGTCTTCATGGTGATTGGCGCCTTAGCATTAGGTCCCGCGGTTACCGGAGAGCTGAAGCGCGAACGCGAGAACGAGATGATTCATCGCGGCGTCCAGTATTCGCGCGCGGTGAAAAAATACTACAAAAAGTTCGGAGCCTATCCCACTACGGTTGACCAGCTTCTCAACACCAATAACATTCGCTTCCTGCGGCAGAAGTATAAGGATCCGATGAGCGCCAAAGGCGAGTGGCGCCTGCTTCATTACGGCGACGTGCAGATGGGCGGCAACCAGTTCGGATCTCCGGGCGCGGGCGGCACTACCGGCGGCACAACCGGCACGGCCAGTTCCGGCTTCGGGCAGTCTTCCAGCTTCGGACAGTCCCCGTCCGGCTTTGGGCAATCTTCGTCGGGCTTTGGACAATCTTCCTCGGGCTTTGGGCAATCATCATTCGGACAATCGTCTTCGAACAACTCGGCTAACTCGAACACTCCCACTGCAACCGGAGGCGCAACTTCTGGCACTGGCGATTCGTCAGGGGGAGGAACAACCGCAGGCGGCGCGGGTTCCACTACTGCTTCCGGCACAACAGACTCCTCGAACAACAGCAATATTCAGACGACGGGGTCCTCTTCTTCGAGTGGCAGTTCTTCGAGCTTCGGTTCTTCTCCCGGCGGGTTTGGTACCTCGACCACCGGTGCCTCCAGCACCTTTGGAGGTGGCGGAATTCTCGGTGTGGCGAGCCTGAGTCCCGAAACAATCGATTCATCGTTTTGACGACAAGGATCACTACAAGGATTGGAAGTTCATCTACGATCCAACAATGGATCGCGGTGGCCTAATCACCCAACCGTACAGCACCAAGCCTCCACTCGGATTTGCCGGACAAGGGCAGGTCGCCCAGCAAGGAACTCAACAGCCTGGATCCTCATTTGGAGGATCTTCGGTCGGCGGATCATCTTTCGGAGGATCGAGCTTCGGTAACTCTGGTAGTTCGCAATCCGGAAGCTCTTACGGCGGGTCGCAGAATCAGATGGCCCCCTCGATGCCGCCCGATACCACACCTCACTAAAAGCAAAAAGCCCCGTCAAGATGACGAGGCTTTTTTCATTCCAAAAACTAAGTTACACGCTGAACGACGATCCGCAGCCGCAGGTGCTCTTCACGTTCGGGTTCTCGAACTTGAAGCCAGCGCCTTCCAGGCTCTCGACATAGTCGACGAGGCAGCCCTGCAGATACATCATCGAGGTCGCGTCGACATAGACCTTCAATCCTTCGATGTCGAATACCTTATCCATCATCCCGGCGCCGTTCTCGAAAGCCATCGAGTAGGAGAATCCCGAGCAGCCGCCACCGACCACACCCACGCGCAGTCCGGCGGGCACAGGATTCTGCTGCGCCATAATCTCTTTTACCTTTGCCACAGCAGTCGGTGTCAGTTGGACCGGGTACTTCTTAGTGGTGCTGGGCGTTTCAATGTTCGGGACTGTCGTAGTTGCCATTCTCATCTCCTAAGACGGATCTTGTTGCGGATTATAGCAAATCCGGGCTGCAGCTCTGCAGATGACCCAAGTGGGTTACCCACACGCTCGCCTTACTACTCTGATGAGAATCAGGGGCTTACGGTCGCAGATCTTTCAAACCGTACCTGGACTCATCTTCCCCTTTGGATGCCGGAAGACGCGGCCGCATCACCTAACGTCTAAGGCAAACAATTCTTTGATCTCCCTTCCGCAACTCGTAATTGGGACTATAATGCCGGGCAAGGCCCCCTACCGGGATCCGCCTCCAGTTGTGGGGGAAGGCGGCTCACGCGTTCGGGACCGGTCCGAACAGAACTTGCGAGGTGGCGCATGTCGTCAACCCTGACGCTGCTGCTTATCGTGTGGGCCGGCCTGACAACTCTTCTCGTTGTCCTCCTGATCTACCGCAGCACTCTCAGCATGCACGAAGACGATCAACTCTTCCTGAACGATTCCGAGTCGCACATGCAGGCAGAACAGACTGACGTTCTCCGGCGATTGAATCGCGTGACGCCGGCTGTGCGCCTGCTCGGAGCCGCCTCTGGACTGCTGATCGTTGTGATCGCAGGCATGTGGATTTGGGAAGGCTTAAGCCGGGTGCAGTAAGCGCGGCAGACAAACTATTGTGCAACGCTGCAACAGTCCTTTGTTCCTGGATGCAAGCTATTCGTGTTTCCATCGTGAGGGCTGAATGATCCGTATCTCGATCGAAAAACTAACCAACTTTGTCCGGCGCCTTCTGCGCCGCAAAGCCGAACCACTCGATCCCTATGCGTATGTTCATGCGCCTCTGCGACGAGACCCCGGGGGACGTGGCGCCGCTGTCGCGCTCGAAGAGCCGGAAGAACCCGGAATGCTTGGAATGTTTGGCAAGAAAGCCGAGTAATCGTGGCACAGATCGTGATAATCGCTCTGATGGTTTTATGTTTCGTGATCGGAGCGCTACGGAGCCGTTATCGACTCGGGTCGCGACAGGAAGTGCTGCGCGCGTTCGACTCTTTTTCCAGTGATTCCCATCGTCAGTGCTTCGACCACAAGCTGCGATTTACCTTCCCATCGGCAAAATAGAAGAGCCACCACTCCCCGCATGGCTCTCATGAGTCGCGTGCCTCACACGTCCTTTTTCTGTATGTCCTCTAAGCCCGCGCCGTCGCCGAGAACATGTCCCTTCCGTTGGGTGAAGGGGAGTAGTCCCGTGTGCCTCAACGTGTTCCTCACACCACGAAGTCATGGTGAGCGCAGCGAATCCATCTATGTATTTCCGAGATCGGGTCCGTGGGTGGGAGACGGCCAAAGCGCGCAAATGTTGTCAAGAGCCTCTTGGCCTCATTTTCCCGCCAAGTACATCATTCCACGATAGAAATAAATTCCCCGAAAGTGTCCAGTAGGTCCCCTCGAATTTGTCACAATAGAGATAGGCGCTGGAGTTCGGGACGTCCTTGACTTTGATTTTTTCTGACAACTGACAACTGACTACTGGTGACTGCAGTTAAGTCCTTTGTTTTGCGGGAGATGAGGACTTAAGTCCTTTGTTATGCCCTAGAGACAGCCCCATCTAGCTCGTAAGTTCTTTATTTGCCGCTAGGACGAGGGGGGAGGGGTACCCCCCGGACTTCCCGATATGGATCAAAATTCAGAGGTTGGGCAAGTCGTTCTCAAGAAGCTGCAGCAGCCAGTGGACGCACTTTGGCGCCCTTGACCAGCAGCCAAAGCATGAACGCCAACTCTCCGAAGAAGACGGGCTGGAAATAGCTAAACAGCCTTCCCTGATATTGCGGCGCCAGTATGCTCGTAACGCACAGGATGACGTAGGCGAAGCCGCCGAGCGCGAGCCAGACGCCCAGGAACCGCGGCAGGAATCGTGACTTGTACACCAGCCACGCGAGGGGCAAGAGCCAGAGACCCCAGAACATTTCGTTGATCACATTTCCCTGCCCATGCAGACGAACGAAGAGCATGGCAAGGGCGTCCCGATGTGGCTTATCGAATATCTCGAGGAAATCGCCGCCGCGGACAAGCATCAGTGCGGCGATATTGTTCAGCACATTCACGAATGCCACGGTCGCAGAGGCCCAGACAAACGCCACCATCAGCGAAGCTTGCGTCTTGTTCACTCCGCTGAACAAGCGGTAGAGAGCCACGGCAAGGCAAATGAAGATGACGGCGCCGATCAGGTCAGCGACGATGGCGACACGGAAAAGCGTCTCGTGAGCCAGAATGTTGCTGGCTGTCGCAGTGGCATTCCCGGGCACGATCAGCTTGTTGGGAACATATAGAAGGGTGAAAGGGCCGGTGGCTACGAGTGAGAGATATACGGCTCCTGCGACGCGCGCTGCCTTGTCCGTAGGGTGCATGGTTCCCCCTCACTTTCTTGACGACCAGCCCATCAAATTATTTCACTCGCGGACGCAAGTAAAGCTCCTCCGCCAAAAGCGGGATGAGATGGCGACATCGCTTACGCTGTCGAGCCGCCCTCATTGCCCCGTGCTCTCGCTGGTAGCAGGCCCGGCCCCAAAGGCTTCCCGTATTCCCTGCCGGAATCGCTCTCGCTCCTCGGGAGTCATGTGGCCGTGGCGCTCGGCCATGCGACGCCGGAAATTAGAGTGCCCGCGACCGTGGAGCCCAAGTCCGCCGAAGAGGATGCGGCAGAGCGCAAGCAGTCCGACCGCTTGCCAGAAGGTAATCAGGCGCCAGCCGAACAGCGACGGCAACAACCAATTCCACAATAACCGCACGACCTCCCCGCCGATGAAGATAAATAACGCCATCGCGAGAATAGCCAGCGGAATAAACAGCAGTTTCTTCTTCCTCATTTTTTGTTCCTCATGCCTTCGTAAATTCGTCGTAAATGCTCTGCAATCGCTTGCGCAGATGCAGCACCGCATAACGCTTGCGCGAGAGCAGCGTATTCACGCTCACGCCAGTCTCGGATGAAATCTCCTTGAAACTGCGTCCTTCCAACTCGTGTGCCACAAACACGTCGTGCTGCTCCTCCGGCAATTCGTCGAGTGCCAACTCGAGCTCATCCAGAAGCACGCTGCGGACGTAAAGCGCCTCAGGTCCGTCATCAGGCGAAGGCAGCAGATCTTCCAGTTGCAGCAGTTCGTCGTCCTCGTCCGTGACCGCGGTGTCGCTGAAGCTTTCCGGCCGCTTCTTGCGGAAGAGATCGGTGATGCGATTCCGCGCCACGCGAAACAGCCAGCCGGTAATGTGCTCGATCGGCATCAGCAGGCGATTCGCTTCCACCAGTTCGTAGAAGACGTCCTGCAGAATGTCTTCCGCGTCTCGCGGATCAGGCACACGACGGCGAATGAAGTTGCGCAGCCGGGATTGCTCCCGCTTGACCACTTCCGTGATCCGCTGGTCTTGTTCCAGTGCCATTGGCTCCAGACTCGCCGTGCCCTTCATCTATCGTTGTAGACGAATGAGAGGCACAGATATTGCAAGGCTGTTAAGTTGCTGAGGATGATAGTCCGCGATGTCGAGGGCTGCGCGCATCTATTTCAGGGGCAATATCGGACAATAGACAGGATGACTCAAGGCACAACCTCAACTAAGCCACGCAGCGGGATGAGTTGGAATCTGCTGGTGCGCGCTCTGCGGCACCGTAATTACCGGCTGTTCTTTGGCGGCCAGGGAATCTCGCTGATCGGCACGTGGATGACGCGCGTGGCCACCGGTTGGCTCGTCTACCGCCTCACCGGATCAGCGTTTCTGCTCGGTCTGGTAAGTTTCTCCAGCCAGATTCCAATCCTCTTGCTCGGTCCGTTTGCGGGCGTGTGGGTCGACAGGCTCAACCGCCATCGCGTGCTGGTCGTGACGCAAGCGCTCTCCATGGTGCAATCGTTTGCGCTTGCTGGGCTTGCTCTGGCGCACATCATCACGGTTCACGAAGTCATTCTGCTGAACCTGTTTCAGGGCGCAATCAATGCATTCGACATGCCAGCGCGACAGGCATTCCTGATCGAAATGGTGGAAGATCGCGAAGACCTCGGCAACGCCATCGCGCTGAACTCGTCGCTGGTAAATGCGGCGCGATTGATTGGTCCGTCGGTCGCAGGCCTGCTGATTGCCGCCGTCGGCGAAGGCTACTGCTTCCTGATCGACGGATTTAGTTATGTGGCGGTGATCGCTTCCCTGCTGGCGATGACTGTGACTCCGCGTGTGATTGAACACGCGCGCGCGAGCGTGCTCTCTGAATTACGCGACGGCTGGGAATACGTGCGCGGATTTCGTCCGATCTGGTCAATCTTGCTGCTGCTCGCGGTCATCAGCCTGGTAGGAATGCCTTACACCACGCTCATGCCAATCTTTGCGGGCAAGATTCTGCACGGCGGCGCGCACACGCTGGGATTCATGATGGGCGCCGTCGGAGTTGGCGCACTCAGCGGAGCCGTGCGACTGGCAGCAAGAAGAAGCGTGCTTGGACTGGGACGCCTGATTGCGATGACCTCAGCCGGATTCGGCGCAGGGTTGGTCGCTTTCTCCTTCTCGCGCGAGCTTTGGCTTTCGCTGCTGCTGCTCGTAGTGACCGGCTTCTGCTTCATGCAGCAAATGGCGTCGAGCAATACGATTCTGCAGACCATCACGGAGGATTCGAAACGCGGGCGTGTCATGAGCTTCTACTCGATCGCGTTCCAGGGAATAGCCCCGTTCGGCAGCCTGACCGCTGGCGCTATCGCGAGCCGCATCGGAGCGCCGCATACGTTGATGATCGGAGGGCTGATTTGTGTTTGTGGAGCAGGATGGTTCGCGATGCAGTTGCCGGCAATCAGGAAGTTGGTGCGGCCGATCTACCGGCAGATCGGAATTATCCCCGAGGTCGCGACGGGAATTCAGGTTGCGACCAGTTTGCAGGAGAACTCAGAGGGCAAGTGCCTGTAGATACAAAAGCGCGGGCGAGGTGCCCGCGCCATCAAGTCTCAGCAGTGATCGAATCTAGGCTGACTTCTTCTCCGCCATGGCTGCGAACGCTTCTTTCATGCGCATTTCCATGTCGGCTGGAGAGACGTCCTCTTTATGAGTTGCCATTCCCCAGGCGAAGCCAAAAGGATCGACAAACGTGCCATAGCGATCGCCCCAGAACATGTCAGCGACCGGCATGGCGGTTTTCGCACCGGCAGTAACCGCACGTTCGAAAGCGGTGTCGACGTCGGGCACATAGATATTCAGAACGCCCGTACATCCGCCGAGTGTCTGCGGCGACTTGGACATTCCCATCCCAGGCATTTCGTCGGAGAGGAAGATGATGGAATCGCCGATCTTCAGTTCGGCATGCCCGATCTTGCCGTCGGGCATCTCCATGCGGTTTAGTTCCTGAGCACCTAACGCCTTTTTATAGAAGTCAATGGCCTGAGCAGCATTTCGCACAGTGAGGCTGGGAGTTACCGTATGAAACCCTTGAGGAACTGGTTTCGTAGAGGCTGGCATAGAAGAACCTCCTTCACTGGCCGATTTGGCCGAGTGGTTATTCTAGGCGCGTGAAGGGCGGGGAAAAGATGAAAGTTTGTAAAAAGTGATATGGCGCGCCCGGCAGGACTCGAACCTGCAGCCCCGAGTTCCGAAGACTCGTGCTCCATCCAGTTGAGCTACGGGCGCGTGCATACTCATTTTAATCCGAGGAGAGGCATCCTACGGAAGGTTTATCGACTGTCTTGAGGATTTACGGCCCCCACTCAAGCCAACAAAGGGCTTGAATGGGCCACCCTTCGTGTGAGCCGCCCGAGTTCATAACCCGAGTTGTTCATAGAAATTGTTCGTCGATTGGAACCTGATATCCGGCAGATAAGCGATTGGTTTCGTTCGCCATGCCGACGACCGCCATCAGTTCATGGAACATTGCGTCGCTCATGCCTTTGTTGCGCGCGGATGTCGTATGCGACGCGATGCAATACTGGCACTGATTGGTCACGCTGACGGCAACGTAAATCAGTTCTTTCGTAAGCGGATCGAGGGCGCCGGGAGTCATGATCTGCTTGATGCTTTCCCAAGTGCGCTTGAGCGTAACGGGATCATTGGCCAGCGCCTTCCAGAAATTATTGATCCAGTCGGTCTTACGGGTAGCCATGATGTCGTCGTAAACGGCGCGGACTTCCGCTGAGGCATTTTCGTATTCGATGAGAGCTGTCGGCACGGTTCTTCTCCGAAACCATAGGAGTGTACAAGACCGGCGGCCTTAGGCGGATTGTCGCAGATCCAGGTTGAAGAGTTTGTCTGCTAGAGCAGTTTTTTGCCGAACAGAAGCAAACCCAATCCGGTTGCAACCATCAGCAACGTTCCGGGTTCGGGCACCGCGGTTACTGGTGTGACCGGCGGAACAGTCGGCGGAACCGGTGTGTCCCCGCCTCCTCCACCTGTGGGCGGAACGGGAGGAACAGGGGGAGGCGTGCCGGTTTGCGTGGATCCGGAGCAGCACCATGCAACTGGGGGCGCAACCGGCGGCCAAAATGGAGGCGTGCTCCCACCGGGAGTAGCGGGCGTTATGGGAAACGGAGGCGCATCCTTCTCCGCCAAAAGCGCCTGAGCCGGGGGCACGTTCATGACCGGCGGATAACCGGATTCGAAAACTACCGACGGTGGCTCCATCGGGTCGAGTGTAGTGGGAACTCCCTTTGGACGCAGATACGCAGGCACGATCTGGTTGCCGCAGCGACCGCGGACCATGCGGTAGCCATCGGTGAGAACCAGTTCACCCTTGCGAATGCGTACGAGGTGATGGGTCCAATAAATATGGCTTCCAACGCGATAAGAGACGTAGCCTTCGGTATCGGTGACGAGGCGAAGCGGAAACATCGCGGCGGGACGAATGTCGCGGTAGTGCTCGGCGAGTACGGGATCATGCGCGATGGATTCGCTGAGTTCGAAAGAATTGCGAACGCCGCCAGGGATGAGGGAGTACGGATAGATCGCACGGCCCGCACGAGCGTCGGGCGCTGGAACCACCGACTGCAGACTAGTACTGATTTTTTCGAGCCGCAGAACCCTGAGCCCAACCCCGATGCTGATTCCGGCAATAAGAATTGCCGAGAGCATCAGGACACTACGCCACTTCATTCGGTCTCCTCGGCGAGGGTCCTGGGGGACAAGCCGCTCGCGAAAAAATCACGACGCCACTGCAACCGACGGACCGGTGCACACACATGTTTCAAGTAAAAAAGGTAAGTTCATGATAACGGAAGTAACCGAAATTTCATCCAGCGTTTACATTCTTTGTTGAGGAAATCTTGGAAATTTTTCCGATTTGATTCGGAGCTAACCGGAGTAACCGGCGAATTGCGGGCAGAAGTCTCAGACGTAACCGTACAAGAAGGTGACTTCGGGCAGAACTCGGATCGCTATCGGGAGGATCGCCCAAGGAACGCTTCGGCAGCGACAGGCCGTTCCTGGTGCGATATCTTTAAGTATTCAGCTTGTAATCAGCGGCAGACAGGGCCTTTGGGCTACGTTTTGCCAGGGAAAAGACCGCAGGGATGAAGGATCAAGCACAGGTAAGTGAAGCGGTGCAGGAGCGAATCGCCTCTTGCAAGCGTGTCGTCATTAAAGTGGGCACGAACGTCATCATGCGTGACGACGGGTCGGCGGCAATTGGGCTGGTCTATGGACTGGCTGAGTCGGCGGTGAACGTGCGCAACGCGGGCCGCGAGGTATTGTTCGTTTCGTCGGGTGCAATCGGGTTGGGCGCGAATCGTCTGCAACTGAATGGGCCGCCGTCGGAGTTGGCGATGAAGCAGGCGTGCGCGGCCGTGGGCCAGAGCCGCCTGATGTCGCTCTATGAAGATGCCTTCGGCAAACTGGAGGCACGTACCGCCCAGGTGCTACTGACGGAAGATGACTTCGTCGATCCGGTCCGCTACGCCAATCTGAAGAACACGCTGACCAAGTTGCTTGAGTTGGGCGTGGTGCCGATCATCAACGAAAACGATACGGTGTCAACGATCGAGTTGGACCGCCCGGGCCAGGTCGCAAGCAAACGGGTGTTCGGCGACAACGACAAACTCTCGGCGCTGGTGATGACCAAGGTGGATGCCGACCTGCTGATTCTGCTCTCGGATGTGGATGGACTGTATAACCGGCCTCCGACCGAGGATGGCGCCGAGTTTGTGCATGAAGTGCGCGAGGTTACGGAGCAAGTAGTCGGTTACGCTGGGAACGGCAATGAGCGCGGACGTGGCGGGATGCTGACCAAGATCGAGGCGGCGCGAATGGCCATCACGGCAGGGCGGATTGCAGTAATCGCCAACGGACGCGTCCCGGGAATACTGGAACGCATCTGCGCCGGCGAGCGGATCGGAACCGTGTTTCTCCCTGAGGATCGGGGATAGGAATAGAGATGAGTGCCCCGGTAACAACCGAGCGGAAGGCGAACGTCGAGGAACTGGCGAAGGCGGCTAAGGCTGCGAGCCGCAAGCTCGCGACGGTCAGCTCCGAACAGAAGAACGCTGCGCTCGAGGCGGTGGCGAGAGCGCTGGAGCAGAATGCGGCCGAGATCCTTGCCATAAATGCTGAAGACGTGCACGAGGCCGAGGCGCTGGTGAAGTCGGGAGAGCTTTCGCAGGCCTTGCTGAAGCGCTTGCACCTGGACGCAGCGAAGCTGGCGGAGATGGTGCGCGGTGTTCGAGCCGTGGCGGAGCTGCCCGATCCGAGTGGACGAATTCTTGAGCGGCGACTGCTGGATACGGGCCTCGAGCTACACAAAGTGAGCTGCCCGCTGGGAGTGCTGGCGGTGATCTTCGAAGCGCGTCCGGATGCGGTGACGCAAATCAGCGCGCTGTCGGTGAAGTCTGGCAATGCGGTGATCCTGAAGGGCGGCCGCGAGGTGGAGCGGACGACGGAAATCCTGGTCAGCACGATGCGGACAGGCGCTCGCGAACACTGCCGTTCCTGCGGACGCGATTTGCGCGGTGTACGGCCGCGAAGCGGTGGCTTCCCTACTCGCAATGGACGACAGTATCGACCTGGTAATTCCGCGCGGATCGAATGCGCTGGTGCAACACATACAGCGGAATACGCGAATTCCGGTCCTTGGGCATGCGGATGGCGTCTGCCACGCGTATGTCGATTCAGCAGCCGATCAGGAGATGGCGCTCGCGATCGTGGTGGACAGCAAGGTGCAATATCCGGCGGTATGCAATGCGCTGGAGACGGTGCTGATCGACCAGAAGATTGCCGCGAGTTTTCTACCCGAATTGATGAAGCGATTCGCGGAGAAGAACGTTCGTGTCCGCGGCTGTATGCGCTCGAAAGCGATCGTGCCGGAGATCGAGCCCATCACCGAGGGAGAGTGGCACACGGAGTATTCGGACATGGTCGCCGCGGTTCGCATTGTGGACGACCTCGACGATGCGATCGATCACATCAATCGCTATGGATCGCATCATACTGATGCGATCATCACAACGGATGCAGCGTCGGCTCAGAAGTTCCTTGACGAGGTCGACTCCGCCAACGTTTTTCACAATGCCTCGACGCGCTTCTCGGATGGATATCGCTATGGGTTCGGATCGGAAGTGGGCATCAGCACCAGCAAACTGCACGCCCGGGGCCCGGTCGGATTGGAAGGCTTGGTCACGTACAAGTACAAGCTGTATGGATCAGGTCAGACGGTTGCGGAGTATGCGGGCGCAAACCGGAAGAAGTTTCTGCACGAAAAGTGAGCTGCAGATCCCTCGCGGACTAGCGTCCGCTCGTGATGACAACAATGAAGTCCGGTGTTCCCATGAAGATCGTCAACATCATCAGGATCGTCTGCATCAGGACGATTTCAGCGATAAGAACTCACTCACGTTTTCTTTCAGCAGTTGCGGAAAGCTCTTGTCGAGATATGAGCGAATCGAGACATAGCATTCGTCGCAGGTATTCGTCTTCGTGAACTCTTCCACCATGCGCGCGTGCTCTTCCAGCCGATACTTCTGGAAGACCATTGAGCAGGGCTGAAGCATGCCGTTGCTGGTCACGACCAGGAAGCGGTGGCCAGCTTTGCAGCCGGGCATCTTTCCGTCCTTGAAGAACTGCCGAGTCGCCTGCAGGGTCGTGGGAGCATTCACGATCCAATTGCTGCCATCGCGGCGAGACTCAATGCGATCGAGTTCGCTGTTCAGGAGAGCGAGTTGCTCAGGCGTGTTGAGCGAGTAGTCGCGGCATCCGGTACGACGCGCAGAGTAGGAGCTGTAGCAGAGATTGACTCCCCACTCTTTCGCTTTATCGGCGACCCGATTGATTTCGGGAAGATTCTCGCTGGTGATGCAAGTGTTCAAGACAATGTCGTCATGGCCGAGCGCGGCCAATTGCGGGACCAGGTCGCGAAGATGAGCGTAGAGTCCGGGATAGCCGCGGAAGTAATCGTGGCGATCGTCCGGGAAATCGAGGCTGACGGAAAACTGGTCGATCCCGGCATCGCGCAGTTCGAGGTACTTCTCCTTCGTCATGTGCGACCAGTTGGAAACCAGAATCAGGTACGGCAGGCCTGAACTCGACTTGACGTTGCGCACGATCTCAACCACATCATCACGCAATAGCGGCTCGCCTCCGGAAATCTGTACGACGCAGGGGCGCAGCACTTCCATATAACGGCGATAGTCGGCCGGCTTCAGATTGGCTGATTCGTCGCGCGGCCCGCCATGATCGCAATGTTTGCAATAACAAGTGCAGGCGTCGGTGACTTCAAAGGACACCACGATCGGGCGTCCAGCCGGCCAATTGAGAGAACCACGGGCGATGATACGGAGCGATTCGACGAAGGGGACTTTGCGCATAGTTGTGGTTCTTAAAGTTACAACCTGAACCGGACGGAGCCATGTGATGGGCATCACGAGTCGATGGCAATTGGCCTTACGCCGGGGCGCTAAAACACTGCCACGGAATCGCTGGTAATTCTGCTAGTCGTGCAATTGGGCCATTCCGTCTACGCTGCACTTGCTGTTATTGACGACGCTGGAGGAATTGTATGTCCAGAAAACTTCTTGTGAGTTTCTTACTTACGGCAGCGACTTTGTTGCCACTAAATTCACTATTGGCCCAGGTTGCCTCCCCCACGACAACCAACGAGCCCCAAGCCACGGCGCCTACGATTTCAGACCAGGACATCCAGTTTCTGAGGCAGGACCTGCGTGACCAAAGGAAGCAGATTGTCGCCGCGAACATGACGTTGACGCCAGCCGAAGCCGAGAAGTTCTGGCCGGTATACGAGCAATACACGGCCGAAACCACTAAATTGGGTGACCAACGCTACGCCACAATCAAGCAATACGCCGAAGCCTACCCAAATCTGTCGGACCCGGTAGCAAACAGTCTGATGAAACAACTGATCTCCTCGGACGAGAGCGCGGCTCAGCTGAGACAGAAATATGTCCCAATTTTCGAAAAGGTGATTTCGCCTACGAAGACAGCTCTGTTCTTTCAAATCGACCGACGCATCGCCATGATGGTCGACTTGCAACTGGCATCGCAGATACCGCTCGTGCCCGCGAAGTGAGTACGTCTCATTCGCAAAAAGGCAGCCCGAAGAGGGCTGCCTCACGCGAACTTCATGTTCTGATTTAGAAGCCGAATCGCAATCCGACCGAGTAGCGCAAGATCATTCTGTCTGCCGCTGCTGTTCCAGACGCCGACGCCAGGCACCGGAATCGCAGGAAAAGTCGTCATGTAATATCCCACTTCCGCGGGGCGGAACCAGATCTTCGGCGTAATTCGTAATTCAGTTCCGCCGCCAACCATCATCGAAAAATTGTATTGATTGTTCGCGATCTGCGTGATGGGAATGGTCCCGGGAATCGAGATATTGGACTGCGAACGGCTGTAACCGAACAATCCTTCAGCAAAAACGATCTGCTTCCCCGCACGTACAGGAAAAGCGTAACGGGGACCGGCCATGTAGCTGTAAAGCGCCTGATCGACTTTCTGATGGTTGACGTTACTCTTGGTTGACCCGTTGAACTCGGCGAGCACGGATAGGTGGCTGCCGAAATGCCATTGCAGTTGGACGACGCCTCCATTCGAGTTGAAGGCGGGCGTGATAGTCGATGAACCGACGCGCGTCAGACCATAGCCGAGATAAATATCCCACTTGGGAGGAGCTTTCTGAATCGTGGGGACCTGCGCCAATGCGGTCAGGCCGCTCATCAGCACTAAAAAAATAACGAGGCTCTGTTTCATTTACCAGGACTCTCCGTAATAAATCGAGAATTCAGGATAGGCGCAACTGAAGGTTAGTGTCCACTGGGAGTCCGGATGATATCAGAAGGCGTACAAGTCCATGAGGCGCGGCGGAAGGCGGGACGGCGACGCGGTCAAGATGCGAGTGCCCGGCAAGATCGCTGCGCTATCTATGGGCTCAAATAACGCAACGTCGATTCGTAACGCGGTGATTCAGGCGATAGCACCACTTGCAGGCTTACATTGATCGATAAATCCTGTGAGGGCTCGCCAAACTGTTTGCGTACTAGTTGGTCCCCGGGGTTCCCTGCCAATCGACGATATTTGTGAGTTTCCACGGGTTCTGGTTCAGATCGAACTGCAGTTCGCCGTCTTTGTTGATGATCAGTTGAGTCGCTGGGTAGAGCACCCCGCCGCTCTTATCCTTGTTTTCTTTATCGATATTGATCTCGCCGGCGGTCAGGTTGAAACTTCTGCTCTGTGTGTCCCAATAGTTTTCCCCGAAAGCGATCTTTCGGTTGGTGATGAAGCGGATCTTCCGCCCGGTTGGTGTCGGAATATTGCGAATGAAACTCAGATCGTAACCGACAGTTCCCGGAATCTGGATGCGACCGACCGCTTTCATCTTCCCTAAGGCATTTGCGAGTCCGTCACTTTGCCCCTTCTGAAAAGCCTCGACGAGAATCTGACGGTCTTCGGGGGTGGAGTAGTCATAGATGATGATGCGCACCGTTCCTACTCGTCCCATCTGCGTACTGGTGCCCATGGCAGTGGCATCGATGGTTTCAGCTTTGTCTCGCGCAAAGCTGCTTCCTGTGACGGTTGCAAGCAGCAGAATCAGCCCTACAACTAAGGTTTTGGAAACTTCTGAATGCATTTGCATCGTCCCTTCTCTAGAAGGTGAAAACGACACCTCTCAAGAGCAACATTTTCCACTTCCAAACACACTATGGAAACTCACAAAACTGCTAGCTGCCTTAATTCCAGCCGTGTTGCGGGCCCAACAAACTCGTTGCGCACGCTCTATGTTTGAGAGTTACTTTCTCGCGCTCGTCGTAGCAACAGGGGCGTTCGGACGTTCCGGCGCCAACACAACAGTCCAGCCCTCGCCAGGGTTATACGAGTTAATGGCTGCGGCGGCCTCACTGGTCTTTTCACCCAAGTCCTTTTGGTAAATCACGCCGTCTTCGCCGACCATGAAGCTCATGATTCCCGAATCCCTATACTTCGCCGGCCATGCCAGGACTGCAAAGCCGCCGGTCAGTTTGCCATTCGACAAATAGTCCTTGGCGCCACCTTTGGCCGCATCTCCTTGCGCAGTGAGCATTTTGTAGTAATAACCATTGAACGGCTGCGGATGGTCACTGTGAGAATATCCCAGAGATTTCGCGGCGTCGCCGAGTTTGCCCAGAGGGCTGGGAGGCTGGCCGGCCGATACTGGCCAGAACAAGCCATTGTGCTGGCCTTCATCGCTTTCAAATTTCTGCGCGAATTGATGATTCTGGGTGCGGTATTCCTGTTGGGCATCGGCAATTTCGGTGAGCACGCCGATGGCGACCAGTTCGCCGTCACCTATGCGGCGAGCCAGAACTTCATCTTTCCCTGCCGCGGTATTAAACGACCACTGGCCTGACGCGTTCTGGTCGAGTGGAATCGGAAAAGGGAAATTCTCGGCACCGATGACAAGAACCTCATTTCCCGCTTTGTTCTTGCTCCAGCGATGCATCCGGCCGTAGGCATCGACAAATCGTTGCAGCGTGTTCTTATCCTTGACAGAGTCGCCTGACGATACAAGGTCTTTTCCCTCGGGACCAAGGGTGGCCAGCAACGCGTTCTGGTCACCGGCTTTAGCGGCTTCGAACAAAGCCGCACCTGCAGCCTCTGGCGTTGCAAATGTTTTTTGCACGATGTTTCCGTCAGAGTTCTCAGACGCAGTCGTTCCACGCTTGCTGCAAGAGGCTAGCGAAACGACAACCCACAGCGCGGCCACGAACACGAGAATCGACCATGGACGTGGTGCCACGATCTTGCTCTGATCCAACATAGCGATCCTCCCAATTCACATTCTTATCTGTTCGTTCCAGCGAGGCTCAGCGGTGGAAACCGCCGCCATGGTAACCGCTAAAGCCGCTAGCGTGCATGCTTCCCCATCCCCGGCTACTTGCCGCCTGTGCCGACGCGCCATCATCGTGCGCCCAGCCGCTGCTGGTGGAACCTCCGTAGTGCTGGCCGCTCGCAGTTGTACCTCCGGCGTAGTGCTGGCCAGTATTCGTTGTGCCGTGATAAGTCGAGCCGCCGGCGGCAGTACTGCCAGCGCCGTAGTGGTAGGCCTGCCCGGTGGCATTGTTGTAACCGCTGCCGCCGGTATGCACGGCTCCGTCCGGGCCGTAGCTGGTATGAGTTGATGCTCCGCCCGCAGCGTTTTGGTAAGCACCCCCGCTGTGATAAACACCGTTGGCGCTATAGCCGTGATAGGCCCCGGCCGATCCGTAGGCCCCGTGATAGGCGGCGCCGCCATAAGCTCCATAACCGTGATAGCCGTAGGCGCCGTAAGCGCCATGCCAAGCAGTGCTGCCATAGTACGGATGGCCGGCGTATCCGACATATCCTCCGTGCCAGTCAACCGTCCACGTGTTCCATCCCCACGTATGACAACAACCGCCGGCCATGAGCGCGCCGACCGCAATGCCCGCACCGAATGAAAGCACGCTGGCAGCAGCTATGTCTCCGGCAGTGTATCCGGGCACTACGTAAGGCGTGCCGAAGACTACGGCGGGGTTGTACTCCGGCACATAGATGACCTGCGGATTTGCTGGTTGGATGACAATGGTGCTCGGAGTCTGCTGCACAACGGTGATCTGCGAAGTTGTTTTCAGATTGCCGGCTTCCTTAGCCTTGACGCGCAACGTCTGAACAGCTTCCATCACATCTTTGGGCTGGTGGCTATAGACGTCGCCCAGTTCCGACGTCCAGGCAAGATTCTTTGCCATGTTGTCGAGCACAGACGGAAACGCTGTGAGCGCCTTCACGCTGGGATCCCAGGATTGTTTGTCGACTTCCTGCATCAGGGCTTGACCGGTCAAATCCTTGTGCTCCAACAGCCAGTTCTGTGCGAGTGCAATTTGATCGGGATACGTCGCCCCCGAGAGCACCTGGGCTACCAGGGCGTCTGGATAAAGAGCGATCGGTGCTACGAGCGCCTGGATTTGTTCGGCACTTTGCGGAGCCGGGCTGGAGGGCGGAGCAGCGTCAGGAGCGGGCTCCTGTCCGTACAAAACTTGGGACTGAGCGATAAGGAGAGCGAAAATTAATCCGGCCGATAGAATCCTTTTTTTTGTGTCTCTCATGTACCTCAACTCCCGTGCCTGGCCATACCGCATCAATTAGCGGCGTCTCTGCGTTCTGAATGTTGACGGTGAGTTCTTTGCTCACTTGTTGATGAGCACGTTGGAAACGTGATTCGCATTGTGCCTGTTTTGCAGAACGGGCGGTCAGCTCTTCGGCCATTGCTTGAACATCTTCTGGACGGCCTTTTGCACCATCTCCTGATTTTTGTTGCCCTTATTGTTCAGCGTGTCTTGCGCAATCCCTCGCCACACGAGAGACTGATTCTTGGCGTCATACAAGTCGACGATCATGGTTCCTTCGACGCTCTGCTCTGGAGTAATTCCACCCATTCCTCCACCGATTCCGCGCATGCCCCATGCACTATAAGAGGTCTGCTGTTTCATACCGCCGTTTGCGGTGAGAATCAGATCAGGGTGTTGTGATTCAGAAACCTTCTGCAGTCCCTTTTCTGCCAGCGCGTTATCGATGTCCTGTTTAGCTACTTGCGCCAATATTGAGTTCTGAATTTCGTTGGCATTGTCGGAACCCCAAGCATACGTGTGAAAGTTTGCGAAACTCTGGTTGTGGTTGTAGTTGACGGACACTTCTTGCCCGACGGCAATCATCGCCGTGAGAGACAGCAACATCGCGCTCAACGCAAATCGAGACTTCATAATCGTCATCCTTCTTCTAGCAATCTATTCGCCTCAGCCACGCGGTCGGCGGCACGTTTCGCTTGCATCTCCAGGAAAAGTCCGTCCGGACCCCTTCGATACAGGCTTTTCTTGCCAACGTTGCAGTGCTGTCGGCGAAAAGCATCAGCCTTGCATCCCACCCAACTTCTGATAGTTCGAGTTCTGAGTGTTGACGGTGAGTTCCTTACTCACTCCGTTGACGAGCATGTTCGAAACGTGATTCGTGCCATCAGGAAGACGGGCGAACTGTGCAGAGATATTCACCGCGTCCTTGGGATCGTCCATGTAAGAAGCGATCTGCAGACTCTGGATTGCTTTGTCTGCGGTGTTGAAGGTCATCGTCACGGTATCGTTCGGCTTCACATAGTTGTGAATGACTAACTTGATCTCGCCAGGAGCTCCTGCCGAACCGAGCATCGCGTTTCCTTGTGCAAAAGCCTGCTGCAATCTTCCGGGTTCAGGTTGAGCGTAGGACTGGGCCAGTTCGGCTATTTGTTGGCCGTAGTCCTTGTATTCCTCTTTCTTCTTCTCAACGACGTGGCGCTTGAGTCTTCCGCCGCTTGGTTCCTGTTGCTCCGGAGGAGGCCCTATCAAGGTTTTCTGCGGCTTCCCGTCAGGCCCATTCTGCACCTGGAACAGCTGCTGCTTCTTTACCTCGCCCTTGATGCTCACAGTCTGCTGTTCCTGCCACGTGTAATGGGAGAGCGCCTGCTTGTTGGCAGCCATCGATTCTTTGACTTGAGTCACCTTCTGCTGGAGATTTGGATCCTGGGCGACGACACACTGACCAACAAGGATGAGTGCCGCCATGGTGATGCGTGCAGCAGCGAAGCGGGCCTTTGTATCAGTCTCGAACATCGAATTTCCTCTTTCCTCACAGAGCGCGCGGGGCGAAATCGTAGTTTCCGAATTCGGGGTATAACAATTGCTACTAGGATCGGCAGAACAGAATGCTCGGTCTCCTGGCCGATCCTGTTTTCGTTATGGCAGGCGCGCGCGGGTTACTGTCCGTTCGCACCCTTGTTAACCAGCACCTTCACCACAACACGCCGGTTTTCGGAACGACCCTGTGCGGATTCATTGGAAGCCGCCGGATCGGTTTCGCCCATGATGCCTGGAGCCACGATGTGCCGCAGTGGAATGTTGCCGGACTGCTGGAGATAGGCGACGACATTTTGTGCGCGATCCTCACTCAGTTCCTGGTTGTATTTGGCGTTTCCAGAAGAATCCGTGTAGCCAGCTACCTGAACTATGTAACCCTTGAAACTGCCTGCTTTCTTCGCCAAGTCAGCCAGTTCGGCCTTTTGCTTCTCGTCGAGGTCGGAACCTCCAACAGGGTAATAAAGCGTAAGGTCAGCTTTCGTGTCGTAGTCCGTTAAATCAGAGAAGCGTTTGTTTACGTTTTCAACCTCTTGTTCTTCCGCTTCCTTGTTTGACGCAATAGCTGCCTGGTTGCTGGCGATCGCCCCCTGATTGGCCTGGATGGCTTCCTTATTGGCCGCCACATCTTCTTTCGTCGGCGTCAGTCCAGCTTGTATTTGGTTTGCAACCTTGAGGGACTCTTTGGAGAATTTAATCTTCTCTGCGGTCACCCGCCCGTTCGCATCACCGACACCTTCGACCTGAACGGCTAAACCAGGCACTAACGCGGCCATCCCCATGTCCGTCTTTCGCACTTTCAGCAGGCCCTTTGGCTGTTCGACCTTCGTGTCATCAGTCAGGACAACCGTAATGTTGCCCATGTCATTTGTCTTTACTGTCAGATCTTCACCACTCCGGCCGGTGATGAGGCCAGAAGCCTTCACCTTTTCACCGGCGTTAACGCCATACGCCAACCCAATCGCCATGAATGCAATCAGGGCTGCGCAGGCTAAAGATGTTCTTGCAGTTTTCATCGTCATCGCCCCTTTGGCTGAAATTCTTCGGTTTGTAGGTGAGAAATATTGGTGCGTTGAGAACGCAAACTAAGCGGCCACGGTGAGTCCGCTCCTTTGCAGGATTTTGCCTCACTGCCGTGAATGTTAGGGACGATCGCGGCGTCGGCATACTGGCAAAAATGTTAGTCACCGTACTAGCTTTTGGAAGGTTTGGTATCAGGCCAGCAGCTGCCGAGCCGATTCTGCGTTGAGGTGAATAGCTCATTTCGTACAGCTGGCGAAACTCACAGAGATCGGCCTACTACTTTTACCAGTACATAGCATCTCGGGTTGTGGCTAGTGTGGTGGGCGTCGGTGACAAGACGTTCGCGGCGCTTCTGTTGTATCGCAGCGGGTTGTGCTCAGCTGTGCAATTTGCTGGTACCCGGGGGCTGCGATTGTCCGAAATCTCTGGCGAGTTCAGGTGCCTTCATAACAAACCTAACCAGTTTCACCGCGAAAGGATTCTTTCCTTATGCCAGCAAACACTCCGAAAGAGGTTTTCGTGCTCATGCTCAGCAACGTTCGGCAGGGCGCGGAGCGTACTTCGAAATTCTTCCAGGAACTAAGCCAAATTGCCCAGGATCCAGACATTAAGGAGGTTCTAGAGGCTCGCGTCTATGTAAACGACAAGATCATGGCCACACTGGATCAGTGCTTCAAACTTATCGGCGAACAGCCGGTGAAGACCACCGGACGTCTCCAGGAGGTCTTCATCGAGGACTTCAAGAGAGAAGTCGCCGAGATCCAGTCACCCGTGGCGAGACATCTGTTTATCCTGTCAAAAGCAATTCACCTGATCCACCTCCGCATTGGCGAATATGTGGCACTCACTGCCGCTGCTGATCTCACCGGGCACTACGCCGTTGGAACGCTGCTGGAGACGTGCCTAGCGGATAAGTTAGCAATGGCCGAGCGGACAAGACGTCTGCTGAGAAGAGTCATTGAAACCAGGGCGGCTGAAAGGAAAGCCGCGTAGACACTCGCTCCCGGTGCTTCACCTGAACTCTAATGGGCCCGTATCACTGAACGCGATGGCGGCCGGCTGGACTGCTGACTTTCAGCAACGCGCAACCGGCCGTCATCAAGGCAAGGAGAGTGCGGAAAATGTCCAGTCAACCAACGCGGACGACGAAAATAAAAGAGAGGGCAGTCTCAGAGCTAAAGAAGTTCGCCGCGATTGCGTTCTACCTTTGGATATTGTTCAGCCTATTCGAAATTCATCGTTATGCGGTTCTCAGGGAGCTCAACATTCACTCCTTGTCGGGATTCAAAATTGGCTTTGCCGCCGTTAATGCGCTAATCATGGGTAAGGTTATCCTGATCGGCGAAGCGCTCCATGTGGGAGAACAGCTCAGGGAAAAGCGCCTTATCTATTCCGTACTGTTCAAATCAGCTGCGTTTGCCCTGTTGGTGGTCTGCTTCGACGTCGTCGAAGACGTCATTGTCGGACTCATTCACGGTAAGTCTCTCGTGGAGAGCATTCCGAAATTGGGAGGTGGAGGGCTGGAAGGCATGGTTCTCTCAGGCATCATGGCGTTTGTCGTGTTAATTCCATTCTTCTTCTTCACCGAATTGCAAGAGGCGGTTGGAAGTGAGAAATTGCAGTCACTGATTCTTCAAGAAAGATCGAAAGCAGACGCAGCGTAGAAGCGAATTCCTGGCCGACGCTGCCAACTGCACCGCCCCGCACAGACTTTATTAAGTTTACTAACAAAGTGGCGCTACCAGAGGGATACCTGCCGCACGTCGTTGAGAGGCACAGAACGAGACCTTACGAGGAGAACAAAGTCGACTCGACTTTATTCATAGCGAGACGGATCGCACCGTAGAGCTGCGCATCTTCTCGCAATAGACTGATTGCGAGGCGAGGGCGCGCCACTTGGTTGCGGTCAAGCAACTCGCGCGTGGCGCGCAGCAAAGGTTCACTGCTCCCGATTGCGCCGCCGAGGACGATCAAAGAAGTGTTAAGGAGAACTGAGATATTAGAAACAGCGTGAGCCAGGACCTGTGCTGTAGTCTGTAAAAGCTTGCGGGCACGCAGGTCGCCTTGTTCAGCAAGATCGAAAACCTGCGTCGGCTTCAGACTTTGTGGATTGTGACCGTTTCGCGAAGCCTTTTTGCACATCTGTCGCCAGGCTTTTTCGATTCCGTTACCGCCAATCACAGCTTCAAGCGAACCCGGTTTGTCGATAGCCATAGGAAAAACAGGCGCGCCTGGGACTAACAGGTAGCCAACCTCCCCGGCAGCCCACTCTGATCCGTGATAGAGATGGTCTGCGATATAGATGCCAGCTCCGATTCCGGTGCCAATCGCCAGGAACACGAAGTTGGAAACGCCTTTGGCCGATCCTGCCCAACTTTCCCCTAGAGCCGCCGTATTAACATCGTTTTCAATGACTGTGGGTATTTTGAGCTTCGACTCCAGTAAGTTTCGAAGAGGAACCGACTGCCAATCCTGCAAATGCGGAGCCGAGATTACCGTTCCAGCGCGTACATCCGTAATGCCAGGCGCTCCCAAGCCAGTAGCAAGTAATCTCTTCTCGGATATTCCAGTCTGCTGCAGCAGGTGATGCAATCCCGATCGAATGAGGTTTACGATTTTGTCCGGTGTCCGGTTTCCGCGGGTGCTGACGTTCCAACGCGCAAGTATCTTCCCGTCCAAATCTGCGATTGCGAGACGGATGTTCGTGCCACCAAGATCGACTCCCGCGACATAACCATAAGTTGAGTTGAAACAAAGCATGTCGGGACGTCGTCCGCCATTCGATGTCCCCAGTCCCAGTTCCTTGATCAGGCCCTTTCGCTGGAGATACGCAACCGTGCTAGAAACAGTTGGGGCGCTAAGCCCGGACATCCGGACTAGATCTGCTCTGGAACACGGATTATGACTGCGTAGCAGGTTCAGCAGCTGGCCGGCGTTCAACTGCTTGAGTAAACCAGGGCGGGATGGGCCAATACCGTTGCGGATCTGTGTTCCGCTTCGTGTTTTTCTAGGTGTCATGGTCTGCGCGAGCCATTGTCTCAGGCCGCAGACTAAGTTAATGTTCCTAACAAAGTTTGGCAACACTCATTTCCGAGCCGGGTGATACGTTAGTAACTTACGGAGAGTAGCGGTATATGCCCTCTGAAATCGTATCGACGATTGTGGCGCTTCTCGAAGCCGGAGCGGACTTGTGTTGCACAATGATCCATCGGCAGATGTCTCGATTGTGCTGGTCAGGCCGCAACGTTTAACACGGCGTCGGCACGGGCAGCGAGAGTTTAAACCTTGATAAGCCGCTCGAGAAAAACAACCGAAATAGGACAAGTCGGAGATCCGCCTGACAGTGGCCGCGTTGTCCCGCGACGGTCGACGCTGGCATGATCTCTTTGACCCCAGCGCCAGAATCCGCTATAAATAAGTAGGCTTTTCCGACGAAGCCCAACAACCTTAGCGTGTGCGCCGCACCCTGCGTACAGACACTCCTCAGTAGCTCAATGGCAGAGCATCCGGCTGTTAACCGGAGGGTTGTAGGTTCGAGTCCTACCTGAGGAGCCATTCTTTTGTATGACTTGCATCAGTTCCTCTACTCCGCAAAACCCGGAGTGTCCGTGAATTGTCCGTGTTCAGATAATGCGCGTAACTTTGGATCGGTCTTTCTGTTGCTTGCCGATAGACCTCAGCAGCCCGCAATGCTTCGCGCTGTTGTTCCACAGTGACGATCGCATAACGGCGGAACATGCTATCCGTTTTATGCCCCGTGATTTTCATTGCGATAGCCTGAGGAACGCCAGCGGCTAAGAGGTTTCTTGCTGCACAGCGGCGAAGATCGTGGACGATGCGGCCTCTGTACCGCAGTTCTTCGCGAGTCCATTCCTTACCGCACGGCTCGCACTTGTACTTTGCATCAACTGCTCCGCTGCACTTCGGGCAAACCAGCGTGCCGACTCCCGCCAAACACAAGCCGTTGCCCATGCCTTACGGAAAGAGGCGATCGGTTCGCCCAAGTGGAAGATGTATTCGGCAGCGAGATAGTGCCGTCCTCCTTTTTGACCTTCCGAGCTTCGCGGCGACGTTCGATCAGTTCGCCCAACTCACCCTCTAAGGGAATCGTGCGAGCTTCGCTGTTCTTGCTGTTCTCGGGACGCAACGTGATCGCATCGCCGTGAATATCCGACCAGCGCAAGCTCTGGACTTCTCCGCGTCTCATGCCGGTGATGTAAGCGAACAGGATGAAATCCTTCAGGTACTCGGGAAGATGCGATCGACACTGCCAATTCCGTTTCCGTGAAGAATCCTTTCCGCTCATTGCCGACTTCGCTCAGATGCTTGATGATCGGAGCGTTGGAAAGGTGCTTGCGTTCGATCGCCAGGTGAAGGCTGGCCAAGGATCTGACAGAAGCGATTGATAGTGGCGTCCTTATAGTCTTCCTCGCGCAACACGAGCTGCCAGTCGCAACGGCTTCGCTGGTTACGTCGATGCCGCGCCATAATCCGAAGTGTTCACGAACTTTCTTTACCGTGGATTCGATTCGGTCACTCCATTTGCCGCGCAGCTCATAGTCAGACTTGAGTGCATCCAGCAATTCCGAGACCGTGATGCGTTGCTGTGATGGTCCGATGAAAGGAGGGACCGCCATGTCTCTCGGTAATCACTTCGCCCATGCGATGCTTTAGGAATGGCTCTGCCTGCTGGCGATTGTCCTCAGTTGTTGCGAGCTTGTTACCAGTGCGAACGTGTTTCCCGACCTCCCGCACTTCTTTGCCGTGGACGTAGTAAGCGACCCACCAGAACGAAGAGCCGTTGCGCTGGAAAACTCTCCCATTTCCTCGCGTAGTCATTTCGTTCCTTTCTGCTTTTTCATCCAGTCGAAAATTGCGCGCCTGATTAACTCCCCAACAGGAGCACCGGTCTTAGCGGAGAGCCCGTTATAGATCGTCACGCTCAGCTTGATCGAGATAAACAACCGTTCGTTTCTTGGTGGTAGTCAATGACCCTCCTAACTGGGCAGTAGTGTACACAGGTGTGCACACCATCACAAGAGTTTATTTATGCCCTGCGCGATATAGCGATCAATCGCAGTAAACAAAAACAGGAGCTTGCTACCACCACATTGCCCATCTATTCACGGACACTTCACGGACACACACCTGTAGCTGCTAAGCAGCACGTCACTTAGAACGGAACATGCGATTGTCAACCGAAGGAAACACATACGCTTCTGCTCTTGATGTTGTCTGTCTCAGTGACGGGTGCGGGGATAGGAACAAGGGTACCCTCCCCTCCCGGGGGTAGGAACGAGAAGACCCCAGGGACACTGAGTTTTTGGAACCTCCGTGCGCCAAATTTCCCCGATTCCAATTGTCGGGTGACGAGATGAAACCTCGCAGTGAGATTTGCGTTGTGCGGCATATCGGCGCCAAACTTATAGTTTCTTCTTCCGATTAAAGCCTGGTGGATTGGGAGCCAGAGACTGCCAACTTGGGAGTTATGAAGCGGCGACTCTAGAGAACGGATTAGCGGGCATAAAAGGAGAAAACAAGATGCCTCTACACGTAACGACTGTGGATAGACTTCCTCTCTCCACACGCACGAAAAAGGGCTCTCTCGAAAGCACAGACGAGTGGCTCCAATTCAAGGCGAAAATGGCCGAGGGGCTAAAGCCTCACGAAGCTATCTATATAACCTTCACGCCGGAGCAACTTAAACAACTTGGTCTCAAAACAGCAGGGCGTACCTTTAGGATGATGGCATTAGCATACATTCGGAAGCTCAGGCTGCAATATGACGTTTGGAGGTATCAAAGCGAAGGCAAGGAAGTAATTGCGATCGCGGGCAGACCAGTCGGAGGCAAAGCTTAAAAGGTGAACTCGGGAAACACGGCACGAGGGAACCGTATTAAATCCCCGCCCGATTCTGTAAATATCAAGCACCTCGAAACGGCTCCCCACTTCCACTACTTCGATTGGAATCCGTGTTCCGCCAAAATTTCATTTACAAGAGCATCGATAGCGGCGTGTAGTTGTTTTGCAACTTCATCCGGGCAGGTTACTAAGCACGCTACCACACCTAAGTCGGGGGGAGGCGCGTCTGTGAAACTCTTTGTGATGTGCAAGACGCGACCCTGACAAGAAGCTGCCTGTACTTCGTGGATCATTTCGACAATATGCCTTTCGGGCTCCACTTTCGAATCTCCTAGGCTTTCCGATGGCTTGAACACGCATCACTCCGGGAACGTTCTACGCCGATCATATGGAGTGCCTAGAATCGGCTCTGGTGGGCGGCAATGGCATTATTAAACGCAGATACTTCCTTGTTTCTGCTCTCGTAAGTTCCTATCATCACAATCGTGACAATTACTCAAAAAGACTTACAAAAGTTAGCGGAAGAGAAATTACGTGACGCCCTCGTGACGCCTTCGCTACTCGGTGAGCGCCTGAAGGAAGTCTTTGATTTTGCGGTAGCAAATGATGCCGCACTTGACGATGGGGCAAAGGCGTATTTGGACAAGGTATATGACGGCCTCGCGACGGCGTACGAGCAGGGGCTATCCGAAGTGGCCGACAGCCCGGACAAAAGGAAATGTCCTGGCTCGTGGCGGTAATGAAACGGAAGCACCACCGTGCGGAGAACTTCTTGAAGGGATTAGGTAGACCGCTGCCGGTCCCCCTCCCCGTTGCTGAAGCGGGAAAGCCCATCTTCGTGGAGACGGTTCAATCCGTTTTGGACCTACTCTTTGATGTAACCCGTGAAGCCCAACACGGCGCGGGCCAATTTGCATCGCTAAGCATGTTGTATTGGACCGTGGACGAGTTGAACGTCGCGTTCTATCTGTCGGAGCGGAAGTACACAACCCAGGCCTATGGCCACATCCGAACGGTGACACTACCTCCTAGACAAAGCCGAAGTGTTTTTCCAAGAGCCGCAACTGGCGATGTTGTGGGGTGGCGCAGACAAAAAGAAGATCCTTAGCGAATTGGCACCGGGAGCCGTGCGAGTGAAACTCGGAAAGCCGAAGTTTGACCCCATATACGACTTTTTTACTGAGCGAGGAATGCACGGGGCCTTTGGTGCCGTCCGTCAGCGCATTATCCACCGCGAAAAACCGGATGGTGATCGTAGTGTTGCGATGTGGTTAGGTGGTGTGCCTTGGAATGAAGAGGTTGATATAGCGGTGTCTTCCTGCGTTTTGAGCGCACTGCTAACGCTTGCAACGTTAGCCAAGGTTTACCGGACCCGGCTAAATGACGCGAAGTTGCTGCCATACTCAAAGCAAGAGCTGGTGCGGCAACTGGGTTCCTGCAAGAGCACCTTATCAAACCGCTAAGGGAATCAGAAGCCGAAGCGCCGGGGGTTGCGGACGCAATTAATCACCTCTTGGCAAGTAAGGGCTTCACATAAATCCGTTGTCAGTTGTTGCCGCTAAACGCCTCCCACACTTCGCGCCAATCACTTCGTTGGCATCCTTCCGCTACATCTCAGTGACGTCCATGTCATAGCCGCAGCGCGGGGCGGTAGTTGGGAACTTCAACAGGCGGTGAGCTTGCGTCTCCTCGTCGCAACTACTCAAGATGTAGTAACTGTAGTAAGTAATAGAGATATATAAGGTCGGATTTTGGAGGGTGCACTTAGTTCTATTGTGTGTCTGGACCTACTACAGCTACTACACTGCTCCAGCGTTAAATACTTTGCCGCTACTTTCGTCCCATGCTGAGATACTGAGTGGTAATCTCCGATGGCGAAATCGAAACGCGCGGGTACTCTCTGACAGTCTCACTATGCACGGCTGTTCGCAGCTAGCCGTTGGGGAACAAACGCGCCTCGAATTGCTTCGCGATAATCTCCCACTCACTGTACAAAAGTTCGTTACGTCTGCCTTCGAGACCTTCCGGGAGATACGCAGCGAGCGTTCCCCGAGCTTTTCGTCGTTTTGTAACCAGTGTTCTAGGAACGAGCTAATTGGCTTGATGTCGCCGAAAGGGATGATTACCTCAAGGCTTTCAATGTCAGTGCAGAAGAGAGGTCGAACGGACCAAGTTCCAAAGTTGCTTCGGTTCACGAACTCATCAAAAAAGGTGTTCAAGAGCATGCTCATTAGAAGTGAGCCACCTAAGCTGTCGAGTGTTAGTAGCAGCGGGTACACGCTCGTTATCCTACTTAGGTCTAGACCCTCTATGGCATGCTGACCCTGCGCATAGCGGAGTTGCGAGATTGCATCGGCAATTTGCTCGACTCTTTCTTTTTTTTCTCCGCTTCGTCGCGGACCAACTTGGTCCCAATTTCTTCGACAATCTATTGTGATGACCACGGGATTTTCCTTCGGCGGAGAACATGCTGGACTTGTACTCGATAATCACGAGACGGTCTGCCTTACAAGCAAGGCATCACAGACCTCCTTGTCGTGGTCGTCAGCCCATCGTGGCCGCGGCAAGAAACCGTGCCCCGGATAGTCTTGCTGAATACGCTAATTGCTCGTTCACGTATGACTCGAAGACTTTTCCCCAAAAAGCGTCGCAAACGATCCCCCGTACTCTTATTCCGGTAATTGACCTTCCAATAAGGACCTGATGTGAATTTCGCAAGGATAAACAAGATGTCGACTGGAAAGTTTCCAAGACGTTCGGCTACAAGAGGTTTGTCGCGAAACACGGTGAAGTCATTTGAACCAAAATCTCGATTCAGAATTCTCGCGGTTGCGTCTTGGGAGTAATGTTGAACTCGGAAATGAAGCTCTGAATTACCTGACGGGGAATGCTGGTCGTGAAGAAGTTTTCTTCCCTGACAATTACCGCATCAGGATTGCTTTGCAACGATAAGTAATCGACCGTGCTACATCGCGAAAACAGCCCAAAAACGAGAGCCTCATAATCACCCAGATTAATGTTTGTTAGGGTCTCGTATTCAGCAGCCAAATCGATGAAATCAGGATGGTCCTTCCACAACTGGGTGTGACGCGACATCATCAGATGTGAACGGACGAGTTGGCTGTCTATTCCGGTGCCGCCGTACTCTGCGACGGATACGAACTCCGTAAGAACACGGGCGATCTTATCTCGATCAACAAGATCCTGCTTTTTCACAAACGGGTACAGTCCGTAGTGGAAGTGGTCATTTGCCATCAGGCAAATAGTGCCGAAATGACCCGGGGGTGTTTTCAGGATATCTACTCCGTCATTTGGGCAATACTGCACAGCAAGTTTGGTGATCAATAGCAACTGCCTTCGATGAAACACGATTTCAGGCTTACCTGTACGTGCGCTAAGGCAATACCAGTCCGCACGGAGAGGCTCAAAAAGGCCCGCAAGAGCGTCTGGTAGTAGGTCGGATCCCACCCATTCCGATCCCAAAACTTGAGAATCAACCCAATGGCAGAACACAAGTGAATGATCGACTCGCGAGAGAACGGTTTGATACGGGCAATTAACTCATCGAGTGTGCTCTTACGGCCATGCATTAACTCGAAAGGGGCATAGGTGGCAAATCTCATCGGATAGGCGAGCTCACAGTTTATAAGGGCTACCTTCTGATATATTTTCTCACTTTTCTTCTCACACTCTCCCACTCACTATCTCGTTTTGAGGTACGGAGTGATAATCTCCGTTATCGACAGCTATCCGCAAAAAGAAAAGCCACTTCTAGGTGGCTCTCTTTGGAGACTCTGAATAGCTGTTACTGGTTTCAGCGAGACAGTAGTCTTTTTCTAATGGGTCCGAACAAGGTGAGTGCTCCGGTGCCGAGCAGCATCAGGCTAGAGGGCTCCGGTACTGCTGAGGTATCAGTGATGGTCAAAGTCCCAGTACCGATGGATGGACCAAAGCCAAGCGAGAGTATCGACGTGATGTAGGCGTCAGTTGTGTGCTGGCCGACCTGACCAAACGCGCCCGATCCGAAAAAGTAAAAGTCTCCCGGATTGTCATCGATTTGAAGTTCATCGTAGTAAGTCGTAGTACTACCATTCGACGAAGACGCACCATTGGGTTCCAAGGCTGTGAAGAGGCATGCACCTCCACCCGAGACACAACTCGTCCAACTCAAAATGGTCGTTGAGCTTTGGATTAACGTCGGGCTGGTGAATGTGAAGCTATCAACTGTGCCACCATTTGTTTCCCCGGAGAAACTATAGACGTAATCTGCACTTGCAAGAAGGGGAGCCATCAAGCACAACGCAAATGTCAGTAGTAGCCTTAAAGCCAAGCGACGAGTCATTTGTGTCCTTTCAACATACACGCCAGTTATCGCAGTCTGAATAGGTGTTGGAAGTGTATCGCCGTAAGAGCCACTGTCAAGATGCATGACTTTGCAACGCTGTGCAATGTGACGGCGCGGAAATATCGCCACTACCGGGGGGTTGACGAAAACCAGAAATCGTGTCCGCTCACGCCGAGAGTAAGATGACAATTATTGTCACCGACTCTTTCCCGGAATTGGGCTCTGCGGCAAAAAATATCGCATTTCCACAGAAATCCGGAGTAGCATGTCAAGACTCTCCTCCCCCGAGGAAAAAATGCGCGCACTTCGGATCATCGCGGCTCTTCTGGTTTTAGGTTCTGCATTCTCCTGGGCAGACACCATTTATACCGTCAACATGTCAGCGGTATTTACTGCGACGCAGCCGTGCTCTTCAAATTGCACGGATATCATTGATGCAAGCTTCAAGTACGATCTTGCGACGGGGGGCTATAACGGAGAGCCTGGCTATATTGTTCCCGGCTCGTTCTGGTTTAGTTCGGTTGGCTTTTTCGGAGACTTGTACTCCAATGGAATTGTCCATTCCTATTGGCTAGCCTTCGGGTAACTCTGGCTATGACGAAATTGACATCCTTGGCTGGAAAACTACTACCAGACCGGTGTCAAGACGGAACCCGATTATGTCGATCTATTCATGCGAAAGCGACGCTTGCACGGCAGCTTATGGCGTGCCCAAGCCCCCATACCCGACCGGCGAAGCTCTCTGGATTCAGCCGTCGTTTCAGTTCGCGACAGTCACCGCGCCCGAGCCAACCTCGCTTGCCATGCTTCTAGTTCCCATACTTGGTTTTGTGGGCTGGCTTAGAAAAAGATAAGTCCGGATTGTTAAACCGAATGCTCTTTCCAGATCTGTTCGGGTGAGGGATATTGACTCTCTCTTGAGAACGTGAGATTGCATGTTCATTAGTAGGAATATGTGTGACTCTCCCGAACACTTCGGGGTAGAACATAAGCTTGGCGAACACGCGGATCATACCTTCACGTCCGGTTCATTTCTTGCTGAAGCTTTTTAGCCCGAGCCGCATCCATTTCCATCAACAGAACTAAAAGCACCTCAGTTGCACTGAAGCATTCTTCTGCTTCAACTGCCGTAAAGTCCGACTCACCCGCGTGCGCTATCCTGTTTCTTCGGTTGAAGATCATATTTTGGAATCTGCTACTCGGTTCGGATTGAAATGCAGAGAGGGCAGATCCGAGCCACGCGGAATGCTTCGCACTTTTCACATAATCGTCGAAGCTCCGCTTCACGGTAGTTTTTGCAAAGAGATTCAGCTTGGCTTGAACTGTCCGTGCACCCGAAGTGTTTCTTCCCAGCGTTCCTCGTCAGTCGTTGCAATTTCGTGCGGCAGCTTGCCCTCATCGATGGCTGCCCACTTGCAAAACATTTGTGTGAGCGCGCATTCGACTGCTACGGCACAGAGCAGAATGGTCATTGTAAAGTCATCATTCTCCTTCTCCACTCTAGCCCGCTGAAGGACACGCTGGAAAAAGCGCGCGTCTCCGTTGCTGGCATACATGACGTTTCCGCATTTCGGACATTTCGCGTCTGGATAGTCTTTCGTACCGACAGCCACCACGTCGAAAATATATCCGCATTTACCGCATGTCACAGGGAATGGCGATTTCATGTGCAGATGAGTATTCGGCTCGTGATCGCTGCTTGTCAAAGAGAATGGAGGCTTGCGAGCTAAAGGTGCGAAGGCCCCACTTTGGTATGAGTCCTGCATTGCGACTGAATGTAGTAACTGTAGTAAGTAGTAGAGAGTGATAGGCCGGGACCTGAGCAAAGGTACGCTTAGTTCTATTCCGTGCCTGAACCTACTACACCTACTACACGAGCGTTCCGGACTGACAATCGCACGAATCGATGCCGTCCGAATTGTCTTCTGCTGGCATTCTGACCATCTCCAAGGCGCTCGCTATTCTGAGTGAAAGACCGCCGTTGCCATTCCGTTGCTCTTCATGACAGCCTTGATGTGAGCATTGCCCACTGACGAGACCAGGCGTATATTGCGCTCTGCCCGGAGACCGCAGTCGAAATTCCGGCCCAAAAGGGAGGAAACATGGGGTTTCTCGTTTGGATTGTGGTTGGACTAATCGCAGGCTGGCTTGCTGGCCAAGTCATGAAGGGCGGTGGTTACGGTGTAGTCGTGGACATCATTCTCGGACTCGTCGGCGGAATTCTGGGGGGCTGGATCTTCGGGCTTCTCGGAATCTGGCCGGGCGGCGGCTTAATAGGATCGATCATTGTGGCATTTGTCGGCGCGGTAATCTTGGTCGGGATTACCCGCTTGTTAAAAAGAGCCTGACGCATCGTCCTGGACAGTTGGGGGTGTCCGGACAATAAAAGTCCGAAGTCGGCTGTCCGAGTAGCGCCATGACCGTTTTTTGCCCCCTCGCTTGGACGGACAGGGTCGCCCTAGGTTCTACGATCCAATGTTCCGGCGCGGTGAGCCTTGCTTCGCGGTGTTTGACATCCTATGGTACGAGGGCAAAGACCTGCGTTCTCTGCCACTCGTGAAGCGCAAACAGATCCTTCGTAAACTTATCCCTGTGCGTGACCCTCATCTTCTCTATGTTGATCACACGGATGACGGCGCGAACCTCTATGACCTAGTGTGCTACCTCGATCTAGAAGGCGTTGTCATGAAGCCGAGGAAAAGCACCTACGGAGACTCGTGGATCAAGGTCAAAAACCCTGCATATTCGCAGATACAAGATCGCCACGAGTTGTTCAAGGGGACGTAACGCTTCCCGCAATTCTTGCGATAGGAAACCCCTCTCCCCAATTCAGCAATCCAATTTACATAACCATTCAGCCACTTCGGGGCGGTACCCATGGAAACAGCGAACCTCATGATGCTGGCAGTGATGATCTGCCTAGCGTTGATGTTGTGTGTGGTGTTTGTCTGCTTGGGAGTCGAATACCGGCAAACGCTCCGTGAAAAGCGAGATGCGCTTCGCAAGAAGAGTCGCACCGCCGAAGTCTCTCGGATAGAACATGGATACGGACGGCGCGCTGCCTGAGGCGAGGCTTGTTGCGCAAGCTTGTAGTTTTCGAGTGCTGGAAGCCCTTTCGTGAGCGGCTTGTACAACCCGGGGACGCCGTGCCGACCTCATCCCAATAGACAATCACTATTCCTCGTACCTGCCTTTGGATGCCCCATTGGGCAGGTGTAGACACCCATTGTTCCGCTACTGACTGATCTTCTGATGGGTGGATAGATGAGGTCGTGCAGAGGGAACGACGTCATCTCTCAGGTCCGTTGAAATGAGCCGGATGGTGCGATCACGATCCGCATGACGCTCGTACCACACCGGGAGAAGGGTGAGGCTGCCAGGGAGGAATTGGGGCGGTCTCGACCTTGATCAACTGCCGATTCCGCGTTCTCTCGCCAAACAGTAAGTGTCTGAACCTCCACCATCCGAATGGTTCTCGTGTCGCCACACAGGCACTTTGCTTCTATTGTCCTGTGCTCGGACAGTCTGTTGATGATTTCGGTGGAGTTGGAGGACAGCACGGTCACTCGACGTTCGCAGAAAGGGCAAATATAACCCACGTGAACGGTGTGGTTGGTCATGGTGCGGAACCTGAGTAGCTGGATTTTGTGAGGCGGATTCTAGCCCAAAACGTGGTCCAGTGCTACCCTAACCGTCCCGTGCGTGTGCTCATCAACTACGCAGAGTATGCGGACAGGGTCACAATCCACTGTCTAGCAGAGGATGCGCGCACTGTAGTCGCCCCGTTCAAGCGAGTTTCCAGCCTAGAAACCCTCTATCGCCTCATTCGGCACGTCGGCGGAGATGAAGAGCAATGCAGAGAGGAAATTCGCAAGTGGGGACATGGCGGGTGCTGGGCGGATGTGAAACCCGAGCACTTCGACCTGCTGGGATCAAAGAAGATGCCTCAGCAAGATAAACGGGAATCGGGCAGATCGATTGCTGACTGAAACGGTGCGAGTTGCCCTAGAGATAGCGCCATGAGCAATGAGTCGAAAGAACTGCGTGAAATTGCGGACTCGCGATTGAAAACGTCTGAGAGGCTTCGCGAGGAAGCCAAGGTATTGAAAGATAGAGCAAAGGTGCTGGATGATGCGATTAGCAAAAGGGGACGCTTGAGGGAATTAAGCGAAGCCGCCGCACTTGCTGGCGACCGGAATAGAAAAGGCAAGCGCAGTTCATATGACCAAGGCACATGAAAAACCCTTGGATCGCGGGCCGGAAATACGAATCGCTGTGCAATATTGACCATCTTTTCTGCTTTTGATTGCGGCACTATTTGAAGCCATGAAGGCCGACAAAGTTACTCTCGCACAGGTACTAGCTATCCATTGTCCGACCTGCGGCGCAGGCCCGGGAGAAAGATGCAAACTCAGTACGGGCAACCCCGAAATGAGCCGCATCGCGACCGATGCTTCAGTGCGGGGGACAAGTAGGGCGATTCCTCTTCCACTTTGGGGAACCTGCATCTAATGCGGGAGGGCGGCTCCAATGGCGAATGATCGAAAAGCCTCGCGGCGGCTAAGCTTCATCTTGAAACCACACGACAGAACCTCATCGACGTGCTTGCCAAAGAGGGTGGCTCTGAGAAGACGAAACAGAAGACAAGAGAGGCTCTGGCGAACGGCAGACTCGGAGCTTTCCCGCCTCTCAAATGACTCGGACCGCGAATCAGTTCTCAGTTCAGTGAGATCCCGCCCGTGAGCAGCAATAGTTCGTTTTGCACAGCCTGGAGGCGTGCCTGTAAGTGTGCTTTCTCTTCAGCGGACAATTCCGTATTGCCAAGGACATAGACGAGATTCTCTCTCTGTTTGCAGTGTCCATTTTGTTGGTGACCTTAGTAGAAATTTGCGATTTGCCAAGCTGGTACTCGCTACTTTGAATGACTTGCGTGCTAGGAAATTGAGCGTATGGCTCCGTGAGAGGAACCGAGTATGCGTGGCGCCGTGTCATCACTGCTCTTCTGATTCTTGGTTCAGCGATCGCTGGGTTGGCACCATCTAAACCGTCAATGTCTTTACGGAATTTACAGCTACCCGGCCATGCACTGTCATTTGCACGGAAACAATCACAGCCAGTTTCCAGTATGAGTTTGCGGGATACGCTAGCAATGGATCTCCGATCTCGTCCATCGTTCCCGGCTCACTCTCTGTAAGTGGAAATGGTTTCTTGGGTTCGGTTACGTGGAACGGCGCGTTCAATGGAGAGTGGATAGCGCTGTACGACTCTGGGGGAGACCAGATTGACATCTATGGCAACCTAGGCGGTCCTTTTATCGGAAAACCAAATCAGACCCTATACATGAATATGTATTCGTGCCTAAGTGCGGCGTGCCAGTCTGCGCACGGACGAATAGTGCCGGTGGGCAGCTACATCGGCCAGAGCTACGGATCATCCGTCATCACAGCACCGGAGCCGGGTCCCTAGCCTTGCTGATGGTTCCGGCGGGTCTTCCTTGGCTGGAAAAACCGGCACCGGAAAGACCCTCTCGCAAATTTTTCCCGCAGTTTCTGAGGGGCTAGGTGAAAGTTTCGCTGAACCACAAATGATCGCTACATCCGCAACCCTCCGCCACGGTAGCAAAAGAAATCCGTCGTCCTCCCTAAAGTCGGGCAAGTAATACCGTCCTTATTTCCTGACGACTGGTACTGAAAGGTCCACGAACCCACGGTCCCAGTTCACGCGTGTGTTGCCGTTGTAGTCGGTGTTGTAGGTCGATCCGAGATTTGACCCGGCATTTGTGTGCGCTCTGAGATTGTAACCAGCAACGCTTCTTGCCGAGTAGTTTGCAAATGGATCCGGTGCATTCCCCTGCCCGTGCGCTTCACTCAGTGGCTTATCGGAATAACTGTACCCCCCGGCCGGCAATCCACAGTCGGCGAAGTTATTGCCATAGTACAGATTGTTGGTTGCGATAGTTCCGGCAGCCCACGATCCGCTGTTCGTCACGCCAGAACAGTAGACAGTCGCCCTTGGCATATTGACGATGGTGTTGTGGTAGAAATACACCGTGTTGGGAGTGACCTGAGATTCGAGCAGTCGTGGGAAGCTATCCGTAGCGGGGTCATGAAAGATGTTTCCGTAGATGTACCAGATAGAACGATTTGTCGAACTAGCCGTGCCCGCCTGGAAAAGAAACCCCTCAACATGCCAGTTCGTCACCTCGTTATATCGGAAGGTTCCGTTAGAGCCGTTCGTGATGAAGAAGTTGTCATGACAGCCGATGTGCGGATTGCCTGCGGTGGGCAATGCCATGATGTCGGCGATCCTGTTGTGCTCGATTATCAGGCCATTGGTATTACTCGCGTAGATGCCGTCGCACCAACCGTGAACATTGTTGTACTGTACGAGCCAGTTCTTTTGCGGAGACCCGTCGCCCGACTGGATCGCAAGACCGCGAGGATCAAACGTGAAATCTGTTCCTTGAGATTGACAAGTGGGGCTCGTCGGTCTCCGTTGCAAGGGCCGGAAAGCTCTAGGTGACGAAGAGTAATTCCATTAGTTGCGCCCACGGAAGATACAGCAAAGCACTCGTTCCACGTCTTACCGGGGCAGTCCCTGATGACCATCGAGACTTTTAGCCCGTTGCTGACATTCCCGTCGATTGTGATGTAGCTGCTCCGAAAGACAATCGCGGCCCCGGCGACAAGGACGACCTGAGCGTCGTAAGCCGAATTCCATCCTGTCGTTGTCGATCCACATTTCGAGTCGAGTGCATAGGCTCGCTTGATGGTAATAGGCGCGGTTGAGGTTCCGCTTTTGTTCGTCACGATACTGCCGAAGCCCCGAATATGTCCCACCCGCAATACAAACAGTGTCGCCAGCACTCAGCCCTGACCAGTTGATTGCCCGCGGATTCGCCCAGGCATTCGCCCAACTGGTGCCGTTCCCAGATGCCCCGGAGCGAACAAACCACGTTGCCCCAAAGGCGTGAGAACAAATAAGCAGAAGAGCTAAAATAGTCTTTTCACGCGCTTAGTCCTTGCGAGATAACGATGCCCGTTGAGGTCTCTGCGGTGGGTCTCACGCATAATAATATGAACGCTTGTTTTCGGCTCGTTATCAACAACTTGCGAGGCAGCCAACGGCACGACTTGTCAGTTCTTGATGCTCTTCTTTCGAGTAGTCACGCATTGTCGTACAGAAAGCGGGGAACGTTTATCTGCGACACATAGAAAAAACGTGTTGGTGAATATATATATATATATAACTATATGGAATTCTTCGGAGTGTATCGTTTTGCGGCTTGGGCAGTTGATGCTTGGAGCGGCTCGTAGGTCTCTCCTGCTCTTCGCGCACCATAGTCAGATTGGATCACCAACCCGAGGAAAGAGCCCCGAGTACAACACGCGTAGTAAGCGTAGTAGCCTCTCAGACGTAATGCATATTCTTTGGTCTCGTAATTTACTCCCCTCCTTCTCTCTAGTACTTACTACAACTACTACAACGAACTGGCACCAGGCTCTGCGGTGTAGTAGGTTGCACAGATCTCGTCAATCTCTTGCTTACTGATAACGTAGCGCTTCAACGGTATCCCACCGTTAATTCGTGCACTAACTGGGGTCTTCCCATGCTTTATGAGAGCCTCTGAAAAAGCGCGTTCATCACAGTCGCTGAACCCCGCACATTTTGCAACAAGCTCGGTTGCATTCGCTCTGACCGGATTCTCATCTTGGGCCAGCTGTTGTAGCGCCCTGAAGGCCTTTGCAGTCTCGGCTGAGTTGTACTGTTCTCCTCTCGAAACTGCGATTGCGCCTAACAGCTTTGAGCGCTCTATTTCTAGGCATCCCGAATTCGCATATACAACTTCGAGGGCTGCCATTAGTGCTTCTGAGATGTCGGCGGTGCGTTCACTAAAGTCATCCAAGCTTGGAAACGACGCGGTTTCAGCTTTTTGTTGGACCGACTTCGCATTCTGTTCTGCCCACGTTCCGATTTCCTCATGTAGCTTCGATGCCTCGGTTTCTACAGCCCGCCCCCGGAACTTTTGCGTACGTTCCGACTTCTTGCGGCGTTCCATTGAAATCATGAAAGTGCGCGTCTTTGTCGGCCCCTGGCATACGTGTTCTAAGCTGATCCCAGCCAACGCTCGTGGAGCGTAGGCATCGTATAACCCGAGTTCAAAGGTTTCCTTTTTCGATTGCTGCACCTTGTCACACCTAGGAACCTTTGCACCACGTTGAAAGCCAGCGTTCAGGATCTGTTTGAGCTTCGCAATGTGTAAACAAACAGGTATCAATTTCTTCATCAAATAGTTGCGTCCGGCATGCATCGCGAAATAGGCTCGCCTCGGTCTGCGAAGCGAATACGCCGCTGGAATCGAAAACAAGCTTGTCCAGAATGCGCAGAAGAACACTCTTGCCGCACTCGGGCTCAGGCGAGGAGATAGCAAGGTAGCCAAAGTATTCGAAATCTTTGTAGAAGTAGGTAGCGAGCGTCCAGGCCGATACCAAGAGGTAGAGACGATCATTTGGAAGGGATACGAATCTCCTGAAAAAACTCTCTATCTTATCCAGAATCGATGCATTGATTTCAACTGCCGAGCAGTTGCGAACCTCTGGTGTCGTCATTGATA